>NZ_CP122312.1:0-1200000 GCF_029814175.1 Halospeciosus flavus | reverse complement strand
CGCGCAAACTGTCAGGTTGCGCTGAAGTCAGGGACCGTGAACGGGAACGGTGAGTTTTCACCGACCACGAAGAGTGGGTCGACCGGGAGTCCACTGACAAGCCCACGACTTTAGTCGTGGGTTCCTGACGTGTGCCTGTACCAATGGATGCGAGTACTCGACTTGCTGATGAAGTCGAAGCAACTGCTCTGGCGCTATGAGTCGTCGAATCGATGCTTCACGACTGATCCGATCGTCGTCGAATCAGTGTGACTCCTCGTCGAAATGAGATCCGTCGTCTAAAGGTTAAACGGACATCGTGCTGCGGTCGCCGTCCAATCGTGCGTCGGGCGCGTGGTTGGCAGATCGCTCACCCACCGTCTCTCGACAGCACCAAATCTCACAATTGACCGAACTCCCCGCAAGAGAGCGATGTCTGTGGATATGTGGTTCAGTGTGACGGCTTGAGCGGGGGCTAGGGAATTACGGACCAGATTCCTGATAATTAGTAAAGTGGCTAAATCGCCAGCGATCTCCGGTCTGAGCCGTTCTCTCCGAGCGACCGGACACAACTCGGGGCGGAGACGAGAACCGGCGTCGCTCTCCACATACGGCCGCAGTCTTGTGGTTTCATACTTGTCGGCGTCGAGAACCCGTTCGACTGGCCGAGACTCTACATCAGTATCCATCCAGGAATACGCCAGAAGGGGCACACGACCGCTCTCCTGACGACACTCGGATCGCCGCGTGTACGCGCCAACCCATTCCGACGTCCTTCACACTCGGGCACGGATTTCTCATAGACTGCCTCTTGCGGGGATTGAGGCCGATTGTGAAGATTCCTATAGGTCATCAGCCATGTTACTCCACTATCGTAGCAACTATCTAATCATTCCCTACGTATGTAGGGTCAGAAAGAGTCACCCTAACAAGTGTATGCAGCAAGGACTGGTACGTAGTCCCCATTCGTTTAGTTGTAATGAAGCTAAAGCTTGCAACCATTCTGATGGTCGTTGTTGTTGCCTCCGCAACAATCGGGGCCAGTGCGTACACGTCTGCTACACTTAGCCGTACTGCCTCTGTTGACGTTGTCAATGACGACGCCGGTCTAATCGGCCTCGCAGATGGGTCCTCTGGTGACCTTGTCTACAACAACAGCGGTCAGCTTGCGATTGACTTTGCACGCGGTTCCGCAACTGGCGCTAACGCGAACGCGACGTTCGAAATCGGTAACACTGCCGACCCCGTTAACGGCTCTGCGTTCACGATTACGAATCAGGACATAACGTCACACAGCTTTACTGTCTCGTACACGGGCGCTGGTGGGACTGCTGTCACTGCGACCAACATCGAGTTCCAGATCTACGACGGTACTGGCGCGTCGGTCGGCACTGTGAGTGAGGAGAACACCTCGACCACGCTCTCCGGTATCGGCTCGGGTACCACCCTCTACGTCGTCATCGTTGTCGACACGACTGGTCTCTCGAGTGCAGACGACCTATCCGGGTCGCTGGAAATCTCGGCCTAACACCGCCTCCGCTTTTTCGATGCTTAGAAGAGTTGGATTCCTCGGCGTTCTCCTGATCGTGGTGCTGACTACGGCATCCGCCGGAGCGCCTGTCCAACTCTCATACGTATACTCCGACAGTATGGAACCGACGATCGGCGTGAACGATGGCTACATTCTCGTCCCCGCGGGGGAGGTCCAAAATGGTGACATCGTCACGTTCTGGAGCGACGAACGCGACGCCTACGTCACCCACCGAATTGTCGGGCAGACTGCTGACGGCTATCTCACAAAGGGCGACAACAACCCACAAATCGACCAGGAAACAGGGTATCCACCGGTCACTCGTGGCGAGATTCGTGGTGAGGTCCTCACTGTCGGCGGCGAGCCGCTCCTCATCCCGCAGCTGGGGTTCGTTCTCGCAACGGCGCGTGCGAATCTATCGGCCGTGCTCGCGCTTGCAGGCGGTGTACTCGCATTGCTCTGGGCTCGTGAGGGTCAGACACGACCCACTCGTGACCTGACGCGTGTCCGCGACGTTGCCGGACCAGTCTTTCTGGTCGGGTTTCTCGCAGTCGGTGGCCTCCTCGTCTACGGTGGATCGAGTCACGATATCCCGCTGGTCGCCGTCGAATCCGCGGCCGGTGCAAGCGGTCCGCGAACGGTGCTCGTCGGAACAGCTGAAGCGGTCGAGACGCAAATCGAGTTGCCACAGATGCCGTTGACGACGCGCGTCGTCGGCAGTCACGGTATCGATGTGACGACGATGACTCGCAGTGCGACGAATCTCTCTATCGAGGGGACGATTCATCCGGCCCGTACGATCGGTCCGGTTCCCGCACAGATCACCGTCAACCGCTACCCTGCAGTCTTGCCTCATTCCGTGTTGGTGTGGCTGCACAACTGGCACCCGATTGCCGCGGCGAGCGCGACTTCGGGGCTCATCTTTGGGCCACTCTGGGTGCTGTACTGGGTTGCCATCGACGGTCGTGAGCCGATTCGTCGCTCCCGGTCGCGTCTCTGGACGATCCTGACGGAGGGGTTCGAATGACTCGCTCACGCCGCCGCACCGGCTCGAACACGCTCCTCACGCTCGCCATCGTGGCTACCGTGATGCTCGTCGTCGGCGGGAGTCTCGGGACGGCAGCGTTCACGACCGGCAGTGTCGGTCGGACCAGCGATATCGGCGTCGCCAACGACGTATCTGGCGTCTACGGTATCGATACGGCACCGGCCGTCCACACGAACACGACCGAGCCACTGGTCAATCTGACGAACCGCTTCGGCCAGGATGTGACCGTCACGGTCACCCTCCGATCGGACTCGACCGATACCGGTGAACTGGTCGTCGACGGGACATCCACGGGCGACCAGGCCACGTTCACCCTCGGACAGGGTGAGACACGCCAGGTCGATCTCGCCGTGCACAACGACAGTGCGCTCGGCGGGCGAACCGTGTATTTCCACATCGAGGCGTCGGCCCCTGGCCTCTACGTCTCCGCACAGGACCGTACCGTCCCCATCGAATCGTGACGACAACCACCTCCACCCACCACCAATGACCTCCACACTCCGCCTCCGATATCTGCTCGCCAAGCGTGGTCCAGCGCTCGTGGCTACGTTCCTCGCCGTCGGTATCCTCCTCTTGGCTGGCGCTGGCGCAGTGTACGCGAACCCGCCCACGACCGAGATTACCGACCATACCGACAGGCAGACGGTTTCGACAGAGATCAGCGCAGCTGCGATGGTTACCGGAAACACCTCACTGTACGAGAGGGGGACGACCCTTCACGACCAGCCAGTGTATCTGCTGACCGCAGCACCTCATGCGAATATTACGGTGGCGACGACACTCCCCACTGACGTTTCCGGAACTGCCGAACACGACGCGGAACTCGTCTACACGGCACGTCGGGGAGGAGAGACATTCTGGCAACACACCGAACCCCTGACTGTCACGACGACATCGAGCGCGACGGGCACCGTGTCGACAATGACGCTCTCGATGCCGGACATCCAGGAGCAACTGGCGGCGTACCAATCGGAGTTCGGGCGGGCAGCGACGACTGATGTTGCCCTCCGGGTTTCCAGTCAGTACACTGTCGGTCAATACGACGGAGGGTCGACCAACGCGTATTCGCTCACGTTCAGTGACCGCTGGTACGGTATCGAGACAGATACGGTCTCGAAGACCCACAGCACGCCCGTCACACATACTCGGACACTGCCACTCGACTCCCACCTGCCGTTCCAGTTGCCACTCGTCGGTGGCATCGTCTTCGTCGTCGTGGGAATCGTGACCGGCGTCACGACGCGGCGTCTCGACGCTGTCCCCGAAGACGAATTGGCCGATGAACTCCACCATACACGCTACGGCGAGTGGATTTCGACGGGACGGCTCCCGGCCCCGACGACAGCGTCGACAGTCCGAATGGAGTCACTGGAAGCGTTGGTCGACGTCGCGATCGACTCCGGGAAGCGCGTCGTCTACGACCCTTCGGTGGGCCGATACGCGGTCCTCGACGGCGATGTCCAGTACCAGTACGAACCGGAAACCGGTCACGAGTCGAACGGCGAATAGTCGTCGTAGTGTGACTGAACTAACTGGTCGCCAATTGTGGCAATCTGTATACGCTCAACGCACTCTGCAGTAGCAGTATGTGGCCCCGTACCTCACTTGCCACGAAAACCCATCCGTTTGCTAGTCAATATCTGTAGTTGATACTTCTGTATTTGCTGTTTTTTCGGTCACCGCCACTAAGTACTCGGAGTTCACAACAGTAGCTAATGGAATCTGACAAGTCGCACCGGATTCTCCTCGTCGACGACGACTCGTCGTTTCTCCAGCCACTCGCAAACCGGCTGGAACCCCTCCGAGTGAGCTTCGACGTCCACACCGAGACGGATCCGACGGCAGCGCTCGATCGCCTCGAAGACGGCGACGATATCGACTGTGTCGTCGGTGGCAATCAACTCTCGAACCCACCGCTTCCCGAATTTCTCCACGCTGTTCGAAATCGTGAGTCACGACTCCCGTTTATCGGCCTCGTGAATGGGGCCGAGACGGATCCGAGCGAACTCATCGAGGCTGGCGCGACGAATGCGTTTCAGAAATCGACGGTACAGGAGCACCCCGAACGGTTGGCGACGGCAGTACACGACGACGCTGAAACGTATAACGACCGCCAGCAACTTCGCGAGGGGTTCGAGTTCCTCGATACCGTTCTCGGGTCGCTCGACGACGTCGTCTACGTCACCGATACGGATGGACAACCCATCTACTGGAACGATGCGGCCCACCGTATCACCGGGTACAGCAGCGACGAGGCACGCCAACTCGACATGCTCGACTTCTTCCCCGAAGACGAGCACGATGTCGTACTAGAGGCCCTCGACACAGTGCTCGAAACGGGGACAGTCACCTTCGAAGTGGATTTCCTCACGAAGCAAGGCAGACGAGTACGCTACGAGTTCAGCGGAACTACGCTTCACGACCAAGATGGAGAGGTTATCGGGATCTGTGGGACGGGCCGGAACGTCGCGCAGCGATACTCCTACGAACAGACACTCCACGCACTCCTCGAGACGACACAGGATCTCTTCGACGCGACGACACGCGAGGAGATTGCGGATGTCGCTGTCCGCGCGACCGAGTATATCGTCGACAACCCGCTCAGTGCGGTCTACCTCTACGAGGACGAGCAACTCGTCCCGGTCAGCACGACTGACGAGGCACGGGAAGTCGTCGGTGAGTTACCCGTGTACGGCGTCAAAGAAGACACGCCAGCGGTTCGGGCCTTCTATACGGAGACCGCTGAATTTGTCGAGCACGCCGCCGATATCGACGATACGCACACCCGTACATCTGGATGGGGTGTGCTGTATCTGCCACTCGGCGAGTATGGGGTGTTGGCGCTGGGTTTCCCACGTGACGACCCGATTACCGCGATGGACCGGCAACTCGCCGAGATTCTCGTGGCGAACACTGCAGCCGCACTCGATCGCCACCGTGGCGAACGCACCATCAAGAAGCGCGAAGAGATGCTCGAAACGCTTCACGGGACGACACGGGAGCTCATCCAGACGACCGACCGCGACGAGATTGCCGAAATCATCGCGGCCGATGCCGACGACGTCCTCGATCTGACTGCCGCTGCTGTGTTCCTTTGGGACGACGCCAGCGGAGAGCTTCGACCGGTCGCCCAGACAGAGGAGGTCGAAGCCCTGTTCGGACCGCTCTCGACAGTGCACGAATTGGGTGGCTCCATCTGGAAGACCTTCGTCGACGGAGAAACGACGGTCATCAACGATGCCACCAGTGAGGGCGAGCAGACCTCGTTCACTGGGGCGACTGGGAGGGACGGGAAAATTGCGCGAAGTCAACTGTTCGTTCCGATCGGTGATTTCGGAATCTTCATTTCTGGATCGACACGTTCCGACGCCTTCAGCGAGACAGATATCGAGTTCGCCGAATTACTCACGTCGAACGCCGCGACGGCACTCGAACGCGCCAGACGCGAACAAACCCTCGAAGAGAAAGACCAGCAACTCGAAGCGCGAAACGAGGAGCTTCGCCGAGTCAATCGACTGAACTCGATCATCCGGACGATCAACCGGGGGCTGATACAGGCCAATTCGCGGTCCGAAGTCCAGCAACTCGTCTGTGAGACCCTCACCGACGTCGACCACTATCGATTCACCTGGATCGGTGAGGAGACCGCTGTCAGAGACGAATATACTCCGCTCGCATTTGCGGGTGAAGGGCAAGGAATTCTCGATCAGGCAAGTGGCGATCGAGAGACGACGCCCATTCCCGAACGGGTACAGGAACGAGGCGAGCCCATCGTCGTCAACGACATCCACCGGGATCGCCGCGTCGCCGCGTGGCGAAAGGCCGCCCTCAATCGTGGCTTTCGAAGCCTCGTCTGTTTGCCCCTCCGATGTGATGGCCACGAATACGGATTCCTCGAAATCTACGCCGACCAACCGCAGATTTTCACCGACGAGGAAGTCACGGTACTCTCGGAGCTCGCGACGCAGATTGCGAACGCAATCGACGCCGTCGAGCGCAACGAGGCACTCCTCAGTGGACGCGAGACCGAACTCGAGTTCGAGTTTCCGGACATCGACGACCCACTCTCCCGTCTTGCCCGTGATGCAGATGCGACAATCGACGTCGCTCTTCGGAAGCAGGTTGTTGGTTGAGTAGAGCTGGCGCTGTTGAAGCGTAGCGGGCAAGGGTGACGCGAACGCGTCACCCGATGCAATGTTCCCAGTTGAATTGCTGAACTCAGAGGCGAGCGCCGCGAACCTGCTGGAGCAGGTTCGCTGGCGTGATGGCCTCTACTGCCCGCGCTGCCGGTCTGAGTCAGTGATCAAACACGGCAGCTATCGACAGTATCAACGGTATCTCTGTAAGGATTGCGACCGCACGTTCAACCCCAAGACCGGCACGATCTTCGCGCACGCGAAGATCGGCCTTGACAAGCTCTTCTTCGCGTTCTACACGTTACTCCGGTTCAACACGAGTATTCGTCAACTAGACGCTGAACTCGACGTCTCCTACCGGTCGCTTCGGCGGCGCGTCGAGCAGTTCGCCAGAACGCTCGACGCGCCAGCTATCGATCTCGTTGGCCCAGTCGAAATCGATGAAGTGTACGTTACTGCAGGGCTGAAAGGCCGCGAGCGCGACCGAGAGTCGCGCTCGCGTGGCCTCTCGAAACGTGGTCGTGGAAGCTACGCCGAAGACAAGCCACCGGTGTTCACACTCGTTGATCGCGGCAGCGATCAGCGATACGTCGTGCCAGCGAAATCCGCTGACGAATCAACCGTGCGACTCCTCCTCGGCGACCGCGAGGAGGAGTCGCTCACCGTCTACACCGACGGATTTCGAGCATACGATCCACTCGAAGACGACGAGAATTTCCAGCGAGAAGCGGTGATTCACGGCGAGGGTGAATACGTCGATGAAGACACACACGTGAACACTTGCGAGAGCCACGCGTCGCTGGCGCGACGGTGGCTCTCGCCGCATCGAGGCGTCTCAAAAGACAAGCTAACGCCCTATCTCAGAGCATTCCAGCTCCGGCGACGAATCTTCCGCAAACCAGGTCGAGAGGCTCTCAAAGAAATCGTCCGAACCGTTCTCTAACACACCAACAACGTGCTTCCCATGAGCGATCGACGTTGATGGACTCGTGCCCCAAGGAACGGGTACGTGGATCGTGTATGCGACGATCCACAACTCCGATCTGTCCCGATTCACGACGGCCGTCGAGCAGTCGACGTCGATCACGAACGTCGACGTCCTCCGCGAAACTGAAGGAATGACGCTCGTTGGCCTGACTGTCTCCGATTTCACACTCGTCGACGCCCTCGCCACACAGGAGGCAACGGTTCAGGCGATCCGTGTCGGGCCTGATGGCGGCCGCGCGACGGTACTGTGCTCGCCGTCGATGGACATCCGTACATTCGTCGAGACGTGCCAGGAACGCCTGTCGGAGCTTCGACTCGTTCGCCGACAGCCGCTGGACGCCGAGACAACGTCTGGGAGTGGGCTGAAGTACGATCTCACCGACTTGCTGACCCAAAAGCAACTCGAGGCAATTCAGACGGCCTACTTCCAGGGGTACTTCGAGTGGCCACGTGATGCGTCAGGGACCGACGTGGCTGCAACACTGGATGTCTCGGCGCCGACCTTCCAGCAACATCTCCGTAAAGGGCTCAAGCGGATCTTCGAGGATATCTTCGACGCCCGTATCCAAGAGCCCTGAGTTCGGCTGCAGGCCAGTTTGGGCCCTTTGAGACTACTGTCCGGGATATACCAAAGAGTCTGCCGGGAAGATAAGCCAGAATCTGCTACGGAACACTCCCCCCAGAGCAAGACAGATTCCGTTTGGCTTCCCCTGGCAGACAATTGTATACACAAGTCCAACAGGTAATAGTGTACCGGCCACAGCGAAATATATCGGTATTCGATAGTGCTTTCTACACGATTTCGAGACAGAGTACCACGAGTCGGATGACCCATGGTACTTCACCGCTGTCAACCCCCTCAGTGACCGACTTGATGCTGCCGAAGATCGGCTCACGAACTCGACGCGGCGTGCACCTGCGGCCGTCGCGAACAAGACCGACAGGCCGGTCGGCGGACGGTCTCCCGTGTCGGCAGTGGGAGACAATCGAGTAGCACTGAAAGTGGGACACAGTCGAACGCCACGACCGAGACCCAGTCCGGACGGCCAAGGTGGCCACGGACATCGAAGTGCGGGCGACCGAGCTACTGGGCCAGTTGCGCCCCTTTGTCGATGGCCATTACACGAATCTCGCCCAGAAGACGGACTTCGACTTCCGCGATGAGGACGTCATATATCTAGACCTCAGCCAGCAGGAAGGCAGTGGTGGGGATTCTGGGTTGATGATGCAACTCCTCTTCTCGCTTGTCTACGAGCGGGCCAAGGAGACGCCAAAGAACGTCGTCTTCGTCGTTGACGAAGCACGGTACTTGCTCCGGGAAGCGAAGAGTCTCGAGTTCCTCGGCCAGCGGATTCGACACAGTCGGCACTTCGATACGTCGATTCGCTTTCTCACGCAGAACGTTCGGGACTTCTTCAGTCACGAAGAGGCCGAGTCGATCATCAACAACTCCGCGATGACCGTCTTGCACCGAACCGAAGAGATCGATGAGTGACAAGACACCTTCGGGTTGACTGACCAGCAGGTGCAGTTCGTCGAACGAGCACGAACTGGTGACGGTGGGTATTCCGAGGCACTCGTCGAGATCGAGGATGAGTGGTACCCGATTCAGGTCATCGGAAACGACGCCGAGATGGCGGTCGTCGAAGGCAAGTAGGCCGAGTCCAGCCTTCACTGGTCGGGGAGAATGCCGAGATACGGGCGGCCAATCGGTTCGGTTGGTCGGACCCAGTCGAGCGTGTGACCAGCGAACGGCTCCGTTTTGACGACGTCGAGGCCCACTTCCGAGTTAGTGTCGGCACCGAGTAGGTAGGCGACTGGTCGTGGTCCAAATTGCTCGAGACGATCCGCGAGCCACCCATCTCCATTCGGTGTCACGAGGATGACTGGTGCGTCCGTGAAGACCGCGGCGTCGGCGTCGAAATGATCGAGGAACTCTCGTGACGGTGAGTCAAGGTCGAACGCCGTCTGGAAGCGTTCGCTCGCAGTCTCGAGATCGGGAACGGCCAAGACGACCGATTCCACGCCGGTGATCGGAGAGGACGCGAGGTCGCCGGTCGGTTGGACGCGAAGTTCTCGAGGTGTTCGGTCACTAATCAGGAAGGGGAGTGTTGCGCCAGGGTCCGCTTCGTCGCCGAGGAAGGAAAGTTCCCACTCGACGAGTGTCCCGTCTGCCCGTTCGCGCTCGTAGTCGATCGGTCCCTCGACGGCGATGCCCCGATCCCGCAGTGTCTCGCTCGCTTCGTCGATGTCCTCGACGTCGATGGCCCATGCACACGGCCCGCCGTCGCCGTAGATGGGATCGTGCCACCACGGCGAGGGCGTCGACAAGTCGACTGTCGAGACGAGTTCGATGTAGCTCCCGTCACGAAAGCCGACAATCGACATGTGTGTTGCCCCGTTCGAGTGTGTCCCACCGTACTCTGCTGGGAGTTCCCCGTCGGAGAATGCCGTCGAAAGCGCGTCTAAATTTCGGCCGGCGACGGTGACGTGGTCGATCGTGAGGTCCATACGGTCCTCTTCCTGGGAATCCGGTAAAGTGTTCCGTGGGTGTAGTTGTTAGCGGGTGTGTTGCTGGTTGTGAGTAGGGTTCGGAAAATCTTCGGTCGTGGGAGCTACCCTTCCAGTCAGTTTTCGGGAGTATTCCGAAGCTTCTCTTTCGGAAAGCACCTTGCTCCAGTGGTCCGAAAATGGGTGATGACGAGATGAAAGGAGGAATCGGACTGTTGGACGGGTGTTCTGCCGCCAATAGTGTTTTCCGCCCACGGTGGGGTGGGGTGGGGCGGGAAACTCGCGTTGTTTCTCCTTTAGAAGAGACCATCTAGCTTGTCATCACTCAACGACTCTCCACTTACCTCCCCATCATTCTCATGCGTTTCTTGTTCACCCTGAGCGTCAGCTGCCACTGCCTCAAGTTGATCAAGGCGCTCACTCTCCTTGACGTCCGAGAGTAACACGACTGCCGCGACGTGATCGGACTCCGGGAGCGGATAGTCGCCGCCGCGAACCTCCAAACACTGAGTCGTCTCTTCGACCCACTGTCGGCCGCGCTCGATGCCCTTTCTGCTGAGCCATGCCGGCGGCCCACTCACGAGAACGAGCGCCCGACCTGTACTCGCGACGTCGCAGGGGACGGAAAGCTGACTGCGAACGGCCTTTCGGATCGTACTCATGGTGAGGTTGACGGCAGTCGTCTCGTCGACACTCGGTGTCGAAGAACCAAGGAGTCCCGACAGTCGCCCGGATGAGTCATCAGTATCGATCTTGCCCGACCCATATCCAAGTGCGCTCACTCCCCCGCCACGCAGTGTATTGATGATCTCGCTGGCGTCGAGCACACTTTCCCCAACAGTGTCCGACTGACTAAGTTCACCTGCACTAAACAGGACTGCGAGTCTGCGTGCAATCTCGCGATTGATCGACTCGTAGGCGTCGCCGAGTGATTCACCACTCGAGCGCCAGGCATCGTTATCGATCAGGACGACATTGTCGGCCTCTCGCCGAAGCGTTCGAAGCGAGCGTGCAGCATTCAGTGAGTAGAGGCCGCCCTCGTCTTCACTCGGGAGAATTCCGAGCCCATAGATCGGCTCTGTGTGGATTCGCTGGAGTTCGTTCACGAGGACCGGACTCATGCCGCTCCCAGTCCCACCACCGAGGCCGGCGACGACGAGGAAGGCATCGACATTCGTCGCCGGGACATCGATTGCCCGGACGAGTTCGGAACGCTCGTCTTGTGCAATCTCGGCGGCGAGCTCGTTGTCGCCGCCGACACCGTGGCCACCAACCCGGCTCTGTCCGACGAGGTGTCGATTTGCCTCGGGGACGTGATCGAGTCCACGAAGATCTTGTTCGGCCGTATTGATCGCGACAGCCTCCCGGATGAACGGGGTCTTGTCTGCCGACTCACGCTGGAGGAGCGCGTCGACGATTTTGCCACCTGCCTGACCAACGCCGATGAGGACCAACTGCATGGGCAGTGTCAACCTCTTTCTGAGTCGACATAAGTGTTCAGCCGTCGTCGAGGGTCCACTGAGTACCGCTACACGAGAGAAAAATGGTGGTCTAGTGGGAGATGCGTTCTAGAGCGTCTCCGAACCGGATTTCTCAGACCTGTCTGTGGAAAAACTCTTAGCCGGGTCTGTAGAACTCTTGAGCCAATGCCCTCCATCAGTCGTCGAAACCTGCTCGCGAGCAGTGTCGCTGTAGGCGGCACTATCGGCGTAGGCGGTCTTCTGCCGGCAAGCCTGTTACCGGACACGCTCGCGATGTGGCGCACACTGCTTCGCACGATCCCGAGCCACACTGCCAACCCGTCAGTTACCGACAGCCATGTCGTCGCCGCCCGCAAGGACCTCCAAGCCTCGATCGATCGTGCCCAACAGACGTGGGATCGTGTTTCGGACAAAGAGACAGCCAGCAGCAACCTCCCCGCATTCGGCGACCCTGGCAGAAATATCACGAGCGCTCAAGACTACCTCACAAACGCTGAACGGGCGACCGGGTGGGACGCCATCGTCGATATCCGACTCGGTATGATGCACGCCGGACGTGCAATCGGCGGCGCACGACTCGCACTCGATAAAGCCACGGGAGAACAGCTCGCCGACCAAGCCCGCGAAATCCAACAGGCTATCGCGAACACTCGCCAGAGAATTACCTATACAGTGGGCGACCCGCAAGTCGATCTTGCTCGCTTGTACTGGGTCGAACGGTGGCTCGGCCGTGCAAAGCTGAACTCCTACCGCAATGGCACCTTCGTCGGCCAGGACACGCCGATCACGAAATACGACCCAGAGGACACCATCAATACGTGGGGGACACACCTTCAGGCACGCCGACAGCGGGCCGATGCCGCTCGCCACTATAAGGAGTTGCGCGCGACACTCGACGAGCGCAGTATCCCCGGCCGAGATCTCACAGCCCATGTCCGCGACGTCGACGACCAAATCCTCGCAGACACACGAGACCGAATGCTCTCCCCCCAAGAGTCCGAACGGAGCCAGGAGACGATTCGCGCACTCCCAGCGGGTCCCCACCGAACTATTCGCTCGATAGTTCTCTCCTACATACAGAACACAAACCTTGCGACGCCGAACGGATTGTATGCAGGCCTGCCGCTCTATCGGACTGTACGAAATGCCGAATCGCTCCTGAAGGGACGCGCCTTCGACGCCCTCGAGAACGATATCCCACTTGATGCAGACGCCGATCGCGTCCCTGCAGCCATCCTTGACCGGACCAAAGCTCGCGGACTCACGCTCCTCCGTGAGCGGATACGCACCGCCGTAGACCGGCCACTCCTCTCACTGCTCATCGAAGAGGGGCATCGACTCATTCAGTCGGGCGATACCGAACTCGGTCGCGACTCGGTCGACAATCCACGCGCTCGTGCGTACACGAACTACCGACTCGCTGTCGAGTATCTCGACGACGTCGAGACCATCACGGCCCAAATCGATCAGCCAAGCTGAGCCGTCTCAAAGTGGATTGTGCGACGTCGCTGTGAACGATCTTCTCCTCGAAGGAAAATACGTAGCCGGCTACACGCCACTGGAGCGCGGCACACAGTCGGGCCAACGGGAGAGGAAGATATTCTGCTTTGAGACCGTCACCTCGACGTCGAGGACCGCATCCAATAATCCACCCAAGGCCTCACAATACGCATCCGGTCGTTCTTCACGGAAGCGGGCCTCTGTACGTCCCTGATCCTGGGAGAGTCGGTTTTGGAGATAGACGGTGACGAACTCCTCCCGAACTGCCGTCGACGCGTCATCAAGATACTCTGGAAGGGACAGATCTGTGTCGACGTTTTTCTCACCAACTGGGGCGCCGAGTGCGGCCAGGGTCCGACCGAGGACGGTTTCGCCCTCACCAATGCGGAATTCGGTCGCCCGACCGCTCTCGTCTTCGTGGACCACACGGTATTCGACGCCGGCCGTCTCCAGGGCCGACTCGAGGCGGATGCGGGCCGTTGGCCCATCGACAGTAAAGGACGGCGAGAAGTTCTCGACGGAGATCGACCCACCAGAGAAGATCCACGCGACGAGAACATTGAGCCCGCCGACGAAGACGTCGTCAGTCTCGGAGAGTGGCACCCAACCGTGATCTTGGGCGACGTGCAGTCCGCGGACACAATCAGGCATCCCGCCATTGAGCCACGTTCGAACCCGACTCGGTGGTAAGTCGAGTGCGTTTCCAACGCGCGTTCGCCCGGCGTCAGGGTGCTCGGCAGCGAACTCTTGGACGCGACGATAGTCCTCGACCGCCCGCATCGGGTCCTGTCGGTACTCCTCGGTCTGTGGAGCATACGTGCGGACCAGTGCTTCGGTGTCGAGAATCTCCATTATGACCCTGTAGTCGCTGGGTACGCAAAAATATGGCCGAGAAGGAATCGTCCGACTCAGTCCTAACCCGCTCGCGGAAGCTCCACCTCGAAGACGGTTCCACGAGGCTCGTTATCCTCAATGTGCACCGTCCCGTCGTACTCCTCGACCAGCTTTCCGACAAAGATGAGGCCGCCCTGATCGTCCCCGGACGGATCGAAGAGCTGTGCCCGCTGGTCGTCGGGAATACCCGGCCCGTTATCAGCCACGGACAGCCGGACAGTCTCTTCGGTCGTCTCGATTGCGACGTGGATCCGTGGGTCGTCGGCGTCGTTGTGGTCGGCGGCGTTCTCCAAGACATTGTCCAGCACCGACCGGAGGCCGGCATTGGCCGTGACGAGTGCCTGATCGGGAAGGTCGGTCGTTACGGTGAGCCGGTGTGACGTCTCGAGTTGGGAAGCCATCTCGGCGGCGATGTCCGCGACGTCGACAGTCTCGAGGTCGGGGTCGCCAACCAACGTCTGGGCGACGGCGTTGCTCGTCTCGATTCGAGTCAACGCTTCGTCGACTTTATCGACGATGACGTCGGGCGTCTCGCTCTCCACGTCGTCCGTCGACGAGAGTTCATCATCGAGGATGCCGGCGTGGCCCCGGATCACGACGAGGTCGTTACGCAGGTCGTGGCGAATCAAACTGTTGACGAACTCGAAAGCCTCGCTCACTGTCTTCGCCTCGTGGGCCTTGGCTCGTGCACGTGACTGGTAGTAGCCCGCGACGAACCCCGCGATTCCACCCGCATTGATCGCGACCAGGAGTGGGAAGAGTGGCTCGGTGATGACTCGACCTTCGAAGGCGCGGACGAACAGCGTCGCGCCCATGATGGTGCCAAACAGGACGACACCGGCGAGACACCAGCGAAAGATGACCCACCGATTCGTGGGCGAGGAGTCGTTTTCGGCGAGCCAGTAGCCCGCGTAGGCCAGCCCGAGCGCTGGGAGGCCGTCGACGAGGAGCGCGACGACCGGCCCGGCCACGCTGCCGATAGTGAATATTTCCTGGCCGTGGTGGACGGCGGCGACGAGGAACAACAACAGTCCCCCGATGACGACAAGAAATGGCGACCGCATTTGGAGCGACTGCTGAGTCATATAGAAGATAATCGACTGGAGACGGGTATGTGTACCGACCACAAATTCGCGAAATAATCCCCCTTCCAACAATATGCACCGGTGCCAATCCTTTTGCGACTCGGTAGCGTATATCGGTCAATGAGCCTGTTCAGAAAGGCCGGGAAGAAATTCGAGGAGGCAAAACAGGCGTTCGACGGCGACGGGGCGGAGACCGACACGACGTACGTCTGCCGATCCTGCGAGAAATCGGTCGCCGAGAACCACCAGTACTGCCCACACTGCGGTGAAGAGACTGTCGAGCGCGTTGAGTAGGACGAGACGGGAAGAACAGTTCGCTCGACGTCGAACGGAAAGACGCTCAGGCCGAGACCGGGGGCTTTCGTCCCGGGCGTCGACGGTACGCGAGGAACCCGGCGAGGATGCCGAGCACTGTCGCGAGGCCGAGCGACGTGACGGCGCCGACGTCCAAGGTCAGCTACCCACGACTGAAGTCGTGGGCTTCCACCCACGATGGGGTTTCGGCCCGAGCGACCAACAGCGTCGTCGGCTGACAGCAACCCACCGATTCCCCGTGTGGAACCACTCCGTTCCACGGTCGGGTACTCCATCGTCGCTTCAAACGACGAGGGGTACGGGGCTATGGAGGGCCACTCTCACGCTCTTCCGAGTGTGAGGCGGTGGGGCACGTCCATTTAATTCCCGGTGACCTCCACTCTAACCCACTATGGGGTGCGGAGAAGCCATGCCCAGAACGGGCAAGGCTAACACGCTCGCTTCCGCGGTCCCGAGTTCAAGGCGGGCTGACTGGCCGCCCGTCCCAGCCGACACTTGTGGCCTGCTGGCACTATCAATTTATTCGGTCACGAACCACTTGAACGTTCGCGTTTGAAACCCGGCCGGGTTGTCGCATCGTGGACTGTTCTCCCCGCTGTCGGCTTCCTCCCACGACTAACATCGTGGGTTTCCGCCTTGATCTTCTATGAGTCTCAGCGCCAGCACGAACCATGCCGACAGGCTGTGGACCTTTGCGTGGACCGCCACGCCGCCGATCTTGCTCTCTAACTCGTTCAGTCCGATTGTATATTTAGTTGCCATATTGATGCACCTATACTTGCAGAGAGGGCCGGATAGAGCATATAAGGGTGAGTCGATGTTCTGACTCAGAAAACCGGTGGGATATTTCCTACTCGGCCGACGAGTAAGCGTGTGAACGAGGAGTCGGAGGCCCCGGAGGTGTTCGCCACACTCGACGACGAGTACGCACGCGAGATTCTGGTCGCGACGAAACGCGAGCGACTGTCGGCGGGCGAGCTAAGCGAGAAGTGTGATATGTCGCGGCCGACCGTTTCGCGACGAGTCAACCGGCTCGTCGAGCAGGGCTTCCTCGAGGCGCACACTCACGTCGACCCGGCAGGCCACCACTACAAGGAGTACGAGGCCTGCCTCGAACGGGTCGAAATCCTCCTCAACGCGGATGGATTTGACGTCGAAGTGGACGTGCAGGCCGACCCAGCCGACCGCATCACGTCCATCTTCCAGACTATGCGGGAAGAAGGAGACTGACACACTATGCAAGAACTCTGGTTCGTCGCCGTCAAACTGCTCACTATCGCCCTCGGGTTCCTCATCGCCTATCAGGCGTACCGAGGCTATCAACGGAACAACGCACAGACACTCCTCTACGTCGCCATCGGGTTCGTCCTCATCAGTATCGGGGGTGTCCTAGAGGGGTTACTCGTCGAGGTGTCCGGATTCTCGCTCGTCGAGGCCGGGTTCGTCGCCTCACTGCTCGTCACCGCGGGGATGCTCTCGATCCTGTACGCACTGTACGCGCCGAATCCCTAGCCTCGAAACGAACGCGTGTCCAGCTAGCTGAAGAGACTGGTGCTGAGAAGGATCTGGATGAGGAAGACGACGGCGAGGACTCCAACCAGCACGACGCCGACAAGGAAGATCGTCGCGTTGAGAATCTTCGAGTCAGAGTCGTAGAGGCCGAGTGCGACGGATCGGTCTGAAAGGGGTGCGAGCGGGGCGAACTGGAAGCGACCACGACTGATCGAGCCAAGGTCGACGAGGATGTGTGTAACCCATGCGCCGCCGACGGTCCCCGCGATCAGGAGTGCGAGGACACCCCCGGAAACAGGAATTGAGAGCGAGCGCGTGAGGAAGTGCTGGCCTTGGGCTATTGCGCCGAGCAGGCTGAAGTACAGCACTGGAGCGACGAGGAGTGGAGAAAACACGCTGTGGAGGGGACCGCGTCGGCCACGGTTGACGACTTGTTCGAGTGTGTTCGGGAGTGGCGCGACGACGTAGCCGATGCCGAGACAGAGCAGCAATGCACCGCCGACGGGAATCGACGGTTCAAGCAGATCCGATCCGAGAAGAGCGAGTCCAATCGTCGAGATAACGGTAAGTGTGACGCCCCGATGGCCAGCAGTATCCATGAGATGTTAGTTCGTTTTTCAGAAGAAGGCTTGAACCTTCGGTTGTCCTCCAGTTTCGACACTCGAAGCTTCGTCGTCGAAAAGGAATATCGTGGTAGTCGCCCCGCGTACAGATCGGTCGTCCGTTCCCACCGATGGACGACCGTCGATATCGACCGAGTCCGGTTCCAGGCCCGTTTAGCTAGCGAGGATGGACTGGGCGACGTTAGCGAGTTCCGAGGGGTCGGAGTCCTGGAGTCGCTCATCGGCGAGCTTCAGGCGGAGACGGGGTCGACCGACGTCGATGGGGACCTTCTCCGTGTCGATGAGACCCATGTCTTCGAGCTTCGTCTTCGTGCGGCTGAACGTAGCCTTGGAAGCGATCCCGACGTCCTCGCCCCACTTGGAGATGTCGTAGAGGAGCACGCGGTTGCGCGCAGCGACGAGGAGACTGATCGTGACCTCGTCCAGGCCATCACCGTCGCCACGAGCGCTCTCGAGCGACGCGAGCACGTTCTCGAAGTCCTCCTCGACCTCGGGGCTGATCTCGTCGTCGAGCGTCTGCCGGATGCGCGAGATGCCGGGCGTCCGGAGCGTGTACTCGTCGGCGGCCTCCCAGTCAGCCTCGACGGTCTCGTAGGCGGCGTCGACGAACTCCTCGTCGTCGGTGACGAGCCCACCAACATTGTCGTCGGCCGTCACGAGCGCGACAATCTGCGATTCGGTGACGAACAGTGAACTTCGCGTACTGTCCTCGACGGTGCGAAGCGAGAGCGTGTCGGCCTCGATCAGATCGGCCGCGTTGGTGGCGACAAGGAAGTCGTCCATCACGTTCTTCAGCAGTCGCCGATCGGCCAGCATCCGGATCTCCGGAAGCTCTCCCTCGTAATGCGTTGCAGTCTCGATGACGCTCTCGATCATGTCCGCCGAGGGGTTTACGACGAATAGATCGTCGGGCCCCTCATCGAGCACTTCCTCCAGGACGTCGTCGACCGTGGTGCCGAGCAATGGTGCCATAGGTGAATGTAGGTTTCCAGACTATATATGGTTACTCCTATGTTGCTTCGACAATGGATTCGGTACACCACTGCTAGAATATTGGGCAATTCTGTCGATGTTGTCTGAGTTAGCACACAATTCATTTCGGTTCCTACCCATCCATTTTAAACGGTCTAACACGTGGCGAGGGGAAGCCCACCTCTTCAGAGGAGGGTGTGAGCGACAGTAGAGTGCGACGCTCCGCCGTCCTGCGCTCAGCTGCAATCCTCACAGGATGGTACCGAGACTGAAACACACCGTCGAACTCGCTCTGACTTGCCCTGCATCTTTTTTGGACTGTGCGTTCAACCTAGCCTATGAGTCGCATTCTGGTCCCGGTCGACGAGTCCGAGCAGTCTACACACGCCTTAGAGTACGCACTCGAGGAGTTCGAGGCGGACGAACTCGTCTTGATCCACGTCCTCGACCCCGCGGAAACGCACCTTGTCTCGGCACTCTCGGTGCCGAGCGACGAGTGGCTCGAACGCTCCCAAGAGGCGGCCGAGGAACTCTTCGACGAGGCACGTGCGACGGCCGCGGAGTTCGACGTCGAGATTGCCGAGACGGCGACGCCGGTCGGCCAGCCGGCCCGCTCTATCGTGACGTACGCCGAGGAAAACGACGTCGACCACATCGTCATCGGGAGCCACGGCCGGTCGGGCGTCTCCCGCGTCCTTCTCGGGAGTGTCGCGGAGGCCGTCGTTCGCCGCTCGCCGGTCCCCGTGACAATCGTCCACTGATACGAGTGAGGCGTTGACTCTCCTGACTCGTTGACCACTTCTCCTGGGGAGAGTATTTTTCAGTTTGTAACCAGTCTGTAAGTATATGGATACTGAGTCGGACCCGAAGTGGGAACAGGAGTCGACACCGGTTTCGACGACGCTCTACGCCGTCGAGTCGGTCGGCGCCGATACGTTCGCCGTCGGGAGCGGTGGCGTATTCCTCGAACAGCAGGCCGACGGGTGGACCGTCCGCGAGGAAGACGGCCCGGATGGCCAGGGAAGCGACCTGTACGCCGCCGCGGTCACCGACGACGGGAAGCGTGTCTGGTTCGCTGGGTCGAGTGGCGCCCTCGGTCACTACGACAGAAGCGCCGAGGAACTCGTCGATCACGCCGCCCCCAAGGGTATTACCGGGAGCTGGAACGGCCTCACTGTCACTGGTGCGGCCGACGAGGAGACCGTCCACCTCGTGAACGGGTCTGGGTCGGTCCTCCGCGGGTCGATTACTGCGGACACGGCGGAGTCAGGCGACGTCGAGTGGGTACAGGCGGCTCGTTCGCCGGGCGGCGACGGTCTCGGGAGTGGGTCGAGCGTCCACTCGGTCGAGGCCGTGAACGACACGATGTACGCGGTGAACTCGAGTGGGAAAGTCTTCGAGTCAGAGGACGGGTCGTGGACCAAACTCGGCATCGAGGTCGCCGGATCGACGCTCTACGACATCGCGGCGGACGACCAGTACGTCTACGTCGTCGGCGAGAACGGCACGCTCTACCTGTACGACGAATCGTCGTGGGACGCCGTCGACGCCGCGGACGGCCCGTTGTACGGAGTGGCCGTGGACGGTGACAAGGTCGTCATCGTCGGCGCCAGTGGTCGGATTCGCTACTACAACGACGAGGACGGACTGCAAGCGGTCGAGTCCCCTGTCGACAAGCCGTTCCAAGATGTGACCGTCGGTAGTGAGGAGTGTATCGCCGTCGGCGGGAGTGGCGCCATCGTCTCGCGTCCGGTGACTGGCCAGCCCACGGAGCAGGCGACACAGCAGGCCGAACAGTCGGCGTCTGCTGGGAACGCTTCAGTCGAAGCCGAGCAACCTGCGGGAAATGGCCAGTCGCAGGAGAGCACGCAGAAGCAAACAGATACTCAGAAAGACGACGGTCAGTCGGAGCAGGCCGAACAGCCGCGAACGAACCAGACGAAGGACGACTCTCCTGAGGTAGACTCGAAGACGTCGAAAGCCGGCGAGCCCCAGAAACGTGGCGGACAGGAAGGGTCGAGTACTGCCGACGACACACAGTCGACACAGCAGACCCAGTCTGAGACACGTGCGACGAGTCAGGAGCAGACGGATGCGCCGTCTCAGCAACACGACGAGCAGTCCCAGTCGACGAAGTCACCAACGGAGTCCTCGACGTCGGGCACACAAAACGACGACGCAGACACCGAGTCGAAGAGCGAGTCTGCGAACGAGTCTTCGACACAGTCTGATCCAGACTCGAACGGGCAGTCCGAACATCATCCCGACGAGCAGTCGTCTCGGGAGGCCTCCGGGACACAGACACCGTCGAAGTCAGAGTCGACAGAACAAACGTCGACAGAGGATGGCGGCGACGCTCCAGCCAAGTCCTCCTCTCAGAAGCAGGAGACGCCTGAACAGTCCCAGTCCGACTCGGACGACGCCGATCAGGACGACGGTGACGAGTCAGCCGCGCAGTCCCCAACTGCCGACGAGCAGACTCACGAGAGCGATACCGGAAAATCGACCACCGACGAGCGGCCGTCGCGTGTCCCGGTCTCGGACGTCGTCGAGGTCCCCGAGGACGCGAACGTACCGACCGAGGTAGACGTCCCTCGAGCGATTTGGACGCCCACGGATCTCGTGTACGCACTGGACGTTCTCGTCGACGACATCGATCTCGATGAGGAGGAGATCATGGCGGTCGTGATCGACGATGACCGGACGCTCCCCGAGACCGACATCATCCAGGAATTCCTCGCCGACGACGCCGATATCGAGGTCGTAGACGTACTCGCCGAACTCGTGGAAATCGCGGATATCGACGTTGACATCGACGGGCCGGTCGCGGAGTTGTTCGACGACGAACGGGAGCTCTACGAGTCCGCGCTCCTGTACGACCTGCTCGAGGACGCCTCGCTTCCCGTCGCAGTCACTCTCCGAGAGCACTTGGACGACGACGATATCGGTCTCTATCGGCTTGGGGTCCTGACCGAACTCTTCGTCGACGCCCCGCTTCGGGACGTCGATGTCGTCCGTGGCGTCGCGAGACACGTCATCGACTTCGACGACATCGATACGGGCGCACTCGTCGGCGAACTCGAAATCGACTACGAAGGTGTCGAGGACCTGTTGGACATCGCTCGGTAGCGCTCCGTGGATATCGGACCCCACACTTGTGGGACGTACCGACGTGAATGACCCCCCAGCCGAGTTTCACTCTTCGTTGAAGAGTTGCTCGAGGTCGTCTTCGTCGTAGTTGCTGAGGAGTCGCGGGTCGTCCTTGTAGGTCCGGAGTACGACGTTGGTCACGGAGTTCTCGACGCCGTCGATCTCGATGATGCTCTCCGAGATCCGCTGGAGATGGCTATGGTCGGAGACATGCGAGAAGACGTAAAAGGACATCTCACCGAGCATCGAGTACACTCGCTGAACACCCGAGAGTTCGGCGAGTTCCTCCGCGATTTCGTCGTGGCTGCGTTCGTAGCTCGTCTCGATCGTCGTGATTGCCGCGAGTTCGAGGCCGAGTTTGGCTGGATCGAGGTCCGCAACATTCCCCTTCAGGATGCCTTGCTGGCGGTACTTGTCGAGTCGGTAGTACACCGTCGACGTGCTGATGTCGAACTCCTCGGCGGCTTCGTCGACGTCGACTTCACCTTCGCGATCAAGCCACTGGAGAAGTCTGAAGTCCGTCTCGTCAAGGTCGATTTCGGGCATTACTGTGTCGTGGAGTGCGAGTTTTATTAGTCTCACCGACAACCGGATTCAGTCTGTCTGCTCCTCACGTCCATCTGCCGCGAGTTGCTCCCGGTCGTGTCGCATCGGATTGCGGTCGCGTTCGGTGCGCAATCGGTCCCGTTCGAGCGTCACTGTGAGCGTTCCCGCAGTCTCGTCGAGTTCCGTCTGCACAGTCCCATCCGGATTGATGGCCTTACTGTGCCCGCAGAACGTCGTCGATTCCTCGTCGCCGACGAGGTTGCACCCGAGGAGGTAGGCCCCGTTCTCGAGTGCCCGGGCGGGGAGGAGTGTGTGCCAGTCTGGTTCCATCGTGACGGACCACGCCGAGATATTGATGATTGCGTCGACGCCCGTGCGTGCGAGGTCGGCACTCGCTTCGGGGAAGTTCGCCTCGTAGCAGATCTGGAGTCCGAACGTCCCGAAATCTGTTTCCACGACGGTCGGGCCCGGACCAGGCTCGAAGGCGTCGCGTTCGGCGCCCCATCGATGCCGTTTCACATGCGCCGCCCGAACCGCGCCGTCTCGGTCGAGCCAGACTGCCGCGTTCTGATATCCCGTATCGGTACGGCCGGGCATCCCGAACAGAACGTGGACGTCGGCGTCGGCGGCCACGCGTCCGAGACGGTCGGTCGTCGGTCCCGGAATCGGTTCGGCATCGTCGGCGAGTCGGTCGAAGACGTGGTAGCCAGTCGTCACGAGTTCCGGAAAGATGACGAGGTCAACCTGGTCCGAACCCGCTGCCCGAATCGTCTCACTCATGGCGTCGAGTGTCCCATCGTCGGGCGGGCCAAGCGAGGTTTCCCACTGGACGAGCCGACACGTGAACGAGTCGAGTGTGGTCATCGTCCCTCGAACTCGGGTTCGCGGTCCTCGCTGAACGCGGCGACCGCTTCGGCGTGGTCTTCGGTCTGGGCACAGATTCGCTGGGCACGGGTTGCGTGCTCGAACGCGGTTTCGAGATCGATATCCTGGCTCTCGTTGACCAGCGCTTTACTCTGGCCAACTGCAACGGGCGGTGACTCGGCGAGTGTCTCGGCAAAGGACTGTGCTGCCTCGACGACGTCTCCCTCGACGTGCTCGCGTGCCAGGCCCCACTCTACGATCTCCGCGCCGGCGAGTTTGCGGCCGGTGAAGATGAGTTCTTTCGCCCGTTCCTCGCCGATCAGCCGTGGGAGGAGGTACGCGCCGCCGTCGCCGGGAACGAACCCGACGTCGATGAACGTCTCGCCGATGACGGCATCGTCGTCGACGACGCGAAAATCACAGGCCAGAGCCGTATCACAGCCAGCGCCGAGTGCGTAGCCATCGATGGCTGCGACGACTGGAGTCTGAATCGAGCGGAGCGTCCGGACGACGTCTTGGAACAGTCCGAGACCGTCCTCGTAGTCCGCGAAGTCCATCTCTGGGGTGAGTGGCATGTCGTTTAGGTCGACTCCAGCACAGAACCCATCACCACTCCCGTGAAGCACGATCGCTCGGACGTCGGCGGTGTCGTCGGCGGCTGTCAGCGCCTCGACGACCGAGCGGAGCAGTTCCTCGTTGTAGGCGTTCATCACGTCCGGACGATCGAGTGTGAGTCGGACAACGTGGTCTGTCGGACGGGTTACTGCCACCGTCTCCGAGTCGACCGCAATCGCCTCACTCATCGTCGACACCCCCAGTCGCGACGAGATTCCGCTTCGCAACTTCCTCACGCGACTCGAGTGTGATGCTCGCGTCGAGAATCTCGACACCATCCGGCCCGGCGAGGACCGGATTCAGGTCGAGTTCGGCGATAGCCGGGTTCGACGCCACGAGGTCCGAGACGTCTACCAGCAACTCGACGAGGGCCTCGCGGCTGACCGCTGGATCCCCGCGAGCGCCGTCGAGCATCGCCTGGGCCTCGATGTCGTCGACGAGCGCTCGAGCGTCTGCTTCAGTGAGTGGGAGCCCACGGAATCCGACGTCTTCGAGCACCTCGACGAAGATGCCGCCGAGCCCGAACATCTCGACGGGACCGAACTGCTGGTCGTCGACGGTACCGACGATGACTTCGATGCCGTCCTCACGCATCGGAGAGACGAGTACCCCATCGAGTTCCGCCTCGGGGTCGTAGCTGCGGGCGGCGTCGAGTAGCTCGTGGTACTGGTTACGGGCAACTGTGGGGCTATCGACGTCCAGCGCGATGCCGTCGGCTTCGGACTTGTGGACGATATCGCGGGAGACGACCTTCATCGCGACGGGTTCGTCGAACGCCTCGAAGGCCACAACGGCCTCGTCGGCGGACGTCGCGAGCCGATAGGGCGTGACGGTGACACCGTTCTGATCGAGGAGTTCCTTCGACTCGTACTCGGAGAGGGTGTCGTGGCCTGCCTTGAGAGCCGACGTGAGTGACTCCGATGGTGCCGGTTCGTCTCGGTCGAGCGTGAAGTCACTCTTCGTGTCGGCTGTTTCGAGGTGTGTCCCGTAGGTCGACAGTGCGTCGAGGCAACTCGTCGCGACCTCGAGTGACTGGAGGACCGGGATGCCGTGTGCCCGGAGGACCTCGTGGGCTTCCGTGTCGAATCCTTCGTACGCGCTCTGGACGACGACGGGGATGTCGTACTCGTCGACGAGTGTCGCGAGCCGTTCGGCAGTCCGCGTTTCGACGTCCGTGTACTCGTCGGCGAATCGGATCCCGTACCCACCAAAGAGACCGGTGAGGAGGAGTGCATCTACGTTCGGGTCGGCGGCGATCGCCTCCGCACAGTCGAAGAACACACTCGGGTCGTCATCAGTCCCGCCCGCGACGTCGACTGGATTGACGATACTCGCGGCGTCTGGCAGGTGGTTCTGGAGCGTCGTCTGTGTAGCGTCCCCGAGCCTGGGGACGTCGAGTCCACGGTCGACGAGTGCGTCGGCGGCAAGAGTCGCGTGACCACCGCCGTCAGCCAGGATGCCGATATTCGTCCCAGATGCGGCAGGAAGGTCAGCGAGCGCGCGACTGACTGGCAGTAGTTCGTCGGATCGGTCGACGGTCACGATGCCTGCCTGTCGATAGACCGCGTCGGCGACACGACTGTCGCCCGCGAGCGACCCGGTGTGGGAACTCGCCGACTGCTTGCCCGCCTCGGTGCGCCCGCTTTTGAGAGCAATAATCGGGAGGTCGGTCGTGACCTGGCTTGTCGTCTCGAGGAACGCACGGCCATCCTCCATCCCCTCGACGTACAACACGACGGCATCGGTCTCGTCGTGATCGACGAAGAACGGGAGGTATTCGTCGAAGTGGAGGTCCGACTCGTTTCCGACGCCGACGTAGTGGCTGAAGCCAGCCCCATCTCGGTCGGCGGCTTCTGTAAATAGTCCAATCGCCATGTTGCCACTCTGGCAGAGTAAGGCGAGGTTCCCCTCGGGGACGATATCGGCGCCGACGAGATTGAGCCCGCGATGGACGTTAATCATTCCGGAGGTGTTCGGGCCGATGAGGCGGATATCGTTCTCGCGAGCGATCGAGACGATTTCTTCTTCGAGTGCTTCGCCGTCGGCGCCGGATTCACTGAACCCGACAGCGACGACGATCGCGCCCGCGAGGTCGGTGTCACCACAGTCTTCGAGGACGTCGGGAACGATCGGCGCTGGTGTCACGATAAGGGCGAGATCGACACGTGCAGGAATCGAGGAGACTGTCGGGTAGACGGTAAGCCCGCGAATCTCGTCGGCATTCGGGTTCACTGGATAGATATCTCCGTCGTACCCGCTGTTCTGTAGTGTCTGGATCGCCTGGTAGCCACGTTTCGTCTCGTCCGTCGAGGCACCCACGACGGCGACCGAATCCGGGTCGAGAATCCGGTCGATATCTGTTTCACCCATCTCACTCACCCGTGAAGACTGGATCGCGGTCTTCTGCGAACGCGTCGACGCCTTCCTGCCAGTCGTCGGTCCCCATGCAGGCGAGCAGTGCTTCGGCTTCGGCGGTGAGCCGGTGGTCCCGGTCTGCCTGGCGAGCCGGGTCGAATTGCTCTTTTGCGAACGCCATCGGAATCGGTGCATTCCCTGCAAGGTCATCGGCCAACTCGTCGACCTCGTCCTCGAGATCTGCTCTCGGCACGACTTCACTGGCAAGGCCCATCTCGTCAGCCTCGGCTCCAGTAACGGTCGCACCGCGGAGGACGAGCTCTTTGGCCTTCGCCGCACCCACACGTGCGGACAGCGTGTAGCTCACGCCGCCGCCGACGTAGGTGCCGATGCTCACTTCCGGGAACCGGATCTCGGCATCTTCACTCATGACGAGGAAGTCCGCACTGAGCGCGAGTTCCGCGCCTGCACCGATTGCGTATCCGTGCACGCTGGCAATCACGGGTAAATCGCTGGTCTGGACCGCTCGACAGGCGTCCTGTGCTCGCCAGACGTACTCGCGGCGCTCCTTCGCCGAGCGCTCGCGTTCGTCGTGTTGTTCCATGTCGGCGCCGACACAGAACGCACGTCCCTCGCCCTGAATGACGACGACGCGTGCATCGTCGGCGGCCGCCTGTTCGAGGCCCGCTTCGATCCCCTCGTAGAGTTCGGGAGTGACCGCGTTGAGGCTATCTGGCCGATCCAGCGTGATTCGTGCGATTCGATCTTCGACATCGTAGCGAACCGGTCGATCGTCCGTGGTTGGAGTTGATGACATCTGTTATCGTGGCACTACCATTGTTCTGCGCTACCCCTCATAAGAATTTCCATTATTTTGGGAAAGTTCCGAATCATCTGCGATTCGATTGGGAAATCTACGGCTAAGAAAGATTAATATAGTATGCTATACAACCACGGGGTGGGCATGTCAGGTAACAACACGCACAAGAGGCGGCGATTCTTGCAAGTCGCGGGAATAGGCGGTGTAACTGCACTGGCTGGCTGCAGCACTGGTTCTGGACAGAATGCCTCATCGGGTGGGAAACCCTCCAAACTCCGGTTCATCGGATTCGGCGGGAACACCCAGAAGACGCAGATGGATGTCTTCAACAAGTGGGGCGAGGAGAACGGTGTGACAGTCTCGGGAACGCCGGCTGGCGGTACGACCGAGATGCTGTCGCTCGTCAAGCAGAACCCAGGGGCCTACGACGTCGTCGCGCTGAACGACACGGGAATGGCTCGGGCACAGAAAGAAGACGTCCTGGAGCCGATCGACCTCTCGAAGGTCCCTAACTTCAAGGAGAACATCCGCGAGAGCGCACGCGGACTCCCGTTCCTGACCTCCGACGATGGGAAGACGATGGGACTAATCCGTGAGAACGGAGCGACCGGCTACGCGTACAACACCGAGAAGATCGACACGGAACTCACGACCTGGGACGACCTCAAAGACCCCAAATACGAGGAGAAGGTATCGCTCATCGACCGGACGATCGACCGGCTCTCGAACTGTGCGATTTCGGTTAATCTGAACGTCAACAAGGTTCCTGGAAACCAATCGAAGACGGACAAGATGTTCCAGGAGGCGAAGGCACAGGACACGAACGTCTTCTCCTATTGGAGTAATGGCGCGACCTCCATCCGGTATCTCCGTCAGGAGAACGCGTGGATCTGTGAGGCGTGGGGTGGCCGGGTTCTCGCACTCCAAGAAGAGGGGTACGACCACATCAAGTACGTCATCCCCGAGGAGGGCGCAATGGCGTGGGCCGACAACCTCGCGATTGTGAAGGGGACCAAACACAAGGACGCGGTGCACGATCTCCTCAACTTCACGTACCAGCGAGAGCACCTGCTGTCGATCGCGAAAGGGATGAACTACACGGTGCAGGTTCCGAACCCGCCGAAGTGGATGAAAGAGTTCCCGGACTACGCGCCGGCGTCGGATCTGGCCTTCCGGGACTGGTCGGTGCTCCTCCCCAAGCAGGAGGCCTGGTCGCAGCGTCTCGGTCAAATCAAGGCCTAACACGACTAGTCGAGGACCCATATCGAAATTATGTTGGAAGTGAAAGACTTCACGAAGTACTACGGCGACCTCTGTGCGGTCGACTCCCTGTCGTTCCGTATCGAGGAGGGTGAATTCGTCACACTCCTCGGACCGAGCGGCTGTGGCAAGTCGACGACACTGCACGCGATCGCCGGACTCATCGAACCAACAGATGGGCAAATCTTCCTCCGCGGGGAGGACGTGACTGACGACCCACCCGAGAAGCGCAACATCGGGATGGCGTTCCAGAATACGGCGCTCTTCCCCCACATGACCGTGCGCGAAAACATCGCGTACGGGCTGAAGATGCACGGCTACGAGAAGGCCGCCGTCGACGACCGGGTCGACGAGTCACTCGAACTCGTCGATATGCCCGATCACGGCGACCACCGTCCCGGTGAGCTTTCCGGTGGCCAACAACAGCGGGTCTCGTTGGCTCGCGCACTCGCGTACGAACCCGACATCCTCCTCTTGGACGAGCCGCTTACAGGACTCGACCGAGTGCTGCGCGAGGAGATGCGTGGCTGGCTGAACCGCATCCAGCGTGAAGTTGGCGTGACCTCCCTTTACGTCACACACGATCAGGAGGACGCCCTCTCGATGTCGGATAAGGTGGTTGTCTTGAACGACGGCAAGGCCCAACAGATCGACGAGCCCGAGCGAATCTACGAGTCACCGGCGAACCAGTTTGTCGCCGAATTCGTCGGGAAGTCCACTCGCTTCCACGGGCAGGTCACCCAGCAGGGCGACAACCGTGCGGTCGTACACAACGACAGCAAACCCATCACGGTCAGTGGAACCTACCCGGACCGCACAGAGCTCTCACTGTACGTGCGCCCGGAGGACATCGATCTCGTCGCGGCGTCGACGCCAAACGCTACAGACGCCGAAAACGCGTTCACGGGGACGATTACGGAAATCGCGAACCTCGGCGACCGTGCCGAAGTCCACGTCGAACTCGCGGATGGCTCTGTCGCACTCGCTCACGTCCATCGATTCCCCGACTTCGACGTCGGCGACGAAGTCGTTGTTCGCTTCGACCCCGAGCAGGTGATTTCGATATGAGGTTCCAGCGAAGTCCCATCCCCCGGTGGATGAGCACGCGGATTCGCAATCGACACCTCGCGGCGTTCGGCGTCGCCTGGGTGGGACTCTTCTTCGTCCTCCCACTCGTGTTTCTGGTTCCCGAGAGTCTCGCCCTCGGTACCGGACAGCCCTTCCAGGCGTACAACCGGGTCTTCGATAGCCTCTACATCGACGCGTTCGTCCGTTCGTTCCTCTACGCGGCGGCGACAACCGTCCTCACCCTCCTGTTGGCGTACGTCCTTTCGTACTACCTCTCGTTCGGGAGTCGGCGGATACGCCTGGCGCTGACCCTCGTCGTCGTTCCATTGTGGATCGCATACATCGTCCGATACTTCGGCCTGCTGTTGTTCTTCTCGCCGGCCGGGCCACTCGCCACGTACACCGGCCTCGAGGTCGATCTCCTGTTCACCACGCCGGCAGTCATCATCGGCCTCATGAACGTCTATTTGCCCTTTGCTGTGTTGCCGATCTACAACTCGCTCAACTCGATCGATACCGAATTGCTGGATGCCTCCCGCATCCTCGGCGCCGGACGATGGCGGACGATCGCCTCGATCGTCGTGCCGCTCAGCCTCCCGGGTGTCGTCGCCGCGGGGCTAATCGTGTTCATCCTCGCTGCCGGATCCTTCCTCGGGCCCGCCGTCCTCGGTGGCCCCGGACAGAAGATGGTCGCGAACTACATCGCGCAAGCGTTCCTCGACAACTACAACATCCAGTTCGCGTCGGCGCTGGCCGTCGTGTACACGATAATACTGCTCGGGTTGCTGGGCATCTTCAACGCTGTCGCCGACCTTGAGGAGGTGCTCGGGGGCATATGAGCACTGCCACGAGCCGGTTCAATCGTCTCGGTCTCGTCGGCGTCGTGACCCTCATCTACGGATTCTTACTCCTCCCGGTGGTCATCGTCGTCGTCACGTCGTTCACGACCCAATCGTTCCCCGGGATTCCGAAAAACGGCATCTCGTTCCAGTGGTACGAACAACTGCTAGCCGACAGCAAGCTCGTCAACTCCCTCAGGGTGAGCGTCGTCGTCGCGACGTGTTCGTCGATTCTCTCGGCGCTCGTCGGGACGGTTGCGGCCTTCGGGTTCGTCCGTAGCGACTTCCCGTACAAAGAACAGATTTCCTCGGTCATGCTCCTCCCGATGGTAATCTCGCCGATCATCACGGGCATCGCGTTGGTTCGCTACTTCGGGACGCTCTCGGTCCCGTCAGGCTATCCCGCACTTATCGTCGGGCACACGGTGTTGACGCTTCCCTATGTGTTCCTCCTCGTCCGCTCGGAACTCGTCACGTTCGATCGGGACCTGGAGCGGGCCTCCCGGACGCTCGGCGCCGACTCGACGCTAACGTTCCTCAACATCACAGGACCGATCATCTCGCCCGCAATCCTCTCGGGAATGTTCGTCGCGTTCGTCGTTTCGTTCGGCGAGTTCGCCGCGACGCAGTTCCTCATCGCACCTGGCACGAGTACGGTCCCCGTCGTCATCTACACAATGCTTCGGACGGGCCTCACGCCGACGATCAACGCGCTCGCAACGCTGCTCATCGTCGTCATGGTCACTGTCGCGTTCGCGAGTCGCTATTTCGACCCGTCGAACTGACCCATCTTTTGGACCGGTATCGGTACTTTCGAGCTATAGAGGAGTTGTACAATCGTTTCTGGTGATTTCCCAACCCTATTGACGCCGCAAGGTGTTTACCTTCTCCTTGTAAGTACTAGGTATGTGGTGGGGGTGGTGTCGCAACGAGGACCACGGTGATAGCGGCCGCTTCTTCGATGTCGACGTCGAACGTGGGCAGTCCGACGTTCTCGCCACCATGCTGATGGTCGGCCTCGTCACGGTCACGATCTCCGTGGCTGGCGGCGCCGTCGTCGCGAACTTCGCGGAGCAGGCAGGCAATCCCGCGCCGGCGACAGACTGCCACATCGCGTACGACGAGACACTGACTATCGCCCATTCCGGTGGGAACGGTATCGAGATCGCGCGGCTCTCGGTCGTGGTCCAGAACGACTCTGGAACGTCTCGACTCCCGTTCGTCGTCGACGAGGGCGACGGAGATGGTCGCTTCGAGGTCGGCGAGTCCGCTCGACTTGGACAGTTGGAGACAGACACGACGGTCTACCTCGTGACGCCAACCCACGTCGTCTGCAAGAGGACTATCGGCGTGTCCAGTGAAGATGTGCCCACGACGACGGACACAGAGACGACGACTACAACGACAACCACGACTACGACGACTTCCGAGACAGACAGTCCACCGACGGTAACGCTCGTCAACGTTACCGACGAGAGCCAGTGTTCGGACCGTTCGGAGAGTGGGAAGTGCAAAGGCAAGAAGGGCGTCGTGAAGTTCAACGTCGAGTGGCAGGCGACGGACGACCGCGGACTTCGGAATGTCACCCTCGAACTGCGTTGGAAGGGGAGCGAGAAGGTAGTCGACACCGCGACGCCGTCGGTGAGTGGGACGACCGCGTCGGGAACGGTCACACTTCGTAGAGACGATGCCTATGGACGGAAGTTCATCATCGTCCTCACCGTCACTGATTCGGCCGGGCAGACAGAGACGGTACAGGTCTCCGATACAGCCGACGGCACTGATCCGTCTTGAGTAGTACACACGGCGTTTTTCGGTGCATACGGCGACTCGGTCGGTGTCGAGTGCCCAGAGACGGAGGGGTCTTTTCGAGTGTTCTCCGTATTTTGCGACAGGAGACGTTTGGCGCTGGGTGGGGTCTTTTCGAGTGTTTATCTACTCGAACAGCCCTGTAAACCATGATGTCGGACGATCTGAAAATCCAGTCTATCTCAGTCAGAGCCGGAACAGAGGGGTCTTTTCGAGTGTTTAGACAAGAGATGCCTCTCCTTATCGCGTATATTATATCTCTATGGGTAGCGGAAAGTCTCGTCACACAGTGCACTGCGGCCTGAGTATCGAGTTAACACTCGAAAAGACCCCTCCCCGTGGTACTTAAAGAAACAGAACACTCGAAACACTCGAAATGATGTTTTTATTACTCACCACTGGAATTGAGAGACAATGGCTGGTCTGTTTGAGGACGTCGAAGACGCCATATATCGGGACAAGCGGGTACTCAAAGAAGAGTATCAGCCGGACGAAATCCTCGAGCGTGAAGATGATATCGAGGAATACAAACACGCCCTTTCAGACACGCTCTTCGGACGAAGCCCCGACAACGTCTTTCTGTTTGGAAAAGCCGGTGTCGGAAAGACGGCCGTCACGAACTACGTTCTGTCCGAACTCCAGGCAGAGGCAGGACGTCGAGAGACCGCCGACACCATCGACATCTCCAAGGTGAACTGTAACAACGAACGTGTATATTCAACTGTTCGGCGTCTCGTCAACAATCTGCTTCCAGAGCACGCCGAACGATTTCCGAAGAAAGGACCCTCGACGGCAGATGCGTTCGAGGAACTCTATCCTGTTTCAAGGAGAGAATCCTGTGCTTCACAGTAGTTGCCGAATCAGATTCTCATCGAAGCAATCACGCCAGTGTTTACTTCAGAATCGCAGCGAGTGGGACTTTTCTCCACGCAGTAAGGCTCGGAGCAAGCGAGGGAACGCCGCTTCGACGGCGTTCCCGAGCGATACCTCTCCAGAGAACCCTCACTAACCGGTTTCCCGGTCAAACTGAACAGCTCGCTTAGCCGTGGTCTGTCAAGATGAGTCGTTGAAAGATCGGCGTCGAGATTGGTGGTTTCTCTGGTTGGTGCTTACCACTGACAAGGATGTTTGCGAGGATCCACAAATTGTACAGCGAAACGGCGAACAGAAAGTAGAACAACCGCACCGAGAACGTCGGCGACGACGTTCTCGGAAGGAAGTCACCGATCTGCCGATATGATGTTTCTATCCCCCAGCGGCGGCGGAACGCCGCCGCGTACGCTTTGGCTGTTGTAGCATCGACGTCCAAACTCGTCACGAACCAGACGTGCTCGTCGTCGTTCGAACGGTGCGGAACCGCGAAAACCGTGACATCTACCGACGCTGTGGGTTTGCGGTTTCGCTGCATCGTGTATGCATCGACGACCGTCTCAGCACCGGCGCTGAGACGGTCTTTCATTCCACTACTCGGGCGTGCACGGACGATGTAATCAATACCTAGCTCCTCTAACTCTGCGACGACGTGGACTTGGTAGAAGCCACGATCAAGGTAGACGTGTCGAATCGAGACGTACTCTCGTGCAGTTTCGATCAAGGAGCGAACGGCTTCGCGCTTGGCGCGAAAGCCGTTCGCGTCCATCGGCAGTACAGCGAGAGTGAACCGAGTGCGTGGCGCAACGATACAGAGCGTTGCAAAGCAAAACGCTCTGTTCGTTCCCAAGTCAGGATACGTCGTTATCACGTGGTCGGTGTCAGCTGAACCGTAGAACCGCCATTCGTGGAGGTCGATGGCAACGTCGACATGAGCGGGAAGTCGCCGTTGTGATCGAAGGACTTCGAATAGGCGGTCTCGGACGCCATCGAACTGTGCGTTGATGGCGTCCATCGAGAGATTTCGCAAGTGGTAGAGCACCGATTTAGCGAGTGAGTTCCGAGCAGTGGACGTGATGTCTACCTGCTCGTTACGATCCAACTGAAGTGTCTTCCCGCCCGTATTGGCGAATTCCTGGTCGAAGGCGATACGAGAGAGGATTTCGAGAAAATCCTCTCTCGTGTACTTGCCGCATGGTTTCACATCAAACTCCAGTTCCGGGAACAAGAGTGTCGAAGCAGCACGAGAGACTTGTTTTGCCTCAGTTGTCTCGACCATACCGAAGAATGGAACTGAATCAAGATGAGTCTCAGCTAGGTTCGGCAACTACTGTTCAGGGCGGGAGTGAATCCGACAACTCCTACACAGACCACCGCCGATGACAGGCCGGATATTCAACGCTGATCCACATCCACACCATTAAGTAAGTTTGTCTACATAGGCTATGTATGGCGATTGAGGCCACTCGTACCTACGTTAGTTCCATCCAGAACCACCGGCAGGTACGTGATGGCCTCGACTCGCTCGGAAACTCCGCCTCGAAAATCTGGAACGTCGCACGATGGACAGCTGACCGCATCTGGGATGCAACCGGCGAAATCCCCGATGGCGGCGTGCTGAAATCGTACATGAAGAATCGCGAGTGCTGGAAAGACTTGAACGCACAATCCAGTCAGAAAGTCATCGAAGAACTTTCCGACGCTTTCCAGTCATGGTTCGACCTGCGACACAAGTTCGACGAGGCGAATCCGCCCGGCTACCGCAAACACGGCGACACCCGGCCCAAGAGTACGGTTACGTTCAAAGAAGACGGGTTCAAACACGACCCAGAGAACAACCGCGTCCGACTCTCGAAGGGGAAGAACCTGAAAGACCATCGCTCGGACTTCCTGCTCTGCGAGTACCAGACCCGCCCCGATGTTGACCTCTCAGAAGTCAACTCGGTACAAAACGTTCGGGCGGTCTGGAACGGTGACGAGTGGGAACTGCACTTCGTCTGCAAAGTCGCACTCGAAATGCCTTGTTTTGCCACCGATTGATGGAAGTTTCAGACGCTCTCCCCGGAAGATTCCGTCAAGCTAACCAGGAATTGGACGCCGTCTGGCGATATGGTATCGCTCAGACGGCTTGCTTGGATGTGTCGAAACCTTGCCAAACAGCACGTTGACGATCCGGACGTACCCGCCGCGCCGGACGGCGCGGGCGGGTACGCCGAGTGGGTGCAGATCGCGTTGATTCTGTACCGTGTCGAACTGGAAAAGAGCCTCCGTGAATCCGAGGACTACCTCAACGAGATGCCCGGTGTTCTTGCCGTGTTTGGACTTGACGAAGCACCACACTACAGCTCGTTCTGCCGGTGGGAAAACGAGTATCGAATGCGTGAACTCCGCCGCCTGCTCCGCCGAAGCGCGGAGCAGGCGGGCTGGAGTGGCGAAGCCGCGATTGACGCGAGCGGCTTCCAGCGCGATCAAACCAGCTACCACTACCGCGACCGCGCGAATTACTCGTTCCAGTCGATGAAGACGACGATCTTGATTGACGTGAACTCGCTAGCGATCAAGGACGTTCACTACACGACGCAGAAGGCGTGGGACGGCCACATCGGGATGCAGGTCTTCCGCCGGAACGCGGAAGACCTGCGGGTGCTGTCTGCTGACGCGAACTACTCGTGGAGCGACCTCCGTGAGGAGTGTCGCTCCGAATCAACGCGACCGTTGATCAAGCACAGGGAGCAAACACCGTTGCAGAAGGCTCACAACGCCCGGATGAACGAGGACTACAACCAACGCTGGATGAGTGAGACGGGCTTCTCGCAGTTGAAGGAAGACGACGGCGAGAAGCTGCGCTCCCGGAGCTGGCACGGCCAGTTCCGGGAGCTGACTCGGAAGTGCATCATCCATAACCTGACGCAGGCGGCGAGTTAGGCTCGCCGCCTGCTCCCCTTCTCCGGACGTATCCGGGAGAGGCATCGCCGTCGTCACTCGAACAACGGAGCAAGGTGCCATAGTTTTGACTCATCAGCAACCGCCGTGAGTGACAGCTACTGCATCTTCTGAGGTCAAGAACCCGTCTCTGACGCTGTGAAACTACGAATAGTCTTCCCTACCCCGACGCTGTCTTGTGATTCAACGAGGCAACTCGAAACCAACGACTCCGCACGCGACGGAGTAGCAGGCATCGACCTCGGAATCAAGAACATCGCCACGGTCGCGTTCCCCGACGAATACGTTCTCTACCCCGGAAACTCGCTCAAAGAAGACAAGCACTACTTCCAACGTGCTGAGTACGATACAGAGGGTGAGAGCGGGCCGTCCGAGAAGTCGATGTGGGCACGTCGAAAACTCGCAGACCGCGAGACGCACTTCTACCACACGCTGACGGACACCATCATCACGGAGTGTGTCGAACGGGGTGTGGGCACGCTCGCGGTGAGTTGGCCCGAAGACGTGCGCGAATCGGACTGGGGGAAGACCGGCAACAAGAAACTCCATACGTGGGCGTTCGACCGCATCTACCAGTACCTCGACTACAAAGGCGAGATTCGTGGTGTCGAGGTACTGAAGGAGAACGAGTGGAACACCTCGAAGACGTGCTCGGGGTGTGGTGACGACACGAAGTCGAACCGGAAGCACCGTGGCTTGTACGTTTGCTCGTCGTGTGGGTTAGTCGGGAACGCGGATTGCAACGGGGCGGAGAACCATCCGTCTTTAGTTAGGAGACGAACCGCGTGACAGTGGCGGCTTATCGAGGCTACTTTTCGGAAGGAATGAGGAGGTGTCGAGTGTGCACAACGAAACCTCCTCATCACGGATTATGCGTCGGCTCACTACACTGTTTCCCTCCGAGTTCCTCGAAGAGCACGCCGAGGAACTCGGCGTGGTCGAACGCGACCGCAAGCTCCAGATTCCCGTCTTCGTCTGGGCATTCGTGTTCGGCTTCGCCGCAGGCGAACGCCGAACACTCGCAGGGTTTCGACGCAGCTACAACTCCACAGCTGACGAGCCGATCTCACCGGGTGGGTTCTATCAGCGGTTGACGCCGACGCTCGCGGAGTACTTCCGCGACCTCGTCGAGCACGGTCTCGACGAGGTCGCTGTTCCCGACACTGTTGACGTTGACATCGACCGATTCAGTGATGTAATGATCGCTGATGGAACGGTGTTGCGGTTACACGAGTTTCTCGCTGATCAGTTCGAAGCCCGCCACGAGGAGCAGGCTGGAGCGAAGCTCCACCTGCTCCACAATGCCACTGAACAGACGATTGAACGGATCGACGTTACCGACGAGAAAGCACACGACAGCACGCTGTTCAAGACAGGGTCGTGGCTTGAGAACCGCCTCGTATTGTTCGACCTCGCGTACTTCAAGTACCGACGGTTTGCGCGGATCGACGAGAACGGCGGCTCCTTCGTGAGCCGGCTGAAACAGAACGCGAATCCGGTGATTACGGATGAATTACGGGAATGGCGCGGCCGCGCCATTCCCTTGAGGGCAAGCAACTCCGTGATGTGCTCGACGATCTCGACCGGACGTACATCGATGTGGAAGTCGAAGTCGAGTTCAAGCGCGGGCCGTACAACGGGACGCGGTCGCTGGATACGAAGCGGTTCCGCGTCGTCGGCGTCCGCGACGAGGACGCCGACGACTACCATCTATACGTGACAAATCTGTCGCGAGAGGAGTTCTTTCCGGCGGATTTAGCGCAGATCTACCGGTGTCGGTGGGAAGTGGAGTTGCTGTTCCGTGAGTTGAAGACGCAGTACGACCTGGACGAGTTCGACACGAGCAACGAGCACGTGGTGAAGATCTTGCTGTACGCAGCGTTGCTGTCACTGCTTGTGAGCCGTGATCTGTTGGATCTGGTCACTGAGCAGGCGGATGATGAGCTCGTGTTTCCACCGGAACGCTGGGCGGCGACCTTCCGGTCGCACGCCCAGCTCATCCTCCACGAACTCGGTGAGCACCTCGGTTATTCGCCACCGCCGCTGTTGGAGCGGCTGATCGAGGACGCACAGAAGATCCACAAGCAACGACCGATCTTACAAGAGACGCTCGCTACCGCTACACAACCGAGGTGTGAGTCTTAACTAAAGACGAATGGGCGGAGAACATGCGCCAGAAGATAACTCCGAGTCCTCACGGCGAGGATAGGAGTAACGGCTGTGTGGCACAGCCATCGACACACTTGTTCGACCGCGAGAGCGGGACGTTTCACACGAGAGAGCAAGTCGTGTCGTAGACCGGCAAATATCCCACCTCGCGGGACGGGAAGCCCCGCCGTTCGCGGCGGGGAGGATGTCACGATCAGATGGACCGTATCGGCGGGACACATCTCTTCGTCCTCGACGAAATCGACCACCTCAATGATCCCGACGCGCTTCTGTACGAGTTTCCTCGCGCACGGGCGAATGGACATATTGAGACGGCAAAAGTCGGTATTATCGGCATCTCGAACAACTACACGTTCCGAAATTCGCTCTCCTCGAAGGTGAAGTCCACATTGATGGAACAAGAAATCGCCTTCTCCACGTACGATGCGGGCGAACTCCAGACCATTCTTCGAGACCGTGCCGAACGGGCATTCATCGACGGCGTCTGTGAGCAGAGTGCGCTCTCTGCGTGTGCTGCATTCGCCGCGAAAGACGACGGTAGCGCACGCCAGGCTATCGACCTCCTCCGTGAAGCCGCCGACGCCGCGCAGAAAGCCGATGATGGAACCATTTCGAACGTTCACGTCGAGCGGGTCCGCGATCGAGTGAACCGTGGCCAGCTCCGAGACAAGATCGACGACCAGACGATGCACGCCCAGCTGGTCCTTGAGGCCGTCGCACGCCAACAACAGGAGGTTGGCGGGGCAGTTCGAACAAAGCAGATCCAGCAACGCTACGAGCAGGTAGCTGAATCGTGGGGCCAAGACCCACTAACGAGCCTCAAGTCTGTGCAGAACCATCTGGACGACCTCCAGATGTTGGGGTTCTTGATCCGTTCCGACGAGAACCATGGCCGCGAGGGCGGTCGGAGCTACCGATGGGAGGTCGACATGAATCTCGAAACCGTGATCGATGTCCGCGAAGATATCGAGGGGCAGGAATCCGCGTCATCCTGAGTGTTAGCGTCTGAGCCGCATATTCTGTCAAGGATGGACTTCGAGCGACCGTCTGCTACAACTTGCGCGATACGGATTCACTACCCCGGTTTCCAGTAGTTCCAGTTGTTCCAGTAGACACACCACCTCTTCCAGTAGAGTACCACGGGTCGTAGTAACACGTGTTACTCTATCCCGAACCGTGTATACGTATCCTGAATGGACATCGTGAGTACAGTGATCTCTGTGGAGATTTGTGGTACCCGTCCCGTTGCGGAGTACCGTCGTATATCTGTACGCACGGTGAACTCCTGAGTATGTCCGAGTTCGATCCCGTGCCCGACCGCGAGGGGTCGTGGTGGCAAGAGGGCACAGATACATTCGACCGTGTCCACGACCTCGTGCTGGGACTGGGCGAACCGATGGACTACACCGAAATCGCGGCGCTAGCGGATTGCTCCCCAGATGCTGCGAAGAAGCATCTAGATCGACTCGCCGAAATCGGTGTTGCTCAAGCCGACCGCGAGAGTCAGCCTGCGCGGTACAAACGCGACGACGAGTATCTCGAGTGCAAGGAGGCTACCCAGATTGCACACGACCACTCAGCCGAGACGATTCGCAGCCGGATCCAGGATCTCGAAGCGGATCGAGAGTCCTACGAGATGCGCTTTGGCGTGGCGAATCCGTCAGCGGTGAACGTGTTTGGACAGGAGAGCCACGAGGAAGACCACGACCGAATGGTGGCAGTGAGCGACTGGCAGGCGACGATTCGGGATATTCGGATCTACAAGATTGCCAGGCAGCTGGCGCAAGCCGATCGCTGAATGGCCCAGCCTGAGTCCGTGCCGATAGACACTCTGTCTCCTCGACGCATATTCGACTGGCTTCCATACACTCGAACAGCATCTCGAGATACAGTAGGCAAGCAGTCTCCGTATCGGATTCATCCTGACCCTGTAGGACCGACTATTCTCCTCACCCGATTCGGGCTAATTGCTCTGAACGAATATCGTGAATCTCTTTAAGTAGTTCTCGCGACAAGGTGTAGATATGGAGGCGCGGACGCCTGTTCCTGTGGATACCTCGTCGCCGCCGAGTCGCGACACCCGAAAAAGACGACCGAACTCCAGCGACTAGCGCCACCCGAGGTCGACTTTCTCGCCCGGCTCGGGGACGGTACGCGAGTGGACCGGTTCCCACCCGAGGACGGACTTGGCTTTCGCGTTCGAGAGGGCTGCCTCCTGGCCTTCGAGGTCACACTGGTCGGGGACTGTCCCGCAGATCATCTCGACGATTTCCGTCGTGGGCGGACCGAGGATGTTCGTATCGGCCGCACAGATGAACGTCTCGTAGCCCTCGAAGTCGGCCGCAAACACGGCCTCGACCATCTCCGCGACGTCCCGAACGTCCACGTAGGAGCCGAAGTTCCCACGGACGTCGTCGCTCTCGAGTGAGACGTCTTCTTTGGGCGGGCGTGTATGCTGGCCATCCGGCGTATGGATCGTCGCCGCCCGTAGCGTCGTCACCGGAACGTCGTAGCGGCGGGCGACCGTCTTCGCAATTTCCTCGCCACAGACTTTCGAGAGGCCGTAGGGATCTTCCGGTCGCGTCGGATGTTCCTCGTCGATGGGCAGGTAGTCCGGAACCCACGGCTCCTCGGCGAAGAGCGCACCGTATGTCGCTTGTGAGGACATCCAGACAATCTCGGCGTCGACGCGTGCCGCGGCGACGAGTGCGTTGTACGTACTTTCTGTGTTGTTCTGGAACACACGCGTCCCGGGTGTATCCATGAGGTCCGAGAGCCCGGCACAGTGGACGACGGCGTCGGGCTGGATCTCGTGAAACGTCTCCCAGACTTCGGCCTGGTCGCGCAGGTCGATATCGCGAAATCGAAGATTCGTCCGGGTCTCTGCTGGGCGCTCGAAGTCGATGCCGACGACCTCGATATCGTTGTTCGCGAGGTGGTCGCTCACCCAGGACCCGACGCTCCCCGTCGCGCCTGTCACGACCACTGTTTCGACGTCGTGTTCGAACTCGTTCATTCCGTGCGTGTGTCTGTCTACCAACACCAAAGAGGTTTCCTCGCGTACAGCGAGGGTCCAGAGTGGTGCGGTCTCGCGAGGCGTCAAGTGTACCCACGAATTCCTTTAAGTAGTTCTCGCGATAAGGCGTAGATATGGAGGCGCGGACGCCTGTTCCTGTGGAGATGTCGTCGCCGACAAGTCGCAACTCTCGAAAATTCCGTGCTCAGCGCTGAGTGGTTCTTCGAGTCGTAGCCGTCGTTCGGGACATCGATTAGTGCTGGCGCTCGCTATGTGGTCGTGCCGTGGACGGCGCCTCCTGCCCCGATGACGCAGTCAGCGATCGGCCAGTGCTTAGGACCTTCAAGAGGCTCTGTCGCGTGGCTGGGAAATATTCACTCGAGTACCGGGCGGACGACGTCGTCGCAGTCCATACACTCGGCGAAGATGCCGTCGCCGTCGGCTTCCTCCCACTCCAGGAGGACTGCAGCCCTCGAAAGTTCGCGACCACAGTCCGGGCAAGTACCGAGTATCGATTTTTCGGACATGAGTGGGTAGTACGTGGACGTTGTGGCGGTGCCTGCAAGAAGTTTCCGCCGCAGTCAATTTCGTCCAAGCGAGCGAGAGGAGTGCACTTCCAGACTTCCAGACTTCCAGAAGGCCATCAAGATCACCGAAGAATACACGGGGAGAATATTGTCGGATAGACACACAATGCTTCAAATAGTAGCCGTGAGAAACCAACAATGCCGCCCTGGAAACACGACGCTGCGACCTCTCCAGGGGAACGGAGCGTGCAGTTGGATGGGCTCCTTCCAGGGCGGCCACTGTTCCTGCTGAGAGACAGCGTCATCGAGAAGTGTGCTCGTCGCCGGGACACCTAAGACAATGGCACAACCGGCTTCAGGTATGTCGAGTCGGCCACACCGCGAACTCGTCGACTACGTGGAGGAGCAGGCAGGCGACTACTTCCGGACGGCCGTCGCGTTCACAGAAGAGGACTGGGAGATCATCTATCGCAGGGAGGATTTGCCCCGAGAGCGTGCCGAACAGCGTGCAGAGTCGGTCGTCGGGAAGGCTCGCCGGCGCGAACCGCTTCGCCAACCTGATAGCCCCTTCGGGGAGTTCGACGCGATGATCGAACTCTACGAAGGCGGAGTATTCACGGTCATCCAGGAGTCCCCCTCAGAGGGAGTGATCATCGCGCTTGAACGCGACGCCGCACGGAGCCTCGCGGGATTCATTCTTGAGTGTCGACAGACTCTCGACCTCGAGTAGTCCGCAGCTTCGGGCGTTCGGCATGCCGCCGCACGAAATACGGGCCGGTCGAACTGAATCCCCACACGACTACCGGGACGCTCGGGGCTCTCAATCAACCTCACCGAGCCACTTCTCGCAATTCCACAGAAAGTATCAGATTACACTATATTCTTTGAAGTGGGTTCGTCAAGAGGTTTCAGGTGCTGCCTTCGAACTATCGAAGCCTACCATCGTCGTATCGCTCACGACTCTGGATTGCCCCTGCAACCTGGCCCGGGATGGGGCATTTGGCCTTCCATCGTCTGTTCGAAGGCAGCACTTTCCTCGTAGAGCCGTACTCGTGTACCGCTCGGAGTACGCTGTCGAAATTCTCGATCAGGTTGCACACGACGAGTTTCTCGGAATTGCCTCATCGCCGTCGACGCGGCCTGTCGAACTGCGTACTCCAGAGATATCGCGACACCGAGGCTTCGACGTCAACACCGTGGCGTCGTCGTGGACAGTGGCTGGTCCGTTCTCTCTGCTGAACGCGTTGGGCCAGACTCTGTCTTGTCGACACCGCTGAACAGTCACTCGTCCGTATTCAGAACACGACAGCTAAATGATTTCTTTGCGTCGACGATTGGCTCCGGAGAAGACGCCAGCGGCATTCGTCGTCCTCTCCCCCAAGATCCGACGGATGCCTGTCGACGGCTTCACCGGAGCCATCTAGGCATTCCTAGTTCAGCATATTAATCTGGTGGCCATTTGATTACTATTCTTGACTATCTAGTAAATCGACAATCAGAATGATCACTAGTTGACAGATAGCGAAGGGGGAGAGGGAAAGGAGTGTCACACGCCGCGAAGTTGCCTGGTCGCACGGTCTGGGGGGAGAGTGTCGCGGCAATACTGAATACAGGCTGAAGGGGAAAAGAAGACCTGCCTAACTAATTAGGCCAAAAATCCGATCAGATACCGCGGTGTCGAGAAACGGCTCGGTACGACGGAAGTCGCGAGAGACCTGACGATACCTGCCTCGTACTTCTCGGACACCGACGCCGTCGCGTATCTCGTTCGCACTGCCCGGACAGACTCGTGGTTGTTCGACGCCGTCGGGAGAGAACACCTACGTGTACACAGTCATCTTTCCTTAGGGCATCGACACTTCTAAGTGGTGAATGTCTAACACGTTGGACGCCGGTATGGCAGACCAAAACACAGGGGACGACGCATCGGACCGGCTGGCTCCGAGACGCCGCCAACTACTCACGGCGCTCGGTGCTGCGGCGATACCGACGGTTGCCGGTTGCTCCGCTTCGAACTCCCAGACGACTACGACTTCGACGTCGACACAGACGACGACAATGCAGACCACCAAACAGCAAGATGCCGAGAGTATCGATCCCCGGTTTGGCTACATCGGAACCGCCGGCGAGTCCAAACCGGTCGAGCCCGACCACACCGTCAATCTGGTCTTCAGGCCGCGACAGGACGCGTGGATTCCCGAGTTCTTCTTCGAGCCGACGGGCCTGAAGATTGACGTGGGCGATACCGTCCAGTTCAACATCGCCACGCCACACCACAACGTCAACGCCTACCACCCAGGCTTCGGATACAACCAGCGTGTTCCGGACGGCGTCCCGGCGTTCTCCTCGCCGATCCTCACCCCAGGCGACTACTGGCTATACACCTTCGAGACGGAGGGGGTCCACGACATCATGTGTGCTCCACACGAGGTCTACGGGATGGTCGGGCGCATCGTCGTGGGGTCGGCGACTGGCCCGGGTGCCAAGTCTGTTGGCGAAGCCCCAGGCAGCGAGCACTCTCGCCCGCCCGAGTTCACGGCCGCCCTTGTCCTCTCTTCGCCGCCGATGCAGCCCGACAACATCGCCTCGAAAGGCACGGTCAAATGGGGCGACATTCCGGCCGAGGACAAGAAGCCGCTCCTCAAGCCCGTTCAGCAAGAGGGCTAGACGCGACGGCGAGTAGAGTGCTGAGTGGTTCCGAGAAGTCCGCTCAGAACACAGCATTCTTTTCGAGTTCGGTTCAGGCTGCCCCTCAACTAGAGAGCGTTCAGCAATTCGCTAACGGCGCTTGCTCCGGGCTTCGCGGACACCTGCGCCGTCGCGTATCTTGTCTGCACAGTTCGGGCAGACCCGTGGCTGTTCGACGCCGTCGGGAGTGAATACTCGTGCGTAGTCTGCGGTCACGAAGGATTCACAGTTTTGGCACTTCGGCACTGCCTGCACAGTTGCTGCGACAACGCCATATACTCTCTGGTGGCGGAGCTACCCGCTCGTACGGGAATTGGCGCTTTGCTCGAAGAATTCGGGTGTCGGTTTTCTCGTGGGACGATGGACGACGACCCTCTCGTCGTTGCCTGTCTCCCGACGAAACGCATTCGGCAAAGCGATCGTGCCGCGCTCAGACGATTTCGTAGCGCCCACTCTCCAGTCGGGCAGCGACTTGGTTTGCGGACTCCCCGTCCTTGCGGTCCGCTTCCCAGAAGACGTCGCCCTCCTCGCCGACCTCTCGGACCGTGCTGAGCTCGCCGAATCCGATATCGCGGATCTCGTCGCCGGCCTCGAGTCCGTGTTCGTGGGACATACACGAACTGTTGGTGGACCGTCCATCAATCTTCGGTCGCCGGGACGACAGTCGGTATTCGACGAGTATCCAGAAAGCCCATACCGGATACTGTCACACTTTTTGTTAGTGAAGCGGTCGACCGCCCTGGCCCTCGTCGGCGCCATCCTCCTCCTGTCGGCAGCTGCCGTTCCGTTCGTCGGATTGCTGATGGCCGAGTGGGACACCGACTACGTGTACTCGATCGAGAGTGGGGACTCCTACTGCGCGAATGTCGTCCACGAGAGCGGTGATGTCGACGGCGTCGAGGAGTTCCGCGTCGACTACCACAACCTCTCGGAAACGGGTCAACGGCACTTCCAGCGGGCACTCGCGGACGGGAAATATGTCGTCGAAAATGAGGTGGCGACGGCACCGGATTTCCACTTCATTGACGATCACATCACCCGTGGGTACGGGTGCTACGCTATACACTACGAGGGCGAGACCTACGCATTGCAGACGAGCCAGCAGACCGAACAGGTGGGTCCTATGAGTAGCAGCCTGCCGCTATACATTGGTGGCGGATTGCTCGTGTTGGGCGGTGGGTTGTTCCTCGTCGGCGTCGGATTGGCGGGAAAGCACCGACTCAAGTGAGGTGTACAGAAGGGGGAGAAGGGACCAGGGTGCCAGACAGGGACCGACTGTGCCTCTGCAGTTCTCTGTCGGAGGGGTAAGTCCTTGAAACTTCGTCAGACGGAGCGCTGACGAGTTTTGGCTCTGACTAGGGAACTCGTCTCGGCGAGCTGTATCTCGGCGTCGAAGTGACCGCTCGACCGTCGGTATCTGGACGACGGATTCCGGGTCGGCGCCGTCAACGGAGAGTACGTTTCGTTTGTCTGCGGTCGGCGTCGTCGAGTTCTCGGGGTGGGGTCTTTTCGAGTGTTTAGCGCCTTTTTGGGCGTCTATCGGCGTATTTTGGGGATTTGACTCACGCCCCCTTACACTACCCTATATGATTTACAACTCGAAAAAGGGGTGTTGCATCCCGTCTGGTCCCGGGGTATTTCGAGAATCGAGATACCTCCCCCACACCAGTTTTCCTGCGCTGAGAATATCTCTCTCAAGGCTCGGCTATCGTGACAGAGTATTAGCGGAAGCCCACGACTTCAGTCGTGGGTCCAAGCGATAGGCACTGTCTCGATTACCATATTCTGTGGCCGGCCGTGATTCTCTGGGTCGATGTCGGAATGGTTTTCCTTAGGGGAATCGTATAGGTTGATGATGCGGCGCACCAATACGTTCGAGCTACGGGCACGCTCACAGCGAGAGCGATGCCTATTGCTCGAACTGTTGGATGCGTCGGCTGCCTGTTACAACGAGGTAAATTACGAGCGCCGCCAAGCACTCTTCAACGTTCGAGAGAACGCCGATCAGCGAGTGCCGGTCGGCGAGCTGCGGACGGCAGTCAAAGGCGCGACCACCCAGGAGAAATTCCGGCAACGCTACAAACAGGTCCTCAGTTCGAGTACGCCCCAGCAACTCGTCCAGAAGAACTGGTCGACGTGGAAATCGTTCTTCAAGTTACTCTCGAAATATCGAGATCCCGAGAATGAGTCGGTCACGGACAAACCGTCGCCGCCAGGATACTGGAAGGATGGCGAGCAGCGAGTGTTGCACACGGTCATCCGGAACGACCAGTATACGCTGGAGTTAGGCAAGCGGAGTCGGGTCGAAATCCCGGTCGGGATGGAACTCAAAGAGGCCTATGGACTGGGGCACCACGAGCGGTTACGCCTCGAAGTACGCGGGAGGCCGCATTGGACGGGCAAGCAGGGTCGGTTGGAGATTGTGTACGATCGCGACGCCGAGTCGTTCACCGCACACCAGACTGTCGGCGACGAGAACCACCAACCTCACCGTCGACAGTCAAGCTTTTCCACTACACTGGCAACCAGTTCTCGCGGCGAGGGGACGGTTGCAGCGGTGGATATCGGCGCGAATAATCTCGCCGCCGTCACAACCTCGACCGGCCAGCAACTCCTGTTCCACGGCCGCCCGCTCTTCGAGCGCTTCCACGAGTATACGAGACGGATTGCCCACCAACAGTCCGAACTGCCCGAAGAGCAGTGGTCGAGTCCACGCATTCGCGAACTGTATCGACGCCGCGATGCCCAACGTGATCACGCTCAAGACGCACTCGTTCGCCATCTCGGCGAGTGGCTCACCGACCACGACGTCGATGAACTCATCGTCGGGGAATTAGACGATGTCCGGGCGAGTCATTGGTCGGCGACGGTCAACGAGAAAACCCACCTCTTCTGGGCTCACGGGCGTTTTCGGCGGCGACTCCAAGAAGTGCTCGGCGACGAGTACGACATCACAGTGCGCGAAGAGAGTGAAGCCGGGACCTCCTCGCAGTGTCCCACTTGTGAGAGTCAACACGTTCACCGGAGTGGAGATCTGCTTCAGTGTCTCGACTGCAACAGTGAGAACCATAGCGATTTAGCCGCGAGCGTCAACTTCCTTCGTGAACAAGCCGACGAACAGCATCTCGATCTTCCAGCACAAGGGCCGATGGCACGGCCCGTGGCCTCCCGAGAGAACACGACGGAGGATGGACACCACGACCACAACCGCGACCAGAGAGTGGTGCCACGCCTCGAGTGGGACGATCACGGCTGGCGACAGCCTGATCACTCGACCAAAGAGGACCCCACAAACCAGAGTACCACACCGGGAAACTTGCCTTCGGGGTCTCAGGTCTAATCGACCGCCTGAATCACCTGCGTAAGGAATCCCACGGCTTTACAGTAGGTGCCGAAGTTCGAGACAGATTTGATCGACCACCGACGGGAAGGGGAGTGAAATGAACACGATTTACTGGTGTTTGCTTCCTAGCCATACGCTCGTCAAGCTATCTGAGTCCCTTGAAGAAGGCTGCAGAAAGCCTTGCCAGTCGGCAGCGGCGTGCTGACCCGGGCGAGCCGGGTCAGCCGCCGCATCCTCTTCTATCCATCTGGCAGCGATAGGACGAACAGCCGAAACAAGGCTGTCGAGACGGCTGGTCGATCAGTCAACACTCGCTGCTCAACCAAACAGAAACACACCAGAATCCACAGGTTGTACATCGCCACAGCGAACAGAAACTCGAATAACCGCACCGCGAACGTCGGCGACGACGTTCGCGGAAGGAACTCACCTATCTTCCGGTAGGACGTCTCTATCCCCCACCGACGCCGGTACGCCTCCGCAAGCGGTTCGGCGAACTCCACCGAGACGTCACGATTGGTCACCAGACACAACGAGTCGTCGTCCCGACTGCGGTGCGGGACGACGACGAGTGTCACCGAAACTCGTCCGGTCGGTGGATTCTTTCTCACCATCTCGTAGTCGGTGACGAACGTGGGTTCATCGTGGGCGTCAAGCGCGCGCTTGACGCCCACTGTCTTCGGCGCACGCACGACGAATTCGACGTCAAGATCGGCTAATGTCTCGATGAGAGCAACTCGATAGAATCCACGGTCACAGTAAACGCGGTTGATTTGGACGAACTGGCGTGCGGTGGCGATGAGTCGGCGGATAGACTCCCGCAAGGTGCGGGAGTCATCCGCCTCGATCGATTCGCACGCTAAGGTGAATCGGACGGCTGGATCGACAATACAGAGTGTAACGAACGCGTACGCAAGGTTCGTTCCACGGTCTGGATTGATCGCGCAGACGTGCGGTGTCTCGGCCGAGCCGTAGTAGAGCCACTCGTGAATGTCTAACGCGACGTCGACCGGCCGAGCGAACGCCCGCTGTCGGCGGGCGTGAGCGAACGTGACTGCCCGGACACCATCGAACTGAGCGTCGATGGTGTCCGGGCTGAGTCCACGAAGATGATAGAGAAGTGATTTCGCAAGCGGACTCCGGTTTTGGAGATCGATGTCTTCACCGCGAGCTATCTGCAGCTCTTTCGCGGTTGTATGGACGAATTCGCCGTCGAAGGCACTCCGAGCGAGGACTTTCTCGAAGTCCTCGCTCGGATACAATCCATTCGGTTTCGTAGCAAAATCGAGCCCCGTGAACAGCAGCGACGAGGCAGCACGAGACAGCTGTTTCGCCTCAGTTGCGTGAATCATACCACAGATAGGTCACCGACAACGAAAACGACGACTCAGCTACTTCGGCACCTACTGTTTAGCCGTGGGAGGATGTCAACACGACACCTGACTGCTCGATGAGGGTACTGTTGTTGTACCGGACTGTGAGTGTGAACTCCGTCCCTGGGGAGAGCCCACCGAAGTCGAGGACAGTTCGGAACCGGCCGTTCTGGCTGACCGTCGCAGTTGTACTCTTGATGAAGGGAGTGCCGCTACTCGATTGAGCCTGAATCGAGAGCGTCGATCCAGGGGAGACGTTCGCGATGCCGTCGAGTGCGATTCCCGGCGCCGCTTTAACCATCATTGGGTCCTCGCTCGCGAAAAGCCGCGTCTCTGTGGGCTGGTTGTCCGGACACGCCGTGGTGCAGTCGATGACTGTTCCGCGGGTCTCGACCAGCTGTGTCCCATCGTGATGGACGACGATCGAGAAGTTCGTTCCTGCTGGAACTTCAGACAGGTCGACGACAGCACGGAATCGCCCAGTTCGGTCGACTGTTGTCGAGTCCGTAATCAGGAATGGATGTGCGGATGCACTCGACCGAATACGGACACTCACGTCGGTCCCCGGCGAGAGACTGGTTGTCCCGACGATAGTCACCCCGGCGGCCGATGGCAGAGTCAATTGCTCGCCGTCGAAGTGCAGGGTTGTGCCAGACCGGTTCTCGTCGGTATCCGGAGCGGATGGGTCAGCTACGTTGAGGGTGGCTGCACTCACGCTCCCAGTACACAGCAGTATCGCCACGAGGCCGATAACGATGAGCTGTCTCTTGGAGGGCAGCATTTCACTATGGGTGTTTCGACAGCGAGTAGTTAGTTGCCAATCCCCGATCGGTCAGCGGCTCCATGGACGACATATTCGATTGGTGCCTATAGCTCCGAGGGAGGCTCAAAATCGGCTTATAGCGACGCCCGGGATTCCTGTAGCTATTGGTCTCAAACAACTGAGCGTCGCCAACAACAAGCCACCTGAGCGACCGCTTTGGTGGATTCGGACCTAGACGTTTTCTCCCCCGCTATTGCCGACAGCTAGAGGTCGACATACTGATTCTCCCACTCTCGGCGGTCCTCAAGCTCGCGTTGACCGCGTCGAGTTAGCGTGTAGAAATTCGTCCGCTTGTCGATTTCGCCCTTCTCGACGAGTCCCTTGTCGACGACGGTATCGAGGTTCGGGTAGAGTCGGCCGTGGTGAATGTCCGAGGTGTAGTACTCCTCGAGTTCCTCTTTGATACCGAGTCCGTGGGGTTCGTCCAGACCGGCGATGACGTACAACAGATCTCTCTGAAATCCTGTTAGGTCGTGCATACAGACTACTGTATATTCAAGGATATTCACTGTTTGCACTCTGTGCGACTACTTTTCTAAGATATATACTGACTTCTGATAAATATTTGTCTTTAAACCCCGAAACCACTGAGTGAGTTCTGAGATGGGGTGTGGAGATAGCGGTCTCTGCAATTCTTCTCCACGGTCCTGTGAGAGCACAGTTCCATGGGACCGACGATGAACGTCCGACTGGTTGCGACTACAGATGTCGAGTAGGATGCTGCGTGGGTCGACGATGTTTGCCAGTATTTTCGGTCCGAGTCGAGAAGGGGCCTACATCCTGCGGAATGCCCGGACCTGGACGTCCCCCCGCGACAAGCACAGTCGTCGGCCAGGACGAGTTCGACCGTGCCGTCGTTCGAAAGGTGGGTCTGTGCCCACTCGTCTCGTCTGTCTCGGCGTCGAGGAACGCATCGGTGGTTCGTCGGTCAGAGGCTGTGAGAAGAAGTGGCTGATCGTACCGAGAAACTATCCGATTCCGCTCAGATAGCCTCGGATATGGATCGCCGTGCCCTCCTCTGTAGCGTCGGTACGCTTAGCGCCACGAGTGCCGCAGGCTGTCTCGACAGTCTTGAGCCCGGACGGACCTCGACGTCGACGCCGACGACAACGCTCGGGTGGCTGAGTGCGAAGAACTTCGACACTGCACAGGGACACACGATCGAGTTGCGGGTCGAACGCGACGGCGAGGTCGTCCACACCTCGTCGCAGACACTCGAAGAGAAATCCGGGCAGGGGATTCTTGGCGCAGTCGCCGACTGTACGTGGGACACTGTCCCTGGCGAGTATGTGGTCTTCGCTCGCGCTGACGACGGGAAGTGGACTCAACGCACTCTCACTGCGCCGTTCGAGAGCCCGCCAGAGTGTGTCGTTGTGAGCGTCCGCTATGGTGGGCCGACGCATGTCGATCCAGAAGACCCACTTGCAGTAGTCGTCGACGATCAGTGTGAGGAAATCGACGAGTTCGTCGGCGGCTGTCCGGAATACCGTTAGCGAGGCAGCGAACCGCCTCGGGGGTCAATCCTCGAGCATTTGTTTCACCGCCTTGACGTCCTCTGCACGGCTTCAGCCCTGGGTGGAGGTCAAATCCGGAGTCACCGGTTTTGGAGTGAACTCGAATGAGTAGTAGTAATGGCGTTTGTGGCCTGCAGTCGTCCCTTCGATCCGCTCAGTCACGCTCAAAACGGTGCCATTCTGGGTGAGACGAATAGTTGCGTTATACTGGGTGACGTTCTCGTCGTCGAAAAGCTTCCCGCCAGCGTAGGTGGTCGACCGGAGCGTGATGACCTGCCGACCATCTGCCGTCGAGACGGCCGCAATGGTGTAGTTCCCACGCTGTAGGGCACCTCGAATCGGATTCGTTGCAGTCGAAAGCCCACGAAGTGCTCGGTCAAAGGCTGCGGTTCGATTACGAGTATTAGCCAACGTAACGTTTCCGTCGACGACGACGCGCTGGCTCATCGCGGTCGCGTTCGCAGTAATGATCGTCGTCCGGTTCGTTGTTCGATTGGGGCGATACGTGACGCTCTGGCTCTCATAGTGAATCTGTGTGAGGTTTGCAGTCGCGACTGCCGTCGTGTTCGCGACGACGACGAGGCCGCCGAGAGAGCCATTCGTTCGAGAGACAATCTGTCCTGGTTGGCGTGCGACGTTCGCTTGATGTGCGGCGACGACGCGACTCACGTTCGCGACGCCACTCTCGTTGAGTCCGGCCGGGAGTTGGTCAAGTTCGGCGTGGACAGGCTGGTTCGTCGTCGAATTTGGCGATGCGGTTGGCTGGGCTACACTTGTCGCATTCGTCGGCGGGCTCAGACCTGCACAGCCCGCGAGGATGAGCATACCGACGAGAGCGAAGCTGGTACACGCCCGACCGCGTTTCGGGGGACCAAGTGTGGGCATCGACTCGATAGTCTTTCAGAATCGCTGAAAACTGTACCGGGTCCCAACTACCACTCACCGTGAATTTTCGCGGAGGAGGAGTGCGGTAGCGAGGAGTATGCCTCCGACCAGCATACACCGATTGTGAAGTTCCAAAAGCCGAGGAGAAATTGGCCGACTGCACCGGCAACGAGGAGATTGGAGCGACTGAATATCGCACCTGCGGCGCCAACCCACCCGACGAAGAGCACGACGGCGAACAGTACAAGTCGCGAAGTCTGATAGCCAGGCCGGGGGAGAAAGAAGAGCAAGACGAGCGTGAGGAAGAAGACTGCGACGACGGACGCACCGCGAAACAGGTCGAGGATGGGATCGTCCTTCATGGTGCAATTGATCGGATTCTCAGACGGACTCGATGGATGGTTCGCTCAGAGTCGTCGATACATAGTCCAGACGACGGCGACGAGCGCGAAAGCAACTCCCAGTGCGTTCGGGACGACGCCGCCACCCTCACCGAATCTCCAGCCAAAGACGACGTAGCCGACGAGTCCGACAAGAGCCGCAATCACTCCGAGGGACTGGAGGAGCTTCGACTGGGAACGACCAGACATACTCGAAATAGTCTCTGAATCGGTAAGTAGTTTGGCTACCGAACGGTTCAGGCGGCGAGCAGACCGACGCCAAGTGCGATAGAGAAGCCACTGATAAGGACTCCCGCAAGTGCAGTCTTCGCCATTCGGAGTGTGGTCTGTATCGGCGATCGATCGGAGACGACGAGTGGGTCGATTCCGCTCCCGGACGCGGTAACACGACCGACCACTGTGACCTCGTCTCCGAGGGTGAGACGCTGTTCGGTGTAGCGACGCGTCCCCAGTGAGAGAAACGATGTGAGTGGTCTGAGTATCGTCGGTGGATTGCGCCAGATCGTCGTCGACGGAACCGTGGAGGACCGTTGTTCGAACCGTGCGATGCGCTCGGGTGCTTCACTCTCCGCAGGGACGGATGCGACGACGTGTCTGGCGAACACGACTGTTCGCGCTGGAGCGACGATATCGAGAACATCCGCAGTCGTCTGCACGCGAAAGGTGTCCGAGCCCGCCTTCTCGTGGATAGTGACGAACCACGGCAGGAGGAGCGGGCTCAGCCGTCGTTCCTCGACGGCATATCGGAGTGCCAGACAGTCGCAACCGCTGAACGGCGCTGTCAGGAAGTCCGCCTCTCCCTGTTGAGCGGTCCCGGATATCTGGACGAGTGTTCCGGCTGCTGTCTCATTTCGACTCGCGATCGGCGTCGCTCTGTGAATTGCCGTCGCGCGCCAGACGTAGCGTGCGCTGAATCCGGCGACGATGGCGCCGATGAGGGCGAGTCCGATGCCGAAGAGGTCACCTCCAGTCAGTGAGAGGGGCATGGTCGATATCGGATGAGGTGTGTGCAGGTTTGCTTGCGGTTCAGCGTGTGAGTGTGCGGTAGAACGAGACCGAGTACACGGCGAAGACGCCGCCGAATACCGTCCCACCCGCGACGACGAGGAGACTCGTCCCGACGATGATCAACAGCGACGGCTCTGGCAGACTGAGAGCCATCATGGACCGTGGCGACATCAGGAGTGAGGCGACTCCGAAGACCGCGCCAGCGACGCCGCCGATACCCCCACAGAGGACTGTGTAGCCCAGTGTGCTCACGAGGTGGTGGCGAACGACTGAAACACTGCGCTTGAGTCCCTCAACCGCGCCGTGACCTTCCAGGACGATTGCCTGTCCGTAAAACTGGACGAAGAAGAGGACGAGCATGTACAGCAGGACGACGAGGAGGACGACGGCGCCGAAGATAGCGAGGATGAGTATATTTGCCGAATCGAGGCCACCACTGCCGAAGTACAGCACGCCGCCGAAGATGCCCAGGAAGAAGGCGACCATCCCGAGGAGCAAGTTGACGGCCATCAACGCGAGATACGCGACGAAAATCGAGACGTAGTTCGCCTTCCCTTCTTCGATGAACGTCTGGAGTGAGGTGTGGCCGTCGAGGGATTCATCGGCCATCGCGATCATCCCGCCTTGGAAGAAGGGCACGGCCAGAACGAAGACGAGCGTCATCACCAGCGAGACGAGGCTACTGAGCAGTGGATCGACCGTCTGGAGGAGGAACTGTGGAAGTTGAAACAGCATCAACACGAGGACGGGGACGAACACAACCGGGTTGCGAGCGAGGGCGCTCGGCGTTCGGCGGAGGGCATTCAGGACAGCCATACTGGCCAATTGATTGGATACCTGAAAAGTATTTGCTGTCGGTAGCTCTCGGCGACTCAACTGGTTCCATCGATATCCCCTACTCGACTCTCGTTCGGTACTGTGGGGACGGGCGAAAGACCAAATTGTCTGCTGTGTTTGGTACTACAGCAATGCCCTCCACACGACGTCGCTTCTTGGCCCAGTCCGGTCTTGCCGTCGCACTATTGTCCGGGTGCGCAGGATTAGCCGCCGATACCCCTATGATCGCAGAACTCGCGGTCAACCTCAGGAATACAACGGACGATTCTCACGTGTTCCATTTCGCCGTCGAAACGACTGCCGGACTCGGAGCGTGGGAATCGCACGACGTCGAAGCTAGTTCCAGCAAGGTTGTGGAGAAAGACGTGAGTGCAAATTCTGAGCCTGTTGCGGTTCACGGCGTCGTCAATGACAGAGTATTAGCGGAAGCCCACGACTTCCGCTAATACTCTGTCAGGAGCCGAACGAGCGCCGAGGACGATGGTGGTGAGTGGGTGACTGCTACCGGCGCTCGTTCGGGAGAGACTGCCCGTATGCCTCGGCACGCAGGTGGGATGCGTCGAGGCATGTGAAACTGCGAACAACAAGCGGAAAAAGATTGTACTGGATCAGTAAGGAGAATGATTACAGCCCGCGGACGCCGATCTTGGGAGAAGACGCTGTCGAGTCGCAGTCAAGCCCAAGTGTGAATTCGCCAGAACCGACCACGACGCCGTTACCACCTTCACCAGAACCGAGATGAGCGACTTTCTGTTGTCCGGCAAGCTGTTCGGTGAATTCGGTGGTGGTGACCGGCCTGGCCGATTCTTCTAACGGATTCTACTATTTTGTTTCACACCGATCGATAGTGATGGCACTGTTAGACCCTTCACGCATATGCAACGGTTCAGGTCCAGTTTTCGGGTCCTGCTACTCACGACTGAAGCTGTGGATTTGGACCTATCGGTGGAGACACACACTGTATTCCCACACGGAACATTCCCTACATCCTGTATTCGCCTGCGTTCTTAGCGTAGCGGGAGGCACGACGACACTGTCCTTTCGTCGACGCCGAAGCCATCGAGACCCGGGCCAGTATCCGATAGCCGCCCGAAAACCGCAGAAAACCGTCTTGAAGCTCTAGAGACGCGGTGGTTCGTCCTCCTGGTTTTGTCTCCAGTAGCGCCACCCAGCGAGCGCACCCAGTCCCACGAACAGTGTGAGCAAGAGGAGTCCGAAACTGGTCGTCCAGTTTCCGGCAGCGATGTACTGGAGACCCGCCTCCTCTGTGGTCGTCGAAGTACTCGATGTCGTGGAGGTTGACTGGGTCTGAGTTGTCTGCGTCGTCTGTGTTCGAGTCGTTCGGGTCGTCTGTGTCGTGGTTGTCGTCGACTGGGTCGTCGCCGCGGTGACAGCAGACACATCCACGTCATTGTCGTCTGTATCCCCCTCACTCGTCACAGGACTCGCGATGACAAAGTCGGCTGTCGTCGTCGCGCCTGCGTTCCACTGGTAGCGCTTCGAGACATCCTTGACTGTGAGCGTGATGATCTCGTCGTCGGTCGAGAAATCCGGGTCGGAAATCTGCAGCCCGTATCGACCGGCCCAGTTGGTCGTCGTCGAGGCGATGACCTCGCCGTCGTACGTGGCCGTTACAGTCACGCCCGACGCATCCCTGCCGTCGTCGTCGTAGGTGACTGTTCCCGAGAAGTAGTGACTTGGCGTGAGCATGACGCCACCATCATCGACGGCCTGGTTCCCGGCGCGGTCGGTCGTGTCTTCGTCAAGGCCGATTGTGACGTTCGGGTTCGAGAGCTGAGACTCCGTCACTGCACTCGAAAGACGGACAGAGAGGATATTCGGTTGCGAGAGGGTGACGCTCTCGATTGACTGGGGGCCGGTGTACTCGAGATCGAGAGCGGTGTAGTCACGCTCGGGAAGGTGCTCGGAGACCGGGACGGAGATCGTCTGGGTGCCCGCGACGGCGTGTGCCGAACTCGCCCGTGGCCGGACGGTGTCTTTCAACACTGTGTCGAGCGTGGTCCATCCACCGGCATTGACGTTCATCGCCGGGTCGATTACTTTGGCGGCCACCGTGACGTGGCCCTGTGGCAGGGAGTGAGCGTCGACGGTGACCTGTGCTGTCTCGGCGTCGGCCTCGACTGTGGTCGAAGTCGTGATAGTGGTGTTTCCGTTCGAAAGCCGGATTGCTACGGTCTCGTTTTGGTGGTCCTCGGGAAGGGTGACTGTGAGCGGGTAGGCGTACTGGTTCGAGATATTGATCGGCGACCCACGCACGCCAGTCGGCAGTTCAGGGGCGACCGTATCGAGATGCAGGGTACCCGCGCCCGTGGTGTTCACGTTGCCTGCGCGATCGATTGCGTGTATCGAGAGGTCGCGTTGAGTACTCACGTTCGATGCGACATTCACTGTGACCGTCGCGGTGTAGCGATGACGACCCGTCTCGGCGGGGCTCATCACGACCATCCCGGCGCCGAAGGCACTCGCATTCAGCGTAACGCCACCCTCGCCTAAGTGTGCGTCAGTCACGGTTGCAGCAACCGTGACGTTGTCGCCGTTGCCCACGATGCCGTTCTCGTCGGCGTCGGCGACAGTCGTATTCGTGATCGTCGGCGCGACGGTATCGACGGTGACGTGCCACGACGTCGTGTTGGTGTGGCCTTCGGCGTCAGTCGCCGAGACAGTCACGTTGACCGGCCCATCAGCGAATGTACCGTCCGCGATGGCTTCACTGGTGTCGACGATGACCGTCCCATCTTGGAGAGTTACCCCAGATGTATTCTCGAAGGTGCCATCGAGGAGCGTTCCCGAGGCGTCTGCCAGTTCGATCGTCCCGGAGACGGCACTCCGATCGCGGATGGCCACCGAGACCGACTGCGTGCGGTCATCGGTGAACGTGCCTGGTGAGGGGTGCTCGGTGGCGAACGATGGGGCCGTCGTATCCAGCGTTAGTGGGTCGGTCGTCGTCTGGTTGACGTTCTGCCCGGCGTCGTCGGCCCAAATCGTGAGGGCATGTGTGCCGTCGGCGGCAGCGTGTTGTGCATCGATGGTCACGGTCCCACGGTAGTAGCTCTCGGTGCCATTCACCTTCGAGAGCGTGACGTTATCGGCGCCGAGTGCTGTCGCATCCACCCAGACCCGATTCAGGAATCGATCTGAGACGTTTGCCGTCACGGTGACCGTATCACCATCATCGACGACGCGATTCCGGTTCGTCGTATCGACGGCCGACCCGTTCCACACGTTCGGTGGGTTCGTGTCGACGATGAACGCTGCGGTGACGGTCTCGCCGGCCGGGTTGCCGGCCGTATCAGTCACGTTCGAGAGGTGCAGGGTATAGCGGCCGTCCGTCCCGACGTCGATTGTCGTCGTGTAGTGGGTTCCGTTCGTTCCGCGGTCGGACCGCTCGGTGAAGTCAGCCAGCGTCAGGGTCGTGTTCATCGGGCCGGTGAGCGAGGCCTCGAGTGTCTGGAGGCGTTCCCAGTCGTTATCGAGTGCGTCCCAGGCAGTCACGTCGACTTCGACCTGGTGGTCGGCAGTATTGGTTGTGACCGCTGCCGACGGCGATGTATCGTCGATCTCCCCGTAGGCTGAGGAGGTCGTCCCTTCCGCAGTAATCCAGAAGGTGCCCTGCGTCTGTCTGTAGTCACTCGGGTCGAACGTCGTCCGTACGGTGCTATCGTTTGCAGCGACCGTCCAGGTCCGATCGAACGTTCCGTCGTTGTCGGCGTCGAGTTGGAAGGTGACTGAGTCACCTTGGACGCCGTATGCGGTAGCCGTGACGTTCGTTCCAGATTGGACGGACGCGTCGTCGAGTGCAATCGCGACGTTCGTTTGCGACGACACGGCCGCGGCGCCGAGTACTCCGGTGAGGCTCGCAGTAATGACGAGTAGTGAGAGCCCGATCGCGCGTGTTCTCCTCACAGTTGTCCCCACCAGCCGCTTGGCGGCCTCGAGACAGTTCCACCCACACCAGAATATGGACGCCGAAGGGCTTTCACCCGCTCCCAGATTCCCCACATGTCTGTTACTCGAGACCGTTGAGTGTTCACTGACTTAACAATTCGGAAGGCCGCACTCAGTGGGGTGACTCTGGGAGAAGGTCGATACTGTGGGATAGAGAGGTACTAATCGAGATTATCTTAATTCAGATTTTACTAATCACGATTTTACTATCTGCTCGTCTCTGGATCTTCGTCGGTCGTATTCTCCGTGTCGTTCGTCGTATCGGTTCCCTCGGCGTCGACGCTCTCCATCGATTCTGTCTCAGTCACGTCGTCGGATTCCTCGCTGGTTGCAGTCTCTTCGGAGTCCTCGATGGTCTCGATTGGCGTGAACGATTGCGTGAGTTGTTCAGCAGCGGGGTCGAGTGCCCGGTAGAGAGCGATCGCGATGACTGCCGTCGGGATGAGTGCCAGCGCGAGGAAGGCGATGTCGTACATCCAGACTGTGTCGGTGGGTTCGAGGAACGGCACGACCACTCCCGCAAATCCGTGATAGGCAACGAGCACTGTCGCCACGAAGACGAGGGACTTCGCGATCGTACCGGCTTTCGGCGCTAGTGGTTCGTTCGCAGCGAGGGCTTGTGTCACGAGGGTCTCGACGTGCGGCGCCGCATACACGAGGACGGCCAGGATAGCCACCGTGATGAGAGCGACGGCGAGTGCCGTAATCGTGATCGGCGTCGAGGGAATCACGCGGTCGAGTCCCGGCAGTACTGAAACGAGTCCAAGCAGAAAGAGTAGCGCCCAGATCCCCAAGTGGAGTTTGAGTACCGTTTTGATGTGTCTGGATCGACAGTCTCGAAGACTGTCTCCCGGGCGAGTTCGGCGGTCGTCGCCGACTCGGTATGTGTCGGCTGCTCTGCGTCGTGGTTTGTCGACATGCAGATAGCCCGATGGTCGGTATTGGGAAAAGCACCGTCGGCGCTCAATCCCACTTTAGCCGATTTTCGACGTCTTTGGCGGTGTATCGGGTGTTTTGACAGGAGATTAAGGGTTGGTCAGGCGATGTGGCGAGTATCGAGAACAATCTGAGAGTGGTGTGGCTATGGGATCAACTGCCTTGCGTGCGGTGCTGCGGGGATTGTTGGTGGACTTACAGTTTGAAGTAGGCAGTAACTGTCGGCTTCCTCCCCGCCAACAATGGGACGGAGAATCCGCCTCGCCACCTAGTTTGAAGCCCTCACTGAGCCGATGGCCGTTCAAGGATACCGAAGACATCGACGGCCTTGTACTCTCGATTTCGTTGTTTGCCAGTTGTCTCGACGATGAGGCCATCCGAGACTAAATCGTCGATTGCGTTGTAGGCAGTCTGTGGACTCACGTCGAAGCGCTTCTGCACCTCAGTCGCTGTGAAATAGGGCATGTCAAGCAAGGTACGCGCGAGCCTATGGCTTGTCTTCATGTTCGGATAACGCTGTTCGTACTCACGGCGGAGCTCCCGTAGCTTGAACGTTCGCTCGTAGGAGTCTCGAGCTTGTGCCTCGATTCCTTCGATGAAGAATTCAATCCAGTCACGCCAATTGCCTTCCTCACTCACTGCACGCATCTTCTCGACGTAGTCCTGTTTGTTCCGATTGAAGTATGCACTTGGATAGAGGTACGGCTCGCTGAGATAGCTATCCGCACAGAGCTGAAGTACGATCAGAATTCGGCCGAGTCGACCATTGCCGTCCGCGAACGGGTGAATTGTTTCGAACTGATAGTGTGTAATCGCGAGGTCAATCAGTGGGTGGTGCTCGCCTCCCATCTGAATGTAGGCCTCAAGCGAATCCATGAGTTCCGAAACCTTGCTGTGCGGCGGTGGTACGAACGGGGACTGGCCACCTCGTGGCGAGGGAAGATAGACATCGCTAGTCCGCCACTCGCCAACTACCTGTCCCTCATTGCGCACACCATCAAGTAGAATCTCGTGGAGCGACTGTAGTAGATCAATCGAGATCCGATCTCCACGCTTGATAGCATCGAATCCCCGCTGTAGTGCTTCCTCTGCGTTCAGCACCTCCTGCAAGTCGCGGCTGACGTCGATACTATCACTGGACTCTTGTCGTGTATGGTAGGCATAAACTTCGTCCATGCTGACGTCCGCTCCCTCGATCTCTGCGGTCTCAACAGCCTCAATTCGGACGAGTGATGTGTAGAGAACTGGTGAGAAGTCAACCGCCGGGCTAATCCCGTCGATTCGCCCAAGCTGAAACGACGCATCCGAGATGAGCGTCGTGAGTTCGTCGTCGATCTCGATAGGCGATGAGAGTGGAAGCTTCTCGGGAATGTAGTATGGGTGTGGATGCGACTCCTGAAGATGTCCAGGCGCGTCGTGTGGAAGATTCCGAGTCGGCATTTGGAATACAAGACGCACTACAGCTTGTTAATCATACCGCATATAAACTAGATTGACTAATGGCCTCATCTAGGAGTTGTAGTCAACTTTTCGCAGCGATCCTTTGCCTACAATTGTGTGAGAAAACGAATTGGCCTAATCGTTCACCCAGACAGTGGCAAAATAGAGTAGTGAAAGCCAGCTACCTTCTCAATACATTAGGAGTGCATCGACCAGCCGACTCCAGTTTTAGCGTGTCCTTCCTCAGCCTCCACAGTCTGGACGAACTACCACCAGCAGAAGGCTGGTAGCGACTAGTTGTAGTTACGGTTCGGTAGTGGCGACGGCCGGTCTCGGCGGCGAGATATGGCTCCAACAAGTCTTGGTAGGTCGCGAAATACGCCGCAGGGTTGAGGGCCGCGACCTCTTCGCGATACGTCTGTAGAACGTCGAGATCTAGTTGTGTTGACGGGCAGGCACCCACACTTCTGTCGATTTGTTTCGAGACTAGCTATCCTCCCCACCATCAGATTGTTTCTCGTCTCGACAGACGTTGACGCTGTCTTTTAGGTCGCCGACGGGGGCTTCTCGGTCCCCAAGAAACAATCTCAGTACCTCACAAACCATCCGGAGCTAACTGACGCTGCACCGTGAGTTACCGACGAACCAGAGATGGATTTGTGCTCAGAAGATCTATTCCTACGCCGAGAGACGAGCAGTCGTCGCAGTCGGCGGCGATCAGCCGCCGACGCGACGGCGTTGTCACTAATTGTGGAGGCGTACTCGGTCACCAGTTACCGGTGAAACCGGTCGTCCGGTGGTCGATTCGCGGGGACGGCCCGACGCACCGCGAGGGCCGTCCACGCTGCCCGTGTCACCATGTCGACGAACTCTTCGAAGGGCCACCACCAGAGGCGACGCCCGCCTCGGCGGGGCGTCGCCACATACTCCCAGTGCAAGTACCGCCAGATATTCTGAATCAGTAGGCTGAGTACGACGAATAACAGCCGTCTCGTGGGATCTTGTGTCGTCGTTGAGATGATCGTTGACTCGGAGAGACGGTAGCTTGCTTCGATCCCGAACCGTTTGCTATACTGGGATCGAGCCTGTTGAGGTTCATCGACGAACGGCGCGTCGACGGCGTAGCCGTGACGCGCCACCCCGTGCTCACCGTATCGACCGTTCTTGTAGGTACAGTCGATCATCACTGGAAACTCGACGGTCCACTCGTACTCGCCATAGGACGTCGTGAGATCGTGAGTGATCTCACGACTCCAGCCTGTGCTGAGTTCGTTCTTGATCTTGCTGCCCCACTTGATCACTGGAACGATGTATGCGAAATTGTGTGCTTGGAGCAACGTGAGACACTTCCCGTCGTAGAAGCCGCTGTCGAGATAAACCGCTTTGACGTCGAAGTCGAAGTTGTTGAGCAGTCCAAGGAACTCAGCGAGGACGTCGCTGGCGGTGTCGCCGTCAGTGAGACGGCGCACCGCCAAGGTGTATCGTTTGTTGTTCACGCGGGCGTAAAGTGTGGCGTAAGCGTGGAATGCAGTCGTTCCTGCTTTGGCCTCGCTATAGTAGAGGCCGTCAGTCTCATCTTCGTCACCGTAGTAGGGGCGCAGGTGGAGGTCAGCGACGACCTCCACCTGCTGGGGGAGCGTTTCAAGGACATCCTGCTGGAGAAGCGTGTTTCCGGTAGATTCGACAGTTTCGAGGTCAAACTTGGAGCGAAGGTGATAGAGGACATCATTGGCAGAGGGAGCGTCTTCGCTCTTCTTGCAGAGTGAGGAGATCGAGGTCCCGTCGGCGGTCGCGCCGACGAGGACCTCGAAAATGCCCTCTGGGTCGATTTCAGCGTTCTCTCCGAGGTCTAAGGTAAATGAGCCGGTGAGAACGTTGACGAGAAAGTTAAGAAGCTGGTCCTCGTGGATTTCACCATCCGCTTGCTTCGGTTGCTTGGACACAACTCAGCAAGTGGACTTCTCAACTAACGGCTTTGTGAAGTACTGAATCTGAGAGTGGTGTGGTGCTCGTACCTCTCCGACCACTCCTAGTAGTCTGGAACAATCTGACGGTGGGGGGTCACTGATGGATTGTCCATCAATCTCCGCATTGCGCGCTCAGGTCTCACTAACCCCCGTCATATCGTGGAGGATATCGACGGCGACGGCGCCGATCCACGCACCCGCCGTCGCGTCCATCTCCAGGCCGTGGGTCGCACTCCGAAACGCAGCGTTCTCGACAAGCACACGTCGGACGACGGTCCGCACGCACTCGGCACCGTACTGCTCAAGGATGTCGGCCATGACCACATTCGCGTGTGTCTCACCACCGTCGCGGGCGTCGGCGAGGAGACGCTCACAGACGGCGCCAACGGACGGATGATCGGGATTCCCGGTCGCCTCCCGAACGTCGTAGTAGGGCGTCGACATACAGACACTCACGACTCGCGAGAGCCATCACTCGTTCGGCGTGCACGAACGTCTTCGAGGAGACGTTCGAGGGTCTCTGTGTCCTCGACGTCTTCAAGCGTGTCAGTGAGCGTGTCGAGGAGGCGCCGTCGCTCAACGACATCCGGATCGCCCGATGTTTCGTCAATGGACTCGACGCGGACGACCCGCTCTTCGCTCCAGCCGCATGTCCAGCAATTTCGTGCGAGCACGATACGCCCATCCACGTCGACGTCGAGGATAGCGTCCGCGAGCGACGTCCCTATCGGCCACTCCGGACCGACCTCCTGGGAGAGTGCTGTACTCCCACATCCCGGGCACTCCATATCTCTCGGTCACGCTCGCGGACGGTAAGTCTCTGGGTCGGGCGGCTGTTGGCGACTCGAAACACGACTCATTTTCCTAATCCAGGGGAGGCTATTTTGAGAGAGTTTCAGTCAAACAGGGGACTTCAACAGAGCCAATCATCTCCATACTCTCCCTCGAACTCATATTCTGCAGGAAATTCAGGGTTCGTCGTCGCGGTCCACAGATCATTGATCCGGTTTTCGATAGTCTCAAGGATGAGCTTTAGTATCTCATTTGGATTGTCCGGAAAATCTGCATCAATAGCGTTCTCCTCTTGTGGTCGCGGAGGAATGTGGAAATGTTCACGGCGATTGTGCGAGTTTGGATGCCGGTCCCATCGACACGTCCAGGATTCACCCGACCAATCTTCGCGATACTGGAAGTTAAAGTCTCCATTGAGCCGGAGTCGGAACTCAAGGTTCGCGGTATCGACGACATTTGGGAAGTAGCTGGCCTCAAAGGAGACGACAACCCGGTCTTCTTTCCCGGATGGAAAGTATTGGACCATCTCAATTAGGTCGAGATCGGCGAGCCGACTACCAAGCAGCCTCATTCTTTCTTCGTTGAGATTGTCTGTTCGCCCCATCGAGAATTAGGGCAACATTGAGGCGGGAGTCCCACTCGTATCTGAGTCGAGGCGGAGCTTTGCCTCTCGAAGTTCGCGAAGGCGCCGACTGACGGTGCGCCATTCGCTCAGTTTGTCGTAGGCTTCGTCCAAGTCATCATAGTCGACGTCGGAAAGGACGACTGCTTCTGGAGCAGGCGCCTCAAAGTAGCTCGAAAGCTCCCGTTCACGGACGCGATATTCCTCAATTACGTCTGCAACTGCCTCCGGTGTCTCGAACTCACGGACGAGCTCCGTCACCCGACGAAACTCGAAATAAGCCTCGTTGCGGACGAAGAGTGCCGGATTGTCAGCGACCTTCTCAAGGACGCCGAGCTCAACAAACCACTCGAGATGCGGACGGGCTCCTTCCTTTGTACAGTCAGCACGTTCTGCGATATCCGCGACAGCCGTGGGCGAAGTAAGCGTAGTCGAAACTTCGTAAATTCGATCTTTGACTGTCCGGTCTTCGACCGCCCGATCCCACTCTTCGGTCAAATTGACTTCGGGAGGGGTTGGCGTGTCCTCAGACATTACGAGATAGTACTCTCTACACTCACATTAATTTGTGGGAGCTAAAGTATGTATGCGCCCGTCCTTTTGACCTCCTCCACTGTCTGGAGCAGTGAGAGGGTGCCAATCGTTAGACTCACCACTTGACACAAAATTGTTTGTGCAGCTATGGTGTACTCGGAGATATGGGCGAGGAGAACACGGACTGGCCAGCAGATATGGACGCGGGTGAGCGCCTCAAGCACGTCGCAGAAACGCGAACGACACCACGGAATGCAGGATGGATCGCCGACGAAGCTGCTGTCTCACGGGATACTGCCGCCAAGTACCTCTCACAGCTCGTCGACCAGGGCCTCCTCACGACCGTCGAAACTGACCGCGGAACATGCTACAAGCCAGATACCGTCACTCAATTCCTTAATGAGGTCCGCGACCTCGCGGAAGCGCATACACTCAACGAACTTACAGCGGAACTCAACGCGATCGTGGACGAGATTGATGCATGGAAGGACGAATACGACGTCGACTCGCTCACGGCACTTCGACAGAGTATCGGGCGCGAAGACTTCGACCACGATGAGCGGCAAAAGCGCCTTGAAGCTATCTCCGAATGGGAGTACAACATTGAGATTCGGGAAGCGATCCAAGTTGCCAACGCTCTCAGGAGTTCCCTCACGACTCTTGAGGCAGACACGCTCACTTCCACAAGTAGCGGTAACTACGAACTAGGTATCGGACAGCATTCCAGCTCTACTTAAACCGATTTGCATATGGCTGGTGTTCGCCGGCCTAGCTCCAAATCTGACGGTCTTCTTCACTACGTGCCAGACTCGTTTGCTTGCCACGTGTCCGAAGCGAGCACGATTGACGGAACGGTTTTGCGTCCGCTCGGAGTATGAGACAGACAACGATGGGGATGTACGACCGACTCGTCGTCGAAGACGGACTCGACCTCCCGAAGTTCCCCGCAGAGCGACGCCCGAGCGAGATCGAGTGGCAGACAAAGGAGATTGGCCATCAAACTGGACAGCGGTACAAGCTGACTGCTGAGGGTCGGCTGTTGCGCCACGAGGAGGAGTACCGGAAGAAGACCGCCGCAGAGAAACAAGCCGAAGCGGAATCGCACGGCTTCGACTCGTGGGACGAATACGTCGCGTTCTACGAGGACGCCGATCCGAGCGACGTACTCGAACGCGGACTCTCTCCACTGTCGCCGCGGACGCAGACCGTCGCCGAGGAATACTGGGTGGACCACGAGATGCACAGATCCTTCGAGTTCCACAGCTCGCACGACGATATCGCGGACGGCTTCTTCTGGTCGTACGAGGCTCGCTTTACTCACGGCGCCCTTGAGGCGATCGTGTTCCTCGGTCGCCGTGGCGGTGGCGGTCCAGATACACTGAAGCCGGACGAGCCCGACACGATCCGGTTCTGAACCAAGCGGTGAGTGTGTGTTCCCGCTTCAGTCTGAGAGAGGCAGGTCAGGATCTCGTCGAGTTTCTTGTTCATTGCCTCGACGTCGGTCTCCAACCGAGCCATCCGGTCGTCCGTGTACTCAACCATCGCGTTCTGCAGCTCGTCGTCGAGTTTTCCGTCCGTTTTGCCGCGAACATCTTGGACGAATTCACTTGCCTGTGTTACTATGCTACGGGATTCGATATAGGTCGAATAGCCTCAACCTATATTAAGATTGAGTGGGAACTATATTGTATGACTGAAGACGAGTCGAATTCTGAGGGCCTGATGGAACGCCAGACGACGGGTGAAGATCGTGTTCGGATGGTTGCCCGACAGCTTTCTGAACCGCGGACTGCAAACTGGATCGCTTCCGAAGCGGACTGTTGACATCCTCCCACTAAGCGTGGGATTCCTTACGCGGGTGATTCAGGCGGTCGATTAGACCTGAGACCCCGAAGGCAAGTTTCCCGGTGTGGTACTCTGGTTTGTGGGGTCCTCTTTGGTCGAGTGATCAGGCTGTCGCCAGCCGTGATCGTCCCACTCAAGGCGTGGCACCACTGTTTGGTCGTAGTCGTGGTGTCCATCCTCCGTCGTGTTCTCTCGGGAGGCCACGGGCCGTGCCATCGGCCCTTGTGTTGGAAGGTTGAGGTGCTGTTCGTCGGCTTGTTCACGAAGGAAGTTGACGCTCGCGGCCAAATCGCTATGGCTCTCAGTGCCACAGTCGAGACAGTGGAGTAAGTCCCCGTTTCGATGGACTTCCGTACTCTCACAAGTGGGACACTTTGAGGAGGTCCCGGCTTCACTTTCTTCGCGAACTGTGATGCCGTATTCGTCGCCGAGCACTTCGTCGAGCCGGCGTCGGAAGCGTCCGTGAGCCCAGAAGAGGTGGGTTTTCTCGTTGACCGTCGCCGACCAATGACTTGCACAGACATCGCCTAATTTCCCGACGATGAGTTCATCGACGTCGTGGTTGGCGAGCCACTCGCCGAGATGGCGAACGAGTGCGTCTTGAGCGTGATCGCGTTGGGCATCGCGACGGCGATACAGTTCGCGAATGCGTGGACTCGACCACTGCTCTTCGGGCAGTTCGGACTGTTGGTGGGCAATCCGTCTCGTATACTCGTGGAAGCGCTCGAAGAGCGGGCGGCCGTGGAACAGGAGTTGCTGGCCGGTCGAGGTTGTGACGGCGGCGAGATTATTCGCGCCGATATCCACCGCTGCAACCGTCCCCTCGCCGCGAGAACTGGTTGCCAGTGTAGTGGGAAAACTCGAAGTAGTCGACTGTCGACAATGAGGTGGGTGTTTCTCGTCGCCGACAGACTGGTGTGCGGTGAACGACTCGGCGTCGCGATCGTACACAATCTCTAATCGACCCTGCTTGCCTGTCCAATGTGGCTTTCCACGAACTTCGAGGCGTAACCGCTCGTGGTGCCCCAGCCCGTAGGCTTCCTTCAACTCCATCCCGACCGGGATTTCGACCCGACTCCGATCGCCTAACTCCAGCGTATACTGATCGTTCCGGATGACCGTGTGTAACACTCGCTGCTCGCCATCCTTCCAGTATCCTGGCGGCGACGGTTTGTCTGTGACCGTCTCATTCTCCGGATCACGGTATTTCGAGAGTAACTTGAAGAACGATTTCCACGTCGACCAGTTCTTCTGGACGAGTTGCTGGGGCGTACTCGAACTGAGGACCTGCTTGTAGCGCTGCCGGTATTTCTCCTGGGTGGTCGCACCTTCGACTGCTGTCCGCAGTTCACTGACCGGCACTCGCTGCTCAGCGTTCTCTCGAACGTCGAAGAAAGCCTGCCGGCGCTCGTAATTTACCTCGTTGTAACAGGCAGCCGACGCATCCAACAGTTCGAGCAATAGGCATCGCTCCCGCTGTGAGAATGCCCGTAGCTCGAACGTATTGGTGCGCCGCATCATCAACCTGTACGATTTCACTAGGGAAAACCATTCCGACCCAGAGAATCACGGCCGGCCACAGAACATGGTAATCGAGACAGTGCCTATCGCTTAGACCCACGACTGAAGTCGTAGGCTTCCGCTAATACTCTGTCACATGAGCCGACTAAACGTGTCCTCGAACGACTCGTCGATGATGGCATCCTCCATCGTGATGAAAGTGCTACTCACACGACGTATCTCCCTGACTATCGCCGCCAAGCAATCCAGGAGGCGATGCGTCTGCGAGACAGCGGACACACTGTTGAGGAGCTCACGGACCGCCTCGCCGACATGAAGGCGCAGATTCGGGATTGGGAGGACGAATTCGGAGTCGAGTCGCCGAATCAGATTCGCGGGACGCTCACCGACGAGTCTCTTGACGCCGACGAGGAAGACCATCGTCGCGAGATCGCACGCGAATGGGAACATCTCCAACGGCGTATCGAGATTGTCGGATTCGCCATCCGCGAATGGGACTTCCTCACTCCAACCAACGATCGAACTCGCCGCCTTTAGGCGGTGGAGGTCAAGTATCGTGTTCGTCCGCTCGCTTTCCTACCCGCGGGAGGTCGCGGTCGTAGGTGTTCTTCCACTACCCAGCCCCAATACAGGAGCGTGTCGCCGTCGCTGGTGAAGTAAGAGAGAACATTCCTTCCTCAACGGCGAGTAGTCCTCACACCGGGCGCCATCGAGAGACGTCTATGGGTCGAGCGTGTTCAGCTGCTGGTCGAAATGCCGTTCTCGAACCGCGTGGGCGCCCACACATTCGGCTCGTCGAACGGTTCTGCGAAATTGCCCCGAAGGTAGATCACGAGTCGGTAGTGGGTAGTGGACGCGACGGCGCAACCAGGTTCCACGACGTCGAATTCGTGCCGTATTGGTGTGGGGACGACTCCGAACTCTCGTCACAGAAGGGTCGAACGAGCGCCGACGCCAGGTGGGAGTACGTCGGCGCTCGCAAGCGGAGTGCCACCACGGATACCTCGGTACGCCCGTGAAAGCGTCGAGGCAAGATATCCTACCACTAGCCTGAGAAAAGCTGTTGTGGCTATTTGTTTAGGTATCCACAGACCCTGGACAGCCAAGAGCTATCGCTGTTGTTTACAACGCGAAAAAGGGGTGTCCAGCTAAGAGTCGTGAAGTCCTCATACTGTCAGCCAAAAATACTTCAAAGAAGAGTACGTTACTCCGATATGACCTCTCTCGACAACGTCTCTACCGAAGACCTCCGCCAGGTCTTGGCGGAGGTCGAGGGAAAAAAGCCGTCACAACGGCTCATGGCGGCGATCAATTACCTTGAAGAAGACGGTGCGACGCTACAAGAGGTCGCTGAACGCTATGGATACACTGCTGGCTGGCTCTCGCGGTGGCTTGATCGACTCGAACGGCTCGCCGACGAGCCGTTCGAGGAGGTCGTCTACGACGAACACCGTTCAGGAAGGCCCTCAAAACTCTCCGACAAAGAGCATGAACAGTTCGTTGAAGCGCTTCACAAGTCTCCAGAGGAAGTTGGACTTGACGCGCCTGCGTGGTCTGTTCCACTGCTCGTCACTATCTCGCCGAGGAATTCGACGTTGAGTACTGTGAGCGTCACGTTCGACGATTGATGACCGAGGCCGGGCTGTCCTGGAAGACAGCCCGGCCGGAGTTTCACAAATCCGATGAGAGAGCACAGGAAGCATGGCAAGACGGGTTCAAAAAAAGCGCGACAACCTGGACGACGAATACACGATCTTAGCCATTGATCAGACGCGACAGGTTCTCTCGACACTGATTCACGCATGGTTTCCCAAGGGTGAGCGCCCGTCACTCCCGGTGACGGGCGCGTGGGACAGCATCAAACTTCTCGGTGCAGTCAGCGATACTGATGAGACGTTCTTTCTCCCCTGCGAGGAAAACTTCAACAGCGACACGACGATTCGTCTTCTGGATGCACTCCAGACAGAGTTCGGCGAGAAAATCTGCGTTGTCCTCGATAACGCCTCGTATTTCACGGCGAACAGAGTCCAAGAGTTCGTTGAAGATACTCCGATCGAACTGTGTTACCTTCCGCGGGGTTCACCAGAGCTGAACCCCGCGGAAGAGTGCTGGCGACAACTCGATCAATCACTCGGCAACCGCCTATTCGAAACGCTTGACGAACTTCGTGATGCTGCTCTCTGTGCACTGGACGATATCAACGTACCAGATGTCTTTACGTACTTATGTCCGTGAGTATCAAAAGCTTGGGGAGCCACACGGCTTCGTCCGTGGAAGTGGCACTACCCAAGTGGCTCGTCCGTGACAACGACATCACCTCGATCGGCACTGTTCTCGAGCTTGCCTGGCGAAATATCGAACTCGAAGACCCCCTTCGGGACTGCCAGCGTAGAGCACGCGTTGGGGACGTCCACGACGCCGCTCTGTCGACCTTCGGCAGGGACCGTCCCGAGAATGTGGAGTGCCTGTTGGCCAGTGTAGCCGAATTTCTTCAGATAGTCGATCGCTTGCAGACATGCACGACGATAAGCGGTGTGGGAGTCGATATATCGCTGTTCTCCATCCTCCGTTACCGAATAGCCACAGAACGTGATGTAGTCTTCAAAGTTCGGTCCGCGGTGACCCGGCTCGAAGATCGGATGATCGACGCCGTGTTTTTCCATCCCGTTTTTCACGAGATCGAACTCGACGTCGACGTAGCCGGCCATCTCGATGGCACCACAGAAGGTGATTTCGCCGTCGCCCTGTGAGGCGTGGAAGTCACCGACTGCGAACTTTGCACCATCGACGTACACCGGGAAGTAGATAGTCGACCCGATTGAAAGGTCCTTGATGTCGTGGTTACCGCCGTGTTCCCGCGGTGGGACAGTCCGCGCCGCTTCCTTTGCCGCTGTTTCTGCCTCGTCGGGATCCATCTCGCCCATCTGTGCACCCTCTGTCGTCGGCGGGTTCGCGACGGGTGGTTCTGCTTCGCCGGTCGGGTGGTTGGGGATGGACTCGGGATCTTCCTCGTGTTTGTCGATGAGTTCCTGTTCGCGTTCGTTCCACTCTTCGAGGAGCTCTTGACTGGGCGCACAGCCGGCAAGCCCTGGATGGATCTTCCCCTCGTAGCGGACGTCAGGGACGTGCCGTGACGAAACAGTGTATCCATCGATATCCCAGATGGACTTGGCTGCATCGGAGAAGTGGTCTGTCAGGAATCCACCGCCGTTCTGCTGCGAGAACGTGCCGGTGAACCCGAACTCCGAGCGGTTGTTGAGCGGACCCATGTCGTGGAACTCGACCTTCAGCAGGTCTCCAGGCTCGGCGCCCTCGACGTGCACTGGTCCAGCGAGATAATGGACCTGACTGAGATCGACGTCGCGGACCTCATTCGGGTCATCGTTGTCTCCGATTTGTCCACCAGTCCAGTCGAGCGCTTCAAGCCGGATTGCCTCCCCAGGCTCCGTTTTCGTCGCCGCTGGAATGTCCGGGTGCCAGCGATTGAAGGGATTCGCTCCCGGCTGTTCGTCCGGTGGCTTGTCAACGTCAACTTCGAATTTGACCTCGGGCATATCCGCATATGTGGTTGAATGGCTAACAAATATCTCTTATCCTATTATCGACGTGACATCTCTAGACAGCTGTGTCAGGCCCTATTTCTTATCCGGTCTTGTTGAACAGTAGCGTTTGCACTTGCGTACTCTAACCTTCCTTAAAGAGGTATTAACGCCGAATTCGGTCGTATACGTTCCACTAGGACTCAGCGAGTCTGGTTGCGGTACCCCCTGTTCGCAGAGAAAAGACGGTGGCTACGCTTCTACTTCGTCTCGAATACGGACGTCGTCGCCGACGCTAACCGACTTCCCGTAATCGGACTCTGGGATCTTCGTGATGAGCATTACCGTGAAGAAGTGCTCGAAGGCGTCTCTGTCTGCCCACTCGGGGAGCGTTGCTTCACGCTTCTCGGCGAATCGCTGTTGGAACTTCTCTATTGGCTCGCCGGTATCGGGGTCGCGCGAGGGGACGACACAACGTGCGCAGGCTTCCGCACCCTCGAAGGTAACACCATTCACTTCGAAGGTCGGTGCATCATCGCCGAGGAAACGGTCTTCCCAGAACGCAGGGACACCGCCGATCTCGATGTTCGGCCGAAGACGGATTCGCGCGCCGTCGACGGTCATCTCGTCGAACCACGATGCGACCTCCTCGAGTGTCCCGGTACTGATGACCGACGGACCCAGGTTTGGTCGGTCGATGAAGGATGGCGGTTCTCGACGTCGCAGGTCGACGGGTTCGCCGACGAATTCACTGAACCACTCGCTTGCTGCGTCGCGCTCGGAAGTCAGGTCGAACTCGTACGTCTCACCGGTCTCGTCCATCCGGAGGGTGAGGACGTCGGTTTCTGGATCGAACGACGACGTAACCTCGTGTGTGTGATCGATTTCTTTTCCGTTGAATGTCTTGCCGACAGAGTCGAAGCGGTCTTCGATGACGTTGTCTTCTTCAGGGTCGAGCAACGCGTATTCTCGATCGCCTTCGAACGTCCCCGCCCCATTGATACTGATCGACTCGACGCTCATCCTGTCGAGTCCCTTGACTGGGTAGACCCAGAGATTCTCTATGTGTGCCATCACTACTCTATGTACAATTCAACTTAATAACTATTGGGCATGGTTCTCAATAACCAAGGGTGGTGAGGAGGTCAGGCCCACGGCCAGAATCCGGCTGCCATCAAGTACCCGGCCAGTGCCGTCGCGCCGCCGACGAGGGCTGTAAAGGTCGCAATCGGCTCGGTGTATTCGTCTCGCTCCAGCGCCAAGAGCAGGCAGAACGTTGCCCAGAGAACCCCCCAGACCCACCAGAGGAGAGTGAGCCCGATGTCTCCAGTCAGGAGGGTGAGATAGCCAGTCGGGATAGTGACGACGGCGACGAACGCACAGTACCAGCCAAATCCGCGTTGATCCTCGGTGCCGCGATAGGCGTTGACGCCGAGCCAGAGATACGTGAACGAGAAGAGCATCGTCCCCGCGGCGTTGAAGGGAGTGCCCTGCGACGCTGCGCCGCCGAATCCCCACCACATCACGATCAAGAACGTGATGATGCCGACGAGGAGGTTGAAGATCGCGACGTCATCGTCTCCTCCATACCCGTGTAACCACAGCCCGTTGACGACGAGGACTCCCCCAACGAAGAGCAGCCCCATCCCGAGCACACTATACAACGACATGGCTCAATCTCCTCCGTGGTCGAATCATGAGTGGCATTGTCTCACACTCAATCTGTTTATTTATATCTTTGTTGTTCGGTTCAACCCTTTCACTCTATAATTAACCTTCGCGGTCGTATGGGTACTCGAGTCCGGACGGGTACGTACTCTCGGCCGTCGTATCGAGGCGGAGTGCGATACAGAAACGGTCGAGGCCGACTTCGATACTGGCGAACAGCAGGAGTTCGACGAACTCGTCGATCGTGAAGGTCTCGCGAATCGCGGTGAACTCGGCGTCGGACAAGCGGTGTGGGTCGTTCGCGAGCGCATCCGCGAGACGGACGGCGGCGGCTTCTCTGGTTGTGAGTGCCTGTTCGTCGATATCTGTACTCATCACCGCGTCCTCTTTGGCCGCGATTGTGTCCTCGACTGCGACGGTCCGGACTGTCGCGCAGTATGCACACTCGTGGACGGCCGCGATCCGCAGTCGCATCAACTCGAGGAGTTCGAGATCGATATCCTCGGCGACCGGGAACGTATCGAAGAGTGCGTGGATTCGTTCGAAGAGTTCGGGTGCGTAGGCCATCGCACCGAAGAACGCAGTATCCCGGTACCACCCGTTCTGGGCCTCCTGGAGCAGCCCTGCTACCGTTTCGTCCTCGGCGTCGTCTGGCGACAGTGGTTCGATACGGGTTGGCATACGTTAGCACAGGCATCGTAGAACAGTATAGTTCGCCCGGTCAACGTGGGGCGATGAAGAGCCGGAACTCGAGGTCGTCGCTGTTCGAGCCCTTCACCTCCGAATTAACCTTCTCGAAGGGCTCAATGTCGTCTCTGGTCACACTACAGAGTTCGTCGGCGATATCCTGTACTTCGTTTGCCAACGTTGCGGGCGAGCGGAGTGCGACGCCGTCGTGGAGATCGTCGATCTCGTGGACTTCGTCGATGACGTCAGCTATGGGCGTCCCTTCGTCGACGAAGAGACTGACGTAGGTATGGCCACGATACGTGAGAAGCGGCCTGTCGCCACCCTCCGAGACTGTTCGTCGTTTCTCATGGACGGCGTCGTGGAGTTCCTCGACTTGCTCTTCGAGTTGTTCCCACCACTCCAGTTGGGTCTCGTCGGGCTGGCAGCGAACCCGATAACGGTCGCCTGAGACCTGCTCTAAGAGTCCGTAGGCTGTGAGTAAATCGATTTGTCGTTGTGGGCCGACGCCGTCGAGCAGATCGGTGTCGGTCTCGCGTTGATGAAGTTCGACGACGAGGTCGCCGACGTTGAAGGTGTCCGTCCCAAATACGTCCCAGACGTCCAGATAGACTGTAACGCAATCATCGAGGTCCGGTAAGCGAGGTGAGGTCATCGGTAGCGGGGTTCTGAATCGACCACCTTAGCCTTGTCCCATGTTACCAATATAGCGACACAATGACTTATAGGGGCGGAGGTAACTGGTGTGGGATGACATGACGCAGCGTCGCACACCCGGCTCCAATCTCTGGGTCACACACGAGGTCGATCGCTCGGAAGGGGCGACAGCGCGGGCGGCAAACATCGCCGCAGCAAAATCCCTCGCCGAGGCAGTTCGGACGACGCTCGGTCCGAACGGGATGGACAAGATGGTCGTCGGTAGCGACGGGACCGTCGTCGTCACGAACGACGGTGCGAGTATCCTCGAACGGATGGACCTGGATGACCCGACGGCGAAGATGCTCGCTGAGGCTGCACGGAGTCAGAACGGGACAGTCGGCGACGGGACGACGACGACAGTCACGCTCGTCGGGGCGTTACTCGAATCCGCCGAGAACCTCCTCGAAGAGGGACTCCATCCGACGACGATTATCGAGGGATATCGACGCGCGGCCGAGGAAGCTCTCGATCAACTCCGGAAGGTATCGATCGACGTCGACCCAACAGACGAAGCGGAACTCCGACGCGTTGCCGAGACGGCTGTGACGGGCAAGTGGGACGACGAGTCCGCACGATATCTCTCCTCGCTGGCGGTCAGCGCGCTCACGGACGTCGCAGAAGGGGATTCGGTCGACGTCCGCAACATCACGCTTCAATCGATTCCCGGTGGCTCACTCCGGGACTCTGAGGTGCTCGATGGACTCAGTATCGACATCGGAAGTTCCTCCACGACGATCGAGGCGTTCGACGTTCACCTTCCAGACACGTACGAATCCGCGTCTGTCGCGCTTCTGGATACCGAGCTCACTGTTGACTCAGCCGATGCCGTCTCGCATACGTCTGTTAGTGACGCAGCCCAGCTTCGTGACCTCCAGTCCTACGAGGAGTCTGTCCGTGTCGAGGCGGTCCAACAGCTCTCCGAGCTCGGCGTCGACGTCGTCTTCTGCCAGAAAAGTATCGACGACGAGATCCGAATGCGTCTCGCCAGAGAGGGCATCCTTTCCATCGAGCGGACGCGACAGGACGAGATGCACAAGGTCGCCAGCGTGACCGGCGCCGTGCTCGAACGCAACGTCGACGACCTGGCACTGACCGACATCGGCCAAGCACCGCGTATCGACCGGCGTTCAGTCGGCACGACCGACCTCGTCGTTATCTCGACGGACGTCCCCGGATCACACGTCTCGCTTCTCCTTCGTGGTGGGACCGAACACGTCGCCGAGGAGACGAAACGCGTGATCAAGGACTGTTTCTCCGTCGCGCAACTCGCCCTTCAGGACAAAGCAGTTGTTCCCGGTGGTGGAGCAAGCGAGATGGCGCTTGCCCACCACCTCGATACCTTCGCCTCCCAGGTCGGCGGTCGATCACAGCTCGCCGTCGAATCGTTCGCGGAGGCACTCGAAGCGATCCCTCGGACGCTCGCCACCAGTGCTGGGCTCGACGCGATCGACACGCTCGCAGAGCTTCGTACTCATCAGCACCGTGGAGAGACGACCGCGGGCGTCGACGTCGTGAATGGGACAGTCGCCGACATGCGCGCGGAAGCGGTGCTCGAACCACTGGCGGTGAAACATTATGCACTCACGAATGCACTCGAAGGCGCGACGATGATCCTCCGCGTCGACGACATCATCGCGGCCGAGCAGACTGGCGGGGATCACGACCACGGCCACGACCACGATCATGACCACGGTCACGGTGGACTCCAGGACACTGGCGGCTACCCCTGGGCCGTCGGTCATTAACCTGTGTACCGACAATTTTGACGAGTTCACTCACTCAATATTACGCCTATTAAATACGTGGAAAATACAGGATAGATATTTAACTGATTAGTCTGATTGTTACCACGGACCATGCCAGAGACGATCTTCGAAGTCGACGTCGACAAACCACCGGAAGAGCAACCGGATCCAGTTGTCAACCGGTGGCATCCGGACGTCCCAGCGGCAGCATCCGTCGAGCCGGGTGAGAAGTTCCGGGTTGAAACGCTCGATTGGACTGGGGGGCAGGTGAACAACGACGACAGTGCAAACGACATTCGGGACATGGAGCTTGACCCGAACCACCACCTCAGTGGTCCCATCGAGGTCGAAGGCGCCGAGCCCGGAGACCTGCTCGTCGTCGATATCCTGGACCTCGGTCCGTTCCCGGATCTCGAGTGGGGGTTCACGGGCATCTTCGACCAGGAGAACGGGGGTGGCTTCCTCACAGACAAGTTCCCGAACGCCCGGAAAGCGATCTGGGAGTTCGACGGCGTCTATACCCATTCACGCCACGTACCCGACGTCCACTTCGCAGGACTCTCACACCCGGGGATTCTCGGGACTTCGCCGTCTCACGAGCTCCTCGAGGAGTGGAACGAACGCGAAGGCGAGCTTATCGAACGCGGCCCGGACGCCAAGACTGCAGTCAACCACGAGACCGGCAAGGACGAACCACCACTCGCACTCCCACCCGAGCCCAACGACGTCCTTCTCGGCGACATGGACGAAGACGACGTCGAGGAGGCCGCCGAGAAAGCAGCCCGCACGATCCCGCCGCGGGAGAACGCCGGGAACTGTGACATCAAGAACCTCAGTCGTGGGTCGCGTGTCTACCTGCCCGTCTTCGTCGAGGGTGGAAAGATCATCACGGGCGACCTCCACTTCTCGCAGGGTGACGGCGAGATTACGTTCTGTGGCGCCATCGAAATGCCCGGGTGGCTCGACCTGCAGGTCGACGTCATCAAGAACGGGATGGAGAAATTCGGCGTCGACCACGCCATCTTCAAGCCCGGCAACGTCGAGCCGCAGTTCTCCGAGTTCATCACTTTCGAGGGGTATTCCGTCACGGAGGATGGCGAGCAACACTACAAGAACGCCAATATCGGGATGCGTCGCGCCTGCCTCGACGCCATCGACTACCTGACCAACTTCGGGTACACGAAAGAACAGGCGTACATCATCCTGAGTACGGCACCGGTCGAGAGTCGTCTCGCCGGTGTCGTCGACCTTCCGAACACCTGCGTGACCGTCTCCGTTCCGCAGGAAGTCTTCGACTTCAACGTCGACCCGGACAACCTCGAAAACGCAGGCGGTGTCGACCGCGGCACGGCTGCCACGCCTGACTGATTCAGTTGGTGAATCAGGTCTTGGCTGGACAGTCAGCGCCACGGTCCACAATTTCTTGACCGTCGAAGTCGAGAGCGTGAGTAATGCATCGCGAACACTTGCACCGGCTTCAGGTCGTGGTCTTCATCGCGGTCGGTGCGTTCGCAGGTGCGAACCTTCGTCATTTGCTCGCGGTACTCGTCCCGGTCCCCGGAGAGACATTCATCGCGAACGTGGTGGGATGTTTCGCGCTCGGCTTCCTCGTCTATGAATCCGAGTTCGTTGGTTTCCTCTCGGAGGATTTCTCGCTGCTCGCGGGCACGGGCTTTCTGTCGTCGTTCACGACGTACAGTACGTTCGCTCTCGAGACTCTGCAAGTGTCGCCCGTCCTCGGCGTCGTTAACGTCGTGGCGAACTATGGCGTCGGATTCGCCGCCGTCTTGCTCGGTCGGTCGCTTGCCGCCCGCTTTGGAGGTGAGTCGAGTGATTGAGCCCGCCTATCTCGTCGGCGCGGGTGCAGTCGTCGGCGCGCTCTCGCGGTACGAGACGAATCGGCTTCTTCACGCTTGGCTCGGAGACTCCGCGTTTCCCGCAGGGACCTTCACGGTGAACGTCATCGGGAGTTTCATCCTCGGGTTCGTGACGTTCCTTGGTGTGGGTGATGCCGTCCTCTACGCCGTCGGGACTGGTGCCTGTGGGTCGTACACGACGTTCTCGTCTTTCTCTGTCGATACTGTGCAACTGTGGGAGGAGGGCCGTCGAGCGCTGTCGGTACTCTACGCCTCCGTGAATCTCGGTGGGGCACTCGCGGCGATCGGTCTGGCCTGGGTTCTTGTCTCGGGTTTCTAGTTGGTGGTGTCTCAGCCGAGATGGGATGGTGGACCATTCACGATTCCGCTACGTGGCTGGCAGCACACTCCTGAAGGTCGGCTTCTTCGACAGCCATTGCGGTCTCCATCCTCAGCAGGTACGAAGCCACGGTACAAACGACGACTCGTGGTCTCGCGAGCCGCGCTCAACTCTCCGCGTCGTCGATCAGTTGCATGAACTCCTTCAACTCTTGAGGGGAGAGTTCATTCATCTCTTCTCGAGCGGTCTGCTGGATCCGCTCGCGCTCGGCGATGAGTTTCTCGTAGCGCTCATCGCCTTGAAGCTCCTCCTCCGAGTACCGCTTCTCGAGGGTGCCGATTTTCGAGCTTAGTTTGAACAGCGCCCGCGTTTCGCGGGCGTACCGTGTCCAGGTAAATAATTCCTCGACGGCGTCGATGAGGTCCTCGCGGTCAAGCGGCTTTGTGAGGTACATGTCGAAGTCCATCTCGACGATGTCCCACTCCGGATCGACGGCGGTCATCATGGCGATGCATGCATCTCCTTCCTGCTCGCGAATCTTCGGGAGGGCCTCGTCGCCCGCCATCGTCGGCATTCGCCGATCAAGCAACACGACGTCGATATGCGGACCATACTGCTCGACAGCCTCGTCGCCATCGTGTGCGAGCGTGACGTCCCACGCTGCTTCGAGCCACAGTTTGACCGTATTGGCGAACGCCTCATCGTCGTCGACGACGAGGACGTGCCCACCATCCGTCGTCGTCTCCGCAGACCCACCGCCACCATCGGAGAGAGGCCCACCAGATGCCCCACCTCCAGACCGGGGGAAGTCCATAACACTAGCTAATGGAGTGATACGAATAAGCGGCATGGTAGCACAGGCCACTCAGTCTGTGGCGGCTTCGACAAACACGAGATCGAACACTGTTCCGGTCTCAGTGTCGGTCTCGGTGTCCGTGTCTTCGCCCCTCGCGTCGTTATCGCGAATGTTGACTGCCCCGCCGTAGGTGTGCATCATCTCCTTCACTAGGTACAACCCGAAGCCGTTCCCGGGTTCGGTTAGTTCGGAGACTCCCTTTTCGAGGACTGCCTCTTTCTCGTCGTCGGGGATGCCCGGACCGTTGTCGGCGACGTGCACGATGAGGGAGTCACGGTCCTCGAAGTCCGGGTCGACGTCGTCGTCCTCGGCGCGTTGGTCCGTGAGTACCTCGCCGCTGTCCGGGTCGACAGGGACTGTATGCGTTACCTCTGAGGTCCAGACTTGCCTCGTTGAATCACAAGACAGCGTCGGGGTAGGGAAGACTATTCGTAGTTTCACAGCGTCAGAGACGGGTTCTTGACCTCAGAAGATGCAGTAGCTGTCACTCACGGCGGTTGCTGATGAGTCAAAACTATGGCACCTTGCTCCGTTGTTCGAGTGACGACGGCGATGCCTCTCCCGGATACGTCCGGAGAAGGGGAGCAGGCGGCGAGCCTAACTCGCCGCCTGCGTCAGGTTATGGATGATGCACTTCCGAGTCAGCTCCCGGAACTGGCCGTGCCAGCTCCGGGAGCGCAGCTTCTCGCCGTCGTCTTCCTTCAACTGCGAGAAGCCCGTCTCACTCATCCAGCGTTGGTTGTAGTCCTCGTTCATCCGGGCGTTGTGAGCCTTCTGCAACGGTGTTTGCTCCTGTGCTTGATCAACGGTCGCGTTGATTCGGAGCGACACTCCTCACGGAGGTCGCTCCACGAGTAGTTCGCGTCAGCAGACAGCACCCGCAGGTCTTCCGCGTTCCGGCGGAAGACCTGCATCCCGATGTGGCCGTCCCACGCCTTCTGCGTCGTGTAGTGAACGTCCTTGATCGCAGCGAGTTCACGTCAATCAAGATCGTCGTCTTCATCGACTGGAACGAGTAATTCGCGCGGTCGCGGTAGTGGTAGCTGGTTTGATCGCGCTGGAAGCCGCTCGCGTCAATCGCGGCTTCGCCACTCCAGCCCGCCTGCTCCGCGCTTCGGCGGAGCAGGCGGCGGAGTTCACGCATTCGATACTCGTTTTCCCACCGGCAGAACGAGCTGTAGTGTGGTGCTTCGTCAAGTCCAAACACGGCAAGAACACCGGGCATCTCGTTGAGGTAGTCCTCGGATTCACGGAGGCTCTTTTCCAGTTCGACACGGTACAGAATCAACGCGATCTGCACCCACTCGGCGTACCCGCCCGCGCCGTCCGGCGCGGCGGGTACGTCCGGATCGTCAACGTGCTGTTTGGCAAGGTTTCGACACATCCAAGCAAGCCGTCTGAGCGATACCATATCGCCAGACGGCGTCCAATTCCTGGTTAGCTTGACGGAATCTTCCGGGGAGAGCGTCTGAAACTTCCATCAATCGGTGGCAAAACAAGGCATCTGTTTATCAAGCGGCAAGTACAGAATGGCTAGGACTCAGAAGCCGTTCTTCTGACTGGGTCGTTCCATGTCGCCCGAGTCTCGGTCCACGATATCCTTGGTCTCAGATGGGCGCAACTTCCGTCCTTGGTTCGGTGAGCGTGGTGCCTACTGGCGCATCGAGGAAATGTTGAGTGGGTGTAGCTGGTGCGAGACTGGGCGAGAAGCCGTTGGCGACGTCGATATCTCGATCTCCGCGGCGTCGACTGTGACTGGGCCCTAACCGGAAACGGTCCCTTCCCAGTCACGTCGGTAGCGACCGTAAACGGCGACGCCACTCCTCTCTTTTCAGGAGTTATCCACACAAATTCATTTGTGTCGAACATGGGATAGGAATGGCTTGCTACTTTCAGTATGGGCTGTCTCTAGTCATTGCGGGAAGCGTACATCTACGGAGGGGAACTGTCTGTGAACGGACCAAATCGAGCGGGTGATTCCCAGGGGGAGGGCGCTCTCGCTGACTCACGGTCAATCCCACCACCGTTCCGCGAGACCATCCAGGAGCGGGTTCGTGCCGTCGACCTCGTCTTGCTGATCGGACCGGCGGTACTCCTTGTGTGGGTATTTTCGTTGCCGACGGCACTGCGCTATACGCTGGTCTTTGACCCAGCACAGCCGTCGCTCCGTACTGCCTTCTCGGCCAATTACGTTCACCTGACGTGGTTGCACCTTCTCTCGAACGTTGCTGGCTATCTCTTGCTAGCGAGTGTCGTCTATCTACTGGCCGTCATCAACGGAACCCGCAGGCGCTTCCAGACAGTCGTGATGGGGATACTTCTGGTCTTCCCGGTGCCACTGTCGTATCTCGACTTAGTGCTCGACCTTCCGGGAATCGTCCTAGGGTTCTCCGGACTCAATATGGCTCTCCTTGGATACGGCATCGTCGAGATCTCGGTCTATATCCGGAACTACGTGACCGATCGCTTCGATGTAGAGAACGCACCCGGGTTCTTCTTCGCCACCACGACGTTCGTCGGTGCGATGTATGCCGAGACGACAGTCGGGTTCGTCTTTCTGGGTGCGTCGGCGCTCATCGCGCTCTTCTACTGGATCGAGATTCTCCTGTCGATCGAGTTCTTGATCGTTGGCTCGAAGCAGATCCTCGATCATCCTGGCTACGTCGAGTTACTCGCCGGCGGGATACTTCTCTCGGCTGGCTTTGTCTTGGCTGCATTCCCGGCTGATCCAGTGTACCACTCTAGCGTCGTCAATATCTATTTGCACTTCGCTGGCTTCGCGATGGGATTCATTTCGACGTACACGTGGGTGACGCTCGGTCGATACGTGCGTTCTGAGTGAGAGCATCCTTCTTGTGCAGAGAGAATGCATGGTTTGTCCCAGCCAGGATATCGCGCCGTCGACCATCGCGTCCATATATCGAACGACGGCAATCGCGCCGTCGAGAGCAGCGTATGAACCGTTTTGTGGCTTCTCAATCAGTCCATAGGTTGCTTAGCGCTCCGAAAGGAACGCTGTGACGTCGCCGATGTCGCCCCCAAACGGGTCGTCGCGATGGATTCACGCCACACGAAACAGCCCCGAGATCGCCGTCTTGAGGCGTCGAACGACGCAGACACGGGGATTCGCCGTCGGCACAAACCACTCTCGATGTAGACAGTTACCCGGCGAAAAATCTCCATAGATTGCTGCCGTAGTGCGATTCGGGGCAATCTATGGAGCGTCTCGAGAACGGAGTAGTCGACGACGCCACCGTTCGGGCCTCGCTGTATCCCGGCAGCTCACGCCCGAGATCGGCCGTTCGACGTCGCGTCCATAGCCATCCACGGAAAGTGGGGTGCTGACCAGCCATGTCGCTCCTGATTCCGCGCTCTCGCACATCTCTTTCGGGGCACGACGCAATCTATGGACTGACTGAGAAGGGGCTATTGGTACTCTCGAGGATGGACAGTCAGTAGATTGGCAAGCGGCAACCTATGGAGATCGGGAGCCGTATCGAACGATTCCTGATTGTCTGAAGAAAACAGCGAGAGTTCCACGGGTCACCTGACCCGTGGTCGTTTACTCGTCTCTCAGACGGATCTCTGTGGTGTCGACGTCGAGCGTGTGTTCACGCTTTGCCTATGTCGGGTTCGCCGCCTATCGTCTTCGAGAGGTCAGTAGATCTGGTCAAGGGAGACCACGAGTCGCGACGTCGCGACACCCCTCCGTATTGTTTCTGTTGGCCGCGTGGCCACAGACATTGTCCATCCCCCGGACGTTATTCGGGATATGCTCCCCCTCGCCCATGCCGCAATCGGACTCCTCGCGTACGCGGGTGTCCAACTCCCCAGGGATTGGCGATCGCTCACTGTCGGCGGCGCCGCCGCGGCCCTCCTGGGGAGTCAGTTTCCCGACCTCATCGATAAACCTCTCGCGTACATGGGGTTGATCCCGAGTGGCCGCTCGGTCGCATATTCACTCTTCGTGCTCGGCGTAGTCGGGCTCTTCCTCTACGTCTATACGCCCTCCGAGTGGCGACTGGAGGCACTCGCCTTCTTGACAGCCGCACTGTCCCACCCCCTCGTCGACGCCCATCAGCAATTGCTCGAGCAAGGTGTTTCGGGCCTTCCGGGGTATCTCCTCTGGCCGATTACGCAGGCGCCGCGCTATGGTGATCCCGCGGCGCCGTGGCTACGCGTGGTCCGGATTTACTCATCGCCCGATCTCGGGTTGCAGACGCTGGGTCTGCTCGCAATTGTTGGCGTCGTCTTTGCCGGACGCGCCGCCGTCGAGCTGTATCAGATCTCGGAAGTAACTATGCGCGCAGCGTTGGGAATGGTTAGGAATTAACTTCGCAATCGCGACGTCGTAGAAAGTGCTGCACATCCACAAGATCCTCCGTGAATCCTAATGAGACGTGAGAGATCACGAGAGCCGCTGGGGTTGCTTGTCGTTCACTTCGACGGCGGTCTTCAAGAGACTCGGCTCGTAACCTTGGTCCTTCGTGGCGCCGATGATGGCGGCCACATCTTTCGGGAAGCAACTCCCGCCCCATCCGACGCCGCTTCGAAGTGCTCTGTTGAATAGCGGTGCTTCCGTAGCAACTCTCGGCCTAAGTGGTCTTGTGAGACCGTCTCCATAGATGCGCCAAAATCGGGATGGCCCTTTCTCCGCTCAGAGGCCGCTATTCAACACGGCACTTCGAAGGAACCGCTCGCCGATCCGGTCGTCAAGACCGATCGCCTCGGCGACCTCGTAGGCGTCGATGCCGAACTCCTTACAGATGTTCCCGAGTTCGTTGATGAGCGAGACCTTCGTCGCGAGGAAGGCGTTGTTCGCGTACTTAATCATCTCCGCTTCCGAAACGCCGGTCTTAACGACGGGTACGTCCGTGTGTTCGAGGAGTAAGTCGAAGATGTCGTCAGGTGCGTTGAGCGTAAAGATATCACAGATTCACGGCGGTTGATGGCCTGCAGCCGTCAGCAACGGGCGTCTGCATAGCTTCGAGCTGTCGAAAATTCTCGAAAAGAGTCTCCTCTGTCCAGTCCTCCACTATCCATCCAGACCGGCCCCAGCCAGCGCCTCCTTTGCCCGGAGTCACGCCGACGAGATACTCACGCGAAAGTCACCCACTGAAACAGCGACCACCCTATCGAGACCAGAGAGCGCGACGTGTCCAGTTCTCCGACTGGGACCGCAATCATTCCGCCAAAAATAGAGAAAATCAGCCCCCGACTCCCGAAATGGCCTACTCCTCGATGGAGAGATACGGGACTGTTGCCTGCTCTCTCGCTGAATACGCGAGTGCGTCAGCGTTCGAGATACCGTCGGGCGTCACGAGATCGATAACGTTCGGGTCCATGTCGTCATCCCGGCCACCGCCGAAGTGCCAGCCACCGACCTCTTTCTTCACGTCTCGGATGCGGCCATCACTATACCCATCCTGACAGAGGAGGAGCGGGACGAGCTCGCTCCCAGCTAAGTCACCGAGGACACTCTTCGGAACCTCGACGACGAACGCATCGATCGTCTGGTAAGCCTCAAGCGTCACGTCCGTCGAGACGACACTCCCGTCAGCGGCCTCGACACGTGGGCTGATGAATCCCTCAACGAAGAGGCGCTGCTGGTAGGGCTTCTCGAAGGTGACGTTCACATCTGTACGCGCCTGCGTCGTGCCATTGCTCGCATCAGGATCGCAGAAGTAGACCTGGAGCGTCTGGATGGAGAGTCCATTTCCACCCCACGGGTTCAGCAACTCACCAGCGATTCGCGTGACGAACTGGTAGGTCGACTCGGTCTCGTAGACGCCGAATGAAGTGAAGTCGAAGGCGCCGTCGACGAACACGTCTGCGGTGGGATAGACATACTCACCAGGACCGTGGTCGTCGCCTGCAGGATCCTCCCACGTCGCCACCTCCGTCCCGAGATCGAGGTAGGCAACGGACTTTCGCTCAACCGCTGTCCCAGCGGTGGTCACGTCACCACCATCGGACGCGACAACAGTGATGCGGGATTCCCCATCAGTGACGTCCACCTCCACGGCAAATTCACCAGCCCCATCGACCGACGTGTGAACAGTCTCGACTGGCGTCTTGACGACGACCTCGGACCCACTGGTCGATACCGAGACAGTCACCGTCTGCTCGCTAACGATCGCGGGCGGGAACTCGACGTCGAGCGTCGGGCCCTCAGGGAGGTCACCCGAAGCGTACCGCTGGCTGGTCACCGCAGGCTGTTCGACTGGCGCATCAACGTCAAGCGAGTGAGCGAGGCGGATAAACTGCGCCATACTCCAGGTCAGCGGCGTTGCCGACCCAGTGCCTTCACCGAATGCCCACCCATACGCAGTCGGGTCCTCACGGTCCCAGACCTGCTCGGGGATCATCAACCCGGAATTGGCGAACCCAGCCATCGCCCGGAGAAGCGTAGCCGGCTCAAGGGCCCCATCGGCGAGTAATTCGTACTCGGCGCGTTCACCACTGAAGATGGGCCAGAGTCGGCCCTGGCCTGCATTGTCGAGGGACCAGGGCGCTCCAGCCGGATATGCATCATCCGGATTCTGGCCTTGCTCACCGTAGCCGTCTCCATTGTATCGGTAAAACGCCGGACCCGAGGGCGTCTCGACACGAATCGTCTCGTCGACGACCTCGACGGAATTCTGAATGACGGGATTGTCTGCAGGCTTGACGCCCAGCCGAACGAGTTCGAGGAAGCCAGCGTCGATGACGTTCCGCTCATCGAGTGTCGGCCCACCGTTGTTGAGGCTCAGCGACGCCCCATCATCGGGGTCGCGATCGTCGTTGATTCGGAAGTAATAGGGCGTGTTCGTGTGGGCGTCGGTCCCGGTTTCGGTCGCCATCCACTCCTCGGTATGGCGCTGCCAGTGGTCCGCGAGCGCGAGATAGACGAGGGCGTCAGTGCGCTCTCCCTCGTCGGCGGCCAGGCTCGCCGCAGCGGTGAGCCCGGAAATCTCTGCGGCGATAGTCGACGGCGAGAGCCCCGATTCCTCCTCCCAGCGTTCCTGAGCCGTTTCGGGCCCATTCGCCACGACGTAGTCGGCCGAGCGCTGGACGTGCTCGTAGTCGTAGTCGACGTCATCGAAGCCAAGCCCGTGGCGTCGCTTCAGCTGATAGGCCATGATCGCGGGGAAGGAGATGTTGTCCATCTGCTCGCCGCCCCAGCGAGTCCGCCCATCGAGATAGGTGTTCTGCGGGAGGAAGCCATTCTCGCGTTGTTGGACCGTATAGAGATACTCGGTCGCCGCCTTCGCGGAATGAACGTCTCCCATCGCCTCCAGTGCCGTATACGCTTGATAGAGGTCACGCGACCAGACGTAGTTATACCCGTAGTCCTGTGGCTTGTTTGCCTGCACCGCTTCACCCCACGGCACCGAGGGACTGGCGATTCCCGCGCCGGGGTACTGCTTCGATTCGACGCCTTTCAGCACCATGGCGGCCATCTTGTACTGCGACTCCAGTACATCGTCGCCGCGAACCGAGTCCGGAATATCGAGGGCGTCGAGGTACTTGCGCCACGTCTTCGCGTAGCGACTGCGAACGTATCCGAACGAACGCTGAAGGGCACTCGCCGCCTGCTCTCGTGCACGAGTCTGGTCGCTCTCCGTTGCGAACCCGAGTGCAAGCGTATCGGTGACGTTCGAGACCCCGGATCCGAGTCGACCGACCAGCGCGACGTTCCCAGAGGACTGAGTATGGGTCGTCGATACCTGGCCGGTCTCGAGGAGCGACGAGATCACGTCACCGTCGACCACGTCGACTGTCGCCCACTCGAAGCCCGTCCGCGAGTCGAGTGCGAGCGCGACATTGTAGGGGTTGCCCTCGTCGTCGAGAATTACTGCATCGTCGTCGTTCGCACCAGTGTCCCGTGCAGTGAGTACGTTTCGAGGGCCGTTTTTCGTGTGGCCCTTTCCGTTCGACTGTTCGTGGCCCTTGCCGGTCGTGCCGTGTACGCCGTCGGTACGTACGACTTGTGCCGCATCACCCATCGCGGAATTCGAACACGCTGGGTCGAGAATCGCGTAGACGTCATAGCGGTTGCCACGGCCGTTAAACGAGACGTCAGCAAGAATGGCGTCACCATCAGGATCTGCAGCGTACTCGACAGTCAGCTGCCAGCCGCGGTCGGGATCGCGGGCGGTCTGCTCGAAGAGGAGCGCGTCGTCCGCACTCGGTTCGACGGATCGCTCGACTGGATCTGTGTCGGTTCGATCGACCTCGTGTGTTCGTGCTGTATATCCGGACTTCGAGTCGACGACGAGGAAATCGAGCGTCCGGACGTTCGCTAAGTCGGCACGGGGAAAGCGGACCTGCGTGAGCGCACCCTCAGTCAGCGCGTACCAGACACGGGATGGATCCGACTCCGCGTGATCCTGAACAGTCCCAAACCCGTACTGCTCGCCAGTCGTCCAATATCCACTATCTCCACCACTCGGTGCGCCGACTGCGGCCGCAACGTCCGTCCCGGCTGCGCCGAGGGCAGCGGTGGCACCGATCGTTTTCAGCAATGTCCGTCGTGTGTGCTGTGGCATTGAACGCCAGTCTTTAGAGTGTGACATTAACTCTTTCGCAATTGCGAGTGAATAATTATGACCTACCCAAGAGGGCGAGACAGTGGTTGCTTCGATAGGGGAACGTTCGTCGTCGAGAGTGGCTATAGTCGTGATAGTAGTGTGAAAGAGATCGATGGCGGTTAGTGACCATTCAGCCAACGAGGGCTACCCAGTGCATGTCCACGGAACGGCGATCCACAGTGCGAAAGGAACACTCCGAATCCCCATGTTGTCTTCTCGTTTTCGAGGATGGGGCCACCCCATCAACAGGGACACGTCGCCGAAAATCCTCGACGCCGAGCAGCGGCAAACGACGGGCCAGCAATTCCCACCGCGAGTCCTTCCCCCGAACTAGAGCTCGACTTCAGTCGCCTCACTCACGTCGAACCGGAGGACCTCGGGCTCGCCGGCGAGAAGGTCAGGAAGTTGTTCCTCGAACTCCTGGAAGTGTGCTGTCTGCGTGTGGTGTTCGAACGCCTCGACGTCTTCGTACTGCTCGAAGAACCGAATCGTGTTCTCGTCCTGGATGTCGGTCGTCGCTCGATACTCGATCATCCCGGGCTCTTCGTTCGACTGCTCGACGAGATCGGCTGCAAGGTTGAGGGCCGTCTCGCGTTTGTCCGGCTGAATCGGGAAGGCTGCGTGGAGTACGATCATGGGATCTGTTCCAGTTTCAAGGGGTTTAGCGAGGCGGATAATTGTACGGGACTGGGAGATTTTCCCCTCGATGAACGGGAGGGCATGAAACAGCGCTTCGTGAAAATGGAACTAAGAATAGCCACGAGAGCTAGCCACCACCCTGCAAACATTCATTGTTCACCCGAGAAACATATTCACTCGACATGGAGATTGATGCAGCCGTCATCAATGAAGAGGGTGGGGCCTTCGAGGTCGAGACACTCGAGATCGACGACCCCCGACCCAACGAGGTCCTTGTTCGCGTCGCCGGCGTCGGCGTGTGCCACACCGACCTCACCGTTCGAGACCAAAACTATCCTGCGCCACTCCCGATCGTCCTCGGCCACGAGGGATCGGGCGTCGTCGAAGACGTCGGCGAGAACGTCACCGGCGTCGAACCGGGCGACCGGGTCGTGATGAGCTTCGACTACGACGACGACTGCCGCAACTGCAACGATGGCCACCCGGCCTACTGCGAGGACTTCTTCGCGTACAACTTCGGTGGGGTGCGACCCGAAGACGGGACGACGCCGCTGTCGCGCGACGGCGAGGCGGTCCACGGCCGATTCTTCGGGCAATCCTCGTTCGGGACCTATGCAATCGCAACCGAGCGCAACGTCGTCCCGGTCAACGAGTACGAAGACGTCCCACTCGAACTGCTTGGACCGCTTGGCTGCGGGATCCAGACTGGGGCGGGTGCCGTCATCAACGTCCTCGATCCAGAGGCAGGCTCATCGATCGCGGTCTTCGGCGCCGGGTCGGTCGGCCTCTCGGCCGTCATGGCCGCGAACGTTGAGGGGTGTACGGACATCATCGCCGTCGACCTCAAAGACAGCCGTCGCGAGAAGGCACTCGAACTCGGCGCCACCGCAGCAATTGATCCGAACAATGTGGATGACGTCGTCGAGACAATCCGTGAACAGACCGACGGCGGTGTACAGTACGCCCTCGAGACAACTGGCGTGCCCGACGTCGCCGAGCAAGCGGTCGACGTCCTCACCCAGCGCGGCACGACAGGCATCGTCGGTGCACCGCCTCTCGGAAGCGAGGCCAGCTACGACATCAACGACCTCCTGATTAACGGCCGGGAGATCGTCGGCATCGTCGAGGGGGACGCACAGCCCACACAGTTTATCCCAACGTTGATCGACCTCTACCAGCAGGGAGAGTTCCCCTTCGACGAACTCGTCACCTACTACGACTTCGCGGACATCGAGCAGGCGGTCGCGGATTCCGAGGCCGGCGAGACCATCAAGCCGATTCTCCGGATGGACCACGACGAGGCGTAGGCGACTCCAAACCTGAAACTCTCGCCGCTCGGGATTTTCACGTCTTCAGGCAGGAGAGGATGTCACTAATGACCCGAATTCATAGAAGATCAAGGCGGAAACCCACGATTTTAGTCGTGGGTAGCTGACAAATCGGCTCAAATTCGCCGGCGCGGTCGTCATCGCTCATATCGAGAGCTGGTGGCGGGCCTCGTCGTAGGCGAGTGCGGCTTGGGCGACGGCGAGATTCTGCCGCGTCGTACGCCACGTGGTGAGGTCGTCCCAGCCCTCCGTCTCGTCGGCGTCGAGTTGCTGGGCGAGTTCCTCCGGTGACATCACGTCGTAGCGATCCTCGTAGCGCCGAATCTCGGCCTTCATCTCCTCAATGCTGTCAAGCAACTCCGGCCGATCGGCTTCCTCACGCAGCTCGCGGATTCGCGACATCAAGATCCGATCGCTGTTGCGCTTGTACAGCGTCGTTTGGCCGTCTTGCTCCGTCTCGGCGAACCCGGTGTTCACGAGGGATTTGCAGTGTCGACGTGCCGTCGGCTCGCTCACAAGGGCGCGGTCGGCGATCTCGGCTGCCGACTGCCCGTCGTGGGTTTGTTCAACGACTTCGTACACCCGCTCGAACGGTATGGTGTCGTCTTTCCAGTCTGCTTTGACCTGCTCGTTGACGTCGTCCCACGTCTCGGTCATACTGGGTGTTACGCAGGCCAGAGACGAATAATTTCTGAGGGAACTAATCTAACAGCAGTATTTGTACAGAAGCGTTGTCAGGCTACCTGCTCCCTACTCGTGGTGCGTCCGAACCGCTGTGGCGTGACGTTCCCTGTCTCCGCGAGTCGAGTGGCTGAGGAACTGTGACCGCATCCGCGAGTGCAGTAGCGTATCGGTCAAGCCCTTCGTCCACGATTCGCGCGCACCGTCGTGTTCCCAGTCGACGGTTGTGTAGGTCTCGGCGTCGAGATTCGCGATCAGACTCTCAACTCCCGGGGTTACCGCCAAGCCTCACGAAGTGCGATGAGGACGCCGCCGAGCATCGCGATATTCCCGAAGAAGGCAAGACGGTCGCCACTGCGCTCACCGGGCTCGTTGTTCCAGAAGTCGTGCATCGTCGTCGACACAACGGTGAGGAAGGTCGCGGCAGCCGCGGTCGCGAGCTTCGGCAGCCGCCAGAGCGCAATGCCGAGTCCCGCACAGACCATCGTCCCGGACGCGAGTGGCGCCAGCACGGAGGGCATCGGGACACCCTCCGAGTCAGCGTAGTCGATAGCGTCCTCGAGATCGCGGAAGTCCTCTGTGGCCTGAAGTGCGAGGCCGAGACCGAGCGCGATACGGCCGATACGTGAGAGCGAGGCACCACTCTCTGTTGAGTCGGACATACGGACCCCTTCCGGAGTCATCCTCAAAATACCTGTGGGGCCACTTATCGCCGGATACGCCGTTTCAGGAAATCCTGAACACACTCCTCGCGAGCAATCTCCCAGAAGTGCTGAAACAGGAACACACGATGACCCACTCAAGAAGACTCATTCACCGATGAGCGCTCTATACCCGACGTCGAGTCAGCCAGATTTTCGTTTCGCGACGTGAACGGCCTCGCCCTCCATCCCGTCGCCGCTGGCAATCGGGAAACCGAGGGGGAGGGGGCATCCGAGTGTAAACTTGGGCAGAACTACGACAGCCAGTGGCAAGTCGCCACTGTTAACCGAGCTGTCCAGTATGTTTTGAAGAATGGAGTTCAATACGGAACGACGTGAATTTCTCGGCCTAGCGGGGACAGGCACGGCGGCGGCACTCGCTGGCTGTAGTTCGATGCAGAACAACACCCAGCCAACCGACGACGGCGAGTCGTCGGGGAGTGAACCGACTGTAACCGTCGCGGTCAACGCCGACCAGCAGAAGCTCCGACAGCGCCAACAGGAGATTTCCTCCGAGTACAAAGCGGGCAACATCACCCGGAGCGAGGCCCGCAAACAGTTCCAGACGGCTCAGCAGAAACTCCGCGCAGAAGCCGTGAACACCTTTACCGCGCGTGCAAGCTCAAAATCGAGTCTCTCCATCGATAACTCGATCAAGCAACTCGGCGTCCTCCTCGTCACCGGCGCCTCGGCGGAGCTGATCAACTCACTCTCCTTTAGCGAAGTCAACGGACTGCTCCCAGCCCAAACGTTCCAGCAGGCGAAAGCGCAGGCAGCACAGCAGACCGAAACGACCACGAACTGAAAAATAGCGTAGCTCAGAGAGCTACTCGACGACTGCACTGTAGGTATCCAAGTAGCCGGACCCGTAGTACTTCTTGTTGTACTCGTCGGGAACCGATGCAACGCGTTTGAGAGTGCTCTTGAGCTGGTTCGCGTTATAACTGGGATTGACACTCTTGACCAGCGCAGTAGCGCCGGCAACTTGTGGGGCAGCCATCGACGTCCCGGCGTACCAGTCGTAGCCGTACGTCGCGCCCTGATACTCGCCGTCCTCACTGAATTCGGGCTCGGCGACGGTGTTCAACACGAGGTCGTAGTAGCGGTTGCCACTACTCTCGGGTGCATCGACAGCAAAGTTGCCTCCGGGTGCCCCGATGTCGACGGCGTTCGTGCCGTAGTTCGTGTAGTACGCGGGCGTATAGGCTGGCTTTTCAGTCCCTTCAGCCCCCCACTTGAACCCGATCGGGCCGGTTGCGCTCACAGTGAGGCCGCCTGCAGTTTCAGAGGAGTCACGCTGATCTTTGTCGAATTGGAGTGTGCCGCCCCAATTGCCACACGCGTGGGTGAGGACGGTCCCCTGCCGATTCGCGTAGGTCGTCGTCCGCTGCATCGCTTCGCCCCAGAATTCACCCCAGCCATCGCGGAACCGGAATGTCCATCCGAGACTCAGGTTTGCAGCATCGGCCCCGATATTGGCGCTGTAAACGATCGCGGCGAGGACGTCGCCCAGCCACGCTGAAAACCCGGCAGAGTGTGTTTCAGAGAACACACGTAGGTCGACGAGTTCGGTCGCCGGTGCGGAACCGATGACGCCGGATCCATTCTGATCGTTCGCTGCAACGCTTCCAGCCACATGTGTTCCGTGTGCTCCGCCGAAAGGACCCGGTGCCCCGTGTGGGTCTGGCGTGAAGTTCTTCGAGAGGTCAGCATTCACAGCGTGCTCCAGATCGGGATGGCCCGCACCGATCCCGGAGTCGATAATTGCGACACGAGTTCCCTCACCGCGAGTGACCTCGTGGGTCGCCGGGATTTGCTGGTCTTGTTTGTCCCACTGATAGGCGTACAAGTCGTCGCCCTCGGGCGGGTATTCAACACGCGACGACCGGGAACCTGTATGCGGGAGTCTGGGCGAATACTGCCTGTCGGGCACGTATCGCGCACCGACGAGTACGTCTTCCGTTGCACGGACGACGAGAAGACCGACCTCATCCAGTTCGTGAACGACCTCGACGTCGCGCTCACTGCGGAGACTTTGTCTGTCGACGATGAATCGGCGGGTCGACTCAGCACTAACGGCTGTCGAACCGAGGGCGAGTGCTCCCAATCCCGTACCGGTCGCCTTCAGGAATCGTCGACGATCTTGGGTCATCGTCGCCTCTGAATCCCCTCGCCGTACAGGGGAGTGTCGAAGTAGGTCTCGACACTCGTGTCGCCGAGACTGGGGTCGTCGGCCAGTGCTTCGAACGACTCGAGGAACCCGACTGACGTGAGCTGGAGCATCCGTCCGAGTGCCTTCTGCCCGAGGTCGTCAGTCTGGTAGGCTGTCTCGTAGAGCATCCCCGGGACACTATCGCCGCCGTTCGCGAAGTTCGGGCACATCCCGTCGAGATACGAGCCCCATAGCGGGTAGTAGCCGTATCGAGTGACGCTATCGAAGACACTGTTCCCTCGCTCGGCGAGTGCCTCAATCACGAGAGAGTTCAGTTTGATCGAGCGCGTACTCGTCTCCTCATCCAGGAATGGGTTGACTGCCTGCGAAACAGGCGTGTGGTCGTCCGGGAAGAACGGCGAGCGGTCGAGATAGGACTCGCCATACGACGCCATCACGCTCAGTAGGGTCTGCTTTGCCGGCTTGTTTCCGTCACCGCTGCCCGGATAGAGGTTGCCACCCTTGTGGTGGTGGGTAATGGCGTAATCGGGATCCGTCTCGTTAAAGGACTCGGTCACACCCCGGATTTCGGGAGCCAGCCGAAGACCACTCGCGAAGAGTGTATGGCCTTCGTAGGGCATATGCATAGCCTCCTCGTCCTCGCCCCACCAACTCGCTTCGTCGTCTGTCCGTGGGTTGAACTCCGAAGGTGGTCGGACGTTGAAGTCACGATTCATGTCATAGCCCGGGTCACCTCCCGGACTGTCGTAGTGATAATACGGTTCGTATCGAGAGTCGCCCTCCTCCCATGCCTGCGTGTTTTGTCGACGGGCGATCCACTCTTCTGACCCATCGCCATTGTAGTCGTAGTGGTACATCGCCCCGTAGGGGTTCACCCGTGGGATGATAGTGAATGAGAGATTGTCGAGAATATGGTCGACCTGCTTCGAGTCACTCAGGCCCAGTTGCTTGATGACCTTGAGTGCAACCTCGGTCCCGGTCGGCTCATCGCCGTGAATTTGAGTGATGAGGTGAACCTTCGTGTCGCCATTGCCGACTTTTACCTCCCAAACAGGGTCGTTTCGACCTGCGGAGCGAGCAATCTCTTCGAGCGAGACACGGCCACTACGTTGCTCGACTTTCGTGAGAGCCTTCGTGAGTTCCTCGTTCGTGTGGAACGCGTTCAGGTTGATCGAATTGGCGCTACCTTGCTTTGGTCCACCTGGACGGTAGGTATCCCCGTCAGGATTTGCGCTAACCGAGCCCGCGGCAGTCAGACCAAGCGATGCGATACCGGTCGTTTTCAGGAAATGTCTTCGTTGCATGATTAGTTGGTTGTTAGTTCGAATGTCGTGGGGACCGTTACTATACCCCAACTGTCTTTCTCAGACACCCACCTTATAATTAACCGATAATACATGTATTACTAAAAAGGTACTCTTAAGCCGTATTCTATCCATGAGTATCCATGGAACGACGTACGTACCTGAAGTCGGTCGGTGGCAGTGCAGTCGCTCTCACGCTCGCCGGATGTTCCGGTAACGGCGGCGGCGAGGGCACGACCACGACCGGAACTGGAACCACGACCGAGACGGCGACGACCATCACCCCCGGTACGGCGCCGGGTTTCCCGCCGTTCGAGATGAAGGAGGGCGACGAACTCGTCGGCTTCGACATCGACCTGCTCTCGGCGGTCGTCGCCGAGGCGGAGGGGTACCAACTCGGTGAGTGGCAGGAGTTCGCCTTCGACTCCCTCGTGCCCTCGCTCACGTCGAACAAGATCGACGTCATCGCCGCCGCGATGACCATCACCGACAAGCGCGAGCAGACGATCGACTTCACCAACCCCTACTACAACGCCGACCAGGCGATCCTCGTCCGTGAGGACGGGAGCTTCTCACCCTCGAAGCTCTCGGACCTCTCCGGGCACAAGGTCGGTTCCCAGTCCGGGACGACCGGCGAGAACATCGCGAAGGAACTCATCAAGGAGGGGACGCTCAAGGAGTCGAACTACAACTCCTACGACAGCTACGTCTTCGCGGTCCAGGACCTCCAGAACGGGAACATCGACGCGGTCATCCTCGACGTCCCGGTCGCCCAGACGTTCGCCGACCAGCGGCCAGTCGAGATCGCGTTCACCCACGAGACGGGCGAGCGCTACGGCTTCGGCATCCGCAACGGCGACGACGATCTCCAGTCGGCCCTGAACGAGGGGCTGGCGGCCGTCCGCGACTCCGGTCGCTACGAGGAGATCCGCAACAAGTGGTTCGGCTCCTCCAACCAGTAGCTGCTCCCATCTAGTCCTATCCCTTCACACTCCGTTTTTCAGTATGGCTCCCGCCTCGAGCCAGTCCTGATGAGAGCGTAGCTGGACTACGACGACGGCAGATCGATATAGAGACTGTACCGGTAGAGTTGCCCATCGTACCAGAGGAGCTTCCCGTTCGCCGCCCTGTCGACCGCACCGAGACCGAGGGCTTCGAGAAGCGTATCGAACCCGTCGGAAATCGGCGCCGTCTCCGTATACGTTTCCTGTCCGATCGCGTTCTCGAGAATGGCCTGGGCATCCGTCGGCAATTCGGCGGGCGCAAGCTCGGCGTCGATGCGCGACCCGAAGACCACCTCACGGAATCGCGCTCGTGAGTCAGCCACCTCGACGGCGAGTGCCGTATATGCCGTCTCGACGATTGGCTCGCGAGACACCCGGACACGGTAGGCCCACGTCCCACTCTCGGTCATCGTGACGACCCGCCCGTCGAGATCGCCGGTCACGAGCCGACTGTCGAGCTCTGCTGGGCGACGCAAGACATAGGTGTCCCCACGGAGCAACTCTGAGGTACTCGTCTCGCCACCAGTCTGAGCATGGCTGTGGAGGATCTTGAGCGCCCGCGCACTCGGCTGTTCGAGCGTATCGATCAGGACGGCATCCGAGGGCACCTCCTCTTTGGGAACCGGATCGACACGGACGAGGTGGCGTTCCATCCGCTTTCGCCCGGTAACGACGTGCTTCGTCTGGTAGTAGGTCCCTTCGCGAGTCACGTAGGCGTCACTCGGGAGCGGCATGTAGCCATACGTCGTGTGTCGTCCGTCCGGGAGAATCGCGTCGAGGGCCGTCCGAGCAGGCTTACCGAACAGTTCCCCATCACCCGGCCTGTAGAGTGCGTGGTCGACTGGGGAGGCCTCGATGGAGTCGATGGAGAGACTGTACTCGGTGGTCGACTTCCCACTACTGAGGACGGAATCTGTCGTACAGCCGGCGAGTGCTGTCAGCATCGTTGCACCGCCTGCTTGGAGGGCACGGCGTCGAGTGGAGAGCATAGCGGGTCATACTGGTGTTGAAACCCTCCCGCATTGATTGTTTCCACTCAGTCAGCCAAAACGATCGGACTGAACCCATCAACCATTCATCAGGACGTAAGCTCTTTGGCCCCGGTTTACACACTTACAGGGGAAGCCATGGTCCCCTTCACACGCCGCCACCTCCTCCACGTAGCCGTTGCTGGCCTCAGTGGCCTCGCCGGCTGCAACCAACTAACCGGCAACTCTGCACAGTCCTCCCGATCCGTCGACGAGAACGGCGGGATGAGCCAACATACGGCCGATTCGGCCACGGACCCGCCCACCGTGTTGCTCCGTGCTGACTCGGAGATCCCGCCGATCCGATCACCCAACTTCGAACGGGAAATGGATGGATCCGAAGGCGACCGACTCTCCTACCGGACGCAGAATTTGGTCATCAGCACACAGTCGAAAGCGGACGGCCTCACTGCCGACAACGAGGAGACCGTCTCCGAATTCGTCGCACAGACCGATTTCGACAGCGAGACACTATTCCTGGAGACAAATCTGGTCCAGGAGTGCTATCGGCTGCACCTCTGCCAGATCGCTTGGCGGCCGGACAGAATCGAGACCGACTACGCCCGCCAACTCCGACCGTACGACGAGCGTTGTGCAGTCGATAATCCGGTCTTCGAGTCCCGACTCTTCCGCCTCCCGGTCTCACTCGACGCCGACGCAATCGACTCCTTTGCGTCGAGCATTAGTGGTGGAGAATGCGACAGTCCCGGTATCGGCGCCGAGGGCTCCGGATCCAGCAGTGAGTCAACCACCGGTTCGTCCCACGGGGGTGCCTAGCGATGACCGACAGCTCGTCGCCGACGCGACGCGGCTTCCTCGCAGCAGTCGGTGGGACCGCCCTTGCAGGCTGCAGCAGCCTCGATGGACTCACCGGAGACTCCAAGCCGACCGTCTCGATGTACCGGCTACACGACATCACTGACGACAACGCGTCAGAGCCAATCGTCGTCAGGACACTCCCGGTGGCCATCGAACAGGCCCTCCTACACAAACGCCTGAACCGTGTGTCCGATCTCCTCGAACGAGTCCCCATCCCACTCAGTCAAGCCCAAATCCCGAATGGGGTGATTCGAGAACACCTCCTTGGCGCAGCCGATGAGGCGACGACCTACAGCCACAATGCTCGCTCGGCCCAATCTCGATTCATGGCCCTCCAACACCTCTCCCACGCACGCGAGAACGCTCGATACGTCGCGGCGGGATGGGCCTACGTCGAACACGACCGAACGGAATCGGAACTCCAGTCAGAGTACGAGCAAGCCGTCTCCGATGCCCGCTCACTCGAGCAGTCCATCGAGTATCGCGGCGACGACCCAGTTCGTGCGGCCCTCGTCTATTCCCACCTCGAACGAAATCTCGAGATCGTCCTCGACTACTCGGAGCCACACGTCTACGAGTCCAGTCCACTCTTGACCGTCGCCGAGTGGGGCGAACACGCGGAGTCTGCGCGTGCACGTACTGACGACACACAATACCTGTACGACCAGTATACCGCCTCGCTCCCGAAGGGTGCCAGCAACGTCAAAGACACACTCACGACGGCGGCCGAGACACTGGCAGCCCAACTCCAGCAGAAGCGTACAGCCCTCCCACCAGAACCGAACGAATACAACGAGGGTCCCGGTCCGCGGGTTAGCTACCGACTTCGGGACAGGGCCGACTCGAGTGCCCGAGACGTCGCCGAGCCGATTGGCCCAGCTCGTGCGGTCACGACTGCCGTCGAGGGATTCACGAATTTCGCGGCCTACGAGCAGGTCCGTACCAACCTCGAGAAGGACACAGACGCCTACCGCATCCAGAACGCCTCGGACGTTCGCGAGATACGCGACCAAGCACTGGCGTCGATTCGGACTGCCCTCAAGGAGAGCCCACGACCAGCCCTCGCTCGACCAGTACTCGCGGACGCAGCGATGTCTGTCGCCTACGCCGACAAATCGCTCGCTCGCCACAACGGAGAGGTCCGAGCGGCCCGGCTTTACGACCCGCTTCGACAGTACATCACGGCGACTGCACGGGCCCAAAACGTCTCGACCGCCTGCCAACAGGTCCTCGATGCCCTCAACTAAGGCCATGCAGACTGTGTCAGTCGACGAGGACCACCACCTCGCGTATACGGAGTATGGCGATCCCGATGGCGATCCAGCCGTGTTCTTCCACGGCACTCCGGGGTCACGCAAACTGGGCGCGCTCTTCGATACAGCCGCCCAGGAGTCTGGCGTCCGGCTTCTGGCCTTCGACCGACCTGGATACGGCTACTCGTCACCGTGGCCGACCCGCACCGTCCGCGACGCCGGTGCGTACGTGAGTACACTCCTCGACGACGCCAACATCCAAACAGCTCCACTCATCGCGTTCTCGGGCGGGAGCGCACACGCGCTGGCGACTGCAGCGACACATCCCCATCGAATCGACCGGGTCGACAGCATCGCCGGCGTGGTCCCACCACGCGTTCGGGACAGCACGCCGATGGTCCAACGACTCCTCGCAGGCCTCGCGACCACGACGCCGACCCTCCTTCGCGGGCTGTTTCGCGGACAGGCGTGGCTTGCAGCGCGTCTCGATCCATCGTTCGTCGTCGCGCAGTACACCGCGGACAGTATCGAAGACCCAATCCCGGATACCGTCGCAGAAGTCGTAAAAGCCGACTTTATCGAAGCGTTCGCCCAATCGCAGTCTGGCGCCGTAACCGAGTTCCACAACACAGCCACTGACTGGGACATCTCCCTTGACGCGATCGACGTCGACGTGTCCCTCTGGCACGGCGATGCGGACACGAACGTCCCGATTGCGGGAGCTCGTCGACTCGAAGCACACCTCCCCAGAGCAGACCTCCAAGTCCTCGATGGCGCGGACCACCTGCGGACGCTCCTCCGAAGCATGCGCGACGTGCTCACAGCAGCGCAAGACTATGGCCGCCCGACAGGCTCTAGCGTGGATCGATAGATGCGCACAAGATACTTGCCGACCGCACCTCGGGAGTGAGACATGAAGCGTCGCCAAGCTCTTCTTTCGGCTTGCACGGTGGTCGCCAGTGCAGGCTGCCTCGGGTTTGCTTCTCCACAGCCGGCGAAACCACGGCTCGCGTGGATTTGGCTCCTGAACGATCGAGATGGCCCGTACGAGGTTGACGTGGTCGTCGAGGACGATAGTGAGCAAGTTTTCTCTGACACCTACGAATTGGGAACAGAACCAGACACGGCGAATGTCCACGTGGACAACCCTGTTGATGGGGCCGGGCAGTACGTCGTCCGTGCAACAGTGAAGTACCTCGGGGACAAGCCCCGAGGCTTCGCCGTTTTGGGTCGCACCGCGCCCACAGGCGAATTTAATTCCCCTCGACCTTCCGCTTGCGCGGTCGGCTGGAATTAACACCCGAACACTCGCTGTGTCCGTGAGGGTCGGGGCCTCCACCAGCCCCCGACAACTCCCGTCTCACCGCCGTAGCGGGTTTTGAGAGGAGCCGCATTTCCATACTCCCGAACGACCAGCGAAGGCATTGAGGTCTTCAACGCCATACTTTGAGGGTTGTGTTCTGGCCGTTGCATCTTGCTACGTAACGTGGTTTGATGAATTCTTCGACGGGCTTCACCCTCGGGGTCAAGTGGTTCGAGAGACGAAGTCTCTCGTCATCACGGAAATCTTCGATTTCCGGACGACCCCGAGGCACTCGCCCTGCTCCGTCTGTAGATGGAGAAACCTACGAGGTGGATACGACGGCCGCCGTCGACGGAGATGAGAACTGTATCGGAGTACGGTTCTCACTGCTCAACAGCGGGAGTGTCGATCACTGGACGAAGTCGATGCAGCAGTGTTGACCGGACCAACTCAAACAGAGAGTGAGCATACTTTCGTGGAGAATAGTTCGGAATCGTCTGACACCAGTGAGTGGCGAAGCGGCCACCGCGCCGACCCCACGTCCAGAGCATCCCTCGAGCTTCTCTCGACGGCGAACACGAACTTCACACGACGACTTCGACGTCGGTGAAGAACTCTCGCTTGGCTCGCTTAGCTTCCGGGCCCTCTGGAACCAAGCCCGGAGCTATAGCCACGTCGTCGAACCGGCCGGGATCCGGATCGACCGAGTCAAGGAGCTCGGCGAACACTGGTCCGTCCCTCCCGGTAATGTGGATGAAGCCACCGTACTGCCGCTCTTCAGGCGACGATGTAGCCGGATTTGGAAACGCGTCCCGAATGCAATCGATTTGCTCTCGGAGGTACTGGGCAGCTTCGTGCTGTGAGTACTGGGCGTCGTCGTAGTAGTGTTCCAAGTTGTCGTCGTCGAGATCGTCCTCCAGGTGTGTCGTCGATTCGTAGCGGACTGCGTCGGCGGTAAGGTCGCCAGTGAGGAAACTGAGGTTGATCGTGAAGCTATCCGGGTATCGAAGAATGAGTAGGAAGAAGTACTGCTCGTCGACGGTATAGCGTTCCTGCAAGCGATAGTAGCACTCGAGATAGTAGGCTGCAAGAGCGCCAATCCAGTCGTCTCGCTCCCCGCTGAGGTATGCAGTCGCGACGTCGTGGTAGTTCTCCCCGGCGACCTGTTGCAACCGGTGGATGAAGCTCTGCTGCATATCCTCAATCTCATCCTCGTAGACCTCTGTGAGTGGGACATCCGGGTCATCGAGGAGTCTGCTTTTGCGCTCGCCGGCGGCCGCAATCCGCATCATATTCTCGTGGCAAGTCCGTTCAGCCTCAATATCGGGAAGTGGAAGCCGGATTTCCTGTTCGCGGAGAATCTCCGTCCCGGTCTCCATGCGTTCGTGCCACTCACTCATTGACGCTCTTCGGAAGCAGGTTGTTGGTTGAGTAGAGCTGGCGCTGTTGAAGCGTAGCGGGCAAGGGTGACGCGAACGCGTCACCCGATGCAATGTTCCCAGTTGAATTGCTGAACTCAGAGGCGAGCGCCGCGAACCTGCTGGAGCAGGTTCGCTGGCGTGATGGCCTCTACTGCCCGCGCTGCCGGTCTGAGTCAGTGATCAAACACGGCAGCTATCGACAGTATCAACGGTATCTCTGTAAGGATTGCGACCGCACGTTCAACCCCAAGACCGGCACGATCTTCGCGCACGCGAAGATCGGCCTTGACAAGCTCTTCTTCGCGTTCTACACGTTACTCCGGTTCAACACGAGTATTCGTCAACTAGACGCTGAACTCGACGTCTCCTACCGGTCGCTTCGGCGGCGCGTCGAGCAGTTCGCCAGAACGCTCGACGCGCCAGCTATCGATCTCGTTGGCCCAGTCGAAATCGATGAAGTGTACGTTACTGCAGGGCTGAAAGGCCGCGAGCGCGACCAGGAGTCGCGCTCGCGTGGCCTCTCGAAACGTGGTCGTGGAAGCTACGTCGAAGACAAGCCACCGGTGTTCACACTCGTTGATCGTGGCAGCGATCAGCGATACGTCGTGCCAGCGAAATCCGCTGACGAATCAACCGTGCGACTCCTCCTCGGCGACCGCGAGGAGGAGTCGCTCACCGTCTACACCGACGGATTTCGAGCATACGATCCACTCGAAGACGACGAGAATTTCCAGCGAGAAGCGGTGATTCACGGTGAGGGTGAATACGTCGATGAAGACGCACACGTGAACACCTGCGAGAGCCACGCGTCGCTGACGCGACGGTGGCTCTCGCCGCATCGAGGCGTCTCAAAAGACAAGCTGACGCCCTATCTCAGAGCATTCCGGCTCCGGCGACGAATCTTCCGCAAACCAGGTCGAGAGGCTCTCAAAGAAATCGTCCGAACCGTTCTCTAACACACCAACAACGTGCTTCCCATGAGCGCTCATTGATATACAGCCAACCCGACTCGAGTGCTATAATAGGCATGGAAATAGATGATTTGATTGACACCTGAAACGGCTGAGCGGTTGAGACGTCGCCGATTCAGCGTCAGCCGCGAAGGGCCTCAACCGGCGATTCGTTCGCCGCTTTCCACGCAAGGTGGACGAACCTGCCACGGTAGTACTTTGTAAGTGCAACAGCAGGCTGTGGACATGCCCTCCATCGAGTCCTTCGAGACGAAGCGTGGCGTCGCGCGCTTCACTGATGCGGCCGTCCACTTCGACGAGTCCCTGACTGGATATGTTCGTTCGCTCTACGACGACTACTGGCAAAGTGAGGTTTGGTGGCTGAAGGTGATGTTCATCGGCTACGCCTTCGCACTCCTGTACGCTCTCTGGTGGGGGATTACGGAAGTTCGAAGCCGAGATGTGTTCCTCCTCGCCGCCGTAGTCGGACTCCTCGGAGCCCTCTGGCTACTGAACTACGTGCGGGGCTTTCGTTCACCCGACCGCATTTCCCTCGAAGCGATCGAGGTGGTTACAGCCACTTGCGGGTCGAAGGGACTCACGCGCCCGCGACTCGTTATCCACTACCGCGACGATAGCTCGACCCACAAGCGCCGAGTGAACCTCCCCTCCCTCTACACAGAGAATGGAGAAGAGACCTACGAACGGGCCTGCAAAGCCTTCGAGAAGCGCGGCTTCGAGTTGGAGAAGTCACCGTAGCCACGGAAGTTCGCCGTCGACGACAGACATCGCTGACCGTACCGATTCGACGGCGAGGAAATTGCTCCCAGAAAGCGCCGCCACAAGGGACAACCACAAGAGGGACCCGTGTGTTTTCTCGCTACCGGTGGCAGTGAGTGGACATCGCTGGCCCGGTCACAAATTCCGTCTTCTTCGGCGTATCTCGACCACGAGCCGCCCCATCTCGACGGCGCGGGCAGAACTGCACCGAGAGTCCCACACATCTCGCTGCCGACCTCGACGACCGGCCGTGGCCCACCCACTGCACCGCGCGACGTCGACACACCTGAAGACCGGCGACGGACACCAACACCGGGCCAAACGAACGGGTTAGTTACTAGGACTGTCAATTCTAGAAACCAGTCGCACAACTCTCTTCACTGGTACCTCTGTACCATACGTATGTCCATACCACCCATACAACTCTCCGAGGAGACGCGGAGTACCGCATGGATCCTCGTGGTGAGCGCCGACGAGGGCTGGCGCAACCAGGTGGGTGGGGCATTCGGTGGCGAGGAGTACGACGTCGCGACCGCGAGTTCCATGGCGACCGCTCGCCATCAGCTCGGCCAGCAATTCTTCGAGGCGGTGGTGACCGACTCCGCACTTCTGGACGGCACTGGCCTCGAACTCCTTGCAGAAGTTCGGGCCCAACAGCCGGATGCGGCGTGTGTCCTCTACACCGATCTTGATAGTGCAGCCATCGACACGTCCGAGCAACCCGACATCGTCATCAACTACATCAACGAGACACAGCCGAACGCACTCGAGGTACTCCTCAACGAGGTGGAGACGATGGTCGAGACCCGAGCGCACACGTCGTATCCGCTTCCCTACGACGAGGACGAGCGATTGGCCGTCCTCGACCGATATTTGGACGTGGTGTCCGAAGTCGCGATATCCTTTAAGCATCTGACCCGCACCGCCGAAGAGGAACTCGACGTCGACGTCTCTTTCGTCGGACTGGTCGGCCGCTACACCGAGGACATCGTCGCCTGTCGCGGTATCGACTGGGGAGTGCTGAATCGCGAAGAGACCGTGTGTACCTATGGCGTCTTGGAGGATGGCCCGACCGTCATCGAGGACTTGACGGCCGATCCCCGGTTCGAACGGCTCAACTTCGTCACCGAGTACAACCTCCGATCATACGCAGGTGCGCCCCTAGTCACCTCTGACGGCTACCGTATCGGGATGTTCTGCGTCATGGACGAAGCGCCCCGAAAATACGACGAGCGCGAGCAAGATCTTCTCACCTCACTCGCCGACGAGGCGATGGACCAACTCGAACGCCGCGTCGAAGCCTCCCAACCAAAACCCTGAGCGACAACCAGCCCACCGACCGCCCGCCTCAATCCCCCTCGCTCACTACGTCCCGCCGGCCGATCCACTCCCACATCCCTCGCTGAAGCGTTACCAGACCGGGACGCCCACTCCGTATCCAGAGAGCGACGGCGACGCCCAAGAGTCCGAACTGCACCAGCACGTAGGGGTCCATCGCGAACCCGACGAAATGCTGCATGAACGACTCATCGTTCGGGTAGGGCGGCGCCGACAGAATCGGCCACAGGAGGTAGGTCGTCCACTGCAACTGCCCCCAGTCGCCCTGCACGAGCCCCCACACAACCTCGGGTCCGAGGTCGACGAGACTGTGCGAGATGTAGCCGACGCCGAACGCGACGGCACTCTCTGCATGTCCACGGCGTGAGGCGACCCAATACGCGACGCCGATGACGACCGCGGCGACAAGCAACGAGTGGGCAAAGGACCGCCCCGAGGGCAGGACACCGAACGTCCACGCGAGTGGCTTGTCCACGAGATCGGGAAATTGCGTCCCGAAGGCGACGGCGACGAGCGTGAGGAGTGTCTGCTTGCCGTCGTCGCGTACACGAAGCACGCCAAGATAGCAAAGATAGCCGACCGCGAGGTGTCCCCAGGGCCACATGGTCCATCCTTTCGCCACCGACAGTTGTGTGTCTTCCCCATTCGCTCTCGAGGATGGCCGACTGTGCTGGCACTTGGCGTTGACCACACGAACCCAACAGACAGGCTGGCTACAGCGGGTTCTGTCCACCGACGAATCACCCTAATCAATTTTTCGGACGTGGGAAAATCGGTGTGTGGTCCCGACTTCACCCATGGATATACTCCATATCGGGCTACTTTGTCGGATGGTACACCAGTTTCCAGGCTCTATCGACATCCAGCTCGCTATATATTTTTCTTAGTGGAAGCGTTGACAAACCAAGCATACTTCTTTTTCTCACGAGAAACAAGTTATCGAGCATGAAATGCGGATTTTGTGATACTCGTATTGATATTTCAGAAGTGGAACGTGAGACTACGGATGACGAGGTTTTCTGGGCATGCCCTAACTGCAGTTCTATTCTCGGTGTTACAAAACCAGAGGGGTCAGGTAGTATCTTCTGACAGTATTGGTACTGTGGCTCCCAAGAGTCTGTTACTCAATCCAGCGACAGAAAGTGGGAGTGAAAACTCCACACTCCGGATTTCTCCGATTGGCGTCTCTCCCCCCGGATTGCGCCAACTAGAGAAACCCGTCCGAAACTACGTGCCCCACACGGAATATGCTACCGCTTTGCGCACAAACCGCTTTATCTGAGGACAGGAGAAAACCCACGGCTACGTGCGGTCGCTTAACTAGTCCGACGTCGAGAAAACCTTCCTCGACCTCTATCGATTTACACCAGACCCTGCTGACTACGAAGATCTTCGGCAAAGTCGGTCGCCAATCCACACGCTACGAGGGTACACCGGCTCTCCGGTGTGGTCAAAGGCCAACGACGAACAACGGACGAGACGATAGTCGACGTCGCGCCCCAATCCCGCCGGCAACACAGATCTCTCACCCACTCATCAACTCGGAGACCATTATTTGTAGAGTGAGTGTGTACCGATAACTATGACCAAAGACGAACTCGCTCAATTCCTCGCCAGCTCTCCAGACCGCCAGCAACTCCTCACACACCTCGTCGATCACCCAGGGTCCCCTGCAGAACTCGCCGACGAGCTCCCTCTCTCACGTCGCAGTATCCAACGCCATCTCGGCCAATTCGTCGAGCGAGACCTGGCCATCAAGGATAGCGGGAAGTATCGACTCACGACGACCGGGTCACACGTCGTCGACGAACTCACCACGTACCTCGAAACACTGGAGCGAATCGAGACGTATCGGTCCTTCCTCGGCCATCTCCCCGATATGGACCACACGCCAGACCCGCGATGGCTGGAGTCCGCCTCGCTGGTCACAGCAACCAAAGAGAACCCACAGGCCCCAGTCCACGAATACCTCGATCGAGTCCGAGAGTTCGACACGGACCGAATCCGAATGATTTCGCCAGTGCTCAGCCGCTTGTTCCACGACGTCCACGCCGACCTCGCCATGGATGGTGTGCATACGGAACTCGTCCTCGACGCCGACATGGTCGAACGCGCTCGCGACCTCAATCCGGTCGAGTTCAAAATCGTCGTCAGTGTCGGCGTGTTGGATCTCTATCGCCACCCAGAGAGCATTGGCTTCGGGTTGACACTCGGCGACGAGCAACTACTGATGGGCGCCTACGACGACGATGGCCACCTGCAAGCGTGCGTTCACGCCACGAACGACGAGTTTCTCCAGTGGAGCACCGACCTGTTCGAGCGCTACCGAGACGAATCGGAACTCGTCGAATCGCCGTTCTCACTCCCGTTCCCGTTTCGAAAAGATACCTGACCACACTCAGTCGTCACGAACAGTGACCGGTTGGCCAACAGTTGGCACACCTGCCAGGAGGTATCGTAAACACCCCAGCGACACGATATCTAGCCATGAAAGTCCTCGTCGTTGGTGGTACGGGATTCATCGGCACGAACCTGACCCGCACGTTGGCCGACCGGGGACATACGGTCACCGTCCTCGCGCGCACAGCCGAGGCAGAGGCTTTCGAGGCACCCGTCCAGACGGTTCAAGGGGACGTGACCGACTACGAGTCGATCGAGAGCGCGTTCGAAGGCCGAGATGCCGTCATCAATCTCGTCGCACTCTCCCCGTTGTTCACACCGTCTGGCGGCGACGAGATGCACAACCGAATCCACCTCGGTGGCACTGAAAACGTCGTCGAGGCAGCGGAGGCCCACGGCGTCGAGAAACTCGTCCAGATGAGCGCCCTCGGAGCGGACCCGGAGGGACCAACAGCATATCTCCGCGCAAAGGGCGCAGCCGAGCAGGTTGTCCGCGACGCCGACCTGGAGTGGGTGCTCATTCGGCCCTCGGTCATCTTCGGCGATGGCGGCGAGTTCGTCGACTTCACGAAACTGCTCACGACGCCGTATGTCACGGGCCTTCCCGGCGGCGGCGCGACTCGCTTCCAACCGCTCTGGGTCGGTGACCTCGTCCCCATGCTGGCGGACGCGATCGAAGACGACGCACACAACGGCAACGTCTACGAACTCGGCGGACCGGAGAAACTCACTCTAGCCGAGGTCACCAAGCAGGTGTATCAGGCCGAGGGCACTCCAGTGACAATCGTTCCGGTCCCGATGGCACTCGCGAAACTCGGGTTGGGTGTCGGTGGGCGAATTCCGGGATTCCCGATGGGACTCGATCAGTATCGCTCCCTCAACTTCGATAATACGGTCGAGGAAAACGACGTCGAGGCATTCGGGCGCGAACCCACGGAGCTTCGCTCGCTAGCCGACTATCTCTCAGAACAGACAGCCGAGCAACCTGGAGATGGCCCACGTTCGGCGTGGACAGCCCGTGGTACGCTCCTCGTGTTCGCGTTTCTCGCGCTGACGAGTTACCTTCCGAATGTCGTCGACATCTACAGCTACTGGGGCATTCCCAGGCTGCTGTTCATCCCGAGCTACCTCCTCATGCTCGTTTTGTACGATAGCCCGTGGGGCCTCGAGAACGTCGTCTACGTGCTCGATCCGATTGTACCTGGCTCCGGAGCCCTTCTCTGGGAAGTCGGGCTCGTCGCCACGTACTATCTGTTCGCCGTCGTCGTGACGTGGCTCGCTCGGCGCGTGAGGCCAGGTGGGCGGGCGAATACTTAGGAACTCATAGAACAGATTAACAATCTGAAGACCACATATCCAGTATGGAAGATCCACGTCCCGAACTGAAAGCAGACACCGATGAACATCGGGACGAGCCGGATTTCGATAGTCTCGTCGCTCCGGAGGATCTCGTTTCCGAGGATCGCACTCGGGACAATTTCTTTGATACTGTGCTCGGATTGAGTAGTCCCGCAACCGCGCGTGAGGTCGCCGACCGTGCGGAACACGGGGTGGATGCGGCCCGGGAGTACCTTGAGTGGTTTGATCGCATCGGGATCGTCACGCAGGTCACTGACTCGCCTGCAACCTACGAACGGAATCAGGAGTACCTGCAGTGGCGGCGTGTCCAGCAACTCCGAAACCGATACGAGGACGACGAACTCCTTCGTTTCCTCGAAGACGAGGTAGAACGTGATGACTCGTTCGCGGAGAAATTCGACACTGAATCTCCGGAGGCAGTCGCGATTGCTGCCCATGCAACAGATACTGACCGGTCTGTCGAGGCGGTATGGGAGGACGTGTCTGCATGGAAGACGACTCGCCGGCGAATCTCACTCCATGAACGGGCGCTACGGACCAGCCCCCGAAATTCTGATCCCTAACCACAGATATCGCCACGAACACCTTTGACCGATGGGCGAGAACACGCGCCTGATGCCCTCCATCACTCGTCGTCGCCTTCTCGGCGGCGCTGCAGCGATCGCGGCCGGCGCCTACGGTACCTACCGGCTGGACCAAGGCGCCACGGATGCAACGTTCACCTCGTGGTCCCCCAAAGCGGGCACGTGGCCACTTCGACGCTACGACCCCGCGAACACAGCATACAACCCAAACGCCGGCCCACCTCGCGAGCCACCGAACGCCAGCGTCGTCGCCACCGCCCCAACAACTGCCAAGCAGCCGTACTTCTACCCGATCGTTAGCTCCGACTACCTCGCAATGCACGGGTCGGGAATCACTGTCCTGTCACGCGACGCCGGCGAGCCAGTCCACACCAGCGACACCGCAACGCTTCTCGCCGGCTTCGGTCCTGACGGGACTCTCCACACGGCCCGTCGCGTCGCAGAGAACTCCTCCGACCCGCCAACAGCCATCGTCGGCTACAGGGCCGGCGAACTACGGGAGACCTACCGTGTCCCACTCGGCACGAATCGCCCACAGGGGATGTCGATTAGCGAACGCGAAGTGTACGTTGGCACATCCGACGGCACGCTACAAGCCATCGACCCCACCACTGGCCGTGGGTGGCAGGCCGACGGCGCATTGCCCGCTCTCCTCGATGGGCAACTCTACGCCGCGGACGCACCACTGGATGGCGCCGTCGCCTACACGCAACGAACCGGCCTCGACCGACGTCTCGCGGTCGGCCCGAAGCAAGTCTGGACTACCGGAACAGACCACATGCAGGGATTCGCCCATCGCCCGACGATCGCCAACGGCCGATTCGTCCAGGGCTCCTACGCAACCGAAGGTGGCGCAGTCGTCGCCTTCGACGCTGACTCGGGCGAGCACCTCTGGGGGCCGCGGTCGCTCGGGATGGACGTCGCGACACCTGCCGTCGTCGGCGATCGCGGCTACACAGCCGTCGGGACAGACGACCTTCAGGCCGGCCTCGTCGTCGCCCTCGACCTCGAAACGGGCGAGACCATCTGGCGCGATTCCGTCGACTGGTACGCCTTCGCCCCAGTCGTCAGCGAAGACACACTCGTCGTCGCCGGCGAGGTACGTCGGGATGGCGAGCAACCCACGGGGAAGGTTCGCGCCTACGACCGAGCGACTGGCGAGATCCTGTGGACACATTCGCTGGCGAACGACCCGGATGGGCTGGCGCTCGTCGAGGATCGGGTGCTCGTCACGGCCGGCCCAGAGCTGTACGAACTCGCCTGAGCGCTCTCGACCGCTTCCGATTGCTGTGGCAAGGGCCTCTCCTAGAGTACTCAGCAGTCACTCGGGGCACACCAGCATTTACGTCGTCGGCGGTCGCGTTCTACGACGATGGCCCCGCCGACGAGCGTCCTCCTCCCGACGACGACACGCTCGCCAGTCATCGAGGAGGTCGCCGGGCAACTCGCGCCGACTGACGAACTCCTCGTGATCTGTGACACCGAGACGGATCCAGTCGCCGACTACGCCGATGAAATCGAGAAGACACGAGTCGTCGTCGCCGGCGAGCCGACCGGCTGCTCGGGCAAGGCAAACGCCATCGCCGCGGGCATGGAGGCGGCCACCCACGACCGAATCGTCTGGACCGACGACGACTTTCACCATCCACCGGATTGGCTGTCGGGACTCCACACGGCCTACGAACGCCACGGCCCCGTCTCGGAACTCCCGTTTTTCGTGGGCCGAGATCCCCTCTCGATCTTGCTCGAGCCAGTGTACGCTCTTGGCGGAACACTCGGCGTTTACACGAGCGACAAAGCGTGGGCCGGCGCCGTGATGTTCGAACGTGACGACCTCGATGTCGAGGCGTTCCTTGAGGAGCTGCGACAGACTGTGAGCGACGACGGACTCCTCTCGGAGTATCTCGACGTGACGCCACTCAAGCGGACTCGCCGGGTCGAGATCGGCGGGACAGTTCGGGCGACACTCGAACGTCACGTCCGATTCACCCAGATCGTCTCCCACCACGAGCCAGCCGATACTGCCGTCATGGGTGTGGTCACGACGCTCCTCGCGGCATTCTGTCTCCTCAGTCCAGTGTACGCGGCGGGCCTCGTGACGCTCCTCGTCGGCGGCGTGTACGCAGCCTTCGGGTGCCGTCGGTGGACCGCTCTCCTGGCGTACCCCGCAATCCTCGTCCAAGTGCCGCTGATGGCCTACGCACTCGGCCGCCGCACCTTCGTGTGGGGTGGGCGACGCTACCGCTGGCACAGCAAATTCCACGTCGAAGTCGTATCGTAGCCATCCAAGAATCTGTTCGATCGCCACTACGGAGGGCGATTCGGCGATGACAGCATGGTATGCCATGCTAAAGCATAAATATACATAGATAGAGTTCCATTTTTCATGATGGAGCACCCCCCATCCCCCAACTTCCCCAACTGGGGGTGCTCCACCTCGAATGGTAGATCGTAGGCTCGGTTCTTTGCTACACACTTGCAAACACAAATCGACGTTGTCGCTTTGGTAACTTCTTTAACATCTCCGTGCTATCGTTCGACCACGAGATGTACGCGTCCCGGACTCTGTATCCACTTTCCCTCGCCGCCCTCAACATGGGAATTGGCTGGCTCCCATTCGTCTTTAGTTAAGACTCACACCTCGGTTGTGTAGCGGTAGCGAGCGTCTCTTGTAAGATCGGTCGTTGCTTGTGGATCTTCTGTGCGTCCTCGATCAGCCGCTCCAACAGCGGCGGTGGCGAATAACCGAGGTGCTCACCGAGTTCGTGGAGGATGAGCTGGGCGTGCGACCGGAAGGTCGCCGCCCAGCGTTCCGGGGGAAACACGAGCTCATCATCCGCCTGCTCGGTGACCAGATCCAACAGATCACGGCTCACAAGCAGTGACAGCAACGCTGCGTACAGCAAGATCTTCACCACGTGCTCGTTGCTCGTGTCGAACTCGTCCAGGTCGTACTGCGTCTTCAACTCACGGAACAGCAACTCCACTTCCCACCGACACCGGTAGATCTGCGCTAAATCCGCCGGAAAGAACTCCTCTCGCGACAGATTTGTCACGTATAGATGGTAGTCGTCGGCGTCCTCGTCGCGGACGCCGACGACGCGGAACCGCTTCGTATCCAGCGACCGCGTCCCGTTGTACGGCCCGCGCTTGAACTCGACTTCGACTTCCACATCGATGTACGTCCGGTCGAGATCGTCGAGCACATCACGGAGTTGCTTGCCCTCCAAGGGAATGGCGCGGCCGCGCCATTCCCGTAATTCATCCGTAATCACCGGATTCGCGTTCTGTTTCAGCCGGCTCACGAAGGAGCCGCCGTTCTCGTCGATCCGCGCAAACCGTCGGTACTTGAAGTACGCGAGGTCGAACAATACGAGGCGGTTCTCAAGCCACGACCCTGTCTTGAACAGCGTGCTGTCGTGTGCTTTCTCGTCGGTAACGTCGATCCGTTCAATCGTCTGTTCAGTGGCATTGTGGAGCAGGTGGAGCTTCGCTCCAGCCTGCTCCTCGTGGCGGGCTTCGAACTGATCAGCGAGAAACTCGTGTAACCGCAACACCGTTCCATCAGCGATCATTACATCACTGAATCGGTCGATGTCAACGTCAACAGTGTCGGGAACAGCGACCTCGTCGAGACCGTGCTCGACGAGGTCGCGGAAGTACTCCGCGAGCGTCGGCGTCAACCGCTGATAGAACCCACCCGGTGAGATCGGCTCGTCAGCTGTGGAGTTGTAGCTGCGTCGAAACCCTGCGAGTGTTCGGCGTTCGCCTGCGGCGAAGCCGAACACGAATGCCCAGACGAAGACGGGAATCTGGAGCTTGCGGTCGCGTTCGACCACGCCGAGTTCCTCGGCGTGCTCTTCGAGGAACTCGGAGGGAAACAGTGTAGTGAGCCGACGCATAATCCGTGATGAGGAGGTTTCGTTGTGCACACTCGACACCTCCTCATTCCTTCCGAAAAGTAGCCTCGATAAGCCGCCACTGTCACGCGGTTCGTCTCCTAACTAAAGACGGATGGGCTGGCTCCTTTTCCAGTATGTGGATATCGTACTCGGCCTCGGGCTACTCGTGCTCGGTATACTCGTGCTCGGTATACTCGTCCTCGTCGCACTGGTTTTCAGCACGGCGAGTGGATTCCTGCCGGCCCTGCGAACAAGGGTCTGAATCTCTCTCGAATTTTCGACAACCGCGACGAAACCGCGCTCCAGAACCGACGCTCACTCAGTCGAGAAAATCTCGATTCGATCAGCCAAGATGCGCACGGGATGGCCCCAAACCTGCGTGTGCACCTCGTGGTGTGGATTGTCCCACTCCAGTCGGTTCAGTGCATCTGAATTGACAAAGCTGGCCAACGGTGGGTTCCGCGTCTCAAGATCGAAATCAAGTGCTCCGAACGCGCTCAGGAGCCCCTCTTCGACGGAAGTCTCACCTTGTAGCTCGTACGAGATGAGTAGCTTCTCTTCAGCAAGTTCGATCGATTGTAGTTCTCTGTTGGCCATACGACTGGGAATCTCTTAACCACGCACCTTCATACGCTTTTCCCGCGTTCGGAAACTCGATTCGAACGAAAGAACACGACTCCGGATACGACCTAGAGCTCGGACTCCCGAAGGCAGGCCGGGAGTTCGTCGTCGCCGAGTCGGTGACGTCGCGCACTCCGGACGAAGAGGAGCGACGAGATGGTAAAGCCCAGCGCAATCACTGCTGCGTAGACGAGGTCGGGGACGACTGAAAATGGATATGGGCCGACCCATGCAGCGAAGACTAGCACTAACGAGAGTGTCGAGAGCCCGACGAAGAACTCGTGCCAGGGAAGCCCTTGCTCCGGGGAAATCTCGAGGTAGAAGTCCAAGTTCGAAAACCGCTGGCTCGGCTTAACGATACCGCGTCCCTCATCGTAGTCGACGATCCCGAGGTGGTTCATCTTCGGGAGGTGGGTCTGGTGAAGCGAGGTGTACACGCGCTTGCGCTGCTGATTCGTTACTTGCTCAGGGGTTGTATCGTACTCCCACGAAGCGACTTGCTTTGCAAGCTCTCCTGTCGAGATTGGTTCGTCGCGGTGCTTGAGGTAGTTCAGTACGTACCGGCGACGCGGATTGCTAAGCGTGAAGAAGATCGTATCGTACGATAACTCCTCCCGCTCAGCGTCGATGCTCCCCCTGTGTTCGCTTTTTAAGTTCATTGTTTCCCCAACCTGCATCCCTAGTCAACTCCATTCCGCCCTGCCCCCCAGCAGGCTGGAACGCCTTAGCAAGTTGACTCGTAGGTATCGATTGACACGCTAGAGATTAACTCTTTGTACTGTCTGGACCAACAACATGTCTTCAAGACTAAATACCCCTGAAGAGCCCGTAGAAGAGCAATAACAGAAGCATGTATCCGATCAACAGGAGGAAATTTCGCTTTGGAGCCTTGGGCCTGGCTCCGGGGAGGAACTGTAGTGGTTTGTCAAGCCACCATCGGAGTGCGGACTGTCCCGATCGGACCAGAACCACACCTCGGAGGCTGGCCATCACGTAGATCCCCGTCCGGTCAGTCGCCGGATGTTGCTAGTCATTTGCGGCCTCGAAGAGTTCGGGGCTGTACTCGATTTCGAAGAGGCGGGCAGAACACGCCCCACAGGTGGCTGCGACGACGTCGACGGATCGACAGCACGACTCGACGGTCCGCGTCCCGAGAGTGACTTGCCCGTCACAGGCGGGACAGACCTCTAGACAGACCCGGAGGGCAGCGAGGAGTTCCCCCTGTTGGACGAGTGGGATTTGGGCCCACTCCGGGTACCGTTCGGCAAGGAGCGCTTCGGCAGTCACGTCGGCGTTGAACGCGGCCGCAGACTCCCACTGGCCGAGCCACTGGTCTTCGAGGTAGACAGTGCAGGCATCGTTGCCGTGATAGCGGACGTCCAGTTGCTCGACGTCGACGTCGAGGAGGGTAGCCAGGTCGTCCAGCTGTGGGACGTAGACGTCACGGGCAGTCATACGCTCAAACCACGCGGCAGCGAACTCGGGGTCGAGTTGAACGTCGCCATCCGGATTATCGACGAGCAGTCCGAACTCGTCAAGCGTCGCGGTGATGTCGAAGTCCTCGTCGACGTTGGGTTGCGGATGACTTGCCTCGAACCACCGGAGGACCGAATCGGGGAGGTAGCGCTTCGTCAGTGTGGGCGTCCCGGGAACGAGGTAGCCACGCACGTATATCGCCGCGACCGCGATGAGGAAGACGCCAACGCCGGCTGACAGCGAGCCAGCGACAGCGATGGCACCCGCGAGGCCGAGTGCGATCATGAGGTTCACGACAGTACACGGAACACACCGATTCGAGCCGGTGTACTCGGGCCGTCGGAGGTCATCAACGATGTCGGTGAGGATGGTGGTAAGGTGCATGGTTACGGAAGGAGGCGGCGCCGGAGACTCCAGTGATCGGTCCACAGTTGGTAGGCGCTCATCACGGCGAACACACCGAGGAAGATCGTCGCCCAGGCAAGGGGCGAGATCAGCGACACAATCGGGAAGACGAGCAGCGATCCCAGAACGACGAGGAAGCCGACCGTCCCGAGGTACTGGTAGAACTCGCCCCACGTGATGCCGTAGCGGGTGACGAGCTCGAGGTACATCGTGACGCCGCGCGCACGGTCAAGGACACGGACCTGATTCGTCTCCGTATCGAACTCGATGACGCCGGCGTCGACGAGCGACGGGAGGTGGTTCTGGCGAAGTGAGACGTACACGGCGGTTCGGACGGAATCCGGCGGCGCTGACGAACCGAACTCCGCCGCCGCGACGACGTCCGCGATTTCACGAACCGTCGCGTGCTCGCGTTCGACGAGGTACTCAAGCGATCGGCGACGGCGCTCGTTGCTCAATAGCCGAAATGCGTCCCCCTCCGGAATGTGTGGTCGCTGGAAGTGCATGTCCCCCTCTACTCATCCGAACGACACCTGCAGTCGTAGGTATGGTCTAGCTAGCTACCGATAGGTAGTCCATAGCCGTCCGAATGGGCCACGATAGGGGCGCCCTAGACTGGCCGAGCCGGAGGATAGGCCCACCATATGGGTCGCTAAGCCCGACCTTTCGCGGTCCTGAGGGTGACCTTTCGTTACATTAGGGTCGGTCACGGATCGTGTCAGCCAGACCATAGCTACGACCCATCCGGATAATGGGTGAGGTATCCCACTGCCCGCCGCGGGTGGGCCGGGACCAACAAACCATGACCGACGACAAACAACTCTACAACCTCTCGCGACGCAAGCTGCTGGGCGGCCTCGGCGCCGTCGGCCTCGCCTCCGCGGGTGCCGGGCTCGGGACGACTGCCTACTTCAACGACACCGAATCGTTCGACAACAACACGCTCGAGGCTGGCCAGCTCGACCTCCAGCTCGAGTGGTCCGGTCAGTACAACGCCGCCGGCGTGGGTGGCGACTCGGCTGCTGACGATTCCGGGCTCTACCAGGGCCACATGAACGTCGAGCAGAACGGCGACTCCGGATTCTTCGTCCTCCTCGACGACGTCAAGCCCGGCGACAAGGGTGTCGTCGAGATCTGCCTCGCGTCCGTGGACAACCCTGCGTACGTCTGGATGAAGACGAACCACCACGACGACGCTGAGAACGGCTACCCTGAACCCGAACCCACGACCAACGCGACCGGTGATTATGACGATCCCGGAAACGCGAGTGGGGCCGGTGAACTCGACGACGAACTGCAGGTGTACGTCTCCTACAGTGATGGATCCTACAACGATGGAGGGTCGTTTGCCGCTGATGCTGGGAATGCCGTCTCCTACGCGGGTAGTACTTCACGAGGCGACGTCGCAATGGGCGACGCTGAGACCGTCTTCGGGACCGACCTCGCGAGTGGTGTCGCCCTCGACAGCGACCCGTCGACCAGCATGACCGATCCCTTCGCCGCGACCGCAGTCGGTTCTGATGGGCACGCGACGCCGTGTATCGCTATCGAGTTCGAGCTGCCGACCACGGTCGGCAACAACGTCCAGACGGACTCGTTCATGTTCGACGTCGAGTTCACGGCCATCCAGGCGCGCCACAACGACGGCACTGCTAACCCGTACAACACGACGTCGCCATCGCCCTAGATCCGTCCCTGGAGCCACGCGACTGACCCTCGATACCCGGACGCCAACACGCGTCCGATTGCGTCTGCTGTCCGGCCCGGACCGGTGTTCCGCGGCGTGACGGTTCGACTCCGTCACCGGGCCTTCCCCTCTGGGGGATGAACACAATGAGCGACAAACAACTCTACAACCTCTCACGGCGCAAGCTGCTCGGCGGCCTCGGTGCCGTCGGCCTTGCCTCCGCAGGGGCCGGACTCGGGACGAGCGCATACTTCAACGACACAGAGTCGTTCCAGAACAACACACTCCAGGCCGGCGAACTCGACCTGAAGCTCGACTACAAGGCCACCTACGCGGGTGGACCGGGTCGCCTTGAAGATATTCAGGCGATGGGCTACCCTGACGCAGCAGACCTCGGCGATGGTGTCTACCTCCTCGATCAGGTGCCCACACCCGAACAGGAAGCGCAGTGGGAAGACATCGTCATGGAGGGTGACTACTGCTCGCCAGAGGCCGACGACATTCTCGTGAATGGGAGCGAAGTCCCCATCTTCACGCTTACTGACGTGAAGCCCGGTGATTCCGGTGAGACGACGATCAGCCTCCACATCTGTGACAACCCTGCCTGGGTCTCGATGACGGGTGGTCTCACCGCGAACGACGAGAACGGACAGAGCGAACCCGAGATGGGTGTCGACGAGAGTGGTGGCACCCCTGGCGCAGGAATGGGCGAGCTCGCGGACGAGATGAACGTCACTGTCTGGTACGACGAGGACTGTGACAACGTCTACGAACCAACAGGAACCGGGCAGCAACAGGAACTGGAAGTCGCCCTCGTGAGCGACGTTTCCGGATCCATGGGTGGGTCGAACCTGAGTGCACTGAAGTCGGCGGCGACGGGATTCGTCGACAACCTTTCCAGTCCGGATGAGGCAGCCGCGATTTCCTTCTCTAGTAGCGCATCCGTTGACCAGGAACTCACGACAGACTACCAGGCTGTCAAGGACGCAATCGATGCGTACACTGCCGGTGGTGGGACCGCCATCAACACGGGTATCGATGCCGCCGCGGACGAGCTCATGAATGGAGCAAACGCGACTGCCGGGGCCTCCAAAGTCATGATTCTCCTCAGCGACGGTCAATCCAGCGCAACGAGCGCCACCACTGCGGCCGACGCCGCGAAGGCGCAGGGCATCCGCATCTTCACGATTGCCCTTGGGACGGGAGCAGACGTCTCCCTCCTAGAGGACATCGCCTCTTCACCTGACGATGCCTTCGTCGCACCCGATCCCGCTGACCTCGACCTCATCTACGGCGAAATCGCACAAGTCGTGCTCGCCGGCGAGACCATCATCGCGCAGGGCTCGCTAGCCGATGTCATGGCTTTGCTCGCGGAAGGTATCGAACTCGATGGCAACCGCAGTGAGGAAGACCGCCAGCCATATCCGGGGAACGTAACCCAGTGTGTCGGCTTCGAGTGGGAACTCCCCACTGACGTTGGAAACGAAGTCCAGACCGACGGCGCCGAATTCGATGTCGGATTCACCGCCGAACAGTCCCGCCACAACGCTCCGAGTCCCCCAACGAACAACACGACTACGACGACGAACTGAGTCGATTCTCAGCTTCGTTACCGACCCGTGCCGGTGCACTTCGACGGTTCGACTCCGTCGACGGGTCCTCCCGCAAGGGAACCACAAACCATGACCGATGACAAGAACCTCTACAACCTCTCGCGGCGCCGACTCCTCGGTGGGCTCGGTGCCGTCGGCCTCGCCTCTGCGGGAGCGGGCTTAGGGACGAGTGCATACTTCAACGATACCGAATCGTTCGACAACAACACTCTGACCGCGGGTGCACTTGACCTCAAGGTCGACTGGCAACAGGAGTACTACGGTCCCAGCGAGTCTTGGATGCCGGTCAACGCATACCCCGATACGGACGGGGATGCCGTGCAAGATTTCATCCGCACGCGGACGGAGATCGCCGACGACGAGTACGGCGAGACCGACCTCTCGAAACTCTCCGAAAGCGAGCGACAGACAGTCGAAGACATGTTCCGCGACCAGTTCGCGGACCTGCCGGACGACGTCGAGATGCCGGTTATCGAACTCGATGACGTCAAGCCCGGCGACAAGGGTGAGATCACGATCAGCATGCACCTCTTCGACAATCCGGGCTACCTCTGGTTCGGAGGATCGCTCCAAGACGACCTCGACAACGGCATCAACGAGCCCGAAGCAGAGGCTGAAAACGTCACCGTAAGCGACGAGATGGGCGCGCCTGATAGTGGCGAACTCGCCGAAGCCATCCAGGCGAAGGTCTGGTACGACGACGACTGTGACAACAGACACGACACTGGGCCAGCCTGTGTCCAACTCGTCGTCGACAACACTGATTCGATGGGGAACAACGAAGCCGATGATTCCGAACCCGTCGCCTACAAGGACGACCTCCTCGTCGCTGCCCTCGAGAATCTGGTTCACGACCTCGACACGGACGACGACGGCGTCCTCAACCAGACCTCGGTGGGGCTGACGCTCTTCGAGAGCATTGCGGATACGCGATTCACACCGACCGACGACGAGACGGCAGTCGTCAATGGGCTTGGCGACATCCTCGACCAAGACCTCCTCACCGGCGGTGGCGCAGACGTCGCCGAGGCAATCAACGCCGGCGCAACTGCACTCGAAGAATGCCCCGAGGATAGTCAACATGTTCTCGTGTTGATCACGAACGGCGTCAACATCACCGAGTCGCAGTTCCTCTCGGTGGCGACGAGTAACCTGACTGTCAACGGTGGCTCGGTCGACAAGTACGTCGTCATCGGCTTGGAGTCCTACGCTTCGGAGTCCATCCTCTCGGCTATCGAGGGCCTCCAAGGCGACCACGAGTTCATCTTCGTCGACGACATCGACGACGAAATCGAGTACGCCATCACTGGGTCCGGGAGTGTATCCGGCCCGAATCCGGACAGCACACTCGCCGCCGAGATTCAGGATATCGGTGGCGGTGAGACCATCATCGCAGAAGGGTCGCTCCGTGATGTGTTGAGTGAGTCGGGGATCGGCGGCCCAAGTGGTGTCCTCCTCGACGCCAACCGGTCCTCGGACGCGATCGACTGCTACCCCAACTCGACGACGCAGTGTCTCGCGATGCTCTGGTGGCTTCCCGAAGACGTCGGCAACGAGGCCCAGACGGACCGTGTGGTCTTCGATCTGAACCTCTACAGCGAACAGTGCCGTCACAATCCGAACCCGGCCGAGAAGACGCCGTTCGCCTGATCGACTCCACGACCAAACAGCCCAGCGATCGGCAATCGGCCGCCGATCCCCACCTGTGACCCGCGCCGGCGCGACGCACCCTGGCTCCCACCCCTGTGTGTTGGATGGTTCGACTCCATCCGCGGGTCTTCCCCTCGGGGACGACCATGACGCACCAACGATACCCCCTCTCGCGGCGCAAGTTACTCGGTGGCCTCGGCGCTGTCGGCCTCGCGTCGGCGGGCGCTGGCCTCGGGACGAGTGCCTACTTCAACGATACCGAGTCCTTCGACAACAACTCCATCCAGGCCGGAGAGCTTGATCTCCGACTCGACTGGCGTGGCCAGTACAACGACCGCGATATTCTCGGACTCGACCCTGACGATATCGTCTCCGACGGTGTCGGCCTCTATCAGCGTCACGAGGGGGTCGCTGACGGAACGGCGTCGATCATTATGGCTCTCGACGACCTCGCACCTGGAGACAAAGCACTCGTCGAGATCGGGTTCGTCCTCGACAACAACCCATCGCGACTCTGGATGCGGAGTGTGCTCCGCGACGACCTGGAGAACGGCTATACTGAGCCTGAAGAGCAAATCGACACCTCACCGGGACCTGCGACAGACGCCAACTTCACCGGTCGCGGTCTCGACGGCGATTTCCTCGACGAAGGGCTTCCCGATGGGCGAGGCGAACTCGGGAGCGAACTCGAAGTCCATATCTCTCACAGCGATGGTGCGTATAGCGCCACGTACGACCTCAATAGCGGGCCAGCCCCGGACATCGACGTGTCGGGAGTCGGTTTTCTCGGAAGTCGTGGCGATGTGGCGTTCGGAAGCGCAGCCAAAGCCCTCGGCATCGACCTCGCGGGAGGTGTCCCACTCTTTCGTGATCCAAACACGTTCGACGACGTCTTCGAGGCCGCGCCAACGACACCGGGACCGAACAACGCCCGCCTCGCCTTCGAGTTCGAACTCCCGACCTCGATCGAGAACAACGTTCAGACGGACTCCCTCGTCTTCGAAATCGATTTCGCGGCCGGACAGTCGCGTCACGACGAGGTGAACGCGAATCCGTTCTGATTCGCTCTAGGCGGGATCGACAGCAGTGCCACCCCCGTGGTACCTGTCGACAGCGACCCGATTCACGCTGGTGCAAAACGGCGGTTCGATTCCGTCGGTGAATCATCCCCAGAAGGGGACCATCATGACCACCAACGATCGCTACCACGCACTGACCCGCCGCCAAATCCTCGGTGGGCTCGGCGCCGTCGGCCTCGCCTCCGCGGGAGCAGGCCTCGGGACGAGTGCATACTTCAACGACACCGAATCGTTCGACAACAACACCCTACAGGCAGGGGAACTCGACCTCAAACTCGACTACCGAGCGACCTACGCCGGTGGCCCGGGACGGCTGAGCGATATCCAGTCGACCTACCCGGATGCCGAAGAGCTCTCGACAGGTACCTACCTCCTCGGAGAGGCACCCAACGACTGGGGCGCCGTCGAGCGCGACGAGATTACGTGTGAGACCGACGGCCTCGTGAACGGCGAGGCGATTCCGGTCTTCGACCTCGACGACGTCAAGCCAGGCGACTCCGGAGAGGTGACGACGAGTCTCCATCTCTGTGGGAACCCCTCCTACATCCGGATGAAAGCCTGCGTCACCGAAGATGAGAACGGCGTCAACGAACCCGAGAGCGACGTCGATACCTCTCCCGAGATGGCTGAACTCGCGAACCTCCTCGACGTCCGCGTCTGGCGCGACCCGGACTGTGACAACCTCTACGACGAAGGAGAGCACGTCATCTACGAGGGAACGCTCGCGGGCCTCTCGGAGTTTGCCTGTGCGGGTGTGCCACTCGTCTCGGAGACGGGAGGCAGTGGAGAAGCCTGTACGAAACTCGGCCGACTCGAAGACCTCGAAGGAGAGCAGTTCCAGACGGTTGAACTCGCAGATGGCTCGGATGGGACTGCTAACGGAGACATCTACACCTTTGACGACGGAACGGGAGTCGAGCCCCAACTCCAACTCTCGAACTTCCAAGAGGAGGATGGCGAGGTCGTGGGCTTCGACGTCGAAGTCCTCACTGATGGCGTCGGGATCTGCAAAGCCCTCGTCAAATCGGGTTCCGCGACGGAGGAATACATCTTCGGCGAGTGTGTCGACACGACGACACTCCTCGGACCGATCAGCGGACGGCCAAACCGCGTTCGCCAAGAAGTGAGCCACGTCGAATTCTGGACCTGCGAAACCGTCGAAGAGACGCACTGCTTCCAGCCGGGGACGCACTGTGTCGGGTTCGAGTGGGCATTGCCGGCCAGCGTCGGCAACGAAGTCCAGACCGATATCGCGAGCTTTGACCTGACGTTCGAAGCCGAACAGTGCCGGCACAACGAGAACCCTGCTGCAGAGTGAGCCCGTGACAGCAGTCCCTCGAGAACCGAGTTCGAACACGGGGTCCAGGCCGGTGCGACGCGGTCAGGTGGCCTTCCCCAGCCACCGCGCGTTCGGTGGTTCGACTCCGCCGGTGGATCATCGTCTGTACGTGCCACGAGGACTGGTACGGACTCCCTATCCAGAAGATAGGGAGCGAGTACCGATACTGCAGTCTCACGTACGAACGACCAACCGAGCTGCAGACACACGACCATCGACATCACCGAGACCGAAATGACGAATCCAGACAACACGGGCGATCGAGACCGGCCGACGATCACTCGCCGCCGACTCCTCGCCGCCGCCGGGGCCGCCGGAGTTCTCGGCAGTGGCGCGAGCTATGCGTCGGCTGGGACGGCTCCCGCATATACACACTACACCTACGCCCAGACGACGGCCGGCAGCGAACGCCTCGTTCGTGTCGCCTGGTACGAGACGTACAATGGCCAACGCATCGACCGCTCGAACGAGGCGTTAGCCCTCGGGAATCAATCGACGTGGAACCAAACTGCTGCAGCCGGCGACTTCGTCGACGACCCACCCCAGCCACTCATCGACCTTGGGAATGTGTTACCCGGCGACCACGGATCGGTCGTTGTCGGTCTCCACGGTAATGCCGCGCCCGCAGCCGTATGGCTCCAACTCATGGCCACACAGTCGAATGAAAACGGCCGCAATGAACCGGAACAAACGGCAGGCGATACGACTCCGGATATCGGCGAACTCGTAGATGCACTGCAGATTCGTATCTGGTACGATAGCGGCGTCGCCGGACTCGGTGCCTGTAACGGTCGCCGTGACCTCGATGTCGGTGTCGATCTACTCGACGAACCGCTTCTCGTCGAGGGATCGCTCCGAACTGTCGGCGAAGCGCTCGCGAATGGTGTCCCACTCGCAACATCGGGCACGGAAAGTGAACGGGACTGTCTCGGACAGGACCCGCTCTGTCTCGGTCTCGAGTGGTCGCTCGATGCAGACGTCGATAACACGATTCAGAGTGACAGCGTTGCCTTCGACCTCTCCTTCGCGGCTGCCACGTGTGAATTCGACGCCAATCCATTCGGCGGTGAGCAAACATGAGCGATCGCCGTCTCAGCCGACGACAAATCATCGCCGGGCTGTCGGCAGTCGGTCTCGCGGGTGGATTCAGCAGCGCCGCGCTGGGCCGTGGCACGCTTAGCTACCTTCGTGATACCGAAGTGCTGGACTCCACTCTCCGAGGCGGTGAGTTCGACCTCGTCGTCGAGTGGGACCACCACGGCAAAACGGGCGTCGCCGACGGGACGACCGTCACACTCCCACTTGGGACACTCGATGCAGATACGCGTGAAGATGCGGCGACGATGACCGTCTCCCTCCCGACACCGGACGCGAACCCGGCAGTCGTCTGGGTCCGGGCAGACTGCCCAGTCCCGGAGCGCTCGCTGCTCGCCGAGCAGCTCTCGATGACCCTGTTGGTCGGGGATTGCTCCTCCGAGCCGACGGTCCTAACCAGTGGGTCGGTCCGCGAGGTTGCCGAGACACTCCGGAACGGAATCAACCTCACTGCAGCCCTCGAGGAGGACTGTCTCGATCCAGGCGAAACGGTCTGTCTGTACGCGTCATGGACACTCGACGATGCGTATGCTGGCTCCGAGTCGATTACGTGGCCACTCACGTTCGGCGCCGTCCAGTGTCGACACGACGACGGAACCTCGCCGTTCCCGACTGTCGAGACAGGCGGCTGTGCCGGCCCCGCCCCGTGTGAGTGCTGTACTCCGATCGGCAAACTCGACGTCGACCCACGGGAGAGCAATGTACCCAGTGAAAACTACCTCCCGCCTGGCCGCTACGCCTTCAACGAGGGCAGTGCGGACTACGAACTCGTCGTTACCGAGAGCGTCGAGAAAGACGACGGCGAGACTGTCGGCGTTGCCTTCACACTCGATCCAGTCGGTGACACACCGGCGCCTCGCCTCTGTCGCGTCGAGCTCGTTGGCTCGACGGCACGTGCAACCTACGAAGTCCTCAAGCTTGGCGCACCGGATGCGTCGACGCCGGGCGTCCTGTTTGCCCCACTAAAACAGGGTGTCGAGGAGGCCGACAGCCTCGACGACTATCTCGGCATCAGCCACATCACGGTCTCGATCTGCCAACAGCAATCGGCGGACGGGAGCTGTGCCGAGCCTCCAGACTGGTACCACACCGAGTAACGATCGCACCGTACCGCATCCAACTACACCCACGACCACCACCAACACATGAGACCGAAATCCACTGTCAGCCGATTCGACCGCCGAACACTCACGAACGTCGTGGGCCTCCTCGTCGTGTGTGCGCTCGTCCTCCCGTTCGTCGTCTACGCCGTCCCCGCGACGGTCGGCGCACAGCAGAGCTACGTCGTCTTAAGTGGGAGTATGGAACCCGCGATCAGCGTTGGTGACGTCGTCCTCGTAAGCGAGGTGACCGATCCAGCAGCACTCGCAGTCGGCGACGTCATCACGTTCAGCCGCGGCGGTGACGTGCCGATTACTCACCGCATCACCGATATCGTCCAGACTGAGAACGGCCTCGTCTTCGAGACGAAAGGCGACGCCAACGAAGACGCCGATCCGGGGACGGTCGCCTCAAGCCAGGTCATCGGTCTCGTCGTGTTCACGATCCCCTTTATCGGATACGTCGTCGAATTCGTCGGCACGACGACGGGCTTTCTCATCCTCGTCGTCGCTCCGTTCGCACTCCTGGCCGTCCTCGAGCTTCGGGACTGGGTCGCGACCAGACGCGACGGCGGCGACGATCATGACCACGACCAGCCCGGTAACGGTGCAGTTGATTCAACGATAACCGAAGCCCAAGACGATGCCACGCCTGGAGACAGTGTCCCCGACGATACACTCGCCTTCACTGGCGCGGACCTCACTCTCGGAAGTATCGCGTTCGGTCTCTTCGCCATCTACGCCGGCTACATCGCGTACCTCGTTCGCACCACGTGGGCATTTACTGTCGTCGCGGCTGCAGTGGGACTCTTCGTCCTCCTCACCGCGGTCAAGTTCCAGTCGTTTGGAACGGTCGAGACGACCGTCTCGACAGATGGTGGCATCGAGCCCGCCCACGTGATCGACGGAGAGTGGCACGTCACCGGCGGTCGCCCCATCGTCTCCGTCGCCTCCCAGTCGGCACTCCACACGATGGCTGCCACGGACGATCGCTGGGTCGTCCGCGACGACGACGTCGAGTACCTCTTCGACGATGCAGTCGTCTTCTGTGCCGACGTCGAGTACGACGAGGCCGAGAGAACGGCAAACACAGCGGCAGAGACCGACTCGGAGGCGAGCCCTGATGCGGAATAACTCCGCTTCGGTCGTCGTCGTCCTCTGCGTACTCGTCGTCGCGAGTATCGGTGGTGGCGTCACGATGGCTGTCCTCCAAGACCAGGAAACAGTCGAGTTCGGACTAGGCGCGGATATCCCAGCCACTCCGTCCGACGTCCAGACGATTCAACAGCCGAGTAGTGATCACAGCCTGCTGGTGTCGGCAATGGCCGACAACGAGTCGACCAACGACACTGTGACCACCAGTGACGCCACGAATGAGTCGGTGAATACGACGGACACGGACGATTCGACCAACGTCACCACGAGCCCGGACACCAACGAAACGTCCGAGCCCACCGGAAACGAGTCCACCCAGAATACGACCAGTAGTCCTGACGGCAACGAGACGACACCCACGGCCAACTCGACGAACAACACATCCACGACAGATTCGACGAATAGCACAACGACCACAACCGACGATACGACGACTACAGCCGACCCCACGAACAGTACGACTACCATGACCGACGAGTCGAACAATACGACGACGGCCGACTCTACGAATAGCACGACTACCACAACCGACTCTACGAACAGCACAACGACCGAAACAGATAGTACAACTACGACAGACAGCCAGACGACGACCGATACAACAAGTTAGCAGATTCGTACGGCCGAAATCTTGGCCGTCTTTACTCCTCGTCGACGTCGAGTTCGAACTGCTTGTTTTCGGAGGGTGCGTTCAACACGACACTCGTCGTCGATTCCTTGATGTCGGCGTCGGCGAGCACCTCTTTGATCAGTCCGTTCATGTCGTCGGTATCTTGGAACTTCCCGACGGCGATGATGTCGAACTCACCGGTGACCTCGTAGACCGAAACCATCTGATCGAGATCACGAAGCCGCTCAGTGACCTCGTTAAGTGCCGGTCCTTCGACCTTCAACTGGAGAATCGCCGTTACACCGTATCCGAGCTTCCCGTAATCAACGATTGGGGAATACCCCTCAATGACACCTTCCTCTTCGAGTTCTTTCAGATGATTCGAGACGGTCGTTACAGAGACATCGAGCTCCTCAGCGAGACTTCGCAGGCTCGACCGACCATTTCCCAAGAGCGCGTTGATGAGTTCGTGGTCAAGATTTTCGTAGGCCATTTGTTTCCCAATATACGTTTTAGGTTGAGAATATAAATATTGCTGGTCTACTTTGGAGGATGAGTACACGAGTGTCCAGCCAGGTTAGTCGTCAATGTCGAGTAGTGGCCCTTCCAAGGGCGAAACCACTCACACTGTCTTTGGCGCCCAAAAATCACGGGGGTGCACGGGGGGTGCACGGAAACGGGTCACACTCCATGGCAATCGGACAGTGTTTCGCAGTCTCCACCCCGTGCATCTAGTAAAGAAGTACTGAGGTGACATAAATTCCTGGATATGTAGACTCTCTATTATTTCCACGAGCCAGATATTGAGTTCCTGTATGTCGTCCGAAATTGACTGCATCCGTGGTCTAGGTTGCGTCTTGAGAGCGTGTCATAGAAAGCGTCACGTACGAAGCAGCAGGGTGCGGAAAGTGTGTCCAGCACAACCGCAACCCTGCAAGACATAGCTTCGGTAGACGACTTCTTGAATGTCGCGGCTACCGAGACGGTACCGCTGTTTGAGCATCTTGAGTTCGAGTTTCTACTGGAATACGACGTGTTCGCCCCCGGCGAGCGGGGGCGAACACGAGTTCACCAGCCACCAGACCTCTTCCGTAGCTTTCTACACTGCTACTACAAGGACATCTACGGCACACGTCCGGTCACGCGAGAACTCCAGCACGGGCTTGTCTGGTACTATTGCGGACTCGACAAACCGCCATCCAGAGACACAATTGACCGCTTTCTCACCGATCTCGAACACGTTATCGACGACGTCTTCGACAGACTCGTCGAGCAGGCCGCCCGTCGCGGCCTGCTCGACTCCACGTACTCCATCGATTCGACTCACATCGAGGCGATTCAATACAACGACGCTGCCTCGTGGAACTACGATCCAACAGCCGACGAGTACTACTACGGCTTCGGCTGTACGATCGTCTCAACCGGTGCAAAAATCCCGATAGCAGCGGAGTTCACACAAGCCAAACAAGCGGATCAGGAGACGGCGATGCGCGTCACGCGTGACGCGCTCGCCGTCAAAGAACCCACGTGGATGCTCGGAGACAGCGCCTACGACATCCTCGACTGGCACGACCTCCTGCTGTCCGCAGGAGTCGTGCCAGTCGCCCCGTACAATCCGCGAAACACTGACGACCCGAAAGACATCAAGTACAGGGTCGAAGATCGTATCACCGAACACAGCAAGAACGTTCAGCTGAAGCAATCCATCTTAGACGAGACGTACAATCACCGGACAGGAGTTGAACGGACTAACGACGCAGTCAAGGACTGCGGCCTCGGGCACGTCCGCGCCCGAGGCCGCGTCCACGCACGAACAGAAGTGTTGGTTGCGCTCTGCCTACGGCTCGTCATTGCAATCACCAACTACGAACGAGGAAACGATCCGGGGTGTGAGAAGCTACGAGAATGATTCTATGACACGCTCTCTTGATCCAACTCGAGTACACCCGTGACCGCGGGCGAAATGTCCTCGAGAAATCCCTGCAGATTCGACGCACTTCGTGAGTCGACACCCACGATGAGCCCCGACTCGGTTTCTTGGAAGTGGAGCAACAGCCACTTGCTGTACAAGTGAAGTGTACACTGGTACTCGCCGAGCGCGACTGACTGCATGCCGCCTCGATGTGCGCCCTCGTCACGAAGATTTGCTACAAGGGCCTCCGAGTCAGCTGGCGGCCCACCTGTGAGTGCTGCAAACTGATCCTCAATGTCTGGATTCAGATGGAGGAGGCGTGTCTCAGGCCCATCGTAGGCCACTGCCAGATGGAAGTAGTCGCCGAGCTCCGCTTGGAAGCGCTGAACGAACTTCTACATCGGAGCATTGAGCGCTATCGCTGCCGGGTGGCAGGTCGCCCGAGTGAATCCACTTGAGCATCTCGGAGATTGAATCTCTCGGGACTAGCACTTGGACGGTATCCCCAAGCCCCGAGACACTGGCCACTGATCCGGGACAAAATTGATACCCATTCCCGTGGTTGGGACCACCATGGTCCCCGAACCAAACACCTCCACCGGTAGCGACTCCGAACGCGGCTGCCCCAAGTGTGGCCACGACGGCACCGAAGTCGGGAAGATCTCGACGACGGGCGGCGGCCTCTCGAAGATGTTTGACGTCCAGACGAACAGCTTCAAAGTCGTCTCCTGTACAAATTGTGGGTATTCCGAGCTCTACCGAGACACGACGTCCGGGTCGAGCGATATCGTCGACATCTTCCTGGGCTGATGGCCGGCGAGGGACTCGTCGTCCTCTTCGTCCTCTTGGGGCTCGTCGGGCCACTCGTCCTCTATCTCCTCGTTCGGTCCGAACACGACCAACGCGAGGAGATGGACCGCGAATCGGCCGAACGCGCCGCCCGTCGCGATACAGAGGAGCAGGAGTGATCGGTACCACGAGCACTCCATCTCGACGAGACCAGCACCTCTATCTCCCGAAAGCCTTTGACACTTGGTAGCAGAGACAACTACGATGCCCTCCACACTGACACGACGGCGAACAGTCGCCGCTCTCGGTGCAGTCTCGACTGGCCTCCTCGGTGGCTGTCTCGATTCGTCGGACAACGACCCGGACGAGTCGGCACCGACACTCCACCTCACGCTCGCCTCAATCGGTGAATCCCTCCGCGAGCAATATGTCGTCGACCTCGAAGCGTCCCGACCACCGTGGGACGAAGACGCCTTTCGCGCCGCCCTGAACGACTCGTCGTTCTCGACACAGGGCCACCCACCGTTCCCGCAGAGCCACGCGAGCGACCCAGCGTACGTACAGCACAACGGCACGTACTACCACCTCGACGATGTCGTCGTCGACCAAGAGCGGGCCACACATCCAGTTCTCCGACTCTACACGGTCGAGGGACAGGAGACACCCGACCACGTCGCACACTCTGACCTCCCCCGAATCGACCAGCGTGCAGTCCAAGTCGCATACATGGCCGCTCGTGCCCGCGGCAATCGCGGCGGCGTCCCGTGGGGACTCGTCCAGCGCGGCGGATACGTCTACCGGCAAGACGAGGCACGGGAAGCGAGTTCGATACTCGACGATTCTGGCCCGTCCCACGTCAGCTACCGAGATACCGTCTACCGCGTCGAGGTCGCGACGGAGACCTTCCACGAGACAGTCTATCGGCCAGACGTTGAGCCAGTCACCGAATCCGATGCCCGGCTCGAACGAATTCTCGAAGCTCAACTCGTCGACGCGCGTCTCGACCCGAACTCACTCTCACAGGCAGAGCGACGAATCGTCCAGCAGGCACAGCACGACGGCTACACGGCCACTCACCCATTCCCCAAGGAACTCGATTCGTTGCTCAGAAAGCTCGACGAGCGAGCCTACATCGACGGCAACATCTCCAAAGACGCACTCGTCGACGCTGACGACCGGAACGTCCTGAAGTACGGTCGCGAATACTTCGACTATCGCCTTCGTTTGGTGTCCGGCGACGACGCGAACTGACGGCCATCGAGTTCGGGCACGGAAACGAGCAAATTGCGGCGGGCTCGACGGCTGGCCGAACCCTTAAATGGGCGACTATCGTTCTGTGTATTAACGACTGACTGAACGGTCAGTCAACTTCACGCATGTCTGCCAGAGACGCTTCTTCGATACCGCACGCATCGATCGAGGTGATTCAGTAGTGGGCCTCCTCGACACCGACCGGCGAATTCTCGCACTCGCATTCGCGCGAATGGCCGACGCGGCGGGGAACTCCTTCCTCATCGTCGTCCTCCCGCTCTACATCACGAGCGGCGTCGTCACCGGCGGGACCTACGGCCTCGCTCCCGCATTGATCACGGGGATCATCCTCTCCGCATTCGGCTTCTTCAACAGCGCCCTCCAGCCGTTCGCCGGCAACCTCTCGGACCGAACGGGGCGGCGCCGAATCTTCGTCATCGTGGGCCTCCTCATTCTTGGAGTCGCGAACTTCATTTATACGCTCGTCGGGAGCTACAACGCTGTCTTCCTCGTCCGTATCATGCAGGGGATCGGCGTCGCACTCACCGTCCCTGCGACGATTGCACTCGTCAACGAACTCTCGACGGCCGCCAGCCGCGGTGGCTCGATGGGAGTCTTCAACACTTTCCGGATGGTCGGCTTCGGACTCGGCCCGGTCGTCGCAGGTGGTGTCGTCAGCGGCGGCCCCTACCACCTCTTCGGAGTAGACATGACCGGCTTCGAGGCAGCATTCTATATCGCGACCCTCAGCGCGTTCGTCGGCATGGCACTCGTCTACCTCCTCGTCGAAGACCCGGAGGTCGAGGACCTCGACGCGGAGGCCGGCGAGAGCTTCAGTATCGCCGTCTTCGACCGCGAGCGCGAGGACAAACTCCTCGACCCCGTCTTCACGCTGGGTCTCGCCTCGCTGTTTATGGCCATCGGCATCGCCCTCCTCTCGCCACTCGAACACCTCATCAACACGACGCTTGGACAGACCGCGACGATGTTCGGCATCGAGTTCTCAGCGTTCGTCCTCGCACAGGTGCTCTTCCAGGCGCCAATCGGGTCGTGGAGCGACACCTACGGCCGTAGGCCGTTCATCCTCGCCGGGTTGCTCCTCCTCGTGCCCACGACACTCGTCCAAGGCTTCGTCACCACACCGGCAGGCATGATCGTCGCCCGCTTCATCCAGGGCGTTGCCGGTGCCGCCGTGTTCGCACCCGCGATGGCCCTCGCCGGCGACATCGCACATGGTCGGAGTTCCGGGACGACTCTCTCCATCCTCACGATGTCGTTCGGTCTCGGGACCGCTATCGGCCCCTTGTCCGCAGGATATCTCGCCGGCGTCCCCATCCCGTTCGGGACCTCGTACGCGACGCCGTTCGTCTTCGGCGCAGTGCTCGCCTTCCTCGGCTTCCTCCTCGTCTACTCGCAGGTCGACGAGACGGTCGACACGGGCGGCGGGTCCTCACACGCCGGCGCCGAACCGTCAACTGCAGACTGAGGGACTGCTCACGCTTCGTTTTTGGGAGCGAACTAGCTGTCCTCCAGCCACGCCCATGCCTCGTCGAGGTCCTCTTCCTCGAAGTACTGGAGGTCGATGTCCGTGAGTCGGTCTTCGAGTTCCGTCACCCACTCGACGAGTTTGCTGTCGCCCACGATGGCGTACCGGTCGATGTCGTCGCCGTGTTCGAGCCAGAAGCCGATGTCCTCGTCAAGCGCGTCGAGGTCGGGCGACGGGAACGACGGCACGTGGACGAGTATCCGCACCGATCCCTCCTCAATGATGACCTCTTCGAGGTCGAGGAGGATCTCTTCGAGTTCCTCTTCGGTGAGTTCGTCCCGGACCTCATACCCGACGACGCGCCCCTCGCTGCGGTCGAGTTTCTCGTACATTGTCTAGGGACCCACGCGGCTGTCGCAAAGAGTTTCGGGCAGGAACCTATCTCTCGAAGACTCGGAGACAGGAATATCGGGGAATCGCTTTTCTTCTCGTCCGCCGTCGAGACACCCATGGCCAGCGAGAAACGCACCGAGACGGTGTACTGCCGCGAGTGTGGGGCGGAGATTCGTCGCGCCGCCGAAATCTGTCCCGAATGCGGCGTCCGACAGCGCCCACCACCGTCCACAGCCACCGAGAGTCTCTTCGACGGTCGAAACCCGCTCGTCGCCGCCATCCTCTCGGCCATCTTTCCGGGGCTTGGACACATCTACGCGCGAGAGGTGGAAATGGGACTCTTCTTCGCCGTCTCGTTTCTGCTCGCCGTCCTCTCGCTGTTCGTCTTCGTTGGCGTCGTCCTCGTGCCAGCCATCTGGCTCTACGCACTTTACGACGCTGCGAAGACAGCCGAACGACGCGATCGAGAGCTCTCGCGGCCACCAGTCGTCGAATAGGTCTGATACACTCGACCTGAATGTCGGCCGATTCTCGTCCTGTCCCCCTGCCGAACAACTATCGTGTCGGAGACTGCACATCCCGCATGGTCTCTGCCCTCCAAGACGTCGTCCTCGGCGACCGCTACGAACGGAATATCGACTTGCTCGCCGCTGCGGTCGTCTTCGTCGGGACGTTCGTCGCGTACGCAACTGGCATGTTCGCCGTCGACGGCGGTCTCGTCTTCCTCCCCGTGGATGCAACAGTCGTCGGTCTCGTCGTCGCCGCGGGCATCGGCTACCGACAGAGTGCACTCCTCGGCGCCTGGGTCACGCTATTCGTCGCCTACTTCGCGTTCTTCGCGGAGTGGGCGTTTCTCAGCCTGCCGGGACGTCCACTCACCGACAAACTCGCGTTTCTCTTCGAGCCGACGAGCCTCGGCCTCGCCGCGGTGGCGTCGGTCGTCCTCGGGACGACTGCATTCGCGGTCGGACATTTCTTCAGAAAGGTCGTTGAGTACGTCCGAGGGGCCCAGTAGGCAGTTCACCATCGTAGTTCTCGATTGCTCGTCGGCGCGCAGGCGTCAACCGAAAACACTCTTGCCATCACCCGACAACGTCCGCCAGATGACCGAGCCACTGCTCGTCCGCGCGGCGAAGGGGGAACGCACCGAACGCCCGCCGGTGTGGTTGATGCGACAGGCCGGCCGACACCTCCCCGAGTACCGGAAGATTCGGGAGAACTACTCGTTCCGCGAGGCCATCGAGACGCCCGACGTTGCAGAGGAAATCACGCTCCAGCCCTACGAGCGCTACGACGTCGACGGCGTCGTGATGTTCTCGGACATCCTCACCTGTCTCGAACCCCTCGGTCTCCACTACCACATCGAGTCCGGCGTCGGCCCGGTCGTCGAGAACCCGGTCACCGGCCCCGATGACGTCCCGACCGCCCACGAAGACGTCGAGGAAGAACTCGACTTCGTCTACGACCTACTCGACCGACTGGACGAGTCAGTAGCCGACGAAGACGCCGTCATCGGGTTCGCCGGCGGCCCGTTCACGCTCGCCTCCTACGCCGTCGCGGGCGGTGTCGACCACCGTCACGGCGCGATTCGTCGTTTCCGTGCGGAACACCCCGAGGCGTTCGCGGAGCTTCTCGGGCGTTTCGCGGACGTCGTCACCGACTACCTCCAGGTACAGGTCGACCACGGCGCGGACGTCGTCCAGCTCTTCGACACCTACGCGAGTATCCTCCCGCCCGAAGACTACGCGGAGTACGTGCTCCCCCTCCACGAGGAAATCCTCTCCTCGGTCGACGCACCGACGATCCTGTTCGTCCGCGGGATGGGCGGCAGACTCGACCAGTTGGAGGCATCCGGGCCGGACGCCCTCTCGATCGACTGGACCATCGACATGGGTGACGCACGCGAGAAACTCGGTGCGACGCCGGTCCAGGGCAACCTCGACCCGACGATGCTGTTCGCCGACCCCGAGACCGTCCGCGAGCGGACCACAGACATCATTGAGGCCGCGGGACCCGAGGGCTACATCTGTAACCTGGGCCACGGCGTGAACAAGGACACACCCATCGAATCGGTCGAAGCGTTCGTCGAGACGGCGAAGAACTGGGAGTGGGAATAGGGGCGCTTTCGAGCCGTCTCAGGGGCGCTCCTCGGCGAACTGCTTGGCCAGGCTGTTCGCCTCACGGACCCGCGAGGGGATTCCCATCCGGGCCGTATAGTTCGTCGCGAGGTGGATTCCCTCGGGGAGATCGACGTCATCGAGCGCACTCCACGACGTGTCGTAGGCGGGGAACGCCGACGGCATCTTCTCGACGTGGAGGACCTCCGCGTCGGCGTCCATCACTCGCTCGAATTCCTCCACCGCGATCTGTCCGATCTCCGTTTCGTCTTTCTCGAGAATCTCGGCGTCGTCCATCCCACCGAAGAAAGCCGTATAGACGCCGTCGCGGTCGAAGAGACTCGCGTTCCAGGAGACGCCGAGCGTGCGGAGCGGTTCGTCGCGCCGGACCTGGTAGCCGAAGCCACTCGCGTCGACGTCCGAGACGAGATGGACGAGGACGAGGGGGTTGTAGGTGAGGTCTCGAAGCGCGTCGGCCGACTCCGGAGCGGTCTCTTCGAGGAGATTGGCTGTCTCGCCCGCTGGCGTCGTCACGACCACCTCGTCGAAGTGTTCGACCTCGCCGTCGGCCGTCTCGACGACGACCTCTTCGCCCGCCTCACGAATCGCGTCGACAGGCGCCTCCAGTCGGATGCGGTCGTCGTGTGCGTCCGCGATGGCCTGCGGGAGTGCTTGCAAGCCGTCGTCGAACGACGCAGGTGGAGGTGATTCGCCCGGCCCGAGGAGGCGTTTTGCGGCGGGGACAAGCAGGTTACCACGGCGCTGTTCGAGTTTCATCACGCCCTCCAGTGAGTGTTTGACAGGCATCTCCGCGGGGTTCGACCCGAACGTCCCGCCGAGAATCGGCTCTACGAGGTTCTTGTAGGCTTCCCTGCCGAATTTCCGGGTGAATAGTTCTGCGACCGTTTCATCCGGTTTGGCGTCGTCGGTCAGCGGTTCGGCGAACACGCGGAGTTTCGCGGACCACGAGAAGAGGTCCGTCCTCAGAAACGCAGACAGCGACCGTGGGACGACTCGGAGTTTTCCGTCGGCGTAGACGTACAACGGGAGCGAATCGTCGGCCTCGACGAGGTCGTCACGGAGGTCCAGAGAGTCGACCATCGCTTCGAGCTGGTCGGTGAGGCGCAGTCGTTGCGGGCCGACTTCGAGGACGTGCCCGTCGACGACGCGAGTGTCGATGACGCCGCCGGCCTCGTCGCTGGCCTCGTAGGTGACGCTGTCGACACCGCGCTCGGCGAGCGCGTGTGTGAGTGTGAGCCCAGTGATTCCAGCCCCGACGATGCCGACACGCATCTCGGAGGTCACTTCTCGCGCTCGGCGCGCGCGTTCCGGCCGGCGTTGAGACACATCGCGTTCGGGTCGTCACGGCACATGCAGGACTGGAAGCCGTAGTACTCGGGGTCGAAGTCGGCGACGAACGGCTCGACGAGGTCAGCCAGAAGGTCGATGAAGCGCTCGTCGTCGTAGGGGACCGGGACGCGGAAGAACTCCATGCCCTGTTCTTCGGCTTCCTCGCGGAGTTCGATGTCGAGTTCGGAGAGCGTCTCGCTCTGCTCGTGCATGAAGCTCATCGGGTCGACGACGATCCGTTCTGCGTCGAGGTTCTCGACAACTTCTTCGACGTCGGGTTGGGTCCACTCGACGTCGCGGTTCGCGTGGTTCTGGTAGCCGAGTTCGTAGCCGGGCGACCCCAGCATCTTGTTCACGACGTCGGCGTACTCTTCGACGTACTGGACGTAGCGGCTCCCCTCGTCGAGGTAGTACGTCGGTGTGCCGTGTGCGGAGAAGACGAGACGCGTCTCCTCGCCCAGTTCGAGACCGTTCTGGTCGAGGACGCGCCGGATCGCGTCGGCACGCAGCCGTAGATACGCCGAGTGAGTGTGCCAGCCCGTAATCTCGTGGTACGCCGGCGACCACTCGAGGTCGTCGAGCGCGGCCGAGAGTTCTTCGAGTGCCTGCACCGTCGTCGACGGGCCACAGAGCGGGTACAGTGGCAGACCGACGAGTTGGTCGACACCGTCGTCGTGGGCCGCCTCGGCGGCGTCCTCGACGAACGGGTCCATGAACTGGAACCCGCGATAGGTCGTCACGTCGTACCCGCGGTCGGTGAGTTCGGCTTCGAGCAGTTCCGCCTGCGCCTCGGCGTGGGCGTTCAGCGGCGACCCGGCGATCTCCTCGTACTCCTCGAGCAGTGCCGGCACGCGGCGCTCGGCGAGTGAACGTGCCCGCTCACGTGCTTCTTCCGGCGTCGTGTCCCCCTCGATCTCCATGTTGGCGAGGAAGATCCGTTCGAGATATCCGACGACGGCCTCCCGCTCCGGCTCGGCTGGTTCCCCGAAGTTGAGCACCGCAATGCCCGTGGTCATACTCGAAGGGTTGCACGTCGGCCGGTTCAAAGATATCGGTTGGAGCGAGGCAGGCCGAGTCTAGGTATCGTCTGCGGGCGACTGCCCGCGGAGCATCTCGAGGATGCGATTCTTTTGGAAATATACGATGAGTGCGACGAGCGCGAGAAGACCGAACAGGACCGTCGTCTGGAGGTAGTTCGCACTCGCGAACTGTGCGCCGGCGTAGCTGATGAGGAGGTGACCTCCTCCTCGCCGTAAACGGCGAGGCTTCCCACGAGCCGAGGCCCGCTGGGGTGGGAACTTATGTTTGCACACCGACGGGTGCTGGCGGGGTCACGCCGCCGTTACTCCTATCCGGCAGTGGGGTCACGGTTCTGCCCTGCTGACTCGGAGTTATCTAGCTTGTTTTGCGTCGGTCAGCACCCACTACGGCTTCAGAACACGTGAATCCATCGTACGGCGATTCACGCCCGTCGTGAACGACGGGATTCTCTCGCCTCAAGAAGATAGCCAGGAACCCGACCCACGATCGAGATGGCGACGAGTTGCCAGAGCGGAATCCGAGTGAGCCCTGCCACGAAGCAGATCGCGTCGTCGGGGAGTCCCGGAACGAGGAAGGCGAGGAAGAGGGCGAACCGACCGTCGTGGGAGACGACGTCGTCGAACGTGGCCAGCGTTTCGGCAGTGATCGCACGCTCGACGTAGGGCCGCCCGTATCGACGCGCGAGGAGAAACGCGACCGTGCTCCCGATGGCGGCACCGAGGAGACTGTACAGCGTCCCGTGTACGGCACCGAAGAGGTAGCCACCGACGAACGCGAGCAACTGGCCCGGAATCGGGGCGAAGACGATCTGGACGGCCTGGAGGAAGACGAACACGACCGGTGCGAACGGACCGTAGGCCGCGATGCGGGTTCGGAGCCACACCGGGTCCGCGATTTCCGGGACGGTCCACCGGAGAACAATCGTCCCGACGGCGAGTACTACCACGAGGACTGCGAGCGCGACGAAGGTCCACACACGGGCCCGCGTCGACGTGAAAAGTGGCCGAGCCACCGGACGCGGGGTGTCAGACCCCCCGCTCATCGCGACACGAACGGAGACTGCGAGTCCACTCGTGGCCGAGCAATCGACGTCAGAAGAGCCGTCGTCGCCACGAGCGGACGAGTGCTAGTCGGATTGCTGCCAGCGGTCCGCCGCTTCGAGCGTCGTAAGCGCCGACTCTAGTTCCGACTGCGTGACACCGTAGAACTGCTCTCTCCCGACCGGCGTCTGGATACGGAGGAGGTCGGTGTGGTGTGTGACCTGGAAGACGTCGAGTTCCCAGAACGTGTCCTCCTGTTGCCACTGACTGTGGAGCGTCGCCTCCTCGTCGTCGACGACTCGCGTGCCCAGTTCCCAACTCAGCCGGGTAACATGCGAAATTTCGAGAGGAACGGCATCAGGGAGACGAGCGCCGCGTCCCGGGGCGCTATGAGCAGCCATACCACATACGACACTATTCGGGGAGAAAAATGTAACTGTTTGCCGTGGCATTCCCTCGGGAGAAGAGTGGGCCGCCTCGACGCCGTCCGGACGATCGGCGGACTGGTGTGGGCCGGCTCACTCCTCCGGTTGTGGACGGACGACCTCGTCGCACCCCCAGCAGTCCGCGAAGATACCCGGGCCATCCTCCTCGTCCCACTCGAGGATCGTCGCGCGCTCGGGGAGTTCGTGACCACAGTTCGGACACGTCCCCAAGATTGGTGAGTCGGGCATGGTCGGGTTGGGTACTAGTCACTTCGTTCCTCTCCTGCAAATATCCTTCCGCCGACCGTCGACGCGTCGGCGATGACGGGCGTGTGTTCCCGCCGCCCTATCAGCATGGTAACTGATACCACTAAATCGGCCGGCCAGCGGGGTCACCTCGTCGGATTCGGGTCGTCGAGAGGGAAACTCTCAAGGCGGTGTTTACAGTACTGTCAGTAACCAAACTCAGACGACGAAGGCCCTCCACAAATGGACTTCACACACCTCAGTGCCCCACTCACAGCGGCAGCCAGTACAGCCGTCCAACGGGACAAGGACGACGAGACGACACCCCAACCCGACGAGACGTCGGCGTCGGCGGCAGACCGACGCGCCACGCCTGCGCTCTCTATCGTCATTCCGACGTACAACGAGCGCAAGAACATCGAGCGCGTCCTCGAACAGTGTCTCGACGCCTTCGGTGATACGCCGGTCGAGATCGTCGTCGTCGACGACGACTCCCCGGACGGGACGTGGGAACTCGTCCAACAGTCGTACCGGGACGACGACCACGTGCGAGTCATCCGTCGAACCGAGGAGTCGGGACTCGCGACGGCGGTCCTCCGTGGGTTCGAAGCGGCCGACGCCGAGCGATACGCCGTCATCGACGCCGACCTCCAGCACCCACCGGAACGGCTCACCGACCTCTTGGCGGCCCTCCGACAGCCGAACACGGACGTCGCCATCGGCAGCCGCTACGTCGACGGTGGCGACATCGAGAACTGGTCGCGACGGCGCCAAATCGTCTCGAAGGGAGCCATCGGTCTCGCGAAAGTCGCCGTCCCCTCGGCGTGGAACATCTCGGACCCGATGAGCGGGTTCTTCGCGGTCGAAGCGGACGTCGTCGACGGGGTCGACCTCCAGCCACGTGGGTACAAGATCCTCCTCGAAATTCTGGCTACCTGTGACTACGACGGCGTCGTCGAGGTCCCTTACGTCTTCACCGACCGCGACTACGGCGAGTCGAACCTGGACGGCGAGCAATACCTCCGCTTCCTCGAACACCTCGGGATGGTCGGCGTCACCTCGTGGGGACTCGACGACTACGTCGAACCGGACCGGGCCGTCCGCGCCGCGGAGTTCTGCGGCGTCGGCGCGCTCGGCGTCCTCGTGAACGCCGCCGTCTTCTGGGCCGCGACCGAACACCTCGGCGTCTTCTACCTCGTCGCCGGCGTCCTCGCCTTCCTCGCGGCCGTCCAGTGGAACTTCGCCGGCAACTGGTTCCTCACCTTCGACCGGCCGGACGACCAACCCATCCTCTCGCAGTGGAGTCGCTTCCACGTCGTGTCTATCGCCGGCTTCCTCGTCTACTCGCTGTTGCTCGCCGGGTTCGTCGACGGACTCGGCGTCTCCGCACAGGTCGCGAACCTCGGCGCCATCGCCGGTGCGTCCGTGTGGAACTTCCTCGGGAGCGAGAGCGTGGCGTTCAAGAGCGCGTGACCGCGACGGTTTCATAATCCCTCATCGATGCCCCAGATACAACTCACCGCACGGGCCACGAGCAAGATCCTGGCCGTGCTCACCGCGGCCGTGTTGTTCAAGCTCGGCTACCTGATCCGGAGTTTCCTCTCGACGATCGGACACCCGTCCGTCGTCGGTGTCCTGTTGCTCACCTACCTCCTCTCCTTCGCACTCCTGTACGCGGCACTCGCGGACGTCGACCTCGAGTACTGGAACTCGCGGCTCGCCGCCGCGATCGTCGGCCTCCTCCTCCTCATGTTCGCGCTGACGTACACGTCTCACCTCGCGAAGTCCTACATCGGGACCGACGCGATGCTCTTCACTCGCTACGCGGTCGACCTCGTCCTCAGCGGACAGAACCCCTACACGCACTCGATGGAGGCCGCGTTCCAGCAGTTCCCCATCGACAAACGGTTCGTCACCTACCGAATCGACGGCGAGATCGTCACGACGTTCTCCTACCCTGCACTCGCCTTCCTCGCCTTCGTCCCGCAGGCACTCCTCGGTATCCCGAACCTGAACCTGACGACTGTCACCGTCCTGCTGGCGACGCTCCTCTTCCTCGTCTACGAGTCGCCGAACGAACTCGTCCTCGCGCCCTTCGTCCTCATGTTCGTCGACCCGAACCTGACGCTGTTCAGTTTCGGCGGCGTCTTCGACATCCTCTGGGTGTTCGCGTTGCTCTTCGGCATGAAGTACTGGACACAGGGGCGACTCCGCATCGCGGCAATCTGTGTCGGACTCGCCTTCGCCGTCAAGCAGATCCCCTGGTTCGTCGGCCCGTTCCTCGCCATCTGGCTCTACGCCGAGAGTGAGACCTACGCGGGATTCGCCGACCGGGCGAAGACCTGCATCGGCTACGGCCTCGGGGCGTTCCTCCTGCCGAATCTCCCGTTCATCGTATCGAGCCCGGTCGCGTGGCTCAAGAGCGTCGTCACCCCCATCGCCGGGAGTGCACCGATGGTCAAACAGGGAATCGGGCTCACCCTCATCACGTCGAGTGGCTTCCTCCAGTTGCCCAAGAGCTTCTACACGCTCCTCCTCCTCGGCGTGCTGTGTATCGCGCTGGTGGTCTACTTCCTCTACTTCGAGCGGCTTCGCTGGGTGGCGTGGATCGTCCCGATGGCCATCCTGTGGGTCAACCACCGCTCGCTGCAGAACTACTTCATCTTCTTCGTGCCCATCGCGTACTACGCCGTCCTGTGCCACCTCCGCACCGAGAACCAACTGGTGACGAGAAACCGAACTGATGTTCGATCCGAGTAGCGACCTCTCGTCGGGACAGAAACGGCGCGTCGTCGTGGGGGTCGTCCTCCTCGTCGCAGTCGGCATCGGGGCCATCGGCGTCGCCGCCGACTTCCAGGAGAAGCGACTCGACGCCGAGGTGACGGTCGTCAACACCAGCGACCCGACCAACATCCACCGGGCGAGCGTCCTCACGATTCGCGTCCACAATCAGGAGTCTCGCGCCATCGACCCCGAGTTCCAGACCGTCCACGGCCAGTTGATGACGCACTTCTACTGGAACCGGATCGACGGACCGGAGACACTCCAACCCGGTGAGTCGGCGGTCTATCGGCTCCGGGCGCCGGTCGCGACGGCCGCAATCCCCTACGAGACGCGAACGATGCTCGCTGTCAACGACGAGGGCGTCGACGACCAACTGCGGACCATCTTCACGCTCGACGCGCGGAAACCACCAGACGTCCTCAACCCCTCGTTCCAGCATTGGCTCGTCCAGAGTGGGAGCGGGAACTACCCGTACCGGTGGGCGCGTGTCACGACCGACCGACGTGGCGAGCGGACGGTGATCGAGTCGGCGCCGAACGAGTCGGGCGCGACCCTGTCGGTACGCGGGGTCGACCGGGAGTCGGGACCGTGGAGTATGGCTCGCCTCTACCAGCAGTCGGCGTTCCCCTCGACACTCCACGTCGAGGCGACGCCACACACAGTCGTCCAGAACACGACCGGAGAACCACCGCGAGCGGTCGGCGTCGGGGTTCGTGAGTCGAATCACCGCGTCTGGGTCGTGTTCGCCGACGTCGAGAATCGAACTGTCGTCCACCAACAGGGGGACCCGTCCTACCTCTACGTCTACGTCCCCGCCGAACCCGGCGAACGCGTCTCGACGACCGTCGACGTGCAGGCACTCTACGAGCAGCACAACTGGGAGCTCCCAGCCAAAGAACAGTGGGTCGTCGACAGCGTGAACTACGAGCGGCGTCCGGTTCGTACGTTCGGGTTCGCCGCCGTCTATCCCGGACACGAGACGCAGAACGCGAGTATCACGATCCACGAAATCTCGTCGTAGCGAGCGAGGAGCTCAGCCGGACGATTCCGCTTTTCCTGTGTCGACTGCTTCGAAACCGCCGACAGCGCCGAGCACCCCGCCGACGAGACCAAACAACGCCGTTCGAGCAATCGCCGGGACGGCGTCGACGAACCCGGCTCCGACGGCCACGCCGGCGACGAAGCCGATCTGGACGAGACCGACCGCACCGGCCGTATCTCGCCAGCCCCGAGTCGTGGCGTATAGCGAGCCGACGACGGCCGTCTCGGCGGCGGCGTGGCCAGCGAGGGCGAGCGCCCCGAACAACGCGAGGGTCGCGTCCGCGGCGTAGACGACTGCAAGCGTGCTGCCTTCGAGCGTACGGTGGACCGTCACGGCACCGAGCGTCGTGTCGGCGGTCATGCCGCAACCAAATCCGAACCGACGCTCCACAACGGTGACAGCGCCGACACCGACGGCAGCACCGATCATTGCGACGTCCGGTGTCCGTGTGGCGGCGAGCCCAACCGCGGAGACGCCGAGGAGGACCAGCATTGCGGGGACGAGCCGGTGGGTGTACCGACTACAGCGGTCAGTGCCGACCGCGAACGCACCGCCACCGAGTAGACTGAATCCGACGACGGCAGTCAGGAGAACCGGCAACCCGAGACCGTCGTGTGCGGTATTCACGCCGTGTGCAGCGCTCGGCGTCGCGAACAGTGCGACACCGAGGACGAGAGTCGACACACGAACGCCTCGACGGATCAAGGGGATGCTGGGCAGTACGGAATCGCGCTGAGGCATATATTGTGAAGAGAAAGTCGGGTTCCTGCCCGCGTCGGCGACGGTGTCGCCTGGCGGGAATCAGGCGGTGGGGTCTGTGAGACGTTCGACGATGGCGCCGCCGGAGCCGACGGCGACGTCGACTTCACCCATCGCGACCGCTTGGAGGGTATTGCCAGCGGGGGACTCGGCCTCGTACCAGGAGCCACTGTAGCTCCGGTAGATACTCCCGCTGCCGCCGACGGCGAGGGCCTCTTTGCCCTGCGTGTCGACGCCGTTGAGGGAGTTGCCGCCGACCTTGTAGGGCGTCCACTCTTGGTTGCCCTCCGCGTAGCGGTAGGCGCGCCCGCTACTCGTCACGACGAGCAGCGAGTCTTTCTCGGCTGCGACGCCGCCGAGCGTGCCCGCGCCGTCGATACCGATGCGTCGCCACCCCTCGTAGATCGACGTCTTGAACGCGCCACCGTTCGAGTTCACCACGTAGCCGAACCCATCGGGTGCCGCGTCCGTCGCCGTGACCGACGTCGTCCCGTCAGGTTTCGTCATCTGCCCCCACGTCACGTCGACCCCGTCGACGTAGCCGAGCATCACCTGCCCGCTCGTCGTCGCCAGCAGGAGCTTCTCAGACCCGCGTTCGCCGTGGACCGCCATCGTGTTCCACGTCGGAACCCGGCCCTCCGGTTCGGAGAGATCGTACTTCGCGCCCTCTTCAAGGTCGTAAAACCCCAGGGCGCCCGTCTTCCCTCCGAACCAGACCCGGCCGCCGTCGTCGGTCGACTCTGCCGTCTTCAGCACGTGGTTCTCTGCACCGGGACCTGCGTCGTACAACACGCCCCAGTTCCCATCGTCCATCGAACGGGCGACGATGAGTCCAGACCCGCCGACTGCAACCGGTCCGTACCGGGTCTGTGCCACGTCGTACAGCGTCTTGTCTACCGGCGACTTCGCTTTCTGCCATTCCCCCGTCGTCGACTGTGACTCGAATTGCCAGGTTGTCATAGGTGGTGGGGGTCAGGACCCCGGCATGAACCGGGAGAGTCGGTTGCTGACCGAGGCGAACACACCGCGGTCGTCGGTCGGGGCGGTACTGTCGTCGGCGCTCGACTGGTTGTGACCAGTCTCACCGTTGGTGGTTTCCTCGGCAGTCTTGCCGAGGCCGAGAGCGTCGACGAGTGCGACCAGCGAATCGGGGTCGACGTCGCCGCTGCGGAGCCGTTCGAGGACCGCGTTGCGGCGGTCGTCGGGCAGGTCGTGGACGGCGGCGAGTCGGTCCGCGATTTTCCCGACGGTGATGTCACGCGACCGGTAAGCCATCTCGTCGTTTTCGGTCTTCTCGACGGCGTCGACGATCACGAGCCGCTCGAGGGCCGTACTCGCCTCGTCGAGCGAGAGCCCCGCGTCCTGTGCGATGTCGTTGAGTGTCTGATAGTTCTCCGATCCCTCTTCGCGGGTGCGCTCACGGAGTGCGGAGAACACTCGGAGTGTCGTTTCGTGCATAGATAGTTGGTTGGAGGGCTATTCGCCCGAAGTCGTTAGCTCGACGTCGTCGAGTCCGAGGTCGAGTCGCCGGACGTCGAGTCGGACGTCGAACCGTCCTGCTGGCTGCCCGTCTTCTTGTTCTGGTCGTCGCGGTCACCACGCTCGAGGATGGTGCCGGCCTTGCCGACGGCCGCGTCGATGCCGTCGGAGAGGGTCACGGAGTTGAGGTCGTTGGAGGTCGGCGTCGGCCGCTTCGTCCACTTGCTGTTGCCCTTCTTGCGGAAGACGACACCGTCGTTACCGACGGCGACGAGTTCGTCTCCATCGTGCGCGATGGAGTTGAGCGTGACCGAAGCGACGCCCAGCGGCGTCCAGTTCTTACAGTTCGGCTCGTAGCGATAGACGCGACCGCTGCCCGCGGTCACGAGAACCGTCTCGCCGTCGGCGTAGACGTCCGTGAAGTTGACCTGGGCGTTCTCGATACCGATCTTCTCCCAGGCGTCGTCGGCAGTCGTCATGAAGACACTGCCGCTGGAGTTGATGGCGTAGCCGTAGCCGTCGGGGCTGGCGGCGAGCCCGGTGATCGTCGCACCGGAGCCACCGGTGCTGGAGTCGGTGCCGTCGGGCTTGGAGACCTGACCCCACTGGGGACAGCAGCCGTCGACGTAGCCGGGGAGAACCTCGCCAGAACCGTTGGCGACGAGGAGTTTCTCGTTGCCGGCCTTCCCGGAGACCGCGATGGCCTCCCAGGTCGAAGTCTTCTCCTTCGGAGCAGTGTAGTCGTGCTTCTCGTTGGTCGTCACGTCGTAGTAGCCGAGCGCACCGGAGGAACCGGCGAACCAGACGCGCTCGCCGTCGTCCGTCGCGGCCGCGGCGAACAGCGAGTTGTCGCGGGTCGCGGGACCGTCGTCGAAGACGACCGCCCAGTCACCGTCGTCCTGTCGGCGGACGAGTACACCCTTGTCTGCGACGGCGTACGGACCGTCGACCGTCGAAACCACACTGTGATATGCCTTGGTCGTCGGCGACTCTACTTCGTACCAGTTTCCGACTTCGGGTTGGGGACCGAGATGCCACATTGCACTCACACTCTTTCTTAGTATTTACATTAAATTTAACGTCGAAACATATTTGAAATATGTCTATATTTGGTTGATGACTGTCGGTGGGTGAGGACCGGACGGCGCTCTCGAATCCGTCCCTTTTAGGGTCGACACCCGACTGAGAGTAACCAATGGTACACGACGAAGACCGAATTCTCACGACGCACATCGGGAGCCTCCCGCGCACGCCGGAGCTCCTGGACCTCCTCAAGAAGCGTCAGGAGGGCGAGCACGTCGACGAGGACGAGTGGGACGAGACCGTCGAGGAAGCCACCGAGCAGGTCGTCGAGCGACAGGCCGACGTCGGCCTCGATATCGCCAACAACGGCGAGCAGCCGCGCGTGTCGTTCAACTGGTACGTCGAGAACCGCCTCAGCGGAATCGACGGGAAACGCGAGCAGGAACTCTGGGCGGACCTCCAGGAGTTCCCGGAGTACGCCGAGGAGACGTTCAAGACCGACGTCATTGACCTCTCGATGCAGCCCGTCGTCGACGGTCCCATCGAGTACACCGGTCACGACGAGGCGGAGGCCGAGCTCGAGGCGTTCCGCGACGCGCTCGACAACGTCGACGTCGACTTCGAGGAGACGTTCATGACCTCGGCGTCGCCGAGTATCGTCACGGCCACCCACGTCAACGACTACTACGACTCCTACGAGGAGTTCCTCTTCGACGCCGCGGACGCGATGCAGGAGGAGTACGAAATCCTCGCGGAGACCGGGATGACCCTCCAGATTGACGCGCCCGAACTGCTCACCGCCGCCCAGACGGAGGCCTTCGCGGACGAACCGCTCGAAGCGGTCAAGGACGCGACGCGCCTCCACGTCGAGGCACTCAACGAGGCACTCGAGAACGTCCCTGCAGAGCAGGTCCGACTCCACACCTGCTGGGGGAGTTACGAGGGTCCCCACCACCTCGACGTCGACCTCGCCGAGATGTTGCCGGTCATCTACGAGGCGGACATCTCGGGGCTCAGCGTCGAGCAGGCGAACCCCCGCCACCAGCACGAGTACCGTGCGTTCGCCGAGCAGCCGCTCCCCGACGACTGGACGCTGATGCCGGGCGTCGTCGACGTGAAGACGAACATCATCGACCACCCGGAGACCATTGCCGACCGGATTGAACGCGTCGCCGACGTCGTCGACGACCCGTCGCGCATTGTCGCCGCACCGGACTGTGGCTTCGGCACCCAGGCCGGACTGGGCATGGTCGACCCCGAAATCGCGTGGGCGAAACTCGACGCACTCACTGAGGGTGCGGAGATCGCCAGCGAGCGAATCTTCTGAGCAGGCTACCCGCTCCCGATTTTTGTCGACGCGGACCGACACTGTCTCGGGTGAGCCGACCCTCTTCTCGATATGGCCGAAACGCTCGAGGGAGAGGTCGTCCACGTGATCCCTCCCGAGAAATTGGACGAACACGACCTCGACCCCGACCTCCGGGACCGAGCAGAGTCGCGGTACGTCCTCGTCTGCCGAGAGGGTGCCGTGGGGTGGATCGACCGTCTCCTGGGCTACCTCGGCGGCAAGCCCATCGAAGCCGTGACCGTCGTCGTCGACGAAGACGTCGGGTCAGACGCCGAGGAAGGCGACGTCGTCTCGCTCGACGTCGAGGAGACGGAGTTGCCCGGCGTGTACGACGCGACGGCCCAGTGAAACTGCCGAACTGGACGGCACTGCCAAGTACCGGGCGCACGACTCTCGACGCATCCCGCCGATGAAGGAGTTCCCCGACATCCCCGACGTCGCGAACGCACCCGACGCGCTGTTCGAGGAGGGCCACCTCTGGCTCTACGAACTAGTCGACGGTGTTCCGCTCCGGTTCCGACTCACCGAGTACGGGACGCTCCGCTTCGGCGACCGAGAGCGAACCTACAAACCGGATGACGTCCCGCTCCGCTTCCGACACGCCGCTCGCCACGTCCGCGAGCGACTCGACCGCGACGCCCTCCGAGCGGCGGTCGACGACCCCACGGACGTCGTCTTCTTCGGTGTCGCGACGATTCACCAGTCGGTCGACTACGACTGGGCGCGACTCCCCTCGTTTCTCGCATTCGACGTCTGGAACGGCGGCCGCGAGCAGTTTCTCGCGCCCGAGACCGTCGAGACCGTCGTCGACCAACTCGGGCTCCACCCGCTCGACACGGTCGACCGGGAGGTCAACACGCGCGACTTCGATCCGGGTGACTACGAAATACCGACGTCACGATGGTACGACGGACCAGCGGCCGGGGTCCTCGTCAGGAACAAACGCGGTGGCCGCGCCCAACTGCGAAATCCGGCGGTCCGCGAAACGGACACCGAAAGCCACGCACCGCGCTCGGAATCACCCGCAGCACTCGCCCGTCGACACGCCACGACGGCCCGTCTGTCGCGCGTTGTCGACGAACTCGAAGCCCACGACCGGCCGGTCACGTTCGACGCGGTGTACGAACGGGTCTTCGAGACTATCGTCCGCGAGGAGTACCGGCGCCTCTTCGACGACGGTGTAGACGTCCAAGCGTTCCGCGCGGCACTCGCGGACGTCATCGGCGAGTCCCTCGACGGCGACGTCGGTCAGTAGTCGGTGACTACCTACACCCCGGTGGTGAAATCTCCGAATACCACCCCATCCGTCGAATGCTTTTCGACCGATACTGGTGGCGTAACCGCCTGTGTGCACACTTTTCAAGCATGTGTCGTGGCCACAAGATACAGTGTCGTTCGGAGCATCTAGTGTTTTCATGACAGATACTGACGCCGAGGACAACTCCGACCTCAGAGAACTGTACCTCGAGACAGCGGGAGAAAAAGAACTCGTCGAGAGCCAAAACGAGGACGACGACCGACTCGATGAGGACGGCGTCGACCTCGACGGCGCGATCGAGAGCGGACTCGACGAGGCGATCGAGGGGACCGAGTCTGATTCCTCGGGCGGCGCCGGCGGCAAGTAGCCGACACGACTGGCGGGTCGCCGCCGTGAGCCAACACGGAACGCTTTTTCCCTCTGCCCTCCGCCTTCGAAGTAATGGTGGACAGGTCGTCGGTCTGCGTACTCATCCCGACGCTGGACGAGGCAGAGACCATCGGCGACGTCGTCGACGACTTCCGAGACCACGGCTTCGACAACATCCTCGTCGTCGACGGCCACTCGACCGACGACACGCGGGAGATCGCCCGCGAGCACGGTGCACGCGTCGTCGAGCAGTCCGGGCGCGGGAAGGGACAGGCCGTCCGCGAAGGGGTCGATCTCGTCGACCAGGAGCACGTCCTGATGCTCGACGGCGACGGTACCTACCGCGCCGAAGACGCCGAACAGATGCTCGAACCCCTCTTCGAAGGCGACGCCGAGCACGTCATCGGCGACCGCTTTGCAGATATGGAGTCCGGAGCGATGAGCCGACTCAACAAGGTCGGAAATAAGGTCATCAATGGCGCGTTCCGCTGGATCCACGGGCGGGACTACGGCGACATCCTCTCGGGCTACCGGGCGTTCACAGTCGACTCTTTCCAGCGGATGCACCTCACGGCCGAAGGGTTCGCCATCGAGACGGAGATGGCCGTCGAGTGCGCGAAACACGACATCACGACGACGGTCGTCCCCATCACCTATCTCGCCCGACCGACGGGGTCAGAGACGAACCTCCACCCCGTCCGCGACGGCGCACGCATCATCTTCGCTCTCTACAAACTCGCGAAGACGAACAACCCCCTCTTCTACTTCGGGAGCGTCGGCACCGTCTCGATGGTGTTCGGCGCGCTCGTCGGTGTCTACGTCGGCTACGAGTGGATCGTCCAGAGCGTCTCACACGAGGTATTGGCGCTCGTCTCGGCGTTCACGATCCTGCTGGGCGTCCAACTCCTCATGTTCGGTGTCCTCGCGGACCTCCTCGTCTCGCTGCACCGCGAGCAGATGCGCCGCCTCGAAGAGTAGCGCGATTCGCCCCGACCGTTAGCTCTCTCGAACCGCCCGACGGCCCGCGACAGTGTCAGGTGTGTCCGAACGCCGTCCAGAGCGCCGATACTAATTATCGAAACATGTTGGCCACAATCTATATCAATTACTGTAGAATTTTACGTGTCTGGAAGTAGAACTGTCTTTGTGGTGTCAAGACGTCTCACCGCTGTCGCGATGGCCTTCCTCCTCGTGAGTAGCGCGGGAATCGGGTCTGCGATAGCCACGACGACTGGAAGTACCGTACAGAACACGACGACACAAACGACGACAGAGACGGTTACCGTCAACTACACAGTACAATCGAGCTACACGAAGGTTGGAAAACAGATCAAACTCAAGACGAAAACTGAGAACGGAAACAACGTCGCAGCGAATTGGACGATCACCGCACCGAACGGGACCGTCGTCGACGTGGAGAACTCCACATCCAACGTCGCATGGACCCCCCAGCAGGCCGGAAACTACACGGTCGACTTCACTGTCCCGGACACGAACTCGACGACGTACGAAGAGAACTCACCGGACGTGAACGTGACCAAGCAGCGACGCTACGTGAAATTGCAGGCGAACACAACGAGCGTCACTGCACCCGACGCCGTCAAATTCACGGCGACGGACAGTAACGGCGCGCCGGTCAACGGCACGCTCACGTTCGACAACCAATCAGTCGTCATCAACCACACGACGGTCTACACGTTCGAGACGGGCGGTACCTACAACGTCACGCTCGTCCCGAACGATACGGCCACGTACGACTACTATCGGGATAGCAGTCAGGCCACGTACGAACAGACGATCACGGTCGAGAACGCCACGGACAGTGGCTCCGACTCGACGACGACCGTGGATCTCGCGGTGGCTGTGGCTGACGGGAACGGGAACACACAGACTACGTTCAAGCCCACCGAGACGATTCGGTTCACGGTGACGGACGCAAGCGACAGTAGCGCCGTCGCGAACGCGACTGTCTCGGTCGCCGGACAGACACTCGAAACCGACTCCTCTGGCGTCGCGACGACGACTATCAGCGAGACCGGTGACTACGTCGCCTCCATCACGAAGTCCGATACGAACGAGACGGACTATCAGAACACGTCCGTCAACATCACAGTCGCCCGGGAGACGAACCAACTGAATCTCGTCGCGAAGGATTCGGGCGGTAATACGCTCACGACCGCCAATCCCAACGAAGAACTCACCTTCACGGTAAAAGACGAAAACAGCAACCTCGAGCCGAACGCAACGGTCATGGTTGCCGGCAAGACACTTGACACCGGCAGCGACGCGACGGTGACGACGAGTATCGACGACACCGGGGAATACACAGCGGTCGCCTCGAAGGAGACTGCAAACGGCGTCAACTACCTCAACGACTCCGAGAACTTCACCATCGCCAAAAATGTCGTCGACCTTTCGGTGACAGTCGACAATGGCGAAGGTAGCAACAACGGAAAGTACCAGGTCGGGAACACTGTCCGCTTCATCGTGAAAGGTGACGGCAGTGCAGTCGCGAACGCGACCGTCTCGGTCGCGGACAAGACGCTCACGACCGACTCCCAGGGATACGCGACGACAACCTTCGACTCGGCCGGTACGTACGAGGCCGTCATCTCGAAGGAAGACACCGAGAACACGACCTACCGGAGCACGACCACGAACGTCACGATCTACACCAAGGACGCACAGCTCAAAGTCACGGTCTCCGATACGAACGGCAACACTCGGTCGTACTACCACCCGGGAACGACACTCGAGTTCACCGTCACGGAGGCCGGATCTGGTGACAAAGTCGCAAACGCGACGGTCGCGGTCGCCGGGAAGACGCTCACGACCGACTCCTCAGGGGTTGCAAGAACCTCTATCGACGACGTCGGTGAGTACCTCGTGAACGTCACCAAACCGCAGACGAACGGCGTCACCTACCACAACACGACTACGAACGTCACGATCGCGCGTGACGTGAGTAAACTCGACCTCGTCGTCAAGAACCTCGACGGCGACTCGACGACCGAGTTCGTCCCCGGCCAGACCATCCTCTTCAAGACGAAGAACGCGAACGGGTACACGGTCCCGAACGTGACGGTCACGGTCGCCGGACAGACACTCGACTCCGGAAGTGACGGCATCGTCACGACGAGTATCGACACCGAGGGCACGTACCGCGCGCTCGCCTCGAAGACGAACACGAGCGGCGTTACCTACCGAAACGACTCCGTGAACATCACCGTCGCCCGGAATGTCGTCGACCTCGCCGTGAAGGTGACCGACACGGGCGGTAACTCACAGACCACGTTCCGTCCCACGGAGACAATCGAGTTCACGGTCACCGAGGCCGGTAGCGGAACCGCAGTCGCGAACGCGACGATCTCGATCGCTGGACAGACGCTCACGACTGACTCCTCAGGGGTTGCAAGAACCTCCATCGACGACACTGGCGAGTACACCGCCAACGTCTCCAAAGCGAAGACGCGAACGACGGAGTACACGAGCACCTCGGCGAACGTCACGATCGCTTACACGGACCGCAAACTCGTCGTGACGCACAAAGACCAGGACGGCAACACGCAAGGACCGTTCCCGCCGACGTCGACGCTCACGTTCACCGTAACCGAGAAGAGTTCGGGTACGCCGGTTCCGAACGCGACGGTCCACGTCGCCGGTGACACCCTCGAAACGAACGCCGACGGGCAGGTCTCACGAACCTTCACCGAGACCGGTGACTACCAGGCTGTCGCCACAAAAGAGCCAACTAACGGCTACCAGTACGCCAACGACACGACGAACTTCACCATCTCGAAGCGGATGGAAGATGTCGTGCTCAGTGTGAATGAGTCGCTGGTTCGTCCGACTGAACCCATCAAACTCGGCGCCGACGACACCGACGGCCACGACGCCAACGGTATCGTCAACTTCGAGAACGGCTCGAAGCTAACCGCGATCAACGGGACCGAAGTCGTGACGCTCCCCGGACCGGGGACCTACAACCTCACGCTCGTCCCGAACGACACGAAGACGACGAACTACACGCAGGGTCCGAACTCGAACGCGACGGTCGTCGTCCGGTACGAAGAAGTCCAGCTCACGGTGAGCGCGAACCGGAGCAGCCCCATCCAGCCCGGGCAGAACGTCACGTTCCGGACCACTGACCCGAACAGCGCACTCGTCACCAACACGACGGTACACGTCGGCGACGAAACTCTCTACACGGGGGGCGACGGAGAAGTGAGCACGTCGTTCACCGCCGAGGAACAGGGAACGTACACCGTCACCGCCACGAAGAACAAGACCAACGGCTACGAATACCTGAACGGCTCGGTGAACGTCACCGTCGACGCGGCAGGTGACGAACTCAACATCACCGCGAACGAGAGCAACCCGAACCGCGGTGAATCGCTCGCCTTCACCGTCACCTCCGACGGAACGCCAGTCGAGGACGCGACGGTGACGCTGCCGAACCGGACGTTCACGACCGACGCGAACGGCACGGTCGTCACGTCCTTCTCCAACCGGGGTGAGGTCACCGCCTCGGCCACGAAGAACGGCTACGAACACGACGAAACCACCATCACCGTCGGCGACGACGCCGTCGTCAATCTCACGCTCGAAGGTGTCGGCTCTGTCGCCGAGAACGAGACGCTGACCGCGAATCTGACGCTCTCGTACGCCTACGAGGGTGTCTCGGGGTACAACGTCGTCGTGACCGTCCCGAACAACTCCACGGCCGTCTTCAACGGCTCCGCCGACTACGGTGAGCAGTTCGCACTCGGGAACGTCACTGTCAGTGAGAACCGTACCACCGTCGAGTTCGACGCTGTCGACCTGAACGAGACGGTCCAGTCCGAGGCTCAGAACGTCAGTCTCGGCACGCTCGAGCTAGTCGGCGTCGACAACGGCACCGTGAACGTCTCCGTGTCAGTGAAGACCATCGAGAACGACAACGGAACGGCAATCGAGACGCGCACCGACAACGCGACGCTCGAAGTCCGGGACGTCCCGGTCATCGTCGGGAACGAGACGCCGAACGACCTCGACCACGACGGCACCTACGAGGACGTCAACGGGAACGGCGAGGTCGACTACAACGACGTCGTCGCGCTGTTCTCCAAACGCGATACCGCCAACGTCCAGCAGCACGCAGACCTCTTCGACTACACCGACTCCGGTGACTTCGGCTACACCGACATCGTCTCGCTGTACGAGACGATCCAGCAGTCCGCAACCTGACGCACGCGGCCCGCACACATTCTTTCCGCGTCGTCTCGTCGTTCTTCTCGTGGACTTCGCCCAGTAGGCGAAGGTCTTTCTCCCCGGCCTCGGAACCTCCGTTCGTGCTCGACGACTACTTCGACTCGTTCGCTGTACGCGACTGGGAAGAGCCGACCGACGCCGAACCGATCCGATTCGCGATGGTCGGTCTCGGCTGGTGGACCCGCGAGCAAGCCATCCCGGCCGTCGAAGACGCCGACTACGCGGTGACGTCGGCGCTCGTAACCAGTTCACCCGAGAAGGCCGCGGACCTCGCCGACGAGGTCGACACCGTGGAAGCGACGCTCACCTACGAGGAATTCCTCAACGGCGAAGCCACCGACGCCTACGACGCGGTCTACATCTGCACGCCGAACGCTGTCCACCGTGAGCAGGCCGTCGCGGCCGCCGAACACGGAAAACCGGTCCTCTGCGAGAAGCCCCTCGCGGCCGACGTCGAGGACGCCGAAGCCATCGTCGACGCCTTCGAGGAGGCTGACGTCCCGCTGATGACTGCGTACCGCGTCCAGACTGGGTCGACCGCCCGCCGCGCCCGTGACCTCGTTCGGGGTGGCGCCATCGGCGACGTCGTCGCCGTGAACGGCCACATGTCCGATACGATGGTCGAATTCACCGACCCCGACTCCTGGCGACTCAACCCCGACCTCTCGGGTGGCACCACCATCAACGACATCGGTGTCTATCCGCTGAACACGATGCGCTTCGTCCTCGACACGGACCCGCGCGCCGTCCAAGCAACCGCGACCTCGACCGGTGGCTTCTTCGAGGGCGTCGACGAGCACGCGGCCTTCCACGTCGAGTTCTCGGACTCGCTGCTCGCGGCCTGTACGGTCAGTCACAGCGCCACCGGCGCGAGCAGTCTCCGCTTCGTCGGCACCGAAGGCGAACTCACACTCGAAGGCGTGTTCTTCCCAGATACGGACACCGTCCTCCGCCTCACTCGCGACGGCGTCACTGGGGAGTTCCGCCCAGAGACGGCCAACCAGATGCGTGAGGAATTCGACTACTTCGCCAACCACCTCCAGCGCGGGGAACCGGTCGAACCCGACGGCGAGGACGGGTTGGTCGACATGCACGTCGTCGAAGCCCTCTACGTGTCGGCCGAGACCGGCGAGCGCGTCGCAGTCGAGATGGATATATAACGTAGTGGCTGTCAGGCGTTGACGACGTACGCGTACACGCCAGCGTCCGTCCCGACGAACAGTTTCTCGCCGAGGCCGACGACGTCGTGGTAGTCTCCAGGTGCAGTGAGCCGTCCGCCGACCGCTCCAGACTCCTCGTCAAGGAAGAGGAGCTCCTGACTGCGGCCGACGCCCTTGTCGACCGCGACCCACTCCCGGATGATTGCCTGGATGTGCGTGTACTTCGCGTCCTCCGGGTCGTAACGCCACCGTGACCCGCCGGAGCGGCGGTCGCCAGCGATGATACTGGATCCGGTAACGACGTAGAGCGTGCTCGGTGTCGCAGGGAGGACCACCATTCCCCGGTCCGCGAGTCGGTGGGTGACTGTTCCATCTTGAGAGACCGTGACGACAGGGTGCCATCCCGCGGCGATGGTCCCGTCGTCGAGGACGACGATCTCTCTCGCTCCGCTCTGCCACTTCTGCACGCGCCATCGGACATCACCGTCTCCAGATGCGTATAGTCCGAACCCGGATGCAGTGCCGGCGAGGACGCCCTCCTCGACGACGGCAGGAACGTGGGGCGTTTCTGCCCCAGTTCCGACGACCCACCGTTCGGTGCCGTCGAGGTCGAACGCATGGAGTCGGAGTTCGCTCGCCTCCTCGGGCCACGCCGTCGCATAGAGACCGTGATCGGCGACGGTCGCGCCCCGCAACGCCGGGAGCGTACTGGACCACTGCTCCTCGCCAGTAGCGATGTCGACCGCGTGGAGTCGGCCCTCGCCCTTTGCACTCCGCTCGGGACCAATTTCCGACGGTGGGGCCTTGATATAGTGGCCTGCGAGGTAGAGCATCCCGTCGACGACGCCGAGCGCCGTGAGGAACTCCCGGGCCTCGAACGTCCACTGCCGTTCGCCGGTAGCCAAGTTGACGGCGTCGACATAGTTGCGGAGCGTCTCCTGATTACGCGTGTCGCTGACGGGGAAGCAGTGCTCTCCGGTCGTGACAAAGGAGTCGGTGTCCGGTTGGACTCCAGTCAGGTCGACAGTCCACTCGACCGTCCCATCGGCGACGGCGATACGCGCGATTTGCCCGGACTCGGTGACGGTGTAGAGGGGTCCGCCCAGCGTCTCGGGAGTCGGCGGCCGGTTCGGGAGGAAGAACGCTTGGACTGGACCGTTGAGCGACTCGACGCGCCAGTCCTCGGATGCGAAGTTCGCAGGCTCGTCCGTAGTTTCGGTCGTCTCAGTGGGTTCGGACGTCGTCGTCTCGGCGGTTGTCCGTGTGGTCGTACTTGTCGTTCCGGTAGTCGCGCAGCCGGCGGCACCGACCGCGAATCCGGTGCCAAGCGCGTGGAGCACGCGACGGCGGGTGGAGGGCGGCATACCTAGACTGTGCCACACGTTCACAGTAAGCTTTGTCCCGTGTGGGTTCTCACCCGACCGTCTCCCGCAGCGCGTTCCACCACGCTCGCGGGAGGTTCTTCCGTGCACCGCCCAGTGCGACTCGCAGGGCCTCCTCGCCGTCCGCCATCACACCCGTCCCGTGGCCGACGAGGACGCGCTCAGGGCCGAGTCCCGCGAGGTTCGAGGGCGGGAGCGGACGGAGCATCGGGTGGACGCCCAGCCGTTCCGCGCCGACGGTAAAATAGTCGGCCGTCCCGAGGGCGTCGGCGACGACGAGCGTCTCGTCGGGTGCGTAGAGTGCGCCCTCGCGCCACCCCGGCAGGTCGACTGCCTGGACGAGATGGAGGCCTGTGTCGGCGAGTTCGCCCGCGAAGCGCTCGACCTGGACGCCCTCGAACGACCGATCGACGAACGGTGGCGCGTACACGGGCACGTCGTGTCGACCGGCCACCTGTGCCGAGTCGCGTTCGTGGCGGTCGAGCAAGCACACGACGCCGGCCACGTCGCCGAACTCCGCGAGGAGCGCGTCGAGGTCGGGGACGTCCACCGGGTCGACCACCCACACCTCGCCGTCGACGGCGAGCGCGTGGCTCGCGCGACGCATCGTCTCCTCGGGGTGGGCGAGCCACCCGATACCCGCGTGTCCGTCCCCGTCGAACTCGTCGATCCGTTCGAGTGCACCGGGACCGCTCTGCTTGAAGGCCATCGTTCGTCGGGAGTGACGCGCGTCTCCGAGTTAAGTGGTCGTGCCGAGTGTGGGGTAGGTCTATGGGTTGGCACGTCGTGGTCCCGGACGATGTCCACCCTCACCTCGCTCGACGCCCTCGGTCTGGAGGTACTCTACCTCGACCGGGCACGTGCGTTCTACGAACGACACCTCCAGCGGGAGGCCCGCGACATCGAAGATGGTCACGCCGTCGCGCTCGACGTGGGTGGGACCGACCTGCTGCTCCGCGAACCGTCGACGGTCCCGCGTGGCGGGCTCCACGTCCACTACGCGATGGGGGCACCGTTCGAGCGATACGACGCGTGGTACGACGCGCTCTCCGAGTCCTTCGACCTCGAAGAGGTAACATTCGGCGACGCTACCTCGCTCTACTTCTTCGACCCCGACGGCCACTGCGTGGAGATCGGCCAACGCGACGTCTCCGACGAGACGGACGGGCTGACCGGTGTCTTCGAGGTCGTCCTCGAAGTCGAGGACCTCGAACGCGCCGAGGACTTCTACCGTGCACTCGGCTTCGAACCGGTCGACCGGGGTGACGAGCGTCCGCGCATCCGTCTAGACGGGCCGATGTCCCTCGAACTCTGGGAACCACACCGCGGGCTCGCGGACGCACGCGGTGGTGTCCACGCGGACCTCCGCTTCTCCGGTACCCCTCTCGACGCCATCGAGGCCGTGGGTGAGCGGGCACTCGACGTCGAAGTTCGCGAGGACTCGAACGCCGTCCGCATCCGCGACCCGGACGGCCACTACCTGACGGTCGAACGGGAATAGGGATTTTTGAGGGTGGACGCGCCACGTCGGCGTATGTCCGGCAATACCGAGAGCGAGACCGACCTCGACGCGGAGCCGTTCGACGGGGACCACGCCTACCGGAAAGTCGACGTCGACGAAATCGCGGACGTGCCGAGTCCGGCGACCCACAAGAAGGAGGTCGACGAGGCCGTCGGCGCCACCACGTTCGGCTTCAACGTCTACGAGGTAGCACCGGGCGAGGAGGTGCCGTGGGGCTACCACTACCACCCCGAGCACGAGGAACTGTTCTACGTGCTCGAGGGAACGCTCCACGTGAAGACGCCCGATGGCGAGTACGAAGTGGGCGCAGACGAGGCGTTCTTCGTTCCCGCGGGCGCACCGAACTTCGCCTACGCCGACGACGAGCGCGTCCGGTTCGTCGCCGTCGGCGCGCCCAAGGAGTTCGATCAGGCGGTCATCCGCGAGACGTGTCCCGAGTGTGGCGAGGCGACCGGTCGCGACTACGAGGTCCTCGAAGAGGGTGACGAGGTCGTGTACGTCCTCCACTGTGCGGAGTGTGGCGCGGAGGCGAAGCGGTTCGCGAGCGGTCCCTGACCTGACCTGACCTGACCTGACCTGACCTGACCTGACCTGACCTGACCTGACCTGACCTGACCTGACCTGACCTGACCTGACCTGACCTGACCTGACCTGACCTGACCTGACCTGACCTGACCTGACCTGACCTGACCCGAGACGACTACAGCCGCGAGGTGTCGAGGTCGACGCCGGGCGGGACGACGACGAGGAATCCGCGAAAGCGCATCAGTTTCCCGCCGGACTCCTTGACCTCGGGTGCGAACTCGGCGGCGAGTTCGTTCAGGTCTCCCACAATGTCGAGGAAGAGGACCTTCCCCGCGTTCACCTCCTCGAGCCACTCCTCGCCCGGCGTCGACCCGTCGAGGACACCGAGGACCACCTGTCCATCGTACCCCTCGACGTCGATCTCCTCCTCGGCGGTTCGAAGGTCCAGACTGAACCCATCGCTCATGTCACCGACGACGGGCGGAACTGCATAAAACCCTTCGCGGACGGAGACGGCCGGGAGTTCACCCCGACTCGCCCAGACGCTTTAAGGAGCGCCCGTCCGAACCGACGAATATGCCGAAAATCCACCTCGACGAAGACACCATCGAGCGACTCGACGGGCTACGAACCGAAGACGAGACCTACGACCAGCTCGTCAACGAGCTCATCAACATCTACGAGAGCGAGGAGCTGACGATGCAGCACAGCGGCGACCTCGAGTAGTCAGGGGTCTTCTGCGGCGACGCGCCGCACTTCGTCCCACCGCCCGGATTCTTCGAGACGTTCCTGGAGTAACTCGGCGTACTCTTCTGCGAGTTGCGCGGCCTCATCTTCGCGTTCGTCGCCGCCACCACCGCCGGAGCCGCCGAGTCCGAGCGCGGACTTCACCTTCCCGAAGAGACCGCCGCCGCTCGACCCGGACTGCGACCCCGACCCGCCCGCACCCATCGACGCCATCTGCTGTTGGACGTTGTCGAGTTCGGGCATCACGCTCGACAGTTTGCTCGTGTCGGCGACGATGCGGGCCGCATCCTCGTCCTCGGGGTCCTCGATATCGAAGTCGACCGCCGTCATGACGAGTCCCCACTGCTGTCGGGAGAACGACGACTGCTCAACGCGGTCTTCGAACTCGTCGTCGACCTGCATCCGTACACCGACGATACGGTCCTGCCAGTTAGTCATGAGTGCGCGTACGACGGGCCGGGGTTTTAGACTTTGCCTGCCGGACACTCGACGACACGCCCGAACGCTCGGCGACTCACTCGGGACCGGTCAACTGTGTCACGTTGACGACGTAGGACGCGCCACAACTGCACGATTCACGTTCGGGCCCGTCCACGACGATCCAGTCGCCACAGTCGCAGTGGAGACGGATTTCTCGGGCAGTGTCTGGAAGGGAGATACGCTACCTCACGGGCCGACGTGGAAAAAGGTGTCCTCCAAGTCCCGGAGTCGTTCGTACACGTACCACCGGAACCTCCCGCTGGCCGCCGATCCACGTACTGGTTGAGAGCGTCGTCGAGTCGAAAAAGTGTGGTCGAGTCGTGATCAAGCCGATTTCGAGTCGCCGCCTCAGAAGGCGTCGCCTTCCGCGGAGACGTCAGCGCGGAGGTCGTCGCGGAGCGCCGCGTCGACGTGACAGATGTCGTGGGCGCGCTCGACGATCTCCTTGAGGTCCTCGTCGTCGACGTCGGCCTCGACCTTCAGGTCGAAGGCGATCTCCTCGAGGTCGTCGTCCTCGTCGAGTTCGGCGGAGACGTCGATCTCGACCTTCCCGAGGTCGTCGTGGCCACGCTGCTGCGCGCCGACGCGGAACGCCGGGATGTAGCAGGAGGCGTAGTCGGCTGCGAGCGTCGCGTTGGGGTCGGGCCCCTCCTCACCGGTCGCGTCGACGGTGAGCTGGAACTCGCCGATGCGGCTCTTCGTGACGAACCCTTCGTCGGACGTGCTGGTGACTTCGATGTCTGCCATAGCGGACGATACATCTCGCGCCGCCGGTGTAAGCGTTGTCGTCTCTCGCGAGCGTTGCCGTCCGAGAAAAGAAACGACGAGGTGGTCGGTGGGTCGGCTCAGACGTCGACGACATCGCCGAGGTCGAACGTCTCGTCGCCGTCGAGGACGTGGACCTCGGCGCTGCTCCCGGTAGCCTTCACCTCTCGCTCGAAGTCCTCGGTCTCGATCTCGATCGGTGGGAAGGTGTCGTAGTGCATCGGGAAGACGTGGTCGACGCTCAGCCAGTCGGTCGCGACGGCGGCCTGCCAGGGCCCCATCGTGAAGTGGTCGCCGACGGGGAGCGCGGCCGCGTCAGGTTCGAGATAGGGTGCGATGACGTCGCGCATCTCCGTGTGCAGAGAGGTGTCGCCCGCGTGGTAGAAGGTCGTACTCTCCTCGTCCGCGACCTGCGTCGGCTTCGTATTGGAGATGACGTAGCCCGCGGGCATCCCGCCGGAGGCGCCATAGCCCGTATCGAGGCCGTTGGAGTGGTCGGCGCGGACCATCGACACGTAGGCGTCGCCGAGTTCGACGGTGCCGCCGAGGTTCATACCTGTACCGTCCTCGATGTCGTAGTGCTCGGTGAGATACTCGATGACCTCGGGCGTGCCGACGAAGTGGGCGCCGCGGAAGCGGTCGGCGTCCGCGATGTGGTCTGCGTGCCCGTGTGTGACGAGGACGTGGTCTGCGTCGACTTCCTCGGGGTCGGTGTCCGTCTTCGGGTTGTCGAAGAACGGGTCGATGAGCAGGTCCGTCTCGCCGACTTCGACGTGCCACGTCGAGTGGCCGTACCAGGTGAGTTGCATGACGGATGGGGATACTCACGGACATCTTATAAAGGGTGATGGCGGGTGTGGAACGTGTCGGAACTGCTCGGTTTGCCGAAGGCGGAACGCTTACCCCGACAGGATGGGAGAAACGGCGTATGCGTCACGTCCGATTCCGTGATCCGGCTGGCACCGTCCGTGAAGGCGAGTGGACCGACGACGACACCGTCGTCTTCGGCGGCGAGGAGTACGATCCCGCAGAGGTCGACGTCCTCGCACCCGTCAACCCCTCGAAGATCGTCGCTGTCGGCCTCAACTACGAGGCCCACGCCGAAGAGCAAGGGATGGACGTCCCCGAGCGTCCCCTCCTCTTCCTCAAGCCACCGAACACCGTCGCCACGCATAACTCGACGGTGACACTCCCCGCCGGCAAAGAGCGCGTCGAACACGAGGTTGAGTTTGGCGTCGTGATCGGTGAGCAGTGTCGGAACGTTGACGCCGCCGATGCCGAAGACGTCGTTGCGGGCTACACCATCGCGAACGACATCTCGAACCGCGACGACCAGCGCCAAGAACAAAACTGGGTCCGCGGGAAGGCCTTCGACAACGCCTGCCCGCTCGGTCCCGTCGTCGCGGACCCCGAACACGTCCCGGACGACGCCTCGGTCGAACTCCGCGTGAACGGCGAGACCCGACAGAACTCCTCCATCGACGACTTCATCTTCACCGTCCCCGAGCTGATCGAGGAGATTACCGCCTATATGACGCTCGAAGCGGGCGACGTGATTATCACGGGCACGCCTGCGGGCGTCGCCCCCCTAGAGGACGGCGACCACGTTGAGGTCGAGATCGAGGGCATTGGCACGCTTGAGCACGACGTCATCGATCCCGAATAGAAACCTCACGAATCAGACTGTTCGGATCGGTACCAAACCGAGCGCCGATGTCTCGGTCGTCAGGCTTTTTAGTTGCTCGCCGTTCGTGTTGGAGTAATTCCGTGATACCGAAATCAACGGCGTTGAGTGACTGCGACGTCTCGCAGGCAGCTAATCGAACCCTCTCCCACCGAGGTCGAAGACGATGAAGCCTTGGAACGTGTTCGGGCTCCATGAGGCGTCGTGGGGCGAGCGTGCGCTGTTCTTCGTCACGATGCTCAGCATGCTCGCGCTGGCTCTGTACGGATTCATCCGTCCAGAGTCGCTGACGACGACGCTCAACGGTGCGTTCACCTGGGTGCTCACCTACTTCGGCTGGTGGTTCATCCTGCTCGGGTTCATCCTCCTCATCATCGTCATGTTGATGACGTTCTCGCGGTACGGACGGCTTCGGATCGGCGGTCCCGACGCCGAACCCGAGTTCAGCGTCTTCGCGTGGCTCTCGATGGTGTTCACCGTCGGGTTCAGCGGCTCCATCCTCATCTGGGGTGTCGGTGAACCGGTCTCCATCGTCCAGAATCCGCCGCCGAAGCCGTACCCCGTGGAGGGTGCCTCGGTGAAGTCGATGGCGCTGGCCTTCATGTTCATCCACGAGGTCTTCCCCGGACTCGCGATGTGGTATCTCCCCGTCGCGATGGCCTTCGGCATCATCGTCTACACCCACGGCGTCGGCGAGTACAAGATCAGCAGCATGCTCGGCGGCCTCATCGAAGAGGACACGGTTCCCGGTCTCTACTGGCTCGTCGACCTCGCCGCCATCGTCGCGACCATCGGCGGTATCGCGACGACACTCGGGTTCAGCGCGCAGACGATGGCGTCCATTCTCGGGCGCACGTTCGGGCTCGAGGCGCAAATCCTCACCTACGCCATCTTCGTCGTCATCGGCGCTGTCTTCCTCGGTGACGTCTGGCTCGGACTCCGGAAGGGGATTCGGAACGCTGCCCGCGCGACGATGGTGCTCATCGCGATTTCGATGGCCATCCTCGTCGTCGTCGGACCGACGCTCTTCATGTTCGAACTCACGCTCGACGCCACCGGCGTCTGGCTGAGCAACATGTTCCGGCTGATGTTGTACACCAACCCCACCGCAGACTCCAATTGGGCCGCCAACTGGACCGGCTTCTGGTGGGCCTGGTGGGCCGCCTGGAGCATCTTCGTGGGCAGTTTCGTCGCCCGCGTCTCCAAGGGCCGGACCATCCGCGAGATGTTCGTCGTACTCGTGCTCATCCCGACGTTCCTCACCTGGGTCCAGCACGGGCTCATCGGTGGCTGGGTGCTCGCGCCCGGTAACTTCGACGCCATCGCCGGTGCGATGTCCGAGGGCGGCATCCCCGCGGCCATCGCCCAGGCGCTCCTCGTCACGCCGCTCGGGAACCTCCTGGCCATCATGTTCGTCCTCGTCATCACCGGCTACATCATCACGTCGCTCGACTCGGCCGTGTTCATGATCTCGGCCATCACGCTCGGCGACGAGAACCCCAACGCCGTCAACCGCGCGTGGTGGGGCGGCCTCCTCGCTTTCTTCGGGATGATGTCGCTCGAACTCGAACAGTTCAGCGCAATTCAGGCACTCTCGCCGACGCTCGCGCTCCCGCTGACCGTGTTCCTGCTGGTCATCCTCTTCGCGGCCTACAAGGTGGCCCGCAAACACGCCCGCGAGGCCGGCGACATCGACGTCGAGGGCGAGTCGCTCATCTCGACGCAGACCGAAGAACCGTCCAGCGAAGACTGACCGGCGACCACGAGTCGCTGCCGCTTTTCTTTTGTAGTCGGGCGCCGGAGCGTTGTTCGTGAACGGTATCGACCTCGACCCCGGAGCGGTGCTCCCCGCTCCGGACGAGCAGTGGCTCTTCGCGTGGGGCGGTGCGAACGTCTCGATCGGTGCGAGTTCGCTGCTCGTCCCACTCTACGTCGTCCAACTCGGCGGCGACGCGTTCGCGCTCGGCCTGCTCTGGTTCGCCACCTCGCTGGCGATGGTGCCCGGTGCGCTCGGCGTCGGCAAACTCGTCGACCGGACCGGCCGCCACCGGCCCTTCGCGCTCGCCGGACTCGTCGGCGTCACACTCACGCTCGCCGTCGTCCCCTTCCTGGAGACGGTCGCCGCAGTCCTCGTCGTCGACGCGGCCCTGTGGCTGTTCGTCGCGAGCGTGACGCCCGTCCTCACCCTGCTCGTCCTCGCCGACGTCCCTGAGAACCGCTGGGACAACCGCATCGCCGTCCTGAACAAGTACCAAGGCTACGGGTGGGCCGGCGGTCTCGTCCTCGGGGCGGTGTGGACCCGTGCGTTCGCCGGCGTCTTCTCGCCGCTCGGCGTTCAGCGCTCGCTGCTCGTCTTCTGTGCGGGCCTGCTCGTCGTCTCGGTCGTCGCGGCCGCCCGCTGGCTCCCGGAGGAGGAGTCCGAACCCGAGAAACCACCGCTCTCGCGCTCCAAGCGCGCACGGCGGGCGGTCCGCGGGTCGCTCTCGCCGCTCCTCCCCGGTCGGTTCGTCTCGCTCGCGCGGACGAAGAGTCCCCGCCGCGTCGTCCGGAGTCTGAAGGGACCGCTCGGCGTCTACTTCCTCGCGGTCACGCTCTTCTTCACCGGCTTCTCCGTGTTTAGCGCGCCGCTGCCCGACTTCCTCACGCAGGCCGGATTCGGTGACGACGCCATCTTCGTCCTCTACGTGGTGTCGAGTCTCGCCTCCGCCGTCTTCTACGTCGGCGCGGGTGAACTCGCCGGCCGCTACGACCTCCGCTTGCTCCAGTCGGGCGCGCTCGGTATGCGCGTCGTCGCCTTCCCCGCCATCGCCGTCGTCGGCTTCGGGGTACATGCCACGTCGCCGCTCGCACTCCTCGCCATCGGCGTGCTCTTCGGGACGGTCGGTCTCTCGTGGGCCGTCATCGCGGTGACGGCGAACTCGCTGGTCGCACGATACGCCAGCCCCAGCCGTCGCGGCGCCGCACTCGGTCTCTACACCGCACTCTCGGCGGGTGCGGGCGGAATCGGCGGACTCGCCGGCGGGTGGCTCGCGACGAGTCTCGGCTACGTCTCGACGTTCGGCGTCGCCGGCGGACTCGTCCTCGTCGGGAGTGCGCTGGTCCTCGTCCTCCACTTCTTCGTTCCCGGCGGCCGCCACCGCCCCGCCGAACGGAGTGCGTAGCCGGCTTCAAAGGTCCAGTTCGTCGAAGCGGTCTTTCACGTCTTGCAGAGGGGTTTGCTCCCAGTCGGTCCAGTTGTCCTCGGCCACCCACCGGTACTCGACCCGACCGTCCGGTCCGACGAGGAACACCGACCGCTGGGGCACCTTCCGTACGCCGTCTTTCTCCTCGTTGAGCACGCCGAAGGACTCGCACACGTCCGTCGCGGTGTCGCAGAGGAGCGGGTACGAGATGTTTCGTTCCTCGCTGAATCGCTGGTGGGAGTACGGTCCGTCTCCGCCGACGGCGACCACGTTGAGTCGGTCCTCGAAGGTCATCCATTCGAAGTCGTCGATGTCGCATAACTGTCTGGTGCAGACCGGCGAGAAATCATAGGGATAGACCCCCAGCAGGAGCGCGGCGTCGTCGGTCAACGATTCGAGTGTGTACTGCTCGATGCTGCCGTCCGCCGTGACTCCCCGGAGCGTGAACTCGGGGGCGTCGTCACCGACTCCGACCATGTCCGCCGATAGCATACCGACGCCAGTTATAAATGCCTTTCCTATACAAGGCCTATCGTCCGCCATCCGGTGTAGTGAGAACACAACGCTCTTGTTTAGGCTCGCCTAATCGCTGGCAACATGGAGCTGAGCCGGCGCGACGTGCTCGCGGCGCTCTCGGCTGCGGGGGTGGGGGCCGCCGCGGGGTGTTCGGTACTCCCGAGACGGGACTCACGACCGGTCGGCGAGCACGAAGTCGCGACGCTCGTCGCCGTCGCCGAGGTCGTCTACCCGTCCGATGTCGAGACCGTCGAAGGGTTCGTCCGTGACTACTCCGTCGAACGGGTGCGGGGAGACGACGACTACGCCGAGGGGGTCTCGGTGGCCGTGGCCGACCTCGACGACTACGCGACCGATTGGTACGACGGGGAGTACGTCGACCTCACGCGGACCCAGCGCGAGGACCTCCTCGACGTGATGGGCGTCGACACGGCCGACCCGGACCCCAACGGACTCGCGATGGAACGCGTCCGCTACTACCTGGTGAACGAACTCCTCTTCGCCTTCTACACGACGCCGACCGGCGCTGGACTCGCCGGCCTGGAGAACCCACCCGGCCACCCGGGTGGGACGCAGTCCTACCAGCGGGGGCCACGACGATGAGCAGCGACCGGCAGAACATCGACCGGACGCCCACCGAGAAGGCGGACGTGTGTATCGTCGGCGCTGGCCCGGCGGGCGGCATCGTCGCCGCGAAACTCGCGAAACGGGGATACGACGTCGTCGTCCTCGACGCCGGCCCGCGTTTCGACTTCGAGGACCGCGACGAGCGGATGGAGCGCCACCTCCGACCGGGTAACCGGAAGCCCGTCTGGGATGTGGGCGGCCCACGGGACGCCTACACCTCGTCGGGCGAGAAGTACTATCCGCTGAACGCGTCGCGCGTGAAGGGAATCGGCGGGAGCACGCTCCACTGGCAGGGGATGGTGATGCGCCTCCACGAACAGGACTTCTCGCTCCACAGTGAGACGGAGATGGGCGACGACTGGCCCATCGATTACGCGGATCTCCGGCCGTACTACGCCGACGCCGAGGAGGAACTGGGCGTCGCGGGCGCCTCGGACAATCCCTTCGCGCCGCCGCGCGAACAGCCACACCCGATGCCGGCGTTCCCGCCCTCGTACTCGGACTCGCTGTTCGCCGACGCCTGCAAAGAACTCGGCATCACCACACACTCCGTGCCGAACGCGCGCAACTCCGAACCGTACGACGGCGACTCGCCCTGTGTCGGCTACGGGACGTGCAAGCCGGTCTGTCCCTCCGGTGCGAAGTACGACGCCACCCGCCACGTCGAGGAGGCGGAGGAACACGGTGCGCGCGTCCTCGACCGCGTCCCGGTCCAGCGTCTCGAACACGACGCCGCGGGCGAACGCGTGACCGGCGCCGTGTACGCCACGCCCGAGGGAGAGGAGTACACCCAGGAGGCACGCGAGTTCGTCGTGGCCGCCGGGGGCGTCGAGACGCCACGGCTCCTCCTCCTCTCGAAGTCCGAACAGTATCCCGACGGCCTCGCCAACTCCTCGGGCCTGGTGGGACGGTACTTCATGGACCACCTGTTCGCGGGCATGGGCGGCGTCCTCCCCGACCAGCGGACCCGACAGAAACACGTCGGCTTCAACACGACCGAAACCCACCAGTTCTACGACCGCGACTCGGCGGAGCGAACGGCCATCAAGATGGAGTTCCTCAACTACGCCGGTCCCGAGCCCGCCGACGTCGCGCTAGAGGCGGACTCTTTCGGTGACGACCTCCTCGACGAGATTCGCTCGGCCTACGGCCACCACGTCGCGGTGGGTGCGCTCGTCGAGCAACTCCCACAGAAGGAAAACCGCATCCGCCTCGACCCCTCGACGACTGACGCGCACGGCAATCCGGTCCCGGACGTGGTCTGGAGTCTCGACGACCGGACGCGGCGGACTATCGAGCGGGCGAACGAGATCCAGCGACGAATCCTGACGGAACTGGGCGCCGAGATACAGTGGCACGTCGGCCCCGAGAACACCGGGCCGGCGTTCCACCACATGGGGACGACACGGATGGGGACCAACCCCGAGGAGAGCGTCGTGAACCCCCAACTCCGCACCCACGACCTGCGGAACCTCTCCATCGCCGGGAGCGCGCCGTTCGTGACGTGCGGGGCGATGAATCCGACACTCACCATCGCCGCGCTCTCGTCGAAGACCGCCGACCACGTCGCCGAGCGGTTGTAGGGCCTAGAGACCGGCGACGATCAACAGGAAGACGGTGACGCTCCCGGAGGTCACCATCGCCTGGGCGCGGGTGAGGCCGTGGACGTGCTGGACTCCACACATCCAGATGTACCCCTGCCAGGCAGCCACGAGGAGCGATATCACGAAGCGAACCGACCCGGCGAACCCGACAACGAGCGCACGTAACACCCCGATCGACTGGTTCAGCGGCATCGTACTCGGGAACCGGGCGAACGCCAACAGGACGAGCAGGACCGTCGCCAGCGCCTCGACGGCCAGGGGGACGATACCCCACCCGGCGACCGCGAGCGTGTCTTCGAGACTCGGCCGGTCGTGGAAGTACCGCACGAAGACGTTGAGGCCGAGCGCGGCGCCGAACCAGACGAACAGGACGCCGACGAACGTCAGCGGCGCCCACGCACTGACCTGCTTCCACCCGGTGACGAACTTGGCCGTCGTCTCGGGTATGTTACAACTCGGCCCGTTCAGGTCCGTGATGGCGTCCCCGATGGGACCCATCTGCGTACAGATGGTGTCGGAGGGGTGGATGGGACTCTCGATGGCCACGTTGACGTGGACGCCGCCGGCGGCGATGATGCCGACGACGACCAGCGATACCGTGACCGTCAGCGCCGAGAGGAACACCGCCACGAACGACTCCATGATGGACGTCTTGAAACTCCGGTAGTACTCACCCGGCCTGACGAGCGGGGTCGTGGGTTTCATACACAACATTTCTCGCTGAAAACTTATAGTTGTGGTGGGGGCACGACGCAGTACGAGCGAGACTGGTACCGCAGAAAGAGGGGTTCAGACTTAGACGCCCGGGACACCGACGGCGTCGAGGTAGGGGACGCCGAGGGCGCCGAGAACCCACACGACGACGATGACGGTCAGCCACGCGACGAGCGCGATGAGGGCGGCGTTGACCCATCCGCCGGGATAGCGTCGCTCGACGACCCAGAGGTACGCGAGGAAGACGAGGATCGGTCCGAGGAGCGGGATCCACCCGAAGAGGAAGGCAGAAATCGCCCAGACGAGCGCGCCGATGGCGGCGGTGAACACGGCGTGGCTGTAGTCGTCGACGCCGGCGACGAACCGGCCGCCGACGTAGATACCGAGACCCCCGACGAGCAGGCTGACGACGAACACGACGATTGAGTCGATGATACCGGGCACGCGTGGACGAACGGACGGAGGACGGTTAACCGTTGAGGCTGCGCGCGCCTAGAGTCCGCCCATCAGCAGGCCCGCGTCGACGAGGAGGAGGACGGCGACGAGCGAGGCAGCACGGAAGATCGACTGTGCGTTTTCGGCAGGCGTCCGGACCTTGTCGAGTTCGAGTCCGTCGCGCATCCGCGCGGCCGCCACCTCGACGAGCGCCGCGAGTGCGAGCCAGAGGACGACCATCGTGAGGACGAGGTGGCCACGTCCCGTCCCGGTCAGCGACGCGACGGTGTAACGGGTGCCGGCGAGGTGACCGCCGGTCACCAGCAGGAGGAACGCGCTCGCACGGGAAAGCGTGGTGAGTTTCGAGACGATTGCTTCGAGCGGGTCCGTCCCGATCTGGCCCTTCACCGCAGTTGGGAGGACGGCGTACGTGACGAAGACGACGGCCCCGGTCCACAGCCCTGCGAAGAGGAGGTGGACGGCGGCCGAGACGGTAGTGCCGATAGCCATGTACGCGTCTGTGCGAGGCTGCGCCTTGAAGCCTCGGCAATCGGTTTCACGTGCCCGGAGTTCGAGGGGTCACCCATGGGCAAGCACGTCGTCGTCGCCGACGACCCGAAGATCGACGCCGAGACGTTCCGCCGTGTCCTCGGCGACACGGCCGAGGTGACCGTCGCGACGCTCGACTCGAAGGCCGACCTCCGCGAGCACGGCGCGGGCGCGGACGCGCTCGTCACTCACAGCGAGTCGCCCGTCACCGAAACCGTCCTTGACGACCTCCCCGGCCTCTCCGTCCTCGCACAGTCGTCTATCGGCGTCGACAACGTGGACGTCGCGGCCGCCGCCGAGCGCGACGTCGTCGTCCTCCGCTCCCCCGACTACTGCCTCGACGAGGTGGCCACCCACGCCGTGACGCTCCTACTCGCGTGCGTCCGGAACCTCCGGACGTACGACCAGGCCGTCCGGGACGGCGAGTGGGACTGGCACGTCGGCGCGCCGCTCCACCGATTCGCCGGGTCGACGGTCGGCCTCGTCTCCTTCGGTCCCATCGCCCGCACCGTCGCCGAGCGACTGCGCGGATTCGACTGCGACGTCCTCGCGTACGACCCCTACGTCGACGCCGGGGAGATGGCCGAACACCGCGTCGAGAAGGTAACGTTCGCCGAACTCACCGAGCGCGCCGACCACCTCTCCGTCCACGCACCGCTCACCGACGAGACGAAGGGACTGGTCGACGCCGACGCCTTCGACCGACTCCGTGACGACGCGGTCGTCGTGAACACGGGACGCGGCGGTGTCGTCGACGAGGACGACCTGCTGGACGCCCTCGACGCGGGCGAACTCGGCGCCGCGGGCCTCGACGTCTTCGAGCAGGAGCCTCCCCGTGACTCGCCCCTCCGCGAGCGCGAGGACGTCTACCTCTCGCCGCACGTCGGCTGGTACTCCGAGGAAGCGATGGCGGACTCCAACGAGGGCGTGGCCGCGGACCTCGCTCGCGTCTTCGACGGCGAAGAACCGAAGGGACGGGTGGACCCGGACGCGCCGTGGGCGTGACCGGCGAGTCGACTCGACACACGGCGACGCGACGAGGGCGACGGACCGCGCGAGCGCCAAGCAACACCACTTAAGGCGCGCCCACTTCTCCGTTCGACCATGCAACCACGGGACCTCTCCAGCCACGTCGAGTACGAGGCGGGCCGGGGAATCGAGGAAGTCGCGCGCGAACTCGGGCGCGACCCCGAGGAGTTCGTCAAACTCGCCTCGAACGAGAACCCACACGGCCCCTCGCCGGCGGCCGTCGAGGCCATCCGCGAGTTCGCCGACGAGGTCCACTACTACCCGAAGGCGCTCCACGCCGACCTCGTCGCCGCCATTGCCGACAGATGGCACGTCGCCGACGAGCAGGTGTGGCTGGCCAACGGTGGCGACGGCGCGCTCGACTACCTTGCCCGCGCGACGCTCGAACCCGGCGACGGCGTCCTCGTCCCGACGCCCGGCTTCGCCTACTACGGGATGAGCGCCCGCTTCCACCACGGCGAGGTTGCGGAGTACGACCTGCTCGCCTCCGAGGAACCCCTGGAATTCTCCTTCGACGCGGAGACGGTCCTCGACGCCTACGACGGTGAGCGTATCGTCTACCTCACGAGCCCCCACAACCCCACCGGCCACCGCTTCACTCTCTCGGACGTCGAGACGGTCGCCGAGGAGACCGACGAGGAAACGCTGGTCGTCGTCGACGAGGCCTACGGCGAGTTCACCGAAGCGCCCAGCGCCCGCCAACTCCTCGACGAACGGGACGACGTCGCGGTCCTCCGCACCTTCTCGAAGGTCTACGGGCTGGCGGGTCTCCGCCTCGGCTACGCACTCGTTCCCGAGGAGTGGGCCAACGCCTACGCCCGCGTGAACACGCCGTTCGCCGCGAGTGCCATCGCCTGTAAGGCTGGTCTCGCTGCTATCGACGACGAGGAACACGTCGAGAAGACCGTCGGGACCGCCGACTGGGCACGCGAGTACATGCGCGAGGAGATCGACGCGCCGGTCCACCCGAGTCACGGGAACTTCGTGCTCGTGGAGGTCGGCGACGCCGAGACCGTCGCGGAGGCTCTCAAAGAGCGGGGCGTCATCGTCCGCGACTGCGGGAGCTTCGGCCTGCCCCAGTGTATCCGAATCACTTGCGGGACCGAACAGGAGACCTACAGGGCTGTCGAGGAACTCAACGAGGTGCTCGCGGAATGAAGGTCGCCGTCACCGGGACGCCGGGCACGGGAAAGACCACCGCGACGGACCTCCTCGACACCGACCTGGAGGTTATACACCTCAACGAAATCGTCGAGGAGGAAGAACTCTACAGTGAGGTCGACGAAGAGCGCGACAGTCTCGTCGTCGACCTAGAGGCGGTCGAGGAGTGGCTGGAGGGGAAGGACGACTTCGTCCTCGACTCCCACCTGGCGCACCTCGTCGAGGACCTCGATAAAGTGGTCGTCCTCCGGTGTCGACCCCGCGCGCTCGAAGAGCGCCTGCGCGAGTCGGGTGTCCCCGGCCCGAAGGCCCACGAGAACGCCGAGAGCGAGGCCCTCGACATCATCCTCTCCGAGGCCGTCGAGCGTCACGGCGAGGAGAACGTCTACGAGATCGACACGACCGACCGCACGCCCGAAGAAGTCGCCACGGAGATCGAGCGCGTCCTCGCGGGCGAGCGCGAGCCATCGGCGGGCGAGGTCGACTTCACGGACTTCCTCTGAGCCGATGACGCTCGACAAGTTCCGTCCCCTCGCCTCCCGCATGCTCCGGCCGTTCGTCGCGGCGTCGGTCCGACTCGGACTCACGCCGGACGCGATCAGCGTCGTCGCCTTCCTCGTGGCCATCGCCGCGGGTGGGGCGTTCTACGTCGCGGGCGGTGGCTCGCCCGTCACGCCGCCAGCCCCGTCGCCGGTCCTCTACGCCGTCGGCGCGTTGCTCGTCTTCACGAACGGGTGGCTCGACCTGCTCGACGGCGCCGTCGCCCGCGAGACGGACGTCGACTCACCGGGCGGCGACCTCCTCGACCACGTCCTCGACCGCTACGCCGACGTGGTCATCATCGCCGGTCTCGCCGCCGGTATCGACAGCTACGGACTCGGCTTCGCCGCCGTCACGGGTGTCCTCCTCACGTCCTACCTCGGGACGCAGGTAGAGGCCGTCGGTCTCGAACGCGAGTACGGCGGGCTCTTGGGACGCGCGGACCGCCTCGCGCTCGTCGGTATCGTCGGCGCCATCTCGGTTGTCATCCCGGCGGTCGCCGGCGTCAGCCTGGTGGGATGGCTCCTCGGACTGTTCGCCGTCGTCGGACACATCACCGCCTTCCAGCGATTCTGGGGGGCGTGGCACGACCTCGAGTCCTGAACGAGCGGGCGACGACCCGGAGGCTTCCGGTACGACCGGAAAACGTGGGTCAGCGTGCCATTTATGAGCGGGGCACGGCTATCTATCTGTATGGTTCAGTGTGAGATGTGCGGTGCCGAGACCTCCGACCCCAAGACGATCAAAGTCGAAGGGGCGGAACTCGACGTCTGTAGCGATTGTACTGACTTCGGCACCCAGGTCAAGACGGGGGACTCGTCTTCGTCGTCTTCGACCAAGTACTCCACGTCCTCGAGTTCGAACTCGAGTTCGAAGAGTGGGGGTTCCGGCGGCTCCAGCGGTTCCTCGAAGCGCCGCCGCCGCGACATGTTCGACGAGATGGAGGAGATTGCCTCTGACTACGACGAACGCATCCGAAACGCCCGGGAGGCCGAAGGTCTCAGTCAAGAAGAACTCGCCAAGGACCTCAGCGAGAAGGCGAGCCTCGTCCGTAAACTCGAACGCGGCGAGATGCTCCCGACTGACGACGTCCAGCAGAAACTGGAGAAGCGTCTCGGTATCTCGCTGACGGAGTCCACCGACGGCGACGACGAGTGGTCCGGCGGCGACAGCGAGGGGGGACTGACCCTCGGCGACGTCGTCAAGCGCAAGGACTGAGGACACACGGTCTTTCTCTTTCGACTCGACGCTCCCAAGCGACTGCACCGTCGTGTGCTGTACGCTGTGTGTCGTCGCGTGATGGCGGGACACAAGCATCCTACATATTGATGGGCGTCGGCCTCGCCTCGACGGTATGGCTGACTATCGTCCCATTCCCGACGAGCGCGTCGACGAATTCCGCGCGTTCGTCACTTACGCGTTCCGCCCGGAAAGCGGCCCCTATGACCCCGAGGAGGCCGACGAGCTACCCGCACCCGCACGAATTGGCGAGCGTCGTGGACTCTTCGACGACGTCAGCGACGAGTTGCTCGCTGTCTGTCGTCATTACTGGTTCGACGCGCAGGTCGCCGGCCAGCTCGTCTCGACGGCGGGTCTCTCGGCCGTCGCATCGCCACCGGAGAACCGCCGTCAGGGACTCGTCCGCGAACTCCTCGCTGAGTCGCTCGCCGAATACCGGGAACGTGGGGTAGCGCTCTCGGTTCTCTGGCCGTTCCACACTCCCTTCTACCGTCAATTCGGCTGGGCAACGTGCAACAAAATCGCCCGAACCCAGGTCCCGCCCGAGGCGCTGCAGTTCGTCGACACCGAAGAGGACGGGCGGATGCGTCCACTCGACCCCGACGATTGGTCCGCGATGGCCGAGGTGCTTGCGGCCCACGGCACCGACTACGAGTTGACACTCGATCGGAGCGAGGAGTGGTGGCGAAAGCGTGTCTTCCACAGCTGGGATACTGACCCCTATGTCTATGGGTGGGAAGATGACCGGGGCGATCTACGAGGATACATCGTCTACCAAGTCGAGGCAGGCGAGAGCGACGGTGAGGGCCAGGTGATCGAAGCTCATGACTTCGCGTACACCGACCGCGAAGCCGAACGACAGCTCTACCGCTTCCTCGCCGACCACGACTCGCAAATCGAGACTGTTCGGCTCTACGGCCCCGCCGAGACGACGCTCCTCGACCGCGTCGACGACCCCGAAGACGTGACCACCGAGATTCAGTCAGGACCGATGCTCCGACTCGTCGACGTCACCGGAGCGATTGCCGCCCGTCCCTTCCCCGACGGCACGTCGGTAGACCTCACGCTCGACGTCACCGACCCGCTGGTCGAGTGGAACCATGGTCGGTTCCGTCTCCGCGTCGCCGACGGACGAGCGGAGTGCGAACAGGTCGACGCAGCGGGAGCACCCGACGTGACCCTCGGAATCGGCGCGCTCGCCCAGCTCTTTATCGGCTACCACGACGCGGAGGAACTCGTCGCCGTGGGTGATTGTTCGGTCGCCCACGACGACGTCACGGACGCGCTTGGAGCGGTCTTCACCGGACGGGACGTGTTCCTGCGGGAAGGGTTCTGACTGTCCATATACTGTCGACCGTTACCACGGCACAAAGAACTAAGGTGGCGGGCGAGAAATGTGGTGATAGTTCAGGAGGATTCCCAATGAGTATCGTACAGCGATCCGGACGGTGGACCCTAGACGAGAAGGTAGACGGCGTGTTCGTCGTGAAGAAAGGCGGCCAGTTCGAGGCGAAGATCGTCACCAACTCGTACGACCCCGACGCCGACGACGGCGACGAGACGTCGGGCGTACTGCGGTCGGTGATCGAAGTCGAAGACGAGCAGGAAGCGGAAGACGAGTTCGTCTCCTACGTCACACAGCAGGGGGTCGCCGGCTTCGACGTCGCCCGGTGATCCGACGACCACCGTATCGTTTTTGACGACGCCGAGTGTAGCCAGCGATGGCTATGGCGTTCCAATCGTACGATTGTGCGAACTGCGGTGAGTCGTTCAAGGCGTACGAAGACGCGAACGCGACCGACGGCCCCTACTGCTCGCCGGTGTGCGAGTCAGAAGGCGACTGATTACTCGCCCGGACTGTAGTTCGGGGCTTCGTCCGTGATCATCACGTCGTGCGGGTGGCCCTCGGTCTGTCCGGCCTGGGAGACCCGCACGAAGCGCGCTCGTTCTTTGAGTTCCGGGATGGTCTCGGCGCCGACGTAACCCATGCCGGACTGGATACCGCCGACGAGTTGGTGGAGTTCGGAGGCGAGCGACCCCTTGTACGGCGTCGCGGCCTCGACACCCTCGGGGACGAACTCCTCGTCTTCCTGTTCGTCCTTGAGGTAGCGCTCGCCGCCGCCGGACTGCATGGCGCCCACGGAGCCCATCCCGCGGTACTGCTTGTACTTCTTGCCGTTCATCGTGATGACGCGGCCCGGCGCCTCGTCGGTACCGGCGAAGTAGGAACCGAGCATGACGGCGTCGGCGCCCGCGGCGATGGCCTTCGCGGCGTCGCCGGAGTAGCGAATCCCACCGTCCGCGATGACGGGCACGTCGTAGTCGCTGGCGACGTCCGCGACCTCGGAGACGGCCGTAATCTGGGGCATCCCCGACCCGGAGACGACGCGCGTAGTACAGATAGAACCGGGACCGATGCCGACCTTCACGCCGTCTGCGAAGTCGACGACGTCCTCGGCGGCCGCCTCGGTGCCGATGTTGCCGACGACGACGTCGGCTTCGACTTCCTCCTTGATCTCGCGGGCGGAGTCGATGACGTTCAGGTTGTGCGCGTGCGCACAGTCGATGAAGAGGACGTCCGCGCCGGCCTCGTCGACGGCCTGAGCGCGGTCCTGTTCGAAGGGACCGACAGCGACGCCGACGAGGAGTTTGCTGTCCTCGTCACGGGCGGCGTTCTCGTGTTCGCGGCGTGCGAGGATGCCCTGCATCGTGACGAGTCCGACGAGGCGGCCGTCGTCGTCGACGACGGGGACGCGCTCGATCTTGTGCTCGTACATAAGTTCGAGCGCCTCGCGGGCCTCGACGTCCTCGTGGACGGTGATGACCTCGTCGGTCATCGCCTCCTCGACGGAGTCCTTCTCACCGACTTCGAGGTAGGGGCGGATGTCCGTCCCGGAGATGATGCCGAGGACCTCGTCGTCCTCGTCGACGACGGGGGCGCCGCTGACACCCTCGTGTTCCATCATCTCGTCGACCTCCTGGACCGTCTGGTCCGGGCGGGCCGTGACGACGTTCTCGCGGCGGATGACGAGTTCGTCGGCGCGCTTGACGCGTTCGATCTCCGCGACGACCTCGTCGACGTCCATACTCCGGTGGAGGACGCCGAGTCCGCCCTCGCGGGCCATCCCGATGGCCATGCCGCTCTCGGTGACCGTGTCCATCGCCGCCGAGAGGATGGGGATGTTGAGTTCGACGTTCTTCGAGACTTGCGTGCTCACGTCGGCCTCGTCCGGCTCGACTCTGCTCTCGCGCGGTCGCAAAAGCACGTCGTCGAACGTCAGCGCCTCCGGTACGCGAAGTTTCTCCGAGAAGAATCCGTCTTCGTGCTGGTCCTTCGCCATGTAAATCCCACATGGTCGTGGGCCAAAAGCGTTCCGAGACACGCATAGATGTGCAGGGTGGTGCCACACGGAACCGAGTGTACGTTCGTGAAGAATCGGTGTCGAACGTGGCTCGAAAGTTCACGAACGGCAGAGAATTCACGAATTTGTCGGTGTTCGTCGACCCACACCGTGAGTCCGTAGACACGCTATTTAAGCGAGGGCGCGAATCTCGGACATTTGTGTCTCTTTCTCACGCAATACTTATGGGTAGTAGTCGAATAGAGGACAGTATGGACTCCCGCAGTCCCCTCGCAGCGCGCATCGCCGGTGACCAGAGCCACCAGTCCGGCGCTACTAATTTTGTCTGCGAGAAACGTCTCTTTGGGACAACGGGAACCAATACATCCTGGGCGCGCACCTGGATGCGACCGAACGTTCGCGGCATCGGCCACCGCCGCGCACGTCCCCGGTATCGTTCGTCCGAGCGCCCTCACGCGGTCCCTGGGTTACGCGCTGGCCGCGCCCACTAGTCGATGAGTAGCTCCCAGCACCCGGTCGCGCTCCGCCTCGAACAGCGCGTCGGCGGTGCCACCCGACTGCTCGCGACCGTCATGCTCCTCCCGCTCGTCGACGGCATCTTCCCCGCACTCGTCATCGCGGGCGCCCTCGACAGCGTCGCGGGCATCGTCCAGGTCGGCCTGCTCGTCTTCGGTGGGTCCGCGACGGTCGCGGTCATCCTCGCCGAGATGGGCGATACGAGTACCCGCCAGCAGTTCCGCAGCGTCCTGCTCGTCGGCGTCCCGCTCATCATCCTCGCGGTCGTCGAGGCCGCACTCGCACCGACCATCGCGAGCGTCCTCGACGTCCACATCTTCGAGCGCTTCGCGGCCATCGTCATCCTCGCCATCGCGGCGAAGACGGCCAGCGCCACCATCGGCGAGTACATCCCCGGTCCCGCCGTCGTCGTCGGCCTCGGCGCCGTCGCGAGCCTCACGCTCTCGAACCCGACGCTCGTCGTGCAGACGAACCCGACGCTGATGCTCCACGCCGCAGCCGCCGCGCTGGTCGGCGTCGGCTTCGCGCTCGGTGTCGTCGCGTTCCAGCCCTACCTGCGCCGGATCATCGACATCGACCGCTTCCGCTTCGGGAGCGCCGTCGCACTCGGGACGCTCGCTATCTCGCTGTTCGGCATCGTCCCGACGTACGTCCCGCTCCCGGTCTTCGTCGTCGCGGGTATCCTCGCCATCGACCCCGACGCGGCCGGCAACCTCGACGAGACGACGACGGACGACGCGAGCCCCGATGGGGCCGCGACCGATGGTGGCGCGGAGGACGACGCCGACGACGTCGACCCCTCCCCGAGCATCTCGGTCGACGGCACCATCGACTACGAGCGCGACAGTGGGTCCCGCGGCGAGACCGCCTACGGCTACCCTGGCGAGGACCAAGGCGACGAACGCGCGCCGTGGCTCTAGGTAGGAAGGCTTACCCGTCGTCTCCGACTTCTCGCAGACATGGCAGAGAATCGGGTCGTGCAGGGCCGGATGGTCACGCCGAAGAAACTCGCCGAGATCGTCGAAGACGGCGACGTCATGGAAGCCGAGAACATCGAAGACGCCGACCGAGAGTGTCCCGACTGTGGCGGCGACGTCGTGAAAGTGACCTACATGCCGTCGGTGACCGAACTCGTCACTGGCTACAAGTGCCAGGACTGCGACTGGAAGGAACGCGAAGAAGCCTGAACTAGTTCTCCCAGCGGACGTCGACGACGTCGAGGTTGTCCTCGCTTGCGACGACGGTTCCGACTCGCTCGCCGTCCTCGCAGGCGTCGACGTCAACGCGCTCGTAGCCTTCGGTGACAACCTCGCGGACGTCGGCCTCCAGTTCGTCTGCCTCTTCGACGCCGAGGCGCATCTCCCCGCCGAGTTCGCGAACGACGATGGGGTATTCGGGCATGGACGCGGCTACGGCGAGGGGCAAAAAGTACCTGTCGTGCTCGACTCAGCCGTCCGTCGGCCCGGCCGTCAACGCACGGACTTCGTAGTGTTCGGCGCGCTCGTCGTAGCGCGAGAGGAGCGTCTCCGCGGTCGCGGGGATGTGGGCCTCTTCGTACTCCTCGCCGGCGAACGCCTTGACGGCGTCCCACGACTCGAAGCGGGCAACCGTGACGAACTCGACTTCGTCGGCGTGCTCGCGGCGCAGTAGCTCGAAGCCCGCGAAGCCCTCGACGTCCTCGTCGACGCCGGGAAACACCTCCTCGGTAACGAACTGTTCGTACGCGTCGGCGTCCGACGGGTCGGTCCACCCGTGCCAGATTCGCGCGATCATCGCGTGAGCGTTGGCCGGCCGCCACCGTGGGCGTTGTGCCTCGGCGCCGCGCCCGCTCCCGAATCGAAACCCTCTTAGGCAGAATCGCCGTATGGAGTGATGCACGGGGCTGTGGCCAAGCCAGGGATGGCGACTGACTCCAGAGGCCCGCGCCCGGGACGACGCTCCAGACTGGTATACCGAGCGGCTTGGCTGATCACCTCGCCGCGTTGACGACCCTCTGGAGTTCCGAGGCGCACCGGAGATATCAGTCGATCGGGGGTTCAAATCCCTCCGGCCCCACTCCAACGTTCTTTGGACGCTCTAATGGGTGAACACAGGCATTTCAGCGGGTGACTTAAAAAGTGTTTCGAGGTAATCAGAGCCGGTAATCATCCCCATATCGACTGTCGAGGACTGCCGTATGTCGAAAATCCTGTACGCGGGTATCGGAAAGGGTTGCCGGTAGGGGGTCGAGCCGTTAACGACGCCGTGACTCGGTCGGAATAAGGGTACGAAAACAGAGAGGTTCAGCGTGCGGCGGGAACCCGCGCGTGACTCAGGCGACCGTTCAATCCCGATGTAAAGGTCTCCTTTGTATCACTTGCACCTGTTTTCCGGTATGCCAATCCGCCAACACCGTCCTCCAACAGACGAGTTCGTGGAGGAATTTCAAGAGACGATAGTTCCATCTTCCATTCCCTCTTCACGATTTATCGACTGGGACGGAATTGAGGCCGAGATTGCGAACTACGAAGTGCAGATTGAGGCCATCCTTGACCTCGAAGACGTTTCTGAAACCGAGTTCGTAGAAGGCCTCGCGGATGCCCTAATGGATGCCGACGACACCCGGAAGTGGATTGACTTCTACTTCGAGTTGCTTGGGGAGCGCGGGAATAAATACAGCGCCCTCGAAGGTGTCTGGAAGTTCTACGACATTCAGCGAGCAATTGATTCCGGCGACCGCGAAGCGGCCCGCGACTTAGCCGACATTCTCCAAGAAATCGGACTCCAGTACGTCGTTGACGAGGCGGACGTTCGAGACCACTATCGGGGTATGCTCGTGGGTATGGAGAGCCACGCTCGGAAGAACCGACAGGGGGAGTGCTTCGAGGACTTGGTTGGTGAACAGATTAGCCAAGTAGCAGACCGGCTCGATGATGCCGGATACTCCGTGGAGATGGACGATGAATACACCACCGAGTATAACGACGAATCGGGACAGAAGAAGACCGTAGACTTCGCGTTATTCGAGAACGGAGACCTCCGGCTCGTCGTTGAAGCGAACGCCTACAAGGTCGGTGGGAGCAAGCCATCCGAGATTCGCCGCTCGTACAACCACGTCGCCCAGCGGATGCGGGACGATGACGTAGCCTTCGTCTGGATTACGGACGGTCAGGGCTGGGCTAAATCCCTCACGAACGTCCTTCGTGAGAGTTATAACGACATTACTGACCTTTACAACCTCCATCAAGCAGAGAACCAACTTCCCGAGGATGTTGAACGCTTCTTTGAGACACGGGAGGTGTAGGCCGGGAACTGACCACGGTGAACAGGTGGGTATTTCGGTCTCACCGTTCCATTCAAGTTATCTTTAGCGGCTTGTTTTGTAATTCGCCTGTCTGGTTTGGGGTATGAATCAAGGCGGACTCTTCATCACCCTCTATGACAAGGACACCCTCCAACTGTACCTTGACGAAGGGGTGTATGGTCAGCATATGACTCCGCAGTATGGTGAGCCATCCTCCCAGAGCGCCCACTACCGGACACTCGCTGATTATGCCGCCGCCCGAGAAGGCAAGCACGTTTTCTTCTTCCTTGACCGCGAAATCTATTACGGCGGTCAAATTGTCGGGTCTGACGAGTATGGGGCCTTCTACATCAACGGTCAAAAAAGCCCGATGGGGCGGGAAGCGAACGCCCCGTTGGTGTGGGACGAGTCTCCTCGTGAGAATTATGAGGAAACCGATGAAGCAGGGGTCTTCGACGCGGGGGGCGACCGTGGGGAAAAGTGCCAACCCTTCCTCATACAGTTTGAGGACAACGAAGATATGGCGGGCCGATACGTTATCTCTGACCAACTTTATTTTGAACTTGGAGAATACCCATACCCACTTCCCTCGAACAGCATCGCGGGTATGGGGTTCTGCACAATCACACCCGGAGAGACGGATATTCTCCTCGACCTCCTTGAGAACGACCACGAAGGAGAGATTGAGACAGTTAGCGATGAACCCGTGCAATTAGATGGCGACCCCGTCCCCTTCTCGCCGGAATACGGTGTTGACTCACCGGAGGAAGCACATCCCGAGTCCCATCTTGAGGCGTCCCTGATTGCGAACCCTGAACTCCTCCCTGAGCATATGCAACCGGACGACGCGACTATCTGCCGTCAAGTTCCAATCTCCCCGTTCAAACCCGCTGATATGGACAAAGCCGACGTGTGCTACTTCACGGAGGAGATGATTCGGGACGGGACGATTCCGAATACCGTCCTCGAACTGAAGATACGGAAAGCCGGGAAGTCAGCGGCACTTCAGGTCAAACGTTATCTCAAATGGCTTCACGACCGGCTCGGGGATGAGGCTAACCAGATTACTATTCACGTCTATGCGCCCGGCTTCACCAGCACGTTTGATGGTTACATCCCCGACCGGCTACTATCTCAGGTTGAGAAATATAACTTCACCACGGATGGGACACAAGCGCATTTCTGATATGGCGAAGGAAGTAGAATAGGCGTCAGTAAGAGGGGCTAACGTGGGTCTTTGTAGTCAGCGACTTCGATGGTGACTTCCTTCCGTGGATTCGTCTCAGAACGAACGTTTGCGTTCAGAACTCGATTATCCTCACCAAGACGTTCCTGAATCTTCTCGGCCCGTTTTTTCAGCGTCTCTTCGTCGGTATCGTCGGAAAACACGAGTGAGACACCAGACAACCACGCGCCCTCTGGGGCGTGACGGCTATCATCCGCTGTTGCATATCGAGTAGTGCGTAACTCGGCGTCTGGGTACATCTTCCCGGCAATTTCCTTTGCCGCTCGGAATGATTCTTCCCCCTCTTCTACGAGCCGGTCAATATCTCCATCAGAATGGTTCGCCATTTCTTGGTTAGAAGTCCGCGAGTCCCTGTTGTCCTGCACGCCGTCGTCGCTCAGGGGCGATGTTCGTGGCGATAATCTCGTCTACTTCGTCGCGGTTCTCGCCGTCACTATTAATGGAGCGCGTAGCGCCCTCAACTTCGACGTAGAAGCCGGAGTCGTCGTACATTTCGTACATCACGCCGCTGTTACTGAGGATGACGTTCACGCCCATCTGGTCGAGTTCTTGTGCCACCTCAAGCAGACGCTCTTGGTCTTCTTTCCCGAATCCCTCCGCCGAATAGTCCGTGAAGTACGCGGTGGGACTCATCGGCTCGTATGGCGGGTCAAAGTAAACCAAGTCCCCTTCCTCAGCCGCCTCAAGAACATACTCGAAGTCCCGGTTGTGAATTTCGGTATTCTCCAACACGCGGCTCGCGTTCCGAATCTCCTCGGAGCGCACCCAATCAGGATTACTGTACCGCCCGATAGGTACGTTGAATCCGCCGCTACTGTTCTCACGATAGAGGCCATTGTAGCACGTCCGATTCAGGTAAAGTAGGAGTGCGGCTTCTTCAAGGTCGTCGTACTCGTCGCCGTAGGGCCGATTATTGAATAGTTCGCGTTGCTGGTAGTAGTAGTTCTTAATCTCCTTTCCTTTCCGGTTCGATTCCGAAAACCGACGTTCAGGGTCGGGGTCGGATTCAGGGTCGTCGAACGATTCGAGTAGTTCGATTAGTTCTTCGGGTCGGTCACGAACCTGCTCATAGAAATTGATGAGCCGCGCGTTCGTGTCGTTGATTGTCCCGTTCTCGGGTTCGAGGTCGAAGAACATTGCCCCGCCACCGAAGAAAGGTTCGTGGAAGTGTTCGTAGGATTCAGGAAATCGGTCGTACAACTCATCGAGGAGTTGGCGCTTCCCACCGGCCCACTTCAAAATCGGGCTGACCATTTCTCGTTACCAAATGTACCGGCTTGGGCCTTAAACATATCCATTCAATATGTCTTGAACGGTCGCGTTGTCTGTACCCTTAAGCAATTGCACGGAAAAAGTGTCTCCTGTGCCAACCGACCGTGATGAGGACTCGGGAAAATTCACCGAGCGATACCCACGGGAGGCGTTTCTAAATGCAGTCAGTTCGCTCGATACTGCTACTACATCAAGGGTCGCAGAGGAAGTCGGCTGTTCATACGACTTGGCTTACCGTCGCCTGAACTCCCTCTGTGATGAAGGCCTAATTCACAAAGAGGAAATCGGGTCTTCCTTCGTCTGGACGCAAACCGATTGAGTTCATTCTATCGGCGGGCGCAAGTCTCTCCATCTAAAATCGCTAATTTCCCCAGTTTCGAGTTCGACTCTGTATAAGGAGGAGTCGCGGTCGTCTCCGGTTACTGAACCAGCATTATCAGATAAAACTCCCACAACGGTTCCGTGAACACCGTGATGACGCTCGTGGTCTGGGTCTGTCTCGTCAGGAATATCCACTCTAACACGGTCACCCTCGGTGAATCGGCGCATCTATCCCCAGTCTACATCTTCTTTCTTTATTACCTCTGTCCACTCACAGCCGCAGTCCTCGCAGGTGTAGCACTCCTTGATGACGGTGCCTTCCTCCTTCTCGAACATCCACACGTCGTCGCTGTTCCCGCACCGAGGACACCGCTCTTCGACCCGCCAAGCGATGGGCATTACAGGGCCACCCGCTCTGGGGTCGCAGGCATCCTCGATTCGAGGTGAGCGGTCTCCGAGACCGGGAACTTCATCACGAGCGTCAACTGGAGGCAGGTGTACCAGTTCAGGCCGTACTTGTCCGCATACGGCGGGAACCCGCTGTATTCGACTTCGATGCTAACTTCTGGGTCAGGAATTTCGTTGCTCATATTCAAGCGTACATCTCGTAGAACCGGCTCGGGGCCTCCTCGTCCGGCCCCCAGCAATCCGCGTCTTCGTTCGACTCCCTCCACTCAGCGGCGTGGTCGTGCTGTGCGTTCCGTGCCCGTGGCGACCACACCGAGCGGTCAGGGTTCAGGGCAAACCGCAGGTTGCTATACGAACGCCGGACGCACTCGTAGTAGTCCGACCGCCCGCCGGGGAGTTTCGTCCAGCCGGAGCCGTCGAAGTATCCCATCCAGTTCGCCGCCGTAAGGGGGCTTGTAGTGTCGGCGCTCTCGACGGGGACGCCATACTTCCGGGCCTGCGCCTGCTTCACCGGGGAGCCACCGAGTAAGTGGACTTCCGGGCAGTCACGGTAGGCCGTCCACGGGTGCGGACTCGGCCCGTACCGTTCTTGGCAGGGAAGGCCGACCCGATAGCGAGCCGGAACGTCGCGGGGGTGGACGATTTTCGGGACGACGATAACGGTCTCCGCGTACTCTTCGAGGTCGGCGGCCCGGTCGAGAACCCACTCCCAGTCGCCCGTTACCTCGTCGGCGTCCGGGGCGACCGCGTAACGGGGCTTCTCCGAGCGCACCGTCTTCAGGTGTTCTCGCCACGCTCCCTCTACGTCGGGAACAGTCTGCTTCTTCAGTTTCGAGAACGGCCAGTCCACGAAGTCCACGTCGAACCGCTCCGGGGGCCGGTAGTTCATCGACTCGTAGCCGATGAGCGCCCCGACCCGCCACGCCGCTTCGGTAGCGTCGGCGGAACCACGGGCTGTGAAGACTACGTCGCGTTCCCGCTGGTTTGAGGTCGGTACAGATGTATCTCCTACGGGTAGTTTCTGCTGGGTACTCATTTGGGTCTGGTTGGGTGGTTAGAAGAACGCGCCGAGGCCGGTCTGCAACTGCCCTTCCACGGCGGCTTCAACGTCGATGCCGACCGCGTCGAGGACGGGGCCGAGCGGGTTGATGATGAGCGTCTGGGTCATACGGCCTACGTCCGGCGTTAGGCCGGTGTCCTCGACCTGCTCGGCGTCCTCGTAGGCGATGCGGTCTATCTTCTCGCCCAGCGCGTCAACGTAGGTGGGCATAATGTAGCACCGCATCGGCTTCGACCCCTTCGAGAACTCCGTTCCGAGGAGTTCGTTGCTGTTCATCGCGGCCTCGACGTGAGCCGTCGGGGAGTCGTACTCGTGGAACTCCTTACCGATGCCGCCGGGGATACCGATATTCTCCCAGTCGGGGTCGTCGGGGTCGAGAGAGGTTCCCGCCGTGTAGACGTAGTTGGCTATCTCGCTGTTGTCCTTGTCGTGAAGGATGGCCTTGATGACCTTCTTCTCGGTGTCCCGAGTGAGGCGGGAAGCATCGCTCCGCTTCGCCGCGCTACCTTTGATGGAGATATCGTACTGGTCGAGGGACTGGTCGAAGTCCATCCCCTCCTTCCACGAGGCCGCGTAGGCGTACTTCTTCTTGCGGCCCCATTGGAAGAACCGGGGCGCGAACATCTCAATCTCAATCTCCCAGAGGTTATCCTCGGCGGGTACGCCCATCGTTTCCGCGAGGGCCGGGTAGACCTCGTTGTTGAGAGTGTCGCAAATCTCCTGTGCGGCTTCGAGGCAGGACTCCTGCCGCATATTCCTCGGGAATCTGATATAGTTGCTGTCCGTGTCGCCATATATCACTTCAGCGATAGTTTCCTCGTTGACGTAGCGGGCGGTCTCCTTGAGAACCGCCTGCCCGGCGAGGGTGATGGCCTCTGCCGTCTTGCGGTCGTAGAGGAAGAACTTGGCCCAAGCCAAAACGCCGTAGATAGAGTTGGTGATAGTCTTACTCACTTGATACATCTCCGCGTATTTTTCCTCTTCATCCGACCCCGGTTCCGCCTCCCGCTTGAGGCGCTTGTACGTCATCTTGAGGTCGAGGGCTTCGTCCACGATTTGCCGGAAGAGGCCATCCCGCTCCAGCGAGAACGCCTGCCCGTTCGGGGCGACCGCGACCTTCCCGAGTTCCGGCTCCGTCGCGTCGAGTTTCACCTCGGGCGACGTGTTCAGCATCTTCATCGTCGCCGGGTAGAGGCTCGCCAAGTCAATCCCGACGACGTTGGTGGCCTTCCCCGAGTACGGCTCGACCACGAAGCCCCCTTCGTAGTCTTCCGCGCTCGTCCGCGTCTTCGTCGGGCCGACCTCGCCGCGCTCGTCCAGTTTGCGGCGAACCATCATCTCGATGAACTGGAAGTTCTCTCGGGTGTCCTCGAAATCGACGCCGACCATCTTCCGCAGGGAGTCGCGGAAGGAGACCACACCGGCCTCCTCGTCAATCCCGGCGGTAAGGCGAACGTCCCGAGCGTTGTAGTTCATCAACTTCTCGGGGTTGTCCCGCCACATCTCGAAGTACCCTTCCTCGTGGGTCAGTTTCGACGCGCCCAGTTCCTCGCCCGCCACGTAGTCGAGAGAGTAGGAGCGCAGTTCGCCCCACGAGTTCTTCTTGTAGGCGTGGAGCAGGTCGTAGACCGTCCGCCCCAGAATCTTCGGGTCACCGCGCTTGGTGACGTGGGCGTTCCCCTCGGGAGACAGCCGGGATGGGTGCGCCGAGACCTTCTTCATCCGCTCGATGGTGTACGGCCCGTCGAAAGGGGCGTTCCACGCGGTGATGAGGTCGGGGTCGCGCTCTTCGACCCACTCCCCGAAGTTGATGAGCATAACGCGCTCGTCAGGATAGTAGTGGAGCCGGTCAAGTTCCTCGGGCTTCCCGTTCGGGAAGCACGTCTCGACGGGCCTTCCCGCCGTATCGAAGAACCCGACGTACTCCCCCTCGTAGGAGTCGTAGGCGACGATGGACGTGATACGCTTCTCGCCCGGCTCGGGGAACGAGCCTCGGTCGTCGGTCTCAATGTCGAACACGACCGTCCGAGGTCGGGGGTCGTTCTCGACGGGAGCCTCGATGGCCTCGACCTCGTCCAGCGTGGCCTCCGGGCCGGGAACGCGAATCCACGCCTTCACGTCGCGGTCGATTCGGACGCGCTGGGTGGGGTTCACGTCGGCCTCGAAGGTCTTACCGTGGAACTCCTCTTTCGCGCTCCGAACGTCGCCGGGCGTGGTGACGTAGACGCGGGCGACCTCTTCCCCGAAGAAGCCGGTGCAGTCAACGTCGAAGTCGAACTCCCGCATCCCGCACTCCCCGAGGAGTTCGTTCTTCCGCTCACGGGCCTCAGCGGCCTCCACGTAGAAGTATGGCCGGAAGTCCGTGATGGTAACCGTGTGCCGCTCTTCGTCGGCGTCACGCCCGTAGAGGCGGAGTGTGAAGGTGTCGTCGTTGTTCTCGATGCAGGCGGTGTTGGTGACGAGTATTTCGAGCATTTGGGTCTGGTTAGGTGGTTAGTAGAACTTCCCGAGCGTCGCGTTGTCCCCGGCCCGCGACCGGGGTTCGGCTCGTCCGTTCACGTAGTCCGCAAGCGTCACGCCGTAGTCGGCATCCATCTCAATCCACTCTCGGGAGACGGACTTCTGACTCGGCTGTTCGTAGACGGTGCCCGTATCCAGCAGGAACGGCGCGTCGTAGACTCGGAGCGACTTATCCTCCTGCACGTAGGACAGGAGGACGTAGCCGTTCTCAGCGGCTTCCTCGACCTGTTCGAGACCGAAGGACGCCTTACCCTGATAGCGGTAGTCCTTCGCTCGAACGGAGAAGGTCTCGCCGCCGTATTCCAGCAGGGCGTGGGTCGTTCCCCGGTGTTCGATTAGGTCGGTCACGTTCTCGACGTGGGTGAATCCCTGTCCGAGAAGGCCTCTTACAACTCTCTGAAGTAGTCCGTCGGTTTGTTTCGTAGCCATTGGGTCTGGTTGGTCTCTGGGTTTACGCCTCGCTTCCCGCCGCTTTCATACATCTTTCAGACTCAGGAAGGGCCGTTACAGGTTCATCTTCCGCATCGCGTAGGTCACGTAGTTCGACTTCGTGCCGAGTTCCTGCGCTATCTCGTGGGGCGTCATCCCGGCGTCCAGCATCTCCTTCAACTGGTCGTCGTGTTTCAGGGCTTCACCCCACGTAGACGAGCAGATATCGTAGTAGGAGCATTGCTCGTCCCGGCCCGGCCCCCACTTGCAGAGCGGTGTCTCGTTGATGGGCCAATGCGGCTCGTCGGCGTCCATCATATCCAGCATCTCGCTGATGGTCTCGTAGATGAACTCCCGGCGAGACTCCTTGAGGGGGCTGATAATCAGGTCGTCCCCCTTGGGGTAGTACCCGGCAACGGCGGTTACGTCCCACTCCTGCTCGAACAGGACGGCGTAGTATTCGCCTTCGAGGTAGATGCCCTCGTCGCGGTACTGCTTCTTGGGGGTCTTCCCCGTCTTGAAGTCCGTTATGACGACGCCCCCAGCGGGTTCGACGCCGGGAACGGAGCGGTCGTCGTAGATGGCGTCCGCGTACCCCATCCACGGCGGCTGTCGCCCCTCGCGGTCGGGGAGGGGGTCTTCCAGCCACGACTCGGCCTCGATACCGACCGGGAGCCACGTCTCGGGGTCGGGCGAGACCTCCATCCGGGCGTACTCGAAGTTGAGGAAGTTCGTGATGTACGGTTCCAGATAGTCGGCCCACCTGTCCCACTCCGGCAGGAAGGCGACGAGGTCTTCGGGGAACTCCCCGGTCTCCTCGACGTAGGCCTCGACGGCGTAGTAGTAGTCTTCCAGCACCTCGTGGATGATGGTGCCGCGTCGGGTGTAGATGGTTCCCGGCTCCTTGAGGCCCTGAACGTAGGAATACCGGAACTGCTCGGGGCACTTCACGTACTTCGTCAGCCGACTCTTGCTGATATACGGGAGTTCGCCTTTCGGCGTGCTGTCACGCAGGCTCGTCAGTCGGTCACTCTGAGTTGGCATCTTCTTCCTCGTCGTCCCGCATCAGCAGTTCGTTGACACCCTCCAGCACCTCGACGTGCTGGGTGATATCCTGTATGTTCATCGCGCCGCTCTCGGTCTTCTCGAACTCGATGACGCACTTGCCCTTCTCGTGGGCTGTCTGGTTCGCGTGACCGATGATTTCGAGCGCCGTCCGCAGGCCCGGCACCGAGTCAATCTCGGCGTCGGAAGCGGCGGGAACCTCGGGGTCGCTCACGGCCACATCCCCGGCCCCAGCGTGGGGTCGTTCAGTTCACGGGACAGTTCGAGGCGTCGGCGTTCCCGCTCCTTACGGTCGCGCTCGAAGGTCTCGATGGCTTCCCGGCTCTTCCGAATCGTCTCCGACTCGGTCTCGGCGTCCGGTAGCGAGAAGGTCACTCTCGGGCCTCCGCCGAGTTGTCGGCGTCTTCGGGGACGTAGAGGGACGCGATGGCCGCGTACCCGATGGCGTCCCGGTAGTGGTCGGTGTCCATCCCGCCGACGTGCTTCCGGCTGAGTTTCAGCAGAATCATCATATCGGCCACCTCGTCGCCTCGAAGGGGTCTTACGAGGACGCCGCCCAGATAGGCGTTCCAGAGGTCAGCGATGTGGTCGTGGTTCTCGATGGGGTCGCCGTGGGTGCCGTTCCGGTCAGCGATGACGCCACCGACTTCGGACGCGAGGTTTCCCGCTTCTTCGACGTTGCGGTTGTGTTGAATACTCATTTGGGTCTGGTGTGGTTACAGGTCGTAGCGTTTCAGGCGCTTGATGCGCCCGGCCTTTCGGTTCTCGTAGCCGTCGTAGTCGAACTTGATGAGGTCGTTCTTCCTCGTGTACGGGAGCGTGAGGATGGGAGCCGACACCGGCTCCGCGTGGATGATGCCTCGTCCGGTGTCCATCCACAACTTCCAGTCGTTCTCCCACGTAGCGAAGATTTGGCCGTCCACCATCTCGGTCTCCCCGTTGAGGAATACCAGTTGGACGCGGCCTTCGGAGACCTCGGCGGCGTCGGCAACGTCCGGGTAGGACACCGAGCCGTCGTCGGTCATCAGGTGGAGTTCACGCCTCCACGTCTCCTCGCTCTTCGTACTCTTCGAGGACTCGTTGGCTTGGGTCGTGGTTGTCATAGTCGGCAAGGGCCGTTACGCGGTCTTCCCACCCGTCTCGGGTGTGGTTCACCGCCTTGTCGTCCAGATAGACGTGAGCGCCGCCCTTCTCGCACTTCAGGCCGTTGTAGGGGACGCCCCACATCGTCAGCAGGCCCGCGATGTGGCCCGCGTGCTTCCACGGGCGAGCCGTCCAGACGACGATATCGTACTGTTCGTCTTCCTTCAGTCGCCGCACGTACTCGACCATCGCCTCGTCCGGCTGTTCGCCCCCCGCTTTGTAGGGGTCGCCGGAGTCACGGGTCAGGGTCTCGTCAAAGTCTACCGCGATGATGGTCATTAGTCGAAGATGGGGTCACCCCGCTCGTCGCGGGGCGTGTCCGTCGGCGCTTCAACGGGGAGCGCCCCAGCGAGCCGGTGCGGGGCGTCTTCGTCTTCGCCGGGCTGGTGAGCGGGCTGTGCGTTAGCGAGTCGGTGGTTCGGATTCATAGGTAGGTAGTCGTCAGCAGGTAGCCGAGGAATATTCCGCAGACGGAGCCGGAGACGGCGAGAACGCCCGCGAGCGTGCCGGGTGCCGGGCTGGGGAGTCCAAGGTGGCCGAAGAGGCCGCCGAGGACAAGCCCGGTCAGGAGGGCCGCAACTAAAGCGACAGCGAGGGTGTTCATCGGCTATTCATCCTCGACGGGGTGTTGCCAGCATCGGTCGCCATCGTTCTCGACCTCGCGGGTGCAAGGCGAGTCGTCCGACTTCGTGCCGGAACAGGTCGGGGTCTCGATGGTCGCAACAGGCTCGGGGCTTCCCGCCGCGTAGAGGTCTACTCCTTCGGAATCCTCCGCAAACTCCGAGGGGATATCTCGCCCGTCTTCAGTCGCAACCAGCAGATACGCACCCCGAGTAGGGTCAGACGAAGTAACAGCAACGTGAACGACGCGACCTTCAACATCGAATCCGCCTTCATCGTCGGGTCTGACGTGTTGCCATTGGTATCTCACGGTTGCCTCACGCGGCTCGCGTCGCCGCCCTCGATTCGGTCAGCCACCGTCAGCAGGTGGCGGGCCACGTCGCGGAGTTCCGCAACGTCTTCCTCGTCGCCGTCGCCCATTTCGAGGACGGCGGCCCGAGCGGTCACCTCCGCGAAGGCCTGATGGCTCCACGACTTCATCGCGTCTATCTGGTCGTGGAAGGCCTTGGCCTGCTGGAGCATCTGTTCAACTTCGGGGTCGGCCTCGGTCTCGGTATCGAACAGGTCGTCCGAGACCGGAGGCTCAACTTCTTGACTCATTTGGGTCTGGTAGGAGATAGGAAACGCCGCATTTCCGTCGAATATGGTCGTCTTACTGTACGTCGGGTTCAGCGGGCTGGGCTTCCATAATGGCGGGAATCCCGGTTCCCCCATCACCGCCGCAACGCCCGTCGAAGTGGTCTTCTGGGAGCATCATCGGCTTCTCGCCGCTGATGACGACGCCGCACTCGTCGTTCTCACAGATTACCTCGCCTCGGTGGTCGTACCAGCCCGCCGAGCCGCACTCCGGGCATCCCATCGTGTAGTGGAAGACCTCTTTCAGAAGCGTGTTCGGGCCGTACACGCCGGGGTACATCTCCCACTCGCACTCGTCTACGTCACACATCGGACAGACCACGGCAACATCGCCGTTCCCGTCGTGTGCGGGCTTCATATGGTCTTCCAGTTCCTTGTCGCATTGCCAAGATGCGGTGTGATAATCGAAAACGAGGCGGGACTTCAGGCCGGTAATCTCGAACTTGTCTGCGCGGACGCCTTCCTTGTGAGCGGACATTTAGGTGTGGTTGTTACTCGTGACGCTGGGAGAGAGCGAAAGACAGCCACGCCTCTATCGACGTGGTGCCAGTTCAGGCTTTCAGGAGGGAGCGTCGTCCCCGTAGTAGGCAGTATCCATTAGGGTAGTAAGCGAGCATTAACATATCGGATGCCCCGATAGTCTGCTACGCCCTGTCTGTCCGGTTTCTGGAACGTTACCGGAAATAGACAGGCTTCATCCACGCCATCGGCTCGTCGTCGCTGACGCCGTGGAGGATACCCGCCGGACGGGATGACGCAATCCCGAGGCCTTCTGTGTAATCGCCCTGATTCTGGAGCGTCCCGCCCATAATCACGGGACGGCCCGCGACTGGCTCGACCTTCATCTCGTGGAAGTGACCCCGGTAGGCCACGTCGAACTGATTGTCGATAAGCCACGAACCCCAGCGGGCCTTCGGAGACGAGGTGCCGATGTGAGCGAGACACCCCTTCTCGTGGCCGTGCCGGATGTGGCCCCGATGGCCGCGCATCTCGAAGTTCGTGAAGTAGGTCGCGTCGTTCTGGATGAACGTCACGTTGTCAATGCCGGACTGCCGGATGGCGAGGTCGAGCATCGAGTAAACGATATCGTCGGCGTTGGCCGCCGAGGTCTGTCCGCCCGTGCGGAGTTCCCCGTGGTTCCCGTGCTGGGTCACCACTTGGACGGTCGGGAACTCTTCGGCCAGCCGCTTGATGACCTCCGTGTAGACCGTCGAGGCCCGCTCAATCTGCCCCCGAAGGTGGAGGTCAATCGAGTGCGGCTGGGTCGCGTAGATAGTCTCGTTCGTGATTATGTCGCCGCCGAGCAGGAGATGGGCGGTGTCGAACTCGACGCCCGCCGCTTCCCGGCGCTCCTTCTCTCGGAGGCCTTCTTCGACGTACTGCCATACGCGGTCTTCCGCGATATCGGAGTTGAAGGTCTCCTCGCCGTACTCGTTGCGTTCGGTCTGCCCGAAGTGGTCGTCGGTGCGGAAGAACACCAAGTCCTCGTGGCCCTCTTCAGCGAGAAGCCCGCCGTCCGCTCGGGCGGGGGCGTACTGCTGAAGGCGGCTCTTCAGGTCGTATTCGAGTTCCGCGAGGAAGTCGGTCGCCGTCCGGCTCACCGACTGTTTCGTGGTCGTGGGAGTCCGCAGAACATCAACCGAGCCGGGGGTCTCGTCGGAGTCGTCAACCGTCGGGGCGTAGCCCTCGATGCGGTAGACCCCTTCCTCGGGTTCGGGGATTCGGACGCCCGCCTGCCGGAGCCGACTGATAATGTCGTAGGCCCCGGAAGTGGACTTGTAGCCCAGAGCGTCCGCCACCTCTGCGGCGGTAGCCCCGTCTTCACCGATGGTTTCTGCGGCAATTCGCTGGTTGGTGGTCAACTGGTCGAGATAATTCATTTGGGTCGGCAGAGATTCCTCGCTCTCGGGTGGTTTCGGCGGTGAGAGCGGCGGCAGAACGGCAGAGAGAGGTGTCGCTACGTGTCTTCGTTGCTGGAAGGCTTGGACTGCGGAACGCCTCAATCGGTTGTCTGTGAGGAATCGGGTGGTTGGTCGGTTGTCTCGCGGTTCAGAAAGGCTACCTCTTAGCCCCCATCATAACCGGGTACTCTATCTTAACTGTATCGGTCAGGCCCGTTCCCGTCGGGCGTTTTCGCTGACCCAGATGCCGCACGAATCCTGCAAGCAGAAGGTAGGAGCCTTCTGCCACACGGTTTCGCACTTCATCGGGGAATAGTCGAGGGAGATGTACGTCTCGATACGCTCCCTCGTGTAGTCTTCCTCGAACTCTGGAAGACCCCTGAAGAACTCTACCATCGTGTCGATGGGTACGTTCTTGTCCATCATATGCGTGATAACGTACATCTCCATCATATGGGACTGAGAGCGGTGAGCGAACGCATCATCCCGGTCGCGGAAGGCCATAATACAGGGCCTATCCGAGAGGACGAAGTCGAGGTCGTCCACCGTGATGTTGTCGTTCGCGTTCTTCTCGTACCGCTTCACGCGGCTCCGGTCGTAGGTCGCGCCGCCGACCGACCGAGCCGAGGACGAGGCGTTCCGAATACGCTGGGTCAACACCTCGGCGGCCTTCTCGTTCGGCGTCGGCTTGAACCGGGCGTCGAGTTCCCGCCGCTGTCGGGTCAACTCGATGTAGTCAGCGGGCCGGAGCGTCGCCAACTCTTCGAGCGTCACCGGGACGCAGAAGCGGTCTTCCCCGAAGGCCTTGCTGGCCCCGAGGTGCTTCGTGTTCGGCACCCGGCGCATCCGTCCGAGGTCGGACGAGTCCACGTCGATATACTCTTCGAGGTCGTCGAGTCCGGTCGCCTCGATGATGTATTCCTTGAGCGCCCCCGTGTAGGCGTTCAGCCCGTTGATGAACTGGGAGAAGTCCCCGTTCGAGGTGCTAATCGGCGGGAACACCAAGTCGATGTGGATACCCTTGTGTCCCGATAAGACCACTTGCCACGACTCCGGGCTTTGGGTCTTGAGCAAGAACCGGGCGACCTTACGCGCTCGCACCAGCAACTTGCTCATATCTCGAATCCACGCCGCTGTCGGGTCGCCCCGGTCGCTCCCTCGGTAATCACCCGTGTCAGGAACGTCGAGGTCGATGAACAGCCGGTCGATTCGCGGGATGTTCCCGTCCTTGGTGTGTCCGTCTGGGAACGAATACACCGAGATGAACGGCCAGTTCTGGGGGTCGTCTTCGGCGTCGAGGACGAGTTCAGCGGCTTCCTCTGGAGTGGTCGCCCACCGCTGATACTTGGTCGCTCGACGCGGCCACGAGTCCACCCAGTACCGGAATCCGTCGGCTACGAGTTCTGTCTCTGTATTCATCTCACCATCTACTCAAGCGTCCCACCAAGGGACTGCTGGGCTTCCTGCTCCTTCGCCTGCTGGGCGTGGAGCGGTTCTTCCTCGAAGATGGACGCCATCTCGTCGTCCACTTCCTCGCCGTTGAAGGCGGCCTTGCGGGCCTCGCTGGCTTGCTCGGTCATCTCCCCGAGGCTGTCGTCTTCGGTGATATCGACGGCCTCTCCCGTGAACGGGTGGACGGCGATGGTGCCGGAACCCTCGCAGTACCGCCGCACGTACTCGTCCGCGACCTCCGGCTCGATGCCCGAGATGTTCCGCACCTCTTCAGCGGCGGCCTCAACGATTTCCGAGTAGTCGAGGCTCACGCTCACGTCCGTCACCGAGGCGAAGTCCGAGAGGGAGTACGTAAGGGGGCTTCCGCTGTGTTCGGTGATGTACCCGGACTCCCGCATCGAGTCGAGGCTACGCTTCACGTCGCTGTCTCGGATGTTGTGGCCGAGGCGGCGAAGTTCCTGCTGGATATCCTTCCGAGCAGGAGCGTAGTCGAGGTCGTTCAGGAGCCGAAGGATGGCTTGGTCTTCGTCGGTCAGGTTCAGCGCCGACATTACCATATTGTTCCCCATCACCTGCATCGTGTACCAGTAGTCCACGGGCGTCGAGAGGAGGAGAAGGCCCCTTCCGGTGTCCACGGTCATCCGGTCGGCGTGGTGGAGGAGGCCCATATTGCCCATCATCGAGGCGAGCCGGTCGAAGTCGAAGCGGGCTTCGTTGAACTCGGTGGGCATCATCGCGCCCTCCTCGATGGTCTGTCGGGCGATTTCCTCCATCCCCGGCTTCATCACCTTGTTGTTCACGTTGTCCGTGAACAGCGAGACCGGGATGGCCTCGAAGTATTCCCGAATCTTCGCCCGCTCGACGGGGTCAACGTTGAGCGTGACCTGCCCGGAGTGTTCGCGGGCCTTCCGCATAATGACGCGCTCGGTCTGTTCCTTCGTGGTGTCCACGGACTGCATAAACGCCCGCTTTAGCAACTCTGGGAAGTCGTTGAAGTCGGCGTTCCGGTTGTCGGTCGCCATCGTGGCGAACACAATCCGGGGACACTCCAGCGTCATCGTCTGGGTGCGGTCGTCGTCGTCTTCGGACTTCGTAATGTCCGTGACCTTCCGAATCGAGTCGTTGCCCTCGCCCCAGTCCTTGAGCATCTTCTCGGTGCCCTCCCCGACGCGGGCAAGGTCACCGACGATGTGGATGGGGTACTTGTTCGCCTCCTTCGCGGAGTAGTACCGGGCCGTCTCGGACTCGTCCGTTGGGTGTTCGTAGACCATACCGGGGCCGTAGATGGCCTCCAGCGTCTTCCGCAGGGTGAAGTCCTTACCACCGCGAGCGGGGCTATACAGGACGAAGAGGCCGCCCCCGCTTTCGAGACCGCCGTTGATTGACGCCGTGGCGACGGTGAGGCAGGTGTCTTCCTCCCCGACCACGCCGAGGTCTCGGGTGACCTGAAGGATGGTGTGGAGTTCGGGAACGTCCCAGTCGATACCGTTCGTCGTGTCGTACAGTTGTGCTTCTACGCTCATTTGGGTCTGGTTGGTTTGGTTACGCCTCGGTTCTCTCTCGGGACAGCGCCGCCGCTATTTCATTGCGCTATTTCATACTCCTACGCGGCGGGAAAAACGAGCGGTGCCCTATTCGTCGCGCTCTTCGCGCTTCTTGGTGGCGACGCGCCGGGCGAGTTCGCGTTCGACGGCGTCCTGAAGGTCACCGGCCACCTCGGCGTACACCTCGTCGGGGTCGTCCCCGTCTTCGAGGCTCACGGTTGCGGTCGCGCCGAACGTAATCGGCTCGAACTGGTCTAACTGCACTTTTCGGTCGTAATACACTTCGAGAGTGTCGATTTCCATTTGGGTCTGGTTGAGAAGGGGCGTTCTGGGGTCTGTTCACCGAGCAGGCAGGGGCCTTACTCGAAGACGCGGGCGACGACGGCTTCCTCGCCGCCGAAGTCCTCGACCAGATTCTCCGTCAGGTCGTTCCCGGCGTCTTCCACGAGGTCGCCCAGCAGGGCCGCCGCCTTCTCCTCGTCGTCGTATCCGAGGGTCTGACAGGTGGAGATGAAGTCCTCGATGGCCGCCGGGACTTCCTCAGCCTGTGCGGGGCCGCCGTCGGCCACGGCCTCCGGCTCGGCGTCGCCCTCTTCGGCGGGGGCGTTCCCGCCGTCGAGGGTGCCCTGTTCGCTCGCCGTGTTGTTCGCCACGGTCACGTCCGCGCCGGTCTCCACGTCCTTGACGATGGGGTGGTGGTACTTGCGGTCGCTCTGGTTCGACTGCTTCTTCACCTCGAAGAAGCCGACGCGGCGGCCCTGAAGGTCACCGCGCAGGATGTTGTCGCCGGAGGTGTCGGCCAGCCAGTTGTGGATATCGCTGTCGTCCACAACGGCGTCCCGTCCGTGGGTGGTCAGAATCTTCGCCAGCGTCTTCGACGCCGACTTGGGGCCGAAGCGGTCGGAGCCGCCGTACCACATAATAACGTTCCCGAGGTCGGCGGGTTCGTCATCGTTCGCCATCACGACGGCCTCCACGAGTTCGTACCGCTTCTCGGTGCCGCCGTAGTTCTTCACGAGGAACTGGTTGGCGTCGTCCGCCGAGACCTCGGGGGCCTCGGGGTCGTTCGGGTCGATGCCGACCACGTCGCGCCACGAGAAGACCTTGAACTTGCCTTTCTCGGGGTCGTGGTAGAGACACCCATCTACGAGTTCGACGGCCTCCATAGCGATGCCGAGGCTCTGTCCCCACTTGTTCGCGTTACCGAACACGCGGGTCATCTCGCCCTCGATGGGGGCGTAGGGGGTGATGGTCAGGTTCTTGTCCGGCTCGCTGGAGCCGCCGTTGCCGCTGTCGGAGCCGCTGTTGTTGTTGCCGCTGTCCTGCTCGTAGGAGTTGTAGTCGTACATTTTGGGTCTGGTTGCAGGCCGTTCCTGCGGGTGGTTGTCTTCTGTCGGGCGGTGCTACTCTCGGTGGGGTACTGGTTGTCTGACTTCTTGGGTCACCCCAAAGGCCGGAGCCGGGAGTCGAACCCAGCAGGAACGCTCCCCGCCCTAACCGGGGAACTCCGGGTGCCGAATAGAGAAGCCACTCTGTGTGGCTGATTCCGAGTAGAAGTGGGGACGGAGAGATTTGAACTCCCGACCTTGCGCTCTGGAGGCGCTTGCTCTGCCGGGCTGAGCCACGTCCCCGTGAGTGTGAGGGCAGGGGGGAGTAGATAAGAACCCTACGATTCCCTCACGGGCCGCTCATAGAGGCCAATCAGAGTAGAGAGAGGTTGTTCTGTCGGGGGAGGCGTATCCCCGAGTGGAGACGGCAGGATTTGAACCTGCGTCTGGGCATCTTTTCTTATCCGGCGACGTTTCTCATCGTCACCCGTGCCCCGTGATGGGCCGCTATCACTACGTCTCCAGAAAGGGCTGTATGAGAGTACCCCACCGAGTACCGCCTTTAGCCCCCATCCTAACTTGGTGAGGTACTATAACCGTATCGGTTGAAGCACTCTAAGACGGCGAGCGACCCTATCCGGGCCTCTCGCCCTACCTTCCGCCATCCTAACTTGGTGTGTCTATATAATCTTGCCGGTCAGCCGAGTCAGGAAGGGGCCTTACAGTTCTACGCCGAGTTCGTCCGCCACGGTCTCGGCGTCGTACTTCTTGTGAGAACCGCCGCGCTGGAAGCCTGCTTCTTGGACGCTGTCGAGCATCGACGCGAGTTCGACCATCCCCTCCGCCGTCCGGTGGCGGCCCTCGTCCAGAAGGGGGAACACGTCTTCCAGCAGTATCTCGACCTGCTCGTGGCGGGCCGCCACGAACGGGCCGACCGCCTGAAGGAACTCCCGCACGTCGTCGCGGCGGGTGAGCCGGACGCGGTAACGCTCCGAGCCGTCGTCCCGCTGGTAGATGTTCGCCTTGGGGTCGAGGCCGAGGTCTTCGCAGAACTCGTCCAGTAGGCCCACGGCTTCCGGGCTGGCCTTCTCGAATTTTATCTCGAAGGAGACCTCGAAGCCGTGCTTGGAAGACCCCTTCTTGCGGAGCGAGGCCTGTAAGTTTCCGCCCCAGTCTAAGGCACCTGCCGCATACGGCCTCCTCCAGTCGTTCTCGGGCATCTCTGTACCAGTCTCGGTCACCGACACGCTTAATACTGTCTCTGTCATTGTGATGGGGGAAATAGGGTGACGGCACCCGGTTTCGGGACTCTTCCTCGGTCTGTCCAGAGAGGGGAGACAATAGAGGGGAGAGTCCTATTCGGTATTCTCCTATTGGGGTAGTCCTGTTCGGAGTAGTCCTAACCAGACTTCTCCTATCAGGATACTCCCAATCAGAGAGTCCTACGTTCCTGCCGCATTGGGGAACCCCGGTTAGGACTCCGGTTGGGAGTCTGAGTATAGCCGTTACACGTCGGTATGTGACTCTATTAGCACACCGGCTCCGGCCCTCCCTGCCCTCCACCAGACCCAAATGTGACAGCAAATGCCATACGACGAAGACCACGCAGAGCCTCTGACCGAACCAGACACTCCTAACGCTACGAAGTTCTACGGCTACGACGCTTCTGCTCAATACGATTCTACGCACCGCCTCGATGGAACCGAGAAAGTCTCCGACCACTACTCCCGGCTCGCCGCCTACAACACCGGCATCCGCAACGGGAAGTGGGGCGACAACGAGATTCTGCGCCAGCAGGACAACCTCGCCCTCTTCGACGCCATCGCATCGCAACTCGAACTGACGCACTACCAACACTCCCGAGGACGCCAAGCCTTCTCCGACCTCGACCTCTCGGAACTCTCTACTCCGGGCGGGATTGACGCCACCCTCTGCGCCGTTATGGTGGCCGCTGTGGTCGCCCGAGAGGACGGGAGGATGTACCACCCGTCTCGTGACGAAAACACGAACGACGGGCAGTTTGTGGCCCTCCTGTCCGACCTCGGCTACTCCGAACATCTGCTCCACAGTTGCTACGGGAAGGTTCTGAATCGGGTGCATCTCTAATGATTATCCTCGTTGACGAGCGGGAGAAGAAGCCGTACAACTTTCCCGCGATGGAGACCGAGACCGCTCTCCTCAACTACGGCGACTACGCCGTGAAGGGCCTCGGCTACTATGACGTAAATCCGAACACCGGGAAAGAGGAGTTCTACCCGGAGTTCGCTGTCGAACGCAAGAGCCTCGATGACCTCGCCCGGTCAGTCGGCACCGACCGAAACAGGTTCGAGGCCGAGATAGACCGCGCCCAGCAGGCCGACAACTTCGCCGTCGTTATCGAAGCGACGATGACTGACGCCTACAAGGGCCGGTACTACTCGAAAATACACCCGAACGCCGTCGTCGGCACCGTGAAGAAGTGGCCGTTCAAATACGGCACGCTCGACTTCAAGTGGGCCGAAGACCGCGAGGGTGGAAAACAGGAAACGCTACGGTTGCTCGATAAGTGGTACATCCACACCGCGACCGACCTATTCTGACTTCTGCTGTTATTCAGCAACAGCCTCATTTATGAACTTGAACTCAGTCGGGATAGACTTCTCATATTCCCTAATATTGTCCTTTATTTCGTATTCGTATCTGACTCTGATTTGGAACTCCGGGGGGAGTTTTGTTACGTCATCTATCGAGATACTTGCTTTATCTCGGCGGGTAGAACCACTCTTCAATTTGGTATTTCTTCCCAGCCTGCTAATGCCGACCTCGATTTCGCTTTGTAGAGCCTCGTCGTCCAGTTCTTCTCTACTTTGACAATCCAAGAAGGTGGCAGAGGCATCAGCATCCTCGATAAGCGCGACCATCTTTCCACTATTGGATAACTGAGCCGTGGGCGCACGGAAGGTATGATTTGATTTGCCTAATGAGTACGGCTCAGACCGTTCTTTTACAGATAGGCTCACCTCTGAACGCGGTGTTCTGATGACTTGGTGCCAAAACGTTAGCCCCGTAAAGAAGAGTATTAGAAGTGTTCCTACTGCCGAAATAGTCTCAAGAGATAGAAGTTGTCCGAGGTTATTCAGTAGTCCTTCTTGCGCCCCCTGTTGCATTGGTTACTCGTTTAAGGCGCTCTGGGCTTCGTAAATCTATGGGGACTTCGTGGCCGCACTCGGCGCAAACCCACACTTCATAAGAGCCGTGGTGAGTCTCCGTCTCGGAGTAGAAGCCGTCCCCGTCGTGTTGACAGGCGTAATTCGGCATAGGTCTGGTTGGTTGCCTCTCCGGGGCTATCAATGAATTTCAGGCCGGGAGAGGGCTTAACTTCTCCGCTCTACCGGGTCTGCTCGACTTTCACGCGGCGACCGCCCGTGTTCAGGAGCCGGGCTTCAACGCGGTAGGGGCCTACCACGCTCACGCCCTGCGTGTAACCGCCCTTCTCGGTGACGTTCAGGTTGTTGCTGGGGAAGACTGCTTCCGGGCCGCTCTCCCCGTGGACGACGGCCAACGCTCCATCGTCGGCCCCACTCAGGGCGTCGTGGGCCATAAGGGGGCTTTCGGCTTCGACCCAGCCCTGTCCGGCGAGGTCTCCGAAGTCGGCTCGCTCCATCTCGGTCACGTCGAAGTCGGGAACCGTCGCGGGTTCCTGCTCGTCCTTCCCGGCGTCGAGGTCGCCCCGGAGGAAGGCCCCTTCGCCGTCCGGGGTGAACGTCTCCGCGAACTCCCGAACCTCGTCTTCGGCGGCCTCCAGTCCCTCAACGATAGCCTCAGCGTCGAGGGCGTCGTCGTACTCTTCTTTGAGTTCGCCGTCGTCGTTGAAGGCCTCTTGCTCGCTGTACGGCTCGGGCTTGCCGGGCTTGACCACGTCGAGGTCGCCGGTCGCCTCGTAGTCTTGGACATACTTCGGAATCTCACCGTCCTCGTCCTCCGTGTAGACGACCCGAGTGAGGTACGTGTAGCCGAAGATGCCCGCCGTCCGAAGGCGGCGCTCAAGCGTCACGGGGAGGTCGGGGTCGGCGGTCTCCGTCACCACCGGCTCGTTCTCGACCGGCTCGCCGTTCACGGTGAGCAGAGTGTCGGTCTCGGGGTCGTACTCCGAGAAGGTCGTCTCGACCTCCTTCGTCGTCCGAACCGCGTTCGGGTGGATGAGGAAGAGCCGGGTGCGTCCGGGGTTAATCTCGGGCGGCGCGTTCCCGCTGGTTACGGAGATAGCCTTCGAGACGCCGTGGACGCGAGCCTCGTCAACGAACTCTTCGACCGCCCGGTAGTGGGACTTCCCGACGGAGAGGAGCAGGTCGTGGCTCTCGAACTCGACCATCTCCCCAGCGTGGGTGCCGGTCGGGCGGTCGGCAAGCAGGCGCTCAACGTGGCGGGAAGCCTCGCCCTCCGGCACGGTCTCGGTCATACCGCCGGGGCCGGTGACGGCCAACTCGAACTGGAGGCCGGGGAACTCCTTGTAAGACCGCTTCCGGTTCTCCTTGAAGGGAACCGGCTCCGCGAACTCCACGAACGCCGGGAGGTCGCCGCCGGGGCCTACGTCCGACCGGAGGTACGCCTTCCCGCTCTTGAGGTAGCCGCATCCGCGCTCGGGGTTGTCGATGGTCTCGGTCTCGATACTGCTGTCGCTCTGGGTCTGGGTCTCGATAGACATTGTTGGGTCTGGAAGGGGTGTTCTCGCTACTGTCCAAGGCCGCCGCTGAAGCGAAGCCGCTCGCCCAGCAGGTTCAGCCGGTTCTCCGGCTCCGGCTCAACCTTCAGTACGTCGTCGGGGTCGATGTAGACGCCTTCACTCCCCGATTGGACGTGAACGCGCTTCTCGCCAGCCGACCGGACGGTTCCCCACGCTTTCTGTGCGCCGTACTTGAAGTAGACGCGGTCTCCGGGGTTCATCTATATCTCCTCGATGCCGTCGCCGCAGGCTCGACACTCGACGTAACCCACTCCGGCGAGAGTGTGGTACGTGAAGTTCGCCCGGTCGTAACCGCACGTCGGGCAGTCCTCTTCCACGATTTTCGTGAAGGTGCCTTGGTCGCCCTCGACGGGGTCGGCCCGGAAGTCCGCCCGGATAACCACCGGAAGGGTGCTTCCCGGCATCTCGTCACCGAGCCGCGCCCGGCGCTCGGCCTCGGTCATCTCGGGAAGGGCCGTTACGGGCACGCGGTTGCTCGGGTGTCGGTCAACGTCCACGGGTTCCCCCGTGATTGGGTCGATGATGTTGATTTGGTCTGCCATAGTTGGGTCTGGTCGGTCACCTCGCTTCCCGCCGCTTTCATACATTTTCAGACTCGGGAAGGGCCGTTAGAACTCGACTTCGACGGTCGCGTAACCGCCGTCGTCCCACTCGAACATCACCGAGAAGAAGGCCTCTTCCCGGCGTGTCTTCACCTCAGGCGGGTGGTGCCACGACCCTCGGATGTAGTCGGTCACCACGGCCACGTCGAACGCGCCGATTAGGAGAACGCCGTCGTCGTGAACCTCTACGTCCTTCACGTTCGAGGCCCGCACGCCGTCGTAGAGCGCGTCTTCGTCGGCAAGGTCTTCAGGGGACGGCACTCTCCAGTCCCCGACCTCGTGGGCGAGGAACATCGCGTGCTGAATCAGGTCGTCAGTTGGTACTGCTGTCGTCTCTTCGAGTCGGTTTTTCATCATTGGGTCTGGTTAGTACGCCGCTATCTGACCGGCCTCTACGGCCATCTGCTTCGGCGGCGGGCATCCGTGACTGTTCTCCCCCATCCAATCCTTCGCGGCGGCTACGGCGAGCATACGGCCCTTGTGACCGCCCCCGCAGTTGCCCCGGATTCGGTAGGACGGGCCGGGATACCACGACGTGAATAGCGCCTCGAAGTGGCCCCGGTCGTTCAGGTGGACGACCACCCGGTAGGGGGTATCCGAATACTGCCACTTCAGGAACTCCGGGTAGTTCGCTATCTCGTGCCACCCGATTTTGCCCGTCGCCGGGACGTGGTCTTCGTGCTTCATCGAAGGTGCCTCCCGGCCCGGTCTTCGAGGTGGCGCTCGTAGCGGCGCTCGGCCTTCGCCTCGGCTCGGGCTTCGGCCTCGGCCATCGCTCGCTCGGCGGCCTCTTCGGGGGTCTCCGTGAACAGGAGTTCCGTGTTGATGACGCCGTGGTTCTCGGCCATACCGGAGCCGACGGCGTCGTGAACGGCGTCCGCGATAAGGTTCATCCGGCGGTCGTCGTCGGACTCCGCGTTGACGGGAAGCGATACTCGAACCGTTACTTCAGCGTGCTGGTGTTCGTCGTTTGCCATAATTGGGTCTGGTTGGGTGGTTAGATGCCTCGGCCCCGAGCGCGGGCCGCGTCAAGGCACTCGTCGCACATCTGGTTGTTCGACTCCGCTCCGCCCGGCGTCATATTGCCGCACTCGTCCCAGAGGAGGCAGGCCCCTTCAGGGCGGGAAGGCCGAGTCTCTTCGGGGTCGCAGAGCGTCGATTGCTCGGACGCCATCAGCCGAACACGTCGAGTTTGTAATCCACGTCTGGGTTCAGCCGGGCGAGCCGGGCCATCGCCCCAGCGGCGTCGTGTCGGGTGTCGAAGAGCGTGTTCTTCGAGTAGCCCCAGCCCTCCTGCCACTCGGGGACGTTGAAGAGGACGACGTACTTCATCAGGCCACACCCCCGAGTTGGCCGACCGTCGGGTGCCGGTGGTCGGGTCGGTCGGTGTTGATGCGGCGCTCCCCGAACACGTCGAGGAGAATCTTCCGGTTGTTTAGGTCGGCCCGGCAGAAGGCTTCGTAGAGGTCGCCGTTCCAGAGGGCTGTGAAGAAGTGGCCGCCGATGTGGCTGAACTCCTCCGGGGGAACCGAACCGTCGAGGTTGCCCCACTTGACGTACTTCTGGACTTCGCTCCGGGCGCTGTTCCGGTTGACCGTGCTGGGGAGTTCGTCGAGCGTCTTCGTGACGACCTCGATGAGTTTCGGGCTGGCCCCGGCGTTGAACAGGAAGTCGAAGTGGTCGTCGGTCAGTTCAATCTCAGCGATTGGGGTGTCGTTCATTTTGGGTCTGGTTGGTTTGGTCGCCGCTCGATGCCGTCGCTCCCTTTCATAGATGTTTCAAACTGTGGAGCGGTCAGCCGAGGTAGTAAACGAACGTCAGTTCGTCGTCCACAGGGCTGAACACGGTGGTTCCGGTGGCGTAGTAGGGGAGTTCCACGTCGGCGTACTCCCCGAGGCCGAACACTCGCTCCTCGATGGTGAACTCGTTGCCGTCACCGGCCCCGCTGGCCCTGCTGTCGGCGTCGTTCGGGACGAGGTAGGAGACCGTCACGGACTGCTCGAACGGAGTCAGCGGGTGGACGCTGATACCGACGGAGTGGTACGGGACGGTAACGGTGTCCCCAACGGTGGCCGTCTGGGTCTCTATGCGGTACTTCTCTGGTTCTACGGTTAGGGTCATATCTGGATACTCTGGGTCTGGTTAGTCCCAACAGGAGAGTCGGGGTTCCTGCTGGATTGGGGAAGCCGAATAGGGGAATACCGAATAGGACTCCCCCTCTATATCTCCCCCTCTGCTGGGTCGATGGTCACCGTGAAGTCGGGGTTCGGGTCGTAGGTCAACTCCGAGTCGGAGATGAATCCCTCCACGAGAACGTTCCCGTCGCGGTCTTCAACGATGAGCCGCATTACCCCGTACAGGCTATTCCCGCCGTGGTGGCCGCTGTCGGGCTTCGTTCCCACGCTAACACTTACTCCAGCCGCATTGGAGGCAGACGGGACAGCCGCCGTCGAGCCGGACTTGCTGGCCCCGGCAGTCGGGGCACACCATCTCTTGAGCCGCCATTAGGCGGTCACCGCCTCGGGTTCCTCACCGAACTTCCCGGTGCTTTCGTCGTACTCGGCTCCCGCCGCCTCGACGGCATCCTTGAGTTTCGTGATGTGGCCGCTGGTCGTCACCGAGTAGCCGTACCAGCCGTCGTAGAAGACGATGTGGCCGTCGCTGAACCGGGCCGCGATGACGGCTCCGTAGGAGTAGAGCAGGCCGCTGTCGTTCTTGCCGGTCGCGGAGCGAACCGACATAGTGCTGTTGTGGTGGTCGTAGTCGCCGTTTGCGAACGCCTCTCCGATTTCCTCAATGTTGAGTCGTGCCATAGTTGGGTCTGGTTGGTTCAGTCGTGCCTGCCCGTCCCCCGAAGGGGGTCATCGGCAACGGTACGGGGAAGGGGCCTTCTGGTTAGTCGGCCTTGTAGGAGATGCCCCCGGCGAGGCCGGAGTGCTTCTTGTGGCCCATAAAGGCCGCCGCGTCCTCGATACAGTCAGCCGGAGCGTACACGTCCACCATCATCGAGAACACGTTGCTGGTGGTGCCGAACCGGACGGCCATCGGGAACGGCGGGAGTGCCTCACCTCCGGTGAGGTCGTTGATGCGCTCGCTGAACTCGGACTTCTCCATCGTGGAGTGCCACCCGCCGCCGATAGTGGTGAACTCGTCCCACGCCTCGACCTCGACGTTGCTGGGGCCGTCGGAGTAGGAGCGCCATCCATCGACTGGAACGCGCTTCTCGCCAAGGACGATGCCTTCAACGAGGTCGTAGACTGCGCCCTCTTCCAGCCACTCGTAGTCGCGGTTGTATTCGCCGTGGTCGAAGACCACCGAGCCGTCGTAAGTGACCTTCCAGCGGCGACCGTCCGGCATCACGACCACAAGGGTACTTCCGTGGTAGTCCATCCCCTCGTAGCATCCGCCGCAGATGAACCAGCGGTCGTCGTCGGGGTCGATGTTCCAACGGGCCGTGCCGGGGTCTTCGACCGGCTCGACGTGGGTGGGTTCGCCCCAGTCGTTCACGCCGTCGTAGGAGCCGTCGCCGCAGAAGTGACAGCCCTCGTCGGCCTCGGCCATAAACACGGTGTCGTCGCAGATAGCGCACTCACCGGAGGTGATGTTCGCGGGGTCTCGAACGTGCCAGTCCTCCGGCGGGAGCAGTTGTTCGACCACCTTGTAGGGAAGGGGGCTTCCGTCCTTCATCGCGTAAAGCGCCGCCCGGCGGGCCTCAGCCTTCGTGAGACCGTCGGCCTCCATCAGTTCCTCCACCCGCTGGGTGTAGAACTCGTCCGTGTCGTCAATCAGGGTGCTGAACTCGTCGCTGTCGGTGTGGTTGTTTTCGCTCATTTGGGTCTGGTTGGTTAGTGCTGGAATCGGTACACGGTGATAGCGTCGTGCTTGTCCCTCGGGTCGAGGAACGCCCAGCGGTTTAGTTCGACAATCAGGATGTAGGTCTGGAGCGTCGTCGGGTGCGACCAATGGAACTTGTAGCGGTTGTCGCCCTCGGCTTCGTAGACCTCGCCCTCTTCGATACAGCCCCGTATCACGTCGCCCCCGATGCGGCGGGAACGGCGCTCATTTACGAAGTGGTCGGTCGGTCGGTACTCGCCCGGCTCTCGGGGCACGGCGTCGAGGGGGAAGTCGTGGGAGTAAGCGTCGGCGTAGTCGTCCCACTCCTTGTGAGAGATGACGCTCATTATGCGTCCTCAACGCGAATCCGCGCTCGGCAACACCCCGAACGGTACGGGCCGGGGTTCTCCACGATTTTCGACCGCTTGAAGCGCGGCGTCTTCTTCCCGCAGGCTTCACAGACGAGGAACCACCGGGCCTCCTCGTTAGCGAACGAGGGGCAATGCCGGGGCGCGTCCAATTCGCGGGCCTTCCGCTTGAAGCGCCGCCCGTGGCCGCCTTTGTCGAAGTTGACGTACTCCCAGATGTGGACGAGTTCGTGCCGAATCGTCCCCTCGAAGTCGTCGTTCCAGCCCCACGACTGGTACGCCTTCCACGCGAACCTCATAAAGAGGTCACCGTTCTTCTTGCCCGCCTTCCCCGCCGCTCGGCGGAGTCGCTTCGAGACTTGAATCTCGACCTCGTCAAGAGGTACGTCTATGTCCACGGTCTCGGCGTACTCCCTAATCGCCCCCTTGAGTTCGTTTGGAGATAGGTCGTCGCCGGGCCGCTCGAACTGTTCGTCGTCGTCGGTATCTGGTAGTCGGAACGTCATTTGGGTCTGGTTGGTTGCTGACGCTTGGTTGCCGTCGTCAGGCCCCCGAGTTCCACTCGGGAACGACGCCCCCAGAAGGGGCGTTTCGGCTTCAGCGGTTGTACGCCAACTCGATGTAGTGGCCGCTCGGGAACAGCAGGGAAACACGCCGCTCGCCTCGCTTGTTGCGAACCACCCACTTCCACTTCCGAAGGCCGAGCCGCCCGAGGGAGAGGGAGACGTTCATCGGTCGTCCCCCATCAAGTGGCCGTACTTCGTTTTCGCTCGGCGCTTCCGGCGGGCCTCCTTTTCACCCGCCTCTTTCAGTTCGCGTTTCACGTCGTCGGGAAGGGTGTCTTCGAGGTTCATCTGGGTCTGTTGGTTACTGGAGGTCGCCGGGGAAGTTCCGGTAGCAGAGGTCAGCCCACCGGGACGGGGCGAGGAACGTCTTTTGCTCGAAGTCCGGGCTGTCGAAGCCCCCTTCGAGATACCAGCACAGCCCCGTTTGGCCGACGACTTCCTGAAGGGTGAGGCGGTGAACCGGCTCGGGATACCACGCTTTCATCGCGTGCCACTTCTGGAACTCCCCCCAGAAGGAGAAGTCGCAGTCGTTCTTGTAGTGGCCCCAGTAGTCGTGAACCGCCCGGCTCTTGAGGTTGTCCTCCCGGCTAATGTGGCTCGGGTGGGTGCCGCCGGAGAAGATTTTGAGTCGGTCGTTCACTTCTATGTCCGAACACATCTCCTCGAAACTCCCGTAGGGGTCTTCCTCGGTGAACTCGACGTGAACGCCGTGGGCCTCGATGGCGTCGAAGAGGTAGTCGTTCATCTTCAGGAGAAGCCGGACGGCTTCGAGTAGTTCCTCGGAGGTCTCGCCGTAGACTTCCATCTCGTCGTATTCTTGTCCAATCGTTTCAGCGACCTGTCGTTCGGTGAGCCGGTGGTTAGTCGGCGTCACCGTTAGGTGGTTGTTGGCTCCCATTTGGGTCTGGTCTCCGTGTTCCTCGGGCTGGTTAGGCCGTCATCGGACGCCCCGCCGGGGAATCGAACCCCGGAGTCGCCAGTCAGGGCCGCGCCTTAATGGGGCGCGAGTTGGTTACTGGCTGTCGCGTTCGACTGTCGAAACCCCCGTATCTTCCCCCGTAGCCGTTCCCCGGCTCGCGCTTCGAGCCGCCGCAATCGCACCGTCGATTTGGTTCACGTCGAAGAGAATCCGCTCGTGATTCAGGTTGGATAAGTGCCCTTCGTCGTTCAGTCGCGTTGCCTCACCGATTACCACTTGAAGTGCGTCTCGATAATTCATTAGAGCCTCTTCATCACGTTCCCGCCGGGGAACTCTTCGACCTCGCCGTTCGGATACCGGATATTGAGGGTCGCTTTGTCGTACCACCACGTCTCAACGTCGTGGCGTTCGATTTCCTCGCCCCCTTGAACGATTACCACGCTCGGCGTCACGCCCAATCCTCCAGCCACTCGAAGCCGTCTGTCTCAAGCCACGCCGTGCCGTCAGTCAGAAGGGCGGTTCCACTCTGGGTTAGTTGAATCTCTGGTTGCATTTGGGTCTGGTTGGGTCGGTGTCTCTGGTTAGGAGAGTCGGCGTTCCTGCTGTATTGGGGTAGCCCCCATCCTAATCTCATAGGAGATGATAACTGTTCCTATTGGGTTCCCGAGAAGGGGCCTTACACGGCCTCTACCTTCTGGGACTGAGTCAGGGGTCGTTCACGGGAGTCCTCGTAGTCGTCGCCGGAATAGAACCGGAACCGTTCAACGTCCCGCCACACCGACTGATTCAGTTGGAACAGCCCCGACTTCTTGTGTTCCAGATAGTAAATCTGGAAGTCGTCGGACAACTCCTTGCCCTCCATCGAGCCGTCGGTCTTCGTGATAATCAGTTTCATTTCAGATACCTCCGACCGGCGCGGCGAGGCTCAGAGCCATACCGGCGAGCCGGTCGTCGCTCTCAATCTCCTGCCAGCGTTCGACCTTGGCGAGAAGGCGCTCGCGTTCCTCGTCGGATTTGAAGCCCCAATGCCGAACCGCCGACTCAATCAGGGCGTCGAGGTCGTTCCCGAAGCAGGCCGAGCCGCGTTCACACCAGCATCCGTATCGGCGGCCTTCGGCCTCAATCGCAGATTGGCCTTCCCGGTAATCGGAGACGTGGCGGGCGGCGTGGTACGGGCCAGCGTAGCCGATGCTGTCCGAAACGATGGCCGCGATTAGTTCGGCGTCCCCCATCGTGTCCGCTGTTAGCGTGTTCTGCTCTTCGGCGCAGTCGTTGCACAGATTCTCGAAGTCGTCCTCGAACTCGAATTGTCGGTAGGTATCAGCGCCCCGAACCGAGGTCGTGTATTCGTTAACGTCACAGCAGTCGCACTTCGCAAGGCTAAGGCTCATTTTGGGTCTGGTTGGTGGGTTGGTTTACAGGCAGTCCGAGTATCCGCAGGCTTCACAGCCGAACGCTCCGAGCGAAGCCATCCCCAATTGGATAGGTTCGTCTTCCCAGTAGGCGTCTTCGGCGTCGCAGTCTTCGGTAAAGTGGCACATCTTAGAGCCTCCGCCGGGCGCGGGTTTCGGCCTCGGTAAGCACGTCGCTGTCGAGGACGGTCTCGGGGTCGTGGCCCATAATGCGGAGTTCTTCGTCCACGAAGTGGGTGAAGCGTTGTTCCTGAAGCACCCAGCGGTCGTGCCGGGCTTTCACTTCAGGGTCGGCGTAATATCCAGCGGGCTTGTCTTGCCAGTCAGCGTCGTAAATGCTCATTTTAATTCTCCAATTCTCGAAGGGACTCGACGTTCGCTTCGTCCATTAGTTCGGCCTGCATCTCATCGAGGACGTAATACAGCCGGTCGAGGCGGTCGGCGTCTGGATTAGAAGCGGGGTCTGCTCCCGATTCTGCTAAGACCGTTTCAACCTCGGTCTGTAATTGACCGACTGATTCAAGGGCGTCTTTCCGAAGGGCGTCGAAGTTGTCTGTGTGATTCATTTTACTCGAAGAGGTCGTTCATCACTTCGCCGTCCTGTCGCCGCTCGCGCTCTTCGGTGAACGCCTCGCGGTTTCGGTCGTGGGTGATAAACAGGTCGTCGGGGCTTGGGTCGGCGGCTCCGCCGTAGGTCTGGTATGATTCTCGGTCGTCGCCGTCGTCGTAGTCACTCATAGTTGGGTCTGGTTGGTTTTGGCCTAACGGCCATCCGTTCTAGTTTAGTGACTGGCTGAGACGGGGATCGTGCCAAAATTGCGTCGAGTCTGACCGCAATCACAGCGAGGTAACTGCTGTTCCGGCAGATCAGCTGATGTTCGGTCATGTCTCCCTTCGAAGGCGGCGCACTCGCGGTGGTGAGTGCGCCGCCGTTCCAGAGCCGTCGCTGATCAGGCCAGGGCGATCCAGCCCGTCCCGTCAGGCGAGTTCCTTACCAGAACTCGCCTGACTCCACCTGTTCACGTAACCTCGGACGATGTGGATTTGGATCCCGTGACGACCACAGCAATAACGCATCAAGATCCGGCAGCTCATAGCCCAAATCAAGCATTAGATACAATTGTATCAGGTGCGCGTGCCGTTCAACAGCGTGTGAGCAGCGTCGTCGAGGGAGGCGCGGCGACGACGCCGCGGCGTCGTCGACGCAGTCTCGCTGTTTTGCGTCCAGTTTTTGGAGTTCGTCGACGATAACCCGGCTCATCAGCAACGAGAGTGCTGCCATGATGATTAGCGCCTCGATGATGTAGGCGTTGGTCGTGTTGATCTCGTCGAGGCCAAACCGCGATTTCAGTTCTTTGAACAGCAGTTCGATCTCCCAGCGCGCCCGATAGAGCTGTGCGATATCGGGCGCGCGGTAGTTGTCTCTGTCCAGATTCGTCAGGTACAGATGATACTCGCCGCTGCCATCGTTGCGAACGCCGACTAATCGGAAGGTTCGGGTCGCGCTGGCGCCCGACCCTCGTTTGCGGTCGAACGAAAGCGTGATCTGTACGTCGATTTCCCGTCGCTGCAGGTCGTCAAGGACGGCCTGCAGCGACTGGCCTTCCAGCGGAATGCTGTTCCCTCGCCACGTACGGAGTTCTTCGACGATCTCGAAATCTGCGTTTTCTTTGACGCGAGAGACGAACCAGCCGTCATTGGCGTCAATGCGGTCGAACAGCCAGAAATCGTAGTAGCCGAGATCGAACAGAATGAGGGCGCCAGCTACCCACTCACCGGTGGGTAGCTGGCTCCGTTCATGGGTGCTCGCGTCGGTTGTCTGGAATCGCGTCGGAAGCCCAGTTGAGAGCGATTCGGTGAGATGGAGTTTCGCCCCGGCTCGGTCCTCATCGAGTGTGTAGACATCTTTGGCGTCTTGATAGAGCGAGATAATCGTGGCATCGACGATCAGGACGTCTCGAAACCGTTCGAGACGTCCGGTAAGCTCGGTTTGGCCCGTGTCGAGATTCTCGATGGCGTCATCGAGAATCTCTCTGAGGAGCGCAACGAACCCTGGTTTGAACCAGCCGTGAAACGTCGGATAGGTGAGTTCGTCACAGTCAGCCATCTCGACGTAGCGTTCGAGAAACGCCTGAATGGATCGATCAGATCCGGCAGCAAAGCCAAGGGAAAGCGTGTAAAACAACGCGACGACGTCGAATTTGCGCTTCCGCTGGATGAGATTCGTTGCGCGAGCACGCTCGCGCAACTCATCAGATGGAAACGCTCTTTGAATTCGGTTCACAACTACTGAATCCGGTGGTGTGTACACACTCTCCACCGGATTCTCGAATTCCTAGTTACTGACGATTCTAGCTCGGCGTTTCTGGATGCATCGCTGCGCTAAACTAGAACGGATGGCCTAACGGCCAAGAGCCGAGCCGGGGATTGAACCCGGCGAGAAGCCCGCCGCCTTCTCGGCAGGTCGCCATCTAAACCCCGTAAGGGGTCTTAGCCGTATCGGTTAGAGGTCGGCGGGGTCGGAAAGCCCCCAGCCGTCGTTGAACGCCAGCCGTTCGTCCATCTCGAAGTCAGGGTCGAAGTCGTCGTTGCGGTCGTCAAGGGCGTTCGGCTCGGTGTCGTCAGGGTCGTAGTGGGTGAACATTTGGGTTAGGTTGAGTCGCTGGTTGGTTTGCTTAGTTGTCGTCGTCCTTCAGGAGACCCGCCTCTTTCAGAGCCTTGTAGGCCTCGGCGGCTCGGGCTTCGCCAATCCCCGAGATACCTTCGAGGACTTCGGTGACGGTCTCCTCGTTGGCTTCGACTTCGTACCACACCTCTTCGGGGGCTTCGTATTCGACAGGGACGAAGATGGCATCTTCGTCGTCCCCGAAGTCGTCGGCGGGAAGTCCGAAGTCCTCGGCGTTATCCTTCGTAATCACGTCGAAGTCCCCTTCGGGAGTCTCGAACTCTTCTTTGTAGGTCGGGAGGTTGCCGGGGAGGTCTTTGCAGGTCTCCTTAAGGCCCGGCTCATCGTCGGTGCCGTAGGCGATAGCCGCGAAGTGGCCGTAGTGGTCAGCCCACGGCGACTTCCCGGCGTCCTTCACTTTTGCGACGCCGAGGGCCTTGCAGGACTTCTTAAGAAGTCGAACCATCGAGATGGCTTTCCAGTAATCCTCGTAGGCTTCGACTCTTTCCCCACCGAAGGTGGTTTCGTCGTTGCCGTCGGCGTCGTTCTGGTTGTTAGCGGTGCTGTCGGTCTGGGTCGGGAGTTCAAACATTTGTTTGGGTCTGGTTGGTTCGTTTCACGTCCCTCAAGGGACGGAGCCAAGGTCATCGTCAGCGCGGGGTAGGCTAATTCCCCCGGACAAGGCGTTTCGAGCCTTGTTTCGACCGTTTGCTATTCCCCCCGAAGGGGGCTTTTAGGAAAGTTGGTTTCGTCGGCGGTTTTGTCCGTTTTCGCGGTTTCAAGCCACCAAAACCAAGTCCATTAACCCCCGCGAGGGGGCTTTAGTACGACTTAATCCCGAAGGATAGGCAGGATAAGTCCCTTCCCCCGTCGCATATCCCGCCGACTTCCCACGGGCCTTGAAAGGCCCGGAATAGTCGGGATTAACCCCCAGAAGGGGGCTTGCGCGAGGTACTACGGATAGATTAGCCTAATCGCCGCTGGGTTTTGAGGTAATGGTGTTTTACCGTTTTCCGGTTAGTTAAACGTCCTAATCCCGGTTTACGGTCTCATAGGTAAACCCCGCCGTAGCCATACGACGTATGGAACTTAGCGCAATCCCCGGCGGGAAGGACGCTAAGGGGGAATACCGGGCTTGTTAGGCCAATTGTCGGCGTTACCCACATTTACGCACGTATGGGGGCTTAAAGCAAGGCTGGTTAACCGCCTTGCCGTCTTTGTCTCCCGAGGGAGACCGGATATGCTGGGTTTGCGCTACATTTTCTTTTTCCGGTGATTGACAGGTATTTTGCCGTTTTACGGGCCTTACACCCTGCACAGATAGGCCGCTTTTGCGACCGCACACACGTCCCTTAGACGGTCTCAAGCCGTCAGTCCGACCCTTGCAGGCCGTTAAGGGGGCTTCCCCAGCGTTACTCCTTTTCACGCGGGGGACGGGAGCGTTTACCACACTTGCCCGGTGCCTTACCAGCATACCCACACTCTTGCCCCCGGCCTACCCGACCGGCGGGGGCAAGCAAGTTGAAAATCCTCCAGCCCCGAGGGGCCTTCATCGGTATCCTACCGTAAGACCGGGGAGTATATAAACTTGTCGTGGCTCTCGAAAACGCTGTCTACAAGGGTTTGAGTGGGCTTAGACCGCTGTCTCCTGATAGTTGACACTAAATCGTGCAATAGCATACCATAAACAACCGTGATAGAGCCGTAGGGGGCTTGAGACTGCCGAGAAGGGGGCTTACAACGGTTTCAGATATAAAGAGCCGATGTGGTGGGTAGGCTGACAAGATGGGCGGGCCGTGGTGCGGGGGCGCTATTCCTGCCGCATAGGGCTTGAGTCTCCCGTGAACGGCGTTTGAAGGGTCGCCGTGAAAGGGTCTCCGTGAACAATCGTGTACGTCTCACCCGCGCCGTAGGCTGAAACGCCCGGAATCATACCTCTCGCGGTCTCTCGGGGGCTTTTAGCGGTGTTGCCCGGACGGAGGCCTTAGACGATTACGCGGAGTAATATCTGGGTCATCGTATAAGACTGTATCGACGCCCGAGAACGGGCCTAACTGGGTGTTATTACTGGGTAGTAAGCGGGCTTGGCTGGCTCGGGAGACCGCCGGGAAGGGACGCATAAGCCCCATAAGGGGGCTTAGAACGACCCTTGAGGGAGTTATTACACGACTCGCCGTGAAAAAACGGTTTAAGTACGTTAGTTGCCTCGAAAATATGCTGATTTTGGGTATAGAAAAGCCTCAAATATAATTTTCTGGGGATTTCCCGTGCGTGAAAGGCTCTGCTCGGCTCGACCCAACGAGTTTATGCTCAGGAGTACCAAAACGCGGTTGGTCGCTTAACGGCGACCGTGAAAGGGGCCTTAGCCGCTTGCCTACCACGGGGCAGGCCCCTTTACATCGAAGTCGCCATCCTCCTCTAAGCGTCACCCGATATAAGGACTTGCTGTATAGAGCGTGTCAAACGCCCAACTCGGCGGGAACAGGGCGAGCCGCAGTCACGCTTCTTTCGCTTCGGTCTCCTCCGTTGCTTGGTGTTCCTCAATCTCCTGCTCGACCGCCTTCTCAACCAAATTGAAGAACGTATTGAGTTCTCTATCAACCTTCCTCGGTCGGGTGGAGAAAATCTCTATATTCTGTTTTCCGAATCCAGAACGGGATATCTTTCCATCAAACTCTTCGGCGTCATCCAGCCTGCTGATGGCCCGTTCCAGATTTAAACCACCGAGTTCGGGCATCACGTCTGGAATCTCACTCCAATAGAGTGACAGTTTGATTGCAGTATTACCATTACTCCCGTAAATGAACCGCTTGAGCCGGTATCGACGGGTTGGCTCGGGTTCATAGCACTTGATGTAGTCTATTGAAACCATCAGATGGAGGTGGGTGCTGTTGATTAGGAACGGAATCGTTATCGGGTCATCATCTTCACCACTCAGATGCTCCTTTCGGATGATTTCTTGCTGTGAATAGAGGTCTCTGGATTCGCTACTTCGCCAAATCAAGAAAGAAAAGGCGGCACCGATGATGGAGAAGAAGAGTATGGCCGGATTCAGATTCATCGCGTTGGGTGAGAATCCGGGCTTCTGTCTTAAAAACCTGTGTGGGGTATCAGCGTTCCTGCCGCTTACGGCTCGATGAAGCGTGTGAAAGTGGGGGAGTCGGGTAACCAGCCCTGTGACGCTCCCCCGGTCGCCATCTGAGTTGGCCTTGGCGACCAACCAGACCCAAATGTGGGGTATCCCGACCAAGGGATTCCCCGACTGAACGGAGGTCAGCGGGTCGTAAAAGGATTTCGTGGAGGGTCTGGAAGTGTGCTTCTATATTCTCACGAAACCGCTATATCCGAGTGCCGTCTACGTGTCAGCGTAACGGGAGAGAAGTGGCGTCCGTCCGCTTGCCTACCACAGGGGCGGACGCCTGAAATCTCCCCCGTTGCCCTTCAACGCGCACAAAACCGTAGATTTTCAGGGAGGTGGCAATTATTGCTGGTACTCTGAGTGCTACCACCGGGTGAACTGACGGTCGCTCCGAGAAGTCGTACTTAAACCCCCGACCCCCTATATAAAAGGGTGTATATTATTAGGAGTGAGACAAACTGGCTTCAGTAGGACTCAGTTGGGTCTGGTTCTTCTGTTTCAGTCTTTTCCGGTGACCGCTCATAGGGGCCAGTTGGTCTCGGTTCTACCCTTCTATCCCAATTCAGGGAACGGAGACTCCTAATCAGGGAGTCGGCGTTCCCGCTGGATTGGACTAAACCGGAGTGGTCACTTCTGGTTGGTCTACTACGGGCATCTTCTACTGCCCATTCTACTCTCCCCCTTTCAGTACCCTAATATGGCGAAACAGTCAGTCAGCGGCAAGACCGAGGAGGAATTGGCCCAGATGCGGGCCGAGTTCTCCGAGAAGCCGCGCTCCAAAATCTACGATTTCGAGGACTGCTACTGTCTCGCTAAGATTCCTCGACAGCCCGAGGACTACGACGGCCCCGACCGCTACTGTGCGAACACCGACCTCGACTACAAATCGAAGCGGTGCAAGTTCCACGGCGGCGCGACGGGCGGCAACCCAGAAACGCTCGACAAATACGCTAATCTCAAACACGGTATGAAGGCAACACGCAAGGCGCTACTCGACACGATGACCCGCGAGGGGAACGAGTGGCAGGTCGAACTCTACGAGTGGGTCACGGAGGAGTGGCCCGATGCTTATGGAGTAGACACCGCCACCGACCCGAACGCGGAGTACGAGTTCCACGCGCTTGCTCTTGAGATTATTCGAGCAGAGCGAGCCGAGGGTTGGATTTTCAAGGAAGGCGAGAAGGGGCAGAAGCGCGTTTTCAGTCCCTCTGGGGAGATGTATTTCGATGATATCCCCCACTACCTCGCTGATATGATGCAACGCCAGCGGAAGTTGATTATGCGGATGGAGGACAATCTCGGTATCAGCCGGAAGGCCCGGCTCAAGGCCGAGAAGACGGACGAGGCCAGCGACCTCATCAAGTCGTTTGCGGAGGTCGGGGCCTCGCTCATCACCCAGTCCGACAAGGCCTACGACCCGGACGAGTTCGGGCCTCCATCGGACTCGGATTCTGCGGAATAGGAATATGACGTACCTACAACTGTTTAGCGCGGGATACCTGATTGCCCCGGAGGTTCACGTTCGACCCTACGGCGGCAGGAACGCCATCGTCGCACACGACCTCTACACCGACCTCGAATACGTCGTCGGCGGCCCGGTCTACGTGGCGGTCTCGGGCGTCCGGTATCGGCTCCGCCCGGAACACGGTGTCCCCGCTGACACGTTGGCCCTCCCCGACGACCAGTTCCCGTTCCCTCACAACGAGGGCGACGTGATGCTGGTCGAGAAGGAGGGCGCAGTCGGGGGTCGTTTTGCGTGAGCGCGTTCCCGCAGTTATGCGCTCTCCCCGGAGTGGCGGCTCTCGATAACGGTAACCCACGGTTGCGAGTACGCTGATGGCGGCTTCTTCCCGTGCTGGCCCCGGTGAGGGGCTGGCAAAGCCGGAGGAGGTCATCATCGAGCAACACGAGGAGTTCGACCGCGAGCGGCTGTTCGTTGGTTGGCAGGGAAACGGATACACCGAAGACACCTGCTGGCTCCTCGCTGACCTCGATATCGTCTGTAAACTGTCGTCTTGGGAATAATATGGAAGATAACGGAGATATCCTCACAGCCTTTGCTGACCAACTCGGCGTCGAGCCGGAGGTCGTAGAGGAACGCTGGGACGGTCGCCCTGACCGTCTGATGGAGGATATCTTCCGCATCCGCGATATGGACACGGGTGAGGTTCGTGGCCTCGAACTGTTCGACACCCAGCGGAAGGCCGTGATGGCCTACTTCTACGGCGACGCCGACACGATTAACAACTACAAGGGTCGGCGTATCGGGTACTCGTTCATCTACGCCCTCTGCTTTCTCGTAGAGGGGATTCTCGTCCCTAACTCGTTCTACCCCGTGGTTTCACGGAAGTACGAGCAGGCCGAGAACCGCATCGAGGATATCGAGAACCTGATTGACAACGCGAAGGTCGATATCCCGACGAATTTCGTCAACAAGGGCGAAATCGAACTCTGGAACGGTTCGGGCTACAAGGCGTACTCCGGTGACCCGGACGCCTCTCGCGGGGACAAGTCCGCACGGGCGGTTCTCCTTGACGAGATGGCCTTCATCGAAGACCAGCAGAAGGTCAAGCGTGCGTTCGGGGCTTTCCTCTCTCTGGGGAAGAACCGGAAGATGGTGCAGGTCTCGACGCCGAACGTCAAGAACGACCTGTTTATGACTACCCACAAACGGGGAACCGAGAGTGGGTACGACGAGGACGGCAACCGGGTGGGGGTCATCTCCATCCAACAGCCGTCGTTCTACAACGCCGACGAGATTGACATAAACCGCCCTCTCTACGAGCAGGATGTTCAGCCGGTTCGCCCGGATATGAACATCGAGATGATAGAGGACGAGCGGGCGTCCGACCCGCTCGGGTTCGGGCAGGAGTACCTCTGTCGGCCCATCGTTGACGAGTACCGCTTCTTCTCTGAGGCGGCGATTGCGGAGTCGATGGAACGCGGCGAGAACGTGCTGACGGGTCTGGAACTCCCGAGCGCGGACTTCCGCGTTATCGGCGTGGACATTGGCATCTCGAAGGACGACACCGTGATTCAGGTGTTCGACCACGACGGCTCCCGGCGGATTCACCGCTATATGGAGGTCGTGACCGACGAGACGCTGGCCCAGCACGGGTTCGGCTCTCCCGACCGGGGGAACGCCCGTCAGGTCGCAACCCGAATCGCTCACATCTTCCGGGCGCTCGACGCCGACCTCGTCGTTCTCGACAAGACGGGGCCGGGCGAGACCTTCGACCGGCAGATTACGGAGAAGTTGGGGCGGGCTGTTGTCGGCTTCAACTTCTCGGACAAGCGGACGTTGGAGGAGATGATGGGAGACTTCAATAACGCCCTTCGGAACGGGCAGGTCTCCTTGATTCCCGACGACCGCTTCCGCGACGAACTTGAGTCCGTCGTGAAAATCAAGAAGGAGGATTGGTCGGTGCCGAAGTTCTCCGGCAAGGACAACTCCGAGACGGGGAAGGACGACACGGCGATGGCCGCTGTGTTAGCCGCCTTCCCGCCGGGTTACGCTGTCCAGCCGGGGCGACAGGCCGACCAGCGCAGTCCTGACGACTCTTTCAGCGAACTGGGGGCCTCACCGGCTGTCGAGACCTCCGAGAAGCGCGACGTACCGAGAGAGGCGGCCCAGCGCCAAGCAGACGCGGCGTTCGGGTCGGCCAGTATCAATAGGAGCAGAGGCGGATACGGTTCGCGGCGCTCCTACACAGCAAGACACAGACGCTAATCTATCTACTAACCGATGGGAAACGTTAAAGACGAAATTCTCCGCCGAGCGATGGCTGGCGAACTCGACGGCGTGAGCCGCGAGCAGGCCACGTTCGCACTCGACTCCCCCAAGGCCGTCATCAAGCAACGGCAGGGGTCGGGAAGCGAACCGAGGCCGAGCGAGCCGCCGACGGCGAAGATTCAGGAATACCGCCTCGTGGCGGATACTGACCCTCACATCAAGGAGGGCGTCGAGACGTTCGTGGACTATCTCATCGGGTCTGGTTGGAATATCGAGCCGTTCAACGTCATCGGGGTCGATGAAGGCCAAACCGACGATGACGGCGAGGTTTCCGACCTCCGACTTCTATTCGCAATGTCCCCGACGTGGGAGGACGCCTACGATATGTGGGTGAAGCACGCTCTCATCGACGGGACGGCCTTTATGGAACTCGTTGTCGAGAACGACGTGTTCCGCCCGAAAGTCCTCCCGACGGAGATGGTCTCTATCCAGACCGACGAGTTCGGGAAGGAGACCGGGTACGTCCTCGAAACGGAGGACGGCGACGAGATTGAGTTCGAGCCGTATGACCTCGCGGTACTCCGGTTCCACCGGCACCCCGGCGAGGACTTCGGACGCTCGCTCATCGAGGCGTGTGAAGAACAGGCCGATATGCTCCGTGATATGGAGATTGATATGGCCCGCTTCATCGCCACGAAGGCCTATCCTCCGATTCTGTGGCAACTCGGGAGCGAAGAGCGCCCGTGGACGCAGACGCAAATCGACACTTGGCTCAACACGATTCAGGATATCGAGCCGGAGTCGATGTTGGCGGTCGGCCACGACGTTGACCACTCGGTTGTCGGGGTCACTTCGACCTCGTCCGACCAAGGGGCGATGAAACTGGAAGGCACCTTCCAGCATCTCCTTAAGCGCATCTACACGGCGCTCGGCCTTCCCGCCTTCCTCGGGAATATTGATTCCGAGGGTGGCCGGAACGAGGCTGTCGCCCTGATGCCGAAGTTCGACCGCCGCATCCAGCGGTACAGGTCGAAGATTCGGGACGCCGTTCGGCACCAGATTTTCGTCTCCATCCTCGCTGGTGACAGCGAGCCGGGTGAGGCGGGAGTCCTGCCCCCGGAGTTCGAGTTCGGCCAGCACTCCAGCGAGGAGGAGCGGCTGGACGCGGATATGGCGATAAAACTGGTCAACAATGGTCTACTCTCTCGTGAAGCCGCCGCCAAGCGCGTAGGCATCGACCCTGAAACCGAGATGCCCCAAGATGGGGAACTGGACGAACACATCCGTATCATCCAAGAGTTGGCTGGTAAGGGCGACGACGTTCAGAATCCCGACGGCGGGCGTCCCTCTGATACAGGCGGTGGTACGCGGTCGAGCGGCGAAGAAGTCAAGACTCGACAGAACCCCGAACGTGATTCTTCCGGCGGGAACTCCCGTCCACAGGAGGATATCTCGAACGACTGATGTATTATGGACGACCGCGAGCGCGACGAAATCCTGTGGCGGCTCGATGAGCGGACGGAACGGATGGACGCTCGCGTAGAACGAATCGACAACCGGCAATCCGAGAACGCCGAGGCAATCGAAGACCTCGACACTCGGGTAACCCGGAACACGACCGTTCTCGCGGGAATCACGTTCGGCCTTTCCTCCCTTCTCGCCGCCGCTATCGGGAAATTCAACGCACTATTTCACCTAAAATGAGTACCGCACAAGACGCCCAGCCGGACGACGAAGCCGGGTTCGGGCTGAACATCTCGTTCAGCGCACCCGAGGTAATCGTCCGCGACGAAGACGGCTTCAACGAATACGGCGTCCGAGAACACGACGACGGCTCAATCGACGTTATCTTTGCGGCGATGGAGCCGGGCGAGCGCAAGGGCATCGAGGTGACCGAGGCGTTCCTGCGGCGTGTGGCCTCCCACCAGTACGGAGACCGCCTTCCGCTCCAGTTCGACCACTCCCGCTCACAGCGGGCTAACGTCGGCTGGATTGACCCCTCGAACATCAAGTTCAGCGATGGGTTCCTGAAGGTGATGGCTCACATCCCGAACACGGGGAGCCAAATCCGCACGGACACCATCAAGGACTTCACCCACGACCCACCCGCAATCTCGGACGGCTCCGTTGGGTTCGACTTCCGTTCCATCAAGGTCGAGAAGTCGAACGACCCCGACGAGTCGCCCCAGTTCAAGGACGCTCGGCTTCAGGAGTTCTCCCTGACGCCGTTCCCGGCAGGCTACGACAACGGCGGCCTGTCACCGCAATTCAGCCAGTCAGTAGACGACTTTATGACCCCCGCTAAGCCCGACTGGGGAGAGAGTTGTCTGCTTGCTCGGCCCTACCGAATCGAATAATCTCTCTACACTACTATGCACGAGTTCTCACTCACCAAGGATATCGAGGAGATGGACGCAGGCGAACTTCGCTCCACCCTTGACGAATTTATGGAGAAGCACGGCGAGAACGTCGAGGCCTACGCGGGCCTTGAGGACGACCTCGCGGAATACAGCGAGCAGGTCGAGGCCCTTGAGGGCGACCTTGAGACGGCCCAGACGTACTTCGCTGAGAAGGCCGCTGACTACACCCACCTCGAAGCGGAGGTAATCGTCGAGCGGTTCTCGCTCGCGGAGACCATCGAGATGGCTGGCGAGGCCGAGGAGGCCGAGTTCAGCGAGCCGGAGGCCCCCGAAGAGGAGGCCGAGGCCGACGAGGAGACCCGCTTCTCGGAGCGCCCGGAGAAGGGCCGCGTCCCCAGCGACGCCGACAAGAGCGCCTTCTCGGAGCAGGCTGAGGACGACGTTTCCCGCCTGCTCGGACTGTAAGCAGACTTCTAACTCTCACTCTCTCTACCAATGGTTCACGCACGTATTGCTACTGGTGCAGAACAGCCCATCAACCGCGATGGCGGTCTCGCGCAGGCCGTTGTCGAAGAGGCCGACCTCGTTGGCCTCAACGCGGACGGCGACGTTGTCAAGGCCGACGCGGACTCCGCTTCTGCGGTCTCCGCTGTCGGTATCGCCGCCGCGCCTACCGACGACCTCTCGAACTATGCGACCGCTCCCGACACCGTTCGCTCGGTTGTTGAGAGCGAGCGCAGTCTCGTTGGCCGTGACCGTATCGCGTTCATCAACCACGGCGTTATCGTGGAGAACGCGGACGAGGACTGGGACTTCACCCCCGGTGAGCCGGTCTTCCTCGCGGTCGGCGGCGGCTACACGCAGACGGAACCGGCGGACGCCTCCGGCGAACTCCGGCAGGTCGTCGGTGTCGCTATCGAGGACGGCAACGCGCTGTTCCTGAACATCAACTACGACTACACGGTTGCCTGAACGGCCCGCGTAGTCTCTCAATCTCTCTACACTTTCGAGGTATTCTACAATGGTTAACCCCTCCCGCAAGCGCGAACTGACCACCAAGGACGACGTTCCCCTCTCCGACCTTCTCGGCTACGGTCTCGAACTCATCGACACGTACAAGGAGGCTCCCCGCTCGTTCCTTGCGAACTTCACTCAGGAGGTCTCCAGCCGCACGTTCCTCACCCGCACGGGTGATATGACGTGGCAGGAAGCCGCCGAGATGGAACACGCTCGCACCGGCACCCTGTCGAGCGAGCAGATGGCCTTCTCGGTCAAGTCCTACGAGCGTTCCCTCGGCTACTCCCGCGAGTTCATCGAGGACAACCCCAGCGAAATCCTCCGCGCCGAGTTCCAAGAACTCGTCAAGGGCGCGGACACCAAGGAGTTCGAGGTTCTCTTCGAGGTTCTGAAGAACGGTGTCGCGGACGGCACCGAACTCTGGTACACGCCCCAGCCCTACGCCGGGCAGACGTTCACGAACACCCACGACCACGTCCACAAGTCCACCGAGGAACTGTTCGGTGACACGTCGGCGCACACGGTCGCCCAGCACATCCGGGCGGCCAACAAAGACCTCCGCGAACACGGCTACCGCCCGCAGGTCGCCCTCGTCTCCCACGAGGTCGCTGGCGAGATGGTGGGCGAGCGCAAGGACGGTATGAACTACCACATCCCCGAGGCCGAGGGGCTTCGTGAGGGTGCGCTCCCCGAGACCACGCTGGTCGAGGACGGCGTTCGTTTCGTCCAGACCGCGTGGCTCAACGGCGACGAGGAGATGGACGTGTTCGTTATCTCCGAGGGCCAGCCCATCAAGACGAACTACGTCCGCCCCGTCGAACTGACGGACAACACGGGCGCTCCCATCGGCGGTGCCGGTGGCTCCTTCGGTGACCCCGCCGCTCTGCTCGGTGCCTACGGCTCGATGCGCTTCGGCGCGAAGATGGCCGACCCGCTCTCGGCTGTCAAGTTCACCATCGACAACCTCGCCTGAACGGGTCATAGATGGCCGTTAACGACGAGACTCTGATGGCGGAAGTCCGTGTTCTGACGGACTACGATGCGGGCCTCATCGCTGACGGCGACCTCCTTTCGCTTATCGAGATAGCCAAGTCGGAACTCGCCGCCGAGACCGGGGACGACAACCTCGACTTCTACGGCGGGAACCTCGACGCCGAACGGGCGCTCTTCTGGTTGACGTGCCTCTTTCTGAAGGCCAAGACCGGGGAGATTGACGCCCCGAACTTCTCGATTTCCGAACTGCAAGTCCGCCATCAGGCGATGGACGAGCAGGCCGGGTTCTGGTTGAACAGCCTCTCCCGGCGACTCGACGCTCTACGTGGAACGGGCCTTATCGGCCACGTCCAAATCGAGCGGGCTGACCGCACCTACCAATTCGATAACTGATGATTCTCCCCGCCCAGCGCCGACAAGCCCGGCTCGCCATCCATAGGCTCGGGGCTTCCTGCACGATTCAGGAACCCGGCGATGGCTCCGTGAACGGCTACGGCAAGAAGGACGGGTCGGAATCGTGGTCGGGTGTGGCGACCGAGAAGGTTGTCCGCACCTACACCCGGAGTTCGGCCCCTTCACAGGCCCGAGTCTCCGGGGGCCGCTACCGTACCGAGTCGCCGCTTCTCGTTTTCCGCGACGACACGGCGGTAGAAGAGGGCTTCCGCGTTTCGTTCCCCGACGGTCGGGTGTACGAAGTGGACGCCCTCACCCCGTATCCGTCTCACTTCGAGGCGACGACGACCGTGGTTGAATAATCCCTCTCCTCTCTCCTTATGGGCAAGATAGGCTTCCGAGTCAGCGTCGATGATAATGGTGTCCCCAAGGATATCAAGAAGTCGATAGAACGCGGTGTTCGGAAGGCCACTAAGCGGCTTGCCAAGCGACTGAAGGAAGAGGCCGAAGCCGAGATTCGCCGCAAGGAAGCGGCGGACTCCTACGGTATCTGGGAAGGCGACCTCGTCGGCGGCTTCCAGACCAAGGCCGACAAAGACGGTCTCCGGGTCTGGAACGACGACGAGGCCGCGTGGCCGATGGAGGAAGGCGTGAAGCCCGGGGCGTTCGGCGCTCGGGGGCCGCCAATTCGGAACCTGCTCCCGTGGGTTCAAGAACACTTCCCGACCGACACCTCGTTCGACCCGTGGGGGATTGGGGGCGGAGAAAACTTCGACACGACCCGGCTCTGGTCGCCCGAGCGCGACGGGAGCGACACGGGGGCCACCAGCGGCTCCAGACAGCGGTTCACTCTCCCCGAGGGTAATCGTACCCAGACGAGTGAGGACGCCGTCTCGGCTCAATCTGGTGGCTCTGGTGGCACCACGAAGCGGGGCGTCGAGGATATCAAACCCGGCGACTCCTACTACGCCCGACAAGGGCGCTTGTGGGAGTACGGCGAGGTTGACTCCCTCCGCGACGGCGGCTTCGAGGACACACTCGGACGGCGCTTCGCGGACGACGAGTTCGTTGAGTACGCCCCGGACGACCTCGACCCCGACAGCCCCGACCTCTCCGGTCTCACGAAGGGCGACGCCCTGCGCTGGGAGTTCGACGGCGACACCTACGAGGGCGTCGTCACCGACCCAGACCCGGACAACGTCTACGTCGAAGTCCAGTACGACGGGCTTCCGCACTTTATTCAGCGGGAACTCATCACCGACTTCGAGGAAGCGACGCTCCCGAGTTGGGTTCCCGACTCGTGGTTCCAGATTCCCGACGACGAGCCGTGGGATTTGGACTTGGTCTACTACGGCCAAGAAGTGGCCTTGTGGGACGTAAACAACGCCGAGTACCTACGGGCCTACGTTCGGGACTTCAACCCCCAGAACATCGAGGTCGATTTCGCTGAATACAGCGGCGGGACTCGGGTTCACCTCGACAACCGGCGCGAGTACCGGCTCGTCGCCGGGGAACGCTGGGAAGACCTGACGCGGGCCGAGCAGATGGTTACGCTCGAAGACTACTGGGACGCCCAGATTACGTCTCGGGCCACGCTCGACCCCGCCCGGCTCGACTTCGTGAAAGACCACTTGTTCGGCACGATGTTCCCCCGGTTCAAGAACACGGTCGCCCTGAAACGGACGCTCCATATGCTGAACAAGGTCGAACCGGCCTCACAGCCGAGCGGCCCGGCGTTCCGTATGGGGGCTATCAGTCCCCGGAACAACGGCATCTGGAACTTCAACGTCCTCAAGAAACAGGACTACGACGACGAGAACGACCGTCGGCGGAAAATCCTGAAACAGCAGGGCCGGGACACCCCGGAGAACCTTGCGAAGTACCTGCTCGGCCCCTACGAGGACACCATCAACCACGAGTTCACCCACGCGGTCGTCCACGCTCACCGCTACGAGATGGGGACGGACGCACAGGGGCTTCCGGCGAAGACCCACGCGGGTATCACGGAGGTTCGGTGGGCCGACGACGGCACGGAACTGGAGGGCGGCCCGGTCAGCCACGCGAAGCATATGATGTTCCGCAAGGCTGACGAGCCGAACGCTCCTGCTCTCGGGTTCACGCGCTGGAACCAGTATTCGTACAACAACGCCCTCGGCCTGCTACTTCCCGGTATGGACGACCCCGGCTGGGAGACCAATGAAGCGGGAACGCTCGACCGTCTCGTGGAGACCGTCAACCGGGCGTGGTGGAAGCAATCTATCTGGGGACAGGACGAATACTGGAATCAGGGGAACAAGCCCGACGAGAACCACCTACGGTTCCTCGAACGGGACTACTCGGCGTACTACTCCCACGAGACCATCGCCACGTTCTCCCAGATGATGATGGCCGAAGACCCGACGGACTACGACTACCTCAACCGGCTCGAAGTCCTCGATGAACACTATCCGTGGCTCCTCGAAGAGTGGCTTAAGCATTTTGAGCCGCAAGGGGACGTAGCGGACAAACTCGAAGAACTCGGGTACGACGTATGACGTGGAAACTCTACCTCTACGACGAATCCGGTGACACCATCGGGACGGCGAATCACTTTGAGTCGTCGTTCTCGGTGGATATGGATGCCTCCGGAGCGGAGGCCCTTCGTGATGCTCTCGCGGAGCGCCCCGAACTGGAGGGCAACGTCGGCCCGGTTGGCGGCTGGGAGTCCGAAGACGGCCTCGCCTACCCCGTCTGGGGTGAGGAGGCCGCCGATATCGAAGACCCGGAAGTGGCCCTCGACAGGGTCGGTTCCGAGGTCGTCTCGGCGGGTCTTGCGGACTCCTACGAACTGATTGACGAGTAACCCCCCTTCCCCGTTTCTCGATGAGTGTTGACCTCGACAAGTGGCATCCAACCCACGTCTATCTCGCGTTCTGGTTACAGGACAAAATCAAGCGAGATGGACTGGAGGGGATTCACTATATGGAACACGCCCGCGACTGGGCGGAACGCAATGCCGACGACGAGACGGCGGATTCTATCTCTAAAGAACTCAGACGACTGTGAACGAACAAGAGGCCATCCAGCAATTCTTGGCCGCCCTCGACTCGGCGCTTCCCGCCGAAGTGGGCGTCCGTACTGCTGGTGGCGACGGCGACGCGAAGCCGCCTTATGTGGTTGTCCGCTGGCGCTCTGAACGTCTCCCTGAAGAAAACGGCGCGAACCCGTTTGCTGATTTCACCCGCGACTCCCAGACCGGCACGGCGACCGGACGGGAGTTCCACCAGTATTTCGAGTTCACCGCTGATTGCGTTGTCCGCGTCTACGACGAGGGCGACCGGGACACGTATCTCGACCGGATAGACGACGCCTTCCTGCCGTATGAGTACGACAGTTCGGCTTTCCACGACGACACCGCCGAGTGGCGGGTCGGTGGGAGCGAGCCGCGCTCGAACCCCGTGGTCGAGCCGGACTGGTATGAGGGCGGGAAGGTGGTTCGGTTCAAGTACGTCAAGCGGGTGACGCAGGCGGCGGACGCGCTGGGGACTACCCAGCGCAACATCGACGCAGAGTAGCCTCCTTCTGGGCGCTCTGCTCCCTCTCAAATAGACTTCTCTCTACTCTACAATGGTTCAGATTGGCAATTCTACCCTGCCCGGAGTCTCGACTTCGGTGGAATCGGCTACCAGCGCGGGTATCAACGTTGGTGCTTCCGCCCAGATTAGTCTGGTCGGGCAGGCAGACCTGACGAGCGGTACTGCTTCGGCTAACACGGTGTATGCGGTGCGGACGCCCGTGAAGGCCCGCGAACTTTTCGGCGCTGACTCTCCCCTGACGGCGAACTGCGTGGATGCGCTCACCGAGGGCGCGTACCCCGTCTACGCCGTCGCCGCCGAGGCCACGGAGGTCGTTGACGAGGATGTTGGTACGGAGACCGGCACTCTCGCTAACGCCCCGGTCTCGGAGGACGCCGACGAGGTGACCTTCGAGGTTGACGGCTCGGCGCAGGAGACCGTCGTGGTCTTCTCCGACCCCTCGGCGGTCTCGCTGGACGCGGGACAGACGGCGTACAACCCGACGACGGGCGACTACGCTCACGACGCGGCCCCGACCAGCGGGAACGCGACGTACTCCCACTACGACTACTCCTCGGCTGTCTCGGTTGTTGAGACCGAGCGGGCGGAGGTCATCGACTTCATTGGCGTGCTGACCGAGACGGACGCGGTCGCTACGGCGGCCCACGAGACGGCTCTGCGGATGGAGCAGAACGGCCACTTCGCGGTCGCGGTCGCGGGCGCGGCTTCCCACGTCCCCGACGCCGCCGCGTACACCAACCCGTTCGACTCCTCGCGTATCCAGTTGCTCTACCCGAGCCGGAACGCCGAGGGGCAGTCCATCATCGGCGCGTACCTCGGTCTCCGGGCGATGCTGGGCATCAACAACAGCCCGATGTTCAAGCGCCTCCAGACGCAGAACCGCCTCTCGGAGACGCTGGCGAAGGACGTGCAGGAAACGCTGGTCAACGAGAAGGTCGTCCCGGCGGCGAACGACAGCCGGGGCGCTCGCATCGTTGAAGACCTGACCTGCGTGGACGACTCGAACACGGAGGAAGACGCGATGCGGCAGGTGCTTCACCGGCTCATCGTGGACTACGTCACCGAGGTCACGAACGAGGTCTCCGAGAAGTTCATCGGTGAACTCCACACGCAGGCGGCCCGGAACGCTCTTCGCTCTTCGATTGTCTCCCGCCTCGGCGGCCTGATGGATATGAACGCTATCACCGCCTTTGTCGTCACCGTCCAGCCGGTGGACTCGATGACGGCGTCCGTGGACGTGGGCGTTGACACCATCGACCCGCTCCGCAACATCAACGCGACGGTCACGGCTGGGGCAGTCGCTTAAGCCCCCTTCTGCGGCTCTCGCTCGCTGACTACTCTCTCACTCTCTTAAAATGGTTTCTCGCAAGGAAAGCGCCGCCGACATTGTTGTGTCGGTTGGCGAGGACTTCCCCGAAGTCGTTGTTGAATCGCTGTCCGTCACGAAGAACGTCGATATCGAGACTATCTATGGGTCGGGTCAGACTCTCCCCGATGGCTACGCTATCAATCAGGTCTCGTATGAAGGCTCTATGTCCTGCAAGGGCAACCGGCAGGACTTGGACGCCTCCTTCTTCGATGAAAACGGTATCCCGCAGGTTCTCGGCTCCATCACCATCACCCACCTCGATGGGACGGAGACGGCCTTCTACGATATCCTCGTGACGAGCGAGGGCTACGAGGTCAACTCCGGTGAAACGGTCGAGACCTCCTACGAGTTCATCGCTATGAGCAAGTCCATCGGTGGGCAGAAGGACACCGACCCGCAGGACACGGCGACTGACTCCGAGGATACGGAGTCCTCGGCCTGAATCGACCCCAGAACACCCCTTCTAATTTCCCAGACTACCTATGAGCGAATCTGACAAGCCCGTTAGCAAGTTATTCGAGATGTGCGTTCGCGGCGACTCCTACCGCGAAGACTACGACTTCGAGATGTTCGGTGAGGACGTTACTGCTGTTCTCCGCCCGATGAAGGACGAGGAGTTCCTGCCGATTGCGGCGTTCCTGAAGGCCCACCTCGATATGGACGAGGAAGAGGCCATCGACGCCGTCGAGGCCGCCAAGGAGGAGGCCGAGGAAGCCGGTGAGGACTCCATCGACATTTCCCAGATGGACGCCGAGTTCGTCGTCGCTATGCAGAAGGCGGCGGTGAACGCCCTCGTCGGTTCCTACGACGGGGAGGGCGAGTTCATCGAACACGACCGCGACGAGGCCGAGAAGATGGTCTCGATGATGGTCGGTGGCTACTCGGTCGAACTCGGCGGGAAGGCGCTCGAAATTGCGGGTGATGTGCGCGACGCGACCAAGTTTCGTGGAAGCCGGGGCGGCCAGCGGCGTCGTGGCGCTGAGTAGCGAACTCGGCATCCCACTCGCCCGAACGCAGGCCGACCTGACCCCCTTCCAACGGATGGTTCTCCTGAAAGAAATGGAGCGCCAGCACTCGGACGCGCAGGAGCAGGACGGCGCTGGACAGGTCAACCCCGGCCCGGTGAATCAGATGAAGGCTCCCCGTGGCGGCGGTAGCGGGGAAACGGTAGTCTACACAAACGAACACAAAGACGACTGACAGTTCTAAATGGCAAATTCAGACCCGGTAGAGGTTGCTGTCGAGATTCTCGACCAGTTCTCTGACGACCTCCAGAAACTCGAAAAGCAACTCGACCGGATAGACGGAAAGAAACTGTCGGTCAAACTCGACATTGACGACGACGGCGATATCGAGGAGACGAAGGCGCTTCTCGAAGCCCTCGAAGAGAACCTGAAGACGGTTCTCGATATCGAGGTCAGCGGCGAAAAGGAAGCGGCGGCCATCAAGAAGGCCCTCGCTAAGAACGAGACCGCGACCATCACGTACCTCACCAAAGGGGGCGACGCTCCCGGCGGTGGCGGCGGTGGTGGGGGTGGCGGAGGCGGCGACGACGGCGGGGGTTCCCGCCGTAAAGGAAGCCGTATCGAGGTCACCCGAGCGGTCAACGACCTAATCGACGGTCAACTCAAGCGGCTCTCCCTCAACGGCGACCCCTCGTGGTACGACGACTTCACGATTGGGCGGGAAGGCCACATCTTCGGCGGCGACGGTCGGCCTATCGACCTGACGACGCCCGAGACCGAGTTTATGCGGCGCATCCAGCGTGGGACGGACGTTGCGACCGGGCGCGGCCCGGACGTTCCCCACGGCCCGATGCCCGCCCGTGAAGGCCTGACTCGGCCCCAACTGGAGAAGAGCATCCGGTGGTCTCGCCGCCGGAATATGCTCGGTAACCTCGGTCGGAACGTCGGTCGCCGCGCCCGCCGGTTCGGGTGGGCGGCCAAGCGCGAGGGCAAGTTCTTCGGCGGTCTCGCCAAGGGCGCGATGGCGGCTGTCCCCGATATGGATATGGTCGGGGGCATCGGCCAGCGGCTCGCCGCGCTCCGCCCGACGATGTATAAGTGGATGAACCTCGTCGCGCTCCTCATCCCGATGCTGATTGCCCTCGCTGGGGCAGTCCTCGGGGTGGCGGCGGCGCTCGGAGGTCTCGCTCTCGCCGGGGGCGCTGTCCTCGGCCTCGGCCTGCTCGGCTACGGTGACACGATGGCCGAGTCGATGAAGAACGCCCAACTCCGCATCAAGGAGTTGAAGAAAGACCTCTTTGGCGTCTTCCAGCCCGTTGCACAGGCGTTCCAGCCGATTACTGAACGCTTCCTCGACCACGTTCCGAACGCACTCGGCCCCATCGCGGACTCGATGAAGGGCCTCGCCGCGTTCGAGGACACATTCATCCGCGCCCTCTACGGCGGCGCGAACTGGGTCGCGGAACTCGTTGACGCCATCGTGGAACTCGAAGGCCCCATCACTCGGGTAACTACCCTTGTCGGTGGCGCTCTCGGGGACGCCCTGATTGGCGTCTTCAAGTGGGCTGTCAAGGAGGTAGACGAGAACTGGGGTGCGTTCAGCGACCTCACGGCTATCTTCGTTGACCTCATCGTAATCCTCTACAATCTCTCGAAGGCGGCCTCGTTCATCATCTCGGTGTTCAGGCCGGTCTTCGACCTCTTCGCGTGGTTCAGCGGCTTCCTGAACAACGACTTCATCCTCGGCCTACTCCGGCTGATTGCGACGTACTACCTGCTCCGTGTGGCTATCGTGGCCGCCGGACGGGCGTGGACGTGGTTCATCGGCCTCCAGTTCGTCTCGTGGGCGAAGGCGCTCATCGCGGGCGTGTTCGCGTCCATCAAGGCAATCTGGGCGTGGGTCACCGCTGTCAACGGCGCGAAGTTGGCGTGGAGGGCCTTCCTCGCCTCGACGGGGCTGGGCCTGCTCCTCGTGGGCGGCTCCCTCCTCGCTGAAGGCGCAATTCGGTCTGTCAGCAATGTCGGTTCGACCGGCCCGGCTCCCTCTGTCGGCGGCGGCAGTCCCTACGGTATGGGGTCTGTCGGCGGCGGAGGCGGAACGCAAATCAACATCTACGGGAACGTCGGCAACTCCGAGTACCAGAAACTCGCAGACGAGTTCCCGTCGCTCTACCGCGAGGAGAAAATCGTGGACGAGGAGACTGAAAAGTGAACTACGCCAACCCCTATTCGCTGGGTGGCGGGGGCGGCAGGCCCGCTATCAGCGGACAAGACACCTTCTTCGTGTACGGCTCTGGTGTCACGTTCGCTCCTACCTACGTCCCGACGCGAATCTCGGTGTCGAAGGAACGCAACCTCAACCGTGAGGATAACTTCTGTGGCACCGAGGACGTGTCCGACCTCGGCTCGAAGAACCGGGAGGTACACATCTCCGGGCTGATTCGGGAGTCGGAACTCGATTCGCTCGGGAACCTCCTCGACGCTAACTTCCCGATGCGGGTTATCGCGCCGGGATGGAGCGGTGAGATTCGGGTGATGGACGGGGAGTTTGAAGGCCCTCGGGCGTTCGACCCCCAGAACCGCGAACCCCTCTACAAGTATAGTCTAAACGTCCTCTCGACGGGTAGCGACGAAGCGCAGAAACCCGACAACGAGGACGGAGTTATCAGCGACGGACACGACCACTAATGACCTGTATCCAAGGCGGGGCTGAAATCCACTTCCTTGAGTCTGGACTGGCGTTCGAGGCCTTCGACCTCTCTACGGAGTCGGAGAAAACCCGTTACAGCCACGCTCGGGTGACGGTCTCGGAAGAGGCCGGGAAGTTGATGGCCCAGAAGGCCAAGGACGCCGAGCCGGTCGAGGTTCGGATTGCGGACACGGTTCAGAACCGCTACCTGTACCCAGAAGAGTCCTTAGAGATTCACCGGGACAACGGGCGGTTCCGGCTGTATGACGCTCGGAAGATTCTCGAACGCGGCGTTGTCACGGAACACTTCGAGGAAGTGAACGTCGGGGAGGTAACCGACTTCATCTTCGAGAACCGCGACGACCCCCACAACGTCCTGACCGGCATCCGAGCCGTGAACAAGGCACTTCTCGAACAGGAGAAGCAGGACGCCGAAGAGGACATAGTCGAGGCCATCCACGGCTCCGGCTCGGACGCGGCCCGTAGCGGCTGGAAGGGCGTCATCAACGACGGCCTCGGTCTCACGGCGGACTTCCTCGGGTTTATGGGGAGAACGCAGGGGATGCCCCATAACACGTACAAGGGGCTGGAGTTCGATGATATCTCTCCGAACGACGCCCTGAAAATGGTCGAAGAGGAGTTTGGGTTCACCTCGTGGGTGGACGACGACGGGATTCTCTGGTTGGGCCTTCCGGCGATGAAGCCCAAGAATCGGCACGCCGTAAGCGGTCTTCCGACCGACAAGGCGTACTGTATGAAGGAGTATAACGTCGTGAAGGGCGCTCACCCGGTCTCGGTCGTCAAGGTGAACGGTGAGACCCATTGGTTCGGCGGTAACGTCGATGGGAACGTCTGGAACGGCGGCGACCCTTCGGACGAACTCTACCCGATGGCGGAAGCGTGGGTGGAGGACGAGAACGGCGACGTAGCAGGCGGGAAGGTCATCACGACTGAGGAACCGCTGAAAATCTGGGACTTGGACTCACTTGAGGACGCGGCCCGGAATATGCTCATCTCATCGTCCGTGGACTACCGGAACGGGAGCATCATCTTCAACGGGATGGCCTCGGAGCAGAAGGAGAAGTTGGCCTCGATGACGGTCGGTGACATAATTATGGTCGCGGACTACGTCGAGGGCCATTGTAACCAAGCCGCTGAGGGCGGCTCCTACATCGTTTCGAGCATCCAGCACAAGTTCTCGCCTCGACGGGGCTGGAGCATCACGGTGGAGGTCGGCTCGATTCCCCGGAACATCCAGACGATGGCGGTCTACTACAACGCCAGCGACGATGTTGGCTACAAGTCCCTCAAGGCCTACTACGACGACCGGCGTGGCCGGGGGGACGGCGAGAAGAACGACGGTGATAACGTATGACAAAGTTTGGACGAGTATCTTCTGTGTTTATCGGTGAGGCCAGCGGTCGCGTTCTCGTGAACGTGGTGACCGGGCCGAACCGGGAGCCGCTGAAGATGCCGTTCCTGACGTTCCAGAAGGGGGCTTACGCCGTGCCCGAAGAGGGCGATACGGTGCAGGTCTCCGAAGTGAGCGGCGAACGGGTCGCCCACGCGCCGGTCACGGCCCCCACGTTCGAGTTCCCGACCGACCTCTCGGAAGGGGACTTCTGCTTCAAGTTCAACGATGAGACCGAACTCCACTTCTCGAAGCAGGAGGACGGCACCGTGAACGTCGAATTGTCCTGCGACGGCAAGTTGACGGTCACCGGCTCGGACGGCTTCGAGTTGGTTGACGGCGACGGCTACGGCATCGTGACCGAAGGCGGCGGCGTCTTCAATTGGCACCACGAGGACGTGGATTTCACAACGGGGCCGAAGTAGATGGAACCGCTTGCACTAATCGGAGCGTCCGTTGAGGCAGGGGGCCACCCCGGCGCGTGTTCCCCGACCGTAAGTGGTGTTCTGAGTGGGGACTCGACGGTGAAGGTGAACGGCACCCCTATCGGCGTCGAGCAGGACGCGAGCCTTGAGTTCGCCTCTCACGGACACGACGTTGACGACGAGGGCAACTGTATCGCCTACTCGGCTCACTCTATCCAGCAGGAAGCCGTGTCTCCTACCGTCTCCGTTGACGGGAAGGCCGCATACCTCGCTGTCTCGGGAGCCGCTACCGACCCCGGTTCCGGTGGCTCCGTTGACTACACCTCATCCGGCGGGAACGAGTCGGTTCACTCCGGCTGAAGTACCGCCACCCAGAAGACCAAAACAGAGTAGAGAGTCCTGTCTGGGAGGTCGTGGTTCCCGCAGGTTTGGGGATAACCGAATTGGTCGTTTTGTAGAGTCGCTATGACCGCTCTTCCGCCCTACCTTCGGTAGCCACGTACATAAGCATCACGTATAGTCTGATTTAGGAATATAAGCGATACGCATTAGCACACTATGGACATTGGACTCGATTCTAATTTCGATATTTCTCTCGACCACCGCAACGACGTTCCGCTGGTTCGGGGCCGCGCAGAGTTCGAGCAACGGCTCGCTATCCGGCTCACCTCGTACTACACCGAACTCGTCGGTGAGAACGCCGACGTGAACATCGCGGCCCTCCTGAAACTGGAGGCGAGCCGCGTGGCCGACGAGGAGGACAGCATCGACAACGTACAGAGCATCATCATCTCACCCGACCCGGACGCGCCGAACACGGTCGAGGTTCGGGTTGTCTACGCGACCGGCGAGGATTTCCTCACTACTCTCTCTGAATAAATGACTGTTAACGACGAAGGCTCGTTCGACCCGGACACCAAGGAGGTCATCCTCGACGCGATGATGGCCGACGCGAAGACCCGGTTCGGGGACGACCTCAACGACTCGGAACTTGCCATCATCCGGCTGTTCTACGACCCGATTGCCGAACGCCTCGCGGAAGCCCAGATTGACCTCGCGGCCATCCTCGACGCCTCCCAGATTGCGAACGCCAGCGGGGCGGCTCTCGACAAGGTCGTAGAGCAGATTGGTGTCAGCAGGAAGCCCGCCCAGCGAGCGACCGGGCAAGCCCGCTTCCAGCGCGAGGAGGCCGCCAGCACGGACTACACCATCCCTGTCGGGACGGTCGTTCAGACGGGCGGCTACGAACCCATCGAGTTCGAGACGACCGTTCAGGCGACGCTTCCCGCTGGACAGACGCACGTTGACGTGAACATCCGGGCGCTCGAAGGCGGCTCCGACTCGAACCTCGGGCCGAACACCATCACCCGGATGAAGACCCCGGTAACGGGCATCAACGGCGTCACGAACCACGTCGAGACCGACGGCGGCAAGAACCGAGAGACCGACCCGGAACTCCGCGAGCGGGCGAAGACGGAACTGGGCGAGGGGAGCCGGGCATCGGCCCCCGCGCTCGTCCGTGGCCTCAAGCGGGTTCCCGGCGTCAAGTCCGTCTCCATCTTCATCAACGACACCCCGGAGACCGACGCCGAGGGCCGCGACTCGAACGCCTTTGAGTTAGTCGTGGAAGGCGGCGACGAACAGGCCGTCGCTGACCAGATACTCGAACTCAAGGCCGCCGGAGACGGCACCGTAGGTGGCATCGCCGGGACGCCCAAGACGGGCGACGCGGCGCTCCCAAACGGGCAGACGCACCCGGTCTCGTGGAGTGAGCCGACCCAGCGACAGGTCTACGTCGATATGACCATCACGACGACGGAGGACTACGAGGGCGACACCGCCGTTCGTGACTCCATCGTTCGGTACATCGGCGGCACGCGGTCGTCGGGGACTCTCACTTCGGGCGACCTCGACGGCGGCGACGACGTGCTGGTTGGTGAGATTGAGTTCGCCATCCGGCAGGTTCCCGGCGTCTATGACGTGACCGACCTGAAAGTGGGTCTCACCGAGAATCCGACCGGAACCGACAACGTCGAAATTAGCGGGCAGGAGGTCGCCACCTCGGACGCCCTCGACGGCTCGCTGACCATCACGCGGAACTCCCTCTAAACTATGACTGACGAGTACCCCACCGTCGAGGAACTGACAACGGCCCTTCCGGCGTTTATGCCGAAGGACGAGACTTCGGGGAACTACGACCTGCTGTGGGCCGCCGCCGAAGCCATCGACCGGCTCGACGCCGATATCGAGACTGTCGATAAGGCGATGACGTTACAGGATGCGGAGAAGGCCTCTTCCATAAATCGGATTGCCGACGTGGTCGGGGCTTCCCGCCGCGATGGGGAGAGCCTTGAGAAGTACCGTGCGCGGGTTCTGATGGAGTTTCAGGCTCTCACCGCAGAGGGTACAATCAGCGATATCTTTATATTGCTCTCCAGCATCCTGAGGGGGGAAGTAGACGAACTCTGGTATCAAGACTGGAGATACCTCTACGACGAACCCTCGACTGTCGCCTTCCTCGTCCCCTCTCACCGGGTCGAAGACTCCGTTCTCGAACCCTCCGACCTACCGGAGATAGCCGACAAACTGAATCCCGCCGGGAAGCACGTCGAGATTCAGTATAACGGCTCCTTCCGGCCTGTGTCCGTTGAGGAGTACGAGAGCGGTCAGACTGACCCGAACCGGGGGTTCGGAACGCTCGATGAAAACGGCGACCCCGCCGACTCCGGCGGCACCTTCGGAGGACTGATTCAATAAATGGCATACGAGACACTTCTAAAGTCGTGGGGAGACCCCGGCGTTGAGTGGAAGGACGGCTGGGCCTTCGCTAAGGACGAGCCGCTTCCCGCCGAGTGGGCGAACTTCCTGTTCGACAATCTCATCAAGGACGTACAGCACCTCATCGACCACACGAACACCCTCGACCCCGAGACGGACGGGACGGTGGTGAACGCGGACAAGGTCGATGGACTCCACGCCGACCAACTGGGCGGCTTCAAGTTCACGCAAGTCGAGACCCCGGATAACCTCACGGAGTCCGTCTCGTGGCACAAGACCTCTTCTGGTCTCCTCTACATCTCCGACGGGGAGAAGTTCGAGGCCCAGCCCGAGATTGGGTATCAGGAGTACGACGACTTCACGGTGTCCGATGTTGCGGTTACCTTCGACCCGGTTCCCCGCACGGAACTGACCGACACGGGGAGCATCAAACTGATTGACGAGGTCGTGGTTGCAGACTTCACCGACGGGGTGAAGCCGAACGACCGAGCGTGGGAGTGGACGACCGCCCCCTCGTTGTCGGGAACCGAAGGCCACGTCGAATCCGTCGGGAACACCGCCTCCGCTGTGCTGACCCGCGAGGCCCCGGTCGCCCAGAACATCGAGGCTCGGCTCCGTATCGACGGCGACACGGCGAATATCAACGACGCGGCCCACCTCCGGCTCGACGGCCCGAACGGGACGCGCTGGTTCCAGATTACGTTCAACGACGGTGGCGGCAACGTCACCCTCCACGACAACTCCGAACTCTTCGCTTCGTGGTCGCCCGGCTCGAACTACGACTTCGAGTTCGATGTGGACTACGACGCCGGGACGTTCACCCTCTTCATCAACGGCGTCGAGGAACTGACGGACTACCCGATGGAGAACGCGGTCTCGGGAACCTCCGAGATTACGTTCATCACGGATACGTCCTCCTCGGGCTACACCCGCGCCATCTACCTCGACAGCATCGTTGAGGGCGCTCGGGAGTATGGCGAGACCATCCTCACGCCGGTCGAGCCGGACGAGCGTATCACGGACTGGGATATCCTTCGGTACACGGAGACCGAGGACGGCGAGACCGTCACGGTGGACGTGCTGGACGAGGTCGGGAACGTTCTGGTCTCGGATATCGAGAACCACGGCGATATCTCGACGGCGGTTCCCGCTGGCACCAACCTCCAGATTCGGGTTCGGATAGCCCGCTCGAACGTGGCGAACAATCCCACGTTCGATGGCTTCTACCGGCGCTGGGTGATGCGGCCCGGCGACACCGGCCTCTCGAAGAAGGAGGAAGAGGAGTGGAAGGCGATGGACACCCGAGCGCGATACCGCCACACGCGGCTCGCTCGGCGGCAATCCTAATCTCACCTATCATCTATGGTTAACTACGGAAGCGGTCAACTTGGCGACGAAACGATTAGCACGAACACGACCAAGACGAATCCCGTTCTGGAATATCGGAATCTGACGGTCGAGGAGGGAGCGACTCTCACCCTCCAGTCTCGGTCTCGGTTGATGGTCACCGACACACTCACCGTGAACGGCACCATCAAGACTCTCTACGATATCGCGGGTAGTGGCTCCGGCGGCCCGAGGGGCGGTAACTCCGGGGGGAACCTCGAATTGATGGCGAAGACCATCGAGGGAACCGGCACCATTTCGGTGGACGGAGAATCGGGTTCCTCCGGCAACAACTTCGGTAACAACAGCAACGGTGGCTCTGGTGCGGGGTACAGCATCCCTGCGACCGGCGCTTCCGGCACCGGGGGCACAAACCCCAGCGTGGGGACGAACCGCTACTACGACGGGAATAACTGGAACGGGAACAACGGGGGCGGCTCTGGGAACGCGCACTCTTCAGTCTACAACGACTCGACGCTCAAGCCCTACCTCGAAGACTACCTCCTCTCCGGTGCCTACATCACCCAGAGTCCGCTCGACACCCTCCTTCCCGGTTCCGGCGACTCCGGTGCTGGCGGTGGTAACGAGCAGTTGCGGATGTATAACCCCGCGAACCACGGCAACAACAATAACAACTACGGTAGTTACGTTGACGTGGGCGGCGGCGGTGGTGGTGCCGGTGGGAGTTTCGCCTCGAAGGGCGGGGGCGGTGGTAACGGCGACGACGACCAAGCGAACAAGAACCACTACCTGAGCCACCAGAGCAACAACGACACCTCCTACAACAGTTACGCTCGGGCGAACGTCAGGGGCGGTGAGGGGGGCGCTGGCGGTGGCGCTGGCGGCTTCATCCTACTCGTCTCCGAGAGCGTCGGTCTCGGTGTCACGTTCTCTGCTAAGGGAGGACAGGGCGGTGACGGCTTCCACAGCGAAGTTGATGGATACAACCGCAACGACGGCGGTGGCACCTCGAACTTCAATATAAAGGAGGCCAAGCGCGATGGCGGCGGCGGTGGTGGCGGTGCTGGTGGTCTCGTCATCGGGTTCGCTGACCAGACCCCGAGCCTCGACCTCGGTGGTGGAGTCGGTGGTATCCCCGGCGGGCAGAAGTACGATGGCTCGAACTTCAACTCGAACGCGGGGAAGACGGGTCAGGACGGAATCACGTTCATCTACGATATCAAGGAGTTGCTCTAAAATGGTTCAGGAAATTACGGTTCTGGTAGTCCCGCCGGGCTACGAAGGTAACGACGTGGGTGATTCCCGCGTTGACGAGGTCGAGGTTGACCCCGAGACGGACGTGGCCTATCTCGACACCCGAATCGTCCCCGAGGAAAGTTCGACAGCGGTTGACCGCGCCCTCGTCACCGACGCACGGAAACAGGTCATCGCTGACTCTATCGCCGCGTACAAGGAAGAGACAAACAAGGACGCTCCCGACACCCAGATTCAGTTGGCGGCTCTCGAACAGGCCGTCTCCTTTATGTGGGACGTGGTGAGCGGCGAAGACGTGGGTTCGGCTGGCGACCACGAGGCCGCCCAGACCGACGACACCTCGGCCTGAAAAGGCCACTTCTGCGGTTTTCTAATGGTAAAATTTCTACTCGATAGTGACGACGATTGGATTGAGACTGTCCGCCGGGTACTGTATCCCCGGCTCCACCCGTACCTCGTGCCCTTCGGCGGGTACGGCGTCGGGACGACCACGCTGAATCAGTACGTGGCCCACCTCGATGAAGACGAGGAGGCCATCGAAGAGGAACTGGTGGCCGCTGGCGGCGAGCGGAACCCTATCGCCTGCTTCAAAACCCTTCCCGACGGTCGGCTCTCGGAGGGGTCGTGGCGATTCACCCACGCGACTGACCCGACCGGGCGCGTCGAGCCGGGGATGCAACTACACATCACCCTGTTCGAGCGCGACGACGGCCTACCGGGCCGAGAGGTCTACGCCCACTATGAGGACGACTGGATGGCTGACGCCTCCGGTCACCTCAAGGGAGCGAACTTCTCGGCGTCGAAGGGCGTCTCCTACGCGACCGTACTGTTCGACAACCACACCTACCTGATTGCACACCAACGATGAATCTTCCTGAAGTTATCCTGATTGGCGACCTCGAACTGCTCTTCCTCGGTATGGCTCTCGCGGCTGGGATGCCCCGGCTTGCTCGCCGTATTCTCCGCCGCCGGTATGGAGCCGGTGACAGCGGGAACGCCAGCGCCGAGTGCGACGACTGCCCGAAGCCCGTGGACTGCGCCGCCCTCGGCTGTCGGAAGGAACGATAGATGGGCGGCTTCGCGTCCGAGTGTCGAGACTGCGGTTCCCGCCGCGTTCAGCCCATCGGTGGCTGTCCGGTTTGTCTCGACTGCGGGTGGTCTGCCTGCGGGTAAGACCCCTTCTACACCCCGCTGAGCGACACCCTTTTAGTACCTGACGTAGTGTAGATGGGGGAACTACCCCCGAGTGGCAACGCGATTCGACCACACCAACCAGACCCAAAATGTTAGACCTAAGCAGTTTCACCGAGAAGGTCAGCGACCTCTCGGGGTACAAGAAGTTAGAGAACGACGACACCGAAGGTTCCATCGTTGAGTTCGTTTGCCGAGAAGACGACTATGGGGTTCTCCCCGAGCCGATTCCGGCGAACAAGGTGATGCCGGACTGGTACAAGAACCTCCAGCAGTTCACTCGTGGCGGGAACGACCAGAAGAGCATCGGCACTTCCACCGTCAAGCGGTGCGCTCCGTTTATGGAAGCGATGACGATGGGCTGGATTCTCCCGCTCGCGGCGGACGTGGAGTTCCGGGCACAGGACGGCTACGTTGAATACAAATGGGACTTCGACCTCGATATGGTCAGTTCACACAGTATGGCTCAGGTCGGGGAAGAGATGTTCCCCCGACACGAGTGGCCCATCCTAAAGTGGCACAACTACTGGTGCATCAACGTCCCTGACGGTTACTCTCTGTTGATTACCTCGCCGTTCAACCGCATCGAGGAACGCTTCGAGACCTTCTCCGGTGTCGTGGATGCCGACCGCTACTTCAACTTCATCAACGCGCCGTTTATGTGGACGGGTGGAGACTTCGAGGGAATCATCGAGGCAGGGACGCCGCTCGTTCAGGTCATCCCGTTCCGACGCGACGCCTTCATCACCGATGGTCTCGCTCGACCGATGACCGACGAGGAACACGAGTATCAGATTAAGACCCAGCGGCGGCTCGGTGTGAACGAGTCTCACTACCGGGAAGACCTCTGGGTTCACAAGAAGGGAACTCGAAATGTGCCCTTCGACCCCGACTCGGACGAGTAACCAGAAAATAGCCTATTCTTCACGATTTGTCACGCCACAGGAGGCCCGTGGTGGGCTTCCAGCGCGACCCCGAAGGCGATACATCCCGATACCAGAATCCCCTCAGACGCCCCAGATTGCGTTCTGAGCGGGGGCACCTACACGGCTTCTATCCCTCGAAAACAGGCGCTACGACGGTTCTATTTTAGATGCTGACGCCGACGAGGTAGAGGTCGATATCGTTACAGAAATCCTGCATCAACTCTTCTTCGTGCTGGCCGAGGTCGCCGTCCTTGATGGACTCGACCACGGCTTCCTGAACCAACACGGCCTGCATCGGGGAAGGCTTGAGCGCCATACTGTTCTACACGAGACCCGCTATCTTATACCTTTCAGATAGGTTATGGAAGGGGCCTTCTGGATTACAGCAGGTCTCGGTATTCTTTCCTCCTTTTCAGCGCGTCCTCCTTCGTCCGGGCGTCGTAGTGCTTTTCCAATACCTCAACAGATACATCTACGCGCTCTGATATAATCTCCTTCGGGATGCCCTTGTTGATGTGGTGGGTGATAGAACCACGCCGGATAGGGTGGAGCGACGTATTCTCCGGGCAGGACATAGCCCGCTTCTTCTTCGTGAACTCGCAGGTCTCGATATCCTTCCCAGCGGGACACTCCCCGGTGTAGACGCAGGGCCGCGTGTAGGCGACCGCGTTCTTGTAGGCCCGCTGGCGGGTGAGCCGACCGTGTTCCGTTGTGAAGAGCGGCTTCCTGCCGTATTCGTCAGTCACGTCGTGGCGACGCAGATTGATATACTCGTGGAGCAGGTCGTACAGCGACTCCGTCAGTTGGATTCGCCGCTCGCTCTTCTCCTTGTTTTTCAGGGAAGTCCCCTTCTCCTTCCGGTCTACGAAGTCGAGCGCGGGGTCTCCCTCTTCGTCCCGGTGGAGGTCTTCGAGGTCGAGGCTGACAGCCCCGGAGGCCCGGCAGGCGGTGTCCCACATCAGCCGGAACAGAACGTGCTGTCGGGTGCCGTATTCGTAGGTGGAGAGGTAGTCGAGGATTTGGTTAGCCCGGTGAGCCGGGACGGTCTCGTAACTGACCATATCGGACTCGTCCACGTTCGGGACGCGGGTTCGGTCGTAGACACCCGGCTCGATGAGACCGGCGTTCTCGCACCATTTGATGAACACACGGGCGAGTTTGACGGACTGGTGGGCCGTTGCCGGGGAGATATCCTCGGACTCCCGCTTCTGCACCCACGTCTCCATCACGTAGGAGTTGATTTCACCGACCGCTTCGATGCCTTGGTTCTCGCAGAATTGGACGAGGTGTTTGGTGGGGTACTTGTAGGCCCGGTAGGAGGACGGCTTAACGTTCTTCTGTTTGACGTTCAAAAACTGACGCCGTGCGGCTCTGGGTGACAGTTCTTCTGACGGGTCGCGTTCGGAGATGGGTTTCATTGTTCGGTGTCTCCGTTCACCCGTCCGCTGGCTGGGTCGTCCGAGGCCGATAGGTGATATCAGTCTCGACGGCCCAACACCAGCGTCCGAAGGACGTTGGTGTGGGGACGGAGGGCCGACCGAAACCCGTCAGGGTTGAGGGAGGTTGAACCCGCGAGCGGCCTCGTTAGGCCGCGAGCGGCGGGGGTTCAAATCCCTCCGGCCCCATTCTGTATAAAAGTAAATCGGAAGCTCTTGCTCCCTTCCGCTTACCTCAACTAAACTTCTCAGCGACAGCATTATACGAGTTCAAGGAGGAAACTCACGCTTTAGTCGTGGATTCCTGACGTGACGCGAACGCTGGCGAGGGGAAAACGAGTTAGCTGACGCGTTTCTCTAGGTCGAAGTCGACGGGTGCGGCGTCGAGGACAAGCAGCGAGTGGTAGCGCATGTAGACCCCGATGGGGACGCGGACTGCGATTAGAACGACGAGTGCGAGGACGACGCCGATGGCGAGCGCCACGACGAGACCGGCAGTGCCGACGCCCGGCCCGAACAGGCTCACGCCGGCGAGGAGCGCGATAGGCGCGAGGAACGCGCCGGCGACGATGCTCGCAGCGAGTGCGGCGACGACGGAGAGTGCGAGTCGAACGAGCGCGTAGACGGCGAACTCGCGCCACTGGTCGGTGAGTGCGGGCCAGAACGTCCGCCAGCCGTCGAGGACACCGATATCGCGGTCAGCCATCAGCGGGACGACGAAACCGGTCGTGAACGCGCTCACGACGAGCGCCGCGAGCAGGAGGAGGCCGAGGACCGGGAGGAGGAAGACGAGCCAGAACAGCGGGACGAGTGCGCGCTGCTGGAGCGTCGTGAGCGCGACGCCCGCGACGGCCGCCAGTGGGAGCGCGACAGCTAACCCAAGACAGAGTCGGAAGCCGAACAGTCGGACGCCCGCCCCGAGGGAGCGACCGAACGGGGCGGCCAATCGAACCTCGCCCATCCGGAGTCCGTCGACGAAGACGAACTCGAAGACGGCGCCGACCACGCCGAACAGGACGACGAACGCCGTCCCGAGCGCGAGGAGGACGCCGAGTCGGAGCGGGACGATAGACGGGTCGAGCGCACCGAGCGGGACGTTGTCGACGACCATCGTCGGACTCCGCCCCACCGAGGAGCCGCCGGTGAACAGGACGACGACGGCGAGTCGGAGCCACACCCCCGCCTCGAACGGCTGGAGCAACGACTTCGACTCGTCGAACGCACCTTCGAGGGCGTCGACGGCGTACCACGACATACACCCGCCTTCCGGTGGGTCGCAGATAAAGGGTGGTGGCCGCGGGCCGACGACCGGTCGACCACGCGCCTCCTCGCGTCGGTCTGGCCCGTCCGTTTAACAGACCGCGTCTCCCAGAGGCGTACGATGAATACGGTCGAGTTGGTGGTGCGACTGGTCGGTGGGGTCCTGTTGTTGGGGATGAACGGCTTCTTCGTCGTGACGGAGTTCGCCCTCACCCGCGTCCGACAGTTCCCCGAGTCCGAGTTCGACGAGGGTGACCTCCACCGCGCGTGGGAGATGACCGAGGAACTGGAGGTCTACCTCTCGGGGTGTCAGGTCGGCATCACCGTCGCCAGCATCTCACTCGGTGTTGTCGCCGAACCCGCCGTCGCGTCCCTCTTCGGCGTCGGCGGTCTCCTCTCGCACGCGCTCTCCGCAATTCTTGCGCTCGTCGTCATCAACTTCTTCCACATCGTCGTCGGCGAGCAGATTCCGACCTACCTCGGCGTCGAGCGGACGATCACGGTCGCACGCTACTGCGCCGGCGGACTCTACTGGTGGACGAGGGCGATGTACCCGTTCATCCGCGCGGCCGACTGGCTCGCGAAGTCGGTCCTCGCGGCGGCCGGCGTCGAGATGACTCGCGCGTGGACCGAAGAAGGCGACGGGGAGGCTGTCTCTTCGCGGGCCGAACTCCGCCGGGAGATCGGTGCCATCCTCTCGAGCGACGTCCTCCCCGAGGAGCGCCAAGAGGAAGTCCTCGGTGCACTCGAAATCGGGACCGAACCGGTCCGAGAAATCGCCATCCCTCCCGAGGACATCGTCACGCTCTCGGCACACGCTCCGTTCGAGGAGAACCTCGCGACGATGGCCGAACACCCCCACGTCCGCTTCCCGCTCGTCGGCGACGACCTCGAAGACTTCCGGGGAATCGTCTACACGCCGGTCGTCCTCCGTGAGATCGACGCCCTCCGATCGGGCGAGAAGAGTCTCGAAGACGTCGCCTTTGAACCGATGACGGTCGGCGGCGACGCCGCGGTGGCGAGCGTCATCGACGCCTTCCAGGCGCGCCAGCAGGAACTCGCCTTCGTCGTCGACGACGGGGAGGTGGTCGGGCTCGTCACCCCGACGGACACCTTCGAGGAGATAACGGGCGAGTTCGGCGATCCGGTCGAGCAACCGGGCGACCCCACCGAGGCGGAACTCGGCGGGACCGATCCCTCAGAGTAGCGCGTCGAGGTCGGTGTGTCGTTCGAGGAGGTCGCGCATCGTCTTGACTGTCTCGGCGTCGCGGACGCGCCCACCACGGACGAGCTCCTCGCCGCGTTCGATCGTCGTGAGGGTGTCCGTCGTGACGACGAGAACCGGGACGCCACGTTCTTCAGCCTTTCCGAGGACCGCGCCCGGTGGTTCGTGGCCGCCGGTCAGGACCAGACAGTTCACGCCCGGGGCGTCGAGGGCCGCGGTCTGGACGTCGGTGCGGTCGCCGCCGGTGACGACGGCGGCGTCCTTCGTCCGGCGGAAGTGGCTGAGCGCGGCCTCGCCGCTCATGGCTCCGACGACGAACCGCTCGACGTAGGCCGACGTGTCGGCGTCGGTGAGCATACGTGCTCCGAGTTCGTCGGCGAGGTCGGCGACGGACACGCCCGCGAGGTCCTGGACGCGGGGGATGCTCCCGAGGACGGGCACGCCCTTCGACTCCAGGAAGGACGCTACCTCGCCGTCGACACGGTCGTACTGGGCGTCGGGGACGGCGTTGAAGACGATGCCGTCGAGGCGCTCACCGAACCGGTCGGCGGCGTCGAGGACCGCGTCGACGTCGCGTGACTCGTCGAACCGGGAGACGAGGACGACGCTCGCGTCGAGCAGGTCGGCCACCTCGGGGTCGGTGAGGTCGACGGCCGCCCCGGTCGAGATGGTGTCGGCCCCCTCGACGGCGACGAATGACGTGTCCTCGCTGATGGCTTCGAACGCCTCGCGAACCCGCTCGCGCAGGTCGGCGGCGTTCTCTCGCCCGCGAACGACGCCGTCGACGAACGTCGGGGAGTAGACGATGGGTTCGAGTTCGTGTGTCTCGGCATCGAGTCCGAGGACGTCACGAGCCAACAGCGGGTCGGTGTCGAGAGTCTTGCCCACGTTGCTCTGGAGGCGGGTGCCCTTCGGTTTCATGTAGCCGACGGTGTCGCCGCGGTCGGCCGCGATGGTCGCGAGCGCGAGCGAAACCGCCGTCTTGCCGGTGCTCTCTTCGGTCGAGGCGATAAGTCTAGTCGTCATAGTTCGTCGGGGTCGACCGTGAGTCGGACGTCGATGGCCTGGACGCCGTCAGGCGTGGCCACGAGCGGATTCACGTCGAGTTCGAGGATGGCCGGGAAGTCGGTCACGAGTTGCGAGAGGCGCTGGATGGTCTCGGCGACGCTCTCGCGGTCGGCGGACGGGCGGCCGCGTGCACCGCGGAGGAGCGGCGCGGCCTGGATCTCGTCGAGCATCTCCGTGGCCTCGCGGTCGGTGACGGGTGCGACGCGGAAAGTGGTGTCCTCCATCACCTCCACGAAGATGCCACCGAGACCGAACATCAACAGCGGGCCGAACTGCGGGTCGCGGTTCACCCCGAGGATGGTCTCGGTCCCCGCGTCGAGGTCGACCTGCTCCTGAACCTGGACGCCGAGGATGGTCGCGTCCGGTTGGTAGTTGCGCGCACGGGTGACGAGGTCCTCGAAGGCGTCGTACACCTCCTCGGGCGAGACGCCCACCTTCACGCCGCCGATGTCGGATTTGTGGAGAATGTCCGGGCTGACGATCTTCATCACGACGTCGCCCTCGATGTCCTGAGCGGCGTTGACGGCGTCTTCGGGCGTATCGACGATCTCGCTCTTCGGCGTGGGGATGCCGTAGGCGTCGAGGAGGTCCATCGCCTCCACGCCGAGTCGGTTCTCGCCGCGCTCCTGGACCTGTTCGAGCACGTCGCGGGCGCGCTCGCGGTCCACGTCGAAATTCGGCGGCGTGCCGTACTCCCGCTCGGTGATCTCACGCTGGCGGGCGAGCGCGTCGAGGCTCCGGACGGCCCGCGCCGGGTCGAAGTAGTTGGGGACGCCGCCCTCGCGGAGGACGCGACCCGCGTCAGTGGCGCGCTCGCCGCCCATCAGACAGGCGACCATAGGCTTGCCGTGCTCGCGCTGGCAAGCGACGACGGCCTCGGCGAGTTCGGCGTAGTCGAGGACGGCTGTGGGAGCGGAGATGACGACGGCGGCGTCGACGTTCTCGTCGGCGAGGGCGGCGTCGACCGCGGTCCGGAAACGCTCGACATCGGCGTCGCCGATGGTGTCGACGGGATTGTAGACGTTTGCGCCGCCCGGCAGCGACTCGCGAAGCGCGTCGATGGTCTCGTCGCCGAACGACGCCATCGAGAGTCGGGAGTCCCCGACGGCGTCGGTCGCCATCACGCCCGGGCCGCCCGCGTTGGTCACGACGGCCACCGAGTCGCCGTCCGGGAGGGGTTGGCCGTCGAGGACACGCGCGAAGTCGAACAACTCTTGAACGTTCTCCGCGCGGAGGACGCCCGCCTGGTCGAGTCCGGCCTCGTACGCCTCCTCGGAGCCAGCGAGCGTACCCGTGTGCGAGGAGGCGGCCTGTGCGCCGGCCTCGGTGCGCCCGGACTTCACGAGGACGATGGGCGTCTCACGGGTGGTCTCGCGGGCCGTCTCGATGAACTCGCGGCCGTCCTCGATGCCTTCGAGGTAGCCGAGGACGACCCCGGTGTGGTCGTCCTCGCCCCAGAAGTCGACGAAGTCCGTCTCGTCCATCACGGCCTTGTTACCGAGCGAGACGACGTCTTTGAAGCCGATCCCCTGGTCGTTCGCCCAGTCAAGGACGGCGGTGATGAACGCCCCGGACTGGCTCATGAACGAGAGCGTCCCCGGGAGCGCACCGCCCGGCCCGAACGTGGCGTTCAGATTTCGGGGCGTACTCAGGATACCGAGACTGTTCGGCCCGACGAGGTTGACGCCGTACTCCTCGGCGACCTGCTGGAGGTCGCGCTCGCGGGCGGCGCCTTCGCTCCCGGCCTCGCCGAACCCGGCGGTGACGACCACCGCGTTCTCGACGCCGCGTTCGCCGGCCTCGCGGACCACGTCGACGGCCGACTCGGGCGGGACGACGACCACCACGAGGTCGATATCGTGGGGGACGTCGGCGAGGGTGGGGAAACACGATTCGCCGAACACCGTCTCGCGTCTCGGGTTGACCGGGACCACCTCGCCGTCGAACCCGTCGAGATTTTGCCAGATGGCCCGGCCGACGGATCCCTCGCGTTCCGTCGCGCCGACGACCGCGATCCGCTCGGGGGCGAACAGCCCCCGGATGCCTTGCGTCATCGTCGGAAGCGACGGCCGGCACCGGGAAAAAGGCGTGGGGCGTGTCTCACACGCCGGTACCGACACGTCCGCGTTCGGCAAAGGCTTCATGCAGCCATACGCAGAACAGACACGTATGAGCTTTCTCGCGGAACTCGGCTTCGTCTTCGTCGCTGGGCTCCTCACCTGCCTCGCGACGGGACTCGGCGCGATCCCCTTCTTCGTCGTCGACGACGTCTCCGAGCGGTGGACGGTCGCACTCTGGGGATTGGCGTCGGGCATCATGCTCGCCGCCTCCTTCTTCGGCCTCCTGAACGAGGGACTGGCCGAGAGCACGGGTCTCCCAATCCTCCTCGGCGTCGGCGTCGTCGTCGGTGTCGTCCTGGTCGTCGTCTCCGACCGGGTGCTCGACCGGGTCGACGTCGGTGGGCACGACCACGTCCCCGACGAGCAGAGCCACGACCACGCGGAGACACACACTGACGGCGGCGACCACAAACACGGCCACGAGCACGAACACGTCCCCGCCGAGGCCATCGCTGAGGGAGACCTGAAGAAACTCGTCCTCATCCTCGGCGTCCTCACGGTCCACTCGTTCCCCGAGGGCGTGGCCGTCGGCGTCTCCTTCGCCGAGATGGGCCTGGAGGGCGGCGTCGCCGTCCTCGGCTTCGTGGTGCCGGTCCTGGCGGTGATGATGACTGTCTCCATCTCCGTCCACAACATCCCCGAAGGGTTGGCCATCTCCATCCCGCTGAAGAACCTCGGGATGAGCAAGTGGCGGATGGTCGGCGCGGCTATCTTCTCTTCGCTCCCCCAGCCAATCGGCGCGGTCATCGCGTTCGTCTTCGTCCGTTGGGCACAGCAGTTCCTCCCCTTCGGGTTCGGCTTCGCGGCTGGGGCGATGATCTACCTTGTCCTGACCGAGTTCGTCCCGGAAGCCCTCGAAGAAGGAAAACACCTGCCGAACGGCGGGAAGTTCGAACTTCTCGCCGGCGTCCTCGCTGGCGTCGCCGTGATGGCGCCGCTACTCTTCGTCTAACTACTCGAAGCGTTCGAGGGGTGTCTCGAACTCCCCCTCTTCTTCGGCGAGTTCGCCCCACTGCGTGAGACCGCGCTCCTCGTCGGTCCCCGGAATCGTGTTGTCGAGGACGAACGCGGCGAGCGCGCCGACGGCCATGCCGACGCCGCCGACGACGTAGATGGTCTGCGCGACGACGTCCGTGCCGAGGACCGGGCCGAACACCGGTACCTGGGCGAGACCCTGCTGGAAGTAGGCGGCCGGTGCCACGCCCTTCGGTGCGGCGGCGGCGACGTTACTCATGTATCGCGGCACCGCCAACCCGACGAACAGCGAGAAGCCGAGGACGAAGATGTTCCGCGAGGAGTCGAGGTCGACGTATTTCAGGTTCGCGAGGCCGACCGCAGCGATCTGCCCGAACATGGCGACGAAGAGACCGCCGACGACGGCCGACGGGATGGAGGCAACGAGCGCCCCGAAGTAGCCGACGACGCCGACGACCAGCATCAGGGCGGCACCGATCTGGACGACGTAGCGCGAGGCGACGCCCGTGAGACCGATGGCGCCGATGTTCTCGGAGTAGGAGGTACAGCCGTTCCCCGTGCCCATGACGCCGGCGAAGATGGACATAAGTCCCTCCATGCCGATGCCGTGGTCGATGCGCTTGCGCGAGGGAGCGCCGACGCCGGCGATGCGAGCGACGGCGTGGTAGTCGCCGAAACTCTCGAACACGGAGGCGACGAACCCCGCGAAGATCCCGATGGTGTAGGCCGGCGTGAACAGCGGCATCCCCCACTGGAACGGCATCGGAACGACGGTGTCGAAGGCGAGCAGGCCAGCCGAACCGACCAGGGAGAAGTCGACGGCACCGGGGTCCGACGGCGGGAGGACGCCGGTCCACGTCAGGACGGCGGCGACGCCCCACGCGACGACGACGCCGATGAGGACCGGGTAGAGCCGGAACGCTCGGCTGTAGGTCGGGAGGTACTGCGAGAAGAGGACGATGAGGAAGACGGTCAGCCCGAGGATGTACCAGTTCTGGTCGGCCGCGACGATCTGGGGAACGTTGAACAGCGCGAGGCCGATGAGCGCGATGGTCGGCGCGATGACGACCGGCGAGAGATAGCGTTTGAGCCGTCCAACGAGGCCGAAGTAGCCGATGACCATCTCGGCGGCGGCCGCGACGATGACCGCACCCTGCAGTTGGCGAATCATGTACTCCCACTGGGCCATCCCCTCGGGTGTCGGCTGGGTGCCGATGACCGCGATGACGGCCAACGCGGGCGCCATGATGGAGAACGACGCGCCCTGTACGATGGGGTAGCGGTTGCCGAGCGTGGTCTGTGCGAGCGTCGCGACGCCCGAGACGACGAAGAACGTCCCGACGAACTCCGCGGTCACGTCGGGCGGCATCCCCATCGCCCCCGCGAGGATGAGCGGGACGGCGATGTTGGCCCCGATCATCGTCAGGTAGTGTTGGGCGCCGAGGAGGAGCGACTCCCCCAGCGGCGGTTCGTCCTCGATACCGTACTCGACGAACGACGCCTCGGGGCTCTCGGTCCCCGGTTCCCCCGCCATCCCTTCCGGTGGTGTCTCTCCGGTGTCTCCAGACATGGTGTACTACGACTGTCTCGTGGGTGGGGGAACGCGAGCATAAAGATGCTGTCTTCGACTAGCTGTACGGGACGGATGTGCACGGACGACCACCCGAAGGCACTTGCCGACGCCGACTGAGGACTCGCGTATGCCCCGCACTCGCCGCGCCCTCCTCACCGCACTCAGTTCGGGTCTCGCCGCCAGCGCCGGGTGCATCGGCGCCGACGGCGGGACGACGCCTGCTGCCACCACCACGACCTCGCAGACGACCTCGACGCAGACGACCACCCCGGCCAAACCGGGTGAGCCACGGTGGACGCTCGAAACTGGGACCGAACCCGCCGCCCTCGTCGTCCGCGACGGCCGCATCTACTTCGGGAGCGACGCCGTCTACGCGCTCGACCCGGACGGCACCGAGCGCTGGCGCTACACCTCCGACCGACGCGTCCAGTCGCTCGTCGTCGACGACCGGGTGTACGCCACGACCGGCTACTTCGCCAGTCCTTCGGGGAACGACTTCGCCCTCCACGCCCTGGACGACGGAAACGAACTGTGGTCGTTCGCCCGCGACGGCACGGGGATGCTCTCTGCACCCGCGGTCGGCTCCGAGCGCGTCTTCGTCGCGACCCACGACGACTACCTCCAGTCGGACGGCGAGACCCTCTACGGCCTCTCGACGGGCGGCGACCGACTGTGGTCGACGCCGGTCGGCGACCCCGAACTCACCGTCGCCGGCGAGACGCTGTTCGCGAGTTATCCCCAGAACTTCGTCGCGTTCGACCCCGACGGGGCCGAGCGGTGGTCGAAGTCAGTCGAGGGGATCTACGTCGAGTTCGTCGGCGTCCGCGGCGACCTCGCGTTCGCGTCCTGGCGTGGGACGCTCCACGCGCTCGGGCTATCCGACGGGGCCGAGCGGTGGTCGAAGTCGGTCTCCGGGGCCACGCTCGTCGGCGACACCCTCTACGCGGTGACCGGGGACGGAACCGTACTCGCACTCGACTCGGCGACAGGTGAAGTACAATGGGAGCAATCCGTCCCCACTGTCGCGAGTCCCGTCGTCGCGGACGGGAGAGTGTACGTCGGCGGAAAGACTCTCACCGCCCTCGACGCCGACGACGGGGCGGTCGTCTGGTCTCACGAGTTCGAGCGCGAACCGCACGACACGGCGGCCAATTCGGCCGTCTTCGCCGCCTGGGTCGAGGGGGCACTCCACGTCTTCGACGCGGCCAACGGTGACACACGCTGGACCTTCGACCCCACCGTCGACACGGACCACCCACACGCCCGCGGACTGGCCCTCGGGCGGGGTGCGGTCTACCTCGCGCTCGGCACCGGCACGCTCTACGCCCTCGTCGCCTAGGGACGAAACGGCTTTGACGGAACCGTTCGACGTCTCGGTGTGTCACAGAGTTCGGACCGGTGGCTCTACGCGTGGAGCGCCGGCTACGCCGCGGTCGGCGCCGCCTCGATTCTCGTCCCGCTCTACGCCATCTCGCTCGGTGCCGGCCCGTTCGTCGTCGGTCTCATCGCCGCGACGGGCGCGTTCGCGGGCGTCCCGAGTGCGCTCCTCTGGGGGCGGCTCGCGACGAAGACCGGTCGGTACCGCCCGTTCGTCCTCCTGAGTCTCGGTGCGTCGGCGCTCGCCTTCGGCGTACTCCCACTCGTCGAGAACGTCTGGTACGTCGTCCTGGCGAACGCGTTGCTCATCTTCGCCAGCGCGGCCGCGGCGCCCGTCCTGACACTCTTGGTCGTCAGCGGGGTCCCCGAGGCCGGATGGGACGGACGCATCGGATTTCTCAACCAGCAACAGGGCTACGGCTGGCTCATCGGCCTACTCGCCGGTGCGGGGTGGAGCGCGCTCGTCGGCGGGCGCCTCGTCGACGCCCAGACCGCCCAGCAGTGGTTCTTCTTCCTCTCGGCGGGAACGACGGGCGTCGCGACTGTCCTCGCGTGGCGGTGGCTCCCCGGACGACCGGACGTCACGATGGCCCGGTTCGGCCGCTCGACCGAGACCGTCGAACGACTCATCCGTGGGTCCGGACGGGCCTTCCGAATCACGCCCTTCGCCGGCCTGCGGTCATTCTGGGCGATCCGTCGACTCGATCCGCGCGCGTTCGCGAAGCGACTCTCGCCCGAACTCGCGGCGTACCTCGCGGCAGTGTTCTTCGCGTTCACCGGGTTCGCGGTCTTCTTCGGCCCGATCACGGTCTTCCTCACCGGACCGCTCTCGATCGGGTCGGACGGCGTGTTCGTGCTCTTCCTCGTGTCGAGTGCGCTCTCGGCCGTCGGCTACGGCTGGGCGGGTCGACTCTCGGCGACGCGAGGCCCCCACCGCGTCCAGCTCGGCGCGCTCGGAGTTCGGGTCGTCCTCTTCCCGGCCGTCGGGTTCGTTACGCTGCTCGCGCTCGACCCGTTCGCGGTGCTCCTGCCGGTGTTCGCGCTCGTCGGGCTGACCTGGGCGTTCGTCGCCGTCACCGCGACGACCATCGTGACTCGCCTCGCTCCGCCGGCGATCCGGGGCGACGCGCTCGGGGCCTACAGCGCTCTCGGCGGCGTCGCGACCGGCGTCGGGAGCCTCCTCGGTGGGTGGCTCGCGGGCTCGGTGAGCTACCGCGCGGCCTTCGGCGTCGCCGGCGGTCTCGTCCTGGTCGGCGGAGCGCTGGCGCTGGCGGAGTACCGCGAGAGCGGCGGGCACGCGACGGACGCCGAGATGGGCGAGAATTCGGTGTAAGGCGGACAGGCGACACACACGGCCCCCGGCTCCGCAGGGTGCGTGTCGCGCAACCGCGCGGCCCGTGGGCAGTCGTTACAGAATACCGAGTGTGGCCGCGCTATCCGACAAAAAGGTTCGTCGAGGAGAGAGGGAGTGAGTAGTCGTTTAGAGGACGATGGACTTCTTGCGGAGGAAGTCCTGGATGGTTTCGTGGAGGCCCTCGCGGCCGATACCGGAGTCCTTGTTGCCGCCGAAGGGGATGTCGCCGAGACCGTGAGAAGGTGCGCCGTTGATGCGGACGGCACCCGCGTCGATACGTTCGGCGACCCGCAGCGCGCGGTCGTAATCCTTCGTGAACACCGACCCGTCGAGTGCGAGGTCCGACTCGTTGACCAGTTCGAGGGCGTCTTCCTCGCTGTCGAAGGTCGTGACCGCAGCGACCGGACCGAACTGCTCTTCGTGGACGATGCGAGCGTCGTGGGGGACGTTCGCGAGGAGCGTCGGTTCGTAGACGAACACGCCGTCTTTCGCCTCGTAATACTCGCCGCCGCGCTTCAGGTCCGCACCTTTCTCGACCGCGTCGTCGACGAGCGTCTGGATCCACTCGGCCTGGTCTTCGGAGATGACCGGCCCCAAGTCTGTCTCCTCTTCGAAGAGGTCACCGACCGTCCACGCGTCGAGTTCCGCGTCCAACTGCTCGACGAGTTCGTCGTGCAGCGACTCCTGGACGACCACGCGGGAGATGGCCGAACAGCGCTGGCCCGCGTACTTGACCGAGCCCTTCGCGGCCGCGCTCACGGCCTCGTCGAGGTCTGCGTCCTCGAAGACGACGGCGGGGGCGTTCCCGCCGAGTTCCATGTGGAGGTTGACCATCCCGGACTCCTTGGCGACGTGTTTGCCGGCGCCCGAGGAGCCAGTCATCGCGATGGCGTTGATGCGGTCGTCGCCCGAGAGTTTGTCGCCGATGACCGACGCCTGCCCCGGGACAAAGTTGAACGCGCCCGCGGGGACGCCGGCCTCCTCGACGATTTCGGTGAGGATGGCCGCCGAGATGGGCGTCTTGCTGGCGGGTTTGAGGATGACCGCGTTGCCCGCGGCGAGAGCGGGGGCGACCTGGAGTGCGGTCGTGGCGAGTGGGTAGTTGTAGGGAGTGATACAGAGGGCGGCGCCGATGGGTTCGTGTTTGACGATGGCGCGCCAGCCCTCGTGGCCGTCGGTCGTGCCTTCCCTGTACTCGCCCTTGAGGGCGCGGACTTCTTCGACGGCGCGGCGGAAGCGCTCGGCGGCCGAGTCGACCTCGCCACGGGCCGAGGAGATGGGCTTGCCGGCCTCGCGGACGATGACCTCGGCGAGTTCTTCTTTACGGTCTTCGAGGCCGTCGGCGATGTTCTGGAGCCACTCGACGCGCTGGGGAATAGTGGTCTCGCGCATGGCGGGTTTGACGCGCTCGGCGGCGGCCAGCGCGCGTTCGGCCTGCCCGGTGTCGGCGGCGGCGACCTCGGCGAACGACCCCCCGTCCGCTAAGTCCGTCACCTCGATGACGTCCGCTCCCTCGCTCCACTCGCCGTCGATGTAGAGTCGCTCGCGGCGATGGATGGATTCCTGTCCCATAGGTGTATCTAGGTGGCCTCCGATAAAGTATTTACTCACTTTCGGAAAAAGTTGTATGTGGGGTGTTGAAGAGCGAACCCGTTCCAGCGACCACCATGACGACAGCGACCGTCGCGGCCTGTCAGTTCGCTCCCGCCGACCTCGACGTCGAGACCAACCTCGCGGCCGTGAGCGAGCGCCTCGCCGGCCTCCCCGACACGGTGGACGTCGCCGTCTTCCCGGAGTACACGCTCACCGGGTTCGTCGCGGACGAGCGCGTCGTGGACGTGGCCCTCCCGCGCGACCACCGCGTGTTCGACCGTCTCGAAGACCTCGCGAGCGCCTACGACTGTGCGTTGCTCGTCGGCGCGGTAGAGCGGGCAGACGCGGCCTGCTACAACGTCGCCATCTACGTCACCCCCGACGGCGAGCGGACGTTCTACCGCAAGCGCCACCTCTGGGGCGGCGAGTCCGAGGTCCTCGAACCCGGCGAGGAGGCCGTCGTCGTCGAGACGCCGGTCGGCCAGGCGGGTATCGTGACCTGCTACGACCTGAACTTCGTCGCCGAGAGCGCCCACTTCACTCGCGAACGCGTCGACGCGTTGTTCATCGTCGGTGCGTGGCCCGCGGCCCACTCGGACAACTGGGAGTTACTCGTGCGTGCCCGCGCACTCGACGGTGTCCGCTGGGTCGTCGCCGCCGGGCGTACCGGCCGCCGCGACGTCCCCGACGCCCGCTCGACGGTCTACGCCGGGAAGTCACGCGTCGTCCGACCGGACGGGAGCGTGAAGTGTGGACTGAATCGCGCCGAGGACGACCTCGTCGCCGAACTCGACGCCGAGACGGTCGCCGCCCAGCGAGCGTTCGTGGGCGTCGTCGAGTGAACGGCCACACCGTTTTTTCACGCCCCGTCCGTCCCCACGGGTATGTCCGAGGAAGAATTCGAAGTCGAGATCGAGATCGAAGTCGACGACGTCGAACTCGAAGTCGAAGTCAGCGAGGCCAAGTCCTACGAGGCCGAGTTGGAGACCGACGAGTTCGAAATCGAGGTCGAGGGCGACGTCGAGTTCGAACGGAAGGAAGCCGAGGAAGATGCGGAGGCCGAAGAAGCCGAGGAGGAAGAGGAGGCCGAAGAAGAGGAAGAAGAGGAGGAAGAAGAGGAGGAAGAAGCGGTGAAACCCCCTCTCAACGAAGGGGAGGTAGCCGCGGCAGAACACGCAGAAGAGAGCGAAGAGTAGCGAGTCGACGCGACGCTACGGGAAGAGTCCCGAGATACGCGTACACTCGACGCCCTGGGCTTCGAGTTCCGCGACGAGTTCGTTGATGCCGACCGCGTCGCTGGCGATGTGACCGGTCACGACCAGGTTCTTCTCGTCGCCGAACTCCTCGCGGAGTTCCCGGGCGTCGCTCGCGTTCACGTGGATGTAGATGACGGTGTCGACGCCGTGCTCGAAGTAGGCACGGGCGACCTCCGCGCCGCCGTTCGTCCCGGCGGCGTGGTGGACTGCGACGCGGCCGAGGTCGTTGTCGTCGCGACCGACGCGGGTCTCGATGTCGGTGGCGGCCCCCTCGATTTCGGGGAAGGCGTCCTCGAACGCCTCCTTCAGGTCGGCGACGGTGTCGGTCGCGTCGAGGTCGTCGACGACGTCGACGAACGCCCGACGGCCGAGTTCGTCCGGCGCGAGGTGGATGTTCATGTACGGCTGTTCGAGGAACTCCGCGACGCTTGGGTCGTGGCGATAGTTCGCGGCGTGGCCGCCGTACTCGGCGTCTTCACGGAGTTCGGCGACGGCGTCCTCGGCGACGTCCTCGGGGACGCCGTGCTCAGTCATGAACTCGACCTGTCGGTCGAGGACCTCGGGGAAGTCGAGGCGGGAGGAGCCACCGGCGGGGTGGTGGGCTAATGCGAGGTCGAACCCCTCGCGGTGGGCGAGTTGGATCTCGGGGCTCTCGAGGTCGATGCCGACGAGCGCGGTCTCGACGTCGTCGCCGGGAACGTAGACGGTGCTGTCGCCCGGGACCTCGTCCCAGCCGACGAGGTCGAGGCTGAGTTCCATTATCTCGTCAGTAGAGAGACTCATGCCCGAGGGTTCGGGCGGGTGTAAGGAGTAGCCGGGGGTAGCGGCAAGTCTATAGCTTGAGCCAGCCAGTCGATAGTCCGAGGTCCTGCAGGTGCCAGCGCTGCCGGTACGCGTTGTCGCCGGCCTCGACCTCCACGATAGCGTCGAAGGCGTCGGCGAACTGGTCGACGGGGGCTGACCCGAAGTCCAGCGGCAGGTGGACGTGGGCCATCCCGTTGTACTGGTCGACGAGCGCCTCGACGCGGTCGAGGAACTCGAAGACGTCTTCGTCATTCTCGTGGGCGAGCAGGGAGTCGACGGAGTCGAGACAGAGACGGAGTTCGCCCGGTTCGAGTCCGTCGGCCCGGTCGTCGAGCCGTTCGACGGCCGCCTCGATGCGGTCGTATAATTCGTCGAGACCGCCTTCGACCGTCTCGGCGGGGATGTCCGTGTGGTCGGTCGCCGTCGCGCTCGCCACGCTCCGGGCCTGCGTCCGGTAGTTGATGGCGTGGGCGTCCGCGGGCGGTTGGTACTTACAGGTCGCCTTGGCGCCCTGGTGGTGCTCGATCTGGCCGTCGGTCATGACGAAGAGCCGACGGCGGTCCTCGACGAGTTCGTCGCCGAGCAGGCGACGACAGCCGGCGTACATCGCGTCGCCACCCACCGGTCCGAGGAGGAGCAACGTGCTCCCCTGGGCTTTGAGGTCGTCGAGGGCGTCCGAGAACGCCTCGGCGGTCTCCTCGGCGTAGCCGCCTGTCCCCTCGGCTGTATCTGCTGGCATCGTGTCTAGAACAATGGGTTCTTCTACTAAATAAGTACTGGTTTGATGTGAAATAAAGTGTATTGGCCGACACCGAGGGTCGGCGGAATGGGGCAATCGACCCCGTCTCCGGCAGTGATTTTTGTCGGGCGCCGGTAGCTGAGACCGATGACGGACGACCTCTTCACTCCACTCGAACTCCGCGAGACCGAGATTCCGAACCGACTGATGGTCTCGCCGATGTGCCAGTACTCCGTCGAAGAGCGCGACGGACTCGCGACGCCGTGGCACCACGTCCACCTGGGGTCGCGGGCCGTCGGCGGCGCCGGTCTCGTGATGGCCGAGGCGACGGCCGTCGAACCCCGCGGGCGCATCACGCCCGAGGACCTCGGCATCTGGTCCGAGGAACACGCCGAGGCGCTCGCGGACACGACCGCTTTCGTCGAGTCGCAGGGTGCCGTCCCCGGCATCCAACTCGCACACGCCGGCCGGAAGGCCTCGAAGTCCCGCCCCTGGGAGGGTAGCGAACCGGTCCACCCCGACGAGGGTGGGTGGGAAGTCGTCGCGCCCAGCGAGAAGCCGTGGCCCTACGAGGGCGAACCACCGGAGACCCGCGTGATGACGAAAGAGGACATCGCGGACGTGGTGGACTCGTTCCGCACGGCCGCCGAGCACGCCCTCGACGCCGGCTTCGAGGTCGCGGAAGTCCACGCGGCCCACGGCTACCTCCTCCACGAGTTCCTCTCGCCGGTCACGAACGACCGCGACGACGAATATGGGGGAAGCTTCGAGAACCGCACCCGTCTCGTCCGCGAGGTCACCGAGGCCGTCCGCGAGGTGTGGCCCGAGGAGAAGCCCGTGTTCGTCCGTATCTCGGGGACGGACTGGCTGGAGGGCCGCGACTCTTGGACCGTCGAGCAGTCCGCCCGCCTCGCCGACGACCTCTACGAGTGCGGCGCGGACCTCATCGACGTCTCCTCCGGGGGGATCAGCCCCGACTCCTCGCCCGACTGGGTTGGCCCGAACTACCAACTCGCACTCGCCGAACACGTCCGCGAGAACCGCCAGACCGACGTGGCGGTCGGCACCGTCGGCGGCATCACCACCGCCGAGCAGGCCGACGCCATCGTCCGCAACGAGCGTGCGGATTTGGCCATCGTCGGCCGCGAGTTCCTCCGCGACCCCTACTTCGGCCTCCACGCCGCCCAGGAACTCGACGCCCTCGACCGCAACGAGGAACCGATTCAGTACCACCGCGCGTTCCGCTAAGGGGCCGGCCGCGCTCGGTCCACACTCGCCGACGCCACCTTTGCCGCTTCTCACAACCCTTTTCGTCCAGCGCACTCCCTGTCCACACATGTTCGTTCTCGTGAACCTGAAGGCGTACCCCTGCGACCCGGTCGAAGTCGCAGAGGCCGCACACGAAGTCGCCGAAGAGTCGGGCGTCCGCGTCGCCGTCGCGCCCCAGGCCGCCGACCTGCGCGCCGTCGCCGAGACGGGCGTCGAGACGTGGGCCCAGCACGTCGACCCGCTGGCTCACGGCAGCCACACCGGCAGCACGCTCGCCGAACGCGTCGCCGACGCGGGCGCCGACGGAACGCTCCTCAACCACTCCGAGCGTCGCCTCAAACTCGCCGAGATCGACGGATCGCTCTCGGCCGCCGAACGCGTCGGCCTCGACACCGTCGTCTGTGCGAACAACCCCGAGCAGGTCGCCGCCGCCGCGGCCCTCGGCCCGGACGCCGTCGCCGTCGAACCGCCCGAACTCATCGGTACAGGCACGCCCGTCAGCAAGGCCGACCCGGACGTCGTGACCGACGCCGTCGAGGCCGCCGCGGCCGTCGACGACTCCGTGGACGTCTACTGCGGCGCCGGCATCTCGACCGGCGACGACGTCGAATCCGCGGCGGAACTCGGCGCCACGGGCGTCCTCCTCGCGAGCGGCGTCGCCAAGGCCGACGACCCGAAGGCCGCGCTGGAAGACCTCGTCGAACCGCTCTGAGCGAATCGACGACGACTGCCGCGCCACGAACGCTTTTCCCACGTCCGTTCGACGTCCCGTCCATGACCGAAGCACTCTGCTTCGACATGTACGGCACGCTCTGCGATACGAGCAGCGTCACCGCCACGCTCCGCGAGGAACTCGACCTGCCCGCACAGGTCGTCGACGAGGTGGACGCACTCTGGCGCCAGAAGCAACTCCAGTACTCCTTCCAACTCGGGCAGATGGACACCTACCGGACGTTCTGGGAGGCCACCGACGAGGCGCTGGACTACGTCCTCGACTTCTACGGTGTCGAACCGGGTGACGCGAGTCGCGAGCGCATCCTCGACGCCTACAACCACCTCGACCCGTTCGCGGACACCTTAGACGCCCTCGAACGTCTCGACGAAGAGTACACGCTCGCCGTCCTCTCGAACGGTAACCCCGAGATGCTGGAGACGCTCGCCGCCAACACCGGCATCGACGAACACGTCGAGTACATCGTCAGCGCCGACGAAGTGGGGACGTTCAAACCCGCACCCGTGGTGTACGAGAACGCCGCCGAGCGCGTCGGCGAAGACCTCGGCGACACCGCACTCGTCTCCTCGAACGCGTGGGACATCGCGGGCGCGTCGCAGGCCGGCATGGGCGCCTTCTGGGTCAACCGGAAGAACGAACCAATGGAGCGCGTCGGCGGCGACCCCGACGTCGAGGTCGACTCGCTGCTCGAACTCGCGAACGTCTAGCTCAGAAATCGCCGAGCGAGACCTGACCGCTCCGGTTCCCGTCTCCTTCCTCTTCGTCGTCTGCCTCACCTTCGGCTCCTCCGTCCTCACTGTCCTCGCGGGCCGACTCCGTGTCGTCGCTATCGCCACCGCTCCCGTCGGCGCTCCCGTCGGTGTTCCCGTTTCCGTCGCCGTCCCACCCGCCGAGGCTCGCCTGTTCGTCGTCGGTGAAGTCGAGGTTCGAGACGCGGACCCCGACCTTCCGGACGGTCGCGCCGTCGAACTCGGCGAGGAGGTCCTCGGCAACCTTGCGGACGAGCGGGGGGTCGTCGACGGGGCCGGGCAGCGAGCGTGCACGGGTGTTCACGTCGAACGGCGGCGTCACGACCTTCACGCCGATGGTGCGGTAGAGGGCGCCTTTCCGGGTCGCGCGGTCCGCGACTGCGTCGGCGAGCGCCAGCGCCTGTTCGACGACGGTCTCGTGGTCGTCGGTCGGGTCCGCAAACGCCGACTCCCGCGAGAGGCTCTTCGGCTTCCCGCGGGGTTCGACCGCGCGGTCGTCGCGGCCGCGTGCACGCTCGGCGAGTTCCCGTCCCCGGTCGCCGAACCGGTCGACGAGGTCGCGGGTGTCGGCGTCGGCGAGGTCGCCGGCCGTCTCGATACCTAACTCGCGGAGTTCGCGCGCACGGACGGGACCGACGCCGTGGATGTCCGCGACGTCGAGTGGCGCGAGGAACTCCCGGACTTCGTCGGGTTCGACGACGACGAGACCGTTCGGTTTGTCGTAGTCGCTGGCGATCTTGGCGGCGCTCATGTTGGGGGCGACGCCGACCGAGGCGGGGACGCCCGCCTCGCGCTCGATGCGCTGTTTGACGTGGCGGGCGAACCCCTCGGCTACCTCCCAGTTCGTCCGCTCGGTCACGTCCATGTACGCCTCGTCGATACTAACCTCGCGGACCACGTCGCCGAGGTCGTTCACCACGGCCTTCGCGTCCGCGGCGACGTCCTCGTAGAACGCCATGTCCACGGGTCGGTAGTAGCCCGCGTTCGGGTCGTCGGGGTTCGTCGCCTTCCGGGGGAGGCGTTCGAGGGCCGTCGTGATGGCCTGTGCGCTCTCGACGCCGTACTCGCGGGCCTCGTAGGAGGCGGTGGCGACCGCACCGGTCGTCTCGCCCGCCTCGTAGCCCATCCCGACGACGACCGGTTCGCCTTCGAGTTCGGGTTCGCGGAGGCGTTCACACGAGGCGTAGAAGCAGTCCATGTCCACGTGGAGGAGTATCCGGTCCTCGGCGTCGGCACGCGTCGCTCCCACGCCGTCGTCCATCCACGTGTCGAGTCCGGACTCGTCTGGCAGTTGCATCGGTGGGGGATCCGCCAGCCACGTCGCCTCACTGCGTCGGGCCGGGCGGTCGGTTCGATAGGGACGTTAGCGATGGTCCTGCAAGACGTTGACGGCGTCGCCCGACCAATCTCTTTAGGAGGTAGGGAGAAACGTCCCGACGGCCAACACACACCAGAGATGGTGTACGAGCTGGCCGGAGATATCGAGGAACTAGTCCACGAGCACGCGGGTGCCTTCCTGCGCTCGATCGTGGTCTACACCGCCGACAACTACGAGATTCGCTTCGTGCGAGACGACGTCGAGGAGAACTACGACGCGACCGAGATCGAGCGGGCACTCGACGAACTCCGCCTGGAGACCCTCGAACGGGAGTACATCAACAGCATCTTCGCCGAGAAACACGGCGAGTTCATCTCGAACATCCTGACGTTCACCGAAGCCGTCGAGATGAATTTCCTCGTCGACGAGGGCGTCGGCATGGCCATCGCCGTCGACCGGGAGTACTTCGAGCAGAGGGGGCTGTTCGTCCACGACCTCTCCGAGCGCCTGCTCGCGGACATCGCGTCCGAGGTTCCGTAGTCGGCGCGGGGATAGTGCGCCCGTAATAGTTACCCACCGACCGGTTGAAGCACCGCCGTGCGCTGGACCGTCCAACGTGCCATCGGTGTGCTGTTCGTCGTCGGGCAACTCGTCGCTGGCGCACTCCTCTACGGGCAACTGCCGGCCCGCGTGGTGACCCACTGGGCGGGGACGACCGACCCCGGTGCGGCACTCCCGCGACTCCTCGTGGTCGTCGGTATGCCGATGTTCACGCTGGCCGCGTTCGGCTTCCTGCTCGTCGCGCCACGGCTAAACCCGAGTCACGCGACGAGCGAGTCGTTCTGGTGGATCTACGAGTGGTTCGCCGTCACCGTCGCGGGCCTCCTCACCTACGTGCAGACCGTCGTCCTCGCCGCCAACCTCGGACACGTCGTCCCGCTGTCGACGGCGCTCCCGCCCGCGCTCGGAATCGTGTGGATCTCTCTCGGTTCCGTCGTCGGCCGCGCGGAACCCGACTGGGTCGTCTCACTCCGCGTCCCGTGGCTCCTCCCCGACGGCGAACCGTGGGAGGTGACACACCGCGTCGGCGGGTGGCTACTCCGGGGTGCGGGTGTGGTCTCGGCGCTCGCCGCACGTACCGAGTACGGACTGCTCGTCGCGTTCGTCTCGCCCGTCGTCGCGACGCTCCTCACGCTCGCTTACAGCCACCGGCGGTGGGGGTGACCCGGCCTAGACGGCGTCGCCGGCGATGTCGAGGCCTTCTTCGCGGCAGACTTCGAGGGCGTGTTTCGCGGCCATCCCGGCGTCGTGGGCGGCCGGTCCGCGACCGACGCCGACCTTCAGGTCGACGCCCGTGTCCTCGCGGACGTAGTCGATGGCCTCGGCGTAGGCGTCGCGGTCGAGCGAGGGGCAGACGGCGATGATGTTGTCGCCGCCGACGAAGAAGGAAAGCGAGTCGTGGGTGTCGTGCATGTGGCGCATCAGACTCGCGTACGCCTGCTCGACGTGGACGAACGCCGAGTACGCGTCGAGCTCGTCGGTGTACTCGCCGGTCGCGTCGTTCACGTCGAAGTGGGCGATTTGGACGTCGTCGTCGGTCCGTTCGTCTTCGTCGAGGGGGTGGCCGGCGAGCACCTCGCGTCGCTCGGCGTCCTGGGCGCTCCCCGCGCTCTGGAGGCGGTCGGTCGCCTCGACGAGCGCGCCCGCGGGTGTCTCACCGTGTCCGATACCCAGACTGACCGTCACGGGGTAGCGATTGCGGACGGACTCCTGGAGGCGGGCGTGGTCTTCCATGTCGAGACCGTTCGTCACGGCGACCATGTTGTCGAAACGGGTGAAGAAGACGTAGCCGTCGCGGTTGCCGACGAGTTGCGAGAGGTCGGCGTAGAGTCGCGACTGCAGCGTCTGGAGGTCGACCTCCCGACGTGGTTCGGGCGTGACCGTCCACGGCCCATAGTTGTCGAGTTGGACGAGGGTAACCTGCGTGTTCGTCACGATACCGGTGCTTAGGGAACTCCGTCTTTATCGGTTTTGGATTGCGTCTCAGTTTTGTTCGTCGCGTTCGCCGTGTCGTGTGCGGGCGTATCGCGCCCGTCGGCGTCTTCACCAATGCTTTTCAGTCGGAGGCGGCAAAATTGTCCAGATTCCCGATGACCGCTTCTCGACGTAGTTTCCTCCGTGCGACCGGTGGTACCGCGGCCGGCCTCGCCCTCGCCGGTTGTGCGAGCACCGACCAGCCCGAGTCGTCGACGACGACGGCCGAACCCGGCAGTGACCGCGACCTCCGGCAGACCGGGACGACACTGGTGACGCTCGACCCCGCCGCGTCCGCGGACGGCGCGTCGAACCGGGTGGTGACGCAGTTGTACGACGGACTGGTCCACTTCCCGCACGCGACCCTGCCCCCCGAACCCCTCCTCGCGTCGGACGTCAGCGTCTCCGCGGACCGGACGACCTACCGGTTCACCATCGACGCCGACGCGACGTTCCACACCGGCGAGTCGGTGACCGCCGCGGACGTCGTCTACACCTTCGAGCGACTCGCCGCGTCGCCCAACTCCATGTGGAGCGGACTCCTCCTCTCGACGCTCGGCGTCACCCACGAAACGACGACGGATGGATCGTACGAACCGGGGTCGCTCGGCGTCCGTGCCGTCGACGAGCAGACGGTCGAGATCGAACTGTCGAGTCCGTTCCACGCGGCGCTGGAAGTGTTCTCCCTCCCAGGTTTCGGCGTCGTCCCCGAGGGCATCGTCGGTGACGTCGAGGGGTACGACGGCCGACTCGACTACGAGACGTTCGCGACCGAACAGCCGGTCGGCGCCGGTCCCTTCGAGTTCGACTTCTGGAAGAAAGGGACCGCCTACCGCGTCTCGGCCCGCGACGACTACCGTCGCGACGGGCCACACGTTGCGGGGATTCGCTGGCAGGTCATCAGCAATCCGAGCACGGCGTTCACCTACGCAAAGAACGGGAACGCCGACATCTTCTGGGTGCCCAACAGCGAGTACGACCCGGGGAAGGTGTCGGTCGACCACGTCGACGACCTCGGGCGGAAGGTGGGGACGTACGGCCCACTCTCGAACGGGAAGACGGTCGACTACCTTCAGGTCCCGCTCATCTCGACATACCTCCAGGCGTTCAACACCGAACAGGTCCCCAAGGCCGTCCGACAGGCCGTCGCGTACGCGATGGACCAGTCGCTCCAGGTCGAGCAGGTCCACAAGGGCCGCGGGCGGGCCGCGACCCACGTCACACCGCCGAACATCTTCCCCGGCGGCACCGAGGGCTACGACGACCACGCCGAGCAGTACCCCTACGGGGTGGAGTCGCGACTCGACGAGGCCAAGCGCGTGATGGAGGCGGCCGGCTACGGTCCCGACTCGCGTTTCGACCTCGAGTTCACGATCTACACGAGCAACGCGTGGCAACGGACCGCGAAGATCCTCCGCGACAAACTCGAACGGGCGTACGTCGACCTCACCGTCGAGCAGGTGCCGTTCAACGGACTCGTCACCCGTGCGCGGAAGGGGAACGTGGAGATGTTCGCACTCGGGTGGGTCGCCGACTACCCCGCGGTGGAGAACTTCCTGAAGCTCCTGAACCCGCCGACGGACCGGTGGTTCACCCGCTGGTCGGGGACGCCCGCCGCCGAGCGCGCGAACGAGGCGTGGCAGACTATCTCGGCACACCCGACGTCGAGCGACGCCGACCGCGAGGCCCGCCGGGACGCGTACTTGACGGTCGAGGAGTCCAACTGGGAGGACGTCGTCCTCCTCCCGAAGTTCCACCCCGTCGGCGAACGCTTCTCCTACCAGTGGGTCGACGACCTCGCGAAGACCGGCCCCGTCGGCTTCGACAAGCGCATGTACGACCAGGTGCGCGTCGGCGAGCGCGACCTGTAGTCGCCCGCCCGTCGGCATCGCCCCCACCGACCCCGCGACCGACAACTTTGAACAGCGCCCAGCCCTGAGTACGGCCAAGAGAATGGCCGACGGCTCAACCGGGACCGACGCGGCGCCCACCATCGAGTGGGAATCCGAGCCACGTCCCGAACTCGACGTCCGGCCCGGGTCGGGGACGCTCCCCCGCACCGAGGCGCGGAAGAACGAGCACGCGCGCCGCTGGGGCGTCGTCACCCCCGCGGCGACCCGTATCGGGTCGGCGAGCACCTGGGACGGCGGCGAGGACGGTTTCGAGAACCTCCGCCGCCTCCACGAGGAGCGCCACCCCGCGATGCAGGGGCACTCCGAACGGATGCATCGCCTCGACAAGGCGAAAATCACCCACGCGCTCGCCAACCAACTCCAGTTGACGCCGTGGCAGCGCGACCGGGCCGTCGGCGTCGTCCGCGACCTCGACCTCACGGCGTTCGGGAGCCAACGCGCCATCGAGAAGGTCGCGCTGGTCGCCATCCGCTACGTCGTCGACGAAGAGCGCAAACACTACCTCGGTCTCGACGACCAGGAGTGGGTCGAGTCCCGCTCCCCCGCCGAACTGCAGGACCTCTACGAGCGCTTCACCTCCATCAAGGACGAGGCTCACTTCGAGGAACTGCTCGACCGCCACGGACTGGACAAGACGAGTCTCAACCGCCTCCTCCGAACGCTCCGCGAGCAGGTCGAGGAACGCGGACTCGACGACGCGGTGCTCGGCCACAACCCGAACCGCGACCCCGCGCTCCCGGACGTCGGACAGTCGTGGCGGACCCGCGACGACGCCGAAAACGACCGGGAGTAGCGCCCTCGTCCCCATCGCCCCTGTGGTCCGTGCGGGCACGTCTCGGACAATATTTATATACTCTGATAACCTAAAGTAATTATGAGCGAAACTTCTGGGCGCCGAAATCTCCGGATGCCCGACGACAATCAGCAGTTCGCGGTCGTGACCAACATGCTCGGTGGGGGTCGCGTCCGTCTTCGCTGTCAGGACGGTGAGGAACGCATGGGCCGCATCCCCGGCCGCATGCGCTTCCGGACCTGGATCAACGAGGACGACATCGTCATCGCCGAACCGTGGGACTGGCAGGACGAGAAGGCCGACGTCGAGTGGCGCTACGAGGACGACGCGGCGGACCAGCTCCGACGCGAAGGCCACATCGAGTAATCGTTCCCTTTTCGCGATATTCGATTCCTGCGGAGTGACGACGCAGCAATCGCGTTCGTCGCTACACGCTCGTCGCTCCTACTACTCCGCCTCGTAGGCCTCGCGGAGGTCTTCGATTCGGTCTTCCAGTTGCGCCATCGCGGCGTCGGCGTGCATGTACCCCTTCTCGTAGTCGTCGACGACGGCGTCGGCGCGTTCGAGGAACTCCGCGACGTCGTCTTCGAGGTCGTCGGTCATGACCGGTCGTTCGTGTGTGGAGATGTTGAACGTGTTGGACCGGCCGCCGGCACCGGGCGAATTGACACGCCTCGAAGCGAGACTACGTATCTGTCAGTAGCGTCTCCCACCCACAGTCAGTACACTGAATTCTAGTACTGAACTTCTCCCGGTTCAGTACCCGGAAGCCGTCTTTCCGGCCGGAGATCCGGGCGTGCTCGAACGCCTGGCCACACTGCTCGCAGTGGCCGAGTGTCTTCGCCATGTGAAAGTGGCACACAGGAAATATAATAATTTTATTGGCGGTTAGTACCGTCGCGTGTGAAGTGGATTCTCGAGCGCGACCGACACCAGAGCGACAACACCTTTCAGGACTCCGCCTGTAGCCGGCGACGTGTTCCCGAACATCGACTACCTCGAGTGGATCTCCGGACGGCCGGAGGTGGCGATGCACGACCTCGGGACGAGTGACCTCCGCGGTTCGCGCGAGCGACGCGACGCGGTGGTCCCCGAACCCCTCGACGGACTCGACGACCCGCCGACCGGGGCGACTCTCGAGATGCAGATCGCCGCCGAGTACGGCGTCGACCCCCAGCAAGTACTCGTCACGGCGGGGGCGACGCAGGCGAACCTCGTCGCGACGGCCACGGCGCTCGACCTCGGCGGGGAGTACCCGCCCGAAGCCGAGACGGCCGAGGAGGCCCACACCGAGACCGACGAACGGCGGCGTGCGCTCGTCGAGAAGCCGGGGTACGAACCGCTCGTGAAGACGCCGGAGGCGCTCGGCGCCGCCGTCGACCGCTTCCTCCGTGCCGAAGGGTACGAACTCGACCACCACCGCGTCGAGAAGGCGCTCACACCCGACACCGACCTCGTGACGGTGACGAACCGCCACAACCCCAGCGGGCGACTCACCGACCGCGAGCGACTCGCGGAGGTCGCGAAGGTCGTCTCCGAGAACGGCGCCCGCCTCCTCGTCGACGAGGTGTACGCCCCTTACGTCCCGAGCGAGGACACCGTCGACGAGAACGGTGCGTTCGGCGGCGTCTCCGCGGTCGGCCTCGACGACGTCGTCGTCACGGGGTCGCTCACCAAGTTCTTCGGCCTCGGCGAACTCCGCGTCGGGTGGCTCGTCGCGGACGAGGCGTTCGTCGAACGCGCCCAGTCCATCGCACACTACTTCGCGCGGCCCGCCGACCCGTCGCGGACGCTCGCGATGCGCGCGTTCCACAACGAAGAACACCTCGCCGAGCGCTCTCGGACGCTCCTCGAAGAGAACGCGGACCTCCTCTCCTCGTTCGTCGCCGAGCGCGACGACGTCACCGGCTACGTCGACTCCGGGAGTACGTTCGCGTTCCTCGACCCCAAGAACGTCGACGGGAACCGACTCGCCGAGCGGGCCTGGTCCGAGGGGCTCCTCGTCGTTCCGGGGAGTTTCTTCGACGACCCCGAGCGTATCCGAGTGAGCCTCGGCACCGACCCACACGACACGGCCGTCGGCCTCGACGAACTCGGTTCGCTGCTGGATAGCTTCAAGAGTTAAGGGGCACCGCCTCCTTTTCGGCGCACATGGACGAGAGCCCGCAGGAAATCACCTCGCTCGTCGGGCGGGAAGTGTACTCGAACAACGGCGTCTTCGTCGGCGAAATCGAGGACGTCCGCCTCAACCTCGACACCGAGGTCGTCAACGGCCTCGCGCTCGGCGAACTCAACAGCGAACTGTTCAAACAGCACGCCACCGGGCGGAAAGGCGTCATTATCCCCTACCGGTGGGTCCGCGCGGTCGGCGACGTCGTGCTCGTCAACGACATCGTCGAGCGCCTCAAGGGAACCGAAGAGGGCGAAGAAGAGGCCGCGGTCTAGGACCCGTTCGACGAACTCGACTCCTGTTCCATCTCGACGCCCATGGCGTCGAACAACTTCCGTTTGACCGCCTCCTCGGTGAGCGAGAGCAACGTCTCGCGGTTCTCTTCTGTCGTCTCGATGCCGGTGAAGATGCCGAGAGGGATCTCCGCGCTCGCCTGCGTGGAGTGGCCCGCGGCCTCGCCGATCTCGCCGAAGGCGTCCTGGAGAACTTTCCCGATGTTCATCCGGATGTCCTTCGAGCGGGCGGCGAGGTAGATGGTGTCCTCGACGATGCCGAAGACGGCGGTCGTGGTGATACCTTCGAGGTTGAGGAGTTGCTGGGCCGCCTGCGAGAGGGCGTCGCGCGAGCGGATGAACCCCGCGTCGCTGACGAGGTGACTCCCCTGTACCTCGCGGTTGGTGATGGCCTCCGCGAGCACGTCGAGCGTCTCGGGGGACATGTTCGGCGACTCCACCTGTTCGAGGGTGTCGTGGTCGGCGAACGGGTAGAGGTAGGCGGCCGCCGTCAGGTCGGCGGGCGTGGTGTCCCGGCGGAAGTCGAGCGTCTCGGCGCGGATGCCGTACAGGAGTGCGGTGGCGACGGCCTGGTCGACGCTCAGGTCGAACTCCTGGATGTACTTCGTGAGGATGGTCGAGGTCGCGGAGACGTTCGGCCGGATGTCGACGAACTCCGCCTCGAGTTCCCCGCCGACGTCGTAGTGGTCGAGGTAGATGTCCGCGTCGACGTCGATGCTCATCTCGCCGGCCTTCGCGGGGTCGATGACCGCGACGGTATCGTACTCCTCGATGTCGACCTCCGAGTAGGGCGTGAGTTCGATCTCGAGGAGGTTGACGAACGCCCGGTTCTCCTGGTGGCCGATGTCGCCGAAGTAGAGGATGTCGGCCTCCTCGCCGAGGTGTTCGGCGATGGCCTTGAGGGCGGCGCCGCTGGCGATGGAGTCCGGGTCGGGGTTGTCGTGGGTGACGATGGCGAGTTTCTTCTCGGTGTCCTCGATGACGTCGGCGAGTTGCCGGGCCTTGTACTCGAGTTCGCCGGACTCGAGGGCGCGGAGCGCGGACTCGGCGATGACCGACGAGGGGTTGATGACTACGTCGGCACCGAGTTGCGTGAGTTCGTCGGAGGTGACGGGGTCGCTCGCACGCACGACGATGAACTGGTCCTCGTTGCGCTCGCGGATGTTCTGGACGGCGGCCTCGTTCGCCTCGATGTCCGAGGACATGATGAGGACGACGTCGCGGTCGGCGACGAGTTCGGCGACCTCCTCCTCGCGGATGTCCGCGACTTGTGCGTTGAGGTCCTGGTCCCGCAACGCCTCGGCACGGGACTCGTCCTTGTCGACGATGAGGACGTCCTTCCCCCGTTCGACGAGTTCCTCGGCGACGGCGTGCCCGACGCTCCCGCAGCCGAGAATCGCGTACGACGACATCGAGGAGATCGTGGCCCGGCTACTCATGTTACGCCTCGATAACGGAGGTAGTTACTTAACCCTCCCGACCACCCCCGCGTGCGCTTCCGGCACACGGCGACCCGCAGACGAAACGTATTTTACCGTCCCCCGGCAACGTGGAAGTGCACAGGGCCGGTAGCTCAGTCCGGCAGAGCGTCTGACTCTTAATCAGACGGTCGCGTGTTCAAATCGCGCCCGGCCCGCTTTCCTTTCCGAACGATCTACAGTCAGGAGCCATCGCTGTCTTCTGCACTCGTCCGCTCGAAAGACCGGAATCGGGGGCACTTCCGGTCTACCGAGTGGGTGACGCTCGTGGGGGAGGCCGGTGGATTCCCACCGACGGGTACCACACAGTCGTACGACCCTATCAATCGTGGCCTCGTCCCTACAACGGGGTCAAGTCCTTCGGCGACCGAAACGTCGATACACCACCACGACACACTGCCAGTCGATGCTCCGCGAACAGGCCCAACTGTTCTCCGACGTCTTCGCACCGGAACTCTTCGTCCTCCTCTGTGCCGTCCTCGCCGTCGGGTACGAGTGGCGACGCGACGGCACGGCGACGGTGCAGACGCTCGGCGCACGCTACGCCGTCCTCGTCGTCGCGTGGGGCGTCGCGTTCGTCGTCTACCAGTCGTCGCCGGTCTGGTTCGCCGACCCGCCGACGTGGGCGCCGGACTTCCTCGGGAGCGTCGGTCTCGGTGTCGGTCTCCTCGTCATCGCGGGCGCGTGGCGCGTCGGCGAGTGGGGAACACTCGTCCCCGACTACGTCGGCGCTCTCCTCGCGTTGACGGCCGTCCACCTCGTCGTCACACCGTTCTGGGACGTGTCGAGTCACGTCGCGTACACGGCCGTCCCTGCAGGTGCACTTGCCGTCGTCGACCGGCGCTTCGCACCGCTGCTCGTGGTGCCGGTCGGGATGGTCTTCGCACGTCCCCTCGCCGGAGCGCACACGTGGCTCCAGTCCGTCGGCGGACTCGTGCTCGGTGCCGCGTTCGTGGTGTGGTTCCACGAACGAAGTGAGTGGACAGTGACCGGACAGCGTTCACGGTGAGCACCCGTCCTCTTGTGACCGAAGGCCGAAGTTCGACTATGGACCTCGACTGGGAGACGCACGCCGAGCGAGCGCAGCGATTCGAGTCGTGGGTCGAGAGTCTGAGCGACCGAGCGGCCGACGACCCCTCGTTCGCGACCTACCTCCCGGAGGTCGACGCGTTCCTCGATCGACTCTCCGAACGGGCGACGGCGTTCCGCGAACACCTCGAACGTCGGGCGAACGGCGACGAGTCGTAGGCCACCCCATTTTTTACTGTAGATACACTTCTTGAAAATATGGGAGACGACAGTGACGACGACGGACTACTCGACCGGGCGGGAGAGAAACTGAGCGACGTGACGGATTCGGCGAAGGAGACGGCCGAGTCCGTTGGCGACGCGGTCGACGCCACCGACGACGAAGACGACGAGGACGAGGACGACGACCGCGACGAGGATACGGGAATCATCCCGGACTCCGGTGGCGAGGACGACGACCCCGAGGACAAGGACGACGAGGACTCCGACGACGGGGACAGCGACGATTCGGACGCCGACGAGGACGACCCCGACGACGAGGATTCAGACGACGCGAGCGGAGACGAAGACAGCGACGAGGACGAAGACGGAACGGAAGACGCCGACGATGACGATGGCCCCGAAGACGTGAACGAGGACCAACAGTCAGCGGACGATGCCGAAGAGTCCACGGAGGACGGCACAGAAGACGACGGTGACGAAGACGCCGACGAGGACGACACCGACGGCGAGAGCGAAGACGAGACCGAAGACACGGACGAAGACGAGAGTTCCGAGTCCGAGTCCGAATCCGAGGAATCAGACGGAGACGAGGACGAGGACGAGGACGACGGCGTCCTCGGGTGGCCCGGGAGCTAGTTACTCGACTGGCTCGAAGCGGAAGCCGTCCCACTCCTGGCTGTCGGGGTGACGGATACCCGCGTCGGGGTTGCGGAGCCGCGAGGCGTAGACGGGGCGGACTTCGTCGCCGATCTCGACCTCGCCGGTCGTGAGTTGGCCGAGCGCGCGGACCGCCTGGCCCTCGACATCGAACTCGACGATGGCGAGGTGGTTCGGCTGGCGGACGCCGGGCGGCGTCGCGGTGCTCGTCGTCCACGTGACGACCTCCGCGGTCTCCCCGGAGAGGTCGACCGTCTCTTCCTGGGGCGCGCCACAGTCCGGACAGCGCTCGTGGCCGGGGTAGGTCAGGTGGCCGTTCTCGCAGGCGTGTGCGTCGAAGGTGGGTTCGCTTTCAGACATCGTTCGAGAGGACGGTGGTGGTCACGCAGTTGCCGAAACCGCCGACGTTGCAGGCGAGACCGACCTCGCAGTCGACCTGTCGAGCGCCCGCGTCGCCGAGCAACTGCTTGTAGAGTTCGTACACCTGTGCGACTCCGGAGGCGCCGAGGGGGTGGCCCTTCGACTTGAGGCCGCCGGACGTGTTGATGGGGAGGTCGCCGTCGCGGTCGGTGACGCCCTCCTCGACGGCCTTCCACCCCTCGCCCTTCTCGAAGAAGCCGAGGTCCTCGCTCTGGAGGAACTCGAGGATGGTGAACATGTCGTGGAGTTCCGCCACGTCGACGTCGTCTGGGCCGAGGCCGGCCATCTCGTAGGCCTGATCGGAAGAGTCGACGACGCCCTGCATCGTCGTCGGGTCCTCTCGCTCGTGGACGACGTGGGTGTCCGTCGCGCCGCCGATACCCTCGACGACGACGTAGTCGTCGGTGTACTCGCTGGCGACCTCCTCCGGACAGAAGAGGAGGGCCGCGCTCCCGTCCGTGATGGGACAGAAGTCGTAGAGACGCAGCGGGTCGGCGACGATGGGCGAGTCCATCACCGTCTCGACGTCGACCTCCTTGCGGAACTGCGCGTGGGGGTTGTCGAGACCGTTCTCGTGGTTCTTGACGGCCACCTTCGCGAGGGACTCGCGGGGCGCGTCGTACTCGTCGAGGTACTTCCGGGCCGTGAGCCCCGCGAAACTTGGGAGCGTCACGCCGTGTTTGTACTCGACGGGGTGGGTGAGCGAGGCGATGACGTCGGTGGCGTTGGCGGTGGTCTCGTGGGTCATCTTCTCGCCGCCGACGAGCAACGTGAGATCGGAGGCGCCGGACGCCACGGATTGCCATGCGGCGTAGACACCCGCGCCGCCGGAGGCGCTGGTCTGGTCGACGCGCTGGGTGTACGCGCCGATGGCGCCGAGGTCGTGGGCGAGGGCGTTCGGGACGCCAGTCTGGCCCTCGAACTCGCCGCTGGCCATGTTCGAGACGTAGAGGTGGTCGAGGTCGTTCGGGTCGACGCCCGCGTCGGCGAGCGCCGCGTCGCCCGCCTCCGCGAGGAGTTCGCGGACCCAGGCGTCGCGGTCGCCGAATTCGGTCATCGACGCCCCGACGAGTGCAACGCGACTCATACTTCGGTGGTTTCGTCGGAGGAGTATATAGGTTCGAGATTCACTCGACCGGCACGAGCGGAAACGACACACCTTTTAGGCAACCCTAAACAAGAGTGGAGTAACGAATGAGCGCCCAGCAGGACATCTGTGTGGTCGTCCCGACCATCCGCGAGTACGAGTGCATGCGGGAGTACTTCGAGAACGCCCGCGAGCACGGCTTCGACCTCGACCGACTGTTCGTCGTCCTCGTGACCGAGGACTTCTGCGACACCGAGGGCATGCGCGAGATGCTCGACGAGGAGGGCGTCGCGGGCGCCGTCTTCGACGGCGAAGGCCGCGAGGAGTGGTTCGAGGCGCAGGGCGTCTCCGACTACTCCCACCTGATCCCCGAAGCCTCCCACGCGCAGACCTCCTTCGGCCTGCTCTACCTCTGGGCGAATGAGGAGTTCGACTACGGCTTCTTCATCGACGACGACACGCTCCCACACCCCGACGACGACTTCTTCGGCACCCACATGGCCAACCTCGACTTCGAGGGCGAGATCACGACCGTCTCCTCGGACGAGCAGTGGATCAACGTCCTCTACCAGGGCGACAACGACCTCTACCCACGGGGCTACCCCTACTCTGCGATGGACGAGGAGATTGAGGAGACGACCGAGTACGTCGACGACGTCGTCGCCTCGCAGGGCCTCTGGACGAACGTGCCGGACCTCGACGCCGTGCGCATCCTGATGGACGGCGACCTGCAGGGGCAGGCCCAGACCCGCACCTCGAAGGAGGACTTCGACGAGGACTTCGTCGCCGCCCAAGGCGACTACCTCACCGTCTGCTCGATGAACCTCGCCTTCGAGCGCGAGGTCGTCCCCGCCTTCTACCAGCTCCCGATGGACGACAACGAGTGGGAGGTCGGACGCTTCGACGACATCTGGTCGGGCGTCTTCCTCAAGCGCGCCGCCGACGTGCTCGACAAACACGTCTACAACGGTGCGCCGCTCTGCGAGCACAACAAGGCCCCGCGCTCGACGTTCGACGACCTCCAGAACGAGGTTGCCGGTCTCGAACTGAACGAGCACGTCTGGGAGATCGTCGACGACGTCGGCGAGGACGCCGACTCCTACGCCGAGGTGTTCGCGGAGATGGCCGACGCCTTCGTCGCCGGCGACTGGGACGAGTACAACAACGGCGACTTCTTCACCTACTGCGGGGAGTTCATGCAGGACTGGCTCGACTGCCTCGACGAACTCGGTGGTCTCGAAACCGAGCAGGAAGTCGCGGCTCCGGCGGACGACTAGGCGATCCTGAGCGTCGAACGAGAACGACTGACGCGAGTGAGAATCTCGAAAACGCAAGCGGGCTACGGGGGCCGATAGCCCCTCACGCACTCTCCCGAATCGGTAGCTATAAAGGTTTTAGGCCCACCTAATCCGATAGACATGAGCGACCGCAACTCGCAGACGCGACGTCGGTTCCTCGCGGCGACAGGGACCGCCTTTGCGGGCAGTGCGCTCGCAGGGTGTAGCGCCCTGCCGGGCGGGAACGGAGGCGAGCAGGGCAAAGAGCAGATCACGCTGTCGGACTTCCGCGGGTCCGGTCCGCTCGTCGAGCAGCGCCCCGAGCCACAGGGGACGAGCATCGAGGACCTCCCCGCGCTCGAAGGCGAACTCACCATCTACCTCGGCGGCGGTGAGGGTGGCCTCTACGTGGCGCTCCTCGACCTCCTGAAGAAGATGTATCCGAAGTTCGAGCCGAAGCCGCGCATCAACTCCTCGGCGACGCTCGCGAACACCATCATCCAGGAGCAGAAGGGCGGCAACAGCCCAGCGGACGTCTTCTGGGCCGTCGACGCCGGTTCGCTCGGGACGGTCGCCGAGGCGGGTTACGCGACGACGCTCCCCGAACAGGTCGTGAAGCCGGTCCCGAAGAACTTCCACCCCGACGACCAGTGGGTCGGGGTCGCGGGCCGTGCGCGTAGCGTCCCCTTCAACACGAACAAACTCTCGCGCTCGGACATCCCCGACAAGGTCCTCGACTTCCCCGGCGCGCCGACGCTCCAGGGCAACATGGGCTGGGCGCCGACCTACGGCGCGTTCCAGTCGTTCGTCACGGCGATGCGCGTCCTCAACGGCGAACAGAAGACCAAGGAGTGGCTCAACGGGATGCAGAAGCAGAACATCACCGAGTACCCCGACGAGTTCCTCGTCTCCAACGCCGTCGCGGACGGCGAAATCGCCGCCGGCTTCGCCAACCACTACTACGCGGTGCGGGTGAAGTCGGCCCGTCCCGAGGCACCCATCGAACTCGCGTTCACGAAAGACGACGCCGGCGCGCTCGTCAACGCCTCCGGTGCGGAGATCATCAAGGGCACGCAGAACGAGGAACTCGCCCAGAACTTCATCCGCCACCTCCTCTCCGCGGAGGCCCAGGAGTTCTTCGCGACGCGAACGTTCGCCTACCCGATGATTCCGGGTGTCCAGCCCGTCGGTGGGCTCCCGACCATCGACGAACTGAACCCGCCGGAACTCTCCCTCTCGAAGCTCTCAGACATCCAGCCGACCATCGAACTGATGAAGGAGACCGGCGTCCTCGCCTGAACGGATGAGTACCGACGACCGCCTCCAACGGCTCGCGGACCAGACCTCGCTCGGCGAGGATCGGGAGTCGCTTCCGCTCGGACTAACACTCGTCTCCGGCGCCATCGCGGCGGTCGTCCTCTCGCCGGTCCTCTGGCTCTTCGTCCAGGGGTTCGACGTCACGGCCCAACTTTCTCTCACTCCGTTCGTCGTCGAGTTCGACGCGAACGTCTTCGGCGCGCTCGGCGAACTCCTCCAGGCGTCGACGCTCGACGTCCTCCTGAACAGCCTTCTACTCGTCATCGCCGTCACGGCGGGGTCGCTCGTCATCGGCGTCCCGCTGGCAGTATTGACCGTGCAGACAGACCTGCCGTTCCGACGGTTCTGGACGGTCGTCTGTGCACTCCCGCTGGTCGTGCCGAGCTACATCGGCGCCTTCGCCTTCGTCTCGGCGTTCGGCCCGCGTGGCGTGCTCGCCGACCTGCTTGAACCGCTGGGCATCGCCGAGATTCCGGTCATCTACGGCTTCGAGGGCGCCGCGCTCGTCCTCACCCTGTTCACCTACCCGTACGTCTTCTTGACGACGCGGGCGTCGTTGCTCTCCTTCGACGCGACCCAGTTCGAGGCCGCCCGGACGCTGGGGCACTCGCCGCTCGCGGCGTTCCGCCGGGTGACGCTGCCCCAGATCCTGCCCGGCGTCACCGCCGGCGCGCTGCTCGTCGCACTCTACGCGCTGTCGGACTTCGGGACGCCGGCCATCATGCACTACGACGCGTTTACCCGCGTCATCTTCGTCGAGTACAACACGTTCGCGCGGGACTTCGCCGCGTTGCTCTCCATCCAACTCCTGCTCGTCACCGTCGTCATCCTCGCCATCGAGTCGCAGGTCGGCGGCGGCGACACTTCGGCGTACGTCACCCGCGGGCAGGGCCGGAGCGACCGGGTCGGACTCGGCTGGCTGAAACTGCCGGCGACGCTGTTCTGTGCGGCCGTCGCCTTCCTCTGTCTCGTCGTCCCGATGGGCGTACTGGTAATGTGGCTGTTCCGCTCGGCACCCGGCTACGGCGCCGTCGGCTTCGAGTTCGAGTGGGTGTACGGGTTCAACTCGGTGTACGTCTCGGTGCTCGCGGCCCTCGCCGCCGTCGTCCTCGCCGTCCCGGTCGCCTACCTCTCTGCGCGGACCGACTCGGCCATCACGACCGTCATCGACCGCGCGACCTACGTCGGCTACGCCGCGCCGGGCGTCGTCCTCGGGCTCGCGCTCGTCTTCTTCGGCGCGAACTTCGCACCCAGTCTCTACCAGACGCTCCCGCTGCTCGTCTTCGCCTACGTCGTGCGCTTCCTCCCGCAAGCCGTCGGGACGGTTCGCTCCTCGGTATTACAGGTGGACCCGAAGCTCACGGAGGCGGCCCGGACGCTGGGCCACTCGCCGCGGACGGCGTTCCGGAAGGTGACGCTCCCACTCATCGCACCCGGCGTCGCCGCGGGCGCGGCGCTCGTCTTCCTCACCACCATGAAGGAACTGCCCGCGACGCTCCTGCTCCATCCGACAGGCTTTGATACACTCGTCACCTACATCTGGTTAGTTCAGGGCGCAGGCTACTACGGCCGAGCCGCGGTCCCCGCGCTCGTCCTGGTCGGCATCTCGGCTCTCTCGATGGTGGTCATCCTGGCACGGGAACGATACAATGGCTGACAGCGAATACACACCCGACGTGAACTCGGACGCACAGGGCTTGACGAGAGCAACGACCGCCGACGAGCAGCCACCCGACACCGAGCGGGACGCCGTCCTCTGTCTCGACGACGTTACCAAAGCGTACGGGACCGAGACCGCCGTCACCGACGTCTCCATCGACATCCGCGACGGCGAGTTACTCACACTCCTCGGTCCCTCAGGCTGTGGGAAGACCACGACGCTCCGGCTGATGGCCGGTCTCGAACGGCCGACGGAGGGCCGCATCGAACTCGCCGACGAACCCGTCGCCGACGAGACTACGTTCGTCGAACCCGAAGAACGCGGCGTCGGTATCGTCTTCCAGGACTTCGCACTCTTCCCGCACCTCTCCACCCGCGAGAACATCGCGTTCGGCCTCACGGACGCCGACCAGGAGGAGACCGACGAACGCGTCGACGAACTCCTCGACCTCGTCGGGCTCTCGGGGATGGGCGAGCGGCGACCCGATCAGCTCTCCGGCGGCCAACAACAGCGCGTCGCCCTGGCGCGCTCGCTGGCCCCCGAACCGGACATCCTCCTCCTCGACGAACCCTTCTCGAACCTCGACGTCCGCCTGCGCGTCGAGATGCGCGAGGAAGTCCGCCGAATCCTCAAGGAGGCGGGCGTCACGGCCGTCTCGGTCACTCACGACCAGGAGGAGGCACTCTCCATCTCCGACCGCGTCGCCGTCATGAACGACGGGCAGGTCGAGCAAGTCGGCGACCCGGAGGCGGTGTTCGAACACCCGAAGTCGCGCTTCGTCGCGTCCTTCCTCGGGCAGGCAGGCTTCCTCTCCGCGCGCGTGAGCCAGGAGTCCATCGACACGACCATCGGCTCGTTCCAGCCGGACTTGCTGAAGGGACTCGCCGACGAGTACGTCGGCGCGATGGTCGACGTCCTCGTGCGGCCGGACGACCTGCGGCTGACGCCCGCCCCGGCCGAGAACGAGGCCGACGGCCGCATCGTCCAGCGTCAGTACACCGGCCCGTCGTTCGTCTACCACGTCGAACTCGCGAACGGCGACGTGGTCCGCTGTCTGCACAACCACGCCGAGAACTTCGACGTCGGCCAGGCCGTACACGTCGACCTCGTCGCGGACCACTCCCTCGCCTGGTACCCGACCGAGTAGATGGTGGTCGGTCGCGTCCGTACCCGCGTCCGTGCCAGTCACGGTGCGCTCGCGCTCGCCGCCGTCGCCGGACTCACCGCCTTCCTCGTCTCGCTGTGGGTCTTCCCCTACCACTCGATCAACCACGACGAAGGGGTCTACCTCCAGCAGGCCGCGATGCTCCTCGAAGGGAAACTCTACCTCCGCCCGCCGGTTGAGGAGGCCTTCGACCCCTGGTTCTTCGTCGACGCCGAGTCGCCGAACGGACCGGCCGTCCCCGTCCCCGAGCGGTCGGGTGACGTCCTCTACCCGAAGTACGCGCCACCGACGGCGATTTTCTTCGCACTCGGGAAACTCCTCGGCGGCTTCCGACTCGCGCTCGTCGGAGTCGCCGCCGCCTGCGTCTACCTGACCTACGCCGTGACGCGGGAGGTCTTCGACGCACGGACCGGTCTCCTCGCCGGTGCGTTCCTGCTCGCCTCCCCGATGTTCCTCGTGCAGGTCGGGACGTTCCTCCCCTACGCGCCGACGACAGCGTTCAACCTCCTGTTCGCACTGGCCTACTTCCGGGCCGAGCGGGAGGGAAGTGTCCGCTGGGCCGCGATCGCCGGCGGTGCCGTCGGCGTCGCCTTCTTCGCCCGCCCGTACACCGCCGTCCTGTTCGCCACGCCGTTCATCACCCACGCAGTGTGGACAGTATGGAAACACTGTACAGTTTCAACAGTGTTCGACGAACCGTGGCGCGACGCGCTCGTCCGACGGCGAGTCGCCACCGCCGGACTCGGTCTCGTCGGCGTCGCCGTCACGCTCGGCTACAACGCCATCCTGACCGGCCACGCCTTCGTCTTCCCCTACCAGGCGTTCGCACCGCTCGACGGTCTCGGGTTCGGCCACCGACAGATCCTGGGCCACGACGTGAACTACACGGTCGAACTCGCCCTCCGCGCCAACCGACAGGTCGTCGAGACGCTGTTCACCGAGTGGGTGGTCGGCGGACCCGTGGGCACGCTACTCGCGGCTGTCGGCGTCGGACTGTTCCTCGCCCGTCGGGACGACTGGCGGCGGGGCGTCCTCGCCGGACTCTTCGTCTCGGTGATCGTCGGGAACGTCGCGTTCTGGGGGAACCTGAACGTCCTTGGCGGTATCGCCGACCCGGACGACGGACTCGTCTACTTCCTCGGGCCGTACTACCACTTCGACCTGCTCGTTCCGACGGCGGCGTTCGCCGCACACGGACTCCTCACGGGCACGAGTGAGGTCCACGAGCGAGTCGACGAGCGGATCGACGGGACGGCCGCTCGTCGCGTCGCCGTCGCGTTCCTGCTCGTCACCTCGGCCGTAGTGGCGGGGGCGGCCGCGAACGAGGCAGCACCGCCGCTCCAGCGCAACGACCAGGTGTCCCAGCAACTAGCGATGGGGTACGAACCGTTCGTGGAGCGTGACCTCCAGCACGCGCTCGTCTATCTCCCGACGCCGTACGGGCCGTGGCTCAACCACCCGTTCCAGGAACTCCGCAACGACCCCGGCTTCGACGGTGACGTGGTGTACGCACTCGATGGAATCCGGTCGTTCGACGTCGCTGCGACCTTCGAGAACCGGACGAAGTACCGCTACGTCTACCGCGGGTCGTGGGTCCCGACGGACAACGTCCCGGTCGAGTCGACGCTCCAGCGCGTCCGCGTCGCCCGAGGCGAACGCGTCGTCGTCGACGCGGCGGTCGGTCTCCCCGCGGGGACGGAGTCGGCGTCGCTCCGCCTCGGGACGGAGGAGGGCCACGCCTACTACGCGGTGAACGGCACGCCCGAGGAACTCCCGTTCCGTGTCGTCGTTGAGGACGGCGCCGTCCGACTGCGCGGCGACGACATCCGACGCGTCGGCGTTGGCAGTGGCCCCGTCGCCATCGACGACCGCGACTCTATCGAGGTGGCCGTCTTCGTCGACCGGGGGCCCGGGGCTGAGTTCAGCTACCGACTCCGCCTGCCGGTGGAACGCACCGGTGGGGAAGTTCGGGCCATCACGCCGTACCTCGAGTACTGCGACCGGCCGCGACTCTGCGGCGGCGAGGCGGCCTACGTCGGGGAGACGCCCCGTGGCGTCTTCGTCGAGGCACAATTAGCGAACACGTCGACGGCGTGAGGACAGGGAGTGACAGGCTGACAGGCGGAACTCCCGGCCACGACGGGTCGTTCCGCACAACCGAGGCCCCCGTCGTGGTGCTTCGCGGTGGCACGGGAGGTCTGGTTCCGTCTCCACAGAAAAACTCTCTCTCTCCGGTGGTTTAGCGAAGAACGATCCGAAGTCGATGACTCACCGACGCCGCTCTTCGAGACAGACCTTCACGATGGACTTCGCGATCGCTGCGCCGCCCGTGAGGGGGTCGAGCGTCGTCTCCCCGAGCCGCTCGTCGTACTCGATGGGTTCCTCGCGAACGCGGTAGTCGCGCATGACCGGGCGAAGGAGGAGTTCCGCGGACAGACCGGTGTTCTCGGTCCACGTAACGTCCTCGATCAGGTCGGCACGGTAGGCCCGCATCCCCGTCGTCACGTCGTGGACGCGCTCGCCCATCAGGCCGCTCGCGAGCGCCGCGAACGCGTGGTTGCCGAACCGATTGAACGGCGGCATCGTGTCGGCACCGTGGTAGAGCCGGTCGCCGCTGACCACGTCGTAGCCCTCGTTGATCAGGTCGAGGAAGTCGGGGATGCGCTCCATCGGGTAGGTGCCGTCACAGTCGGTCGTGACCCGCACGGGGTTCGACGCCGAAAGCAGGGCCTCGCGAACGGCCTCTCCGTACCCTCGTGGAGGCTGGCGGACAACCTCGGCGCCGTGCTCGCGTGCGATTTCGGGGGTCCGATCCTCTGAACTGTCGACGACGACGATCTCGGCCTGCCCGTCCGTAGCCGCCTCGATGTCGGTGAGCACGTCTTCGATCGCTTCCTCTTCGTTGTACGCGCCCATGACGACGCTCACGTCGTCGAGTCCAAACGGGGGTTCCGTCTCGGTCATTACCAGCAGTTCCCGCCGTGCACATTTTAGGCTTACCAAAACCAATCGAACGCCGTCCCGGCTCACCACGAGAAGAGCCACTTCGATTCCGGACCCGGTCGTCAGCCCTCGTCCGGCCCGAATATCGCAGTTAGCTAGTCACCGACGACACGCCAATTCTGTATAGCGACATGTAGTTTACGCGTCGTTGGCGCGACGGAGAGAGGTGTCAGAGGAGTGAGTAGATATTGTCGAGGTAGACTTCTCGCACCCGGTCGCCCCAGTTGTGCGTGTACGTGTCGATCACGTCGTCGGCGACGTCGCCCCGAAGGTACTTGACGACGCCGCGGTCGCCGGTCCTGTCGCGGAGGTGCGTGGTGAAGAAGTGCCGAAAGTAGTGGGGGGTGACGTTCTGTGTCGCCCCCGCACCCCGTTCGTACCACCCGTGCTCGGACGCGTACGAGGCGACGAAGTGCTGGACGGCACTCGGGTCGAGACGGCTCCCCCAACCATCACTCGTCCGAACGAACAGCGGTTCTGCCGGCGAGTCGACGTCCGGCCGGATCGCGAGCCACTCGCGGAGCACCTGTCGAAGTTCGTCGTCGACCGGGACGACCGTCGGACGCTTGCGCTTGTTGGACGCCGTCCGCTCCTCGCCGTTGTGCGCCTCGCCTCTCGACGGCGCGTCGTCGACGAATATCGACGCACGTCGGCCGTCGAGTTGAGGACGACCACCGAGGTCGTACTCGCCGATCGTTGCGTCCAGAAGGTGGAGGTCCCGCAGGTCGAGGTTGCACAACTCGCCGACACGCATCCCTGTCTTGAGGAAGGTACAGACGACCGCACGGTGGAGGGGGTGACGAACGTCTCGGACGAACGAACGCATCTGCGGGACGGTGATGTCGCGTCGTGCCGGGTTCTTGTCGATGGACTCGTCGATTTCCTCCATGACGAGAGTCATCGGATTCGACTCGAAGCGGCCGACCTGCGTCATGTACTCGTAGAACCGGTGGAGGTAGCCCGCGTACGTCGCGACGGTCCCCTCGCTGTACGACCGACGGAGTCCGTGGACCCACGAGATACAGTCCCGGTAGGTGACGTGTTCCGGGGCGACCCCCGACCGACCCACCGAAGACTCGAAGTCGCGGAGAACACGCTCGTACTCGCGACGGGTCCGTTCGGTCCGCCCGTGGAACTCCATGTCCTCCAGGAAGTACGCGACGGGGTCGTCCTCAGACATCGTCGACGAGGACGTAGCCGCCGTCGCGACCGCTGTACCTGACCCGGTTCGCGCGCTGGAGGTCGTCGAGTGTCTCCTCGACCTCGTCTTCGATCTCGCCGGTCACCGCGTCGACGAGATCGTCCCAGCCGAGCGGCCCCCCTCGATCGAGTGCTTCGAGGACGGCGTCTTCGAGGCCGTGACCCCCAGGGGTAGCGTCTCCAGAACGGGGTTCCTCGCGGTCGGGTCCGGATCCGGAATCCCGTTCGCCGGTCGATTCACCGTCGAGGAACCCTCTTCGGCCCGCCTGGACCATCGTCCGGACGAACTCGCTCTGGCTCATGTCGAGCTCGTCGGCGTGTTCCTTCCAGCGTTCCTTCTGCGCGGCGGGGACGTAGGTCCGGACCGCCGTTCGTTCGGCGTCGGTCACGTGTGGTCCGTCTCGGGCCGTCGTAATCAATCTGTCCCATCACTCGGTCTTACTCCACTAAGACAGGAGGGTATACTCACAATATGCCCCAATATAGTACTATATCTCAATCTTAGGATCTATCTTCGGTGGCCGGTCGGTCGACGTCGAAGAAACCTGGGTACAGAATTCAGTGTCGTAAGGTCGAGTGGTTCGACGGCCACACGCGAGACCAAAGCACGAGGCGGGAGTGCACTCCGGAAGCACGAGTCCCGAGGAGTGTCGCGACGAACCTCGATTCGCGGCGGGTGCCAGTTTCTCGGACTGACGTTCGACTAGTGGAGAACCGTGTCGGGAGGCCGAGGGCCGAGACGTCGTGAAGAGGGTGAGACCGGGCCTCGATCAGTCGGGCCAGGGCGTAGGTGGCTAATCAGTGCTATAGTACCGATTAGAAATAGTTGCTCACTTTTGGGATAGAGAGTTGGTCAAGAGCGGTATCGATCGCGGTTGTAAGCTCGTCAAGTGAGTCAAAGAAGCAGTTGCTCAGAGATGCTTGGAGCTGTCTCCAGCACTCCTCGACAGGGTTTAGCTCCGGTGAGTACGATGGTAACGTCACGAAATCAAGGCCGTCACGGTCCGCGAGGTCCGTGACGGCCGACTGGAAATACGACGCTCCATCGAGGACGATGAGCAAGTCTTTCTCAAATTCTTCGTATAACGCTAAAATGAAATGTTTCGCGTGTTCGGCCGTGACGTACTCGGTAAATCGGGAGAAGAAGCGATCACCGTTTTCGGTGATCGCACCGAGCAAACACGTCCACTCGCGTTGTCCAGAGAGTTCAACGGAGGGCCGCGTGCCGCGCGGAAACCACGCGGCACGCGGCTCAACTTGCACGGATTTCTTGGTTTGATCGATACAGACTACGGTGGCGTCCATTTCCCGCCGCTTTTTTTGAGCTCTTCGTGGAACTCCTCTTGCTCGTCTTCGTCGGCTTCGGCGGCTGTCCGGCGTGGTTTTTGATAGCTCAATCCCGCTTCTTTCAACAGCCGCCGGCAGCTGGGGATTGAGTACTCAACGTCGAAGGTGTCCGCGAGAAATTCTTGGGCGAGCGCCGGCGTCCACGCCGGCGCGTCGATCCCAACCTCCTCGGGAGGATCGTGGACTGCGTCTTCGAACTTTTGTTGCTGTGGTTCTGAGAGTTTCCGCTTTCTCCCAGTTCGTTTATCATCAGTAACGGCGTGCTCAAGCGACTCGTCGGTGTCGAGTCGCTTGAGCCCTGTAGATCGTTCGACGACCGGTATCATGCCATTCAGCTAGCTCGGTCTGCGTGACACCGTTTTTGTACGCAATCGCCGCTAACAGCCGTTTTGTCGGCTTCTTCCCGTCCACGTTGTCAAGAGCCTCTTGGAGTTCTTCGACAGAGATCTCGTCAAGGTGGTCCATTACGTACTATCACAGTATCCGTGCGGAAAGTTCTAACGACTACTATAGCAAGTCCTTCCGTGCTTGGCTACCCGCCCGAGTCGTGGGGGCGACAGCCAGTTGGAGCGCGACCACCCATGAGGACGTGACTACACCGGCGTGCGGAGAGACTTTACCAAGACGACTGCTCGGCGTCTCTCGCCGCCTAGCGGTCCGCTCGGGCCGTCGCGGTCTCTTCTCTCTTCCCACTGTTCACAGCAATCGCACGCCACACACCGCACTCGACGTCGAGGACGTCGCGGGCATCGGCGGACACTGTACTTAGTTCGGCGGCGTCGCGAACCGCACTGCGGGAAGTCGGTGAATTTGTCCCCACAGATAGGTCTCAATAGTGTCCGACTCGGGACGCATAAACTCTATATCGCGATACCGAAGTTGGCGTCCGTCGCCGACCGATCAGGGTCGGCGCGACGGTGACGCGACCTTTACTCGAACTGTTCGAGGGCGGTGCAAAAGAAGAGCGCCATCGCGCAGTGCTGGTACATCGCGTCCGTCGCGAGGTTGCGCACCGCCCCCTCGTCGGCGACGGTGTACTCCTTCGTCCGCACCATCTCGTGGACGTCGAGGATGCCGCGTTCGTCGAGGCGGTGGAGTCGGGGGTAGACGGTCCCCGGACTGAGGTCGACGTCGAAGACGGAGTCGAGCGCCTCGATGAGCGCCTTCCCGTGGGTCCCCTCTGCGCGAAGCGCGACCAGCGAGACGAGCAACTCGTCGAGGCTCTCCTTCACGAGTCCGTCGTCGAACCGGAACTGGTCGCCCTCGCGGGCGAGTATCGGCTCTAAGGTCTCGCGACGGATGCGCTCGAAGTCCATTCGCTCGACCGGTCCAGCCGACGCCCCCTCTATCTCGCGGAGGAGGCGCGCGACGGCGTCGTCCCCCGACGACTCGTCGTGTCGGTCGATGTCGATACCACTCTCGGAGATGGATCCCCCCATCTCCCCCTGGCTCCCAACCATATCTGACACTATTCGTATACGTATATAATTGGTCACGAGCGTTTTCATCGCGTGAGAAAGGTATTTGGAACTGGGCCGAAACCCACTGAATAGTGAGGGAAAACGAGGGGGAAGCAGTGCTCAACGTCATCGGAGACGGACGAGCGAGACAGGTCTTGTTCGCTACTCGACAGGAGCCGTGCTCCGCGAAGGAGATCAGCGACCGGACGGGAATCTCCCTCCCGACCGTCTACCGACGCCTCGAAGAGCTTCGCGAGTACGACCTCATCCGTAGCGAGATGCGGGCGGCGGCCGACGGGAACCACTACGAGGTCTTCACGTGCAACTTCGATGAGACAAGAGTGAGTCTCGAAGACGAGGGGTACGACGTCGTCGTCGAGCGGCGAGAGGACATCACCGAACGGTTCGTCGAACTCTGGGACGACCTCGCCGGAGAGCCGTGATGGGCGCCGTCCCGTTCGAAGGAGTCGCCCATACCGTCTTGTTCCTCCTCCGGCTCGTGGTGTTCGCACTCTCGCTCGGACTCACGCTCATCAGTTTCGAGGCCTACCGTCGACACCGGACCGAGCGGTTGGAGTCGGCCTTCGTCGGCTTCGCCTTCCTCAGCATGGGGGCGGCGATGGGCAACCTCGGTGCCTCGCTCGGCGACTACACAGTCTACTTCCACATCGCCGAGACCGTCCCGTTCATCGTCGGTTTCAGCATGCTCTACCTCTCGTTGTACCGGTAGTCAGCGCTCGACGGCGTCGACGACTTCGTAGCCGACGCTCTGCTCGCGGAGGAGGTCGGTGTGTCGCGAGAGTTCGTCCGTCGTGGCGACGAGGAGCACCGAGAGCCCCTTGCTCGCGGCTTCGGGGACGCCCTCGACGGTCCCGAACTGGAGGTCGAGTTCGGTGTCCGCCGACCGGACGGCGACCAGCGCCTCGGTCCCCGCCGCAGCGACGAGGTCGTGATCCTCGAGTCGGTCGGCGACGGCACCTTCAGGGAGCGCGGCGCTGCCACCGTCCTGGACCGGCGGAACCGAGAGTACCGTGACGGTCCCCGGTTCGTAATCGAGCATCCCCTCGAACTCCGTCACGCCGACGTCCTGGCCGGGTTCGGCGTCGGTGATGGCGACGGCCGTGGCTCCACCGTCCCCGTCCGGGGTCGCGTGGAGGACGCCCTCGCGCATCGAGAGGGTGACGCGCTGGCCCTCCTCGACCGCCGACGTGGCGATGGCCGTCTCGATCTCCACCTCCTCGATGACCTGCTGGGAGACGTACTCGACGAACTCCCGGAGGTCGTCGGTCTGGGTGATGAGCCAGTCCACCCCCTCCTTGGTCACCTCGTAGCGCCCGCGGCCGTGTTTGCGGACGTGCCCTTCGTCGACGAGATCGCCGAGGTAGTCGCTGACGGCCTGCGCCGTAACGCCGATCGATTCGGCGATCTCGCGTTGGCTCACCGCGGGTTGGCGCTCGGCGATCTCGACGAGAATCTGGTAGCGCGTCGCGTTCCGCTTGCTCCGGAGGACCCCCAGTTCCCCCACGTCGCTCGGGTCGGCCATTACTGAAAGTCGAGTAGTGCGCTGCACAAGTAACTTTGCACTAGCCGCCGAGCAACCCCAGTTGTGGTAGCTAAACAGTGGTTTCATGTTCCGGCGCGCCCCTTCCACGAGACGACCGTGGACACCCAGTTCCTCCTCGTGGCCGGGTCGACCCGGACCGCAGACATCGAGGGCATCAGCGCCGCCGGAGCGGATCCGGCGTTGATGCGCCACACGCCGAGCGCCGACGCCGAAATACTCACCTACGGCGAACCGGTCCGCTCGCCGGTCGTTCCGGTGAGTCCGTCCGGGTGCCCGACGCCGGCCGTCGTCACCCGCGCGGTCGTCGAGGCAGTGGGTCACGACCTCGACTTCGACTTCGACTTCGACACCCTCGTCGTCGACGGCGGCCTGGCCGAACCGACGGGTGCGCCGACCGTCGAGGTGGACGCGTCACCCGGCGCGGACGTCCGCGAACCCGTCGCAGTCTCCGACGCGGGGGCAGTCTTCGCGGCCGCCCGGCGCTTCGGGGCGGCCCACCCGGCCGACCGACTCGTCCTCGCGGAGACGATTCCGGGCGGGACGACGACCGCGATGGGCGTCCTCGCGGCCCTGGGCGAGCGTCGAGCGGTGTCCTCGTCGCTCCCCGAGAACCCTCTCGCCCTCAAGCGCGAGGTGGTCGATGCGGGACTGGACGCGAGCGACGTCGAACCCGGAGCGTTGGCCGGCCAGCCCACCAAAGCCGTCCGGTCGATGGGTGACCCGGTCCTCGCCACCGTCGCCGGCCTGGCCGTCGGCGCACTGGAGACCGAGACCGAAGTCCTGCTCGCCGGCGGGACACAGCTCGCGACGGCCGGCGCGCTCGTCCGTCACGCGGGAGTCGAGGCGCCGCTCACGCTCGCGACTACCTCGTTCGTCGCCGCCGACTCGTCGGCGGGAGTTCGCGACCTTGTGGCCGACCTCGACGTCGACCTGACGGTTACGGACCCAGGGTTCGACATCCGGGACGACCACCCCGCGATGGCGGCGTTCCTGCGCGGCGAGGCGAAGGAGGGCGTCGGGATGGGCGGTGCGCTCGCGCTCGCCGACGAGGCGGGCGTCGAGATGGGGACCGTCCGCGAGCGCGTCGTCGACGTCTACGACCGCGTCACCGCGACGGAGGCGACACCATGAGGGGCGTCGTCCTCGGCGGGACGGGGTCGGGTGTCGGGAAGACTGTCGCCACGTTGGCCGTCCTCCGGGCGCTTGAGCGGGCGGGTTACGACCCCCAACCGGCGAAGGCCGGCCCGGACTTCATCGACCCGAGTCACCACCGCGCCGTCGCGGAGAAACCCTCCCGGACGCTCGATCCCTGGCTCGAAGGGGCAGACGGCGTCCGGCGGAACTACTACCGCGGCGAGGGCGATTTCTGCGTCGTCGAGGGGATGATGGGTCTCTACGACGGGAGCGTCGCGAGCACCGCGGACGTCGCCGAGACGCTCGACCTCCCAGTTGTCCTCGTCGTGGACGCGGGCGCGGGGATGGAGAGCGTCGCGGCCACGGCGCTCGGATTTCGGGAGTACGCCGACGCCGCGGGCCACGACGTCGACGTCGTGGGCGTCCTCGCCCAGCAGGCCCACGGCGGCCGCCACGAGCAGGGTATCCGCGAGGCGCTCCCCGACACCCTCGACTTCTTCGGACGCATCCCACCGAGCCCCGACCTGGAGATTCCCGACCGCCACCTCGGACTCCACATGGGCGCGGAGACCGCCCTCGACACCGAGGCACTCGACGCGGCCGCCGAGCACGTCGACGTCGAGGGACTGGTCGAGGCGGGTCGAACCCCACCGCGTCCGGAGTTCCCCGAACCCGGCCCCGCGACGAGGAAGCGCGTCGCCGTCGCCTCCGACGTCGCGTTCTGCTTCGAGTACCCCGCCACGCGCGAGCGCCTGCGCGAGCGTGCCGAAGTAGTGACGTTCTCGCCCGTCGCCGGCGACGACCTGCCCGACTGCGACGGGGTCTACCTCCCCGGCGGCTACCCCGAACTCCACGGCGAGGCGCTCGCCACGTCGCCCGCGCTCGCCACGCTGGGTGAACGGGCCGCCGACGGACTCCCGGTTCTCGGCGAGTGTGGCGGCCTGATGGCCCTCACCGAGTCACTCACGACGACCGACGGCGAGACCCACGAGATGGCGGGCGTCCTCCCCGCCGACGTGACAATGCAGGATCGCTACCAGGCGCTCGACCACGTCGAACTCGTCGCCCGTGACGACACCCTCTCAGCCGACGCTGGCGAGGCGCTGCGCGGCCACGAGTTCCACTACTCGTCGGCCGACGTCGCCACCGACGCCCGCTTCGCCTTCGACGTCGAGCGCGGTACCGGCATCGACGGCGACCACGACGGCATCACCGAGTACCGCACGCTGGGGACGTACGCCCATGTCCACGCCGAGAGCGGTGCCTTCGATACGTTCCTCGACCGACTCTGAACCACGACCATGACCGACGACACACCGACGACCGACATCGACGACCAGCACGCACAGACACCCGGAAAGGGCCGCACGCCCACCGCCCGCGACATCGAACCGGCCGCCCCCGAGGAGTTCGGTCTCGTGCAGGTGTGGTGGGGCGACGGGAAGGGGAAGACCACCGCCGCGATGGGGATGGGCTTTCGCGCCGCCGGCCACGGCTACCGCGTCCACATGCTCCAGTTCATGAAGGGCGGCACCGCGAGCGTCGAAGACGTCCGCGGCGAGTACAACGCCATCGACGCCATGCCGGGGTTCACCTACGAGAACGCCGGCCACTACGGCTGGCACGGCTTCCTCGACGGGAGCGCGGACGACGAACACGAGGCGAAGGCGATGGCCGCCTTCGAGCGCGCGGCGGAACTCGTCGACGCCGCCCGCGACGTGGACGGCCCGCTCGACCTCGACGCCCCGGCGGACGAGGGGGTACACATGCTCGTCCTCGACGAACTCTGCTACGCCGCCAATCGCGGACTCGTCGACCCCGACGACGTCGCCCGACTCGTCGAAGACAAACCCGAAAACCTCGAACTCGTCCTGACCGGCGGCCACGACGAACCGACCTTCGTCACGGAGCACGCCGATCTGGTGACCGAAGTGAGAAAACAGAAACACCCGATCGACGCCGGCCAGCGTGCCCGGAAGGGAACGGAGTACTGAGGGCGACACGTAAACAACATTTCGCTATACAGAATGTCCGAGTCACGAACTATCCTCGTCGCCGGTACTGCGAGCCACGTCGGCAAGAGCACGGTCGCTGCGGGCCTCTGCCGGCACTTCGCCGACCGCGGTGTGTCGGTCGCGCCGTTCAAGGCACAGAACATGAGCAACAACGCCCGCGCAGTCCCGGTCGCTAAAGGGGTCGACGGGGAGGGGTGGGGCGAGATCGGCGTCTCGCAGTACGTCCAGGCCCGTGCCGCTCGAGTCCCGGCGAACACGGACCACAACCCGGTGCTGTTGAAACCGCGCGGCGACGCCGAGAGCCAACTGGTAATCGACGGCCGGCCGGTCGGCCACTTCGGCGCCGGCGACTACTACGACGAGCACTGGGAGCGCGCCCGTGACGCTGCCGAGGCGGCCCACGCCCGCCTCGCCGCCGAACACGACGTCGTCGTCGCCGAGGGCGCGGGGAGCATCGCCGAGATAAATCTGCGGCACCGGGACCTCGCGAACCTGGAGACGGCCCGCTTCGCCTCGGCCGACGTCCTGCTCGTCGTCGACATCGAGCGCGGCGGCGCGTTCGCCAGCCTCTACGGGACCCTCGAACTGATGCCGGACGACGTCCGCGAGCAGGTCTCCGGCGCGGTCGTCACGAAGTTCCGCGGCGACGTTTCACTACTCGAACCCGGTGTCGAGGAGTTCGAAGACCGGAGCGGCGTCCCCATCCTCGGCGTCCTCCCCTACGACGACCCGGGTCTCCCCGAGGAGGACAGCGTCGGCCTCCCGGACGACGTGGAGCGTGGACCCGGCGTCGTCGGTGCGGACGACGGCGTCCCAGTGGAGCGGTCGGTGACTGTCGCCGTCCCGCGACTCCCCCGAATCTCCAACTTCACCGACCTCGAACCCCTCGCGCGCGTGCCGGGTGTCCGGGTCGCCTACGTCCCGCCGGAGGGAAGCCTCGAGACGGCCGACGCGGTCGTTCTCCCCGGCACGAAGAACACCGTCGACGACCTCCTCGCCCTCCGGGAGGCGGACTTCGGCGACGAACTCGCCGCGTTCGACGGCCCCGTCGTGGGCCTCTGTGGTGGCTACCAGCTAATCGGCGAGCGTATCACGAACGCGGGCGTCGAGTCGGCCGACGTGGTCGACGCCGTAGAGGGGTTCGGGTTGCTCCCGGTCGAGACACGCTTCTCGGAGGAGAAACGCGTCGTGGGCAGTACCTTCGACCTCTCGGCGGAGACGGGACCGCTCGCCGGCGCGACCGGACCGGTCTCGGGGTACGAGATTCACGCGGGTCGGACCGACGTGCCCGAGCACCTCCCGAACCCCGTCGGGCCGGAGAGTGCGACCACCGAGCGAGTCCTCGGGACGTATCTCCACGGACTCTTCGAGAACGAGAACGCACGGGAGGCGTTCGTCGACGCGGTGTACCGACACGCGGGGTGCACTCGACCGGGAGACGAGACGGGTGTGCCGTCGTCGAACCCGTACGACGACGCGGCGGCCCTCGTCCGCGAACACGTCGACCTTCGAGCACTCCACCCCCGAGGATGACCGAGATTTTCAAGTCCGCTCGCACGTATCTATCCCTCACAGTGGCGACTACCTTCGACCTCTTCGGGACGCTCGTGACGACCGAGCGTCCGGACGACTCGGCGGAGGCCGTCGCCGACGCCCTCCGCGCACGTGGTGTCGCCGTCCCCGACGACTGGGAGTCGGCGTACCGGGAACGACACGTCGACGTCGCCGACGGCGCGGAACTCCCCCTGCCACGACACGTCGTCGCCGCGCTCGACAGCCGTGGCGTCGACGTCTCCGGACCGACCGCTGTCGCGGCCGTCCTCGACGCCTTCGACCGACCGATCACGGTCCGCGACGGTGCACGCGAGGCGCTCCGGGTGGCCCGCAGGCAGGGGCCGGTCGGACTCCTCTCGAACTGTAGCGTCCCCGGCCTCGTCGAGCGGACGCTGGAGCGGGCTGGCTTCCCCACCTTCGATACGGTCGTGACGAGTGTCGGCTGTGGGTGGCGCAAACCGCACAGACGGGCCTTCGAGACCGTCGCGGACGAACTCGGTGTCCCACCGACTCATCTCGTCCACGTCGGCGACTCGGCGGCCGACGCCGGTATCGAACGTGTCGGCGGGCGCTGTCTCCACGTCGAAGAGACTCCGCTCCCCCACGTCGCGACCGAGTTGGAGGCGTCGCTGTGGGAGTGAACGCCGCGGCCGCCGTCGGTCTCGCTCTCCTCCTCGACCTCACCCTCTCGGAGTTTCCGAGTCGCCTCCACCCCGTCGTCTGGTTCGGTCGGGCCGCGGGCGCCGTCGACCGGGAGAGTGACCACCCGCTGGTCGTCGGGACGGCGGCCGCAGTCGGCCTCCCACTCCTCGCCGCGGTCGTCGCGGGCGGTCTCGTCGCACTCGCCTCGACAGTCTCTTCTCTCCTCGCGGTCGCCCTCGCCGGCGTCGTGCTGTTCAGTACGACGAGTCTGCGGATGCTCCTCGACGAAGTCCGGGCCGTCGTCGCGGCGACCGAGTCGGACGTCGAGGACGCCCGCGAGCGCCTCCGGTCGCTCGCCGGCCGGGACTCCTCGGACCTCTCCGCCGGCCAACTCCGGAGTGCGGCCGTCGAGAGCGCCGCCGAGAATCTCGCGGACGGTCTCGTCGCACCGCTCCTCGCCTTCGCGGTCGGGTCGGTCGTCTCGCTCCCGGTCGCCGCGGCCGCCGCCGCGTGGGTGAAGGGAGTGAACACGCTCGACTCGATGCTCGGCTACCGCTCGAAGCGCGTCGGGACGCCGAGCGCTCGACTGGACGACGCCGTGATGTGGCTGCCCGCCCGCGCGAGCGCGCTCCTGCTCGCCGTCGCCGCCGGTGCGCCGCGCGCGCTCGCCGCCGCCCGAAAGCACGCCGACGCACCGCCCTCGCCGAACTCGGGGTGGCCGATGGCGACGCTCGCGGCCGCGCTCGGCGTCCGACTGGAGAAACCGGACGTCTACACCCTCCCCTACGGACCCGACTACCCGACCGTCAACGAGGGGAGACACGCCGTCCGCGTCGTCGGCACCGCGGGAGTCCTCGCCACCCTACTCACCGCACTCCTCGTCTCGGGGGTGGTGTCGTGGCCCTGAACGCCGTCCGCGGGGCGCTCGGCTTCCTGACGCGTCTGCCCGTGGGCCACGACGAGTCGGCGTGGAACGCGTTCCGCGGCGCGCCGTGGGCGTTCTCACTCGCCGGCTACGTCGTGGGCGCGCTCCTCGTGCTCCCCATCGTCGCCGGGTCGTCCCTCTCGCTTCCGGCAGGGACCGTCGCGCTCGGCTACGTCGGGTGGGTACTCGCCCTCACCGGCATCAACCACCTCGACGGTGTCGCGGACGTGGGCGACGCGACGGTGGTCCACGGCGACACCGACGACCGTCGCACGGTGCTGAAGGACACGACCGTCGGCGTGGGGGCCCTCGCCGCAGTCGGACTCACCTTCCTCGGCCTCGGATTCGGGGCGCTCGGCGTCGCCCGCCTCCCGTTCGTCGCGGGGGTAGCGGTCGTCGTCGCCGCCGAGGTCGGGTCGAAGGTCGGGATGGCCGCCGTGGCCTGCCTCGGCACGGCCGCCCACGAGGGACTCGGCTCGCAGTTCACCGAGCGCGCCGGCTGGCCCGCCCTGTGCCTCGCGGTCGGCGCCGGAGTCCCGGTTGCACTCGTCTCGTGGCCCTCGCCGGTCGCACTCGGTGCGTTCGTCGGCGCCATCGGCGGCGGGCTGTTCGCCCTGTGGCGACTGGAGGGACTCCTCGGCGGCGTCAACGGCGACGTCTTCGGTGCGGTCAACGAGGTCGGCCGCGTCGTCGGCCTGCACGCGGGGGTGGTCGTGTGGACGCTCTCCTGATGTGCGGCGGACGAGGAACACGACTCGACAGCGACGTCGAGAAACCCCTTTTCGAGGTGGCCGGTCGGCCGATGGTCGACCGGGTGTTCGAGGCGCTGGCCGAGAGCGCCGTCGACGACGTCTACGCCGTCGTCTCGCCACACGCACCCGACACCCGCGAGCACCTCGACGGCGTCTGTCCCACGATAGAGACGCCCGGCGAGGGATACGTCTCGGACCTGCTCGCCGCCCTCGATACGGGACGGGTAGAAACGCCGGTCCTGACCGTCGCGGCCGACCTGCCGCTCCTGGAGGGCGAGGTCGTCGATACGGTGCTCGACGCGGCCGACGGGTCGACGAGCGTCCGGGTCCCCGCCGCACTGAAACGCGAACTCGGGGTGAGCTGTGACGAAGACGGCGCGTGGGTTCCGACGGGAGTTAACGTCGTGGGGGACGACGAAGACACCGTGTTCCGGAGTCACGACCCCCGTCTCGCGGTCAACGTCAACCACCGGCGAGACGCCGCAGTAGCCGAACGGCTGCTGTCCGCGAGAGGTGAGTCGGCGTGAAACCCGAGGCCGTCCGCGAGGCCGAACGTGTCCCCCACGGCGGCGACGACGACCCGGCCGTCGTCGACTTCAGTGCCAACGTCAACCCGCGGACCCCGCCGGGCGTCCGCGAGGTGTTCGAGACGAGTCTCGACGCGGCGACGCGCTACCCGGACGACGGCTACCCGGAGTACCGCGGGGCCGCGGCCGACTACGTCGACTGCGCGCCCGAGCGCGTGGTGCCGACGCCTGGAGGACTCGCCGGCATCCGTCTCGCCGTCAAGACACGAGTAGAGGCGGGCGACAGCGTCCTCGCCCCGTACCCGAGTTTCGGTGAGTACGCCCGCGAGGTGGATCTACAGGGCGCAACGCCCGAGTTCGTGCCACACGACGAACTCCTCGACGTCGACCCAGAGGGGCACACGATGGCCGTCGTCTGCAACCCGAACAACCCGACCGGAGAGGCCTACGACACCGAGGAACTGCGCGCGTTCGCCGCGCGTTGTCGCGACGCGGGGACGGAACTCCTCGTCGACGAGGCGTTCCTCGGCTTCACCGACCGTCCGTCGCTCGCGGGAGAGGAGGGCGTGGTCGTCGCGCGCTCGCTGACCAAACTGTTCGGGCTGCCGGGGATTCGTGCGGGATTTCTGGTCGCGACCGGCGAGCGCCTCGCCGACCTCCAGACGGCCCGCCGGGCATGGAACCTCGGGACTCCCGCCGTCCGCGTCGGGGCCCACGCGATGGGGCAGTCCGAGTTCGTCGACGAGACCCGCGAGCGCGTCGCGAACGAGCGAGCGCGATTGCACGAGGTCCTCGGCGAGGAGTTCGACGTCTCCCCCTCGGACGCACCGTTCCTCCTGCTCGACGCGAATCCGAGCGAGCGGGGCGTCGACGCGATCCTCGCGACGGCACGCGAACGAGGAGTGGCGATTCGCGACGCGAGGACCTTCCGCGGACTCGACAGTCACGTCCGAGTGGCCGTCCGCACGCCCGAGGAGAACGACCGCCTGCTCGCGGCGCTCGGGGTGGACGATGTTCGAGACTGAGGTCCGCGACGGCGTCTGTCGCCTCCACCGGGCGGAGACGCGGTGGCTCTCCACGGGGTGGAGTGGCGGCTTCGTCGACGCCGACGTCGCGTACAACGTCACCGTCCCCGAGGGGTGGGACCGCCGCGACCTCGACGCCTACGTCGACGAGCGTCTCGCCGTCTCGGGGTTCGACGAGGACGGGCCGGTCCTCCTCACCGGTGTCGACCAGTCACACGCCCGTCGTGCGCGCTGTGGGCCGGTCGAGGCGGTCGCGACGGCCGGCGTCTCGAACCCCGCGGCCCTGCCGATGGACCCCGACGGCGGGTCGCTCCCACACGACCGTGAACGGGTGGAGGGGACGGTCAACGTGCTCGTCGGGACGACGCGCGCACTCGACGACGCGGCGCTGGCCAACCTCGTTGCCGTCGCGGCGGAGGCGAAAGCCGCCACGCTCCTCGACGCGGTCGGCTTCCCGGGGACCACGACGGACGCCGTCGTCGCCGGGTGTAACCCGTCGGGCGACCCTTCGCACTTCTCCGGGAGCGCGACGCGCGTCGGCGCGGCCGCCCGCGCCTGCGTCCGCGAGACCGTCCGGGCGAGTGTCGAGTCGCGCTACGCGGACGGGGACGCGGAAATTCCCGCGTCGGTCGGAGACGCCGAATACGGTGTCAGTACCGACGTCCGAGCAGAATTGTTAGAAATCAGCGAGTAACGTTAACACCCCAGTGCCAGTCTGTAGAGATATGACTGGGGGAGCGGGGGACGTTCGAGAGACGTACGAACTGCTGAAACGCTACGACGACGAGATTAACTTCGACCCGGTGAGCCGCGAGTACGTCTACCCACAACTACCGACGTTCGTCGCGGCGCTCGCCGACCACCTCGGGGAGACCCACGAGGTCGACTCCGTCGACGTCGACCGGGACGACCGACGGGCGGGGCGGCAACTCGCCGTCGAGTACCTCGACGGGGGCGACCTCCCCACGTTCGCGGCCGACGCGAGAGACGAAATCGAGTCCCTGCGACAGGCGTACGTCAAGGACCCCGAGCACTGTCCGTACTGCGGGAGCGAACTCGTCGACGACCTCTGTCAGTCCCACGACTGTCCGTGCCCGACGTTCCCAGACGCCCTCGACGCGGGAGCCTCCGAGACGCCGTCGGGTGCCGTCGACACCGACACGGAGACGGGCGCGAACCTGGAACGCGACAGCGCGGGCGAACGGGACCGGGAGTCGGACTCCGACACCGACCCGGACATGCGCGCCGAGTGACGGGACCGTCGCTCGTCAGTCGTCCGAGGGGGCGGGCGCGTCGCCGCCGGACTCGCCGTGGCCGGCGTCGGGAGTCCGGAGGACGTCGGCGTCGGTCTCCATCCCGAGCGCCTCGATGCGGACGCTCGCGACCTTGTACTCGGGGATGCCCGAGGTCGGGTCGAAGCTCTCCTGGGTGAGTTCGTTCACCGCACCGGCGGCGAAGTGCATCGGGATGAACACGGTACCCTCGCCGACGCGGTCGGTCACCTCGGCCTTCACGACGATGTCGCCGCGTCGCGACTCCACGCGGACGTACTCGCCGTCGCGGATTCCCAGTTTCTCGGCCGTCTCGGGGTGAATCTCGACGAACGACTCGCCGACGTGGCTCATCAGTCCCTCGACGCGCCGGGTGAGTTGGCCCGTGTGCCAGTGATAGAGGACGCGCCCGGAGGTGAGCGTGAGCGGATACGCCTCGTCGGGCACCTCGCCGGGTTTCTGCACGTCCGCCGGGACGAAGCGCGCCTTCCCGTCCTCGAAGTTGAACTCGCCCTCCTCGTAGTCGTAGAGGTAGGGCGTCCCGGGGTGGTCCTCGTCCCACACCGGCCACTGGAGGCCGTGTTGGTCGCCGGACTCCAGTCGCTCGTAGGTGACGCCGCCGTAGATGGGTGCGAGGTCAGAAATCTCGGCCATCACCTCGCGGGGGTGACCGTAGTCCCACTCGTAGCCCAGCCGATTGGCGAGATCCTGGAGAATCTCCCAGTCCTGGCGGGCCTCGCCCGGCGGGTCGGCGACGCCGCGGACGCGCTGGATGCGCCGCTCCGTATTCGTGAACGTCCCCTCCTTCTCGGGAGAGGTAGCCGCGGGGAGGATGATGTCCGCGTGTTCTGCGGTCTCCGTCTCGTAGATGTCCTGGACGACGAGGAAGTCGAGTTCGTCGAGGGCTTCCTCGGCGTGGGAGATGTCGGGTTCGGAGAGTGCGGGGTTCTCGCCGACGACGTACATCGCCCGGAGGTTCCCCTCGAGGGCTTCGTCCATCATCTCGGGAACTTTGAGGCCGGGTTCGTCCGGCGGGCGCTCGCCCCACGCCTCCTCGAACGTGTCGAGGACGTCCTCGTCCTCGACCGACTGGTAGCCCGGGAGGCTCCCCGGGAGCGTCCCCATGTCTCCGCCCCCGCCCTGGACGTTGTTCTGCCCGCGGAAGGGCGAGAGGCCCGCGCCGGGCTTGCCGACCTGCCCGAGGACGAGTGCGAGGTTCGCGAGCGCGAGGCAGTTCTGCGTGCCGTGGCTCGACTGGGTCATCCCCATCGCCCAGCCGACGACGAGCGAGTCCGCGGTACAGACCGTCTCGGCGGCCGCCTCGAACTCCTCGGCCGGGATTCCGGCCAGTTCCTCGACCTTCTCGGGCGTGAAGGGGTCGACCTTCCCCCGGAGGTCGTCGAAGTGCTTCGTGTTGCGCTCGATGAACGACTCGTCGTGGTGGTCGTGCTCGATAGCGTAGCGAATGAGGCCGTTGATCCACGCCACGTCGTAGCCGGGTTCGGTCCGACAGTAGTGGTCGGCGTGCTCGGCAATCTCCACCTTCCGGGGGTCGAAGACGGTGAGGTCGGCCCCGTCGCGGACGTTGCGCTTGATGCGCGTCGCGAGCACGGGGTGGGATTCGGTCGTGTTCGACCCGGTGATGAGGTAGGCGTCGGCCTCGCCGATGTCCTCGTTGATGCGGTTGGTCATCGCGCCATACCCAACGGTCTGCTGGAGGGCGGCGACGGTCGAAGAGTGACAGAGGCGCGCGCAGTTGTCGACGTTCTTCGTCCCGAGGACTTGGCGGGCGAACTTCTGGACGAGGTAGGCCTCCTCGTTCGACCCCTTCGAGGAGGCGAGTGTGGCGACGGCGTCGCGGCCGTGCTCGTCCTGGATGTCGGTGAGGCCATCGACGACGCGCTCCAGGGCCTCGTCCCACGACACCTCGTGGAGGTCCCCGTCCTCGTCCCGGACCAGCGGGGAGGTGAGGCGGTTCTCGGACTCGGCGAACTCGTGGCCGAACTTCCCCTTCACGCAGGTGGAGAAGTCGTTCGCGGGGGCGTCACTCGGGTCGTCGACGGCCTCGACACCGCGGTACTCCCCGCCAGTCCCGTACATCTCGAAGCGACAGCCGACCGCACAGAAGCCACAGGTCGTCTCCTCGGTGTCGACGTCGCGGAGGCGGAAGTCGCTGACCAACTCGGCGATGTCGAACATCTGGCCCTCCGAGAGGGTGTTGGCGGCCATCCCCTCGGCGGCGTGCTCGCCCGCGAGGAACGCCTTCCGGCCGTACTCTTCGAGGACGTCCACCGCGGAGTTCTTCGCCTTCGCCATGAAGCGGGCGACACCCGACTTCTCCTCGGCGGCGACGCGCTCGCGGTCGTGGTCGGGACGCTCGTCGCCGGCCTCGACGCCCCGGTTGGGGGCGACCGTGTCGTCCAGCGTTTCGACCCGTTCGTGTTCGATGACCTTCCCGACGGAGTTGCGGTGGGTGAACCCTGGTAGCGGGAGGGTCGCCATGCCGGCCATTCCCTTCTCGGTGAGCGACCCCGTGGGGCAGACCGTCGCACAGTGGCCACAGGAGACGCACTGCGAGTCGGCCATCGTCTCCGCGTCGGACTGGAAGCCGATGCGGGTGTCCGCGCCGTGGCCCTCGACGCGGAGGACGCCCTCGTTCTGGACGTCGTTGCAGGCGTCGACGCAGCGGTTACAGAGGATGCACTTGTTGCGGTCGATCTGGATGAACGAGGAGGTGTCGTCGAGCGGTTCGTAGGCGTCGCGGTCGTCGAAGACGCCGTATCGGGGGTGCTCGACGTCGTTCTCGATGGCCGCGTCCTGGAGTTCACAGCGGCCGTTCTGGTTGCAGGTCGTACACCGGAGGTTGTGGTTCGAGAGGACCAAATCGAGGTTGACGTCGCGGGCCTCCTCGGCGTCGGGGTCGTCCGTCCGGACGGTCAAGCCGTCCTCCGCAGGGTGCGAACACGCGGGGACGAGGCCCTCCTCGTCGGTCTCGACCATACAGGTCCGACACTCGCTGCGCGGGCCGACGTCGTCGCCGCACTCGGAGTCGCGGTCGTAGTGGCAGAGTGCGGGAACCTCCTCGTCGGCGCCGACGGCTTCGAGCGCGTCGAGGACGGTCGCGCCGGGTTCGACAGCGATTTCCTGTCCGTCGACGGTGAGGTGGGTCGCCTCCTCGCCCGCCGTGCCCATGTCGGGGTCGTTGGCGGTGCCGTCCGCGAAGTCCTCGGTGAGCGGTGTCTCGTGGGTCGGGTCCTCGACGTCGGGAACGCGTGGCAGTGGCGTGTAGGTGTCTTTCGTGCTCATGGTGGGTCAGAGCTCGCAGGTACCGCTCGGACAGCGTCCGTTCGCGTGGGCGCGGAACTCGGGTTCGAACTCGTCGAGTGCGGTCGCGACGGGGCGGGCAGCCCCGACGCCGAAGTCGCAGGTCGAGGAGCGACGCATCACCCCCGCGAGTTCGCGCAGGCCGTCGGCGTCGTACTCCCCGTCGTAGACGTCGCGGAGGAGTTCGACGAGTTGTTTCGATCCCTCGCGACAGGGGACACAGCGCCCGCAGTTCTCCTCGCTGGCGAAGCGGGCCCGGGTACCGACCTCGGCGACGACACAGCGGGAATCGTCCAGTAGTTCGACGACGCCGTTCGTGCCGAGGTCGGCGCTCCGGAGCGCGGGTGCGCTGGCGGAGACGTCCAGGTCGGCGGAGAGACCACCGAACTGCCCGCCGACGACGGCCGTCTCGAACGTCGAGAAGTCGACCGCGTCGGTCGCGTCCGCGAGCGTGCGCCCGGTCGGGAGTTCGACCGTCGCGGGAGCGTCGACGTCGCCCGTGACTGTGACGAGGCGGGTGCCCGGGTCAGCATCGTCGGGGTCGAAGGAGTCGGGGTCGACGAGCGCGCGGTACACCTGCGCGAACGTGCGCGGGGAGTGGACGACGGTAGGGCGACCGTAGAGGCCGTATTCGGCGGGACCGGGTGGCCGGACGCGCGCCTCGATACGGTCGGTACCCTCCATCGCTTCGAGGGCCATCGTCTCCTCGCCCGCGCGGAAGGTGTCCGGGCCGGTGACGACCTGCGGCACGACCGAGAATTCCTCGCGGGCCGCGTCGACGGACCGCCGGAGGCGTTCGTGGAGGCGGTCGTCGGCCTCGTTGCAGTAGACGACGACATCGCTCGCGTCGACGAACTCGGCGACGGCGACTGCGGCGTCGAGAATCGGGTACGGTGCGCCCGCGAGCAGCGTCTCGTCAGCCAACGAGCGGTCGTCCGCGTCGTTGGCGTTGACAACCACGACGCTCTCGCCGTCGGCGTCGCGGGCCGTCGTCCACTCCTCAAACACCGGTTCGTCGGTGACGGCGTCGCCACGCCCGCGACCGAGGAGACCGGAGTCGGCGACCGGTTCCAGGGTCGTGTCGACGTCGAGGAAGTCGTGGGCAGCCGGGTCCTCGGGGTCGACCCACCCGCAGGGACCGAGGACGCGGCGAGTGCCGACGGCCAGCGGTCCCGACCTGGGAACCGGGAGCGTGTCGGTGTCGGGGTCGTGTTCCACGACCGCGTCGGCACCCTCGGTTGGGAGCGTGTCCGACTCGAGTGTGTCGACGAACTCGTCCACGTCGTCGACGTCCGGGTCGGCGTGGAAGGCGGTCCGCCCCTCGTGCGTACAGAGGACGAGGGGTTCGAGTGCGGTCACGCCCGTCGGCCCGGTCTCGACGACCGGGACCGACGACGCGGCGGTACGGAACGCGTCGACGAGGTTCTCACCCGCGTCCGTCGCCGGGTCGACGGCGACGCGAACGACACTCGACTGGGGGACCCCGCCACTTGGAGACATGTTCGTCGGGTACGGACGGGGAGGTGAAAAATGTGTAGTCGCCGGTCGCACTCACAGGTTCGAGGTCGACGCTGTCTTGCGTTTTTCGGTACTGGACCGCTCAGAACGGCGGTTCGAGGTCGGGTTCTCCCTCGCCGCGGCCGAACAGGAGGGCGAGGAGGGCGACGGCGCCCGCCGCGACGAGTAGGAGAACGCGCGCGGGCCACGACAGGAGGCGGGACATACCGGTTCTTCGTCCGGGGCGGACAAAGCGGTTCGGGCCGAGGGCTACCCGATGGCGCCGGTGCCGACAGTGCCGCCGACCCCGGACTTAGGGGCGTCGCGCCCCTCGGTCGGGTATGGACGACGAGACCGAGTCTCCGGAGTCGCAGTCCGAGTTCGACCAGGTACGCGAGCGGGCGCGCGAGGCACTCGCCGACGAGGACCTCGAATCAGTCTACGTCGGCCTGCTCTCCGAAGATGGCTAACCGGCCTACTACTTCGGCAACGACACGGAGGACGCGGCCCAACTCCGCGAGGACGCCGCCGTCCAACTCGGGATGTTGGTCCGCGTGCTCGCGGACCGCTCGGACCTCTCCGTCGAAGAGGTCGCTGAACTTGGGAAGGAACAGGCGGAGCTGATGGACACGCGCTAGCGGCCTAGCGCTGTGAGTGTGGCTGTGCGGAGGTGTAGCCCGACGGCCACGCCGGGACGTAGGGCATCCGCGAGGTGACCTCGTAGGCGGCCTTGCGCGCCGCACCGGCGGCGTACTGGGTGGCGCTCTTCCGGATGGGAGTCCGCCGCCCGCGGACGCCGGTGTCACCCTTTCGGATGGCCTCGACGACGGCCCCGACGTCGATTTCGTCGGCCGGCGTGTCCGGGTCGGCCTCGACATCAACCTCGGTGTACGCCCGGCCGACGTTCGGAACGAAGTGGGCGTCGCTCCCGCCGAGTTGCGGGTAGTCGTAGGTCTCGGCGAACGTCGCCGCGCGGCGGTTGCGGTAGCCGGTGAACAGCATCGAGTTGTAGACTTCGAGAGCGTGCGGTTCGGGTTCACACTCGGCGAGGTGGCGTCGTCGGACGCCGTGGCGGGTCCGCTGGAACGGGTGGGGGACGACCGTGGCCCCGCCGAGTTCGCGGACGCGCTCGACCGCCTCCTCGAACGGGAGTCCGCGCTCGGGGACCTCCTCGACGCCGATGGCCAGCAGGTGACCGTGGGCGGTCGAGAGTTCGACGCCCGGCACCCCGACGAGACCGTGGCGGGAGGCACGGCGGGCCGCCTCGAGGGACTTCTCGATGGTGTCGTGGTCCGTCACGACGATGCCGTCGAGTCCGATGTCGGCGGCGTGTTCGAGCAAGAGGTCGACCGGTTCGTGGCCGTCGTAGGACCCCTCGGAGTGGACGTGCGTGTCGATGGCCAGCGTCCGGACCGCCGTCTCGTCGGTTTCGTGGCTACTCATTAGCGGGGACGTTGGGCGCCGACCCTAATGAGTGTGTCCGCCCAGGCGGAGTCAGAGTCGGGACCGGGACTGGGGCAAGAGACGGGGTCGGGGTCAGGGTCGGAGTCGACGCGCTCAGGCCGTGATCGCGGTGTCGAAGTCGGCGGCGGCGAGGGCGTCTCGGACTCGCTGGATGGTCTCGTCGCCGGTCTCGTGGCGGTTCTCCATGAGGACCGTCTCGCTGGGGAAGAGGCGCTCGCCGAGTTCGAGTCCGTGTTCGCGGGCCGTCGACCCGGTGACGGTGAGGTACACGCCGAGTCCGGCGTCGGCGATGCTAGCCTCTTCTTCGCGACCGGATTCGGGGTAGACGAACTCGATTCCCGCCAGCGCGTCGGTTCCCAGAACGGCCTCGACGAGGCGTTCGTAGCGCGGCGAGATACACAGTTCGCCCTCGTAGCCCGCGACGAATTCGCGGGTGAGGTCGGTGTCGGGTCCGCGTCGACGCGTCTCGGGCGTCGCGAGCAACGTGTGGTAGACGGTGTCGCCGAGGCCGTTCACGACGCGAACGTCCGTGTCGTGGGGGTCGATGCGCTCGTTGAGCGCCTCGATAGACTCGAGGGGGTCGGGTTCGAGGCTCACCACCTCTTCGAGGACGAGGTCGGCACTGTCGAAACCGAGTGCGAACTCGTGTTTGCGCAGCGCGCGAAACGGCTCCTCGCGTCCCACGAGACGGACCTCGACGTCCGCGAGGTCGACGGTGAGAGAGTCGAAGACGATTCGCGTCGGCATCCCCGCCCGGTCGTCGCGCAGGAGCGTGTAGTCCGGAGAGTAGGGGTCCGCGGGCGTCGAGTAGTCGGCGAGGCGCTCGTACACGCCCCGGTCGTCGGTCTGCTCGCCCTTCGTGATCGCCTTCTCGTACCGGAGCGTCGAGATGACCTCGTCGGCGACGGTCTCCATCCCGGCATGGCCCGCGAGCCGGTCGAGAACGGCTTCCAGCGGGCGGCCCTTGCGCGGGACGGCGAGGTCGACAGTCATTGTCGAATGCTGGGGGGCCTCGCCTAAACGGATTGCGCTTCGGGCCAACGTCGGTCCCGTGTCGACCACGCCGGTCGGTCGTCGGCAGTCCCGAACAACTGAGATATGGCGTCGATATCTCGACAACGCGCCGAACAACGGAGATATGCGGCCGATAGCCGAGATATGCGGCCGACAACTGAGATACGCCCCCTCAGTCGGTGAACTCGACGCCGGTGACGTCGAAGCGGGCGCCGCCGGCCGCGCTCTCGTCGACGTCGACGTCCCAGCCGTGGCCATCGGCGATGCGCTGGACGATGGCGAGACCGAAGCCCGTTCCGCGGGACGCGGTGGTGTAGCCGGCGTCGAAGAGGTTCTCGCGTTCCTCCGCCGAGAGCCCCGACCCGTCGTCGGCGACGTAGAACCCGGTGGGGGTGACGCCGACGTCGACGGTGACCGCGGGTCGGCCCTCCGACTCGGTCCCGTGTTCGACCGCGTTCTCGAAGACGTTGACGAACAGTTCGCGGAGGCGTTCGGGGTCGGCCTCGACGTGTTCGTCCGTCGGGAGGTCGAGCGCCTCTCGGGGGAGGTCGACGTACTCCCAGGCGTCGCGGGCGGTCGCCGCCAGCGAGACCGACGTCGTCTCCGTGACGATTTCGCCCTCCCGTGCGAGCGTCAGGACGTCCTCGATGAGGTCGTTCATCCGGTCGAGTTCGCCCTGGGCGTCGTCCAGGTGGTCGACATCGCCGGTCTTCCGGGCCATCTCGACGAATCCCGCGACGAGCGAGAGCGGGTTCTTCAGGTCGTGGGCGACGGTGCTGGCGAACTCTTCGAGGCGTTCGTTCTGCCGTTCGAGTTCCGCCTCGCGTTCCATCAACTCGGTGATGTCGCGGAAGACGCCGAGCCACTCGTCGTCGCCGGTCCGCACCAGGTCCGCGTTCACCTCCGTCACGAGCGTCTCGTCGGCGAGTCGCCACTCGACGGGTTCTTTCGTCGGGCCGACGCCGTCGCCCGCCGGCGGGACCGGCGAGACCGAGTCGAGGTCCGCCGCGAGCGTCGCGAGGTCGTCGAACGTCGCGCCTTCGGCGGTCGTCGCGGAGATGTCGAGGATCTCCGTGAACGCCTCGTTGACCCGGGTGATGACCCCGTCGGCGTCGGTGACGACGACCGGGTCGGGCGCGGCCTCGAACAGCGCGCGGAAGCGCTCTTCGCTCGCGTCGCGTTGGCGTTCGAGTTCGAGCGAGAGGCCGCGACGCTCCAGCAGGTTGTCCAGACGGGCGTCGAGTTCGTCGCCGCTGACCGGCGTGTCGAGGACGTCGTCGACGAACTTCCAGGCTCGCTCGGGCGTCTGGTCGACGTCCATCTCACCGAGCAACAGGAGGAACGGGAGGAACGTCGGGTCGGCCGTATCCCGTTTCTCCCGAACGACGTCGCTCTCCCGTTCGAGCGTCGGCGCGTCGACGACGTAGAGGTCTGCGTCCACGTCGTCGAGCGACGTCTCGTCCGGGCCGACGACGCTGTAGCTATCGGTGAGGCGGCGGGCGAGCAACCGGCGGTTGCGGTCGTCACGGACACCGAGGTAGACGGTCACCGGCCGGGGGACGCCGTCGGCGTCAGTCCTCTCGGCCGAACTCATCTTTCTTCTCGGTCCATTCGGGCGTCCCGCTCAGGACGCCGCGTAGTTCCGAGAGTGGTCCGCCGACCGTGAGACCGTGTTCGGTGATTTCGAAGTCGCGGAGCGTCCGCTCGAAGTCGCTCGCGCGCTTTTTGAGCACGCCGACGGCCTTCTGGAGTTCGCCCTCGAACTCGATGTAGCGGAGGAAGAGGATGTTGTCCGCGAGGTAACTCACGTTCTCCTCCGTCGCCTCGAACTCGCCGGTGATGCTCTGCATCTCCGAGACGAAGATCGTCGTCACCCCCATATTCTGGAGGTACCGCCCGAGCGAGTGGAGTTCGTTCGTGAGTTCGTCGTCGTCGCCCTGGATGGCCAGGCGATAGCCGTTGATGCCGTCGACCATCACGATTTTCGTGTCGTTCTCCTCGACTTCGTGGCGCACGTCGTTGGCGAACTCCGCCGGCGACTGTTCGAGGGCTTCGACTTCCTTCACCTCCAGGGTCCCCCGGTCGATCATCTGCTCGACGGGCACGTTGATGGACCGCATCCGTTCGAGGAACGTCGCGCGCGACTCCTCGAACATGTAGATGACCGAGCGCTCGCCGCGGCCGGCCGCCTCCTTCACGAACTGCGTGCCCGTCGTCGTCTTCCCGACGCCGCTCGGGCCGCTGATGATGGAGATGGTTCCGCGTTCGAGTCCGCCGTGGAGGAGTTCGTCCATCGCGGGGACGCCCGACGGGAGTGGCTCGGCGGCGAACGTCGCCTCGTGGCTCCCGGGACGGAGCTTCGGGAAGACGGTCATCCCGGTGTCGGAGATACGGACAGCGTGTTCCCCGCCCTGGAAGTCCGAGCCACGGAACTTCGTCACTTCGAGCGAGCGCCGCTCCTCCTCGTAGCGGAGGTGGACGATGCCGTCGCTCATGAACTGCAGGTCGTCGTCGGGCGTCGCGGACGTGTCCTGGGAGGTGAACAGGACCGTCGTCCCCCGTTCCTTCATGAACTGGAGGAAGGAGAGGACCTGCTCGCGGAACTGGTAGTCGTCGGGCGAGAGGTAGCGAAACTGGGTCATCGGGTCGACGAACACCCGGTCGGGTTCGTGTTCCCGGACGCCCTCGACGATGTCCGCGACGACGCCGTCGCCCTCGACCTCGCTGGAGGGGAAGACGTCGTAGGATTGGTCTTCGGTGAAGAAGTCCGCGGAGGGGCTCAAGTCGAGGAACGCCACGTCGTCGAGGTCGAAACCGAAGCGCTCGGCGTCGCGTCGGATGTCCGCCTCGGGTTCGCCGAGGTTGACGTAGAGTGCGTTCTCGTCCGGTTCGCAGGTGGTCAAGAAGTGCAGACCCAGCAGGGTCTTTCCCGCACCGGGTTGACCATGGATCATGTAGTTCCGTCCGGGGACGTAGCCGCCGTCGAGCACGTCGTCGAGACCGTCCGTGCCCGTCGAAACTCTGTCGTCGGAATGAGTGTCGTTCGATGCCATGTGGGGGGAGCGTCACTCGAGAAGTCGTCCCGAGTGCTTTGGAAAGAATAGCGTGTCCGGATATTTAAATTGTCCAGTAGTTCGTTGTATTTACAACGTAATGATACCAATTCAGAGTCGCTTCTCCATCTCGACGTGGGGGATACCGGCCTCCTCGAAGACGTCGCTGACCGTCTCGTAGCCGAGTCGGCGGTAGAAGTCCTCAACCGGCCGCTGGGCGTGGAGGAACACCTCGGCGTACCCCGCTTCGCGGGCGGCGTCCTCGACGGCCGTCATCAACTGCCGACCCCAGTCCTCGCCGCGGCGGTCCTCGCGAACGGCGACGCGTTCGACCTTCGCGACGCCGGTCGCGTCCTCCTTCGGGCGGAGTCGGGCCGCACCGACCGGTTCGCCGTCCTCGTCGTAGGCGACGAAGTGGACGGTATCCGGCCAGTCATCGTGTTCGTCCCACTCCAACTCTTCCGGAACGCCCTGCTCCTCGACGAACACTTCGTAGCGGACGTCGAAGGCGTCCTCGCGTTCCGCCTCGGTGGTTGCGCGGACGACGCCCATCTTACAGGTCGACGCGGTCACCGATCTCGACGAGTTCGAGCGAGCGGGGGTGCTCGAAGCTCTTGGTGTGGTGGTGGAGCACCTTCGGGTCGCTGGTCAGGCCCTTCCACATGTCCCAGTGGGAGGGGAGGAGGCGGTCGAGTCGGAGGTCCGCGGCGGTCTCGACGATCTGGTTCTCGTCGTTGTACCAGCGGGTGCGCTTGGGTTCGCCGGTCTCCTTGTCGGGGATGTTCCCCACGGTCCCGAAGGCGAGCACCCCGAGGTCGATGTCGTACTCCTCGCCGACGCGGACGAAGTCGCCCGCGGGCTTGGTGTCGCCGCCGTGGAAGAACGTGCCCGCCTCGTGTTCGAAGACGTAGGAGACGGGGTGGGTGGCGTCGGGGTCGTGGGCGACCTCGACGTGGACGGTGAACTCGCCGACGTCGAACGTGTCGCCCTCCGAGACTTCCGCGAACTGGTCGGTGGAGACGTCGTATTGTTCGGTCCACGCCTCCTCGTCGCGAGCGACGTCGAGGGAGTCGTCGGGCGCGTAGTAGTCGGCGCCGGTGTTCGCGAGGATAGGGGCCTGACTCGGGCCGTGGACGTGGTCGGTGTGCTCGTGGGTGGCGAAGACGGCGTCGGCCACCTCGACGTCGGCGGGGTCGAAGGGCACGGGAATCATGCGGACCGTCCGCGGCGGGTCACCCAGGCCGACGTAGGGGTCGACGAAGACGGTCGTCCCCTCGCTACCCTTGAGTACGAAGCCGTTGCAACCGAGGTACCAGACGGCGACGCCGTCCGGGTCGGCGTCGGCGACGGCGCGGGGGAGCCAGTCCCCCCAGTCGCTGTGTGTCTCGCTCACGTCCCGTCGTGGAACCGGGGCGACCCTAAGCGTTCGGAAATCGGGCACGCCGGCACGCTTATCTCCGTCCAGACGTACCGTGCGGGACGGATGAGCCTCATCGCGGAGTTCCGCCTCGAGTCGCCGGGTCTCGTCCTCTACGAGACGCGACGAGCGGTCCCCGGCGTCCACCTCGACGTCGAACAGGAGGTCGGTACCGACCCACAGCGGCCGCTGTTCTTCTTCTGGGCAGAACCGGCCGACGGGTCGGAGACGATCCTCCACGGCGCCGACGCCACGGGCGGGGCGGACCCGGCAACGGACGCAGCGACGGACGCGCTGGCGACGTTCGAGCGCGCGCTCCGCGTGGACCCGAGCGTGACCGACGAGACCCTCCTCAACCGCCTCCCGGAGCGACACCTCTATCGGGTCCAGTTCAGTGAGGAACTCGAGACGGTCATGTACCCCGAGTACGTCGAACTCGGGGCGGAACTCCTCGCACTCCACGGCGACGCGGACGGGTGGCACACGCGGATGCGTTTTCCCGACCGCGAGGTGTTCGCGAGGTTCAGAACGGTGTGTGCCGACCTGGGGGTCGCGTTCGACCTCCAGCGCGTCTACGGCGGGTCACAGGCGAACGACGACGGGGCCGACCACGGACTCACCGGTCGCCAGCGCGAAGCCGTCGACGCCGCGCTCCGAGCCGGCTACTTCGACGTCCCGCGGGGGACGACGCTCGAAGCCGTCGCCGAGGAACTCGGGATCTCCGCGCAGTCGGCGTCGGAGCGACTCCGCCGCGGCGTCCGGACGCTCGCCCGGAACGCACTCGACGACACTCAGTCCTGACAGCAGCCACCGGCCTCGCCGCCGAAGTCGACGTCGAGTGGGGCGGAGATGGCCTCGTTGAGGGTTTCGAGGCGGTCGGTGAGTTCCTCCTGTGCTTCGAGGTAGTCGGCCATCACGGGGTGGCTGTGGAGGTCGCGCTGGGCGTCCTGCAGGTCGCGGACGTCCTGCTGGGTGGCGTCGCCGGACTGGCGCGCGAGCATGAACTCCTGTTGTTTCTGCTGGAACTGGTTTATCTGCTCTTGGAGGTTCTCGTCCGCCTCGACCTCGGCCTTCACCGACTCGAAGCGCTGGTACTCGGGCAGGTCGGCGATGGCTTCGCCCAGTTGGGCGGCGAGTTCGTCGACGTCGTTCGTCCCCTCGAAGTCGGCGTCCGCGTCGGCATCCGCGTCGATGCTCATGCCTCGCCGTTGGTGAGACGACCCTTTGAACGTGCTGGTCGAGGCACCTTCCCACACCTATCGGACTTCGCCGTTCACCCACTCGACGACGTCGTCCAGTTCGGCCTGGGCGACGCCGTGGGGTGCCTCGTACGCGCGGAAGGTGACGTCCGCGCCCATCTCGCGGAGTCGTTCGGCCGCGCGCTGTGAGCGCTTCCGGGGGATGACGCGGTCCTGCTTGCCCGCGCCGACGAACACCGGTTGGTCCTCGATGCCCTCGGGCGAGCGGTCCTCGTGGGACTCGGGGAGGTAGGAGTGCATCGCGACGACCCACTCGTAACTGGAGGGGTCCTCGACGAGCAGCGAGAGAGACATGATGCCGCCCTGGCTGAACCCGAGGAGGCCGATGCGGTCCTCGTCGAGTCCGTAGGAGTCGACCGCCTCGTCGATGGACTCGACGACGAGGTCGAGACTGCGGCGGAAGTCCTCCTGGTCCGGTTGGCTCTGGTGGAGGTCGCCTTCGGGCATGACGAGTTCGTACCAGGTGAACCCCCCACGGAGGCGCTCGGGCGCGCGAAGGCTGACGACGTGCAGCGTGTCCGGGAGACGCTGGGCGATGGGGAGGAGGTCTTCCTCGTCGGCGCCGCGGCCGTGCATCACGAAGACGGCGGGGGCGGCCCCCTCGGTCGGTTCGTCGGGTTCGGCGTGGACGTGCTCCAGCGGGAGGTCGGCGTCACTCATGTGTGGGGCTAACGGCGGGTGGGGCTTGAACGGTGTGGGTGCGACGAGTAGTACCGCGGCAGTCGAAGGCACGCCGCTGGACCCCACGAAACGCCGAGGTTATACACGCCGAGTGTGTAATCGCTCGCAATGAGTCAGGACCAGACAGCCGACCGTACCGAGGGAGACCTCCGGAACACCGGAATGTCCCTCAGGCACGACCGAACGTGGGACTACGAACTCGACCGCATCGTCGAGGCCGTCGAAGAGCGCGACGCCGAGAAGGTCGGTCTCCAGTTCCCCGAGGGACTGAAGCGCCGCGGCCCCGCCGTCGCCGACGACCTGCGCGAACTCCTGCCCGACGGGACGCGCGTGATGATCTCGGGACAGCCCTGCTACGGCGCCTGCGACCTCGACACCTACCTGATGCGCCGGACGGACGTCTTCGTCCACTTCGGGCACTCCCCGATGAAGGACTCCGAGAAGATCATCTACGTCCCGCTGTTCTCCAACGTCGACGTCGTCCCCATCATGGAGGAAGCCGTCGAGAAACTGGAGACCAGTGACGTCGGTCTGGTCACGACGGCCCAGCACATGAACAAGTTCGAGGCGATGCGCGAGTGGCTCGAGGAGCGCGACTTCACGGTCCACACGCGACGCGGCGACGACCGTCTCACCCACGAGGGGCAGGTCCTCGGCTGCAACTACGCCTCCGCGGACATCGACGCCGACCAGGTCCTCTACGTCGGCGGCGGGAAGTTCCACCCGCTCGGGCTGGCGATGGAACACCCCGACAAGAAGGTCGTCATCGGCGACCCCGTCAACAACGTCGTCGAGGTCGCGGACACCGACCAGTTCCTCAAGCAGCGCTACGCCTCGGTCCACAAGGCGATGAGCGCCGAGAAGTGGGGCGTCATCTTCTGTACGAAGATCGGCCAGGGTCGTTGGGAGCAGGCCAACGAGATCGTCGAGAACAACGAGAACGCCTACCTCATCACCATGGACGAGGTAACGCCCGACCGCCTCCGGAACTTCGACATGGACGCGTTCGTCAACACCGGTTGTCCGCGCATCACGACCGACGACGGCCCGCGCTTCCACAAGCCGATGCTGACGCCCGGTGAGTACGAGATCGCCGTCGGCAACAAGCCGCTCGACGAACTCTCCTTCGACACCTTCCACGGTACCTGGTGAGGCGTCCGCGCGACTGACCGACCGCTCTCTACTCTACTCTCTCCGTACCACTCTCCTCTACCGGCGTTCAGGGACCGCTAATCGTCGTCGCACAACACCCGTCGCGCTCGTCCGCCACCCGAGAGAACGAGCCGACGGTGTGGGCGTCGCTCGATTCGGCAGCCTGTGCTTCCGTTCCCACCATTCCTACACAACTACTCCCCTCGGGATAATGAAACTATGGCCGGTTCCGGACGTTTGAGATTACTACTGTGCATCAAATAAAGGCTTTTGTATGTCCAGTATGTATGGGCTGATAAGATGAGCACGACCCAGACCCCGGACGTGACCGACGCAGTCGCCCGCTGTCGACCGACCGACCGCACGCCCGTCGCCATCGACGCCGCACAACTCGACTCGACCGCTCGTTCTCACCTCCGTTCGTTCAAAGCCGCACTCGACGCCGAGGGGTACGTCCCGGACGAACTCGTCGTCGAGACCTGTTTCGACGCGGACTGTACGCTCACCGCCCAGGAAGAAGTCGAGCGCGTCCGCGACTACGTGGAGGCCGCCGCCTTCCTCGGCGCCGCGACCGTCACCGTCGAGGTCGAAGACGTCGTCGCCCCCGAGAAGGTCCGACCCTCCCTCCGCGCGACGGCCGAGCGCGCCGAACGCAACGGAGTCTCGCTCGTCGTCGACGGCCCACTCGCGCTGTGACGTCCGGGCGAACACGTCCATCTCGGTGATTTCTTCTCTCTCCGTCTCCGACGCTTCCCCATGCGACGAGCGCTGGCACGACGACTCGAACGCGTCGAGGGTTTTCGCGACCCGAGCGCCGCGCTCGAACAGTACCCCACGCCCGCGGAACTGGCCGCCCACGTCGTCCACCTCGCCGACGTACAGGACGACCTCGGGGGTACGGTCGTCGACCTCGGGACGGGGACGGGGATGCTCGCGCTCGGGGCTGCCCTCCGCGAACCCGGCCGCGTCGTCGGCCTGGACGTCGACGCCGACGCCCTCGCCGTCGCCCGCGAGAACGAGGCGCGCGTCGCGCCCGCGACGTCCGTCCAGTGGGTTCGCGGTGACGCCGCCGGTCGCCCGCCGCTCCGTTGCTCGGACGCGACCGTGCTGATGAACCCGCCGTTCGGTGCCCAGCGCGGCCAGCGCCACGCCGACCGCGACTTCCTCGCCACCGCCAGCGAGGTGTCACGCGTCTCCTACTCCGTCCACAACTCGGGGAGCAAGGAGTTCGTCGAGTCGTTCGCGGCCGACCAGGGCGGGGAGGTCACCCACGCCTTCGCCGCCGAGTTCGAGGTCGAGAAGCAGTTCGAGTTCCACACTCGCGAGTCCGAGACGCTCGACGTCGAAGTGTTCAGAATCGAGTGGGCGTAGTCACTGGTAGCGTTCTTCGTGGGCGACCTGCACCCGCGTCTCGTTGTGGACGGCGTAGAGTGTCGACTCCTCGCGGACGAGGCGGAGTCCGCCGACGGAGACGGACTCGTTCGCCGCGGGGAGGGGTGCGCTGTCGAGCGTCTCGTTCCCGCGCTGGACGCGCACCCGGAACGACGTGTTCGTCACCGCGAGCGTGACGTTCCGCCCGGCGACCGTCGGGTCGGCCGTCGCCGGGTCGGAGCGGAAGACCGTCTCCCACGACCCGCCGCGCTCGCGGAGGGCAACGCGGTAGACGGGGCCGCCGCCGGCGGCGACCCACCCCTCGCGGTGGGCCTGGATCGTCTCCACCCAGCCGACGCCGCCCACCTTCACGGTCGAGGTGCCGTAGAAGGCGAGTTCACCCCTGGAGACCGCCTCGGTCCAGACGTGGCGGTCGGGGTTGCGGACGACGACGCCGCTCGCGTTCACCTGCGTCGTCTCGCCGAACGCCTCGATGGGGACGGCCGAGACGCGCTGGTTCGGGACGTTCTCGACGTAGGTGACGTCGTACCCCTCGACGTGGATGGCTTCGTTCGGGAGGGGTTCCTCGGAGATGGTGACGAGGTTCACGGGGACGGCGACGCCGGCCATGACGAGGACGGGGACGAACGCGAGACAGATAGCGGCGTGGCGGCGGGTGAGTGCCCCCTCCTCGAAGTCGAGGAGTGTCCGGTCGCTGGACCGGACGGCGAGCACGAGGAGGGCGGCGACGCCGAGAATCATGACGACGCCGAGTCCGCGGTAGAGGACGTACGTCTCCGGACCGCGGTACCACCAGACGATCCACAGCGACATCGAGACGGCGAAGACGAACGCGCCGCCCCAGAGTCGCAGTGCGCTCGGGCGCTCGGACTCGCTTCGGCGGGCGAGCAGGAGCGCTCCGAGGACGCCGCCGAGGAAGAGTCCGAGGACGTGGCCCTGGATAGCGATTCCGGCCCACCACGGGCCGCCGTACGAGGGACTCGCCGACGCCACGACGACGGGGTCGCGGAGAGCGTCGAGGACCGTCGAGACGACGCCCCGGACGGAGAGGGCGACGACCGTCACGATGGGGTAGCGGACGAGGGCGAACCCGCCGAAGGCGAAGACCACGCCCGAGAAGCCGACGATGGGCCCCCACGAGAAGACACTCGTCAGGAGTCCGACGCCGACGACGCCGACGGGGAACAGCGCCGCCCGGACGTAGGGGTTCGTCCGCCACGAGGCGAACGCCGACTCGCCGCGCTCGGTCGGGAAGTGACTCCAGGCGTACTCGGCGACGGGCGCGAGCGCGAGCGTTCCGACAAGGTTCCCGGTGAGGTGGCCGAGTCCCGCGTGCGCGAACGGCGCGGTCAGCACGCCGACGGGGTAGAGGTACGACCACGAGACGAAGGGAATCTTCAGCGGCCGGTAGGGGTCGGCGAGGCCGTGCTGGACGAACAGGTAGAACCCGAGGACGCCGACGGCCGAGACGAGCGACCCCCACGGGACGCCGAAGAGGAGTCGCCGGCGGAGTCGTCCGACCCACGCCCCGCGCGGCCGGTCGAGCGCTCGGACGACGCCGACCGACGCGACGAGTGCGAGCAAGACACCCCAGAACAGTGCGACCGAGAGGGAGACGCCGGCGACCCACCACCCGAGTGCGAGTCCGACGAGTCCGGCGGCGGGGAGTCCGACGAGGACTGCATCGCCCGCGCGGACGAGACCGTGAACCCGGAGGACGACGAGGACGACGGCGGCGACCAGGAGCGGCCCGCCGACGGCGAGCCACGACGGAACGGACATGGCCGAGACGTGGGTCGGCCCCCGCTTAAAGGGCCGGTAGACGGACGAGCGTCCGGGTGCGAGAGTTGAAGAGGGAGCACGACGGAGGAGTGTCAGTGGGGCTCAAGAAGCCTTAACCGTCCTAAGTACATCTACACGACCAACTAGACGCGCGCTTCGGGTGAGCGCGAAGCGCGACCATCGAGACTACTACACCATGTCTGCAACCCCCGACCCAGTCAGCACGCTCTCCGAGAGCGAGCGTCGCTTCTACGAGGAGTGGAACGAGGACATAGAACAGTTCATCCGGAACTACTGTGAGGACGAGTTCTCCGAACTCGTCCAGCAGTACCCCAGCGAGAAGCGGACGCTGTGGATCGACTGGATGGACCTCTTCACGTGGGAGCCATCGGTCGCCGAGGACCTGACGAACAACTGGCCGTCGATCAGCCAGGTGTTCGACCAGGTACTCTGGACGATGTCGAACCCCGTCGCCTCCGACCTCTCCGGCGGCGACGACCACCCGCCCGCCGAGATCCGCCTCTACAACCTCCCGAGCGAGCGCGTGTACGGTGTCGGCCGGCCGCGCGGCGACGAGATTGGTCAGTACGTCGGCGTGAGCGGCCAGATCGCACGAGTCGGGTCGGCGAAGCTCAACCCCGCGTCCATCGGCTACGAGTGCCAGCGCTGTGGCGCCATCAACCACATCCCGCAGGGGTACGGCGAGATCCAGGAGCCCTACCAGTGCGACGGCTGTGAGCGACAGGGTCCCTTCCAGATCCGCAACGACAAGACCGACTTCCGCGACCAGGTGCTCCTCCAACTCCAGCAGCCACCCGAGGAGTCCATCGACGGCCAGGGCGAGACGCTGACGGTCGTCGTGACCGACGAACTCGAAGAGTGGCTCACCGAACACGAACTCGGCGCCGGGTCCCGGGTCACCATCAACGGCGTCCTCGAAGTCGACGAGACGAGCGAGTCCAACGGGACGTTCGGCTACATCCTCCGGGCGCGCTCCATCGAGATCGAGGAGAACGACTACGAGGAGATCGAGATCGAGGAGTACAAAGACCGGATCGAGGAACTCGCGAACGACCCCGACGTCTACGACAAACTCGTCGACTCCGTCGCACCGGACATCAAAGGCGAGGACAAACTCGACGACATCAAACTCGGCATCATCTTCCAGTTGTTCGGCGGCTACCGCCGGCTGAAACCCGACGGGACCGCCATCCGTGGCGACCCCCACATCCTCCTCATCGGTGACCCGGGTACCGGGAAGTCGAGTCTCCTCGAAGCCGCCGAGAAGATCAGCCCCCGCTCGGTCAAGACGTCCGCGAAGGGAGCGAGCGCGGCGGGGATGACCGCGGCGGTCGTCCAGGACGACTTCGGCGACTCCCCCTACTCGCTGCAGGCGGGCGCCCTCGCGCTCGCGAACAAGGGGATCGCCTGCGTCGACGAGATCGACAAGATGCAACAGGACGCCGTCGAGTCGATGCACTCCGCGCTCGAAGAGCAGACCATCTCCATCAACAAGGCGGGGATCAACGCGACGATCCCGGCCCAGACAGCGCTGCTGGCCGCGGGGAACCCGAAGGAGGACCGCTTCGACGAGCACATGCACATGGCCGAGCAGATCGACCTCGACGCGGCGCTCGTCTCCCGCTTCGACCTCTGGTTCATGCTCAAGGACCGCCCGGACGAGGAGAAAGACCGGATGATCGCCGAGCACAAGACGACGGTGTGGCAGGAGTCCGCCGACCTCGACCAGGGGAACCTCGACGGCGCGGAGGCAAAGTCCATCAGCCCGGAGGTCGACCACGACGTCCTCCGCGCCTTCGTCGCCTACGCCCGGCGGAACGTCCAACCGCGCTTCAGCGACGAGGCCGCCGCCCAGATTCACGACTACTACCCCGACATCCGCGGGATGACCGGCGGCGACACCGTCCCGCTGACCCACCGGAAACTGGAGGCCATCCGCCGGATGGCCGAGGCCTCGGCGAAGGTCCGCCTCTCGGACACCGTCGAGGCGGCGGACGTCAAGCGCGCCATCGAACTCATCCAGGCGTCGCTCGACGACGTCGGTGTCAACGAGGACGGCGAGTACGACGCGGACATCATCGAGACCGGCGTCTCCAGTTCGCAGCGCTCGCGGACGAAGGACCTCAAGGAGACCATCTCGGAACTCGAAGAGGAGTTCGAAGAGCAGGGTGCCCCCGAGCAGGAGATCATCGACGAGATGGTCGACCGCGGCTTCGAGCAGTCGAAGATCGAACACGATATCGAGAAGCTCAAGCGCAAGGGCGAGGTGTACATGCCCGCCCAAGGCTACCTCCGGAGCGCGTGAGCGAGAGCGCCCCGGGGAGACTCTCGGGTCCGGGACCGGGACGGCCCCCGCGCCGACGACGAGAGTGGCGGTCCGGGCGGCCGAACGCGAAAGACTGAAACTGCGGCCGCTCGTTCACCTGTCTATGGACCTGCGGGTTATCGAGCAGAGCGAGGAGGAACTCACTATCGAGATTGCGGGCGAGGACCACACGTTCATGAACGCGCTGAAGGGCGCGCTCCTCGAACTGGACGAGGTCGCCGCCGCGACCTACGACGTGAATCCCGAACAGTCCGGTGGCCAGACCGAGCCAGTGCTCTCGCTCAAGACCGAGGGCACCGACCCGCTCGACGCCCTCGAGGCCGGCGCCGGCCGCGTGAAGGAGCAACTCACCGACTTCCAGGAGGCCTTCGAAACGGCGGCCCAGTGAGCGAGAGACGGAACTGTTCGCCAGCGTAGGCGAGTCGCACGTCGAGTAACCCGCGGAGGACGAGTTCACACCGGAGTCCGGCCGTCCGCGAGGCCGGAGTCCGGACGCGGACCGACTCGACGTCGGGTGCGAAGTACGCGAGTCCGTTCTGGAGTTCGATTGTTCCCCGAGCCTCGGCGTCGTCGAGTTCCCGCTCGGGCGACGCCGGCCCCGACACGCGTTCGACGAGCAGGAACGCGTCGTCGTCTGGGTCGTCCGACTCGCCGTACGGTTCGAGGACGACGTACCGGGAGGTACCCGTCGCGTGAACTTCCTCGACGGCGACCGTCGGCTCGACGAGACCGTCGGCCGGCCCACCGCCGAAATTTCCACCGGGTGGCCGTCCGAGGGGTGCCATAGTCAGAGATTATTCAGCACCGAGTAAAAGATTCGGCTACCGGAACTACAGGCGGACCGGGACGTCGTGCTCGTCGAGGTACCGTTTGGTCTCCTCGATAGTGTACTCGCCGAAGTGGAAGATGGAGGCGGCGAGCGCGGCGTCGGCGCCGGACTCGAACGCCTCGCGCATGTGCTCGGGTTCGCCACACCCCGAGGAGGCGATGACCGGCGTCGAGACGGCGTCGCAGACGGCGCCCGTGAGCGGGAGGTCGTAGCCGTCCTTGGTGCCGTCCTGGTCGATGGAGTTGACGAACAACTCGCCGGCGCCGCGTTCTTCGGCCTCCTGTGCCCACTCGACGACGTCGACGCCCGTCCCCTCGCGGCCGCCCTTCACAGTGCACTCGAACCAGCAGGACTCGCCGTCGACCTGCTCGTAGTACTCGCCGTCCTCGTCGTAGCGGCGGCGGGCGTCGACGGAGATGACGATACACTGGCTTCCGAACGCCTCGGCGCCCTCGGTGATGAGTTCGGGGCGGTCGAGCGCGCCGGTGTTGATCGACACCTTGTCGGCACCGGCGCGGAGCGTCTCCTTGATGTCCTCGCGAGTGCGGATGCCGCCGCCGACCGTGAGGGGGATGAAGATCTCGTCGGCGACCTGCTCGACGGTGTCGAGCATCGTCTCGCGACCCTCCGCGCTCGCGGTGATGTCGAGGAAGACGAACTCGTCGGCGCCCGCCTCGTTGTACTTCTTCGCGAGTTCGACCGGGTCGCCGGTGTACTCCAGGTTCTCGAAGTTGACGCCCGTGTAGACCGCTGCCTCCCCATCGTCGTCGAGGTCGACGTCGATACAGGGGATGACGCGCTTCGTGAGGGTCATACCCGTGGGTTGGGGAGTGGCGGGTTTCACGGTTTCGTCTGGCGCAGTCGCGGCCTACTCCTCGCGGTCCTCCTCACCTCCCCCCTCGCGTTCGACCGTCGCGTTCGGCGCGTTCTGCACCACGCTCCGCATCCCCTTCTCGGCGTTCCGCTTGGTCGTGTACCCCTGCGCGCTCGACGCCACGATGTTTCCGTTACGGTGGACGAGCCGCCAGCGCCACTTCCCGCCGCGGTCGCGGTACACCTGGAAGCGGGCGAGGGGTGTCCGCTCGGCGGGTTCGGCCTCCACACCGGGTTCGGCCAGCGTCGGTTCCTCCGGGACGCCCTCCTCCTGTTCGGGGACGGCCTCGTCTTCGGGCGGCGAGGCGCGGGCCGTCGGTCCTTCCTCGACGTGTTCGACTTCCGGACGGGCGATGGCGGGTCGCGGTTCGGTCTCGGACTCCGCTCCACCCTCGCTCGCTTCCGTCCGTTCGGTTCCGGGGGATTCGGCCGCCGCGACCGCGTCGTCGTCCCACTCCAGTTCGACGTCGACTTCGTACTCGTCGGGTGCGTCCGTCTCCGCCTCGACTTCGACGTCGACCTCGACGTCGAGCGTCTCGGGGACGGGCAGTGCGACCGAGTCGTCGAAGACGAGTTCGCGACCCCCGTCGAGGTCGTTCGCGAGTTTCCGGAGGAGCGCCGCCGTCTCGTGTCGACTCTGTTCGCCGGCGAGTTCGAAACGCGTGTCGTCGGTCATGGTGACTGGGTAGTCGAACTCCCGCACGAAGAGTGCTGGGGCGAAGCTATTTCTCCCGGCACGGCAATCACCCACACGATGTCGGACGCCGACCTCGACCCGCAGGCCGCCGCACTGCTCGACGAACTCGACGCGGGGGTCTCCCCACCGTCGTGGACGCTCTCGCCTGACGCCGGACGAGCGCTCCTCGGCCGCCTCTTCGAGGGTGCCCCGAGCGAGGAGGTCGAAGCCACCACTGACACCGAGATCGGGGGCCCGAACGGGCCGATCCCGCTCCGCATCTACACGCCGCTCCCCGGCGACGCACCGTACCCGCTGTTCGTCCACTTCCACGGCGGCGGGTGGGTCCGCGGGTCGGTCGACGACTACGACCCCTTCCTCCGCCGGTGGGCCAACGAGACGGGGTGTCTCGTCGTCTCGGTCGACTACCGCCGCGCGCCGGAACACCCCTTCCCGGTGCCGTTCGAGGACTGCTACCGGGCGGCCGCGTGGGCGCACGAACACGCCGAGAGCCTCGACGCCGACCCCGATCGGACGGCGGTCGGCGGCGACTCCGCGGGCGGGAACCTCGCCGCGGCGGTGACCCTCGCCGCGCGCGACCGCGACGGCCCGACGTTCGACCACCAGACGCTCGTCTACCCGGCGGTGAACCCGCCCGAGGTGCGCTGGTTCGACTCCTACGACGAGAACGGCGAGGGGTACTTCCTCGAGTACCGGAGCATGGAGTGGTACTACGAACAGTACCTCGAACGCGAGTCGGACCTCGCGAACGCCTACGCGTTCCCACTGCGGGCGCGGGACCTCTCGGACCTCCCGTCCGCGACGGTGCTCACGTGTGGCTTCGACCCTCTCCGCGACGAGGGACGGGCGTACGCCGACCGCCTCGAAGACGCGGGCGTCCCCGTCACGCGACTCCACTACGAGTCACAGATCCACGGACTCGTCAACCTCGGTCACCACATCGACGCCGCAGACGACGCCATCGTCGACCTCGTCGGCGCGCTCCGCGACGCGCTCTGAGCCCCGCGGAGCGATACAGCAAAGTGATGGCCCACAGAATCTTCGCCCATGAGCGACGCCGACACCGAGACGGAAGAGACGGACGCGGAGCAGACCGAAGACCTCGCACCGGGCGGGACGAACCCCGAACACGCTGACCGGACCACCTCACCGATGCAGGAGTACTCCTCCGGACAGGTGACGACCGGCGCACTCGTCCTGATCGTCGGACTCGTCCTGACGTTCGGCGTCCCGTTCCTGCTCTAGTTCCGACCGAGCAGGAAGTAGAGCAGGAGTCCGAGAATACCGCCGAAGAAGGCGACGAGCGCCCAGAGGAGCGGACTCTGGTCGCTGTGCTGTTTCGCGTCACTGTACACCCACAGCGGGATGGCGATGGCGACGAGCGCTGCGAGGACGAAGAGGAGGGCTTCGGCCATGCCGAGGCCTCGTTCCAACTCGGTAAAAGCTTTCTCCGGACCGACTAGTCGAGTTCGCGGGCGAGCACGTCCCGACGCTCACGAATCTCCGCGGCGTCGTAGGCGAGCGTCTCTCCGTCGACGGAGAGGTCGAGCGCACCCTCTGCGGTGGCCTCGCCGAGTTCCACGACGGGCGCCACGTCCTCGAACGCCTCGCGGACCGCTCCGGGGTCTTCAGTCTCGACCACGGCGCGGCCGACGGCCTCGGAGAAGAGCGCGTCGAGGCTCGGAACCGTGGCGTCGACTCCCGTCTCGTCGGTGACGAGTTCGGCCAGTGCGACCGCGAGTCCGCCGTCGCTCACGTCGTGGACGGCGAGCGTCTCCCGGGCGTCGGCCACGTCGGCGAGCGTCTCGACGAACGCGGGCGCGTCCGCAGGCACGGCCGGGAAGGTGTCGCTACCGTCGAACTGCGCGAGGTACTCCGAACCGCCCAGTTCCTCGCGGTGGCCGCCGACGAGGAGGAGTGTTCCCTCACCCTGCGAAGACGCCGGCGGGGCGTCGTATCCCGACTTCGTCCCGAGGACGGCGAGCGTTGGCGTCGGCGGGATGGGGCCGGCCACCGAGTCGTTGTACAGCGAGACGTTGCCGCCGACGACCGGGACGTCGAGGTCGGCGCAGGCGTCGGCGAGGCCGTCGACGATTCCCTCGAAGCCGCCGTACACGTCGGGTTTCTCGGGGTTACCGCCGTTCAGGCAGTCGACGGCCGCGAGGGGGGTCGCGCCCTTCGCCGCGAGGTTCGTCGCGTTCTCGACGGCGACGGCACGAGCGCCCTCGTAGGGAGCCGTCGCGGTCCAGTTCGGTGAGGCCCCGGCGGCGAGCGCGAGACCCTGCCCTGTCTCACGGTTCTCACCGTTCGACTTGTCTGCGGAACGTGGTTCCGCATTGGCCTCTCGAACGGCGAGCACCGCGGCGTCGTCGCCCGGTCCCGTGGCCGTCCGCGCGCCGACCTCGTGGTCGTACTGGCGGTAGACCCAGCGCTTGCTCGCGGTGTTCGGACTGCCGACGACGGCCTCGAACGCCTCGTCGAGTGCGACGTCGGGCAGGTCGACCGTAGGTTCGGGCGGTTCCTCGCTCGGGAGGTCGTTGAGCGGGGCGCCGTCCGCGAGGAACTCCGCGGGGGCGTCGACGACGACGTCACCCTCGAAGCGGGCGACGTAGCGGTTGCCGTCGGTGACTTCGCCGATGACCGAGCAGCCGAGGTCGTACTTCTCGGCGACGTCTCGCACCTCGTCGACGTCCTCCGGGGCGACCTCGTAGCACATCCGCTCCTGGGACTCGGCGAGGAGGATCTCCATCGCGTTCATCCCCTCCTCGCGCTGGTGGACGCGTTCGAGGTCGATCTCACAGCCGAGTCGGCCCTTCGCGATCATCTCCGAGGAGGCCCCGCCGAGTCCCGCGGCACCGAGGTCGCGGGCGGCGACGAGCAGGTCGCGGTCGAGGAGTTCCTCGTTGGCCTCGACGAGGAGTTTCTCCGTGTAGGGGTCGCCGACCTGGACCGCGGGGCGGTCCTCGGTCTCGGCGTCCTCGTCCAGGTCCTCGCTGGCGAAGGAGGCGCCGCCCAGGCCGTCGCGGCCCGTAGCGTTCCCGACGAGGACGAGTTCGTTGCCGGGGCGTTTGGCGTCCGCGGTGACGACGCGGTCGGCGTCGACGAGACCGACGCAGGCGACGTTCACCAGCGGGTTCCCCTCGTAGTCCGGGTGGAAGGCGGTGCTCCCGCCGACCGTGGGGACGCCGATGGAGTTGCCGTAGTCGCTGATCCCCTCGACGACGCCGTCGAGGAGGTAGCGTGAGTGCTCGGCGTCGAAGTCGCCGAAGTAGAGACAGTCCGCGAGCGCGATGGGGTAGGCACCCATCGAGAGCGTGTCGCGGACGATTCCGCCCACGCCCGTCGCGGCCCCGTCGTACGGGTCGACGTACGACGGGTGGTTGTGGCTCTCGACGCCGAACGTGACGTAGGTGTCGTCGTCCAGGGCGACGACCGCGGCGTCGTCACCGGGGCCGACGACGACGCCCTCGCCCTCGGTCTCGAAGGCGGAGAGCAGCGGCAACGACGAGCGGTACGCGCAGTGCTCGCTCCAGAGGTTCTCGAACAGGGCGCTCTCCGCCCGCGTCGGGTCGCGGCCGAGTTCGTCGACGATACGCTCGCGGTCCGCGTCGGCCAGGGGCATTCACCTTCGTGTCTTTCTCGGACGGATTAATGCTTTTCTATATGCACGGACGTGCCATCTTGGAAGGAGTAACCTGCCACCGACTCCGACCAGACAGCCGCACAACCGAACACGCCGGCGATCAGACGACCTCGTCGACGAGGTCGCTGAGACGAGCGTACTCCTGGTCGTCGAGGACGCCGCGCGAGACGCAGTAGACGCCAGTCATCGACTGGGCGTCGAGTTTCGAGACCAGTTGCGAGAGGAAGCGGTAGACGCGTTCGCTCGCGGCGTACATGTAGAGCGTGCTCACGCTGTCGACGCAGACCCACCCGACGCCGGGTTCGAGGTGTCTGGCCGCCTCGGAGAAACGCATACTGAGTCCCGTCAGGTCGGCCGGACTCGTCCGGTCGGCGACCCAGAGCGGGCCGTCGTAGTCGACGTCGCCACCGGTGACCGGGAGGACCCCCACCTGTCGCGGGTCGTGACCACGCTCGCGGACGATTCGCTCGATGCGCTTGGGGTGGAGACCGGTCGAGACGACGAGGAGGTTCTCGAACGCCGCCTCGGGGAGTCGCGCCAACGTTTGCTGGTCGAACGAGGACGTGACGAGCGTCTGTCGCTGCGGTTCTACCGGTATCGTCCGTTCGCCGCCGTCGGACCGAGGCATCCCCTCAGGCATCCTCGAACCTCCCGGTCGTCTCGTCCGGTTCGGCCGATATCTCGACCGGTTCGTCCCGCCCGGTGACGACGAAGTCGCGGGCGAACAACCACGTCGCGACGACCGCGAGTGCCGCTGCAGCGGTGAACAGGACGTCGTCGACCATCTCGAACAGTACGACGTTGAGGCCGCGTTCGGCCGCGACGTCGACGACGGCGCCCACCGCGAACACGAGGAGCGTCGCGACGAGTGCGACGACCCCGCGACGGTACAGGACGGTCGTCCAGTGGCGGTACAGGGTGACGACGATGACGAGCGAACACGTCACGAGCAGGAGCAACTGGATCAGCGCGAGCAGCGAGACCAGCGTCGCGCTCATCGGTCACCTCGCTCGGCGACGAGGTCGACGAATCGGTACGTCGAGAGTGCGACGGCGCCCACGCCGACCGTCCAGACGGCGACTGTCACTACCTGTGCAGTCGTCTCGCTCACGTCGACGAGGAGCGTGGCGACGCTCGTGGCGAGTGCCAGAATCGCGACCGGGAGCGGTCGGAGGACCGCGCCCCACGGGGCGTCGCTGTACCCGCGCGCGGCGACGACCGCGAACACGAACGCGACAGTCAAGAGGACGATTCTGACGACCGCGGTGAGTTCGGTGAAGAGTTGGGGGGTAATCATCGGTATCGGAGTCGGTATCGGTTCCGGTCCCGGTATCGAGGGGCCGGTGACCTCGTTCGTCTGTCAGTCGGAGGGCGAGCGACCTATGTGTTCTCCTCTGTCGACAAGCCTGCGTACGTCTCCCGGTAGCGCGCGCCCGCGTCACGGAGGTACCCGAGGTCGGTGCCGGCGACCATGTAGTCCATCCCCCACGCGTGGCGGGTCTCGAGGTTCTCCCGCGTGGTCGCGAGAGTGCCGACCGGCGTCTCCGCCGCGTCGGCCGCCTCGACGACCGTCGCGACGGCGTCGCGGAATCGGTCGTGGTCGTACTCGCCGAACACGCCGAGTCGGGCCGAGAGGTCGGCGGGGCCGATCAGGAGTGCGTCGACGCCGTCGAGCGCCGCGATTTCCGCAGCGTCCGCGACGGCACCCGCCGTCTCAACCTGGAGGATCGTCACCACGTCCTCGCTCGCGCGCTCGACGGCGGTTTCGAGGTCGGTCCCGTACCCCGAGGGACGAGTGCCGGCGACCCCGCGGACGCCCTCCGGCGGGTAGGTCGCGGCCTCGACCGCACACCGGGCCGCGTCGACGTCCTCGATCTGCGGGACGATCACGCCGCGGGGTCCGAGGTCGAGCAGCCGCTTGACGTCCGCCGGGTCCGCCGACGGCGACCGGACCAGTACCTCGGTGTCGGTCCCCGCGGCGTCGACAGCCCGGACCACCGAGGCGAGCGTCTCGACGTCGTTCTCGGTGTGTTCGCCGTCCGCGACGACGAAGTCGAAGCCCTGCTGGGCGAGGAACTCGCCGACGACCGGGTGGCCGACGAGCATCCAACACCCGACGAGCGGTTCGCGGTTTCGGAGGCGTCTCGGGAACGTTGGCTGTCTCACAGTCACACCGTCGGTTCCCGCCGGGAGACCATAGACGTTCGCGGTCGGCCCCCGGACGGACCGAGGCGTTTTTGGCCCGTCCCTCGCTACTACTGGTCGTGCTGTCGGTCGAACTCCACGCCCACTCGGCGCTCTCCTACGACGGCCGTGACTCGGTCGAGATGCTCCTCGAACAGGCCGAGGCCGTCGGACTCGACGCCCTCGCCGTCACCGACCACGACGAGATAGCCGCCAGTCTGGAGGCGACCGAACTCGCGTCGGAGTACGACGTCGTCGGAATTCCGGGGATGGAGGTGACGAGCGCCGCGGGCCACGTCCTCGCCATCGGCGTCCACGAGGCCGTCCCGACGGGGCGGCCGTTCATGGAGACGCTCGACGCCATCCGCGAACGCGGCGGCATCGCCGTCGTCCCCCACCCCTTCCAGGAGTCGCGTAGCGGCGTCGCCGCGAACATCTCCCGCGAGCAACTCGCGAGCGCCGACGCCATCGAGGTGTACAACTCTCGACTCCTCACTGGACGCGCGAACCGTCAGGCCGAACGCTTCGCCCTCGAACAAGACATCCCGATGACCGCCGGGAGCGACGCCCACATCGCCGAGATGGTCGGGCAGGCGGTAACGAAAGTCGAGACCGAGGAAGCGTCACTGGAGAGCATCCTCGACGCGATTCGGGACGGGCGCACCTCGGTCGAGGGGAAACGGACGCCCTGGTACATCAGTTTTCGGCAGGCCGCCGGCGGCGCCAAACGCCGCGTGAAGAACCGCCTGCGTGAGTTGCTGTGACGCTCCACGGCGCCGACCCCCGGACGGTCGAGGACGCCATCGCGTCCGCCGACCCGCTCCCCGGAACGTCCGGGTTCGCAGGCGAACTGCCGGACGGCCGACTCGTCCGCGACGTCCTCGGGCGTGAACCGCTCTTCGTCGACGGGAACGCGTGGAGTTTCGACCCGACCGACCTCGACGACCCGTCCCCGTTCCCCGCCGGCCACGTCGGCGCCGGAGAGGGAACTCGACACGTCTGGTCGCTCCCCGACCCCGAACCGACGACCGACCGGGAGCGGGCGCTCGACGCCGTTCGCGAGAGTGTCGAGACCGGCGTCGAGACCGTTCCGGACGAGGACGTCGCCGTCGCTTTCTCCGGCGGGGTCGACTCCGCGCTCCTCGCGGCACTCCTCGACGCACCGCTCCACGTCGTCGGCTTCCCCGACTCGACCGACGTCGCGTCCGCCCACGACTCCGCCGCCGCGATGGGACGAGAGGCGGACCTGGTCGTCCACGAACTCACCATCGAAGGCGTGGAGGACGCCGTCCCCACGGTCGCACGCGCCATCGGTCGGACCAACGCGATGGACGTCCAGATCGCCCTCCCACTCTACCTCGTCGCCGAGCGAGTCGACACCGACCACCTCGTACTCGGCCAGGGCGCCGACGAACTGTTCGGTGGCTACTCGAAGGTCGCGAAACTCGACCACCGCGTCGAGGCCGACACCGTCCGCGGTGCCCGACGCGAAGTCGTCGAGACGCTCCCGGACCAACTCGAACGCGACACACTCGCCGTCCGTGCAGCGGGCGTCGAACCCGTGACGCCACTGCTCCACGACCGTGTGGTCGACGCGGCGCTCCGACTACCCGACGACCTGCTCGTCGAGGACGCGGAGACCGAGCACGCGCGACGGAAGGCGGCGCTACGCGACGTCGCGGCCGAGTGGCTCCCCGAGTCGGTCGCCGAGCGCGACAAGAAGGCAGTGCAGTACGGGAGTCTCGTCGCCCGCGAACTCGACCGCCTCGCCAGGCAGGCCGGGTTCAAACGCCGGATGGACGACCACGTCAGGAAGTACGTCGAGTCACGACTCTGAATCCCGCCCCGCCGCCGTGACGCGCTCGATCGCTTCGAGACCGAGTTCGACGACTTCTGCACCGAGTTCGTCGGCGGCGCGGAGGTCGTCGGGTGTGTACCACTCCCAGTGTTCTGCTGCACGTTCCCCGTCGGAAGGGGCGATCTCGCGCGACGGGACCGACCCGAAGTAGACGAAGTCGACGTGTTGGTGGCCGACGTCGCCGCCCTCGTAGTAGTGAATGTCTTCGAGGAGGAGATACTCGGGGCCAGGAAGTTCGGTGACGACGGGCGTCGAGACTGACGTTTCGGACTCGAGAAGTGTCGGTTCGTGCCCGACCTCTTCGCGTACTTCGCGGCGGGCGGCCGACCGGGGGAGTTCACCCCGGTCGATGTGGCCACCCGGCGGGAGCCAGAGGTCGAGTCGGTCGTGGTGGTGGAGCGCGGTCGCGCCGTCGCAGACGACGTACGCCGTCGCGACGAAGTGACGGGTGGTCTCCATGCCCGCGTGGCGGGCGGCCTCGCCTATGCTTCCATCGGAATGCTCTCCTCGGCTTCGAGGAGTTCGTGGTAGCGGTTGCGGATGGTGACCTCGGAGATGTCCGCGACCTCCGAGACCTCGCGTTGGGTCACTTTCTCGTTCGCGAGGAGTGCGGCCGCGTAGATGGCCGCAGCGGCGAGTCCGACCGGACTCTTCCCGCTCACGATCCCGGCCTGCTTCGCGCTCTCGAGGAGGCTCCGGGCGTGCCGCTCGACTTCGTCCCCGAGGTCGAGTTCGGAGACGAACCGCGGGACGTAGTTGGCCGGGTCCGCCGGCTCGATCTCGAGGCTGAGTTCGCGGACGATGTAGCGATACGTCCGGGCGATCTCGTCTTTCTCGACACGGGAGACGTTGGCGACTTCGTCGAGCGACCGAGGCGTGTTCGCCTGTCGCGCGGACGCGTACAGACTCGCCGTCGAGACACCCTCGATGGAGCGACCGGGCAGGAGGTCCTCGTCGAGCGCGCGGCGGTAGATGACGGAGGCCGTCTCGCGGACGTTGTCCGGGAGGCCCAGAGCCGACGCCATCCGGTCGATCTCCCCGAGCGCCTGCTTCAGGTTGCGCTCCTTGGAGTCACGAGTGCGGAATCGCTCGTTCCACGTGCGGAGGCGCTGCATCTTCTGGCGCTGACTCGAGGAGAGCGAGTTGCCGTAGGCGTCTTTGTCCTGCCAGCCGATGTTCGTCGATAGCCCCTTGTCGTGCATCATGTTCGTCGTCGGGGCCCCGACGCGTGACTTCTGGTCTTGCTCCTTGGAGTCGAACGCACGCCACTCCGGACCGTGGTCGATCTCGTCCTCCTCGACGACGAGTCCACAGTCCTCACAGACTGTCTCGCCGCGGGCAGCGTTCTTGGCGAGGTTTCCACCGCACTCCGGACAGCGTAGCTCTTCGACTGTTTCTTCCTCGGGTTGCTCTTCCTCTTCCTCTTTCGAGGCCACGCGCGACCGCTCCTGGGTCGTCGTACTCGATGAGTCGCTCATGATTTAGGTGCGACCGGCTGTCTCGATTCTGTGGCTCCACAGACGACGGTTGCACTAGCGGGTGGAACGGATAGCGGTTAAGACTTGTTGCCCACTATGGGTGGGTTGTACAAATGAAGAGAGCCCGACGCACGCGATGTGCGTCGGGCTCTATATGATTGGTCGGCGGCTAACCGGATTTCCCAGAGGCTCGCGCACTCCAGTACTGACCGGAACGTGGGTGGGCTTAACGTCCGTGTTCGGGATGGGTACGGGTGATCCCCACCGCTCTGGCCGCCGTAATGCCGACTCGCGGAATCGAACCGCGATCCTACCAATGTCGGTTACGGCCACTACTGTGGCTCGTACTCTCGCCCGTCGAACTACTCGACGGCGAGTACCGTGTGTAAGTGCAATCCAGTTAACACCTGGACCCGAATCACCGACCTATACTGCACAGCATGTCTCTGTGATCCGGATGCGGATATGATTGTGTGGCTTGGCCTGTTAGTGCTCGCGGACTCAACGCCTCGTTGCCTTGGCGCGTACATCCCGAGTCTATCTAACTCGTCTTCTACGAGTGGCCTCAGTGGTACTTCTTTTCCAGGTGGGTTTCGAGCTTAGATGCGTTCAGCTCTTACCCCGTGGTGCGTAGCTGCCCGGCACTCGCCTTCTCAGACGACCGGTACACCAGTGGCACCCGTTCGTAGTTCCTCTCGTACTATACGAACGTTCCCGTCAAGTACCTCAACACCCCCAATAGATAGCAGCCGACCTGTCTCACGACGGTCTAAACCCAGCTCACGACCTCCTTTAATAGGCGAACAACCTCACCCTTGTCCGCTTCTGCACGGACAGGATGGAGGGAACCGACATCGAGGTAGCAAGCCACGCGGTCGATATGTGCTCTTGCGCGTGACGACTCTGTTATCCCTAAGGTAGCTTTTCTGTCGCTTATGGCCCGCATCGGGCAGGCTCATAAGATCGCAGACCACGCTTTCGCGTCAGCGTCCCTTGTTGTGCAGGACACTGTCAGCCTTCCTTGTGCTCTTGCGCTCTCTTCCGGGTCTCCGACCCGGATGAGGAAGACTTAGGGCGCGCTCGATATCTTTTCGAGCGCGTACCGCCCCAGTCAAACTGCCCGGCTACCGGTGTCCTCCTCCCGGAGTTAGGGTCACAGTCACTAACGGGTAGTATTTCACTCTTGACTCGGCGACGTGCTGGCGCACGCACCTGTGTAACGTCTCCTACCTATTCTGCACATTAGCGACCGTGTCCCAGCGACAGCCTGCAGTAAAGCTCTATAGGGTCTTCGCTTCCCCTTGGGGGTCTCCAGACTCCGCACTGGAACGTACAGTTCACCGGGCCCAACGTCGGGACAGTGATGCTCTCGTTGATCCATTCATGCAAGCCGCTACTGAAGCGGCAAGGTACTACGCTACCTTAAGAGGGTCATAGTTACCCCCGCCGTTAACAGGTCCTTCGCCCCATTGTACTGGGTGTTCAGATACCTGCACTGGGCAGGATTCAGTGACCGTACGAGTCCTTGCGGATTTGCGGTCACCTATGTTGTTATTAGACAGTCGGAGCATCCGAGTCACTGCGACCTGCCTCGAACGAGGCAGGCATCCCTTATCGCGAACTTACGGGACTAATTTGCCGAATTCCCTGACGTCGGTTGCTCCCGACAGGCCTTGGCTTTCACCGCCAGGATACCTGTGTCGGTTCTCGGTACGGTCGTCGTACTTGCCTTTTCACGGGCCCCTGGTACCACCGAGTTTCCCTATCCTGGGTTTCGTCCGCTTCTTGCCATTACGGCGTCCACGGACTTCTCCAGTTCGACTGGGCGATGGCCCAGCTCGGTGTTTCCAGAGGCGTCGGCGTTCAATGTACGACGGCACGGGAATATTAACCCGTTTCCCAATTGTCACATTCGAATTACGGTGTGACTTAGGACCGGCTAACCCTCGGCTGTTCAGCAGTGCCGAGGAACCCTTATCCTTGAGGCCGTCGGGGGTCTAACCCGACTCACGCTGCTACTATGACCAGGATTTTCGTCCCTACACGGTCCACACGAACTCTCGCCCGTGCTTCCGCCCGTGCAGAGTGCCAATCTACTCGATCACCCTGTGAGGGGTGCGGTTAGGTATCGGTGACGAACTTGAGCCCCGATCATTTTGGGCGCTCCGAACCTCGGCCGGTAAGCTGTTACGCTTTTCTTAGCGGGTAGCTGCTTCTAAGCTCACCCCCGGCTGTCTGGGCTCGGAACCACCTTCGATCGCACTTAGCTCGTACTTTGGGACCTTAACCTAACGCTGGGTTGTCTCCCTTACGGTACACAGGCTTACCCCGCGCACCGGATTCCCCACGTCCACGGCGTCCGTAAGTTCGGAGTTCGACAGGAGGGACAACTCCTCTCGGAGTTGTACCCTCCAATCGGTCGCTCTACCTCACGGACTACCTCGGTGGAGGTCATGCTTCGACATGTTTCGATTGGAACCAGCTGTTGCCGAGTTCGATGGGCCTTTCACCCCTACACGCATGTCACGGGAGGGTATTGTAAGACACCAACCCTAACAGGCCTCCACGTGCCTTTCGGCACGCTTCACCTTGCACGCGCGTAGATCACTCGGTTTCGGGTCGTGTCCGTTCGACTCCCCGCCCTTGAAGACGGCGGCCCTCGCCCATGAAGGGCTGCGGCCATGTCGGTTTCCCTGTGCCTTCCCGGATACTCCGGTTAGACTTGCCGAACAGACACACTCCCTGGCTCGTTTTTCAAAACGTACGACGGAACATCGGCTCCCCGCTGTCCCTACTAGAGGCTTGCGCCTCGTTCGTTCACAGCGGGGCCTTTCATGCCCCGTCGCTCTATCGCCACCTGATTTCAGGCCCTATTTCACCCTCCGTTGGAGAGTGCTTTTCAGCGTTCGCTCACGCTACTTGTTCACTATCGGTCTCGAGGAGTACTTAGTCTTCGCCGTCGATGCCGGCGATATTCACGAGGAATATCCGATCCCCGCTACTCTGGAACCAGCGCACGGCGTACTTGTCTGGAGTACGGGGCTGTCACCCTGTCTCGCGCTCCGTTTCAGGAGACTTCTCCGCAGACGTTCCGCCGATGAGTGCTGGCCCGAACACCACATTGCCCAGAAGGCTTCGGTTTGGACTGTGCCGCTTTCACTCGCGATTACTCACGGCGTCCCATTCGGTTTCTCTTCCTGTCCGTACTGAGATGTTTCAATTCCGGACGTTCCCCATTGCGCACAGCAATTGCGAGGGGATTCCCATTCGGAGATCCTGAGTTCTTCGCCTCCGTGCGGCTCCCTCAGGCTTTTCGCAGCTTGGCACGTCCTTTGTCGGCTCTCGAGCCGAGCCATCCACCAGGTGGCACAGTAGCCACGCAGTCGGATCACTTCAACTTCAACTTCTTAATTATAGACTCGGTGATACGAGTCCAGTGAATGTCTGGATTGCACTTACACACGGTGTCATCGAACTGCCCCGGTGGTAAGGGGGCGTTCGTCGACCCTTCCCAGTCGCGCTTGCGCGGACTGGTGCATCAGTCGAACTCGACTCTTCCTTCCTGCGTCTCCCACTTAAGGGACACGCTTCGAGGGTGGAGTCGAATCGAATGGACCCACTGGGATTCGAACCCAGGGCATCCTCCTTGCAAAGGAGGCACTCTCCCACTGAGCTATGGGCCCACTACTCCCGCGAGGGAGTAGATTCGTTAGCCCTGGTAGTTCGTAAGTGCTCGGCCGGGTCGCCGGCGCGGCGACGAACACAACGACGATTCGAGTGTCGACCCGCCCAGGGTCGACAGGGAATGTAGGTGGGCCACTCCAAAGGAGTGGTCCCGGTCAGTGGAGGTGATCCAGCCGCAGATTCCCCTACGGCTACCTTGTTACGACTTAAGCCCCCTTGCGGAGCCCAGATTCGACCGCGTTGCCGCGGCCTCATCCGGACCCCACTCGGGTGCTTTGACGGGCGGTGTGTGCAAGGAGCAGGGACGTATTCACCGCGCGCTTCTGACACGCGATTACTACCGAATCCAGCTTCATGAGGGCGAGTTTCAGCCCTCAATCCGAACTACGATCGAGTTTAGGAGATTAGCGTCCCCTTTCGGGGTTGCGTCCCACTGTCTCGACCATTGTAGCCCGCGTGTTGCCCAGAACATTCGGGGCATACTGACCTACCGTTGCCCGTTCCTTCCTCCGTGTTGGCCACGGCAGTCTGCTTAATGTACCCAGCCACGACAAGCGTGCTGCTGGCAATTAAGCATGCGGGTCTCGCTCGTTGCCTGACTTAACAGGACGCCTCACGGTACGAGCTGACGGCGGCCATGCACCTCCTCTCTGTAGCGTCGGGTAAGGTCGTCAACCTGACCGTCATTACTACAGTCGGTTCTGGTGAGATGTCCGGCGTTGAGTCCAATTAAACCGCAGGCTCCTCCGGTTGTAGTGCTCCCCCGCCAATTCCTTTAAGTTTCATCCTTGCGGACGTACTTCCCAGGCGGCCCGTTAATCGTCTTCACTACGGCACAGCACAGGCTCGTAGCCTGTGCCACACCTAACGGGCATCGTTTACGGCTAGGACTACCCGGGTATCTAATCCGGTTCGAGACCCAGCTTTCGTCCCTCACCGTCGGATCCGTCTTCTCGAGGTGCTTTCGCCATCGGTAGTCCGTCCAGGATTACAGGATTTCACTCCTACCCCGGACGTACTCCTCGAGCCTTCCGGTCCCAAGCCGTGCAGTTTCCGCTGGTCGCCCGCGCGTTGAGCGCGCGGATTTCCCAACGGACTTGCACGGCCGGCTACGGACGCTTTAGGCCCAATAAGATCGGCCATCACTTGGACTGCCGGTATTACCGCGGCGGCTGGCACCGGTCTTGCCCAGTCCTTATTCCAGCACCTCCTTACGGTGCTGAAAAGTGCAGGCACTATGCCTGCACACTTGGAGTTGCCTTATCGCACTGTCGTGCAGTGTAAAGGTTTCGCGCCTGCTGCGCCCCGTAGGGCCCGGTATCTTGTCTCAGATACCGTCTCCGGGCTCTTGCTCTCACAACCCGTACCGATTATGGGCACGGTGGGCCGTTACCCCACCGTCTACCTAATCGGCCGCAGCCACATCCTATGGCGCTGGCGCGTTTCCAGCTCTCTACCTTCCAGTGGGAGAGCCTTGTGGAGAATTAGCCTCAGTTTCCCGAGATTGTTCTCCTCCATAGGGTAGTTTGACCACGTGTTACTGAGCTATCTGCCACGAGTCTGAACTCGTGCGACTAGCATGGCTAAATCCAACTCCAATAGCAATGGCCTCTGGCAGGATCAACCAGAATGTGCTGGGGCGAGGCCCCAGCGATAGGCGGGCGTCATCCCGTGGTGGGATGACGTATAAATGATGTATTGGTGAATGGTCGTTAGTGTTCGGCGACGCGGTCGGGGAGCCGACCGAGTGTCACCGAACTACCAGGGCTAACATCAGATTCCATCGTGTACGGCGGACCGCAGGGGTGGAATCCTCATGTCCTTCGGATTTACTCGTAGGAACCGTCGGGGTATAAGCCCGTCGGAACCGTCGTCCGAGTTGTTCCGAGACGTTCGCATTTCTTCCGAGGTGTGGTATTCACTTAAGGGCATCGTCTCGAACTCGTGGAGAGTTCGGGAGACGACGCCCCCCGGAAGCATGCATCAGCGGCGCCGGGGTGTGCCCGGGCCACCTCACGTTCTTCGCATTAGTCCGAATGGCCGGGTTACACTTAACACCGTCGAACCGGAGGGCGTTCGGGTCGGCGCCCCATGGTGGTTTCCGTCACGGGCTGCTGTCGCGACGCCGACACAGCGACCGGCGTTTTTCTTCTACGCGTACGCGCGAGCCACGACGTCGAGTGGGGTTCCGAAACCCTTACCGCCCGAACGGACGTCGCCTCGTACATGAGCGAACGCGTCGACGAGGACGAAGTCCGTCACGTCGCGGAGCTTGCGCGCGTCGACCTCGACGACGAGGAGGTCGAACGCTTCGCCGGACAGTTCGCGGACATCCTCGACCACTTCGAGGCGCTCGACGAGGTGCCCGAGGTCGAGTCCGAACCGGAACTGGTGAACGTCATGCGTGCCGACGAGATCCACGAGGGACTCTCGCAGGAGGAGGCACTCGAGAACGCACCGGAGACCGAGGACGGATTCTTCAAGGGACCGCGGGTTTCGTAACATGACCGACCTGAACACCTACATCACCGACGCACACGTCGAAGGCGCCGACGAGGGGCCGCTCGCGGGGACGACCGTCGCCGTGAAGGACAACATCTCCACCGAGGGGGTCCGGACGACTTGCGGTTCCGCGATGCTCGACGACTACGTCCCGCCGTACGACGCGACCGTCGTCGAACGGCTGAAGGACGCCGGCGCCGTCGTCGACGGGAAGGCGAACATGGACGAGTTCGGCATGGGGACGACTACGGAGACGTCCGCCTACGGCCCGACGAAGAATCCGGTCGATCCCGAGCGCGTCCCCGGCGGTTCCTCGGGTGGCTCGGCGGCGGCCGTCGCGGCCGGCGAGGCCGACGTCGCGTTGGGCACCGACACGGGCGGGTCCGTCCGTTGTCCCGCCGCCTACTGCGGCGTCGTCGGCATCAAGCCCACCTACGGGCTGGTCTCGCGCTACGGACTCGTCGCGTACGCGAACTCCCTCGAACAGGTCGGCCCCATCGCGCCGACGGTCACCGAGGCGGCGCGCGTCCTCGACGTCATCGCCGGCTCCGACCCCAACGACGGGACGACCCACGACGAGGGTGACGAGAGCGACTACGCGGCCGCCGCCGACGGCGACGTCTCCGAGATGACCATCGGCGTCGTCACGGACCTGGTCGAGAACTCCACCGACCCCGTCCGGACCACCTTCGAGACGGCACTCGACCAGTACCGCGACGAGGGGGCCGAAATCGTCGAGGTCTCGCTCCCCTCCCTCGAACACGCCATCGCGGCCTACTACGTCATCGCGATGTCCGAGGCGTCCTCGAACCTCGCGCGCTTCGACGGCGTCCGCTACGGGGTCTCCGCGAGTGAAGCGAGCGGCGGCTACGAGGGCAACTGGAACGAGGCGTTCGCCGAGACTCGCGCCGAGAACTTCGGCGCCGAAGTCAAGCGACGCATCCTCCTCGGCACCTACGCCCTCTCCGCGGGCTACCACGACAAGTACTACAAGCAGGCGCAGAACGCCCGCGCGTGGGTCGAGCAGGACTTCGACGAGGCGTTCGAGGAGGTCGACGTCCTCGCGACGCCGACGATGCCCGTCCTCCCGCCGAAACTCGGCGAGAGCCTCGACGACCCGCTCCGGATGTACCTCTCCGACGCGAACACCGTCGCGGTGAACCTCGCGAACCTCCCCGCCATCTCCGTCCCCGCCGGCAACGTCGACGGACTCCCCGTCGGCCTCCAGTTCGTCGGGCCGAAGTTCGAGGAGGAGACGATCGTCCGGGCCGGGAGTCTCCTCGCGTAGACCGACGCTCCACCGCGTTCTCTTCTCTACGGCCACAGTACCTTTCCGGCCCCTCTCTGTGTCTTCGACACATGGATTCTGCGGAGAACGCTCCACCGCCTTCCGGTGAGAACCGGGCGGGTGAAGCCCCGAGTAGTACCGAGGTCGGTGAGACCACCGACGAGGCGACCGTCCACGAGGAAGGAGTACAGCTCGAACGGACCATCGGTCTCGTCGGTGGACTCGCCGTCGGCGTCGGAACGATGATCGGTGCCGGTATCTTCGTCTTCCCCGGAATCGCGGCCGGACGGGCCGGCCCCGCGGCGGCCGCCTCGTACGCCATCGGCGGCGTCATCGCGCTCCTCGTGGCGCTCCCGGCCTCCGAACTCGCGACGGCGATGCCGCGCAGCGGTGGCGGCTACTACTTCATCTCGCGTGCGCTCGGGACGATGGCCGGTGCGATGGTCGGCATCAGCCTCTGGTTGGGGCTGGTGTTCGCCTCGGCGTTCTACCTCGTCGGCTTCGGGAGTTACGCCGTGGAGTTGCTCGCCCGCGCGGGCGTCACGATCGCGTGGCCCGTCCCGCCCACCACGGCACTGGGCTTCGTCTTCGGCGCGCTCCTCACGGGGATGAGCTTCACCGGGACCGAGAACACGGCGAAACTCCAGAACGGCGTCGTCGCCCTCCTGCTGGTCATCCTCTCGCTGTTCCTCGGCTACGGTGGACTCGACGCCCTCGGCGTGTTCGGACGAGCGTCCACGCCCGAAACGTTCGCCCCGTTCGGCACGACGCCGATCGTCACGACGGCGGCGCTCGTCTTCACCTCCTACCTCGGATTCGCACAGATCGCCACCATCGCCGGCGAGATCAAGAAACCGGGTCGCAACCTCCCGCTGGCGATGGTCGGGTCGGTCATCCTCGTGACCGTCTTCTACGTCGCGACCATCTTCGTCGCGACGAGCGCGTTCGGGAGCAAGCGCCTCGCCTCCTTCGGCGAGACCGCGATGGTCGAGGTCGCCGGGTCCTTCTTCGGACCCATCGGCGCCATCGCCATCCTCGCCGCGGGCCTCCTGGCGACGGTGTCCAGCGCGAACGCGTCCATCATGAGTTCCTCGCGCGCGGTGTACGCGCTCAGCCGCGACGCCCTCCTCCCGAAGAAAGCCGGCGCGGTCAACCTCGAGTACGGGACGCCCCACGTCGCGCTGACGATGGCCGGCGTGCCCGTCCTCCTGCTGGTCGCCTCCGGGCGGACGGCCGTCCTCGCCGAGGTAGCCTCCTTCCTCCACCTCGTCATGTACGGACTCATCTGCGTCGCGCTCTTCCAGATGCGGCGCAACTCACCCGAGTGGTACGACCCGGACTTCCGCGTCCCGGCGTACCCGCTGGTGGCCGGCGTCGGCGCCGTCGCCAGTTTCGGCCTCATCGCGTTCATGCAATCGCTCTCACAGATAATCGGCGTCGTCCTGATGGTCGTCGCGGCCGGGTGGTACTTCTACTACGCTCGCGACGTCGAACTCAAGGGGGTGCTCTAGATGACAGCTACAGTCCTACTTCCGCTCCGTGTCCTGGAGGACGAGTCCGTCGCGGCGGGACTCTTCGAGTTCCTGTCGCCGACCGAAGTGATCGTGCTCGGCTACTACGAGGTGCCCGACCAGACGCCGCCGGACGCGGCCCGCGAGCAGTTCGGCGAGCGTGCCCAGAAGAAACTCGACGAGGTCCGCGAGGCCTTCGAGGACGCGGGCGCGACGGCCGAGACGCGGATGGTGTTCACCGGCGAGGCCGAGCAGACCATCGGTCGCATCGCCCACGACGAGGAGGTCGACGCCGTCGTCCATCCCGGCGCGGCGATGGACGTCGACCGACTCCTCGTCCCACTCGTCGGGAAGGCGGACGTGAACCGCGTCGCCGAGTTCGTCGCCGCCCTCGTCGCCGACCGCGACATCGAGGTGACGGTGTTCGGTCTCGACGAGACGCTGGAGGCCAGCGACGTGCAGGCGGCCCTCGACGCGGCGGGACTCTCCTCCGAGCGGGTCACGACCGAGACCGGCCCGGAGGGCAACCCGGTCGAGGCCATCGCCGCGGCGGCCGTCGACTACGACGCCATCGTCATGGGTGAGCCACAACCGACGCTCTCCGAGTGGGTGTTCGGCGAACTCGAAGACCGGGTCGCCACGGAGGCACTCGGTCCGGTGTTCGTCGTCCGCGCGGTCGAAGAATCGGAGACGGACAGCGGCGAGACGGCCGAGTAGCCGTCACCCGCCTCGCGGACGCAGGTGCGGGCCGCAGGGACAGTCGGTGGCGCAGGTGCAGGTGCCGTCGCGGTCGGTCACTCCTCGTAGACGAGGTTCATGATCCACTGCGAGAAGGCGTCGCTCTGGGGGTCGACCTCCTCCTCGCCCACGTAGGGAGAGAGCATGTCGCCGGCCATCAGCAGCGAGAAGTCGAGGTTCCGCTCGTTGATGATGGGCTCGATGAGGTAGGTCGTGTTCCCGTTGTAGACGGCGTCCTCGCGTTCGACGAGGCCCTTCTCTTCGAGTTTCTTCGCGATGCGACTCCCCTTCCGGGAGGAGACGTCGAGTTCCTTCCAGAAGTCACTCTGGTAGATACTCCCCTCCTGGCGGACGAGTTCGAGGGCGCGACGCTCGTCTTCGGAGAGGTCTGCTTCGGGGTCCGTGTCTCCGGCGCTCATGTTCGTACACGCGAGCGCGACGGGTTTAACTCTTGTAGGTCGACCGCGGGCCACTCGGGCGAGTCGCCCGTCGACAGCCCTCCCCCGTCGGTCGAGTGCTGGGCCGGGTACGGCGTCACGAGTCAGGAGAACGAGAGTGGGTCACCGTACGTCGTCTCGCAAGGCGGTCCGTCGGCGAACTCGACGGTTGCCTCACCCGCGTCGTCGACCGTGAGCAGCGTGGAGGAGCGCGTACCGTAGTCGTCGCCGTGGACACACACCTCGTGTTCGTGGTTCCGGAGCGTCTCGCGCGCCCGCGAGCGCCACGCCTCGGGCGACTCGCAGTCGCGGAGGGCGTCGCGGACCCACCGGGACTTCTCGTCCCCGTCGTCGAACCCCTCGTTGGCGACGACGTGGACGCCGGGGTCGAACGACGTCTCGTGGAGTGCCCCGTCCCACCAGCAACAGAACGCGTCGGCGTCGGAATCGGAGTCGACACCGGTACCGCCACGGGCGTCGGCGAGGACGAGGTAGAACCCGTTGTAGCGGTCCGCGTCGACCGCCTCGCGGACGAGGGCGCGCGCCTCCCGTGCGTCGGCCGCGCCGAGGGCGTCGCGGACGAGCAACCCGCGGGACCGCTCCCCGCCGCCGTCGACGTCGGTCCAGAGGTTCGTCACGCCGACGAAGAGTCCGGCGTCGTTGATACCCATCCACGTCCCCCCTGCTTCGCGGTCTTTCGGCGCGAGGACGCGCCGACCCCACTCGCGCTCGACCGGTGGTTCGGACGGCCGGCCGAGCGACTCGTCGCGGTTCGCCGCCACGAGCAGCGGCGCGTCGTCGAACGCGTGCCAGGCGAAGGCGAGAGTGCACACGGGCGGAAGTAGGGCGGCGGTCGCTTAAAGGTCGGTCGCCTGTGCGACGCGCTCGCGGGCGGCGGCGCGGTCGACGGTCCCCGACGCCGTCCGCGGGAGCGAGTCGACGAAGACGACGGTCCGCGGGACCTTGTAGCCGGCGAGCCGGTCGCGGCAGTACGCGCGGACGTCGTCGGCGGTCAAACCCGACTCGTCGGCGCTTTCGGTGTCTTCGGCGGGGACGACGAGCGCGGCGACGCGTTCACCCCACTCGGGGTCCTCCACGCCGACGACGGCGGCCGTCTCGACGTCCGGGTGTGACCGGAGGACGTCGACCACTTCACCGGGGTGGACGTTCTCGCCACCCGTGATGATGCGGTCCGACCGGCGGTTGAGGACGTGAATCTTGCCCGCTTCGTCGACGTAGCCGACGTCGCCGGTGTGGAACCCGTACGGGCCGAACGCCTCCGCGGTCTGGTCGGGGTCGTCGTACCCGGGAGTCACCGTCGGACCGGCGACGACGAGTTCGCCGACCTCCCCCGCGGGCAGGGGGCTTCCGTCGTCGACCACCGTTACCTCGGTCGGGAGGAGCGGCCGGCCGACGGTGCCGGGTTCCTCGAACGCCTCTCGGGGGGTGGCCGTGGCGATCTGCGAGGTGGCTTCGGTCATGCCGTAACTCGGGTAGACGGGGACGTCGCGCTCCGCACAGGTCTCCACGAGGTCCCGTGGAGTGGGTGCGCCGCCGACGAGGACGAAGCGCAACGAGTCGGGGAGGTCCCCCTCGGCGAGCAGTCGCTTGAGCATCGTCGGGACGAGCGAGACGCCCGTGCAGTCGTACTCGTGGAGGGCGTCGAGAGCGGTATCGGCGTCGAACCCACGGGTGAGGACGGCGGTCGTTCCGTAGAGCGCCGAGCGAACGACGACGGAGAGTCCGCCCATGTGGTACATTGAGAGCGGACAGAGCCACCGGTCGTCGGGGTCGACGCCGAGTCGGAACGCCGAGGCCGTCGCCGACGCGAGGAAGTTCCGCGGCGTGAGTCGGACCGCCTTCGGCGCCCCGGTCGTCCCCGAGGTGAACATGAGCGCGACCGGGTCCGTCGGGTCGCGAACGACGGGCGTCACCGTCGTCGAGTCGGTGTCGACCGACGGGAGGTGGCCGACGGCCGCGCTCTGCGGTTTGTCGATCGAGACGACGGGGACCGGTTCCGCCATCGCCAGCGCGTCGGCCTCGGTGTCGCCCTCGCAGACGAGACAGATGAGGTCGGCCGCCTCGCGCTGAGCGACGAGTTCCGAGGGGGCGAGTCGGGCGTTCAGCGGGACGACGACCGCCCCGAGTCGGGCGACGGCGAAGACGAGTCGCACGAACGCGGGCCGCGTCTCCATCAGGATGCCGACGCGGTCGTCCGCGGTCACGCCGAGTTCGGCGAGGCGACACGCGGTCGCGTCGACGGCGTCGTCGAGGTCGGCGAACGTCCACTCGCGCTCGGACTGTGAATCGACGAGTGCGGTCGCGTCCGGCGAGGCGCGCACCCGTCGCGAGAGGAGGTCGTCCATCACTCGATACTCCCCACCGAGAACCCAAGTCCGTTTCCCTGCGGGACGCCGACGGCCCCGCCCTCGACCGGGAGCGGTCGTTCGTCACCGCCGGTCGGGAGGTCCCGTGCGAGGAGGTCGCCCGTCGCGACACCGTGCGCCCGATTCGGGGCGACGGCGGCCGCGAGGTGGACCGCGCCCGCGCGAGCGACGACGGCGTCGATGGTCGTCGTCACGGTCACCGCGGCCCCTCGTCGCTCGGCGACGCGGGCCGCGTACCGGGCGACGTCGACCCCGCCGAGCGCCATCGGCTTGAGAACGGCCACGTCCGCCGCCCCCTCGGCCAACACGCGCTCGACGGAGAAGCGGGCCAGCGACTCGTCGAGGGCGACCGGCGTCTCGGGGTGGCCGTCGCGGAGCGCGGCGTGGCCGGCCAGGTCCTCGGCGGCCAGCGGTTGCTCGACGTACGCGACGTCCAGGTCGGCGAGCGCGTCGAAGGCGCGGTGGGCCGCCTCCCGCGACCACGCCTCGTTTGCGTCCAGGCGGAGGGCGACGTCGGGACAGGCCTCGCGAACCGCGCGGACCCGCCCGAGGTCGGCGTCGACCGAGCGGACACCGACCTTCAGTTTGAGACAGGGATAGCCGGCGTCGACGGCGTCCCGGGCGCGAGCCACCGTCTCGTCGACGTCGGCGTCCCCGACCGTCGCGTTGACCGGGAGCGTCTCCCGCGCCGTCGAAGTACCGAGGTGACGGTAGAGGGGGACGTCCTCACGGCGGGCACGCAGGTCCGCACGGGCGAGCGAGACCGCGTGTCTGGCGGCCGGCGCGTCTCGACAGACCGTGAGTGCCCGGTCGAAGTCGTTCTCGCGGAGGGCATCGCGGGCGTCGTCGAGGACGGCCCGGCAGTCGTCGAGCGATTCGGTCCACCCCGGGAGCGGCGTCGCCTCACCGAACGCGGTCACCCCCCGCTCCGCGCACTCGACCTGGAGGAGGTATCCGCGGCGCTCGGTGATGTCGCCGGCGGCGGTCGACAACGGGGCCGCGAGCGGGAGCGAGAAGGCGTCGAGTGAGACGTCCATCGGGGTCGCCTCCGTCATCGGTTACAGCGCGAGGCCGACCGCGAACAGGGCGGCGTAGGCCGCGAGGAGTTTCCCGGTCCGTTCGAGTGCGGGGTTGAGCGCCTCGCCGCTCGTCTCCGTACAGACCGTTCGGGCCACGCGGACGGCCAGCGGGAGCGTCAGGAGCGGGAGGAAGACCGCGAGACCGTACCCCTGCAGGTAGAACCAGACGGGCGTGACGTAGGCGAGGACGAGCAGGCCGACGTACTCCACACGGCTGAAGCCGTAGCCGAAGCGGACGGCGAGCGTGCGTTTCCCGGTCGTCCGGTCCTCTTCCAGGTCGCGGACGTTGTTCACGACGAGGACGTCCGTCGAGATGGCGGCGACCGGGAGACTCGCGACGAAGGCCGCGGGGGGGAGCGTCCCCGGCGGGATGCCGAACGGGAGCGGCGCGGCGAGGACGGCACACGCCTGCACGAAGAAGGTGCCCGTCACGGCGACGACGCCGAAGAAGACGAAGACGAACAGGTCGCCGAGTCCGTGGTAGCCGAGCGGGTAGGGTCCGCCGGTGTAGGCGACGCCGGAGATCAGACTCGCGACGCCGACGAGGAGGATGGGGAGGCCGCCGACGTAGACGAGGTAGAGACCGACGACCGCCGCGAGCGCGAAGGTGAGGACGAACGCCCGCTTCACCTCTTCGGCGGCGATGAGACCGGACTGGGTGACGCGAGTGAACCCCTCGCGTTCCTCCGTGTCGGCACCCTGGATGGCGTCGTAGTAGTCGTTCGCGAAGTTCGTCCCGATCTGGATGAGCGCCGCGCCGACGAACGCGGCGAGCGCCGGGAGCGGGGCGAACACGCCGAAGTGCACCGCGAGACCGGCCCCGACGAGGACGGGGGCGGCGGCCGCGGGGAGCGTCTGCGGGCGGGCGGCCATCACCCACGCCTTCGTCCGAGAAACGTCCGTATCGGTCATTTGCCGGTGGTTCGGCTGTCGCGGCTATATCGCCTGTGGTTCGGAGAGCGAGGTGGGCGCCCCGCGGTCCGCAGAGTTCCGGCGGGGACGAACGCAGCGCAAAAAGTGGGTCAGTAGTGCCAGGGGAACTGCCCGAACTCCGGTTCGCGCCCCTCCAGGAACGCCTCGCGACCTTCCTGTGCCTCCTCGGTCATGTACCCGAGTCGGGTCGCCTCGCCGGCGAACACCTGCTGGCCGACCATCCCGTCGTCGGCCATGTTGAACGCGTACTTGAGCATCCGCATCGCCATCGGACTCTTCGAAGTCATCTCGGCGGCCCAGTCGAGGGCCACCGCTTCGAGTTCCTCGTGGGGGACCGCCTCGTTGGCCATCCCCATCTCCACGGCCTCCTCGGCGTCGTAGTTCTTCCCGAGGAAGAATATCTCGCGCGCCTTCTTTTGACCGACCTGCTGGGCGAGGTAGGCCGACCCGAACCCGGCGTCGAAAGAGGCGACGTCGGGGTCGGTCTGCTTGAAGGTGGCGTGCTCCTCGGAGGCGAGCGTCATGTCGCAGACGACGTGTAGGGAGTGGCCGCCGCCGACGGCCCACCCGGGCACGACGCAGACGACCGGCTTGGGCATGAAGCGAATGAGACGCTGGACTTCGAGGATGTGGAGCCGACTCGCCTGTGAGTCGCCGTACTCGTAGCCCTCGGGACCACGGGCCGACTGGTCGCCGCCCGAGCAGAACGCCCACCCGCCGTCCTTCGGCGACGGGCCGTTGCCCGTGAGGAGGACACAGCCCACGTCGGTTTGGCGCTTCGCGTGTTCGAGTGCCGTGTAGAGTTCGTCGACCGTCTCGGGGCGGAAGGCGTTTCGTACCTCGGGGCGGTCGAAGGCGATGCGGACCGCGCCGACCTCCTTCGCGCGGTGGTAGGTGACGTCCTCGAAGTCGAACTGCTCGACCTCTTCCCACCACTCCGGTTCGAAAATCTCTGAGACCATATCGGAGGGGTGTCCGGCGTTCGCAAAAGTGTTCCCTACTCCGCCGACTCGCGTTCCCCCCACGGCCCTCGCGGCCCGGTCACCCACGAGACGAAGTAGACGGCCGTCGCCACGAGAACGACGATGAGGATCGACTCGGTCTTCGCTCCGTACGCGAACAGTCCGGCGACGAGAATCCACGTCGCGGCGTCACGGTCGTCGAACGGCCCCTCGCCGGTAGCGATCCAGCCCGCGAGGACGAACAGGACGAGTGCGAGGACCGCGCCGACGACGAGGTCGCCACCGATACCGGCCACACCGGCGAGGAGGGCGAACGCCACGACGCCGTACACTGTCACCGTTCTGCGGTCCGACTCGACGAAGAGCCAGCGCAACCAACTCATCGGTTCTCGGCGTCGGTCGCATCAGTCGCGTCTTCCCTACCGTTCTCGCGGCCCTCACCCCACGGCCCTCGCGGCCCGGTCACCCACGAGACGAGGTAGACGACCGACGCCACGAGGACGCCGAACAGCACCTCCTGGGCGACGAGTCCAGCGTAGAGCAGGACGGCGACGACGACCGTCCAGGTCACGGCCCGGTGGAAGCGGACGCGGTCGCCGAGCGCGCCGTACTGCACCCACGCGGCGGCGACGAGACAACCGCCCCCGAGCAGAAAGGCGAGGAGAAACTGCTGAGCGACGAACAGGCCCCAGAAGACGGCGAGGAGACCGAGGACGGCGATACCGGCGGCGACGAAGGGCCGCGCCGACGGCGAGTTGGACGCGGACGCGTTGGAGGGCGTGGACATGTACCTACTCTCGACGTGTCGAGTGAAAGATGTTTCCCCGACCGGCCCACTCAGAGGCGGTCGAGGACGCGCTCTTTCAGGCGCTCGCGCGTGCGGTGACTCCGTTCGGCGTCGGTGTGGACCTCGACGACGGTCGTCCCCTCGCGGTCGAGTGCCTCGGCGAAGCAGTCGGGGAAGCCGTCGAGGTCGGTCCGGGCGAACGAGAGGTCGTAGATGTCCTCGGTGGGTGCGAAGTCGAGGCCGTGGGGCGTCTTGAACTGCCGTTCGAAGGCGTCGAACTCCTCGATGGGGAGCATGTGGAAGATACCGCCGCCGTCGTTGTTGATCAGGACGATGGTCGCCTCCTGGTCACACCGTCCGAGCGCGAGCAGGCCGTTCGTGTCGTGGTAGTAGGCGAGGTCGCCGGTGACGAGGACCGTCTCCTCGCTCTCGTCGCCGTCCGCGGCGCTCCCCGCGCCCAGCGCCGAGGAGGTGATCCCGTCGATACCGCTGGCGCCGCGGTTGGCGAGCGCGGTCACGTCCGCCACGCGGGGTTCGGCGAAGCGGTCGACGTCGCGGACGGGCATACTGTTCGAGACGAACAGCGTCGTCGGGTCCGGGACCGTCTCGGCGACGGTCGAGAGGACCGCTCCCTCGAAGTGCTCGGCACCGCGGGCGTCGGTCACGACGTCCCAGTGGGCCGACTCGGCCCGCGCCCAGGGACCCCACGTGTCGACTGTTCTCGTCACCGTCTCGCGGTCGAGTCGGTCGGCGACGGCACGGGCGAACGACTCGCCCTCGGCGGTCACGAGGTCCGTCGCGCGGAACTCGGCCTCACGCCACTCCCCAGTGGGGTCGACGACGACCTGTCGGGCACCGGTGCGCGCGAGGTACTTCCGGAGCGGTTTGGAGGTCGGCGAGGCGCCGAATCGGAGGACGAGGTCGGGGTCGGGCCACTCCCGAGTCACGGACTCGTCGAGGTAGGCGTCGTAGCCGCCGACGACCGGCGTGTCTGCGACGTGGTCGCCGAAGCGGAGTCCCGAGAGTGGGTCGGCGAGCAGGGGGAAACCCGAAGCGGTGGCGAGGTCCGCGACGGCGGGAGCGGAGTCGACCGCGTCCATCGGCCCGGCGACGACGAGACCGCGGTCGGCGTCGGCCACGAGGTCTGCGAACCGGTCGGCGTCCGCGTCTGCCAGCGCCGCTCGACCCTCGGTGACGGAGACGAACGGGCCGTCGCGCCCCACCGCGGCGAGTGGGTGCTCCTCGGCGAAGTCCTCGGGGACGCCCGAGGGGTCGTCTGGTGGGACGTCCGTGGGTTCGAGGGGTTTGGCGAACGGGAAGTTGAGGTGGACCGGTCCCGGCTTCGTCCCGCGCGTCTCCGCGAGGGCGCGTGCCGCCGTCGTCCTCAACGAGCGTAGTTTCCGGCCCTCGGCGGCGGGTTCGGGCAGGTCCGCGTAGTAGCGGACGGCCGACCCGTACAGTTTCTCCTGGTCGACCGTCTGGTTCGCGCCGCTGTCCCGGAGTTCCGGCGGGCGGTCGGCGGTCAAGACGACCAGCGGGACGCGGCCGCGGTCGGCCTCCATCACGGCGGGGTGGAGGTTCGCGGTCGCAGTCCCCGAGGTGGTGACGATGGGTGTCGGCTTCCCCGTCCGTTTGCCCCGGCCGAGTGCGAAGAACGCCGCCGAGCGCTCGTCGAGGTGTGAGAAGACGCGAATCTCGGGGTGGTCGTCGAGGGCGACCGTCAGGGGTGTCGAGCGACTCCCCGGCGCGACGCAGACGGCGTCGACCCCGGCTTTCGCGAGTTCGTCCACGAAGGCACGGGCGAACAGCGTGGCACGGTTGGGTGCGTCCGCGACGTCCCAGGTCATCGCTCGTGGGCGCGTCCGTAGTCCCGTTCGTGGCCCCGTTCGAGGTGATCGAGGACCGGCCGGAACTTCAGTTGGACCTCCTTCCACTCCTCGTCGGGGTCGCTGTCGGCGACGATACCGTTGCCCGCGAACAGCGTCGCCGCCTCGTCTTCGGCGACGGCCGAGCGGATGGCCACGGCGAACGTGCCGTCACCGTCGGCGTCGACCCACCCGACCGGCGCGGCGTACCACCCGCGGTCGAAGGTCTCGGTCTCGCGGATGGTGTCCAGGGCCGCCTCCGGCGGGAGGCCGCCGACCGCGGGCGTCGGGTGGAGCGCGTCGACGAGGTCGAGGACGTGGGCGTCGGTGTCGGCCGCCATCGGTGTGAAGAGGTGCTGGACGGTCGCGAGTTTCCGGACGCGGCGCTCGCCGGTCGTGACGTTCTCCGCGACCGGGTCGAGTTGCTCGCGGATGCTCTCGACGACGAGGTCGTGTTCGTGGCGGAACTTCTCACTCTCGCGGAGGTCCCGTTCGAGGGCGGCGTCGGCCGCCGGCGTCTCACCGCGACCGATGGTACTCGCGAGCGCGCCCGTCTCCAGTCGTCCGCCGTGGCGAGTGACGAGTCGCTCGGGCGACGCTCCGAAGAACGTCCCGCCGCCGTCCGCGCGGAAGGCGAAGCGGAAGCAGTCGGGGTAGGTCGCCCCGAGGCGGTCCAGCGTGTCGGCCAGCGAGAAGGCGTCGTCGAGGTCGGCGGCCAGCGACTGTGCGAGGACGACCTTCTCTAGGTCGCCGCCGCGGATGCGCGAGACGGCCGACTCGACCTGCTCGCGCCAGGTCTCGCGGTCGGGCGTCCGCTCGGTGGCGAGGACCCCCGGCGGCGACCTCGGTTCGGGGTCGGTCGGTGCGTCGGCGACGGCCTCGCGGACGTCGGCGACCGTCTCGGCGGCGTCGGCGTCACGGGTCGTGACCGTCAGCCACGTCGCCTCGTCGGTGACGGTGAACTGCACACGCGGGAGGACGAATGCCGCACCGGGGAACCCGGCCCACGGCGCGTTCGCCTCGTGGTCGTCGTGGAAGGCGAACCCACCGAAGAGGCGCGGGCGGGCGACCGAGGGGGCGTCGGGGTCCGTGTCGATACTGTCCAGGAGGTCGGTCGCGTCCTCGCGGACGGCGTCGACGCGTCCCGCGCCGTCCGCCGTCAGTGTCGCGACCGCGCCACAGCCGACCACCGAGGGCTCGCCCGGCGCCGACCAGACGACGTGTGGTCGGTAGCGCGTCCGCAGGAGGGAGGACAGCGACGCGTCGGAGAGGCGCTCGGTCCGACTCACGAGGTGCCCGGAGTGGGCCTCCCCTGCGTTCTGGCGCGGTCCCATACTGTTCGAGACGACGAGCGGGCGCGCCTTAGGCCCTTCTACTTCAGCGACGTCGGCCCCGTCTCCCGCTTTCGAGGGACTCGTCCGCGCGCCCCGTCGTGAGCGGGTCGTCCCTCCCCGCTCGCCTTTCGAGATTCTCGCTCGCTTCGCTCGCTCCGAATCTCGCGCTCCTTCCTCCGGACCCTCAACTGTACCGACTCGCGTGTCGGTCGCTTCGCTCGCGGGTCGCTGCCGCTCCCCGCTCGCCCTTTCCGAGATTCTCGCTCGCTTCGCTCGCTCCGAATCTCGCGCTCCCTCCCGCTCGTTCGTTCGTACAGTCTCACTCGCTAGCGCTCGTTCAACTGTACCGCTCTTCTTCCCACGGATTCGCCGTGTTCGAGTACCCACGCTTCTCCCAGTACCCACGCTCCGGTTCGGTGAGGAACTCGACGCCGTCGACCCACTTCGCACCCTTGTAGGCGTACTTGTGCGGCGTGACCACTCGGAGGGGACCACCGTGTTCGCGGGGGAGGTCCTCGCCGTCGAGTCCCCACGCGAAGAGGACTTCTTCACGCATGCACGCGTCGAGCGGGAGGTTCGTCGTGTAGCCGTCGAGCGCGGAGAACATGACGTGGACCGCGTCGTCCTCGACGCCCGCGAGTTCGGCGAGGTCGGGGAACGTGACGCCGGTGAACTCGCAGTCGAGACGGCTCCAGCCAGTGACGCAGTGGAAGTCCTGACGCTGGGTCTCGTGGGAGAGGTCGCGGAACTCCTCCCAGGAGAGGGCGAGTTCGTCCTCGACGGCGCCGGTGACGGTGAACTCCCACTCGGCGGGGTCCCACTCCGGCGTGCCGCCCTTCGAGAGGACGGGGAACTTCGACGTCTCCCGCTGTCCCGGTGGGAGACGGTCGTCGCCGAACTCCCGATACAGGTCGGTAACGTCCGTGACGGTCATGTCTCGACGTAGTCGACTGACCCACGTATGCCTACCGATGACCGCGACCGGCGGCGAGACGCGCCGAATTTCGTTCAGAGGCAGGTGCCCGCCAAGTTTATACACGGCTGTAGCAAAGTCCCGTTTATAGCATGCCCACTGTCGAGATCAACATCCCAGACCACATCGAGATGCAGATCGCCCAACTCGTCGAGAAGGGCGAGTTCGTGAGCCGCGAGGAAGCCGTCGAGCAACTCCTCTCGGCAGGAATCAAGGCGTACAAGACCAGCGGACCCATGGAAGACGAGGCGAGCCTCGAAGAGGAGGGCGGTATGATGGGCCACGAAGACGAATACGTCTTCTAATTCTTTCGCGTCTCGCGTCCGCGTCCGCTCGTGTCAGCGGTTGGCGAGCAAGGCTTATCCCCACGAACGGCCAACACAACGGTAAGTCATGCACAAGGACGAACTGCTGGAGCTCCACGAGGAGATGGTGGAGATCAAGGAGAGTTTCCTCGACTACGAGGGTGTCGACGAGGACGCCTTCGAAGCCTACGAGCAACTCGACGTCGACCCGTCGCACGTCCACAAGTCCAAGAGCGAGCACAAACACGCCGTGTTCGTCCTCGGGAACGCGCTCGCGACGGCGATGAGCGAAGACGAGTTCTCCAGCGCCGGCCGCATCAGCAAGCGGATGGAGGAACTCGCCGACGACGCCTCCTCGAAACTGTAACTTTCGCGACTCGAGTCCGCTCGTTTCTCCGCCGAACCCCCGCCGCGTAGCACCCGCGCCGGCCCGTCGCCCCGGAAAGTATTATACGTGGCAGCGGCCTCCGAACTGATATGCAGACCCGTACAGTCGACCACGTCGAGTCGTGGGAGTCGCGTCCGTTCTCCGGTGGCTACAGGGCGCTCCACGACCTCGCGGACGCCTCCTTCTCGGGGGCCGTCGTGGCCGACGATACCTGGCTGTTCGCACTCAACGGCCGCGTCGTCGGGGTGTTCGAGGGGGACGTCGAGGACTTCGCGGACGCCTCCGGGACGGTCTACGAGGCGCCCCACCTCTCGCTCCCGCTGCTCTTCGCGATGCTGGAGACCGGCGGCGAGACCCGAGCGACGTACTACACCGAGGACACACCGCTCTCGGAGACGGATGAGACGCTCACCGACGGGAACTTCGTCGGCTACGTCGAACTCTCAGAGAACGTCCTCAGTGGCGACTACTTCACCGTCTACTACGGCGGACGCTCGATGAGCGCCGCCTTCGTCGGTGCGAGCGAGGAGACCGTCACCGGCGAGGAGGCCTTCGAGCGCGCCGCCGACGAGGTCGGTCTCTACGAAGTCGTCTCGGTCGACCTCGACATCGTGGACCTCCCCGAACCCGAGGAGCCAGTCGACGAACCAGTCGAGGAACCGACCGACGAATCGACCGACGAGTCGACGGCCGCCGCGGAGACCGGCGCGGCGGCAGTCGGGGCCGTCGACGCCGACAGCACCGACACGACCAGCGTCGACTCCAACGACGACGCCGACGCCGACGCTGTCGAGGCTACCGCCGACGCCACTGAGACGGCCGACGTGACCAGTGTGGACTCCGGCGTCGGCTCCGAGCCCGAGCGACCGGACGAGGCGGCTGCGCACGCGGCGACCGAGACCGGTCTGACGCCAGAACGGTCTGACGCGGCGGACACGGCGGGCACGGCGGACACAGCGGACGCGGCGGAGCCAGTGGACGTGAAGTCGGAGGAAGCCGAGGAGACCGACACCGAACCGGCCGACGAGAGCACGTTCGCCGAGGAGGAAGCGTGGCGCGAAACCACGTCGGTCCCCGCCATCGACCCCGACGAGAGCCGTGACAGCGCCACGGACGCGGCGGCCAGTGGGGCCACCGCGCGTGGGGCGACTGACGGGACCGGTGTGGCCGACGAACCCGCGTCCGGTGCCGTGACGGAGACCGACGTCCCCGCCGACCGACGCGAGCGAGACGCGGCGGGCGTCTCCGCGGAGCCAGCGGAGACGGAAACAGCGACGTCTGCCGACGAGTCGCGTGTCTCGGAACGCGTCCAGGAGTTGCAGGCGGCCGTCGCGGAGCGCGACGAACGAATCGAGTCGCTCGAAGAGGCACTCGACGAGGCCGAGCGTCGACTCGACGACCGGCGGGCGGAACTCGACCGACTCCACGAGGAACGCGACGACCTCGCGGCCCGCGTCGAGACGCTCGAAGAGCAACTCGCGGAGGCGCGAGCGAACGCGGCGACGGCGACCGGCCACGGGAACGCCGGCCAGTCTGGCGCCGAGGACCGGTCACCCGCGGAGGCCCTCTCGGGGACGAACCTCTTCGTCCGCTACGAGTCGAAGGCCGACCCGACGCTCGACGCACTGGAGAGCGGCGACGCGACCGCCGAGCAGATCAACGCCAACCTCCGCCTCGAACACCACACGCGTTTCGACGCGACGGACGTGACCGTCGACGGCGAGCGGTTCGAGCGCTTCCTCGAGACGAGCGCCCCCTACCGGTTCGTCTCGTGGGCCGTCCGCGAACTGCCCTACGAGATACTCGACACCGGTCACCGGAGCGGACTATCGGACCTCTTCGAGGCCGTCGCGCAGGTCGACCGCGCCGAACTCGACGGAACCGTCGCGGTCCCGGGCGAAGACGGAAGCGAAGTGTCCCACACCTTCGACGTGGTCCTCCGCGACCGGATGGGCAACCCGTTAGTCGTGGCCGACCTCGAAGAGAGCCGCGACCCCGTCACTGGCGACGCGATGGACGACCTCGTCGGCGCCGCACGAACCGTCGCCTCGGGGAGCGAGACGCTCGCGAGCGCTATCTACGTCACGTCGAGTTTCTTCGAACCCGGGGCACTCGAAGTCGCCGACGAGTCGGTCGACGAAGGCGGGTTCCTCCGGGGCAGCGACAAGGACAGTTTCGTGAAAGTGAGCCGGAAGCGGGGCTTCCACCTCTGCTTAGTCGAAGACAGAAACGAGTCGTTCCACGTGACGGTTCCGGAACTCTAGTCTTCGGTCTCGATCTTCATCGACTCGAGTTTGTCGATGATCTCGTCGACCTTCTCGTCGAGTTCCTCGACGAACTCCTCGGTACGCTCGGTCGTGATGGCACCCTGGCTCGACGGCTCGATGAGGTTCTCCTCTTCGAGGACGCGCAGGGAGTAGCGGACCTTGTGGTGGGGATAGCCCGTCTCGTTGGACATCTTCACGATACCGATGGGCTCGCTCTCGATGACCATCCGGAGGACCTCCAGATGCCGTTCGAGCATATCGACTTCCTTCTCAAGTCGGTCTATCATGGCATTTGTTAACTCGTCTTAGCTGCGTTTAAAGGTTACTCAACGAGTCGGCGCCGTCGTTCACTCACGGCTTCGGACCCGGACTTATTAACCGTTGTGTCCCGCTTCTATTGGGCGTCCGTGTCCTTTTCTCCCACATCGTCTGATGAATGGTGCATCGACGTGTACATTTCTCCGGCGAGGACCGTAACCGGTTTAGCGGGGGAAACGGAACGTCCGACTATGACTGTCACCATCGTCGGCGCCCAACTGGGCGACGAAGGCAAGGGCGGTGTCGTCGACCTGTACGGCGACCCCGCGGACGTCGTCGCTCGCTACCAGGGCGGCGACAACGCCGGCCACACCGTCGTCGAGGGCGGCGAAGAGTACAAACTCTCGCTCGTCCCGAGCGGTGCGGTTCGCGGCAAGACCGGCGTCCTCGGTAACGGCTGTGTCGTCAACCCGCGGACGCTGTTCGACGAGATCGACGCGCTCCGTGAGCGCGGCCTCGACCCCGACGTCCGCGTCGCCCGACGCGCACACGTCATCCTCCCCTACCACCGCGTCCTCGACGGCATCGAGGAAGAGGCGAAGAGCGAGGAGGACCAGGAAGTCGGCACCACGGGACGGGGCATCGGTCCCACCTACGAGGACAAGGCCGGCCGCCGCGGCGTCCGCGTCGGCGACCTCCTCGACCCCGAGGTCCTCCGCGAGCGTCTGGAGTACGCCGTCCCGCAGAAGCGGGCCATCGTCGAGGACGTCTACGACCTCGACGTCGACGACCTGGAGAACCCCGAGGCGTTCGACGTCGACGCGCTCTTCGAGGAGTACCGTGCGTTCGGCGAGCGCCTCGCGGAGAACGACATGACCGTCGACGCCGGCAACTTCCTCGCCGACGCCATCGAGGCCGACGAGAACGTCATGCTGGAGGGGGCACAGGGCACCCTCATCGACATCGACCACGGGAACTACCCCTTCGTCACGTCCTCGAACCCGACCGCGGGCGGCGCCGCAACCGGCACCGGTCTCAGTCCGGGCGTCGTCGGCGGCGGCGAAGTCGTCGGTATCGTCAAGGGCTACCTCACGCGCGTCGGGAGCGGCCCGATGCCGACGGAACTCGGCGGCGTCGTCGGCGACACGCCGGACTACGAGGAGCAGGGCGCGGGCGAGAACGAGGAACTCGCGACCTACATCCGCGAGGAGGGTGGCGAGTACGGCACCGTCACCGGCCGCCCACGCCGCGTCGGGTGGCTCGACGTACCGATGCTCCGCCACGCCACCCGCGCCAACGGCTTCGACGGCTTCGTCCTCAACCACCTCGACGTCCTCGCGGGGCTCGACGAGGTGAAGGTCGGCCACGCCTACGAACTCGACGGCGAGAAGATCGACACCATCCCCGCCACCACCGAGCAGTGGGCCGACTGTGAACCGGTCCTGCGTACCTTCGACGGCTGGGAGGAACAGGACTGGGCCGCGGTCGCCGAGGAGGGCTACGACGCCCTCTCCGCGGAGGCCCAGGCGTACGTCGAGTACATCGAGGACGAACTCGGCGTGCCGGCCTACGCCCTCGGCGTCGGTCCCGGCCGCGAGCAAACCATCGTCCGGGAAGACCCCTTCGACCAGTAGGAGTCGCGGTTCCTCGACGGGCTATTTCTCAGTTATCGCCGCGATAACTCAGATATCGCCAGAATATCGTGAATATTCGGCTCACAACTCAGATATGGCCGCCGTTGTCGAGATATGCGCCCAGTTTCTCAGTTGCCGGTCGGCACCGCGTCGGCTACTCCGTCCCAACTTTCACCGCGTAGAGCACGCCGACGAGGACCGTCGCGAGTTCGACGACGCGCGGGAGCGAGTGGAGAAAGTCGAGTTTCTCGGGGATCGCGGCAACGCCGAGGACGGCGCCGACGACGCCCGCGAGCACGAAGCCGACGAGGAGGAGACAGAACAGCACGACGCCGTGCCGGAGCAGGTAGGCGAGGGGGCGTTCGCTGAAGTCGACCATGTGTGAGTGGACTGGTTCGACGCCGAAAAACGGGTGTCCTCACCACTGCGTCGAACCCGCAGACTTTTGCCGGGCGCCCCCCTCGCTTTCGAGCATGAAGGAGGACCTGATGGACATCATCTGCTGTCCGCTGGACAAGCAGGACCTCGAACTCGACGTCGAGGAACGCGACGAGGACGGCGAGGAGATCCTCGAAGGGACGCTCGTCTGCACCGAGTGCGGCGAGCGCTACCCCATCGAGGAGGGCATTCCGAACCTCCTCCCGCCGGACATGCGCGAGGAGACCCCGGCCTGACGCGTCCACTTCGCTACCTGAACCTTTTTCTCCCGTCGCGCGTATGTCTCGGCCGTGCCCGGGACCCTCACTGTCCACGTCAACCACGACGGGACGAACTCCGTGTCGGCCGAACGCTCCTCGTTCGAGACTGCCGGCGCGTTCGACGTCGTCCTCGTCAACGAGGGAACCCCGGCCCACGTCCACGTCCGCCTCGACGACGCGCTCTCTCGGGTGGCGAGTCTCGACACGACGAACGTCTACCTCGACGCCGATAGCTCACAGGTCGTCCACGTCCGCGTCGGGAACGGCGGCGAGCGCCCGGTCACAGGGACGCTCGAAGTCGTCACGGGCTACGGCGCCGAGACCGAACCGGTCGAGGTGACGGTGACGGACCCCACCGCGGAGAACCCACCCGTGGCGGTCGACGAGTCGCTGGGGTCGCCCCAGCCAGAGGAGGAAGACCAGGGCGTCGAACTCGGCGACGTCGAGACGCTCGTCCCGCTCCTGCTCGTCTCTATCGGTCTGCTCGTGACCGTCCTCGCGTTCCTCACCGTCGGCGACGTGCTCGCGACGTTCGTCGCCGCGGTCGTCCTCCTCGGGGGCCTGTCGGCGGCACTGTTCCTCCGCCGACAGGCTTGATCACTCGTCGGCGTCGGTCGCGGTCCCCGAGAGGTCGTCCCCGTCCATCCGCTTCGCCCGGAGGTAGCGCGCCCGGTAGCGGTTGGCCCCCTCGTCGAGGTCGGCCTCGCGGATCTCGTCGGTCGCGCCGTCGGCCACGGTGTCGAGTATCGCCTCCAGTTGTTCTTTCTCGCTCGGCGTGAGTTCGAAAGTGTACTCTCGGCTCTCCTCGCGTTCGAGAGTGGTGAACTTCCGCGCGGCCGTGACGAACAGCGAGCACGGCTCCCGGCAGGGGAACTCCCCGTCTCCCCGGGGGACGTCGAGTTCGTCGTCCTCGCTGTAGTCCCACTCGCGGCGTTTGAGACACTGCGAGTCGGCACAGCAGGCCTCGGCGGCCCACTCCAGGGCCTCGCGCGGGAGTTCGTCGACGACGTCGAAGATGCCGGTCTGCCGGTCGGCCGTCTCTACCCAGTGTTCGACGTCGAGTTCGTCCTCGCGCTCGCGGTGCCAGTTGGCGACCGTCGCGGGGTAGACGAAGTCGACCGTCTCGACGAGCGCGTCGCCGTCGAGGTCCGAAAACGCCCACCCGGTCTGGAGCGTCGGGGCGGTCTTCAGCGGACGGTAACGCCCCTTCTCGTCTTCCTCGACGAGGTGGCGGGCGTCGAGCGGGTCGTCGTACGTGTCGAGGGCGTCGAGGGGGACGTCCGCGTCGTCCTCGTGGCGCACCTCGTAGGTGTGGGTGCCGTCCTCGACGCGGGCGGTGAGTTCGAGTTCGCCCCACGAGCGGGTCAGTCCCGCGCCGGTGAGCGCGGCCAGTCGTTCGTCGACCGGTTGCTCGTCGGCGTGTTCGACCCACCGGAGGAACGCCCGGCGGTGGGTACCGTGGCCGCCGACCGCCGTCTCCCAGTAGTACCAGTTGCGGACGTAGGGGTCCTCGGCGGCGACGTCCTGGAGTTCGTCGGTTCCGAGGCCGCGCTCGGAGCGCTCGGGCGTCTCGAAGCGGTAGCCGTAGGCCGTGCTCTCGACTTCGAGACCGTCGAAGTCGATTCCGTCCGTCGCCCGCTGGAGGAGGGCGGCGATAGCCTGGGACATCTACTCACCCACGGCCCACGGGCCGTCCGTCTCGTCGGTATGTTCGGTTCGTTCGATGCTGTCGGCGTCGGCGTCGGCGGTGTCGTCGGTACCGCCAGTGCCACCAGTGGCGGCGTCGGCATCGACAGCGGTGTCGTTCCCACCGGCCCGCTCGCGGACCCGTTCGACGGCGTCCGTGGCGTCCGCACCGGCCTCGACGGCCCGTTCGAGGACTACGTCGGCGACGAGCGGTTCGGTCCCGACGGCGCCGGCGTACCAGATACGGTGACCGTCGACCGTAGCGGGGACGTCCCACCCCTCGCGGAAGTCGTCGGTGAGACCCACATCTTCGGGGATGTCTTCCTGCGTGTGGAAGCCGTCGGCGACGAACAGCGGGACGACCACCACGTCGGTCGCCTCGAAGTGGTCGGTGACGTCGTCGACGACCGGCTCCTCGTCCATGAAGAGCGCCCGCACCTCCGCGAAGAGTCCCGCCTCGCGGATACGCTCGGCGTGGTAGTAGATGGCCTTCGCGGAGTTCTCGTTGCGCTCGGTGCCGTGGCCGACGACGGCGAGTCCGACTTCCGCACCGATTCCGTCCTCGTCTCCGTTCCCGGTCTCGTCCCCACCCATCACCGACCGCGCGCGCTGGACGATGACGTCGCTCATCGAGTCGTGCGTCCCCACGGGACCGCAGTAGTGGACCGTCTTCTCGACGTCCGTCGGTTCGAGGGTGACGTGGTCGGCGTCGGTCCCGTCGGAGTCCCACCCGGCGTCGTCCCACCCCTCCAGACGGAGTTCCCGCGGGACGACTTCCTCGGTGAAGTAGCCCTCCGAGACGAACAGCGGGACGACGAACACCTCCTCGGACTCCAGCGTCCGGAGTACCTCGCGGACCGACGGCTCTTCCTTCCAGAAGGCTTCGCGAACCTCGTCGAACGCGCCGGTCTCGCGGATCGTGTCGGCGTGCGCGAACGCGGGTTCACTCGACCCGGGGTTGAGGTGGGAGCCGTGCCCGACGACGACGAGCGCCTGTCCCTGATTCATGTCTGGTAGATGTAGGAGAAGCGTCGCCTTAGTGACTTCGCCGGCATGGACGACCGTCCGGGGCCCGGAACCGCACGGACTATGGCCGAGACGAACGCAGGAGCGGACACCATGAGTTCACTCGCTGAAGAGACCCGCACGGCGGTCCGTGCCCGACCGTTCCTCTACCGCGCGCTCGCGGCGAACGTCGTCAACTACACCGAGGCGGCCGCCTTCCTCCCCGTCGGCGGCGACCGGACGGAAGCCGTCGCGACGGCCCTCCGGCGCTACGCCGACGACCTCACGTACGGTGAGGAGAGCCGCGACGTCCGCGTGACGATGCAGAGCGGACTCGTCGCGGTCGAAGACGGCGGGGCCGGACTGTTCTCGGTGAACGGCCAGGGGTTCGCCGCCGCGGACGGGACAGGTGACGGCGACAGCGACACCCGCGGCGACTACACGGGCGTCCTCGCGAGCGGCGACGTCGACACGCGCGCACTCGGGTCCGTCATCGGCCGACTCGACGTTACCGGCGTCACGGTCGCCGCGGCCGGCGTCGCCGGGGACACGCTCCTCGTCGTCGTCGACCGGGCCGACGGAGCCACCGCCGTCCGCGAAATCGAGGCGGCGCTCGACGCCGTGCCGTCGGTCGACGACTGACGCGACACCGGTACGACAGGAGTTAGCACGCACCGGGAGAATTTTACCGTTCGAGGATGTATACTGGCGATAATGTCGAACGGCCGTGGTCCCGACAGTGACGCTCCGGCGACGGCCGACACCGCGCAGTGGGAGGCACGCTACTGGGCGCTAGCCGACGTGACCGACAGCGCCGTCTACGAACTCGATCCGGCGGGGCGATTCAGCACCGTCGACGAGACGATTCTGGACGCGACCGGCTACGAACGCGACGTCCTGGAGGGAGCGCCCGCGGAACTCCTGATCGACGAGGACGACGTCGAGGCCTGCGAGGCGGCCATCGAACGCTGTCTCGACCCGGACGGGCCCGACGACGAGACCGTCGAGGTCACCGTCCACACGTCCGACGGCGGTGCCCTCGCCGCGACCGTCCGACTCCGTCCGATAGTCGTCGACGGGGAGTTCCGCGGGACGCTCGGTACCGTCTACGACCTCCCCGACGTCCCCACCGACGCCCCCTCGCTCGACGAGAGTCTCGCCGAACTGTTCGACCGGTTCAGCGACGCCTTCTTCGCGCTCGACCGGGAGTGGCGGTTCACCTACGTCAACGACCAGGCCGAGGAGAGCCTCGACGTCGACGCGGACGACCTCCTCGGCGAGTCCATCTGGGAGGCGTTCCCCGGGACCGTCGACTCTACCTTCCAGCGGAAGTACGAGGAGGCGATGGAGACCCAGGAGACGGTGACCTTCGAGGAGTACTACCCACCGCTCGACCGCTGGTTCGAGGTCCACGTCTACCCCTCCGAGACCGGTCTCTCGGTCTACTTCCGCGACGTCAGCGAGCGCAAGGACCGCGAGCGGACGCTGGAGCGCTACCGGACGCTCACGCAGGCGGTCTCGGACGCCATCGTCACCGTCGACGCGGACGGCGTCGTCCGGTCGGCGAACCCGTCCGTCGAGGAGGTGTTCGGCTACGCCCCCGAGGACATCGTCGGCGAACCACTCACCACGCTCGTCCCGGACGGCCTCTCCTCGGACCACACAGAGGCGTTCGAGACCTACCTCGAGTCCGACGAGAGAACCTTCGACTGGGACTACGTCGAACTCCCCGGCCAGCACCGGGACGGCCACGAGATCCCGCTCGCCGTCTCCTTCAGCGAGTACGAACACGAGGGCGAGCGCTACTTCACGGGCGTCCTCCGGGACGTCAGCGAGCGCGAGCGCTACGAGCGCGCCCTCGAAGAACTCCACGACGTGAACCAGCGCTTCCCCCACGCCGAGACCGACGGCGACATCGCCGACCTACTCGTGGAGGCGGCCACGGACGTCCTCGACCTGCCCAGCGTCGCTGTCTACCTGCGCGACGCCGCGAGCGGCGACCTCCGCGCGGAGTCGGCCACGGGTGCCCTCGACGGGCCCGCGCGTTCGCTGCCGGCCGTCGACCCCGCGGACGAGTCGAGCGTCGTCGGCGAAGTGTTCGCGTCGGGCGAGACCGCCGTCTACGAGGACTTCGAACCGCTGTCCGGCCAACTCCGGACCGAGTCCACCCTCCGTCGCGCGCTGGTGGTCCCGCTGGGCGACCACGGCGTCTTCCTCGCGGGCGACCCCGATACCGGCGGCTTCGACGACCGGACGGTCGAACTGGCGGAGTTGCTGGCGGCGAACACCGAATCCGCGCTGGACCGTCTCGACCGCGAGGCGGAACTCCGGACGCGGGTCGACCAGCAGGCGGTCGTCGCCCGCCTCGGCCGCCGCGCGCTCTCCGAACAAGACCTCGACGCGCTGTTCGAGGAGGCCGTCGAGACCGTCAGCGAGACGCTCGACACCGACTACTGCAAGGTCCTCGACCTCGACGAGTCGGCCTCGCACCTGCGGTTGCGCGCGGGCGTCGGGTGGCGTGACGGTCTCGTCGGCGAGGCGACCGTCGGCACGGACCGGGACTCACAGGCCGGCTACACACTCCTCTCCGACGAACCCGTCGTCGTCGAGGACATGGCCAGCGAGGAGCGCTTCCACGGACCCGACCTGCTGCTCTCGCACGACGTCACGAGCGGCATCAGTACGGTCATCGGTCCCGACGACGACCCGTGGGGGGTCCTCGGCACCCACGACACCGAGTGTCGCGACTTCTCCGCGGACGACGCGGCGTTCGTCCAGTCCGTCGCCAACGTCCTCGCGACTGCCGTCGAGCGCCGCGCCCACGAGCGGGACCTCGAACGTAAACACGAGGAACTGGCGGCCCTCGACACGCTCAACCACGTCGTCCGCGACATCGCCGACGCCGCCCTCCAGCAGTCCTCGCGCGAGGAGGTCGAGCGACTCGTCTGCGAGCGACTGGCCGACACCGATTCGTTCGCGTTCGCGTGGATCGGCGAACTCGACGACGGAGAGGTCGTCACGCGCGTCGAAGCCGGGGTCGACGGCTACCTCGACGGCGTCAGCCTCCCGGTCACCGACGGCGACGGCCGCGCAGAGGGGCCGACGCCGCGAGCGATTCGGACCCGCGAGGTGCAGGTCACCCGCGACGTCGAGAACGACCCGTCGTACGAGGCGTGGCGTGACCACGCCCGGCGCTACGGCTTCCGGTCGTCGGCCGCAGTCCCCATCGTCCACGAGGAGCTGCTCTACGGCGTCCTGAACGTCTACTCGGAACGCGAGGCGGGGTTCGGCGAACACGAGCGGGAGGTGCTCGGCCACCTCGGCCACATCGCCGGCCACGCCATCAACGCCATCGAGCAGCGGCGGGCGCTCATCGGTGACGAGATCGTCGAGGTGACGTTCCGCCTCCCCGACTACCTCGACGACGTCCCCGAAGCGACCGGAGAGGGGGCGATCCACTTCGAGCGACTCGTCCCGACCGGGGGCGACGCGTTCGTGAGCTACGGGACCGCGTCCGCGGCGGCCGTCGACGACCTCCACGCCTACGCGGCCCACTCCGAGTTCGCCGACTCGCTGCGAATCGTCGAGACGTCCGACGAGGGCGTGCACTTCGAACTCGAACTCGACGAGCCACCGGTGGCGACGACCGTCGCCGACCAGAACGGGCGCGTCCGGGACGTGACGATCGAGGAGGGCGACCTCGAGTTCGCCGTCGAACTCCCGGCGGGCGACCACGTCCGACCGACGGTGGAGGCAATCGAGTCGGCGTTCCCGTCGATGGAGGTCGTCGCCCAGCGTCAGGAGCGACGCGACGACCCGGACCACCGCCTCGGGGCGACGCTCACGGAGGAGTTGACCGACCGCCAGCGGGCGGTCCTGGAGGCGGCCTACTTCGGCGGCTACTTCGAGTGGCCGCGCTCCATCGACGGCGAGGAACTCGCCGCGTCGATGAACGTCTCCTCGCCGACCGTCCACCAGCACCTCCGGACCGCCCAGCGCAAACTCCTCCGCGCGGTGTTCGACGACGAGGGGCGGAACTGAAACCGCCCCACGACCACGGGTTATAACCCGACCCCATTCCTACGCTCGACTAATGACGCTCCGCGTGACGAACACGCTGACGGGTGAGACCGAGGAGTTCGAGCCACAGGACCCCGACGACGTTCTCCTCTACTACTGTGGTCTCACGACCTCGGACCCGCCCCACCTCGGACACGCCCGCTCGTGGGTCCACGTCGACGTGATGCACCGCTGGCTAGAGTGGCACGGCTACGACGTCCGGCACGTCGAGAACTTCACCGACGTGAACGAGAAGATCGTCGCCCGTGCCGGGTCGGACCTCGGCGACTCCGAAGAGGCGGTGGCCCACCACTACGTCGACGAGATTCTCGGGTCGATGCGCTCGCTGAACCTGAAGCGCGCGGAGGTCTACCCCCGCGTCTCGGAGCACGTCCCCGAGATCGTCGACCTCGTGGAGACGCTCGTCGAGGAGGGCTACGCCTACGAGTCGGGCGGGTCGGTCTACTTCGACGTCACCACCTTCGAGGAGTACGGCAAACTCTCGAACCAGCGCCTCGAAGACATCGAAGAACAGGGCCAAGAGGCGGAGTTGTCGGAGAAGCGCCACCCGGCGGACTTCGCACTCTGGAAGGCCGGCGGCGTCGACCCCGAGGCGGTCCGCGAACACCGCAGCGAGGACCACCCTCACCCCGACGCCGAACACCCGCCCGAGGGACAGACCTGGGACTCGCCGTGGGGCGAGGGGCGACCCGGGTGGCACATCGAATGCTCGGCGATGAGTATGACCCACCTCGGCGAGACCCTCGACATCCACGTCGGGGGTCGCGACCTCGTCTTCCCCCACCACGAGAACGAGATCGCCCAGAGCGAGGCCGCCACGGGCCAGACGTTCGCGCGTTACTGGCTCCACTGCGCGCTCTTCGAGATGGACGAGGAGAAGATGTCCTCCAGTCTCGGGAACTTCGTCACCGTCCCCGAGGCCGTCGAGCGCTTCGGCACCAACGAGGTGCGGACGTTCCTCCTCGGCGGGAAGTACAACTCCCGGCAGACCTACTCGGAGGCGGCCATCGAGGAGGCCGTCGAACGCTGGGACCGACTCCGACGCGGGTACGAGACGGCCGTCGACGCCGCCGACAGCCCCGACGCCTACACGAAAGTCGAGGACGAAGCCCTCCGCGCGGAACTCGACGAAGTTCGCGAGGGGTTCGTCGCCGCGATGGACGAGGATTTCAACACCCGCGAGGCGATTCGCGCGCTGTTCACCCTCGTCTCCGCGGTGAACAAGCACGTCGACGAGCACGACGAGTACGACTACCAGGCGCTCCGTGAGAGCATCGAGACGTTCGAGGAGTTCGGCGAGGACGTCCTCGGTTTCTCCTTCGCGGGCGAGACCGAGGGCGAGGCCACCATCGCCGACGACGTCATCGAACTCGTCCTCGACGTCCGCGAGGAGGAACGCGAGGCGGGGAACTACGAGCGCGCCGACGAACTGCGCGACCGCCTCGAAGCCCTCGGCGTCGAGGTCCAGGACACCGACGAAGGCCCCACGTTCCGCTACTGACACGTCGAGCGAGGGCCGCATGCTTTATTTTCCGTCGGACAGACTGCCGGGACATGGAGCGACGTAGACGTAGTGCCGCAGTCGTCGCGCTGGTCCTCCTCGTCGCGACCAGCGGGTGCATGGGCTTCCTGAGCGGACCCATCACGTTCGAGGCGAACAAGGCAACCGAGAGCCAGCAGGCACTCCAGCAGACGAACTACGAGGAAGAGAACGTCAGTCAGTCGGTCATCGAACGGAAGTTCTCCGCGGCGGGCCAGACGAAGACGGTGAAGGTGACGAACTGGGTCGCCCAGTACCACCGGACCGTCAGCGTCCCCGTCCTCGGTGAGCGAGAGGCGGCCGTCTTCGTCCTCTTCTCGACGCCGAAGGTGACGGTCGCGGGCCAGGGTCCGTTCAACCCCGTCGCCGACTACAACAACGAGGAACTCGTCCAACTCGTCCAGCAGCAGTACAAGGGCCTGAAGGACGTCCAGCAGGTGGGCAACTACAGCGCCACCATGCTCGGCAAGGAGACGGACGTCGGGAAGTTCTCGGCGAAGGCCACGTTCAAGAACGGCCAGTCGGTCGACGTCTACGTCCACGTGACGAAGGTCGAGCACGGTGACGACTACGTCGTCGCCGTCGCGGTCCACCCGCAGAACATCGACGAACAGCAGAAGATTCTCCGCCTGCTGGAGGGCGCCCAGCACGCGACCAACAGCAGCAGTAGCTAACCGGAGAGCTACACTTTTCTACCCGGCCGCCGACCCGCCGACATGAACGCGGTCTTCGGCGCCGGACTCTCTCTCACCGCGCTCGGTCTCCTCGGGTACGCCGTGGGCGTCTTCGTCCCGTACCCCGGCCGGGCGTTCTCGGTCACCGCGCTGATGGTCGGCGTCACGCTCGCGGTCGTCGGGACCCACCACGAGGGTGAGAACGCGTGAGCGTCGACGCCGTCGTCTACACCGACTCGGGCACACGAATCTACGACGTCACAGACGAGACCGCCCCGGACACCCGATCGCTCGGCGACGAACTCGCCGCGGCCAAGCGGGCGAACGGGACGACGTGGATCCGGGTCAGCGACCCCACGAGTGGCGAAATCGACGCCGTCCGCGACGCGTGCGACCTCCACTCCCTCTCCGTCGAGGACGTCCAGCACGCCGTCCGCCCGAAGGTCGAGGAGTTCGAGGACCACACCTTCCTGCTCGTGAAGGCGGCCCGCCTCCGGAGCGGCGAGACCACCTTCGAGAAGGAGGTCGAGGAGCGGCCCGTGGGGTTGTTCCTCGGGACGGACTGGCTGGTCACCTACACCCTCGAACCCGTCGAGGCCGTCGAGCGGACGTGGACCGAGGTCCAACACGAGGAGGGTCGACTGCTCAAGCGCGGCCCCGACTTCTCGGCCTACCGCGTCCTCGACGTCCTCGTCGACGACTACTTCACCGCCCTCGACGACGTCGAGGACCGCATCGAGTACATCGAGGAGGAGGTCATCGAGTCGACCGACGTCGAACTCCTGGAGGAACTCAACAGCGCCCGCCGGGAACTCCTCTCGATGCGGAAACTCCTCTGGCCGACCCGCGACGCCGTCGGTCTCTTCGCCCGCGGCGACCCCGAGGAGGTCGCCGAGGAGACCGAGAAGTACTACCGCGACGTCTACGACCACCTCGTCCAGCAGGTCGACCTCGTCGAGACCTACCGCGATTTGGTGGCCGGCGCCCGCGACATCTACCTCAACTCCCTCTCGGCGTCGACGAACGAGGTGATGAAGACGCTGACCGTCGTCGCGACCATCGTCCTCCCGCTCACCTTCGTCGCCGGCATCTACGGGATGAACTTCGAGGGGTCGGCGTACAACATGCCCGAACTCGGGTGGGCGTTCGGCTACCCCGCCGCGATGCTCGGGATGGCCGGGATCGCCGCGGTGATGGCGTGGCACTTCCGCCGGGAGGGGTGGCTCTGAGGGCGAAGTCAGAGTCCGAGCGCCAGCGGGACGAACAGCACGCCCATGAGGTGGACGCGCTGGCTCCCGAAGGCGAGCGGGACGAGACCGACGAGCGCACACCCGACGAGGACGACGACGCCGAACCACCCCGCCAGGAGCCACGAGAGCGCCGTGACGAGGAACGCGACGCCGACGCACAGCCGTCGGTTGTCGATTCGGCCGACGACCCGGAGGAAGTGGTCACCGACGAGTGGAACCAGGACGAACCCGACGGCCGCGGCCACCGCGACGCTCGTGAGGAGGAGCGGGAGGTCGAGCGGCGAGCCGGCGCGGTTCAGCGCGACCAGAACGCCTGTGTGCGCCTCGCGGAAGGCGACGAGGGCGTAGAGCGCGAAGATGGTGTTCTCAATCTGGCTGTGGTGACACTGTTAACACACAGCCACCGCGAGGGCGGGAGGGAAAGGACAGCCGACCGCAACAGCATCCCGACTGGGGTGCCTCCCGACCGCTCCGCACACCCACCATCCCGACCGTTTTGGTGAGGGCGCGAGCAGAAAGCGCATCGACCCACCCCATCAAGATTACACTCACGAGCGGCCGCCACACACGTAGGTAAGGGGTGGATTGAGATGCGAGACGCGTGTCACCCCTGTCGACACAGTATATCAGCCGCCCGCCACCCCCGCTTTTAGGAACCAATTCTGTGTCTCTGACTGAGGGATGAACTTACTTGAGCATATCCTCATACCAGATTACAATCAGCATTACGACAAGAAGTATAAGTCCAGATAGTGCAGTCATAAGGTCTGATAGCGGGACGACACCTACTACTTGTGCAACAGCTAATACAAATGTAAGAAATACGAGCGATTTATTGATACCGTGGTCACGACGCGCTAATTCACGCTGGTGAGCCACCTCAAACCCTTGTGAGGTGAGCTTATACCCCATCTTTCCTTGCTCAAATCCATCACCAGGTCCCTTATATTCACCTTGCTCTATCCCCACGAAAGATGCCAAATCCCAGTCGACTAACGCCTCTGCCGCTCTTTCCGCAGTCTCTACGCACAAGTCAGTCTCCGTAACGAACGGATGGTCATCATCAATCTCTTCTTCGGGGGAATTTGGAGCCTCGTGATAAAGCACACGAACAACCTTTGCCCAATCAGGTTCCTCCATCGAGCAAAAACAGTTCGTGTGGGCGAGTAAGCATTTCGCCCGCTTAACTTGACACTACGTTGTACGTGAGGCGGGCGAGATGCCTGTCTCCGATATTGAGCGTCTTGTCAGACCCTCTTCCTTCTCCGTTTTCTCCACTTCAAAAACCGCGGAGCGACAGCTACGGCGTTTTGAGTACGGCAAAAAGAGACGGCCGTGAGCGGCTATCTGCGTCGAATCCGTCTCACGTAGTGTTGGACGTCACCCACCCGAGTTGCGCGTCTCAATGGGGCGATATGCCTGTGCGAAATCCATTTAAATACCCCAGATAGTTGAATATATGCACGAACGGCCGTGTTTTGCGCGTGTGTGTAAGCAATTTATGCAAGTTTGTGTCCAAATATCAGTTAGCCGCCCCCGACCACAGAATTGCCGAATAGGGGATATACGGGCATATGGCCGCTCTCGACGCCGATGGGGCAAAATCGCCGAATAGGGGCATATAGCCGCTTTCGACGCCCATCGGCCGACCAAGGGAAGAATATCTGAAAATTGATATTTTCCGCCGCCCCCGACGCCGCGGTCGCTACACGCGTGTGCGCAATCAAATGGTGCGGTATATTAATGGGCGTTATTAGATACAGCGTCGTTGTGGGGCTGTTATATTAACCGACGTGTGGTAGTTCTACGCCCGTAGCCATACTATACGTCCTTTCTACCGGACCCTACGCGGGTGTGCGCCCGCATCCGCAGCATACGCGACGCGCATAGAGACGCGGACGGACGTCGACCGCCTCGACGGGCGTGGCGGCCCCACAATATTGGTGTGCCGACGGGCCAGATTGCCGTGAGATATGTGATATTTTCTAAGCCGTCTGAGACGCGTCACACGAGGCTCGTATATTTCTATGCCCCAGACTACTCGGAAATTAATTGAGCGGCACACGTCGAATGTGAGACGCCTTAGAAGAAGATTGCAGAGCCAACGAGAGAGTAAGATAGAGAGTTAGACCGATGGGCCGTGACGAGCGACAGATTCGCGCAAGTCCTTCTCGGAATACTTGAGGTAATTCTCCTTGGTTGTCTCAATATTCTCGTGGCCGAGCAATTCCATCAAGAAGCTAATGTCACCGCCACTGTTGATGAAGTGGACGCCGAAGGACTTGCGGAGCGTATGAGCACCGACGCGTCGAACCGACTGGCCCGCCCGATTCTGATATATCGTCTCCTGTAGGTCGGCGTTCTCCGCAGCCTCCGTAACAACATCCGTCACCGTCTGCTCGCTCATCATCTCGTCTCGTCGCGTCGGGAAGAGGTAATCAGACTCGGCCGCATTGAACACCGCATCCCGCTCAGACTCAATCCACTGCGTGAGGTGCCAGTCAAGAGACGACTGGTACCAGACTGTCCGTGACTCGTCTGTCTTCTTGCCATACACCGTTATTCGACGGTTCTCACGGTCGATATGGTCGAGTTTGACACGAACCAACTCCGAGCGACGCATCCCCGTCTGATAGAGCAGACGGACGATTAGCTCGTTGCGAATCGTGGGGGCGGGGACGTTGTCGACTAACTCACTCACCTCGTCTCGCGTGAGCGGCTTATCACCGCCCTCGACGTCCTTCTTCGACGACGAGTGCATCCCGTCGAGGCGTTCGGGCGTGGCGTTCTCCGTAGGGTCGACGTCGACGACGACCGTGGGGAAACCCCGACGCCCATCGTCCCCGTACGTCTCGACTTGCTCGTAGAAGTCACCGAGGGCCGCGTGAGCGACACGCACCGAGGAGGGTGCATATCCCTCATCAAGCATCCACTGGTAGAAGTCTTCGACGTGGCCCGCGTGACAGTCGAAGGGGTCGGCGTCGCAACCACTCTCGACACCATCGACGTCACCCCGAAGGTAGTCGCGAAACTGTCGAATGTGACGCCGATACTCGCGGGCCGTATTCTTGGACCCTCGTTCTTTGTAGCTATGGTGTGCCTCAATGGCACGGTCGACCTTGCTGCTCATTTCTCCACCTTGTACCAGAGGGGGTTGCGACGAACGACACCCTCAGACCCACCGTGACCAAGCTCACGGCCACGCTCGTCGGTGATAGTTACCTCACCCTCCACCTCTTGTGCCTCCCGTTTCCGAACGGTGCTCGTCGTCTCGTGGAGTTGCTCAAGGGCGAGACGGACGGTGCTCACGTCGACGTCTAAGCCCTCTGCCACTCCTTCAGCCGTGGTCGCTCTATCTGGTCCCTTGGGAAGTGCCTCCCACACGGCCGAGAGGGTGTCCTCCGAGACGCCACCCCCACTGTGCATCGCCCGCGTCGCACTCTCGACAGACTGAGCAAGGTCGGATAGCTCGCCCTCCATCTTTTCGACCTTGGTCACCAGCTCACCGACGTTTGCACCCTCGACGTCGCTCGCACCGCCACCACCCCCACCTTGCGGGCCGTAGGCATCGCTCATCTCGTGTGCCACCGCCACCCGAATGAAATGACTCAGACTGTCGTACTCGTCGTGTTCATCGGCATACTCCGCCCATTCCTCTTTCTGCTCTTCATCGACGCGAAACGCAATGGTCGGTCGTTCTCCCATACTCCACCCTCGTGACGCCAGTCGGAAAAGTGTTTACACTGTTGTAACAGCCATAGAGCGAGGATGGTGTTGGCCGTGTTGACGCCGCTGGTCGCGACGAGGAACGCCCGGTCCGGTGCGTCGGCCGAGGGCAGCACGGAGATCGAGAGCGTCGCCGCGACGGCGCTCGACACCCCGGAGACGTAGCTAACGAGTGCGCCCGAGACGGTGCCCGCGACGGCGGCGACGCCCACGAGTGACTTCGGGACGGGTATCTCGGGACTGCCCTGCGGCGGAACACCCTGCCCACGGAGCGCGGCGAGCAACACGGGGAGTCCGAACAGTCCGGAGAAGACCGGGAGGAGGACGTCGCCGTCGCCGAGCGGGGCCGACAGTCGTGCGTCGAGGACGAGCGCACCGACGGCGCCGCTCGCCGCGAGTGCGAGGACGGCACCGACCCGCCGCTTCGTCGTCGGTTCGCCCGCGACGAGCGCGCAGGCGACGACGGCGAGGACGACCGGGAGGTGGGCGTCGAGGAAGGGGACGACCCGGCGCATCGCGACGGTCACGGGCCACCCGAGCAGGAGTGCGGCCAGCGACGCGACGCCGCTCCCGACGGCGGAGAGGCGGTGGGCCTCCCGGCCCCGTCCCGCGAGGACGAGTCGGTGGCCGGGGAGGGTCGTGACGGCCATCGCGGCATCGGGGACGCCGACGGCGAGCGCGGGGACGACGTCGAGAAACGAGTGGACGACGCCCGCGGCGAGGATAGCGGCGCCGACCAGCGTCGGGTCGGTCCCGGCCGGGAGCAACGGAACCGACGCGGCCACGAGGAGCGCGAGCGTGTTGACGTGGAGGCCGGGCGTCAACCCGGAGACGACGCCGAGGCAGATTCCCGCGCCGACGAAGGCGAGCGCCGCGAGCGAGAGGTCCGGGGCGACGAGCAGGCGGACGCCCTCGATGGTCCACGTCATGGACACTCTCTGGTCCCGTCATCGTACTTGAACGCTCGGCGGCGGCCGATGGTGTCGTCCGTCGTCGTCGCTACGCAACGCTACGACGGCTACGCGGGCGCACAGCTACACCGCCACGCGTCGCTACGCGGCGTGACGTCCGAAAGAAAGAACGGAGGGTTGTGGAAATCCGGATTCAGCCGAAGAGGTCGCCGAGACCTTCGCCGGAGGCTTCTTCCTCTTCTTCCTCGGCTGCTTCCTCTTCTTCCTCGGCAGCCTCTTCCTCGGCTGCTTCTTCCTCTTCTTCGGCTTCCTCGGCGCCAGCGGCGGCACCGCCAGCGGCGGCGCCGGCAGCGGCGGGCGCGGCGGCCGCCTGCTCGACGGCCTCCTCGATGTCGACGTCCTCGAGCGCGGCGACGAGGGCCTTGACACGGGACTCCTCGACGTCGACGCCAGCGGACTCGAGAACCGCGGTGACGTTGTCTTCGTTGATCTCTTCGCCGGACTCGTTCAGGATGAGTGCTGCGTAGACGTATTCCATTGTTCTAGGGTGTTGTTGGGGTGTGGGTAGTTAGTCGCCGAACATGTCGCCGAGACCTTCCGCGCCGGAGGATTCCTCTTCTTCCTCCTCGGCGGCTTCTTCCTCTTCCTCGGCTTCTTCTTCGGCTTCCGTTTCTTCTTCGGTTTCCTCGGCAGTCTCTGCGGGCGCCTCGACGCCGCGGAGTTCCTCGGGCAGGGCTTCCTCGTCCTCGATCTGCGCGGCGATCGCGCGGACCTGGGAGTCGGCCTTGCTCACGAGGTCGTCCATCAGGTCGGGGCTCTCGATGGCTGCCTGGGGCCCGACGCTCTTTGCCTCGCCGGACGCCTTCGAGACGAGGGCGGGCAGGGACTGAGCGTTGGGGATGACGGCGTTGACCGAGAGGTTGAACGCGCCAGCCGCGGCGGACTGGATGTCCGCGCGGTACTCCTCGACGTCGATGGCGAGTTCGTCGGACTCGAAGAGCACGCCGTCGGAGAAGACGGCACGCAGGTCGAGACCGACCTCCTTCGGCTCGATGCCGAGTTCGCTCAGGACGTTGGCGACGTCGCTGGAGACGACGTCACCCTCCTCGACGACGACGGAGTCTTCGAGGACCTTGATGGAGCCTTCCTGGATGCGCGCGTTCGCGCCGATCTGCTGGAGCTCACCGACGAAGGGACCCGGGTCGATGCCCGTGTCGCCTTCGGGGATGACGATGTCGTTCGGGGCGACCTCGCCCGCGTTGATGGGCGCGGGGGTCTTGGACGCCTCGAGCTCCTTGTAGAGCCCGAACGGGTTGTCGTCGGTCGCGATGAGACCGACCTCACCGGCGACGTAGTCGTTGAGCTGCTCGACGCCTTCGTCGACCTCGTCCAGTGCGCGGGAGAGGAGCGTGTTCCGGCTGATGCGGAGTTCCGCGGTGCCGTAGAGCTCACGGCGCATCTCCTGGAGCTGTCGGCTCGGGATGCCCGTGACCTTCACGATGCCGACGCTGTCGTAGGACTCGATGACCTCGACGAGTGCGTCGACTTCCTCTTGTTTCCACTGGGGGATGGTCTCGGTGGTGCGCTCTTCTGCGGACATTTAGGCCACCTCCACGGCGGGACCCATCGTCGTCTTCACGTAGATGGAGTCGACGTTGAGTGGGCCCTTCTCGAGGGACGAGTGCAGTCGACGGACGATCACGTCGATGTTGTCGGCGATCGCGTCCGGTTCCATGTCCTCGGCGCCGACGCGCGTGTGGAACGTGCGGCGGTCGCGGGAACGGAGCTGCACCGTGTTCTTCATTCGGTTTACAGTTTCGACGACGTCGTCGTCGGGCTGCAGCGGCGTCGGCATCTTGCCACGGGGACCGAGCACAGTACCGAGGTACCGACCGATGTCCTGCATCATGTCGGCTTCGGCGATGAAGAAGTCGGTTTCACCGGCGAGGTCTTTGGCCTCGTCGGTGTTGTCACCGAGGTCCTCGAGGTCGTCGGAGTCGAGAACTTCGTCGGCGACTTCTTCGGCTCGAACCGCCGTCTCGCCTTCGGCGAAAACGACGATCTGGGTCTCCTGGCCGGTGCCAGACGGCAGCACGACGGACTCGTCGACACGTTGCGACGGGTCGTTGAGATCTAGGTCGCGCAGGTTGATGGCGAGGTCCACCGTCTCACGGAAGTTCCGCTCGGGTGCCTCGTCGAGTGCGCGAGAGACTGCCTCTTCGATGTTATCTGCCATTTTTTCACCTCCGTAGTACACGCGGGAGCGCTTCTACGGGTCAGTGAAACAGGCTACGCCTGTCTCACTTCGAACGAAGGGCATGGCGTTGATAAAAGCGTCGAACCGCCGACGGCCGCGTGCGGGTCGTACACGCGGTCGTCGTCCGCTCGACGGCGTCGCTGGGCGTCGACGGAGCCACCGCTGTGGCGGCGTGAAAAACGGGAAAACGAACGGCCCCGGTGTGGGCCGGATTTGCTTCGACGCGTACGCGTCGGCTTCGAGCCCGCTCGCTTACGCTTCGAGGACGTCGTCGTAGTCGCCGGCGTCCGCGCGGTCGTCGAAGGTCCGTGCGTCCTCACCCTCGATGGTGACACCGAGCGAGACGCAGGTACCGGCGACTTCCTTGGCGGCCTGCTTCGTGTCGTAGGCCAGGAGGTCGGGCTTCTTCTGCTCGGCGATGGACTTGAGCTGCTCGACGTCGAGGTCCGCGACGAACTCCTCGTTGGGTTCGCCGGACCCGGTCTCGAAGCCGGCCTCGTCCTTGATGAGTTCCGCCGTCGGCGGGACACCGACTCCGATGGAGAAGGAACCGTCCTCCTCGTACTCGACGGTGACCGGGACCTCGGTCCCGTCGAAGGCCGCCGTCTGCTCGTTGATCTCCTGTACGACAGCCTGGACGTCGACCGGCGTCGGGCCGAGTTCCGGTCCGAGCGGCGGGCCGGGATCGGCCTGGCCACCGGGGACCAGCACTTCGATAGTTTCAGCCATACTCGTTGGAAGCCGTGCCGCGAATTTAAGAGTTAGGAAAGCGCTCGCTCAGGGCAGACTGACGCCCTGTCGAGCGAGGAAGTTTCCGACGTCCTTGATGACGACCGGACTCCCGATGATGCGGACGTAGCCGTCCTCTTCGAAGAGTGTGACGGTGAACTGCTGGTCGAGTTCCTCACAGAGTCCCTCGAGTTCCGGACGCGGGAGGACGATCTGCGTGCTGTCGCGGAACGTCGAGGCGTCGGCCATCGACTCGATTTCCTCGGTAACCGGGCATCAACGTGTCGAAAGCCACTCGCATCGGTCGCTCGGCGGCGGCCGAGCACTCAGCGTTGTCGAAACGCGCGCACGTGACGCCCGAGCGTGTGGAGCGTGTACACCCGTCGCTCGAAGGGCTTTTCGGCATCAGTAGCCAACTATTGGCTAATGGGACTGGAGGAGGAGATCGAGGAAATCGAAGAGGAAATCGCCAACACGCCGTACAACAAGTCGACGGAGGGACACATCGGACGGCTGAAGGCGAAGTTGGCCGAGAAGAAGGAGAAACTCGAGACTCAACAGTCGGGGTCCGGCGGTCCCGGCGGGTACGCCGTCGAGCAGCACGGCGACGCCACCGTCGCCCTCGTCGGGTTCCCCAGCGTCGGGAAGTCGACACTCATCAACGCGCTCACCAACGCCGACAGCGAGGTCGGCTCCTACGAGTTCACGACCCTCGACGTGAATCCCGGGATGCTCGACTACAAAGGCGCCGACATCCAGATCCTCGACGTCCCCGGACTTATCGAGGGCGCCGCCGGCGGCCGCGGTGGCGGGAAGGAAGTCCTCTCCGTCGTCCGCTCGGCCGACCTCGTGGTCTTCGTCCTCTCCGCGTTCGAGATCGAGCAGTACGACCGCCTCTCCGAGGAACTCTACAACACGAAGATCCGCCTCGACGAGGAGCCACCCGTGGTGCGCGTCACCCGGAAGGGCCAGGGCGGTATCGACGTCAACGCCGGGAAGGACCTCTCGCTCGACGAGGACACCATCAAGCAGGTCCTCCGCGAACGCGGGTTCGTCAACGCTGACGTCGCCATCCGCGGCGACCCGGACATCGACCGCCTCGTCGACGGCGTGATGGACAACCGCGTCTACCTCCCCTCGATGGTCGCCGTCAACAAGGTCGACCTCATCGAACCGGACTACGCCGAGACCGTCAAAGCAGAACTCGCCGAGCGCGACATCGACCCCGAGGAGGCCGTCTTCATCAGCGCCGAGAAGGAGAAGGGCCTCGACGCGTTCAAAGAGCGACTCTGGGAGGAACTTGACCTCATCCGCATCTACATGGACAAACCGGGCCGCGGTGTCGACTACGAGGAACCGCTGATGCTCCGCGAGGGATCGACCGTCGACGACGCTCTCCACAAACTCGGCGGGTCGTTCGAGGAGCGCTTCCGCTTCGCTCGTGTCTCCGGTCCCTCTGCGAAACACGACGAACAGCAGGTCGGCCGCGACCACGAACTGAGAGACGAGGACGTCCTCCGCATCGTCGCTCGGAAGTAACCCTTAACCCGTTCGCCGGGTCACCTGCGGGCATGTCCCGACCCGCGTCCGCACTCTCCTCCGTCACCCGCGTCCGCCGACGCGCGGTCGCCCTCTCCCTGGCCGGCCTCTTCCCCTGGGCCGCCGTCGTCTGGGCCGAGGGGTTCTACCTCGTCTTCTCGTTCGGGTGGACCCACCGCGCACTCTCGGGGTTCACCGCACTCCCGTCTATCCTCCTCGCCCCACGAATCAGCACCGCCTTCGTCGAGGCGTGGGGGTTCGCCTCGGCACTCTACGTGCTCGCACTCGGGTCGGCCGCACTCGACCAGTGGTGGCGCGGCGACCGCCGGGTCACGGCCGGCCTCCTCTTCCTCGCGGGCGTGAACGTCCTCTGGTTCACCCTCACCTTGAGCGGACAGCGCGGTATCACGGTCCTCCCGCTCGGCCTCTGCACGCTGTGGCCCGCGGCCGCGTACGAGTACTGGACGCTCGCGACCGACGACGGCTAATCGCTGCGAGACGCACCGCCTCCGGTACGTTTTTCGACACGCCGTTCGTCCGCTCGCACATGTCGGAACCGAACTTCGTTCTGGACCACACGATGGTCCGCGTCTCGGACCTGGAAGAGTCGATGGACTGGTACCAGACCTACCTCGACTACGTCGAGCACGGGCGCTGGGAGGCCGAGGACTTCACCATCGTCTACCTCGGTCCGGAGGACGTCCACGAGCAGGGTGCGCTCCTCGAACTCACCTACAACCACGGCGCCGAGGAGGTCGAGGTCGGCGACGCCTTCGGCCACATCGCCGTCCGCGTCGAGGACGTCTTCGACGCCTACGAGGAACTGATGGACGAGGGCGTCGAGGACTACCGCGACCCCGAGTCCTGTGGTGGCTCCTACGCCTTCGTGAAGGACCCCGACGGCCACGAGGTCGAAGTCGTCGAGCGCGACCACGGTGCGAAGTGGAGCATCGACCACACGATGGTCCGCGTCGAGGACGCCGACGAGCACCTCGGCTACTGGACCCGGAAGTTCGAGTACGAACACACCGGGCGCTGGGAGGCCGACACGTTCGCGAACTACTTCATGAAGCCCGAGGGCGCGGCGGAGGAAGCGATGGCCGTCGAGCTCACCTACAACTACGACGGACGTAGCTACGAGTTCGGCGACGCCTGGGGCCACCTCGCCGTCCGAACGGACGACCTCGTCGACGACTGGGAGACGCTGCTGACACGCGAGGCCGAGGACTACCGCGACCCCGAGTCCTGCGACTACAACTACGCGTTCACGAAGACCCCCGACGGCCACGAGATCGAGGTGCTGAACCCCGAGGACTCCCCGGTCGACCACGCCTGATCGGCCACCCGACTACGCGTCCACGCGACCGGTGGAGCGTCGACGTCTCTTCTCCTTCTCCGCGCTCGCGCTCGTGCGAGTCCACCGAGCACGGGGGCCGTAGCCGACGCCGGCGCGCGAATCGGACACCAGACTCAAACCGTCTCCGTTCGACGTCCCGCTACGGAGGATCCCCCAATGCCGACCCAGAAGTTCTACGAGCTCGCACGGCTCAACGACGCGTTCGAATCAGACGAACAGGTCGAACAGACGGAGCGGGCAGTTCTGAAGACGCTCGGCGAGGGCATCTCCCGTGGTGAGGCCGAGGACCTCGCGGAGACGCTCCCCGCGGACGCCTCCGAGGCGCTCCTGGAGGGGGCGACCGAAGCGGAGGTGCCCGAGTCGCCGGACCTCGACGAGTTCTACGATACGGTCGCCGAGCGGGCCGGTCTCGACCGGGAGGCGACCCCCGAGAAGGCCCAGGCCATCGGCGTCGCCGTCACCGAGACGGCCGGCGAGGACGAAGTCGCCAACGCCCGCGAACAGCTCCCGCCGGGCTACGACGAGGTGTTCGAGCCGCCGGGAACCGTCCGACGCGAACCGTTCGCCGCCGAGGTGCGCGAGCGCCTCGGTCTCGACTCCGACCCCGAGGCCCGCGACGTCTCCGCGGCCGTCCTCGAAGCCTTCGGCGAGCGCCTCGCGAAGGGCGAAGCCGAGGACCTCGCACGCTTCCTCCCCGCGGACCTGCAAGACGCGCTCGTCGTCGACGACCCCGCCGCGGAGCAGGACTACGGCCCCGTCGAGTTCCTCGACCGCGTCGGTGACCTCGCGGACGTCGACAAGGAGACGGCCAACGAGTACGCCCGGGCCGTCCTCTGGACGCTCGCCGAGGTCGTCCCCGAGGACGAACTGGAGCGGGCGACCGCGGAGTTACCGCCCGAGTACGAGGAGTTCTTCGGCGAAGCGGAAGCGAGCTAATGGTTCACGGAACTCCGTTCCGTGGCGTCTTCGAGTCCGCGGCGTAGCCGAGGGCAACAGCGACCTACGACGCCGTTCTCACCGTTTTTCGACGTCAATCACCGAATCGGTCGACGTTTCTGTCCTCATCTGGCCCCCAGATTCAACAGGGCGCTCTTCGACGTTCCGGACGAGGTAATCCCCCATGGCCGCATTCGTCGACATCGTCGAGCGACGCGCAGGACTCGAATCGGACTCCGAAGCCGAGGAGACCGCCGAAGCCGTGCTCCGGACCCTCTCGGAGAGTATCTCGCACGGCGAAGCGGCCGACCTCGGTAACCAACTCCCCGAGCAGTTCCGACGGGTACTCCTCGACACCGAGCGGGCGCGGGCCGAACCGTACTCGCTGGAGGAGTTCCTCGACCACGTCGCCGAGCGCCTCGACGTGAGCGAGTCGGAGGCCGAGCAGCGCTCGCAGGCCGTCGTCGCGGCACTCTCGGACGTCGCGGGCGTCGACGAGGTCGAAGACGCCTACGCCCAACTCCCCCCGGAGTACGAGGCTATCTTCGCACCGGGCGAGGCGCTCGGCGCGCTCTCCTTCGTTGAGGCCGTCGAGTCCCGCGGCGACCTCGACCGGGCGACCGCTCGGCGGGCGAGTCGCGCGACGCTCCAGGTGCTCGGCGAGCGCGTCTCCAAGGGTGAGGCCGAGGACGTCGCCGAACACCTCCCCGACGAGGCCGCCGAGTGGTTCGTTCCGGACGAACCGGCGCGCGCCCTCGACTACGACTTCGACGAACTCGTCGCCCACGTCGCCGACGAGGAGAGCGTCTCGCGGACCCGCGCGATTCAGCACCTCGAAGCGGTGACGGACGTGCTCGCGGAGACCGTCGGCGAGTCCGAGTTCGAGCAGATGCGCGCTCAGCTCCCCGAGACGTACGATCCGCTGTTCGAGGAGTAACGAGATTCGGAGACGGCGAACACCGTGAGCCGTCGAGAATCTCGGGAAGGCGAGCGGGGAGGCACGACACGCGAGTAACGGGCTTGCGGGAGGAACGAACCGTCCTCTCTTTATATACTCGAACGGGGCTTATAAAGAGACGACTCAGTCCTCGCTCGGGAGGAGTTCGTCGGGCGCGCCCGCGAGACCGCGGAGGGCGTCGGTCTCGACGTGGTGGAGGTCGCCCGGAATTACGAGCAGGTGGAGTGGATCGCCGAAGTCCCGCTCAGCGAGTGCGGAGAGGCGGTCGGCCGCGACGACGGGGTCGGGGCTCCCCGCGCGGGCGACGACGACGCCGAGCGCGTCGGGGTCCCAGTGGGCCGCGAGCAGGCCGGCGGCGTGGTCGGCGGTCATGTACTCGTCCTCCTCGGTGGCCGGGTGGTCGACCTTGATGTCGAGGTAGCAGAGCGTGTGGAGTCCGCGCTCACGGTTGTCCTCGACCGTGTCGACGACGCTCTGCGGGACGCCTTCGGCGCCGTGCGCCCACCCGAAGGGGAGCGTCGTCGCCTTCCCGAAGCGGTAGTTCTGGAGGCCAGTGAGCGAGGAGGCCGCGGACTCGGCGGTGGGCGCGTGAATCACCTCGGTGTCGACACCGCGCTCGTGGGCGCGCAGGCGGAGGTCGACGTGCGTGGTCGAGATCATCGTGTCGCCCGCGGTGAGGAAGGCGACGTGACCCTCCTCGGCGGCGTCGAGAATCGGTTCGGGGTGCTGTTCGACGCCCGGGCGGTCGCGGACCTCGATGTCGATGCCGTGGTACTCCTCGACGTCCTCGACGTCGGCGCCGACGAGGTGGGAGGTGTAGAACTCGGCGAACGCGCGGTCGACCGACTGGAGCGTCTCGGCGCCCTCGACGGTAATCGAGTGCTCGTCGTAGAGACCGAGACCGACGAAGCTGAGCATACCGGAGGTGAGGACGGCCGGCGGTTAAGCGCCGCGGTGCGGAACGGAAACGGTAAACCGGACGCGCGGCGAATTCCGGGTATGCGAGCGCCCTGCGTCCGCGTCCCAGTCTCGGAGGGCGAGGACACCCGTACCCGCCTCGCCGAGGACGACCTGCTCGACCAGTCGCTCCGGATCGAGGGCGAGGAGGGGTGGCTTTACCTCCCCGTCGTCGACGCCGACGCCGTCCCGGACGACCTTGACGTCGTGGAACGGGACGTCGCCGAGCGCGAGACGCAGACGATGCCCGCGGACATCCTCGGGTTCGACCCCTCCTACGAGCGCCTCGGCGACATCGTCATCGTCGACGAGGACGACCGCACGCGGGCCGAGGAGATCGCCGACGCGGTGATGGAGTCGGCCATCCGCGCGGAGACGGTGGTCAACCGCGCCTCGAAGGTGAAAGGGGAGACGCGCGTGCGCGACTGGGACGTCCTCGCGGGCGACGGCACCGTGACCATCCACCGCGAGTACGGCTACGAGTTCGAACTCGACATCGCGGAGGTGTACTTCTCGCCGCGCCTCGCCACCGAGCGCAACCGCGTCGTCGAGCAGGTCGAGGCGGGAGAACACGCCCTCGACATGTTCGCGGGCGTCGGCCCCTACGCCGTCCCGATGGCCGACCGCGGCGCCGAGGTGGTGGCCGCGGACATCAACGAAGTGGCCATCGACTACCTCCTGCGGAACGCCGAGCGCAACGGCGTCCCCGCCTGCCGCGTCGGCGAGGCGTGGCCCGAGTCGGCGGCCGAAGCTGACGAGAACGGAGACGAGGGCCAGGACGAGACGACCGGCTGTATCACCGCCGCCGCCGGCGACGTCCGGGAGTTGACCGACGACTACACCGACTGGGCCGACCGACTCGTGATGAACCTCCCGCACAGCGCCGACGAGTTCCTCGACACCGCCGTCGCCTTCGCCGGCGACGAGTGTGTGCTCCACTACTACGACATCCAGCACGAGGAGGACCCGTTCGGTCCCGGCATCGAGTCCATCGAGGCCGCCGCCGGCGACGAGTACGACGTCGTCGTCGAGACCGAACACACCGTCCGGTCGTACGCTCCCCACGAACTGAACGTGGTCCTCGACGTCCGTCTGATCCGGACCTGAAACGGAAGCCTTATTTCCGTCATCCGGCTACGAATAAGTGAAGTTAGACGGTACACCTCGCCGGTGTAGCTCAGCTGGCAGAGCGATTCCTTCGTAAGGAATAGGCCGAGGGTTCAAATCCCTCCACCGGCTTTCTACTGCGGACGACGTGAGCAGTGAACGCTGTTGAGGGGCTTGAAGCAGGGAGGAGCATTGCTCCGACCGTGGTTACAAATCCCTCCACTGGCTTGCTTTCTCGGGTACGTCGTAACTGAACGAGTCGTGACTCCGCCGCTAGTGACCGCGTGCCTCGCTCACCGTAACGTCTTGCTTTCATAAGTCCAGAGTTCGTATAAATAGTGTATGTCTGAGCAGGAGTGGACACTCGTAGAGACGCCGACGGCGAGTAGTCTCTACGACGTAGTCGTCGACGGAGGGGAAGCGTACGCAACCGGGAGTGACGGACTCGTCCTCGCCTACGAGGGCGACGGGTGGGAACCGATCGTCGAGGAGGGACCGCGAAACGAGGGGAACTCCCTCTACGGCGTCGACGTCACCGCGGACGGCGAACGAGTCTGGTTCGTCGGGTCGAGTGGGACCGTCGGCGAGTACGACGTCGTGGCCGACGAACTGCACGAACACCAGGTCGGTGACTTCCGGAACGCGCACAACGACGTCGCGGTGACCGGTCACGGCGGCGCGGCCAACGTCTACGTGGTGGACGCGTCGGGGTACGTCCACTACAGCCTCGCGAACGGCGAGGAAGGGACGTGGCGCCACGTCCGGCCAGGGACCGGCGCGGAGTTGACGGGCATCGACTTCTGTGGCGAGCGCCGAGGGTTCGCCGCCGACGACGACGGGGCCGTCTACGCGACCGAGGACGGCGAGAAGTGGGACGCCTCACTCGTCGGGACCGACGTTACCCTCTACAGCACCGTCTGTCGCCAACCTGGCGAGACGCGTCCCGAACGACAGGAAGAAGACGAAGAGGGCGAAGACGCCACCGACGTCGAGTCGGAACCCGAAGTCGTCGAGACCGAGGTCGAAGACGTCTGGGTGAGCGGCGACGGGAAGGTCTGTCACTACGACGGCGTCCAGTGGCGGGTCGACGACCACGGCAGCAGTAGCATCAACGACGTCGACTGCGACCAGACGGAGACGCTCGGCGTCGCCGGCGGTGGCCGGGTCTTCGACCTCGAGGAGAGCGGCGAACTCACCGAAGAGGAGACACCCACCGGGGAGACGCTCAACGGCGTCGCGGTCGGCGCGTTCGACGTCGCGGTCGGCGCGAGCGGCGTCGTCATCCAGAAGGAGAACTGAGGCTCACTCTTCTTTCCGTTCGGGTTCGAAGCCCGGGGGGAGGTTCGCCCCGTCGAGGACGGTCGACTCGAACGTCGCGCCGTCGAGGGTCGCCCCGCCGAGTTCCGCCCCGCGGAGCGTCGCGCCCGTGAAGTCGGCGTCCGAGAGGTCCGCGTCCGAGAGGTCGGCCAACCGGAGGTTGGCGTCGGAGAAGTCCGCACCCGAGAGCGAGGCGCTGGAGACGTCCGCGCCCGCGAGGTTCGCGCCCGAGAAGGTGATGGTCTCGAAGGTCGCGTCCGAGAGGTCGACTTCGACGAGGTTGGCGGTGACGAAGTCGACCGCCTCGAACTCCGCCTCGGAGATGTCCGCGGAGAGGAGGTGCGCACTGGAGAAGTCGGCGTACTTGGTCTCCCCGCCCGCGCCGCTCTCGCCGAGGTCGACGGCCGCGCCGCCCCCCGACCGGACGTCAGAGAGGTCGGCGCCGACGAGGTTCGCCTGCGAGAAGTCCGCCTCACCCAGTGCTACTTCGGACATGTCGACCGTCACGAGGTTCGCTCGCGAGAAGTTCACCTCGTCGAAGGTGCGCCCACTCAGGTCGGCGTTCGACATGTCCGCCCCCGACTTCGATGCCGCGATGAGCTCGTTCTCGGACATGCACGTCCCTTCGTCGTTCGAGGGGAAAAAGACCCGAGCGCACCGTGGTCAGAGTGACTCAGCCTTCGAGGTCGACGGTCGCCGCCTGCTCTTCGACCGCCTCCCGGTCGTAGTCCGACGACTGGATGTCGACGCCGTCGAGTTCCGCCCCGTCGAACGTCGCACCCGAGAGGTCGCTCCGCTGGATGTCCACCCCCGAGAGGGTCGCGCCGTCGAGCGACGACCCGGAGAGGTCGGCCGAGTCGATGCTCGCACCCGAGAAGTCGACGTTCGAGAGGTCGGCGTCCGAGAGGTCAGCGCTGGAGAGGTCCGCCCCCGTCACGTCGGCCCCGGCGAGGTCGGCACCGGACATGTCGACGCTGGAGAGGTCCGCCTCCGCGAGCGTCGCACCCTGGAGAACCGCGTCGGAGAGGTCTGCGTCCGAGAAGTCACACCCCCTGAAGTCCTCGTTCGAGTGGTCCTCGTCGGAGAGGTCTTCTCCGGTGTAGTCCTGACTCATCGTGTCGGAACGGACGGGAGTCACGCTGAAAAGTTTCTACGTACACGATAGTTCCACCGACCGCCCGACGACGACCGTATTGGAAGTGACGGCCGAATACAGCAGTATACGCCGCCATCGGCCACAACGTCTTTTGACGTAGAAGCGCACTTGAAAGTGAGACGAATCTGAGACGAGTCGATTGTTCGTTTCAGTATTGGGTCGAAAGCTAGCCGCCGTTGCAGTGTCTCGCAGAGTGTTTGCCGCACCTATCAACGAACTATGAGTACGGTAGACCTCACCGACAGTGCATCGATTCCCTCAATCTCGGAGTTCTTCCAGAAGTACGGACTCGCGCTCGTGATGGTGGCGAGTTACTTCGGGTCGGGGTCAGTGTTCATCGCGAGTTCCGCCGGCGTCAGGTACGGCTACACGCTGCTGTGGGCCGTCGTCGGCGCGGTGCTCCTCGGGTTCGTGGCCCAGGACATGAGCGCCCGACTCGGCATCCACGGAGAGTCGCTCGCGGCGTTCGCCCAGGAGAAACTCGGGTCGAAACTCGCGACGGCCGTCATGGTACTCCTCTCTATCGGCTGTGTCGCCTGGACACTCGAACTGACTGCGGCCGTCGGGAAGGGCATCGTCGTCCTCCTCGACCTCCAGGCGATCGGGTGGGAGCCATTCGCCTACCTGACCGGCCTCGCCGCCATCGTCGTCGGTGTCCTCGGCTACGACGCCGTCGAGAAGATCATGGTCGCGATGATGTTCGGACTCCTGCTCGCCTACCTCCTCGTCGCGGGAGCGAGCAGTCCCGACCTCACCGCGATGGCCACTGGGTTCGTCCCGACGGGACTGTCCCCCGGGTCGATGGCCCTCGCCGTGAGTATCCTCGGGACGACGGCGCTCTGGCCCAACTTCTTCCTCGAGTCCCAACTCGTCGAGAAGAAGGGGTGGACCGACCGCTCGGACGTACCGACGATGCGTCGCGACCTCGCCATCGGTTACGCGGTCGGCGGAGTCACGACCATCGCCATCGTCGTCGCCGCGGCCGCGGTCCTGCGTCCCGCGGGCTACGAGCAACTCCAGACGTTCATCACGCCCGGGAAGGCCCTCGCCTCCATCCTCGGCGAGTGGGCGATGGTCGTCTTCCTCGTCGGGACGCTCGCGGCCGCGTTCAACAGCATCGTCCCAATCATGTGGGCGCCCGCCTACATGATTCCCGAGGCGCTCGGCGGCGACGTCGCCGACAGTAGCCGCGTGTTCAAGGCCGTCTACGTCGGCGGCGTCGCGCTCGGTAGCCTCTCGCCGCTCGTCCACCAGTACCTCGGCTTGAGCGTCATCGACATGATCATCCTCTTCCCGGCGTACAACGGCGTCGTCGGCCTCCCCATCACCGCCCTCCTGCTGTTCTGGGCGGTCAACGACGACGAGGTCATGGGCGAGTACACGAACGGGTGGAAACTGAACCTCGTGAACAGCGCGCTCATCCTGCTGGCCATCTACTCGGCGTGGAGTGCCGGCCAGTTCGTCTTCGACGCCATCCTCACGGGTGGTTTCTAGCACGCGATGGTCGCTGGGATTCCCACCACGACACTCGCGCTCCTGGTCGTCCTCTCGCTGTTTGCCGGCGTCGGCATCACCGCGGTCGGTCCCGGCGGCATCTTCGTCACCATCGCACTCGTCGCGCTCACTGACTTGCCGCCGGCAGTCGTCGTCGGGACGGCCAGCGCGACGTTCGTCGCGACGGGACTCGTCGGAGCCGAGAGTTACCGCCGCTCCGGCGAACTCGGCGCCCACGGCGGGAAGCGGATGGCCGTCGTCCTGAGCGTCACCGGACTCCTCGGCGCGCTCGTCGGCGTTCGCCTGAACGCGCTCGTCGACGAGTCGACGTTCGCCCTCCTGCTGGGTGTGTTCGTCTCGCTGACCGGCGTCCTCGTCTTCTACCGGACGCGCTACGGGTCGACCGGCGCGGAGGGCGGCTACGACGCGACCACGACCCGCGGCACGCTCGGCGTCGCGGCCATCGGGAGCTTCGTCGGCGTCTCCGGCGGTCTCCTCGGCGTCGGGGGCCCGGTCCTCGCCGTCCCACTCCTGGTGGCCGTCGGCGTCCCGATGCTCGTCGCCGTCGGCGTCGCCCAGGTACAGTCCATCTTCGTCGCGGCGTTCGCCACGGTGGGGTACGTCGCCCGCGACGCCGTCTCCTGGCCGCTCGCGGTCGCCATCGGCGTCCCCGAACTTGTCGGCGTCGTCGTCGGGTGGAAGGTCGCCCAGTCCGTCGACGCGGAGCGGCTCACGCGCGTCCTCGCGGTGCTGTTGCTCGTCCTCGGGCCGTACATCGCGCTCAGGTAGCCGGCCAATCTTTTTGCGCCGAGGCCTCACAGAGACACCATGAGCCAGCCCTCCGTCGCCGAGCAGCGTGCCCTCCTGACCCGCCCACCCGACGAGCGGGCCGACGTCGACCCCGAGACGGTCCAAGAGGCGCTCCAGACGGTCGTCGAACACGGCGACCGGACACAGAAGGTGCTCGAGGGCTGTTCGTTCCCCGACCTCGACTTCGCCTACGCCGACCTCACTGGTGCCAACGAGTACCCCCTCGTGTTCCGGAACTGTACGTTCGAGTCGTTCCGGGCCGACCACGCGGACGTCGAGTTCCCCGTCCATTTCGAGGCGTGTGCGTTCGGCGACGTCACCTTCGAGGACGCCCGCTTCGAGTACGACGCCGTCTTCGACGGGTCGACCGTCGAGGGCGACGTGTGTCTCGACGAGACGCGCTTCGACCGAGACGCCTCGTTCGTCGACGTCCGGTTCCAGGGAGCGACGAGTGCGACGGAGGTGACGTTCGGCGACGACACCCGATTCGTCGGCGCGTCGTTCGCCGGGAGCGTGGACTTCCGCGCCGCGCGCTTCAGCGGGACCTCGAACGACCTCGGCGACAACGCGGACTTCTCGGGCGTCACGTTCGAGGCGGACGTGACCTTCCGGCGCGCCACGTTCGGTGCGACGACGTTCGACGGCGCGACCTTCCGCGGCGTCGGCGGGTTCGAGGCGGCCGACTTCGAGGGGACGGCCGTCTTCGAGGACACCACGTTCCACGACGAGGCGGACTTCGACGAGGCGCGTTTCGGCGGCGACGCCGCCTTCTCGGGGACCACCTTCGAGCGGGCGGCCGTCTTCCGCGGCGCCGTCTTCGAGGGTGGTATGCGGAGTCTCCGCGACGACGCCGACTTCTCGAACGTCTCCTTCCGCGAGGCCACGTTCGACGACGCGGCGTTCCGGGACGCCGACTTCACCGGGGCGACCGTCGACGAGGTCGGCCGGTTCAACGCGACGCGCTTCTCGGGTGACGCGACGTTCGACGACGTGGTCTTCGCCACCGACGTCGATTTCGCCGAGTCGACGCTCGCGACTGCCACCTTCGACGGGACGCAGTTCGGCGGCGTCGTCGACTTCGAGGGGGCCGCGTTCACCGACGAGTTCCGGTTCGCCGCCGAACCGCTCGACGCGGACGTCTGCGTGAACTTCACCGACGCGAGTCTGAAGCACGGCGAGATCCACCAACCGACCGACGCCTGGGTGCGCTACGACCTGACGCGCGCGAGTCTCGGGGCGGTCGACCTCTCCTCGGCGGACCGCCAGGACGAACTGGAACTCCTCGACTACTTTCGCTTCCTGAACACGGAGTTCGACGAGTTCGACGGCTACGAGTTCGACTTCTCGGCGCACACGTACTACCTCGACCGCAATCGCTGGAACGTCCACGACTTCGACGAACCGGCCGGCGACTACGAGTTCGCGCTCCCGGCGACGCCCGCGAACGTCGAGACGACGTACCTGAAGGCGAAGAAGGCGGCGTCGAGCGGCGGTTACGTCAAGGCCGCCGGCGAGTTCCGCGTGAAACGCCAGCGCGCCGCCCGGCGCAAACACCTGGTCATCGCCCGCGACGCCGTCGTCGACTGGCCGACCCGCGTCGGGAGCGTGAGTCGGGCCGTCGAGAACGCCTTCCTCGACGTCTCCTGTGGCTACGGGATGCGCCTCGGTCGTATCCTCACCGTGTTCTTGCTCTTCCCGCTGTTCCCTGGCCTCCTCTACGCCTTTGGCGGCGACGCGTTCCGAACGAGCGCGGGCCAACTCCAGGGGCTCGGCGCGGTGCTCACGCCCGAGGGCGCACGCCTCCTCTACGAGAACGTCTACTTCAGCTACATCACGTTCCTCACTATCGGCTACGGGGGAATCGGGCCGGTAGGCGCGCTCGCTCGACTGACGGCCGCCGTAGAGGTGTACCTGAGCGTCGTGCTCGGCGGACTCGTGCTCTACGCGCTGGTCAAGCGTTCGGAGCTCTGAAGAGAAATCGAGGGTCGGCGGGTCGCTCTAGTACTCCTCGCGGTGGAGGACGTCGTCGACGTCGCGGCGGGGGAGTCGTTCGGGTTCCTCGCCGCCGCTCGGACCGACTGCGATGAGGACGACCGGAATCTTGTCGTCGGGCAGGCCGAGGAACTCGGAGACACCCTCGAAGTCGAACCCGCTCATGGGGGTCGCCGTCAGGCCGCGGGCGTGCGCGGAGAGGAGGAGGTTCTCGGCGGCGAGACTCGCGTTACGGATGGCGTAGTCGCGCCCGGCCCGTTCGCTCTCGTAGCCGGCAACCGTCTGTTCTTTGACCTGCTCTGCGGTCTCCTCGTCGAAGCGGCCGGCCTCGACCCACTCCTCGAAGACGCGGTCGGCCGTCTCGGGTTCGGTGTGGCCGACGACGAAGATGGCCGTCCCGGCCTCCCGAACGTGTTCCTGCCCGTAGGCGAGGTCGACGACCTCGTCGAGGTTCTCGTCGTCCTGGACGGCGACGAACTCCCACGGCTGGAGGTTGTACGAGGAGGGCGCGTACGTCGCGTCCTCGATCAGCGCTTCCAGCGTCTCGTCGTCGATGTCTTCGTCGGGGTCGAAGTTGTGACCCGAGCGACGGGTGCGGAGCGCCTCGATGGCCTCCGGGAACGTCTCGTCGTGTGCGACGCCGGACTCGTCGACGTCGACCTCTAGTTGCTGGCTCATACCCGTAACTACGGGGGTGGTACGTAAGCGATGCGCGGAAAATGTGGAACTCGCCGGTTGGAGCGTGGTACCGAACGGCGCGAATCGGCCGCGTCTACAGGCGCGTGAGGTTCTCGGCCCGTGGACCCTTCTCCGACTCCGTAATCTCGAATTCGACCTCCTGTCCCTCCTCGAGGTCGGGACCGCCAACGTCCTCCATGTGGAAGAACACGTCGTCGTCCGCAGCCTCAGTCTCGATGAAACCGTAGCCCTTCTCGTCGTTGAAGAAGGCAACCGTACCTTTTGCCATCGTACACGATTGTCTGTTCCACACTATAAATAAGTTCGTGTTGCGTGCCACCACACGCGGCGGCCCGTTCAGCCCGGGAAGCGCGGCGAGAGTACCGCGCCGTCGACGCGGCGGAACCGGTCGAGCGGGAGTCGGAAGTCGAGGTCGAAAGGGGCCTCTTCGCCACGGGCGAGGTGCTCGAACTCGGCGACGCGCTGGGAGAGGACCTCGCCCTGGTCGTCGAGGAGGTGGGCGACGAGTTCGGCGGCGGGGAGCGCGACCTCGCCGCTGTTCGTCGCCGTCCCGACGAGTCGCACGACGCCGACGTCGTCTTTCTCGACCGCGCCGTAGTCGTAGGACCAGTCGAGGTCGGGTTCGGGCCGGACCCCCTGACACCCGGCGGCGGCGCTCGCGGTGGTGGCGGCGAGCGTCGCCCCGGTCGCGCGGAGGAAGCCCCGGCGGTCCATCGGTTCGGAGAAACTTTCGAACCGTTACCGGTTAAAAATTGTGTCCACGTCGCGTCAGTCGTACTCGTAGTGGAGGACCGACGTCCCGCTCGCGTTGTACACCGTGACGGTGTCGCCGGCGTTGTTCCACACCGGGTCGCCGGCACCCCAGTAGACGTCCGTCTCGGTGTTCGTCCCGCTCCCGGTGTGGAGCGTCAACCGGGCGTCGGGCGCGAGGGTGGTCCCCGCGGGGAAGCGGTAGCGGTGGCCCGCCGCGTCCGCGACCGTCCACCCGCCGAGTTCGAGCGTCTCGTTGCCCGCGTTCCGGAAGACGACGTACTCGTCGTTCAGGTTCTCCGACTCGGACCCTGCGGCGTCCGCGTGGACCGTCTCGACGACGAGACCCGCCTCGTCGGGAACCGGCGTGGCGCACTGCCAGAGCCCGCGGGTGGCGTTCCGGGCGCGCTCCTGGGCCGCGAGGAACCGGTCGAGGAGGGCGAACTCGCTGCGGTAGACCCGGGCGTACCCCTGCTCGACGAGACGGAGGTTGTGGTTGGTGCCGTTCACGTAGACGTGCGCTAAGAGCCGACCGTAGGAACCGCGCACGTCGCCGCCGACGACGATGCGGACCTGCTCGCCCGCGAGTCGCGACTTCGTGTAGTCGCTCGCGGCACGGCCCCACTCGCGGAGACACTGTCGGCCCGCCTCCGTGTCGGGGACGCCGCGGAACTCGGTCGGGTCGTTCTTCGTCCACACCTCGGGTGTGTCGACACCGAGCAGTCGGACGGTATCGCGTGTCCCGTTCCGGTAGCGGATGTCGACCGTGTCGCCGTCGGCTACGTCGACGACGGTGACGACGGTCCCCTCACCCGCCGGGAGCGTCGTGGGGGCCGTCGACGTCGGCTGTCCGGTGGGCGTCGTCGACGTCTCCGGGGACGGTACCGGTCCCGCACAGCCGGCGACGACGAGGAGGAGCGCCAGCGCCACCGCGGGGACCGCGTGGAGCGTTCGAGTCACGGCCACCAGTTCACGGGGGTCTCGTTTAGGTCCGCCGGCCACCCACGCGGGCGAGGAGGACGGCGAGGACGGCGACGAAGGCACCGAGCACGGCCGGCACGCCGAAGCCGGGGACCGGGAGCGGCGTCTCCGTGGGGACGGCGCCGCCGCCTTCGACGGTGACCGTCACGGTCCGGTTGCCGACCCGCACCACGTGCTCGCCGGGGACCTCGAAGACGAGGGTCGTCCGGTGGGTCGCGGTCTCGTTGGCCGCGAGTTTCGTGGTCCACTCCGCTCGAACCTCGCCGTCGACGCGGACGGCGAACGTCCCGCTGGCCGGGCGGTCACCGGGGTTCGCGACGGTCGCGACGACCTCGACGGCGCCGCCGGGTTCGACGGTCGTCCGGTTGGCGGAGAGGCCCGTAACGTTGGCAGGGAGCGGCGACTTCACGGCGACGGCGTGGCGCTCGGCGCCGAACCAGAGGGTGTACTCGCCGGTCTGCGCGAACGTGTGGGTCAGCGTGACCGTCTTCCGTTCGCTCGGGGCGAGGGTCCCCCCCGTCTGCGCGACGACGCTCTCGTTACGACCGAGCGTCACCTCGTACTCGCCGGTCGTCCCGCCGGTGTTCTTGACGGGGACGGTGACCCGGAGCGTCTCGCCGACGACGAGCGTGGGAACGGTGTCGACGGTCGCGTTGCGGTAGTCGCCGGTGACGCGGTAGGTGGCGTCCCCGTACTCGATACGCGGGGGCGTCTCGCCGAACGCCTCGCGGTGTTCGGCGTACGACCACATCCGGGGCGCTTCGGGTTGCTGGGTGTAGCGGACGGCGAACTCGCGGACCTCGGGACCGGCGACGTCCCCGACGGCGGTGTAGAACTCGTCGGCGGTCACGCGGTCGGTGTCGCGGTTCAACTGCGCGAAGACGTCCATCGCGGTGTGGCGACTCCCGGTCGCCAGGCGGGTCCGCCGGTCGATCCCGCCGAAGACGAGTCCGCCCTTGTAGTAGGGCGTGCCCGCGTCCCACGTGCTCGGGTCGACGAGGACGTCACCGGCGTACGGCGAGTGCGACCCGCGTGCGAGCAGGTCGCGGAACGCGTCGAAGCCGATGCGGTCCTGTCGGAGCGTCAGGAACGCGGAGTAGTACTCGGCGATGGCCTCGGTGGTCCACTTCGTCTGCGTGGTCGTCCGGTAGGCCTGCCGGGTGTGGACGTACTCGTGGAACCAGACGTTCGAGGCGCTGGCGAGAGGGCTATCGGCGCTCACCCAGGCGTCGCTCCCGCCGTACTCCAGACCGGCCGGTCCCCACTGGACGGACGTCGGCGCAGCGACGAAGAAGACCGTCTCGTCGCGGGCGCCCACGCGGAGCATCGCCGAGGCGTTCACGAGCGCCCGGAGGACGGCGTCGGGCGACTCGCGCATCGACGCGGGCGTCGGGACGACGAGGCGGAAGTGCTGGCCGTTCCCGCTGGCCGTGTACTCGGTGTACTCGCCGAGGTAGGCCATCTCGCCGCCGGTCGCGCCCGACCCCGCGACGCTCGCTCGGCGGTCGAGGCGGACGGTGCCGCTCCCGCGCCACTCCCACTCCGTCCGGAACTGCGGGACGGGCACGATGGCCCACGACCCCGTGTCGACGAAGGAGAAACCCGACCGGGCCGCCGTCGTCCTCGCCGTCGCCGCCGTCGCCGTCGCCACCGTCCCTGCTGCCGCCGAATTGGCGGGCGTGTCACGCGCCCCGTCGATGGACCGGGACGTCTCCAGCGAGCGGTTGACCGGGACGCGGAAGACGAGTCGCGGCGACTCGGTCGTACCGTCCCACGCGTAGTGGCCGCTCTCGCGGGAGAAGCCGTCGGCCGACTGGAGTTCGGGGAGGTCGCTCGGGTAGACGCGGAGGGCCGTCATCGAATCGGGGAGTCGGTAGGTGACGACCGCGCGGACGTGACCGGAGTCGTCGGGCGTCAGGTGGAGGGTGACGTCCCGGACGATGTCCGACTGCGCGGTCGTGTCGACTGCCGCCGTCGCGGCGGTCGAACTCTGTTGGTGCTCGGCCGGTGCGGTCCCGGTCGCGGCGCTGGCGGAGGGGACGGACCCGTCCGGTGCGGCGACGCCCGCGACCGGCCCGACGGCCGAGACGAGGAGCAACGAGATGACGAACAGAGACGCGACAGAGCGCATACCTCCCCCTCCGGCCGCCGGCACCAAAGACGTCGGGGGAGCGGCGAGCACTGCGGTACCGGTGCTCGGCGTTTTCGAGATGTGGCGTCGATAGCTGAGTTATCGAGCGCGTTGTCGAGATATGGACGACGTTGCCGAGATATAGCGCCGATAACTGAGAAATGGGCGACGTTGTCGAGATATGGCGCCGATAACGGAGATATGGCCGTCGGCGAGATGCCGGCGGCGCGACGGTGTCAGTCGTCGGAGTTCGCCGAGACGACGGCCGCCGAGTCGTCGAACCGGCGGACGGCACCGTCGACGTTCGCGCTCGTCTCTTCGCCCGAGACGGCCGCGAGCAGCGCCTCGGCGTCCGCGAAGACGAACGCCCGGTCGGCGCTCCGGAGCAGGTCGGGGTTCGGGCCGAGGTCGACAGCGTCCTCGTGGACCGCGACGACGTCGGCGGCGTCCACGGCCTCGCGGGCACGAGCGAGTTCTGCCCTACCGGGGCGAGCGAATGGCGGCACTTCCAGGGTCTCGCAGTCGCGGCGGTCGGCCGCGAGCGCCTCGCGACTCCCCTCCGGGACCGGGCCGACCGACACCTCGTGGCCGGCGTCGACGAGCGACGCGAGTGCGGCGACGCCCTCGCCGCGGCCGCCGAGGAGGTGGACGCGCCGGGGGTCGGCGGCCGTCTCCGGGTCGGAGAGGGGCGTGACCGTCGGCGTCCCGGTGACGGGGTTCGGCGCGACGGCGTTGCGGGCGTCGAAGGCCTCGCTCACGGTCGACTCGGAGAGGACTGCCTCGGGCGGGCCGGCGGCGAGGACGTGCCCCTCGGAGAGGACGAGGAGTTCGTCGCAGTAGCGCGCCGCGAGGTCGAGGTCGTGGATGGCCGCGAGGGCGGTGCGGCCCTCGTCGACGAGGTCGCGGACGAGGTCGAGGGTGCGGATCTGGTGGTTCACGTCGAGACCTGCGGTGGGTTCGTCGAGGAGGAGCGTCCGGGCGTCCTGGGCGAGTGCGCGGGCGACGAGGACGCGTTTGCGCTCGCCGCCGCTGACCTCGGTGATGGGGCGGTCGGCGAGGTCCACGAGTTCGGTGCGTTCGAGGGCGTGCTCGACGGCCTCGGGTCCGTCCTCGTCCGCGCCGAAGCGCGGGCGGTGGGGGTGGCGGCCCATCGCGACCACGTCGCGGACGGTGAAGTCGAAGGAGATGGCGGTCTCCTGTGGCACAGTGGCGAGGCGACGGCTCAGTTCCCGCGACCCGAGAGAGTGGACGTCCGTCCCGCCGAGGTGGACCGACCCCGACGTGGGGTCGAGGATGCCTGCGATGGTGCGCAGGAGCGTGGTCTTCCCCGCGCCGTTCGGCCCGAGGAGTCCCACCAGGTTCCCCTCGCCGACGCTGGCGTCGACGCCACGGAGGACGTGGAGGTCGCCGAGCGAGACGTGGACGTCGTCGAGGTCGATGTGGGTCACAGTTCGTGCACCTCCCGTTTGCGCAGCAGGTAGAGGAAGAACGGCGCGCCGACGAACGCGGTGACGATTCCGACCGGGAGTTGGGCCGCGCCCGAACGGGCGATGGTGTCCGCGACCACGAGGAACGACGCACCCGCGAGCGCGCTCGTCGGCAGGAGAATCCGGTGGTCGGGACCGACGAGCAGGCGCATCACGTGCGGGACGACCAGTCCGACGAAGCCGATGACGCCCGCGACGGCGACAGCGGCGGCGGTCATCAGACTCGCCAGCGCCAGCAGGAGGACCTTCGTCCGTTCGACGGAGACGCCGAGCGAGTGGGCGTCCTCCTCGCCGAGCAGGAGGACGTTCAGGTCGCGGGCGTAGGCCGCGAGGAACAGGAAACAGAGCAGCGAGATGGCGCCCGAGACGGCAGCCTGCGACCAGTCGGCGGCGTGGAGGCTCCCCATCAGCCAGTAGATGGCCTCGCGGAGCGCCCGGCCGCTGTGGACGAGCATGAACGAGATGACCGCGCCGAGGAACGTCTGGACGGCCACGCCCGCGAGCAGGAGCGTCGCGACGGGCGTCCGGCCGTTCTTCGTCGCGATGAGGTAGACCGCGGCCGCGGCGACGAGCGCGCCACAGAACGCCGCGGTCTGGATACCGAGCGAGAGCGGCCCCGGAATCGCGAACGGGGCGACGATGACGGCGACGGCACCCACGGCCGCGCCCGAGGACACGCCGATAATCGAGGGGTCGGCCATCGGGTTGCGGAAGAACCCCTGCATGACCGTGCCGGCGGCCGCGAGGCCGAAGCCGACGACGGCGCCGAGCGTGATGCGCGGCAGTCGCAACTGCATGACGATGATCCGGGCGGTCCGGGGGACGTCGACCTCGACCCACGGGAGGGCGTTCCAGACGACCGCCGCGACCGTCCCGACGCCGAGTTGAACCGGGCCGATGGTCGCGCTGACGAGCACCACCGCCACGAGGAGCGCGCTCAACGCGAGGACCCACCCGCCGATTCGCACACCCGGTCTGAACACGTACGCAACTGTGTTTGCTTTAGCCAAATACTTATTGAATAACGTCGAACGGGGAGACGATGCGACAGCGACTACTCGCGGCGTTTCTCGTGGTCAGTCTCGCACTCGCGGCCCTGCCGGCGGGCGTGAGTGCGGGGGTGGCGACGGACGCGACCGCCACACAGACACAGGTGGAGTGTTCCTTCCCGTTCTCCGCGACGGACGCGACCGCCACACAGACACAGGTGGAGTGTTCCTTCCCGTTCTCCGCGACGGACGCGACGGGGACGGAAGTGACGGTGACCGACGAACCGCAGCGCGTGACGGTGCTCGCGCCGAGCGCGGCCCAGACGATGTGGGAGATCGGCGCGGAGGAGAAGGTCGTCGGCGCGCCGGTCAACCAGTACTCGACGTACCTGGAGGGTATCGAGAACAAGACGAACGTCGCGGCCGCGGGGTCACAGGAGTGGGTCGACAACGAGAAGGTCGTGAACACCTCGCCGGACCTCGTGCTCGCGCCGAACGTCATCTCGAACGACACGGTCGACAAACTGCGCGACGCCGGCCTGACCGTCTACAAGTTCGAGGAGGCCGAGAGCCTCGACGACATCTACGCGAAGACGCTGCTCACCGGCCAACTCGTCGGCGCCTGTGACGGTGCCGAGGAGACGGTCTCGTGGATGAAAGACCGCATCTCGACGGTGCGCGAGGCCGTCGAGGGGAAGGAGGCACCGAGCGTCTTCTTCAGCCTCGGTGCCGGGTGGACCGCCGGACAGAACACCTTCATCGACCACGCCATCGAGACCGCCGGTGGCGACAACATCGCCGACGACGTCAGCAACAAGCCGTACTTCAAGATCAGCGACGAGGTCGTCATCGAGCAGAACCCCCACTGGATCGTCGAGAACGGGAAGTTCGGCGACTACCCGAAGAACCAGGCCTTCAACTCCACCTACGCGGTCCAGAACGGCCAGGTCTTCACGGTGAACCGCAACTACATGAGCCAGGCCGGTCCGCGCGTCGTCTACCCCATCGTGACGATGGCCAAGCACTTCCACCCCGAGGCGTGGAAGCAGGCGAACGCGACGACCACGGCGACCGAGACGACTGAACAGCCCACGTCCGAGACGACGAACGGAACGTCGCCCGGATTCGGCGTCACCGCGGCGGTCGTCGGACTCCTCGGCGCAGTCTTCCTCGCGCGCCGGCAGTAGATCTCTCGCCACCGCTTCTTTTCGCGTCTCCGACAGCGTTTAACCGCGGGGTCGGTTATCTCGGGTATGGTCGAGAACGTCATCTGGCCCGCCTACTTCGACGCGGGCCTGAGCCGGAACGAGGGGCGCCGCGTCCCCCTCGATCTGGCAGTCGAGGACCCCACGGTCGACGAGATCGCGGAGGCCGTCCGACAGGTGGGCTACGACGCCGTCATCGAACGCGACGTCGCCTACCCGCGGGAGAACTGGGACGAGCGCGGTCGCGTCCTCGTCAAGGACGCCGGAGACGCCGGGAAGAGCGACCTCCTGCAGGCGGTCGGCGCCTACGTGGTCGCCTTCCGGGACTGACCCGTGCGAAAAGCAGGGTCGGTGGTCCGGACCGCCCAGGGACTCGCGATCCTCCGCGTCCCGGGCGAGGACCATCCCGACATCGGCGAGATGGTCGTCGACGAGCAACTGGACACGGTCGGCCGCATCGTCGACGTGTTCGGCCCCGTCGAGCGGCCGTACCTCGCGGTCACCCCCGAGGAGCACCGGCACCTGCCGATGCTCCTCGGCGACGAACTCTACGTCCGGTAGGGCGGACCCGTAACGTCGAAGGGTCCGCCACTCCCCTTTCGGGGCATGGACCAACGAAAGCGCCTCTTCGCGGCGGTGGGCGGCGCCGTCGCGCTCTTCCTCGCCGTGCAGGTCGGCGCCCTCGCGCTCGTCAGGCCCTTCGAGGCCGCGGGCTACCAGACCGTGAAGAACCCACAGGACCCGACGAACAGCCTCCTCTACGTCGGCGTCCTGCTGGTCATGACGGCCGCGATGCTCGCGGTCATCAAACTCGGCCGCGAGCGCGTCCTCCGCTACTTCATCGTCGGCACTGGCGGACTCATCTCGTGGTACGTTCTCTCCGTGCTCGTCCCGACACCCGCGGCGCTCGCGGGCGCCGGCGTGGTGGTCGTGGCGCTCCTCGTCCACCCCGAGTGGTACGTCATCGACACCGCGGGCGTGCTAATGGGGATGGGCGCCGCCGCGCTGTTCGGCATCAGTTTCGGCGTCCTCCCGGCCATCATCCTGCTCTCCGTACTCGCCGTCTACGACGCCATCAGCGTCTACCGGACCGAGCACATGCTCACGCTCGCGGAGGGCGTGATGGACCTGAAGGTCCCCGTGTTGTTCGTCGTGCCGACGACGCGCGGCTACTCCTTCCTCGAACAGGTCGAGGAACGCGAGGAGACGAAGGAGGCACTCGACGCGGCCCTCCCCGAGGACGTCGACCCCGAAGATATCGAGAGCGTCGAGGAGTTGGAAGAGTACGTCGACCTCGACGAACTCCCCGACGACGTCGAAGCGACCATCGAGGCTGCGGAGTCCACAGAGTCGTCAGAGGGTGGCGAGTCCGGTGATGACGAAGGGGTATCCGAAGAGCGCCCCGGCGCCCTCGACCGCGACGCCATCTTCATCGGTCTCGGCGACGCCGTCATGCCGACCATCATGGCCGCGAGCGCGGCGTTCTTCCTCGACGCCCCCACCGCGTTCGGCGTCGAGATTCCGGTCCTGCTCTCGGTCGTCGGCACGCAACTCGGGCTGTTGGCCCTCCTCCGGATGGTGCTGAGGGGCGAGCCACACGCCGGACTCCCGCTGCTCAACGGCGGCGCCATCGGTGGCTACCTCCTCGGCGCGCTGCTCTCGGGCTACTCGCTCGTGACGGCGCTCGGGCTAGGCGGCTACGTGTAGGGCGTTCGGGCGGCACTCTTCGTCTCTGCTCCCGCGGGCGTTCGCCGCCGCTCACCGAATCCGCGCTCGCGAGTCGTTCGTCACTACATCGGGACCGTCTGGACCCGTCTTCGCAGAAAAGTTCGCGGGTCAGCGGCCGATCAGCGACCGGTCAGCGCCTCGCTGGCGGGCGAGAAGTCGATGGGCTGGCCCCGTCCCTCCTCTTTCGCACGCTCGTAGAGCATGTAGGCGGCGGCCGCCGTCTCGATGCCCGTCCCGCCGCTATCGAAGAGGGTGATCTCGTCGTCGCTCTCGCGGCCCGGCGCCTCCCCGGCGACGACTTCGCCGAGTTCGGCGTGGATGTGGTCCTCGTCGACGACGCCCTCCTCCATCGCGTGGAGGAACGCGCCGGCGTCCTTCGTCGCACGGGCACGGAGGTCCGGGACGTACTTCGCGCGTCGGATAGTCGTCGCGTCGACCTCGCGCTTGCCGGGGTCGTATTGGCCCATCGCGGTGACGTGAGTGCCGGCTTCGAGGTGGTCGCCGTCGAAGACCGGTTCGGTCGCGTTCGTCGCCGTGATGACGATGTCGGCCTCTTCGATGGCGGCGTCGGAGGAGGCGACCGCCGCGACGGAGGCGTCGAGGTAGCCGTTCATCTCGCCGGCGAACTCCTCGCGGTGCTCCTTGGTGGGCGAGTAGACCCACACGGTGTCGAGGTCGCGGACCGCCGCGGTCGCACGGAGTTGCCCGCGGGCCTGTGCACCGGAGCCGATGACGGCCACATTCGAGGCGTCCACGCGGGCGAGCGCGTCGACGGCCACCGCACCCGCGGCGCCGGTCTTGAAGGGGTTCATGCTCGCGCCGTCGAGGAGTGCGAGCGGTTCGCCCGTGTCGGCGTCGAACAGCGGCGTCATGAACCAGGCGTCGCGCTCGCGGAAGCCGGCACTGTACATGTAACCGCCCATCGCGCCCGTGTCGGGCAGGACGGCGGCGTACGTGGTGAACATCCCCGGCGGGCTGTCGTTGACGAGTTTCGTCCGGGGTTCGGCGGGGGCGCCCTCACCGATCTGTCGGTATCCCTCGCGGACGGCCTCGACGTAGTCGTCGGGCTCCGCCAGGTCCGAAACGTCGTCGCTAGAGAGGAACAGGGCCTCGGTCATAGCGTCACGTTCGACGGGCGGGGAGAAAAGGGTTGAGGAGAGATGTAGACGAAGAGACGTTACTCGGCGGCGTCCGGGACGGGTGCCGAGTCAACGGAGTCGAAGGGACCGTGGACGAACATCGCGTGTCCGACGAGCAGGACGGCGAGCGCGCCGGCGACGCTGACCGCCGTCGTCAGTTCGAGACCGGCGACGCTGAGCGCGCCGGAGCCACCGAACAGTGCGAGCGGGATCAGGCCGAGGACGTGGTCGTAATAATCCGTCATAATCTATTACATACTATGTGGGATAGCCATATAATTCTTTTCCATAATGGGTGGATGAGATATCTATAACTTATAGAGATGTTACGTGGAGCTATACGTACGTTAGATAGCCCATACACATCAAATCCGACGAAGAAATTCGTGAACGACCGTGTAGATTACCGTGCGAGGACGGTCGTCGCGAGCGCCCGCCACCCGAGGAGGAGCGCCCCACCGAAGGCAGCCGCAACGAGGTAGAACGTGAGAGCGGCGTCGCCGTGGAAGAAGGGGAGTGCCCGGAGCGCCTGCGCGACGGCGTCGGCGGCGAGCCAGGCGACGAACGCGCGAGGGAGACCGACACGGAGCGACTCGCGGGCGCGCACCGAGTACGCCCCGAGGGCGCTCCCGGCGAACGCCCACCCGACGACGAAGGGGAGGGCGGTTTCGGCGACGTAGAGCGGTCGGGCGAGTGGGTCGATGCCGTGGCTGAGTTCGCCCACGAGGACGAACGCGAGGATGGCGAGCACGTCGCCGAGGACGAACAGGCGGGCGGTCCGGTCGTCGACGTCGAAGAGGTCCATACGGGAGTGGTGGACGGGCCGGGCCTATTGCTCCCGCGGTTCCGACCGGCGTTTCACGCCCGCGACGGTGTAGCCGAACCCCGTCTCGACGACCGTCGGTCGGAGTCCCGCGTCGGCGAGAAGCGACGCGAGGTCGTCGGGTGCGTAGAAGGTCGACCCCATCCCGAACAGGTGCTCGGCGGCGACGAGCGCCCGCCCGCGGAGCGTCGTGGGGTCGAAGTCGCGGACGACGAGCACGCCGCCGGGACGGAGGACTCGCGCGACGTCGGCGAGGGCGGCGGGGACGTCCGGGACGTGGTGGAGCGCGTCGACGAACACCGCCGCGTCGACCGACTCGTCCGCGACCGGGAGCCGTCGGGCGTCGCCCTGGACGGTCCGGAGACCCTTCTCGTGGGCCACCCGGAGCATCGGGCGGGAGAGGTCGACCACGACCGGTTCGAAGTCGCCGAGCACGCGGGCCGCGCGGCCGGTCCCGCCGCCGACGTCGAGCACTCGACGGACGGGGCGTTCGGCCCGGTCGAGACCCGCCGCGAGGACCCGTCGCTTCGCGGGCGGCATCACGCGGTCGTACAGCGGTGCGAACCGGTCGAAGAACGCCCGGTCGCCACTCGCGTCGCCGGTTCCGGGTTCGGTGCCGTGCACGTCCGTACCCGCGTCCGGAGGGCACAAGAAACCGGAGGCCGACTTCGGCCCATGGAGTTCCGCGTCCTCGGCGACGCCGACGAGGGGCCGACGCTCCGCCTCGACTGGGAACGCTTCAGCTACGCCGGGAAGTTCGTGATGTCCGCGACGGGGAAAGCCGTCGCCTGCGACGCGAACCCGTCCATCCCCGACGCCCGCGAGGGGGAGACGGAGGGCGTGTACGCCGCCGTCTCGTTCAACGTCGACCGCACTGACGACGCGACCGCGTGGCTTCGGTACGTCTCCGTCCGGGCGGACTACCGGGGCGAGGGTCTCGGCGCCCGCCTCTGTGCGTTCGCGGCCGACTTCCTCCTCGACGAACGAGGGTTCGAACGCGTCCGCATCGCCGTCAACAACCCCTACGCCTACCACGCGCTCCACAAGGGCGGTTTCGGCTTCACCGGCGAGGAGACGGGCATCGCCGAACTGGTACTGGAGCGACCGTGTGAGGAACGCGACGGCCGGTACGCCGAGGGACTCGAACGCTACCTCGACCGCGAGAGTCTGAGCGAGGCGGAGCGGGCGTTCGTCCGCGAGAAGCGCGAGGAGGGACCGCCGGAGCGGGTCGCCGGGCAACCCCCGTGACCCGAGAGCACTTCTGCCACTATCGTCACCCGTAAGTAGAGGCCTCCAGCACTCACAGGTATGGAGGGCCGCGCAGCGGCACCCGCCGCCGGAACCGTGCTCAACGCGCTCGCGACCGGCCGCGGGTCCGCGTTCGCCATCGACATGGAGGTCACCGCCAGCGTCACGCTCGACGACTCGGCGGGCGTGACCGGCGAGGTCGCGGAGGACCCCGACGCCGACACCGCGCTCATCGAGCGTTGCGTCGAACTCGTCGCCGAGGAGTTCGGCGACGGGCAGGGCGGGGCGGTCCGCACCGAGAGCGAGATTCCGATGGCCGCGGGCCTGAAGAGTTCGAGCGCCGCCGCGAACGCGACGGTGCTCGCGACGCTCGACGCGCTCGGCGTCGAGAACGAGGTGACCCGCGAGGAGGCCGCCAAACTCGGCGTCCGGGCCGCCCGCGAGACGGGCGTCACCGCGACGGGCGCGTTCGACGACGCCAGCGCGTCGATGCTCGGGGGCCTCACCGTCACCGACAACCGGAAGGACGCCCTGCTAGTCCGCGACGAGGTGAACTGGGACGTGCTCGTGTTCACTCCGGACGAGAAGGCCTACAGCGCCGACGCCGACGTCTCGCGCTGCGAGCAGGTCGCTCCGGTCGCGAGCCTCGTCGAAGAACTCGCCCTGGGCGGGCGGTACGCCGAGGCGATGAACGTCAACGGCCTCGCCTTCTGCGCGGCGCTCGATCACCCGACCGACCCCGCCGTCGAGGCGTTCCCGCTGGCAGAGGGCGCCTCGCTCTCCGGGACCGGCCCGAGTTACGTGGCAGTCGGCGAACGTACCAGACTGGAGGACCTACGAGACATATGGAACGAGAGAACCGGAACGACACACCTGACGACGACGCGAAGCGAGGGGGCGCGAACGCTGTGAGCGAGACCGCCATCGACACCGACCAGATGGACCTCGACGAACTCCGCGAGGAGATCGAGGAGATCGACCGCGACATCGTCGAACTCATCGCCCGGCGCACCTACGTCGCGGACGCCGTCGCCCGCGTCAAGGAAGACCGGGACATGGCGACCACCGACGAGGAACAGGAGGCGGCCGTCATGGAGCGCGCCGGCCGGAACGCCGAGCGCTTCGACGTCGACGCCAACCTCGTGAAGGCCATCTTCCGCCTGCTCATCGAACTGAACAAGATCGAACAGCGCAGCGAGCGCGGCGACTGAACCTCAGTACTCCCAGAGGCGGTCGACGCGCCCCGCCACCTCGGGGTGGGCCGCACGGAGCGCCGCGACGTCCGTCTCGCCCGCCACGTTCACGACGTGGATCTCGCCGCGTCGGCCGTCGTAGACGTCCTGGAAGTCGTAGACGACGCCGACGACGTCCACGTCCTCGGGGACGTCCTCGCTGTCGAGGAGCGAGTCGACCTGCCGGTCGACGTTGTACTCGACGAGACGGTTGACGGCGCTCTCGCGGTCGACGCCGTCGGGGAGTGCGGCGACGCCGGCGTCGAGGTAGTCGGCGAGCAGGTCGACGCAGTGTTCGATGCCCGGCGGTTCGTCGCCGGTACCGTCGGAACCAGTTGACCCGCCAGTCAGGTGGTCGTAGGTCGCCGTGACGGCGCCACACCCCGTGTGACCGACGACGACCACGAGTTCGGACCCCGCGTGCACGAGTGGATAGAGCACGTCGCCCGAGACGATGGTCCCTCCGCGTGTCCGCTGGACGACGCGGTTCCCGATGTTACTACACGTGAAGAGCCGTCCCGGTTCCTCGTTGCCCCACAGGTGGTCCTGGAGGACGCGGGAGTCCGCACAGCAGACGGTGACCACCTCCGGGTGCTGGGAGTCCTGTACCTCGCCGAACCGGGACTGAAAGCGCTCGACGTGTGTCTCGTTGCGTCGGAGGAGTTCGGCGAGCAGGCGACTCATGGGTCGTGGTAGGGACTCGCACGACAAGACGGTTCGCCCCGGACGGCCCCGTTCGGCCGCGGGAGGCCGCGCCGGCTAGTCGGCGGTGTGACTCGGCGTCGGGACCGGGACCTCCGGTTCGGGACCCTCGGCGCGTGCCCACTCGAGGTCGCCCGCGTAGTGGAACGCCGCCCCGTCCTGCTCTGGGTCCAGCACGGTCAACCGTATCCACTCGTTCTCGACCAACTGGCGGAGGTTCTCGTGGTGACCGAGTATCTCGGCGACCCTGTCCGTCGGCGCGTGGACGACCGCCGTCAAGCGTAGAGGTTGGTGGTACGTCTGGTCAGACGTCGCCGAGAGCGACTGGAGCGGCAGCCCGGACATCGGGTCGCCGCCGTTGCCCTGGAAGACGCCGACGTTGCCGACCGGGTTCTGCGTGGTCTTCGACCCGCTCCCGTAGACGGCGTTGTCGACGGTCGCGAAGTAGTACTGGTTGTTGATCCACTGCGTGACCACGAGTGGCCCGGTCAGGATGGCCTCCAGCGCCTCGCCGTCGGGGTCGGTCGTCCAGTTGTAGGAGTGGAGGAAGGTCCGACCGTCGAGGTCCGCGTCCGCGGTTAGGGTGCGGGGGCCGACGACGAACGAGGCGTTGCCGGCGAGTCCCCACTCGGGGCGGGTCTCCGCCCAGTCGGCGGCCCGGCGTTCGACTTCGCGGACGCCGCCGACGTCCCCGTCGTCGCTCGCCATCGACTCGACGCGTTCGCTCGCGGCGCGCTCGCGGGCGTGGTCGAGGTCCTCGCGTAGCCGCTGGAGTTCCTCGCGGTGGCTCTCGGGTACGTCGGCGTCGAACAGCGTCACCTCGTCGGTAGTCGTGTTGTGTTCGGCCGCGAGGAACACGGTGTCCGACGGGACGTCGAAGCCGCGGTCGCGCAGAGCGGAGCGGACGGCGTCGTCGTTACAGATGGCCGCGAGGACGCGCGCGTTCGGCCCGCCGGGGTTGCCGGCACAGGCCCCGCAGTCGAGACTCGACTCGAACGGATTGTTCGTCGTCTGGCTCGCGTGGCCCGTGAAGACGACGAGGCGGGCGAACTCCTCCCAGCCCATCAGTTCGAAGGCGGTCTCGGCGTAGGCCACCTTCTCGCCGAGTGTCATCCCCTGCGGGAGGGCGTCGTCCGCCCCGGTGTCCGCGTCGGCCGGCCGGTCGAGCGTCGGCGTGCAGAACGTCGACGGACCGGGAATCCGGCTGTCGACGGCGTCGACGGCGTCGTAGACCGCCGACGGGAGGAGCGTGCGCGTCGCCATCGCCGCGCCGTAGGCGCTACCGGCCCCTTCGACGAAGGTGAAAGCGGCGGCGACGTTGTGCTTGAGCGTCTCGAGGTGCTTCCGACCGGTCTGCACCAACTTCGTCCACCGGTCGTGGGTCGCCGCCTCGTCCTGCTGGTCGGGGTCGCGACGCTCGGCGACGCGGTGGCGTGGTTCGACGATGGGCGGGCAGGCGTCGATCTCGACGTCCGACGCGTACGGCTGGTAGCGCATGGGGACGCCGAAGAAGCCCGCGTAGCCGTGTGTCTCGTAGGGGCCGACCGCTTCGAGGTGGCGACGGACGATCTCCGAGCGCGTGTCGATACAGAAGACGAGTTGTGCGTCGGGGCGCTCCTCGTCCTCGGTGCTCGATTCGTCCACCGTCCGGTCGACGTCCGAGAGGAGGCGCTGGCGGTGGCTCTTCTCCCACGCGCGCAACCAGAGTTCGGCCAGCGGGACGTCCCCGTCCACACCGACGGCCGGCGTCGTCTCCCCGTCCGCGTCGGCGTCGAGGCCGGCCGGTTCGACGGGCGCGTCCAGCAGGTCGACGAGCGTCAGACGCACCGCGAGGTACTCGGTCAGCGAGACGGGGGCCGCCGTCTGCCACGGGTCGGCGTCCGCCTCTTCCCGCCGCTTGACGAGACCGGCCCACCCGGGGAGTGCGGCGAGGTGGCGTTCGAGGATGGACTCCCAGCGGTCCTGTGGGTAGTCGGAGAGCACCCCTTCGAGCGCCGCCGAGGGCGTCTCGGGGAGGTCGGCCGCGTCCGTACACCCAGGAATCTCGTCGTCGTAGGGGGCGAGTCTCCGCCAGGCGGCGTAGAAACCGCGCTCGCGGTTCGGCATCGGCCACTCCGCCCGCCCCTCGTCGAGGAAGGCGGCGAGCCACTTCGACAGCACCCGGTCGACGGTCTCCGTCGCGGGGTCACGGTCGCGCTCGCGTTCCCGTTCGCGTTCGACCTCGGCGGCGGCCAGTTCGTCGAGGAGGGCCTCGGGGTCTCCGTCGACGCCGTGGGCCGCGAGTTCGGCCTCCAGCACGTCGGGGTCGATGCGCCCCGCCTCCCACGCCCGGCGGAAGGTCGAGGTGTCGGGGTAGCCGCGGCCGCCGAACAGGTCCTCGGCCTCCGCGACGGCCTGGTGGAACGGACGGTTCTCGAACCCGGCGAGGGGGTTGGCCGTGACGAACGAGTGGAGCGGCCAGACCGACCCGACGGTCTCCGCCGCACGTTCGACGTGTGCGTCGAGGTCGTTACGCGTCATCGTAGTCCTCCTTCTGGGTGAGAAGGGTCGTCGGAGCCGGTTGTGAGAGGTTCAACAGCGCGACGTAGAGTCGGTCGCTGGAGCGGTGCAGGTCGAACTCGGTCACGAGGTAGGCGACGACGAACGCGGCGGCGACGCCGAGGTGGACGACCGACAGTTCGGTCGGGGACTTGGTCATCGGGACGTCCGCGAGCAGCGCCGCGATGGCGTTGAACAGGACGCCGTAGACGCCCACCGCACTCACGACGACGAGGGGCACCGCGACGAGTCTGACCCACGGTGTCAACGTCGGCCGCCGGAGGATGTCGCGCGCCGCGTGCAGGGTCGTCAACACGACGACGAGCGCGAGGACTGCTCCGCTGTTCAGCGCCAGTCCCTTCCCGGTGAGCACGGCGAACAGCACGCCGCCACCGAGGGCCGTCACCAGACTGACGGCGACCCGCGGGACCGTCAACCGGGCGTGGGTGCCGTCCGATGGGACCGTCTGCTCGACACCGGTCCCCGACGAGAGGAAGAGGTACGCCTTGTAGAAGCCGTGCAAGACGAGGTGAGTGACGGCCGCGGCGAAGAATCCGAGTCCACACTGGAGAATCATGAACCCCATCTGGGCGAGCGTGGAGGCACCCAGTTCGCGTTTGACGTCCGTCTGGACCAGGAGCAATGCCTGCCCGATCAGGGCGCTGAGGGCGCCGACGACGACGGCGAGGGACATGACGCTCGGCGTCTCGACGAGCAGCGGCGCGAAGCGGGTCAGCAGGATGCCGCCCGCGTTGACGAACCCGGCGTGCATCAGGGCCGACGCCGGCGTCGGCGCCGTCATCGAGGAGAGCAGCCAGGTCTGGAAGGGGAACAGCGCCGACTGGATCATCGCCGCCCCGAGGAGACACGCCGCGGCGGCGAGTGCGACGGGTCCAGAGAGGGCGTCGACGCTCCCGAGGATTCCGGAGATGGCGGTGCTCCCCGTCCCCCACGCGAGGAGGGAGAGCGCAACCGTGAGCAGACCGCTGCTAGCGAGGAAGTAACGGCGGGCGAGACCGGCGGCGGCCTGCGCCTGTGGCCACCCCTGCGCGTGGCCGATGAGCGACGACATCACCAGCCCCATCGCGAGCCAGGCCAGCGCGAACAGCGCCAGGTGGTCGGCGGCGGTCAGCGTCAGGACGACGAGCGTGAACGCGAAGACCCGACCGAAGAACGCGTCGCGGTGCGCGTCGCCCGCCATGTAGCGCCGGGAGTAGCTGTGGACGATGCCGCTGAAGAAGGTCACGACGACCCACATGACCACGGTGAGACCGTCGACGACGAACAGACCGGGGACCGACCACTCGGTCCCACCTCGCACCGCGAGCGCCCCCACGCTGAGCACGAAGAGTGCCCAGACTACCCAGGTCGTCGCTCGAGGCACGACGGCCGTCGACGTCGTCGCCTCGGGGAGTGATACGGTGTCGGTTGGGGTGGGTTGGTCGGCCATCGTTCGGTGTGTGCCGACCAGTCCGGTGTGACGGGGGCCGTCTGCGCGAACTGGTCGGTGTTACTCCTGCGTAGAACACACTGGTTATTATAGACTTTGATTCGACCAATTCGTTCGAAAAGTGTGGTAGAGTGGAACAAGGGTACAAATAGGACTTCGGTTCGAGCAATACTCCCGGTCACCGAGACGGGAGTCGCCGTTCACTCGTCCCCGCGCTCGTCCTGCGAGGAGAACTTCTCGAAGGGAGTCGTCTCGTGACTCCGGACGAGCACCTCGTCGGCGACGGTCAGTCCCATGTCGAACAGTTCCTGCGCGATGGGCGTGATGTCGCTGTCGGACTCGCCGACGGCCGTCACGAGGAGGTTCTGTTCGCCCGTCACCAGTTCCTGGACGGAGACGACGCCGGGGATACCCAGCACGTCGTCGATGAGGTCGCCGCGTTCCGGAATCGGCGCCGTACAGAAGAGCAGCATGCGGAGGGGGTAGCCGGACTTCTGGTAGTCGACGTCGGCGCTGTACCCCTTGACGATGCCCTCGGACTCTAGTCGCTGGATGCGCTTGCGGACCGTGCTCGACGAGGCCTCGGTCCGTTCGGCGATTTCGCCGGACGAGAGGTCCCGTGCGTCCTCCTGTAGCGCGTAGAGTATCTCTCGATCGGTGTCGTCGATTTCGTAGTCGCTCATACCACCGCATTTGCCCGGGAACGGCATAAGTGACTTCGCCCGGCGAGGCGCGGGGAACGAACGGCGAACCGACCCGAAGGGTAAACTGCCAGGGGAGCGACACTCCAGGTAGCGACATGCCTCCACACCGGTACGAGCGGTTGGTCGAACACGTCCGTCGGCAGGCCGGAGACCTCCTTCGAGCGGCGATGTACTACGACGCCGACGGACGCGAGGTACTCTACCGCAGACCCGACCTATCCGAAGCGGCCCTGCGACTCGACGCCGACGAACTCGCCGACCGACTCCGCGAACGCGACGCACTCGCCACAGAGAGCGACGTCTCTGGTGTCCGCGGCCCCGCCGAGGCGACCATCGAACTCCACGAGAACCTGGTGTTCGTCCACCTCCACGAGAGCGACCTGCGGGGCGTACTCCTCTCGCTCGACCGACGAGTCGCCCAGAACCTCTCCGAGTTCGTCGACGACTGCGTCACCATCCTCGTCCCGACCGAGGAGAGGCGGTTCTTCGCGGCGGACCGCGGCGAGGAAGAACTCGGGTAGTCGGCCTCAGTAGGTCTCCGCGAGGGCGTCCAGCGCCTCGTGGTGTTCGGTCGTGTGTGGGGCGGTCAGCGGCGAGACGCTCACCTTCCCGTCGAGGACGGCCCGGCGGTCGGTCCCCGGCGGGTCGTCGACCTCGCCCGCGTCCATCTTCTCCCACATCCGGTCGTGGAGCGTGATGCGCCCGTCGCCGTTCCGCGTGGCCGTCATGTCGTACCCGTGCGACGGGCGGGTGACGACCATCTCGTCGGTGCTCCGGTCGGGTCGTGGCGTGTTCACGTTCAGGTACTCGGCTTGCTCGAAGACGCCCGAGTCGAGGGCGTGTTCGGCGAGGTAGGTCGTGGCGTCGACCGCAGTCTCGTAGTCGTCGACGGCCGTCTCGCGCTCGAACTCCTCGGAGGTGAGGAACAGCGAGACGGCGATGGAGGGGAGACCGAAGAAGGCGGCCTCGACGGCCGCGCTGATGGTTCCCGAGCGCCCGAGGACGTACTGCCCGAGGTTCGCGCCCTTGTTACAGCCAGCGACGACGAGGTCCGGGTAGGGACCCAGGGCCTCCAGGCCCGCGACGACGCAGTCGGCGGGCGTGCCCGCGATGGCGTAGCCGAGTTCGTGCTCGTGGACGGCGACTTCGCTGGACATCGCCCGCCCCGTCGCGCTCTGGTTCTCGGCGGGCGCGACGACGGTGACGTTCCCGACGTCCGTGAGACCGTCGTAGAGGGCACGGATGCCGGGGCTCTCGATGCCGTCGTCGTTCGTGAGGAGAATTTCGAGGTCCGAGGACATACCCGTGTGGTCGGAAACGGAGGAGAAAAGCCCGTCGGTGGTCGGCGGCGGCGAGTGACCGGAGACGGACCGCCGCTATGCCGAGATTCTCACTCGCTACCGCTCGCTCCGAATCTCGTTCACCGCGCGTAGACGTCGACGATAGTCTGCTCGTCGCAGACGAGGTTGTACGCCTCCTCGTCGTCGTTCCAGAGCGCGAGCACCTGCTCGAAGACGAGCAGGTCGCCGTACTCCGCGTCCAGGAGGTCGCGGTTGAGCGCGTTCTCCTTGACGAGGACGGCGTAGTGTTCGACGTCCTCGCTCCCGTCGCTGATCTTGAAGAGGGGGTTGGCGCCCTCGCCGGCGAGGTTTCGCGAGAGTTTCGCGGCGACGAGGTCGATGCGGTCGGGGACGTGGTGGCCCATGTCGACCATCTTCGCGTAGCGTTTCTCCGAGAGCGAGACGTCGAAGCGACGCTCGCCGTCGGTCCGCAGGAAGGAGTAGGAAAACTTGACCGAGGTGTTCGTGAACGAACTCGGGTCCGAGGCGCCGCGGGCCAATCGCTCCTGAAAGCCCGGCGTCGCGAGGTCCGGGCGCTCGTCGAAGGACCACCCGCGGTCGGTGGGTCGCTCACCCTCCCAGAGGCGGACCGTCGGTCCGTACACCGTGGCCGCCTCGTGTGCCTCGACCGTCCGCTCGACTTCGCGGAGGTGCGTGCTCGTGTGCTTGTCCGCGGGTGCGGTGGCGACGAACGTCCCGTCGTCGGCGAGGGCGTCGAGGTAGCGTTCGACCACCGCCACGGGGTCGTCGAGTTCGCTCAGGACGTTGTTGAAGCAGACGAGGTCGTAGGCGCCGGCCTCGAACTCGAACGCCTCTGCGGTCTCGCGGGTGATCGAGGGGTGGAAGTTCGACCCCGTCTCGTCGAGGAGGTCGTCGAGGACGTCTGCGGCGGCGCTCGGTTCGACCGCGTCGTAGTCGACGAGGACCGGGTCCTCGGACGACGCGAGGTAGTCGTGGAGACCGAGGGCGGGACCGCCGACGCCCGCGCCAACGTCGAGGACGCGGAGGTCGCGGGTGAGCAAGCCGTCGCGTGCGAGGTCGTCGAGGACGTACTGGACGGTCGCGTAGTAGTCCGGGAGGTGGTAGATGGCGTAGGCGAGTGCGACCTCCTCGTCGTACTCGACCGGGTTGCGCCGGTAGTAGTCCTCCTTCAGTTTGCGGATAGTCTCGCGCAGCGAGGCCCCCGAATCGCCGTCGTGCCAGTCGCGGCCGTAGCGCTCGATGAGGAGTTCTTCGAGGGCGAAGGCGTACTCGTTGGGGAGTGCCTCGACACCGTCGAAGTGGACGCGCACGGGGTCGTCTTCGACGGGGACGAACGCGCCGTCCTCGCGCTCGACGAGTCCGAGGTCGGCGGCCTCCTCGCGGAGGGCGACCCTGACGGCGCGGTGGTCGGGTTGCCCTTCGAGGTAGTCGGTGATCTCCTCGGGGTCGATCGGGCGGACGTTCCTGAGATACTTCGCGGTGTCGCGGAGGTCGTCTCTATCGACTGGCATCGTCGTACAAATCGGCGAATTCGTCGTGGTCGGCGTCGGCGATACGTCGAGCGGCCTCGGCGACCTCGTCGGCCCCACCGAACGTCTCCTGGATGTCGGCGTAGACGCGTGGGGTCCCGCCGGTAACGCGGTCGGCGAGGTCCGAGAGGTGGTCGTAGACCGGCGTGGCAAGTTCCGCAGGCACGTCGTCGGCGGCGAGGGCGAAGGCGAGAATCGCGGCGTGGGTCCGCCCTTGAATCGTCTCCATCGCCTCGTCGTGTTCGTCAGGTTCGACGTCGACGAGGTCGTTGCCCGCGTCGGCGAGTTCCCGGCGGATGCGGTCGGTCGCGGGGCCGGGTGCGCCCTCGGCGACGGCGACGGTCCCCGGCGCGTGCTCGGCGGCGAACAACGGGTGAAAACTCACGCGTTCGCGGGCGGGCGCGACGCGGGCCATCGCCGAGAGGGGGTCGCGCATCGACCCGGTGACGTCGACGACCGCCTGCTGGGCCTTCTGTGCGTGTTCTTCGACGGTCTCGACCGCGGCCGTCATCGGGACGGCCACGCAGACGAGGCCGAAGCTCTCGTCCGTCGAGAGGGCGACCGTGCGGCCCCGGGGACCGAGGGCGTCTGCCGCCCGTTCGGCCGTCTCCGGGTCCGCGTCCGCGAACGCGACGTCCGAGTCGAGGGTCTCGGCGAACCACCGACCCATCTCCCCGGCGCCGACGACGAGTGCCTCCATCGTCTGTGTGTAGCGCGACCCGGGCCAAAAGCCGTTCGCTCGGTCGCCGTCCGCCAACGAATATTTATCCGGAACGGCCGTCTAGTTCGACGTACACATGGAGGGAATCCGCGTCCTGTACGTCGGCAGAGAGGAGGACGTGGATCGTCGTGCGGCGGCGTTACGGGATCACGAACCGGGGCTGACGGTCGACACCGCCACGTCCGGGTCCGGGGCACTCGACGCACTCTCGGAGCGAACCGTCGATTGCGTCGTCAGCGAGTACGACCTCGGGGGAATCGACGGACTCGGACTCCTGAACCTCGTCCGGGACACCGACCCCGCGATCCCGTTCGTCCTCCTCGTCTTCGAGGGGTCCGAACAGGTCGCCAGCGAGGCCATCTCCGCGGACGTCACCGACTACGTCCCCGTGGGAGAGGACTTCGAGGCGGCGCTCGACGACCTCGGCGACACTATCTACGACCGCGCCGAGTACTACCAGGCCGAACAGGACGTCGCGATGCTCAACGACCTCGCGCGGAACGTCTACGAGCGCATCACGGACGCCTTCTTCGCGCTCGACCGCGAGTGGCGCTTCACCTACCTCAACGAGGAGGCCGAACGCCTCCTCGACGTCCGCGCGGAGGACGTCATGGGCGAGAACATCTGGGAGACGTTCCCCGACGCGGTCGGCACCACCTTCTACACCGAGTACCACCGCGCCATCGCGACGCAGGAGGCCGTCACCTTCGACGAATACTTCGAACCGCTCGGGAAGCACTTCGAGGTCCGGGCGTTCCCCGCCGAGGACGGACTCTCGGTCCACTTCCGTCGCATCCGCGAGGGCGAGGACGCCGCCGGCGACCACCTCCTCGAACTCACGAACGTCCTTACCTACGACCTCGTCGACTCCATCCAGAGCGCCCGCGACGCCCTCGAACGCGCGGAGGCGAACGGGGCCGACGCCGAGGAACTCGAAGACGTCGAGAACGCCCTCGACCGGATGGACGACCTCATCGACCACAGCGTGACGCTGACGACCGAGCGCTAGACCTCGAACTCGACGGGGTAGTCGGTCAGGTTCTCGTAGCCGTCCTCGGTGACGACCACGATGTCTTCGATTCGCACGCCGCCGACGTCCGGGTCGTAGAGGCCGGGTTCGATGGTGACGACGTGACCCGCCTCGAGTTCGTCGTCGGCGCGGTCGGAGACGCTCGGCGACTCGTGGACGTCGAGACCGACGCCGTGACCCGTGCTGTGGATGAACCCCGTCTCGGTATCGGGGTCCGAACGGAGCGTCGGGTAGCCGGCGTCCTCGTAGACGTCGCAAACCGCACCGTGGACGTCTGCGCCCGTGACGCCCGCTTCGAGTGCGTCGAGCGCCGCGTCGAGTGCCGCCTCGGTCACGGCGTAGAAGTCGCGTGCGTCCTCGCTCGGTTCGCCCCGCACGAACGTCCGGGTCATGTCCGAGTGGTACTTCGTCTCCTTGTCCCGCGGGAAGATGTCGACGATGATGGGTTCGCCCGCTCCGAGCGGACCGCTCCCGCGGTTGTGCGGTTCGGCGGCATCCGCACCGCAGGCGACGATGGTCTCGTCGAGCGCACAACCGTGACGGAGGAGCGTCACCTCGATTTCCTCGCGCACACGCTCGCTCGTGAGTGGTTCGCCGGCGTGGTGGAGGACGCCGTCCTCGACGGCGGCACCCGCGATCAGGTCCTCGGCGGCGCGCATGGCCGCCTCGTTGGCCTTCTGGGCGACGCGAATGTGGTCGACCTCGGTCTCGGTCTTGACGGCGCGCACGTCCTCGACGACCTCGTCGCCGTCGGGTTCGACCGCGACGTCGCGTTCGCGCAGGGCGTCCGCGGAGAAGAGCGGGAAGCGCCGCGGGACGAGCACCGACGACACGCCGACCTCCGTGAGGAAGTCGGCGAGGGCGTCGCCACGAGCGGTCTCGCGACCGACCTCCTGGGCCCGTTCGCGGAGGTCGAAGTCGTTCCACCGGTACACCGTGTCGGCACGGCTCTCGGACTTCGCGCGGCCGTACTCCAGCGACGAGACGAGGAGGGCCGTCTCCTCGGGCGTGTAGAGGGTGACGAACGGGTCGGGCGCGTCGAAACCCGAGAGGTAGCGCTGGTTCGACTCCTCGCTGGCCGCGTCGAGGAGGTAGCCGTCGAACCCTCGCTCGGCGAGGGCGGCGTCGAGTTCGGAGAGGTCCGGGTCGACAGTCATACCGGATTCGTCCCCGCCCGCGAGTAAAACCCTACCGGGAGCGGAGGAGTCGGCCCACCGCTTACTCACTCGACCCGCTTCGAGGAGACGGCGAACGTCTCGCCCTCGTACCGGAGTAATCTGGTGTCGTCGATACCGAACGGCGGGATCGACCCGCTGCCCTTCCGGGCTTTCAGCCGGACCGTGTCGACGCCCGACTCGAAGTACGGGAGCGTGTTGCGGTAGCGCCAGTCGCGAACTACCTGCTCGGGAATCCGCCGCCGGGCGTCTTCGTGGTCGCTCCGCCGGACGGTCAGAACGTGCGTCGTCGCGTCGTCACCCATCGGCGTCCCCTCGACGACGGCGGTGACGGTGGCCCCGTCACGGGTCGTCCGTTCGACGCGGTCCGTCGGCTCGACGTCGATGGTCGGCCCGTCGAACGTGAGGCGTGTGACGAGACCGACTCGCACGGCCTGCTCGCCCTCGCCGAGCGACCCGTCGACGGTGAAGGCGTAGGTCCCGCCACCGAGGCCGGCGACGGTCCCGCCGTCCGCGCGCGGCGCGTCACGGGCCGCCGGCGTCACGGCCGACCGCGAGGTGTCGTGGTCGAGCGTCAGCGCCCACGCGTGGGACCCACCCGGGTCGAGGACGTGGAGGGGGACCGGCCATCGCTCCGGGTAGACGTGGAACCACGTGCCGTCGACGTGCTTCCACAACGACCACCCGTACGGGTTCAGCGCGAACTGGACGTCGGTCCGGTTCGTCAACGAGAGCGTCACACTCCCCTCGGGTAGCGAGACGGTCGTCGCCGTCGGGTCGAGGACGAGCGGCGCGCTCGCGGGCGCGCTCCGCGTTCGGACGACACGCTCGACACCGGTGTCGTCCGAAAACGGCGATTCGGGGACCTGACGCAACGGGACGCCGACCGACGCGACGGCGCCGGCCGTCGCAGTCGTGTCTGTCGAGGTCTGGGCGGTCGTTCGAGTCGTCCCGGACTCGTCGGGACCAGCCCTGTTCCCGGTACATCCGGCGAGGCCGGAGACGGCCAGCGAGGTGCCGGCCGACGTGAGGAGGGCACGCCGTCGCATGGGCGTGCTATCTGTCGGTACAGGTAAGTACCTTCTGTGGGGCCGAACGCGACCACCGGTACAGGTCCGCGTCGGAACCGCCGAACCGTCGCGCGGTCCGGCACCGTCGAGTGCGGGAGTCGAACGCCCCGGGCGAAATCGGACGCCGCCGGAACGCTTAGGCGGCGGCCTTTCGTCCATCCGAACATGAAGGTCACAATCCGCGAGTCGACGGTTCACGGGGAAGCACACGCCCCGCCGTCGAAGAGTTACACGCACCGCGCCGTCCTCGCAGCGGGCTACTCGGACGCCGACGAGGAGATCGTCGTCCACCACCCGCTTCTCTCGGCGGACACGAAGGAGACGATGGCCGCCGTCCAGGCGTTCGGCGGCGACGTCCTCGAAATCGAGGGCGCCATCGAGGTCGACGGGTTCGCCGGCGAACCCGAGGTTCCCCCGGACATTATCGACTGCGGGAACTCCGGGACGACGATGCGTCTGACCGCCGGGGCGGCGAGTCTCGTCGACGGCCTGACCGTACTGACCGGCGACGTCTCGCTCCGCGACCGCCCGAACGGCCCGCTCCTCGACGCCCTCCGGCAACTCGACGTCGACGTGGAGTCCCGCGAGGGCGGGCGCGCCCCGCTCGCCATCGTCGGCCCCACCGACGGCGGCGAGGTGGAGATTCCGGGCGACGTCTCCTCGCAGTTCGTCACCTCCCTCCTCATGGCCGGCGCCTGCACCGAGGAGGGAATCGACGTCGAACTCACGACGGAACTCAAGTCCGCGCCCTACGTCGAGATCACCGAGGAGGTCCTCGACGCGTTCGGCGTCGACGTCGAGCGCACCGACGACGGCTTCCACGTCGAGGGCGGCCAGTCCTACCGCCCCGAGGGCGACGAGTACTCGGTCCCCGGCGACTTCTCCTCGGCGTCCTACCTGCTCGCCGCGGGCGCGGTCGCGGGCGACGAACCGGTCCACGTCCACGAACTCTACCCCGGCGCGCAGGGTGACGCCGCCATTGTCGACGTCCTCGACCGGATGGGCGCCGACGTCGAGTGGGACGAAGACGCGGGCGTCGTCACCGTGGAACCCTCCGACCTCTCGGGCGTCGAGGTCGACGTCGGCGACACGCCGGACCTCCTGCCGACTATCGCGGTGCTCGGCGCCGTCGCTGACGGCACGACCCACATCACCAACGCCGAGCACGTCCGGTACAAGGAGACCGACCGCGTGGCCGCGATGGCCACGGAACTCGAGAAACTCGGCGCCGAAGTCGAGGAACACGAGGACGAACTCGTGATCCACGGCGGCGACTCCGACCTCGAAGGCGCGGCGGTCGACAGCTACACCGACCACCGCATCGTCATGTCCCTCTCCATCGCCGGCCTCGTCGCCGAGGGCGAGACCGTCATCCACGGCGGCGAACACGTCGAGATCTCCTTCCCCGGCTTCTTCGACGTGCTCTACGACCTCGGCGCGGACGTCCACCGCGAGAGCGAGGAACCCGAGGTCCCGCCCAAGCCGACCGAGTAGTCGCGCCGACCGCCCACCCGTTTCTTGGGCGACCCGTGCGTCGCTCCGCGTATGCGACGCGACGACCACGCCGACGACCTCCTCCGCGCCCACGCCGAGGGCGAGTACGTCTTCCCCGACTACGGCGGTTACTGCTTCGCGGGCGTCCCCGGGACTGCCCTCTCGGCCCTCGACGCCGCACCCGAGGACGTGCCAACGCTCCCCGGCGACGTGTTCGCGGGCGTCGACACCGAGGGAGTCGAGAACGTCGTCGTCCTGCTCGTCGACGGCTTCGGCTACGACCAGTGGTGTCGCGCGGAGGACACCGACTACCTGGAGACGACGCTCCTCGGTCGACTCTCCGAACGTGGGACGGTCACGCCGCTCACCGCGTGTTTCCCCTCCGAGACGGCCGCGGCCGTCCCGACGGTCCACACCGGTCAGTACGCCGCCGAGCACGGTCAACTCGGGTGGTGGCAGTACGTCCCGGAGATCGGCGCGCGAGTCCAGACGCTCCCCTACGTCACCGGAGAGGGTGAGCCAGTCCGGCAGGTCTACCCGGACGCTCCCGCGCCGTCGAAGACGCTGTACGACGCCGACTCGCTGTACGACGACGTCGCCCCGGAGGTGAGCACGTCGTTGTTCGAGCCGTCGGACATCAGCGGCGCCGACGAGCAGACCTTCTCGGCGGGTGCGAGTCGTTACGTCGGTTCCGAGAACGCCGCCCAACTCGCGGTCCAGTTGCGCCGCACGCTCGAAGGCTCGTCGGGCGAGAAGTACTGCTACGCCTACTTCCCGCAGGTAGACGCCGCCTCCCACCGCGAGGGACCACACGCCGCCGCGACGGACGCACAACTCGAAGCAGTCCTCGGGGCGCTCCGGCGGGAACTCCTCGAACGCTGTAGCACGCGCGTCGCGGAGCGGACGCTCGTCGTCGTCACGGCCGACCACGGCCACGTCGACACCGAGGGAGAGAACGTCGACATCCGAGGGTACGGCCCGATCTGGGACAACCTCGCGACCGGACCGGACGGGAACCCGATCCCACCGGTCGGGAGTTCGCGGCAGGTCCAGTTACACCTTCAGGACGAGACGGTCGAGGCAGTGCGGTCGGCACTCGAACGCAACTTCGACTGCCGGACGTTCACTCGCGAGGAGTACGAGGAACGGGGGCTGTTCGGGCCGGTCGTGGGTGGCGAGAGCGGTGGTAGGGGAAGTGGCAGCGGTGGCGACAATAGAGGTGGGAGCGAAAGCAACGGGAACGCCTACGAGCGCCACGCACCGGACCTCGTCTGCGTCCACCGCGAGAAGGGGATGTGGGACGACGACACCTCGCTGAACCACGTCGGGAAACACGGCGGCCTGACGCGCGCGGAGATGCTGGTTCCGTTCGCGGCGGCGCGGTTGAGCGACCTCCAAGGGGAGTGATGGCTGACACGGGGGAGCGTTCCGAGAGAGTCGGTCTCGCGCGGGACGGCACTCCACCGGTTTCGCGTCTCGCCCCGCGACGTCGGTCACGTCACGGTCCGTCTGGTCCCGCCTTCCTACTTAAGTGCAGTTGCGAGTATTGAAACCTCTAAATGGCCCCGACACTGAGTCACACGTAATGAACGGCAACCGCTTCGGTCGCCTCTTCCAGGTGACCACCTACGGCGAGAGTCACGGGCCCGGGATGGGCGTCACCGTCTCCGGCTGTCCCGCCGGCCTCGAACTCGACGAGGACGACATCCAGCACGAACTCGACCGCCGCAAGCCCGGCCAGTCGATGATTACCACCTCGCGCGGCGAACCGGACGAGGTGTCCATCAACTCCGGCATCCAGGACGGGTACACGACGGGCACCCCCATCGGGATGACCATCGAGAACAAGGACGCCCGCTCGGGCAAGTACGAGCCCTTCATCACGGCGCCACGGCCCTCCCACGGCGACTTCACCTACTCGGCGAAGTTCGGCACGCGCAACTGGGGCGGCGGCGGCCGCTCTTCCGCACGCGAGACCGTCAACTGGGTCGCGGCGGGCGCCATCGCGAAGAAGATTCTCCGCAAGCACGACATCCGCGTGAAGGCCCACGTTAACCAGATCGGCGACGTGAAGTCCGGCGACGTCTCCTGGGAGCAACTCCTCGAGAACACCGAGGAGAACGACGTCCGGTGTGCCGACCCCGAGGCGGCCGAAGAGATGCAGGACCTCATCGAGGAGTACCAAGAAGAGGGCGACTCCATCGGTGGCTCCATCTACTTCGAGATTCGCGGCGTTCCGCGAGGGCTGGGTGCCCCGCGCTTCGACTCCGTCGAGGCCCGCCTCGGCCAGGCGATGCTGTCCGTCCCGGCCTCCACCTCCTTCGAGTTCGGTCTCGGCAAGGAGGCCCGCACCTACTCCGGCCTGGAGCGCAACGAGGACTGGACGTTCGACGAGAACGGCGACCCAATCCCCGAGGGCAACGACCACGGCGGCCTGCAGGGCGGCATCACCACCGGCCAACCCATCTACGGCGAGGTGACGCTCCACGCGCCGACGTCCATCCCGTCTGCCCAGCAGACCGTCGACTGGGAGACCGGCGAGACGAAGGAGGCGAAGGTCATCGGCCGCCACGACCCCGTCCTCCCGCCGCGCGGTGTCCCGGTCGTCGAGGCGATGCTCCGTCTCACGATCCTCGACTTCATGCTCCTCTCCGGGCGCATCAACCCGGACCGCCTCGACGACGCACCGGGGAAGTACGACACGGAGTACCACCCGAGCAGCCCGCGCAACGACCCCGAGGAAGCCGACACGAAGGTCGAGTCGGTCGACGACGACGCTGACGCCGACACGGACGACGAGTAATCAGTCCCGCGCGTACGCGGGAACCACTGCTTCTCCCCGCGCTGCGGAGTCGTAGAGCGCTGCGTCCGCCTCCACGTCTCTGAGGCCGTGTTCGGCGTCGGGACCGGAGTTCGAGCTGGCGAGCACGCGGGTAAACGAAGTAGTCGAGACAGCACTGTAGGGACGGACCGCTACTGCTCGACCGAGAGGGAGAACGCCGACCCGCGGTAGCGAAAGCGCGCCGGCGGCTTCCCGCCGACGGCCGTCGCGACGACCCCGGGCGTCGTGACGACGCGGACGCGCTCGACGCCCGGTTCGAAGAACGGCAGCGAGTTCCGGAGGACGTCGTTCTCGCCGTGCATCACCTGTTCGGCGAGGACCACTCGGTCGGCGTCGTCGGCGCGCTCGACGACCGCCGTGACGGTGTCCGTTCCGGCCACTTGTGTCCGGACCGTGACTGTCGACCCCTCGCGGGTGGTGGAGACGCCCGTTTGCGGGACGACGGACACGGTTTCACCGGTCAACTCGACCAGCGCGGCGACCCGGCGATTCGGGACCGACTCGCCCTTCGTGACCGCGTCGTCCGCGTTCGCACCCTCGTCTCCGTCGTCGCCGATTTCGAGGCTGAAGGCGTACGTCCCGGCACCGAGGTAGGTCGTCGACGGGATGCCGGTCGCGAACCCCTCGTCGGCGAACACGGCGCGCTCGACCTGGTGGACGTCCCCGGGCGGCGTCCCGGAGACGAACGCCGGCGTGACCCACCGACTCGGACCCCACGGAGCGATCGGGTACCACGCCTCCGCGTGTCGCTTGTGGACGGCGAGAGTGCCGGGAAGTCGGAGCGTCGACAGAGAGTGGTTGACGAGGGAGAAGCGGAGTCTCGCGGGGAGGTCCGCGCGTTCCGTGGCCGGCCGGAGGAAGAGCGACGCCGTCGGGTCGAGGTCGTGGTACCACACCGTCTCCATCGAACCGGGGAGCGGGTCGACCGACTGGCCGTGGAAGCGCGACCGACCGTCCGGGCCGGGGGCGCCCGTCTCCCAAGACACGAGCGAGAGTAACGGGTCGCCGTTCCAGTCACCCCCGTTCGGCGACGCGAGCGGTGTACGAAAAGTCTCGAGTGGGGCAGTGTCGAGTATCCCCCGGAGTACGCGGTACTCCCCGTGGATTCGCTCGCGGCGGGCCACGTCGACGCGCGTCGGGAGCCACGAGTCGGGCGCCCACTTCAGCCGCCACCCACCGTTCGGCCCGCGTTCGTCCTCGGGGACGTCGTCGGCGTCGACGAGGTCGTGGTTCGCGGTCGGGGCGAGGACGTACGGGCCGAACTCGTGGCCGTCGAAGAGCGGGACGCGCCCGAGGTCGAGCGTGCGTGTGTCGGGACCGAACGCGGGCCGCCAGTCCGCCCGGAGCGTCACCCGGAGGAGGGCGGGGTGCTCGTCGGTGGCGGACCGGACGAACGCGGCCGCGACCGCGACGCGACCACCCCGGTCCCCGTCGCGGAACGGACCGCGGGACTGCTCCCGGACGGAGAAGGTCGTATCGAAGAGCGAGAGCGTCCGGCCGGCCGGTTCGAGCGTCGTGACCGAGTGCGTCCGGTGGCGCTCGTCCGTCGGTGGGTCGGGCCACTCGCCGTCCGCTGGCGGGTCGTCGGGCGTCGGGTGAACGGTCGTCTCCGCCGGTCGGGTCGTTCGCCCGGGACCGTCGTTCGACCGCGGTCCCTCTCCGGACGGTCCGCCGGCGAACAGGTCGAACAGCGAGGCACACCCCGAGAGCGACGACGACCCGGCGGCGAGTGCGGCGAGGAGGGCACGCCGACTGGTGGGCATACTCGAACTGTCCCGACCGACCGGCAAAGCCTTTCTCCCGCCTCGACGCCCCTCCAGGCCACTTTTACGCGCGCGTGGGTAACCCTCCCGTAGATGGACGCCCACCAGGAGAGCCAGCGGAATCCTTACGGGATGGACGAGGACTGCCGGAACTGCGAGGGACTCTGTGACGTCCGCGAGCGCGTCGTCCACGGCTACGGCGACGTCGGCGCGGACTTCGTCTTCGTCGGGGAGGCACCGAGCGAGGGGGCCGAGCGGACCGGCGTGCCGTTCACGGGCGACGCGGCCGGCGAACGCTTCCAAGACATCCTCGGCCAACTCGGTCTGAACAACTCCCTGCCGTCGAGCGAGGAACCGGAACTCGACAACGCCTTCCTCACCTACCTCGCGCGGTGTCGCCACCCCGACCGGCCGCCCGCCGACGACGAAGTCGCGACGTGCGAACCCTACCTCACCGCCGACGTCCGGATGATCAACCCCGAGATCCTCGTCCCGGTCGGCGAACGCGCGCTCGCCGCGCTCGGCGAGGAGTACACCACGACGCCCGCCGCGGACCTCGACGTCGTCGAACACCACGGGACGACCATCCGCGGGCGTGGCTTCGAACTCGTCCCGATGGTCCACCCCGCGAACCAGAGCGACGAACAGAAAGAGGCGTTCGTCACCCGATTCCTCGACCTCATGGGCACCGACTACCGGCAGACGAAGGGCCGGCGCTCCCGGTAACAGACTTTATTTCATCTCTATTTGACCGCAACTTATTTTATTACACAGTTCATTGTATGAAATGAGATGGCTCGCAAGGCCCTGCAGAACGCGGTCGCACAACACCCGAAAGCCGTCGGCGCGCTGTTCACGAGCGCAGTCGCCCTCTCCCAGGTTCAGTCCACGCTGGCCGTCTGGGGTTGTGGCTCGCTCGGTCCCTGAGTTCCCGGACAGACACACTGACCAACTGACACTCCGAGACTGACACTCTCACGACGCCGACGCGGCCCACCTCCCCACGCCGGCCGCGTCGCGTCACGTCGACCTCTTCCACCGTCGGCCCACTCCCCCTGGGCCGACGACCGGCCGAGACTGACACTCGTCGGCCGTCGCCGCCGTTTTCGCCGGGATCGGGCGTCACTCCGGTCCCGTTCTCGCCCCGCCGCCGACCGCGTCTTTCAAGCGGCGGGCGCGTCCACGTTCCGCCATGACCGTCAACGTCCTGATGGCCGACCCGCCTCGCGAGGGCCTGGTACTCTCGCGTCTCGTCGAGACGTCGCCGCTCGACGAGGCGGCGGCCGCCGGCCTCTACCGCGCGATGTTCCAGGACCTCGTCTCGTCGGCGGCCGACAGCGGCGGGCCGACGCTCGTCAACTACCGCCCCGAGGACCTCCTCCCCGACGCCTACACGACCGGCGAGTCGGTTGAGGCGGAACTCCGGGGGTACGTCGAGGAGGTGCTCCCGCCCGAGGACGCCGAGGCAGTCCGCTACGAGGTGCAGGTCGGGTCGACCTACGACGCGCGCGCCGGCAACACCGTCACCCACCTCCTCGAAGAGGAGGGCGAGACGTCCGTGGCCGTCCTCGACCCCGTCGCACCCCTCCTCGCCCGCAAGGACCTCGACAGCGCGGCGATGAAACTCCGCCAGCGCGACGTCGTGCTCGGCCCCGGTACGGGCGGCGAGGTCCACTACGCCGCCTTCTCCGACCCCATCGACTTCGCGGGCGCCTACACCACCCCCGAACTGGAGACGCTCACCCGCCGCGCCCGCGACGCCGGCCTCGACGTCGACTTCGTCGAGGAGCACGTCACCGTGACGACGGGAGACGACCTCCTCTCGCTGCTCGTCCACCTCCGCGCGCGCCGCGCCGCCGGCCGCATCGTCCCCGAGTACACGGCGACGTACCTCGACAGCCTCGACCTCCGGGTGCGCGACGGCGACGACGGCCCCGTGCTCGCACAGGGGTAATCGACAGGTCTTACTGCCGGCAGGCGATAGTGCCGAGCGAGGTGAGGTGGCAGAGCGGCCTATTGCGCCGGTCTTGAAAACCGGTGGCGTCAGCCTCCTGGGTTCGAATCCCAGCCTCACCGCATTCTCCCGAGAATCACGGCGCGTAGTCTCGGCTCCGCGTCGTCGAAACAGTTGAACGATTGTACAACTGTTCAACTGTCTCCGTCACGCGGGACCGCCGACAATGGGCAACCGTTTTGGCGTTGCCTGTCACACTCTCGGGTATGCCCGAGATGATGGACCCTTCGGGGCGGGATTGGCCCCACGACCCCGACGGCGAGAAGGGGAGCGAGGGCGGCCGCAAGTACGGGATGGCCGTTCTCTCGAAGATGACCGAAGAGGGCGAGGACTACCCGCTCGACCTCGACGCGTTCGTCGAGGAGTACGGCGAGTGGCCCGTCCGCATCAACTACAAGAAGGTCGTCTCCGTCGCAGACATCTTCGACCACGTCGAAGAAGACGAAGTCGAGACGAAAGTCGAGTTCCACAAGGCCGTCGGGCGCGCGATGCGCCGCGGCGACCTGTGGGACTACCACCCGCAGGGGAAGTCCGCCGAGCAGCGCGCCTGAGCAGTCTCCGTTCTCTCCCGGTTTCGCGACGTCTAGCGCGAGCGCTCCGACGTGTCGAGGTCGGCCTCGCGGGCCGCCCACTCGGCGACGTTCCCGGACTCGGCCTGGACCTTCTCCTCGAGGAGGGTGACCGCCATCGAGTTCGCCCCCTCGGGGATGATGATGTCCGCGTGTTTCTTCGTCGGTTCGATGAACTGCTCGTGCATCGGTTTCACCGTCGAGAGGTACTGGTCCATGACGCCTTCGAGGTCGCGCCCGCGGTCGACGACGTCGCGTTCGATGCGCCGGAGGATGCGTACGTCGGCGTCCGTCTCCACGTAGATGTGGAGGTCGAGCATGTCGTTGACGTCGTCGTCGTAGAGCGCGAGGATTCCTTCGAGGATGATCACCTCGCCGGGTTCGACGTGGACCGTCTCGTCCTTCCGGAGGTGTTCGGAGAAGTCGTACTGGGGCATCTCGATGGCCTGTCCGGAGAGGAGAGCGTCGAGGTGCTCCCGGAGGAGTTCCCACTCGAAGGCCGAGGGGTGGTCGTAGTTGACGTTGGCCCGTTCCTCGAACGCCATGTGGCTCAGGTCCTCGTAGTAGTTGTCGAGGGCGACGAGCGTCACCGACTCCCCGACGTTCTCGCTGATCTCCCTGGCGACGGTGGTCTTCCCGGCGCCGGTGCCCCCGGCGATGCCGATGGCGAACGAGGGGATGGTCATCGTCTACGCTAGAGTGGCGAGTCGGGTTTCAATCTCTCGTTTCGACGCCGTGACTCTGGAGGTTCGTCCCGTGGACGCTTGAACGTACCGGGGATACCTTTTAGTCCGAATCTTTGTTACTCGATACCATGGATAGAATCGCACTCCGCGACGTGATGACTCGTGACTTCGTCGGCGCGACCGAATCGGACGCCCCCCGGGAAGTCGGCACGCTCCTCTGCGAGGAAGACGCCGACGCCGCCGTCGTGCTCAGGGGCGAAGAGCCGGTGGGGTTCCTCACCGCGGGGGTGTTACTCGAACACGTCCTCGAGGGCGGCGGGGACGCGACCGCGGCCGACGTGATGGACGACCCACCAGCGACGCTCAGACCGGAGGCGAGAGTGGACGACGCGCTTGCGACGATGCGCCAGCACGGGACCGACCACCTCCTCGTCGCCGACGGGACCGGCGTCCTCGGACTCGTCCACGTCCGCGACCTCGTCCACGCGAGAGGGGCGGAGACGAGCGCGGCGGCAGACGTGGAGACCGTCGCACCCGAGGGCGAGACCAACCACGCCGCGGACGTACGGACGAACGGCGGGACCGACGTCGACGTCTTCTCGCGACAGAGTATTTGTGAGGTGTGTGGGTCGCTCAGCGACTCGCTCTCGAACCGTAACGGCCAGCTCGTCTGCACCGACTGCCAGGGCGTCTGAGGGGTCGTCACACCTCCCGCCGGGAACGTGTCGTCCGCCGTACCTGTCGGTATCCCCCGTGTACGGCACGCTACAGCCGATTCTGCGAAAGGCTTATAGCTGCTTCACGGTGCCAATGCACTTAGGGATAGTAGAACATGGGAATAGCTAACACATACTCGCGTACCCGCCAGACAGTGGTGGACCGGCCGGGGACGCTCGTTCTCGGGCTCGTCGTGGTCCTCCTGGTGGGAGACCTCGTCCGCGGGCTCGCGACCGGAACGATACAGTTTCACGACCTCGGGTCGCTCGCCTGGGACGGGCTCATGCGCGGGCTGGTCATCGGTCTCGCGGGCGTCGGGCTCTCGATGACGTACAGTATTCTGAACTTCGCGAACTTCGCACACGGCGACTACATCACCAGCGGTGCCTTCGCCGGGTGGGCCACGACGTACGTCGTCGCCGGACTCGGACGGGCCGACGTCGGGTCGCTCGTCCTCGTCGGCGCGGGCGGGACCGTCTTCGGCGGCGCGCTCGGTATCAACGTATTGAACACGCCGTTCGCCGTCCTCGCCGGTGCACTCGTCGCGGGCGTGTTCGCGGTGGGGCTGGCGCTCGCCGTCGACAGGACCGTCTTCGCACCGATCCGCGACGCCGGCGGTATCACGCTCCTCATCGCGAGCGTGGGGGTCGCCTTCGCGCTCCGCTACCTGCTCCAGTTCGTCTTCGGGTCGGACGTCCGCGGGACGACAGCCAGCCCCCCGCAGTACCAGATCCACCTGGTCGACGGCGCCGTCTACGTCTCCACGCACGACCTGGCGCTCGCCGCCGTCGCCGGCGCGCTGATGCTCGGCGTCCACCTCCTCCTCCAACTCACCAAGCTCGGGAAGTCGATGCGCGCGATGGCCGACAACGAGGACCTCGCACGCATCACCGGCATCCCGACCGAGCGAGTCATCGAGGCGACGTGGGTCATCGGCGGCGGTCTCACCGGCGTCGCCGGCTACATGTTCGTCCTCTGGAAGGGGACCCTCGGCTTCAACGACGGGTGGCTCCTCCTGTTGCTCATCTTCGCCGCGGTCATCCTCGGCGGCATCGGTTCCATCTACGGCGCCATCGCCGGCGGACTCGTCATCGGTCTCACCGCCTCGATGTCCGTCCTCTGGATCCCGTCGGCGTTCGCACGCGCGGCCGCGTTTCTCGTGATGATCGTCATCCTGCTCGTGAAACCGAAGGGGCTCTTCGCCGGGAGGACGACCGCATGAGCGCCGAACGGGCTTCCGTCCTCGACCGACTGCTCGACGGTGACGTGAAACTCGTCGCCGCGGTGCTCGGCGCGCTCTACCTCGCCTACGTCCTCTCGGGCGTCGTGCTCGGCTACTCGCTGCGCGGGCAGTTGAACGCGATCGCCGTGCTGACGTTCTACATCGGGGTGTTCGCCATCCTCTCGCTCTCGCTCAACCTCCACTGGGGGTACACGGGGCTGTTCAACATCGGCATCGTCGGCTTCATGGCGGTCGGCATCTACGTCATGGCGCTTGTCTCGAAGCCGATCTACCAGCCCGGCAGCGCGGCGCAGGTCGGTGGTCTCGGTCTCCCGCTCCCCGTCGGCATCGCCGTCGGGATGGCCGCGGCGGCTCTGCTCGGACTCGTCGTCGCACTACCGGCGCTCCGCCTCCGGGCGGACTACCTCGCCATCGTCACCATCGCCACCTCCGAGATCGTCCGGTTCACGCTGCTCTCTTCTGAGTTCCAGAAGTTCGAGCTGTTCGGCCGCCTCGTCGGCTTCGGTGGCGGGTCGGGCGTCATCCTCGACTACCAGGACCCGCTCGCAGCGTTCTTCTCGGCCGTCGGACTCCAGAGAGCCTACCTCGGACTCGTCGACGGCTTCCGCGCCTTCATCCCGAACAACCCGAAGCCGGTCGTCGACGGACTCGTCTACGGCGTCCTCCTGCTGGGCTTCGTCGTCGCCTACTACTGGCTGCTGAAGCGGACCGGCGAGTCCCCGTTCGGGCGCGTCCTCAAGGCCATCCGCGAGGACGAGACCGCCGCCAACTCCCTCGGAAAGGACACCAATCGCTTCAAGATCAAGGCGTTCATGCTCGGCTGTGCGCTCATGGGGCTCGCCGGTATCCTCTGGTTCATGTCCCAGGGCGCGGTGACGCCCAACACGTTCCGCCCGCGCATCACCTTCTTCGTGTGGATCGCGCTCATCATCGGCGGCGCCGGTTCGAACACGGGTAGCGTGCTCGGTGGCGCCATCTTCGCGGCCGTCCTCTACCAGGGACCACGCTACGTGAAGAACCTCCTCGAAGCCGTCCTCCCGCAGGCGAGCGCACCCAGCGGGTTCGGCCCCGCCGTCGCGCCGCTCCTCGGCCAGGGTGACCCGCTGCCGTTCGTCTGGTACACCCTCGACAGCATCCGCCAACTCCAACTCGTCATCATGGGGTTGGTGCTCGTCTGGTTGATGCACAACCGACCCGAGGGACTGCTCGGCCATCGCAAGGAGACGGCGGCGAGTATCGACCTCTCGTCCAGAACTCGCGGGACGACGCCACGGGCCGCCGACGGCGGCGTGGAGGGTAAGCACGATGACTGACCAGACACGTACGGGCGGCGGCAAGGGGGCGCCCGACCCCGACGAGTCGATGGACGCGAACGTGACCCTCGCGACGGGCGACCCGAACCTCGCCGCCGACCACGAGTACCCACTCCAGGTGGACAACCTCCGGAAGTCGTTCGGCGGTATCACGGCCGTCGACGGCGCGACCTTCCGTGTGGAACGCGGCACCCTGACCGGCCTCATCGGACCGAACGGCGCCGGCAAGTCGACGACGTTCAACCTCATCACGGGTGTCCACCAGCCCGATTCGGGGTCGGTGACTTTCAATGGCGAGGACGTCACGGGGCTCGAACCACACCAGGTGGCCGGTCGCGGGATGGTCCGGACGTTCCAGATCGCCCGCGAACTCGGAGAGATGACCGTCCTCGAGAACATGATGCTCGCCCCGCAGAACCAGATCGGCGAGCAACTCTGGCGGTCCGTGACGCCGGGGCTCCGCGGCCGCGTCGTCGACCAAGAAGCGGAACTCCTCGAACGGGTGTGGGAGACCCTGGAATTCTTCGAGATCGACCACATCGCCGAGGAGTACGCCGAGAACCTCTCGGGCGGGCAGCGCAAACTCCTGGAACTCGCGCGCGCCCTCCTGACCGACCCGGACGTCCTCCTCCTCGACGAACCGTTCGCGGGGGTCAACCCCTCGCTCGAACGCCGCCTCGTCGAACACATTCACACACTCCGCGAGCGGGGCTACACGTTCCTGCTCGTCGAACACGACATGGACCTCATCATGGAGAACTGCGAACACGTCATCGTCCTCCACCAGGGGCGCGTCCTCACCGAGGGGACCCCTGCGGAAATCAAAGCGAACGAAGAAGTCGTCGAGGCCTACCTCGGGGGGAACGTATGAGCCTGCTCGCGGTCGAGGGTCTCGACGCGGGCTACGGCGACCTCCAGATCCTCACCGACGTCGACATGGTTGTCGACGACGGCGAGTACGTCACCATCGTCGGCCCGAACGGCGCCGGCAAGTCGACACTGATGAAGTCGGTCTTCGGACTCACGTCCCACATGGGCGGGACGGTGACGTTCGAGGGGTCGGACATCACCGGACTCGCCCCCGAGCAGATCATCCACGAGGGAATCAGCTACGTCCCGCAGAACGACAACGTCTTCGCGTCGCTCACGGTGCGCGAGAACCTGGAGATGGGCGCGTACATCCTCGACGAGGTCCCCGAGGACGCCCTCGAAGCCGTCTTCGACCGGTTCCCCATCCTCCGCGAACGCCAGGACCAGAAGGCGGGGACGATGAGCGGCGGCCAGCGACAGATGCTCGCGATGGGCCGTGCGCTGATGCTCGAACCCTCGCTATTGCTCCTCGACGAGCCCTCGGCGGGACTCGCCCCCGACCTCGTCGCCGACATGTTCGACCGCATCGACGCCATCAACGACGACGGCACGGCCATCCTGATGGTCGAACAGAACGCGAAGGAGGCGCTGCGGCGCTGCGACCGCGGCTACGTCCTCGCGAACGGCGAGAACCGCTACGTCGATCAGGGCGAAGTGTTGCTCCACGACGAGCAGGTCCGCCAGGACTTCCTCGGCGGGTGAGGAGTCGGCAGGTCGGACACAGGTCCGTGCCGGCCCGGGCTACACCGTCCGCGTCGACCACCGGCGTCCGTGGTAACTCGACGCTCGACACCCTTATCCGTGCACTCACCCTACGTATGTTTGTAATGGCGAGCGGAAACGTTGATTTCTTCAACGACACTGGCGGTTACGGTTTCATCTCGACTGAGGACGCGGACGACGACGTGTTCGTCCACATGGAGGACGTTGGCGGTCCCGACCTCGAAGAAGGAGAGGAGCTCGAATTCGACATCGAGGACTCCCCCAAAGGCCCGCGCGCGACGAACGTCGTTCGCGCATAAGCGGTCCCCACGTCGCCACACGGCGACACGATCCGACTCGATTTTTTGAGACGTCACGACCCACAGCGGCCGCGCTGCATCGGAGGGTGAGATACGTTCCAGCCGACGAGCGACTGCGCTCGTGTCGTGTGGCGTGAAAAAGGAATCGTCGCAGTGACTACGCCGACAGGGCCTGCTCGATGACCGAGGAGTACGACGACTCCCCGATGTTGAACGCGACCTGTGCGTTCACCGCGCCGTCGAACTCCCTCTCGAAGACGCCCGAGAAGCGATCCGACAGTTGCTGGCCGTAGTCGTTGTTGACGTACAGCGTCGACACCGTGGAGACGTCGAGGCGTTCGGCCATGACCTGCGCCATGACGCGGCCCTGCAGGCGGTCCGAAGGCGCGGTCCGGAAGATGTAGTCGTCGTCCTCCAGGTTGGTCACCGACAGTGCCGTCGAGGACGGCGAGCACCCCACCACCTGGTTCGGGATGAACACCTGCTGGCAGACCGGGACGTTCACGCCCGAGGAAGCGGTCCCGCACACCGCGGGGACGCCCGCGCTCACGAGCGACTGCGCGGCGGAGACACCGGCACTCGGCGAGGTCTGCGTGTCTTCGACCTGTGCATTGACCGAGAGACCGGCCGGGTTCTGCGCGTTGACGAGTTTCGCCGGGAGTTCCGACGCCTGGATCATCGGCGCGCCCGTCGAGGCGAGGTCGCCGGTCTCCGGGAGGAGGATGCCCAGCGAGAGTTCCCGGTCCGACCCACCCGGCGCGCTGTCGGCCGCGGATCCGCTCCCCTCCGGGTTCTCGCCGGAGAACGACTGCGTCTCGACAGTCGACGTGGACTGTGAGTCGACGCCGTCGAACTCCCAGATGGCGTACGCCGCGGACGCGGGGTCGCCGTTCCCGTCGAAGTTGGTCGCGGAGGAGGCACCCTGGTAGTTGATGTCTTCACCGTTCGCGGCGGCCTCGACGCCCTCGATGAGGTTCTGCGGGCCGACGGTCATCCCGCCGGGGTTGGCGATGCGGCGCATCTGCTCGCGGATGGCCGCCCCGTCGTTCGCACCGGCGGCCGCGTTCGCCAGGACGAGGATGGCCGCGGAGTCGAACGACTGGGAGGTGAACACGCCCGGCGCCTCGCCGTACTCCTCGCGGAAGAGGTCGCTGAACGCCTGCTGGTTCGGCCCGCCGGCGGCGGGGGCCGTCCCGGTGACGTTGGTCATGTCGTTGCCGACCTGCGCCGGCAGCGCGCCGTCGCGGAGACCGTCGGGAATCAGAATCGAGTGGCTCCCGTCCGTCTGACTGTAGTAGTCGCGAAAGAGTTGGATACCCGATTCCGGGTAGCCGATGACGACGAGCCCCTCCACCGAAGCGCTCGCGCCGCCCCCGCCGCCCCCACCGCCCGTCGTGGTCCCGCCACCGTCACCAGTCCCGTCGGAGCTACTCGCACACCCCGCGACGCCAGCGATGCCCGCGGCACCCGTCGTCTTGAGGAAGTTACGTCTGTTGATACCATACACCATGACTCTCTGGAGCACGTAGTCGGTATATAAGACTTCCTTCGATACGGGCGCGAGCGCGACGGACAGTCGAGGAATCTTCTTCGAGACCGAGTAAATACGCGGAGAGAAACGCCTAACTGCGGGCGTTTCGGACGTTCTGACGATGGCGATACGGACTCTCGACGACGCGGCGGTCGACGGCGACGCGGTCGGCGTTCGAGTAGACATCAACAGCCCGCTCGACGAGTCGGGCGGGCTGGCCGACGACGCGCGCCTGCACGCACACGTCGAGACGTTGACCGAGCTCGCGAATCGGGGCGCCCGAGTGGCCGTCCTGGCCCACCAGGGCCGGCCGGGCGGCGACGAGTTCGGCCGGCTCGAACCCCACGCCGAGCGCCTCGACGAGTTGCTGGACGCGCCCGTCGACTACTGCGACGCGACGTTCTCGGCCGAGGCGCGCGCCGCCGTCGAGGCACTCGACCCCGGCGAGGTGGTCGTCCTGGAGAACACGCGTTTCTACAGCGAGGAGTACATGGAGTTCGACCCCGAGCGCGCCGCCGAGACGTTCCTCGTCGACGGACTCGCGTCGGTCCTCGACGCCTACGTCAACGACGCCTTCGCGGCCGCCCACCGCTCACAGCCGTCGCTCGTCGGCTTCCCGGCCCGCCTGCCCGCCTACGCCGGACGCGTCATGGAGCAGGAACTCGACGTCCTCGGTGGTATCGACGAGACGCCCGAACCACGGGCGTACGTCGTCGGCGGGGCGAAGGTCCCCGACTCCGTCACCGTCGCCCAGCACGCCCTCGAGAGCGGCCTCGGCGACGTCGTCCTCACCACCGGCGTCGTCGCGAACGTCTTCCTCCTCGCCGCCGGCCACGACCTCGGCGAGGCGAGCGCCGACTTCGTCCGCCAGCAGGGCTATTGGGAAGAGATCGACCGAGCGGCCGACCTCCTCGACCGGTACGGCGACCGCATCCGCGTGCCGACCGACGTCGCGGTCGAGCGCGACGGCCACCGTCACGTCCTGGCACTCGACGAATTCCCGCCCGCGTCCGACGAGGCGGTCATGGACATCGGCCCGGACACCGTGGAGACGTACGTCGCCGAACTCGCGTCCGCCGGGACGGTCGTCCTGAACGGCCCGGCCGGCGTCTTCGAGGACGAGACGTTCGCCGACGGGACGCGCGACCTCTTCGCGGGCGTCGCGGCGGCCGATGCATACAGTATCGTCGGCGGGGGCGACACCGCCTCGGCCATCCGCCGCTTCGACCTGACCGGCTTCGACCACGTGAGCACCGGTGGCGGTGCCGCCCTCCGACTGCTCACCGGCGAGGAACTCGCCGCCGTCCGTGCGCTCGACCAGTGACCGGACCGAGAGACGACGCTCGACGGCCACGCGTCGAGCGAGCCGAGATGGACGATCTCGACACGGTCGTCGACCAGTGGGTCACCCTCGTCGCCGACCAGCGCGAACACGGGACGCACCTCCTGCCGGAGGAGAACCGCGAGACGGCCCGCGACGTCCTCTCGCAGTACGTCGCCACGGACAAACTCCTCGTCGCGCGCGTCGGCGGCGTCGTCGCGGGATTCGTGATGTTCCACGTCGAGACCGGTCTCTACGAACAGGACGTGACCCGCGGCGTCGTCGACAACGTCTACGTCGGACCTGCCTATCGCGGGGCGGGTGTGGGGTCGGCACTCCTCGACGAGGCCGAGTCGACGCTCGCAGCGCGCGGTGCGGACGTCGTGTCGCTGTCGGTGATGGCGTCGAACGTCCGGGCGCGAGACCTCTACGAGTCGCGGGGGTACGAGGCACAGCGGGTCGTCATGGAACGCGACGTCGATTCGAAAAACGATACTCACTCAAAGGAGGACGGATAAGGCGGAGGTGGGCCAGAGGAGCTTGGGTGGTTCAAGCGCTCGACTTGTAATCGAGAATCCATGGGTTCAAATCCCATCTCTGGCTCGTTCTGCGGCGAACCACAGCGAGGAGTGACGGCGACGGCGTTCGAACTCCGCTGCTGGCACCTACCGTCTCGTCTCGGACGGCCGTCGGTGAGTGGCGTCGTCGGCGTCGGTACCCGTTGTGTCGCGGTCGAACGACGCCGCGTCGTAGCGATACGGATCCTGCGCCGCGCGAACTATGGAATTCTCGACGGCCCACCCGCACTTCGCGACGGCGTAGGCGACGGCCGCAGTCACGCTGATGACCACGTACCCGAGCGGACCGACCTGTCCGGCGAGGACGAACGCCTGGTGGGCGAACGCGACGAGAATCGCGGTCGCGACGAGCGTCGCGAGCGGGGCCGCCAGCGGTCGTCGATAGAGGTCGAGCAGGCCGGTCGGCGCGTCGTCGGACGACATCGAGTGTCAAACTATACTCGTGTGACAAATATCTATCGGAGCGCCGAACCTGTCGGGACACTGTCGTTAGAAGAGGTCTCGGGAGACGAGTGCGTGACTCCCCCAAGCCGTGTGCCGAACGAGTAGCCGATACCAGCTAGTTCCGGCAGCACTCTCCCCCGTACCCCGCACCGCTCGGTGAGCGATGCAGTCGAACTACAGTGTCGTGGATGCATAGAACCCCGGGGTCGAAGGCCAGGGTGTTCAAGTAGTCTCCGTCGAGTCCTCGGCCGGTTCCTCGTAGACGAGTTCGTCGAGCGCGCGCTCGTAGGCCGCCCGCTCCCAGTCGGGGAGGTCCTCACCCATCTCCTCGACGATGGAGTGGAGGACCCCCGCGACGAGTTCCTGGGACTCGGCGTCGAGGAGTGGCGGTCGCGTCTCCGTCTCGCCGACTACCTCGCCCGTCTGGAGGTCGAGTACCTGGTAGCGGCCCTCCGTCTCGTCGTTCGCGTCGTTCATATCGGGAGGTGGCGCGCGGAAAGGATAAACGTAGGCACGACCTACCTCCGCTGTGGCGAAACCTCTTCGTTTCCGCCGGGCGATCGGCGGGTGGAACGTCGGGCGCGTCCGCTCGGCGCTCTACGCCGATCTCGACGCCAACATCGGCGCGACGATGCGCCGGCCGTGGTTCGAGCAGCCGTCGGGCTACGAGGCGCGGCGCTTCGAGATGGACAACGGCGACGTCGCGCTCTTCTGTTGGGCGAGCGACGGCGACGGCGGCTACTGGCTCGGCAACACCGAGACCCCGCAGACGCTCTGGCGCACCGACAAGTACGGCTTCGACGAGGTACCCTACCCCGTCGCGCGGTGGGCCCAACGCGAACTGCTCGCCCAACTCCGCGAGGAGGAACCGTGGCTCGAACCCTACGACCACCTCGCGTGGTTCTTCCTCCCGGTCTTCCTCTCGAAGGACGGCCGCGAGAGCACGCGAACGTTCTTCCGCGACCACGCGGCGGGCTTCCCCGACGCCGCCCGCGACGAGGCTCTCCAGTTCTACGAGGACGTCCTCTCGACCGGCGTCCTCGACGACGACCGCCACGAGACGGCGGGCAAACTCGGGACGCCCGACCACGTCGACCTCGTGCGGATGCGCGCGGCGATGGCCGAACTCAACGCAGTGCGACTCCTCGTCGATGCCGGCTACGACCTCGACCCCGAACACGAGGTCTCGACCGGCCACTCGCTGGACTTCCGCGTCGAACGCGACGGCGAGGTGAGCCTCGTCGAAGTGACGCGGCCGAGTCCACCTGCCCGGCGGAACGCGAACACACCGACCGCGGCGGTCCGCGAGACGGCCGCGACGAAGGCCGAGGGCCAACTGGAGAAACACGGCGGCGGGGCCACCCTATTCGTCGACTGTTCGAGTTTCGTCGACGACGACTGGGCGGCCGTCCGCGGCGAACGACCGGACGTCGGTCACCACCCCGCCGTCGTCTACCGCGTCCGCCCGAGCGGGCACGTCGAGGGGTACACGAAGGGGAGCGTCCCGGTCGACCTCCCCGACTCCTTCGCGGACGTGAGTACGACGGCTACTCGTTGACCGGTTTCCCTTCTTCGGCGTCGAACTCGACGACCGCGAGGTGTTCGGCGACGAGCGTTCGCTCCGGTTCCTCGACGTGTCCCGCAGGGACGACGACGGCCGGGCGGTACTCCGGGTCGTGGGCGGCGTAGAGCGTCGTCTGCCCCGTTCCCTTGATGAGACTCTCGGCGTCGTTCTCCACCTCGATGGCCCACGTCGCGACGGGCCCGTTCGCGAGGAAGTCGACTTCCCGACTCGTCTCGTCGAGGACGTAGTTCTGTTCGACGTCGTCGGAACCGAACTCACTCTCCAACCACGTCTGTACCGACTCGGCGAACTCGTCTTCGGGAACGTGTGTCACGTTCCGTTTTCGGAGCGTCGACAGTTGGCTGTGGTGGCCGACTCGCCTCTTCGAGATTCCCGCTGCTCACGGGTCGCGTTCGCTCCCCGTTCGCCTTCCCGAGATTCTCGCTGCTCGCGTGTCGTCGCGTTCGCTCCTCCCGCTCGCCTCTTCGAGATTCGGAACGAACGACCGAAGGGAGTGAGTGAGAATCTCGTCGAATCCGCGGGTTCTTAGGTGAGGACGACCTCATCACTCTCTACGAATGCCGGACGCCTGCGAGCAGTCGGCGGCGGACTGGGAGGAGTTCTTCGCGTTCGAAGAACCGTACGAGAACCAGGCCGACGCCATCGAGACCGCCCTCGACGTCGGGGAGCGACGCGGCTTCCTCGCGATGGAGGGACCCTGCGGCACGGGCAAGACGATGGCCGCCCTCACGGCGGGCGCGACGCTCGTCCGCGGGTCGTCCCAGTACGAACGCATCCTCGTCGTCACGCCGGTCAAACAGCAACTCCGCCAGTTCGTCGACGACCTGCGGGCGATGAACCGCGGACTCGACGACCCGCTCGACGGCGTCGCGCTCGTCGGCAAGCGCGACCTCTGCCCCTACGCCCGCGAGGACGTCTTCCCGCGGGAAGTCTCGACCCACGAGCGCTGCGAGGACCTCCGCGAGTCGACGGCGAATCTCGTCCGCGACGACGGCGACCAACAGACCTTCGACGGCCAAGACGCAGACGAACTCTCGAAGCTCCGACCCGACGGCGCGCTCGACGAAGCGTGGTGGGACCCCGTACAGGGCCGCGAACTCGCCCGGCACGCCCGCCGCGACTCGGACGCCCGTATCACGGACGACGGACTCGACACCGCAGACGCCGAGTCGCCCTACGTCCGCCACCAGCCAACCGCCCCCGACGAACTCTCGGGGCAGGGCGAGACGCTCTACTGCCCCTTCGAGGCCGACTGGTACGGTCGGAACAAGGGGTCGCCCATCGACTTCTCGGCGGGCGAGGACGGCGTGGTGACGGTCTCGGAACTCCTCCCCGCCTCCGTCGAGCGTGGCACCTGCCCCCACCGCGTCCAGAGCGTCCTCCTCGACGCCGCGGACGTGATAATCGGCAACTACAACCACCTCTTCGACCCGAACTCGCGGCCCCTCCTCGACGGACTGCTCGACGAGCAGACGTTCGTCGTCGTCGACGAGGCCCACCGCATGGAAGAGCGCGTCCGCGACCTGCTCTCCGACCGCGTCGGCCGCCAGTCGCTCGTCCGCGCGGCCAACGACTTCGGCCAACTCCTCCAGGCCGCCCGCCAGTCCGAGGACAACCGCGAGGAGATCGCCGAACGCCTCCAGAGTTACGGGGCGAGTCTCGACGCCGTCGAAGACGCCCGCGAATTCCTCGACGCCCTCGCCGACTGGGTGGACGAACGCACCGCGGAGTTCCTGCGGACGGAGTTCGGCACGACCGACCCGCGCGACCTCCCCGAACGCGACCTCGAAGTTCCCCTGCGCGACCCCGAGCGGACCGAACCCGACGAACTCACTCGCTGGGCCGAACGCGAGGGGTACACGGGCGACGTGTGGCGGTCGCTCGCGACCGTCGGTACGGCCGTCTCGAACACGCTCGACGACGCGGAGGGCGAAGAGACCGACCGGCAGACCGTCTGTGGACCGGTGGGTATCACGCTCACCCGCTGGTGGGAACGCGACCACGCGGGCTACTTCCGCGAACTCGAACTGGAGTACTCGGGCGGCGTGAGCGGGGAGACCCACCCCGATCACCCCTGGCGCGCCGCCTACGCACCCGGTCTCCTCATGTACAACTGCATGCCCGGCGACCGAATCGGCGACATCCTCGGCGAACTCGGTGGTGGCGTGTTGATGAGCGCGACGCTCGAACCCATCGACGTCTTCGAGGAGGTCGTCGGTCTCGACCGACTCGCCGACGGCGACGACGGGACCGAAGAGGAAGTCCCCCGACCGGTCGAAGAGCGGACCTACGACCTCCCGTTCCCCGAAGAGAACCGCGCGAGCTTCACCGTCGACGCGACGGCCTACACCCGCCACAACCGCGGGGGAGTCGACGAGGACACCCGGACCCGCGACGAGTACAGACACGTCCTCCGGACCGTCGCACGCACCCCCGGGAACATCCTCGTCTGTATGCCGAACTACCGCGAGGCCGAGTGGGCCGCCGACTACCTCGAAGACGTCGTCGACAAACCCGTCCTCGTCGACGAGAGTTCAAGCGACGAGGACACCGAGGACCTCAAGCAGTCGTTCTTCGCGGGCGGCGAGAAAGTCCTCGTCACGAGCACGCGCGGGACCCTCACCGAGGGCGTCGACTACGATGGCGACAAACTCGCGGCCTGTGCGGTCGTCGGGGTCCCGCTCGTGAACGTCGGCTCACCCCGGGTGCGCGCCGTCCGCCGCGCCTACGCCGACGCCTTCGGCGAGGAGAACGCCTTCGAGTACGCGTTGACCGTCCCCGCGGTCCGACGCGCCCGGCAGGCTATCGGGCGGGTCATCCGCGGCGAGGACGAGGTCGGCGTCCGCGTGTTCGTCGGCAACCGCTACGTCGAGGGCGCACGCCACTCCGTCCACGAGTACCTCGCTCCCGAAGAGCAGGCCGAGTTCGTCCGGATGACGCCCGAGTTCCTCGGGCCGCAACTGGAGGCGTTCTGGGCCGACCACTGAATCGGTCCGACGGGTGACGAACCGCCGGAACGACCGTGAACGACCCGTCGCAAGGCGGGCCGGGGTGGTGTGTTTTAAGGTATCGCGCGACCTCAGCGAGTGATATGAGCGCGATTCGCACCCCGAACGAACGCTCGTGTACCCGCTGTGGGCGACACGAAGAGTGGAACGAGGAAGAAGGAACGTGGACGGTCGTCGACGAAGAGGTCGGCGACGTCTACTGTATCCACGCGTGGGACATCACCGGGCAGTTCACGCCGGTCGAGCAGTAGCGGACTCCACTTCTTCGACGTCGGCGGCGGTGGGCACGTAGTGGTTGCCGTCGCGCTCGACGACGTCGCGTTTTCGCAGGGTCTTCAGGACGCTGAGCAGCGTGATTCGCGGCAGGTCGAGGCAGGCTTCGAGGTCTTCGACGGTCGCACCCTCGGTCGTCTGGAGGTAGAGGTAGACGAGTTTGGCGCGCGGGGACTCGACTTCGTCCGGGAGGGGAGTGGGAAACTGTGGTGCGTTCATCCGTTATCTGTCTCGAATACTTCGACATCCATAAACCCTGCCTACAACGATCGTCGAAACTCCGGAGAGGTGCGTTGAAGCGCCCCCCGGACGAATGGGTGAGCGTGTCCGACGACGCCGACACCGACGCTGACACCGACATCGACGCAGACGCCACCGTCGACACCCCTTCCGACGCCGACGGTCGCCGCCACGACCGGCTACAGCGCCACCCGACGGCGGGACCTCGGAACTCGCTGCGTCACTGGATGCGCGCTCGCCACCCGCTCCGCGTCGTGCTCAACTACGTCTTTGTCGTGCTGGCCCGGCACTCGCCGAGTCTCCGACTGAAGGTGTGGCTCTACCGTCGCCTCGGGATGACGGTCGGCGAGGGGGTCTCCTTCGGCTTAGAGTCGACGCCGGACGTGTTCTGGCCGGACCTGATAACGGTCGAGGACGACGCGATAATCGGCTACGACGCCACCCTCCTCTGCCACGAGTTCCTGCAAGAAGAGTACCGGACCGGCGAGGTCCACGTCGGCGAGCGGGCGATGATCGGTGCGGGCGCGGTCGTCCTCCCCGGCGTCGAAATCGGCGCCGACGCACAGGTCGCCGCGAACTCGCTGGTCGCCGAGGACGTTCCGGACGGAGTGACGGTCGCCGGCGTGCCGGCGGAAGAAGTGACGCGCGAGGAGTGAGAGTGAGTGGGAGTGTGAACGCGGACGTCAGTCTCGAATCCGGACGACGCCCCGGCGGAAGACGAGGCGGTTGGGGACGATGTACTCGGTCCCCTCGTCCTCGACGTGGGTGACGAAGATGTTGACGTCCTGGACGATGCCCTCGTTGTCGTCGATCTTGACGCGGTCGCCGATGCTGTAGGGCTGTCGGAGGAGGAGGTAGATGCCGGCCGTCGCGGAGGTGAGGAGGTCTTTCGTCGCGAGCGCGGTGAAGACGATGAGCGCCGCGGCGTACGCGGCGAAGAGGACGATGAGCGCGGCGACGGCGACGCCGAGTTGCCCGAGCGCGACGAGGATGGCGACGAAGACGATGCTGTACTTGACGACCTTCGGGACGACGTTGCTCTCCGGGAGTTTGACGCCGCGGAGCCACTCGCTGACGACGAGTTCGGCCTTGTCGCCGAGGACGAGACCGACGACGAGGACGGCCAGTGCGACGACGACGCGCGGGATGAAGACCGTCGCCTGCGACCAGAGGACGGCCGCGGGGACGAGGTTGGCGACCTGGAGGGCGACGAGCGCCGCGACGACGTAGATGACCCACGAACTGAGTCGGGCGAGGACCGAGACGGTCGAGGTGTTGAAACTCCGGGCGGTCCGTTCGAGACCCGTCCCCTCGACGGTGCTCGGGACGTTCGCGGCCCGTAACAGTCGTTCGTTCACCCGGCCGACGAGGTAGCCGGCGACGAGGCCGACCAGGAGGATGGCGACGGCCAGGACGTAGCGGAACTGTTCTGCGAGTATCGTCTGCCAGTCGAGCGTGATCATCGTCAATACTCCTCCGGGTCGAGTTCGAGCACGAGTTCGCCACCCTTGAACGCCCGCACCAGGCCGTCACTCTCCGAGAGGACGATGGAGATGGCGTTCGTGTCGCGGGTGATGGCGCCCGCGGCCATGTGGCGGGTACCGAGGCCCTTCGGGATGTCGACGCCCTCCGCGGAGGGTTCGAGGTAGCGGTAGGCGCTCGCGATCTTCCCCTCGTCGGTGATGACGAACGCGCCGTCGAGACGGGAGAACTCCTTGAGCATCACGTTCACGATGGGGTCGCCGACGTGGACGTGGGACTTCTCGAAGGGGTTGTAGCTGAGCGGGCGGGACTTGTTCATCACCTTCCCCGCGTCGCCGACGACGAACAGCGCGCCGACCGGCTTGCCTTTCTGACCTTTCTTCCCGAGTTCGATGACGACCTCGAAGACGTCGCGGATGACCGCGGGGTCGGCCCGCGACTGGACGAAGAGGTCGTAGATGCCGGAGTGTTTCGACTCATCGGCGCGCACGCGACTCAGCGTGTCGACGTCGTCGCCGAACATGGCCGTCGCACACGTCACGACGTCGCCGTCCTCAACGAGGCCGTTGTCGAGTGCCCCCTCGATGCCGAATCGAATGCGCTCGCGGACGTCCTCGAAGTCGAGGGGGAGTTCGACGAACTTCTCGGCGCCGACGGAGTTCTCGTGGGCGACGACGACCACGTCGGCGTCGGCGTCGGCGACTCGCTCGAAGTACGACCCGCTGGGCGAGAAGAGCAACAGGGCGTCGATGTCCGATACGACGTCGTCGAGGAGATCGCGAGGCGCCGCCATTAGTCGGATGCACTCACGGCGCGAGCAAAAGGGTTGTGCCGAGGACGACGTCCGAAAGCCGACCGGCAGACGTCCACCCCCGACCCCCCTCCACACTTTTGGTGAATCCCGACGAACACGCGGACATGCTCCACGCGGAGGGCGAACTCCTCACCATCGACGTCGGTGAACGGACCTGGGAGACACGGGACATTGACGACGTCCTCGAATCGTTCGTCGGCGGCCGCGGCGTCGCGACTCGCCTCGCACACGACCGCATCCCGTTCGACGCCGACCCGTTCGGCCCGGAGAACCACGTCTACCTCGCGACCGGTCCGCTCCAACTCTCACAGACGAGTTTCACCGGTCGGACGAGTATCACCGGTCTCTCGCCGCTCACCGACGGTCTCCTCTCCTCGAACGCCGGAGGCTACGTCTCGCGGAACCTCGCCGGGACGGGGTTCGCCGCCGTCGAAATCGTCGGGCAGAGCGACGAGTTGCTCGCGGTCCACGTGACCGACTCGGGTGTCGAGTTCGAGGAAGTGCCCGACCTCGAACATGCTCTCACTTCCGAGGTGACCGAGGCGATGGCCGAGCGCCACGACCTCGGCGCCGAGAACCTCGTCACCATCGGCCCGGCGGGAGAGAACCAGGTGCGCTACGCCTCGGTGATGACCTACGACACGCGGGCGTTCGGGCGCGGCGGACTCGGCGCAGTCCTCGGTTCGAAGAACGTCAAGACCGTCTCCTTCGAGGGCGACGCCCACCCCGAATTGGACCTGCCGAGCGACGTCCAACGGGAGATCCACCGCGCGGCTGCGACGGCCGACGACATGATGAAACGGCAGGGCACCACCGCCGGGACAGAGTTCATCAACGACAACTTCTCGCTGCCGACCCGCTACTTCTCGGAGTACGAGTTCGAGCACGTCGAAGACATCGGCGGCGACGCCGTCGAGGAGAAGAAGTACGAGAAGGCGGCGTGTTCGGTGTGCGCGTTCGCGTGCAAACTCCCGACCAGAGACGAGGAACGCGGCGTCGAAGCCGAGGGACCGGAGTTCGAGACGGTGTTCGCCTTCGGGTCGAACTGCGGCGTCGGCGACGTCGTCGACGTGATGCAGTCGAACCACCTCTGCGACGAGTTCGGCCTCGACACCATCTCCTGTGGGAACTCCGTCGCTGCCTACCTCGCGAGCGAAGACGAGTTCGGCAACGCGGACTTGGTCCACGACCTAGTCGAGAAGATCGCCTACCGCGAGGGCGTCGGCGACCTGCTCGCGGAGGGCGTCCACCGCGCCCACGACGACCTCGGCGTCGAGGACTGGACCGCGAAGGGAATGGAGTTCGCCGCTCACGACGGCCGCGTCCTCCACGGACAGGGTCTCTCCTACGCCACGGCGAACCGCGGCGGCGACCACATGTACGGCGGGATGCTCTCGCTGGAGTACAGCGGCGAACTCGACCCCGAAGGACTGGAGGGGAAGGCCGAGGTCCTCGTCGAGGAGGAGAACTTCAACGGCTTCCGCGACTCGGCCATCGTCTGTGCGTTCTCCGGCGACTACATCGACGAGGCCCAGTTCGAGGCGCTCTTCGACGCCGACTACGAGGACCTACTCGACGTCGGCGCCCGGACCGTGGAACTCGAACGCCACTTCAACAACCAGCGCGGGATGGACCGCGACGACGACACTCACGTCTACGCCGACGACCTGCCGGACTTCGAGTCGGAACTCTCGGCCTACTACGAGGCGCGCGGGTGGAACCAGGACGGGACCGTCGACGACCAGCGCGTGGCGTCGTACACGTAGTCAGCCCCCGACGACCGGCGGCGCGATTCGGACCACGTCGCCGTCGTCGAGGTCGGTGTCGAGGCCGTCGAGTTGTTTCACGTCCGTCTCGTTCACCGTGACGCTGTAGGACTCGACCGCCTCCGAACCGAGGTCGGCTTCGAGGTCGGGGTACGCTTCGACGAGCGCGTCGACGGCGTCGCCGACCGTCGCGTCGGAATCGAGCGAGAGGGTGGTCTCTTTCTGTCCGGCGTCCTCGCGAAGCGGTCCGAAGAGGTGGACGTCGACGTTCACACGTCGAGGTAGCGGCGGGTCGGACTTAATTTACCCCGGCCGAACCGAGAGGGTGTATGGAGGTCGAAGTCCGCGCCTACGGCCAGTTACGGGACAAACTCGACGCGAAGGAGACGACGCTCGACCTGGAGGACGGTGCGACCGTCGGCGACGCCGTCGAGGCCCTCACCGACGCCCACGAGGGGTTCGACGCCGACCTCGTGCGCGTCGCGATGGTCGACGGCCGCCACGTCGAGGAGGCGGACGAACTCGACGAGGGAGCGACGCTCACCCTCTCGCCGATGCACATGCAGGAGTAGAACAGTCGAACGATTGTACAACTCTTCAACTGACTTTGACTCGCGGCGTGGCGAACGCCGTCGCTGTCGGGTCGAACGCTCGCGAAAAGTGAGAGCGAGTGGGGGTCGTTATATCCGGCCGACGGACTCGACGGAGACGGACTCGACGTCGTCGACGTCGGCGAAGGACTCCTCGACTGCCTCGGTGCCGCCGGCCTCGTCGGGGACGATGACCGTCGGGAGGAGCGCGACGAGACCGAACGCGACGTCGTCAGTCTCGAAGCCCTGAATCTTCGCGCCCTCGGGGAGCGCCTCTTCGAGACGCTCTTTGAGTTCCTCGAGGTCGACGTCGGGACTCTGCGGCATGACCTTGAGTTGTGCGGCGACTTTCCCCATCGTTACGGCCCTCGGAAGCCACAGTCGGGACACTCGTAGAGGTTGCTCTGCTTGCGGCACTTGGCGCAGCGGTAGATCTGCTGGCCGCAGTCCGGACACTTGAATGCGGCGGCGTTCGTGCCGGAGATGTTGATCCCGCACGAGACGCACTTCTTACGCGTGTTTCGCTGTTCGGCGTCGCTCATAGGTGACTTTGCCGCTGGAGAAGTTTTAACGGTTCTGGTCCGTCCCTCAACTGCCGGGGAGGATGTCGCCCAGGGCGGCGCCGATCGCCATCGGGGTGAAGGCGACCGTACACGTACAGAGGGCGAGCCACGGGTCCGTCATCCAGTCGACGCGCCCCCAGATAGTCAGCAGCGCGACGGACGTCCCGAAGGAGATACCGAGCACGCCGAGGAGCCGGCGGGGGATGAAACCGAGGACGGGGTCCTTGACGCGTACCTCCTGAAACTTGGCGACGAAGAGGATGGAGACGACGAGTCCGACGGTCGCCACGAGGGAGAGGACGAACAGGAGCGGGTGGCCGGTCATGAACTCGCCGACCTCGTTCGTCCCGCCCTCGACGCCCATCGGGATGCCGAAGAGGAGTGCGCCGAGGAACGCCTCGGCGGCGTCGTGGCGGTCGAACCCACGGATGATGCGTCCGAACGTCCCCTTCCGGCGGTTCGTCTGGAGTACCTCCACCTCGGCCTGGACCTCCTCGGCGGCCTCGATGGCTTCCTCGAGTCGTTCGCGGGCCTCGGGGTCCATCACCTCGTCCTCCAGGGCCTCGAGGTCGGCGAACAGTTCGTCGAGTTCCTCCTCGGGCATGTGGGCGAGGTGAGGGACGGCCCCCGTATAAAACGATGGGCGGCCAGCACGTTTTTTCCGTCGCCGTCGGTTGGTTCGCGTATGCCCGAGTATCCGCGTCCGAAGGAGGTCAAGAAGGGAATGACCGTCGAGATCGACCAAGGACACGGCAAAGAACCTATCAAAGGCGAGGTCGGCGTCGTCATCGGTGAAGCCGACCCCAACGGGACGGAAGTGAAACTGAAGTCCGGTGCGGAGGGCCGTGTCCGCGAGATCCTCCCCGAGGGCGAAGGGAGCGGCCCACAGCCGACGTAACGGTTCTCCCGACCCACGTAGACACTTTTTAGCGCGCGCGGCCCCGACTCACGGGTATGACTACAGAGGGCTGGTTCGCCGACCTCGACCCCGGAGACGTCACGGCCGCCGCCGACCGCATCCGCGACGACGAGTGGGGTGCCGACGAACCCGCCGACTGGCCAGCGGCCGCCGTCGAGGCCGGGTTCGCCGCCGACGAGGACGACTACTACGACGCGCTCCACGAGGCGACCGTCGAAACGACCCGCACCGCCGTCGCCGAACGCGAACGCGCCGACGACCAGCAACTGGTCCACGCCATCCGGACGATGGACGACCTCGCGGAGACGACGAACGAGTTAGCCGAGCGCGTCGCCGAGTGGGGCGGGAGCCTCTTCCCGGCCGACGAGGAAGGTCCCGAGGGCGGCGTCCCCTACGCCCGCGACCTCGCCGAGCGCGACCCCGAGGAACCCGCGGAAGAGCGCGTCGTCGACCTCGCCCGGCGCGTCGTCGACCTCGCCGACGAGCGCGACGCGGTCCGCGAGTTCGTCGAGAAGCAGGCGCCCGCCGTCGCGCCCAACCTCTCGATGCTCGCCGGGCCGGTCCTCGCCGCACGGCTGATGGAGCAGGCGGGTGGCCTGGAGTCGCTGGCGAAGATGCCCAGCGGGACCGTCCAGGTGCTCGGCGCCGAGGACGCCCTCTTCGCACACCTCCGCGGCCACGCGCCCTCGCCGAAACACGGCGTCATCTTCACCCATGAGTACGTCCGTAACACCCACCCCGACGAGCGTGGCTCTGCGGCACGCGCACTCGCGGGGAAACTCTCCATCGCCGCCCGCGTCGACCACTACTCGGGCGACCGCCGTCCGGAACTGGAAGAGGAACTCGACGAGCGGATGCGTCGAATCCGCTCCCGCTACGAGGGCGGGGGTGGCGGCGGCGAGGCAGGTGAGGCGAGCGACGCCGACGCCGAAGGAGGTGCGGACGAATGAGCGAGCGCCCCGACGGCCCACTCCCCGACGGCGTCGTCCGCCGGCAGTTCCCCGGTGACGACGAACCCCGCCTCGCCACGCGGGGCGAACCGGTCTACGGCGAGCCCGTCGAGGACGGGTGGCGACGCTGGGACGCCACGCGCTCGAAACTCGGCGCGACCTTCGAGAAGGGCCTCGACACCGGACTCGAAGACGGCGACGCCGTCCTCTACCTCGGCGCGGCCAACGGGACGACCGTCAGCCACGTCGCGGACTTCGCCGGCCCGACGTACGCGGTGGAGTTCGCGCCACGCCCGACCCGCGACCTTGTGGGCGTCGCCGAGGACCGCCCGAACCTCTTTCCACTCCTGAAGGACGCCCGCAAACCCGCGAACTACGCCCACGTCGTCGAGTCGGACCTCGACGCCGTCGTACAGGACGTCGCGACCCGCGGGCAGGCCCGCGTCGCACTGGAGAACCGCCGCTTCCTCGCCGACGACGGCCGACTCGTCGCCGCCATCAAGGCCCGAAGCGAGGACGTGACGAAGGACCCACGAGCCGTCTTCGACCGCGTCCTGAACGAACTCCGGGAGGGGTACGAGATTCTCGACACCGCCCGGCTCGAACCGTTCCACGAGGACCACCTCGCCCTCGTCGCGACGCCGAAACGGGAGTGACGAGGGTCGGAGCGCCCGTCGGGGACGCGAGTCTCGACGGCGATTGCTCGGACCGCTCGAACTGCTCGGACCGCACGGAGAGACGAATACGCACACGCCCGCCGACTTCCCGAACTATTTACTCCCGGACGGCGAAGCACCGAGAAATGGCTACCGGTACGGGTTCCCCGGAGGCGTTCGACCGACTCGGGACGCTCGGCGTCGAGGAGGAGTTCTTCGTCGTCGACGAGACGGGCGTCCCCACTGCGGGGAGCGACGAACTCGTCTACGAGGGCGAGCCGCCCGAACTCCTGACGGACCGAATCGACCACGAACTGTTCAAGTGCGTCGTCGAGACGCAGACGCCGCTCATCGAGGACCCCGCCGAGGCCGCGACACGGGTCCGCGAGGTCCGCGAGGCGATGGTCGACTACGCCGCCTCAGAGGGGTTCCGCATCGCCGCCGCCGGTCTCCACCCCGCGGCGAAGTGGCGCGAACTCGAACACGCAGAGAAGCCGCGCTACCGCTCGCAGTTGGAGCGCATCCAGTACCCCCAGCACCGCAACACGACCGCAGGGCTTCACGTCCACGTCGGCGTCGACGACCCCGACAAGGCGGTGTGGGTCGCCAACGAGATGCGGTGGTACCTCCCCGTGATGCTCGCGCTGTCGGTGAACTCGCCCTACTGGAACGGCTTCGACACGGGTCTCCAGTCCGCCCGCGCGAAGATCTTCGAGGGCCTGCCGAACACGGGGATGCCGACGGCCTTCGACGACTACGACGACTTCGCGGGCTTCGAGGAACTGATGGTCGAGAACGGGTCCATCAACGATCGCGGCGAACTCTGGTGGGACGTCCGACCCCACTCCGGACACGGCACCGTCGAGGTGCGGACCCCCGACGGCCAGCACGACCCGGCCGTCGTCGACGCCTTCGTCGAATACACCCACGCGCTCGTGATGGACCTCGCCGAGCGCTACGAGGACGGCGAGACGGGCTACCGCCACCGTCGCGAACTCTTAGACGAGAACAAGTGGCGCGCGATGCGCCACGGCCACGACGTCTCGTTCGTCGCGAAGGACCGCTCGGGGACCGTCGACCTCGGGGAGGTCGTCGACCGCGAGTGCGAACGCCTCGGCGTGTCGGGGATTCGCGAGGTCTACGAACGCGAGAGCGGCGCCGACCGACAGCGCCGAATCCGCGACGAGGAGGGTGCTCGGGCGCTCTACGAGTCGCTGTTGCTGGAGTACTGACGCACGCGCTCGCCCTCGCGTTCAACTCGCTCTCGTAGTTCTTCTTCCGACGCGTCCTCCACTAGGTCGACGAGCGGCGCCTGCCCCTCGAACTCGGCGACGGTCTGGACGGCGTACCCCTCATCGCGGAGGTCCCACACCGTCTCGGTGCGCTCGCGGTACTGCGTCTCGCGGAGCAAGTGGTGGTCGAACCACGTGCAGGCGGGGTCGACCTCGCGGACGATTCGTGCGGCGTTGTCGACGGAGCGCTGGAGGTTCGTCCGGTTGAGCATCGGGCCGAGGAGGTAGGTCGCGGGACCGTCGAGGAAGAGCACGTCCGGGTCCACGTCGACGATCCGGTCGGCGTAGTCCTCGACGACCGGACCCTGGAGGTCCGAGGAGTGGAGGAACGTCACCTCCGGCGTCTCCACCACCGTCGCGAGCACCCACCCCGTCCGCGCGTACTCGATGCCGTGGAAGAGCGGCCCGAGGAAGCGAATCGTGGTGTCGCCGACAGTGAACGCAGCGTCGTCGGCGAAGTTCGCGAAGGCGGGTTCGCACACCCACGGTTCGCTCGTCCAGCGCTCGACGCGGTTCCAGAAGCGCTCGCGCCACTTGGAGAGGAGTTCCTCGCGGCGTTCCTGGTAGTCGCCGAAGTCCTTCTCCCGCGCGTGGTCGAGGTCGTCGTAGGGGTCGGGGTAGGTCTCGCGCCGGGGGTCGGTTGTTTCGAGGTCTGCCCCGTGATGGTCCGCGAGCGCACGGAGGAACTCCCGTGCCCGGTGCCACTGTGAGTCGTTGATCCACTGGTTCGGGTCTTTGAGCCATAGCGTCGCGTCCCCGTATCGCGACGGGTCGGGCGCGTAGTGGTCGAAGTGGTAGTGGGAGATCGCGACGTGCTCGGAGCGGTCGACGGCCGACTCGACGGCCTCGCGGGCCACCTCGCGGTAGCGGCCCTTCAGGTCGTCGGCGAGCGGGTAGGACGGTTGCATCGCGGCGACGCCAGGGTCGACGCAGATGGAGGTGTCGGGCGTCTCGACCCGACAGCACGTCGACTTCGCGCCGAGCGAGTCGCTCCACACCGGTTCGACCGTCAGGTCACCGACCTCGATGGTGTGTCTGGGCACGCGTTCGACGGGAGTTCGCCCGGCCGACTTGTGAGCGTGGTGGGCCTACTTCGCGTCCCCGAAGGCTGCGAGTTCGTCGTCCACGTCGGCGAGGTCGACCGTCGGGGCCTCTACCGTCGCGCCGGTCGCCTCCTTCAGGCCCGTGCCGGTGGCGACGACCGCGACGTCGTCGGAGGCGTCGACGGTTCCGCGGGTCGTGAGTTCCTGGAGACCGGCGAGCGCGACGGCCGAGGCCGCCTCGACGCTCAGGCCCGCCTCGGTGGCGAGTTCGCGCTGGGCGGTCCGGATGGCGTCGTCGTCGACGGCGAGGACCGCACCGCCGGTGTCGCGGGCGGCCGCGAGCGCACGCTTTCCGCTCGGCGGGTCGGGGTTCGCGATGGAGTAGGCGATCGTCTCGTCCTCCTCGACCGGCGTGACGTCCTCGGCGTCGGCTTCGAAGGCTTCGGCGATGGGCGCACAGGCGGCGGCCTGGACGAGGTAGAGCGACGGGACGTCGGCGGCGTCGAGGACGCCCGACTCACGGAGTTCGCGGAGGGCCTTCCACGCGGCGCTGGCGTGGCCACCGCTGCTGACCGGGAAGACGATGGCATCGGGTGCGGATGCGGGCGTGGACGCGGTCGCAGACGAGGCGGTGTCGGCGCCCGTGGCGAACGCCTCGCAGATTTCGAGAGTGGTGGTCTTCTGTCCCGCCGTACGGAGCGGGACGTCGGAGTTGAGGAAGGCGACTCCGTGGTCGGGGCCGACGTCGAGAGTGCGCTCGTAGAGACGACCGTAGTCGCCCGCGACCCGGCGGACGGTGGGGTCGAACTGGGCGACGACTTCGAGGCGCGCCTCGGGGACGTCCGCCGGGACGAGCACGAGACACGGCAGGTCGGCCGCGGCGGCGAACGCGGCGGTACTCATCGCCATGTTGCCGTGGGAGACGGTCCCGACTGCGGAGACGTCGCCCGCGTGGCCGGCGGCGACGGCCGCGACGCCGAGCGCGCTCCCGCGGTCCTTGAAACTCCCCGTCGGGTGCTCGCCCTCCACTTTCACGTGGACGCGGGCGCCCGCGAAGTCGTCGAGAGCAGGGGTCCGGAGGAGCGGCGTCCCGCCCGCGGCGTGGAGGAGACCGGCGTCGTCCGCTGGGACGCCGTCGACCGGGAGCAGCGGAGCGTAGCGCCACATCCCGGGCGCGTCGGTGACGGCGTCCCAGTCGAACGTCGAGAGGGCGGACGGGTCGGTGGCGAGCCAGAGCGGTTCGCCACAGTCGCACCGGGCGACCGGCGTCGTCGTCCGCGAGCCACAGTCGTAGCAGACACGTTCGAGGGGCATACCCTTCCTCGGGAACGGGGTGTTCAAAGCCTTTTTACTCGCGGCAGACTTCTGTCCCTGCAGAGACGACAATGTCCGACACGAGTGACGACAGCGACGAGCGGACGGGAGAGCCGAGCGAAGAGACGACGGCGGGGGACGCACCCGAGCAGGGTCGGGGCGCCCGCGGAAAGCTCGAACAGGAGGCCGACCGCGCCAAGTCGGGCTTCGACCAGGGCATCGTCGACATCCTCTCGTGGCTCCTCGACACGGAGACGCGTGCGCGCATCTACGTCTACCTGCGCCAGCACCCGTGGAGCACGAGCGAGGAGGTCGCCGAGGGGACCGGTCTCTACCCGAGCACCGTCCGCGAGGCGCTCGCCGAACTCGCCGAGGAGGAGACCGTCGAGCGACGCAAACGCGAGAGCGAGGGTGCGGGCAACAACCCCTACGAGTACACGGCCATCCCGCCGAGCGACCTCGTCGGCGGCGTCGTCGGTCGGGTACAGGACGAACTCAACACCGTGTTCAACCTCGACGCGAAACTCGGCCGCGGCGGCGAGAGCGGGGAGTCCGAACCCGTCCGTATCGAGGTCGAATCCGGCTCCAGCGCGGCGGCAGAGGTCGGTGAGTCGGAAGCCGAGGCCGAGACGGACGTCTCGGCGGCCGCGGAAGTCGACGACGAGGGTGCCGAAGTCGAGGGCGAAGTCGGCGCCGGTGTCGGCGTAGAAGGCGACGAAGAGAGTGCTGGCATCGAAGGCAACGTCGGGGCCAGTGCAGGTGTCGACGAGGAAGAAGGCGCCGACGCGAGCGTCGATACCGAGGTCGACGTCGAGACGCCCGACGAGGAAGGTGGCGACGGCGAGACCTCCGAAGCCGGGAGCGAGGAGGAACGCGGCGACGGCGAGACCTCCGAGACCGGGAGTGACGAGGAAGGTGACGACGAACGCAGCGACGAACGCGGCGACGAGAAGTAGCTCTCGCCGAGGTTCCTGCAACTGTTCTCGGGTCGAGCGTCTAGGTCGAACGTTCGTGTCGAACCCCAATCCCTAAGCGGTCAGGCGTCGTCGGCCGCGGTATGGACGTCGCCCTGGGCGGGACGTTCGACCCCATCCACGACGGTCACCGGAAGCTCTTCGAGCGGGCGTTCCAGCTCGGAGACGTGACCGTAGGGTTGACGAGCGACCGACTCGCGCCCAAGACACGGAACGAAGAACGACACGTCCGGCCCTTCGAGGAGCGCCGATCGCGTCTCGAAGACGAACTGGAGCGACTCGCCGACGAGTACGACCGGGAGTACGACATCCGCGAACTCGACGAACCGACCGGTATCGCGACCGAGCCGAAGTTCGACGCGCTCGTCGTCTCCCCCGAGACGGCCGAGGGCGGCGAACGCATCAACCAGATTCGCAAGGAGAAGGGTCTCGACCCACTCCGCATCGAGGTCGTCGACCACGTCCGCGCCGAGGACGGCGGCATCATCTCCAGCACCCGCATCGTCAACGGCGAAATCGACGAACACGGCAACTTGACGCCGGAACGCGAGGGACGTTCGGCGGAACCAGAGTCGGACCCATAACCAGACACGTAACCGGAGACGACGCCGCGAACGGACGAAACCTACCAGCCGGGTGCGTCGAGACCGGCGCTCTCTAAGAGTTCCTTCCACCGGCCCTGTATCGAGAGCCGAGAGACGTCCGCCGCTTCGGCGACTTTCGTCTGTGAACGCTGCTCACCAGCGATGAGCGCGGCGGCGTAGACGCTCGCCGCGAGGACCGCGCGTTTCGACCGGTCCTCGTCCGGGAGGTCGGTGAGGAAGAGTTCCTGTGCCGTCGAGCGCGCGTCCGAGCCGAGTTCCAGTCGGTCCGCGACCGCGTCGAGTTCCTGGAGCCACTCCCGCTGGTTCACTTCGTCTCCCGCACGGTACATACCTACGTGTTCGTCCGAACACACTTAAACACACGGCGACAGTTCGGCGAGGCTCGACCGAAGGCTGTCGGCGGACACCCCCTCCCCCCATATGTAGAGTGTTTCCGTGGTAGAGAGGGGAGGGGTCGGAAGGTGACCCCCTCCCCCCACATGTAGAGTGTTCCGGCGGGAGAAGGAAGGGGGATTGAGAGGGTACGAAGAGCGAGGGTGGAAGGGAGTGAGAAAGGGGAAGAGACCGGAGAACAGGATGGAGGACGCGGATTCAGAAGGACGGACGCGGATTCAGAGGGTCTGCTGACGGTAGCGTTCGTCGGGGAGTTCGATGTCGACGAGGACGTCCTGGACGACGCCGACAGCCTGGTTGCTCTCGTAGGTGTTGTAGCGGCCACCGCGTCGCCCTTCGTTGTGTTCGTACTTCGAGGCGAAGCCGAGCATCGCGAGGTCGTCAAGTTGGTCCCGGAGTCGGTCGCTGACCAGCGGGTCCGTCCCGTTGTACTCACAGAGGTACTCGTAGAACTGGTAGACCTCCTTCGTCCGAACGTCGCCGCCGGTGTCCTCGGTGAGTTGCGAGAGGGCGAGGAGCGCGTGTTTCCCGTGGACGGTGAGGTCCTTGATGGCGTCCTTTATCTTCCCGCGTTCGATGTTCTTCTGTGCCTCGGCGATGATCTGCTCGGTGATGACGCCGTCGCGTTCGGTGGCGATGTCGCCGCCCTCCCGGAGGAGTTCGATGGCCTGTCGAGCACTCCCGCTGTCCTTGGCGGCGAGTGCGGCACACTGGTTGATAACCGCGGCGTCGTAGGTGTCCTCGACCAGCGCGCGTTCGGCGCGGTGTGTGAGGATGGTCCGGAGTTCCGTCGCGTCGTAGGGGGAGAACGTGATCTCCTTCTCACAGAGGGTGTCCTTGACCTGCGGGGAGAGTTGTTCGCGGAACCGATAGTCGTTCGAGATACCGATGACGCCCACGCGCGTTCCTTCCAACTTGCCGTTCGCACGAGCACGCGGGAGTTCGTAGAGGAGGTCGTCGTCCGAACCGATGGCGTCGATTTCGTCGAGGACGATGAGGATCGTCCCACCGATGGCTTCGAGTTCCTCGTACAGTGAGCGGTAGACCGTCTGGGAGGGGAGTCCAGTGTCCGGGAGTTGCTCGCCGGTTTCGCGGAGTTGGTTGACCAACCCGACGGCGACCTGGTAGGAACTCGTGAGACTCCGGCAGTTCTGCCAGATGGTCGTCACCTCGTCGGCCTCCTCGGCGGCGAGTTGTTCGTTCAACTTCCGGAGCATGTACTTCGTGACCACCGTCTTCCCGACACCGGTCTTCCCGTAGAGGAAGATGTTGTTCGGTGCGTTCTGCTTCGTGATCGGTCGGAGTGCTCCGGCGTACGCCTGCTTCTCTTCCTCGCGTTCGAGGATTTCGTCCGGCTGGTACTCCTCGTTGAGGACGTCCCGGTTGACGAAGACCTCGTTCAGTTCCTCGAATGGATTCCCCATAGCCCGTACTCCCCACGAACCGGAGTGAAGTAATAAATCCATCGATGGTGTGAAGTCGTTAGTTGTCGTATGATGCCCCCGGCACGTAGAGTGTTTCACTGGACTTTCGGGCTTCACTGGACTTCACCGGACTCCGGTTGACGGCCAACGCCGGCCGAATCGTCGTCGATTCGACTCGTTCGGTTCGAGCGACCCCGTCCGAGTCTCGTTGGCCGACGACGGCCAGTTCGAGTACTGGTCGCTCGAACGTCGGTTCGCCGTCGGCACTTCGGACCCCACCCCCTCTCGACGCCGAGAACAGTCTACAACTGGGGGGAGGGGGTTCCGCCACTTCGTCGTCCGGACGACCGCCGATTCACCCCCGTTCCCACTCGTCCACCCCGCTCCGGCGTCGAGAACAGTCTACAACTGGGGGGAGGGAGTTCCCGCTCCATCGACCGGCGATCCGCCCCCGTGTTCCGTCGTGCCCGGTGTGTGAGCGCAAAACACTCTACATATGGGGTGGGTGTGTGGCTGTGAGACGACACCTACTTGTCGCCGCCACCCAAAACGGGAACTGCGCATTTCGCGCGAGTTCGAGTGCGGGTAGCCAAGCCAGGCCAACGGCGTAGCGCTTAGGACGCTATCCCGTAGGGGTCCGCCGGTTCGAATCCGGTCCCGCACACTTCTACTGTGAACGGAGACGAGTAGCGATGGCTCAGGATGGGCCAGTCGCCGGTGTCTCGGTTAGTGGTCCGGCGACTCGTCGACGAACTCCCCGTCTCCGTCGAACTCGACCGCCGAAGGTTCCTCGACGACGCGGAGGTCGTCGCGGTCGCGTGCCGCCTCCACGAGCGGTGCCGAGGCGTAACAGCGCTTCAGTCGCATCGTGTCCGTGGCCCGGAGGACGCGCGCCTCGTCGCCGGGAACGGGACCGATGGTCCCGAGTGCCGCCGTCAGCCCCGCGCGGTCGTTCTCGACGACCGGCGGGAGGCGTACCCCGCGGACGGTACTGGCCGTGATGGCGTTGATGAGCGACTTCGACCAGTCGAGGCCCTGGAGGACGTCGTCGTGGACGAAGTCGGCCTGTCCCATCCCCATCGCGTTCCCCTTCGTCTTCTCGGTGAACCCGCGGGTGAAGACGCGCTTCACCTCGGGCGTCTCCGGTTCCGGTTCGTCGATGGTGAAGTGGCGCCGTCCCGTGACGTTCGTGTCCATCCCCTGGCCGCTAACGTCCTTGCCCATCTGGTCGACGACGAGGACGTCCAGTTCGTCGAAGGGGAGTTTCGGCATGAGTTCCCACGAGAGTTCGAGGAGTTCGGCCTCGCGTTCGAGGAACCCCGACGGCGGAATCCCCTCGACGAGGGTCGTGTCGTCGTGTTGGTCCTCGACGATGGCGACGCCGCCGGCCACGGGGAGGGCGTCGAGTAACTGCTCGGTGATCTCGGGGATCATGTTGCGCAGACTCCAGTCGACCGCCCAGTCGTGGGCCATCTTCGCGCCGCGCTGTTTGCCCATCCCGATGACGAGCATCTTCGAGAGGCCGCTCTCGACCTCGCCGCTGAAGTCGGTGTGTGGCTTGACGCGGTTCACCGGGACGATGGCGTCGGCGGCGACGGCGTTCGCGTCGGCGTACACCGGCACGCCGCGGTCAGGCGTCTCGCCGACCTGTTCGACCGCCATCGTGGCGCGAATCTCGCAGCCGATGGACTCCTCGGTGACGCCGAGCGTCTCGAGTTTCTCGCGTTGGCCCTCGGCGGTCGCACCGCCGTGGCTCCCCATCGCGGGGAAGACGAACGGTTCGTACCCTCGATCACGAACGCCGTCGACGACGCCGCGGACCAGTTCGGGGAGGTTGGCGATCCCTCGACTCCCCGCCCCGACGGCTACTTCGCCGCCTTCGGGGACGTCCTCGAAGTCGAGGTCGTCGACTGCGTCGGCTGCCACGCCCGCTACCTCGTCGGCCGGAATCGGGTCGACGTCCCACACCTGTTCGACGACGCCCAGCGCCGGGAGGTCGACGTCACCGCAAGCTTCCCGGATGGTGTCTTCGGAGACTGTGAGGTGTTCTCGCATGTTGTGTGGACAGTGTGAACACGCAGAGATAAACCTACGGAAGACTGCAGGCCGTTCGACGCCAGTCCGGGAGCGCCAGTCCGGGAACCCCTGTCCCGAAGCGCTACTGGTGTTCGACCTGGACGTCGAATCCCCACGCCGCCCGCCCGAGGAAGTCGCCATCGGCGAACCGGTAGGTGCCCGCCGGCAGACACGCTGCGTCGTCGTGTTGCCCGACGAGCGTGTACCGGTGACGGACCGACGCACCGGCGGCTAACTCCTTTCGCTGGAGGTACTCGGGGAGGACGAGTCCGTCTGCAGCCTGCCAGCACCCGTCCGTGGGCGCTTCCGGGACGATACCGCTACCCTGGGTCTCCGTGGCGGGTCCGGGGACCGCGACGAGCGTCGCGTCCGCCGACGCGTGCTTCGCCCAGATGGCCGACCACGGGACGACCGGGCCGAACTGGTAGGTCTGTGCCGACCCGGTGTCGTTGGTCACTTCGACCGCCAACTCCGCAGGTGCGGTCTCCGAGAAGTTCTGCGTGAGCCTCACCGAGACGCTCGCGTCGAGGGCGTCGGTGACGGTGTCGGGTTCGACGGCGACGACTCGCGTCGGGAACGGTCCCGTGGTCGTGGTGTCGCCGTCGGCGGGGTCTCCGCTGGTCGTCGTGTCACTGTTCGTCCCGTTCCCGGCCCCGCCGTCACCGTCCGCACCGGTACACCCGGCGAGGACGGTACTCCCGACGACACCGAGTGCACCGACCGATTCGAGGAACGTCCGTCGCTTCACAGTCGTCGAGACGGCTCCCCCGACTAAACGCCTTCTGGAGGGTGAAACGAGCGTTTCACTGATCCTCACTCGACGAGGGCGGCGACGTCCTCCTCGTCGGCCGGCACGTAGCCGCCGTGGAAGGCGAGCACGCCCTCGACGTCGAGGTCCGCGAGCCGCTCGACTGAGTCCATCGCCCGGTCCATCTCGGGCGTGAAGCCCTCGGCCGGTCGCTGGACGCCGTCGGCGTCGGCGGTCAGCGCGTCGCCCGCGAGGAGCAGTCGACACGCGGGGAGGTACAGCGAGACGTGTCCGGGGGTGTGCCCCGGCGTCTCGACGACGCGGAGTGGGCCGGCCGCAGTCGAGATGGCGACACCCTCGACGACCTCGACGTCCACCCGCGCGGGCGGGTAGCGCTCGGCGTCTTCGGGAGTCTTCAGTGGCCACGTCTCGCCCTCGACGAACGGAACCTCTTCGGAGTGAGCGAGCACCTCGGCGTCCGTCTCGTCGAGCAGCGCGGAGAGCGCGCCCGCGTGGTCGCCGTCGTGGTGGGTGAGGACGACGAGGTCGACGTCGTCGAGGGCGAATCCGTGTTCGTCGAGGGCGTCGGAGAGTCCATCGAGGTGCCCCGGTAGTGCCGTGTCGACGAGGACGAGCGAGCCGTCCTCGCGTTCGACCGCCGACGGGTGGAAGGTCCGGACGTTCTCTGGCTGTTCGATGCGCCACGGGAGACTGTAGACACCTTCTGCGAGTTCCATAGACGGGCCGTCGAGTGGAACCGAGAAATAGCTAGTCCCGGCCGACTACTCCAGGACGCTCTCGATGGCTTGCTGGAGGTCGGCCTTCAGGTCCTCGACGTGCTCGATACCGACGCTCGCGCGGATGAGCGGGTCGGTCAACCCGGCGGCCTCGCGTTCCTCCTGCGGGATGGCGGCGTGGGTCATCGCCGCCGGCTGTTCGATGAGCGACTCCACCCCGCCCAGTGACTCCGCGAGGGTGAAGACGTGGGTGTTCGAGACGACGTCGCTGGCCTCCGCGAGGGTGGCGTCGAGTTCGAAGGAGAGCATCCCGCCGAAGTCGTCCATCTGCTCGGCGGCGAGGTCGTGCTGGCGGTGGCTCTCCAGTCCGGGGTAGTAGACGTGCTCGACGTGTTCGTGGTCGTCGAGCCACTGGGCCAACTCGCGGGCGTTCTCGCAGTGGCGGTCCATCCGGACGGGGAGGCTCTTCGTCCCGCGGAGGACGAGGAAGCAGTCGAACGGCGAGGGGGTCGCGCCCACGGAGTTCTGGTAGAAGCCGATGCGCTCGTCGAGGTCCGCGTCGTCGGTCACGAGCGCGCCCGCGACGAGGTCGGAGTGACCGCCGAGGTACTTGGTGAGCGAGTGGGCGACGATGTCGGCGCCGTGTTCGAGGGGACGCTGGAGGTAGGGCGTCGCGAACGTGTTGTCGACGGCGCAGAGCGCGTCGTACTCGTGGGCGATCTCGGAGAGCGCGGCAATGTCGTTGACGCGCATCAGCGGGTTCGTCGGTGTCTCTACCCACACCAACTCCGTCTCCTCGCGCATCGCCTCGCGGACGGCGTCGTGGTCGGTAGTGTCGACGAAGTCGAACTCAAGGTCGTACTCCTCGTACACCTGGGTCATGATGCGGTGGGTGCCGCCGTAGACGTCGTCGCCGGTGACGACGTGGTCGCCGGCCTTGAGGAGGTTGAGGACGGTGTTGATGGCGCCCATCCCCGAGGAGAAGGCGCGGCCGTACTCCCCGCCTTCCAGTGCGGCGAGGTTGTCCTCCAGGTCGGTCCGCGTCGGGTTGGCGGTCCGGGAGTACTCGTAGCCGGTGTGCTCGCCGGGTGCGGATTGCTCGTAGGTGGAATTGGCGTAGATGGGCGTCATCAGCGCGCCGGTCTCCTCGTCGGGTTCCTGGCCGGCGTGGATGGCCCGCGTCTCGAAGCGCTCGTGGTCCTCGGACATACTCGACGCGTCGCGCGCGCGGGAGTTAGGTCCGTTGGTGCGACGACGAGACCCAGAACGTGCGTTTTATAACGCCGACGGCAGTAGGACACCCATACGACTATGCCGAGCTCCAACGGACCCCTCAACAGCAGCCGGGAGAAGCTCTCGAACAAGCCCCGCGAGCGCGGGATGTCCCCGCCCCAGCGCGCCGTCGCCGAGTTCGACGAGGGCCAGAAGGTCCACCTGAAGCTCGACCCCAGCGTCTCCGAGGGTCGCTTCCACCCGCGTTTCAGCGGCCTCACCGGTGAGGTCGTCGGCACGCAGGGTCGCGCGTACAAGGTCGAGGTCAACGACAACGGCAAGACCAAGACCGTCATCGCCAAGCCCGCCCACCTCCGCGCACAGGAGTAGACGATGACGATCTTCAAGGAGAAGGTCGACGAGGAGTTCCTCACCGTCTCCGAGGCGAAGGAGGCCCTCGCCGACGTCGAGGCCGAACGCGCCGCCGACGAGGAGCGAGAACTCCGCTACGAACTCGCGCGCGCCGTCGAGCACGTCAACCGCTTCGCCGTCCTCGACCCCGAAGAGTCACGCGAACTCGTCGAAGAACTCCTCGAGTTCGAGCAGCTCGGCGAGCCGGAGGCGCACAAGATCGCCGACCTCCTGCCCCAGTCCCGGACCGAACTCCGCGCGGTGTTCGCCCAGGAGCGCTACGCGCTCTCCGGCGACGAACTCGACGACGTTCTCGACGTCGTCGCGAAGTACGCGTAGCGCATCTGCCGACTTTTTAAGTACCCCGTCGGCGTACAGACAGGTATGACCGACGACGAGTCCCCCGACTCTGACAGCGAACGCTACGCGGTCGTCCTCGACGTACTCCACCACGGCCGGACCGACGGTGTGCGCTCGCGGTTCGACCCACCCATTGCCTTCGCCGTCGACGAGGAGGACTTCACGCTCTACGAGGTGAGCCTCGCCGACGACGCCGACATCTCCATCGACGACCGCATCCGCGTCCAACCCGACTTCGAGGAGGGGGTGAAACGCGGCCACACCGTCGACTACGACGACCTGACCGACGGCGCGCGCTCGGAACTCGACTACGTCGTCGAGGAGATCGTCGAGGCCAACGAACGCCAGTTCGTCGACTTCTACAACGACGCACAGGCCGTCTCGCTGCGCCAGCACCAACTCGACCTCGTCCCCGGTATCGGGAGCACGCTCCGCGACAAGATTCTCGACGAGCGCAAACGCGGCCCCTTCGAGAGCTTCGAGGACCTCGACGAGCGCGTCTCGGGTCTCCACAACCCGAAGGAGGTCGTCGTCGAGCGGATCCTCTCGGAGATCAAGGACGGCGACGTGAAGTACCACCTCTTCGTCCGGAGTTAACTCGACCCCCTCTCCGGAGACTCCGGAACCGTCGCTGCCCGCTTCGTCGAGATTCTCCCTCCCTCAGGTCGCTCACGGGTCGTTCCTCCCCGTTCGCGTTTCGAGATTCTCGCTACTCGCGTGTCGCTCCCACCGGTCGCTCCCGCTCGCCAGTCCGAGATCCTCGACGGCTCACGGTGTTCGCCGTCTTCGAATCTCGCTGGCTTTACACCCTTTCCACCGCTATACCCGACAATGACCGACTACAGGGACCCCGACGAACTCATCCGCCGCGCCGGCCGCGGCAACCCCGAGTTCGACCAGCACTTCCTCGTCGACGACCGGGTACTGGACCGCATCCCGACCTACGCCGACGAGTTCGACACGACCCACGTCCTCGAAATCGGCGGCGGGACCGGCGCACTCACCGACCGACTCCTCGACGTCGCGGAGAAGGTGACCGTAATCGAGCGTGACCCGAACCTCGCGGAGTTCGTCCGCGAGGAGTTCGCCGAAGTCGTCGAAGCCGGCCGCCTCGACGTGATCCAGGGCGACGCGCTGGAGGTCGACCTCCCGGACTACACCGTGTGTATCTCGAACCTCCCCTACAGCGCCTCCAGCGACCTCACGTTCCGTCTGCTCCCTGAGGGGAAGCCCGCGGTCCTGATGTACCAACTGGAGTTCGCCGAGCGGATGGCCGCCGAACCGGGGACCTCCGAGTACGGCCGGCTCACGGTCGCAACTCAACACTACGCCGACGTCGAACTCGTCGAGGAGGTTCCCCGCGAGGCGTTCGACCCGCAACCGCGCGTCGAGAGCGCCATCGTCCGACTCACTCCCCGCGCGCCCGAGTACGAAGTCGACGACGAGGACTTCTTCCTACGCTTCGTGAAGGCGCTGTTCACCCAGCGCCGGAAGAACGTCCGCAACGCCATCCGCAACACGGCCCACATCTCTGGACTCGATGCACCCGAGGCCATCGTCGACGCCCTCGACGAGGAGACGCTCCGCAAGCGCCCCGGCGACCTCCGGCCGTCGACGTTCGCCGAACTCGCGAACATCGCACTGGAGGTGGGTGAACCGACGTGAGCGCCACCGCGACGACAACTACCTCGACTACGACGACTACGACGACCGCTGGCGCCGCGAACGCACTCGCCGCGAGCGACCTCCAGGTCGCCCTCTCGGTCGGCACGGTGTTCCTCCTGCTGGTAGCCTGGTTCGCCGGGCGTCGCGTCGCCGACCGCCTCCGCGGTGACGTCAGCGAACACGTCCTGAACGTCGCGCTCGCCGTGTTCCTGTTCGTCCTCGTCCTCGCCGGGAGCGGCGCACTCGTCGTCGTCTGGGGGGCGACAGGAGAGATCGCGACACTCCTCCAGAACTCGACGTTCGGGGAGCGGCCGGTCATCCTCGGGACGCGCGCACTCGTCACGGTCGGGCTGTTCGTCCTCGTCTACGTCGCGACCGGCGTCGTCCACAGCGCGATGGACAACTTCGTCAAGCGCCGCGAGGGCATCTCCGAACACCAGACCGAGGTCACCTTCCGCGTCCTCCAACTCGTCCTCTACACCGCGTTCGTACTGTTGGTCCTTGGTCTCTGGAACGTGAACCTCTCGGGGCTACTCATCGGGGCCGGCTTCGCCGGCATCGTCTTCGGGTTGGCCGCGCGACAGACGCTCGGCGCCCTCCTCGCCGGGTTCGTCCTCATGTTCTCTCGTCCCTTCGAGATCGGCGACTGGGTCGAGATCGGCGACAACGAGGGCATCGTCACCGACATCACCATCGTCAACACGCGCATCCAGACGTTCGACGGCGAGTACGTGATGCTCCCGAACGACGTCGTCGGCGCGACCGACATCGTCAACAAGTCCCGCAAGGGACGGTTGCGCCACCACGTCGAGGTGGGCGTCGACTACAACACCGACGTCGAACACGCCGTCGAGGTCGCCGCCGAGGCGATGAAGGACGTCGAAGAGATCCTCACGGTCCCGCGTCCACAGGCCGTCCTCACGGAGTTCGGCGCCTCCGCCGTGACCATCGACCTCCGCTTCTGGATCGACAAGCCGAGCGCGCGCCGGAAGTGGCGCGCCCACACTGCCGTCATCGCGGCGGTCCACGACGCGTTCCGCGAGGAAGGTATCAAGATCCCGTTCCCGCAGCGCGAACTCTCCGGTCGGGCCGAGACCGGCGGCTTCCGTGTTGCCGGCGGCGTGCCCGAGGGCGCGGTCAGCGCCGAGGCCGGTGACGCGACGAACGGAGACACGACTGACGAGACGAACGCAGATGACTGACGACACGACACCAGACACGTCCGACGACCTCGCCGCCCGCCGCGGCGTCGAGACCGAGGTGTACCAACCGGCCGAAGACTCACAGCTCCTCGCCGAGCAGGCGGTCGCGGAGGTCGGCTCCGACCACTGCGTCCTCGAAGTCGGGACCGGTTCGGGCTTCGTCGCCCAGCGCGTCGCCGAGGAGTCCGGCGCCCGCGTCGTCGCGAGCGACCTCAACCCCCACGCGTGCCGGCAGGCCCGCGAACGCGGCATCGAGGCGGTCCGCGCAGACCTCGTCACTCCCTTCCGCGACGACGCCTTCGACGTCGTCCTGTTCAACCCACCGTACCTCCCGGAGGACGCCGCCGCGGCCCGCGAAGACTGGATGGAGGTCGCGCTCACCGGTGGCGAGACGGGCCGAGAGGTCATCGACCCCTTCCTCGACGCCGTCGGCCGCGTACTCGCCCCCGATGGGTTCGTCCTCCTGCTCGTGAGCACACTCACCGGCGTCGACGAAGTGGTCGAGCGCGCCGCCGACAACGGCTTCAGCGCCGCCGCGCTCGCCGACGAATCGTTCCCCTTCGAGACGCTCACGATCTTGAAGCTCGTGCGCTAGTCGCTGCAATTACTGTCGAGTATAATCCGGTAGAGAAAATATTAAACACCCGCATTTCCTACCTCTGTCTACATGGACATCGTCGCGACTACACCGGGGCTCTATCCGCTGCCGGATTTCGCCCGAGAGGAGTTGGCCAACTTGAAAGGCCACCAGAAGGGCGACCTCATCAGCGGTGACGAATCAGAAGAGATCCAGGCCGTCTACCGCGAGGCCCGCGAGGACCTCGTGGCGGCACAGCGGGACGCCGGTCTCGACCGCGTCGTCGAGGGTCAGGCCCGCTGGGACGACATGCTCGCCCACCCGCTGGCCGTCCACGATAGCGTCAGCACCGAGGGCATCGTCCGCTACTTCGACAACAACAACTTCTACCGCGAGCCGGTCGTCGAGGGCGACCTCGACTTCAGCGGCGACGTCGCGGCGGAACTCGAGGCGGCCGCCGAACTCACCGACGACCTGCAGGCCGTCCTCCCCGGTCCGTACACGCTGGCCGACCTCGCGACCGACGAGTACTACGGCGACGAAGCCGACTTCCTCGCGGCCATCGCGGACTTCCTCGCGGGCGAGGCCGAGGCCTTCCCCGACGTAGAGACGCTGTTCCTCCTCGAACCGTCGCTCGCGACGAACGCACCCGGCGACGGCGCCGACGAGCGCGCCAGCGAGGCCATCGACGCCGTCGCCTCGGCCGTCGACACCGAGGTCGTCGTCCAGCCCTACTGGGGCGCACTCGAGGAGAAGGTGTACGCCCACGTCCTCGACGCCGATATCGACGCGGTCGGCTTCGACCTCGTCACCGAGCACGAACAGAACCTCTACAACGCGCAGGAGTACGGCACGACCGACTCCGTCTCGCTTGGTCTCGTCGACGGTCAGAACACGCTCGTCGAGGACCCCGAGACGGTCCGCGAGCGCGTCGACTGGTTCGTCGACAACACGCACGGCGACCCGGAGACCGTCTACGCCAGTTCGAACACCGAGTTGTTCTACCTGCCCGTCAACAAGTTCCACGAGAAACTCGAGGTCCTCGGTGCGGCCGCCGACCTCGAGGAGGTGAAAGCATGAGCGACAACCGCGAACAGTTCCGACCCCCCGAACACGACAACGAGCACTTCCTCCTGACCACCGTCGTCGGCTCCTACCCGAAGCCGACGTGGCTGAACCGCGCCCGCGACCTCTACGAAGACGAGGACGCGGAGTTCGACGGCAACGACTGGGAGGAAGCGAAAGACGACGCCGCCCGCCTCATCACCGAGGAGCACGAACGCGCGGGTCTCGACGTCGTCGTCGACGGAGAGATGCGGCGCAACGAGATGGTCGAGTTCTTCGCCGACCGAATCGAGGGCTACGAGTTCAACGGCCCTGTCAAGGTGTGGGGGCACAACTACTTCGACAAGCCCTCGGTCGCCGCGGAGGTCGAGTACGACGAGTCGTGGCTCGTCGACGAGTACGTCTACACCGCGGACGTCGCCGAGCGACCCGTGAAGGTGCCCATCACCGGTCCCTACACGCTCGCCTCCTGGAGCTTCAACGAGGCCTACGAGAACGAGGCCGAACTCGCCTACGACCTCGCGGACCTCGTCAATGAGGAGATCGAGAAACTCGTCGACGCCGGCGCCCGCTACATCCAGATCGACGAACCGGCGCTCGCGACGACGCCGGACGACCACGCCATCGTCGGCGAGTGTCTCGAACGCATCGTCGCCGGTATCCCGGACGACGTCCGCATCGGCCTGCACGTCTGCTACGGCGACTACTCCCGTATCTACCCCGAGATCCTGGAGTTCCCCGTCGACGAGTTCGACCTCGAACTCGCCAACGGCGACTACGAGCAACTCGACGTGTTCAAAGACCCCGCCTTCGACGCGGATCTCGCACTCGGCGTCGTCGACGCCCACGTCGCCGAGGTCGAGTCCGTCGAACAGATCAAGGAGAACATCCAGAAGGGCCTGGAGGTCGTCCCGCCCGAGCAACTCACCGTCAGCCCCGACTGTGGCGTGAAACTCCTGCCCCGCGAGGTCGCCTACGGTAAGATGGAGAACATGGTCACGGCCGCCCGCGAGGTCGAGGCCGAACTCGACGCCGGCGAGATCGACGTCCCCGAGCACGGCGCCGTCAGCGCCGACGACTGAAGCGGAAAGCGCGGTACGGCGACTGCCGACCGGTCTCTTCTCACTTTTTCGCCTACACGCCGACCCTGCGAGCCACTGCACCACTCCTCGGAGTCGTCCCAGTGGCGACCGTGGAGTCTCGACACTCCATCGTCGTGGCGTATATTTTTCCCAGTAGGAGTACTTGGAAAATATATGCTCGTACCCGCCGGAGTCGCGATCCCGGACGCAGTCGCCGCCGCGACACTCTTCGTGGTGGCTGTGAACGCGCTGACACTCACCGTCGTCGTCCGTTCGCGCTCGCGAGCCGGTATCTACGGCTTCTTCGGCGTGTTCACGACGACGTTGTTCGTCCTCGCTGGCGTCGTCGTCGAGTCGGGTTGGGCGCCGTCGTGACGTGGCCGAAGCGGCCGCTACGCGGCGAGTGAAAAACGCGAAAGAGAGAGAAGCGCTACTCGTAGACCCACTGGGAGAGGTCTTTCTCCCAGTCGACGAGTTCGTCCTCGTCGAAGAAGAGCGCGATCTCGCGCTCGTTGGCGCCGGGGTCCTCGTGATCCGAGCCGTGGATGATGTTGTGACCGAGGTCGTTCCCGTAGTCACCGCGGATGGTGCCGGGGGCGGCCTCCTGCGCGTCGGTCGCGCCCATCATCTGACGGACCTGTCGCGTGACGTCGTCACCTTCCCAGACCATCGCGAAGACGGGTCCGGAGGTGATGAACTCGACGAGACCCTCGAAGAAGGGCTTGTCCTCGTGCTCGCCGTAGTGCTCGTGCGCGAGGTCCTCGTCGATCTGCATGAACTTCGCACCGACCATCTTCAGGCCCTTGTCCTCCAGGCGGCCGACGATGTCGCCGATGAGACCGCGCTGGACGCCGTCGGGCTTGACCATGACGAAGGTGCGCTCGGCGTCGCTCATCTATTCGCCCTCGCCGCCTTCGGCCTGGCCTTCCTCGGTCCACTCGAGGTCGCGTGGCTCGCGGCCGAGGTCGGCGTTCTTCTCACACTTCGACGAGCAGAAGTGGACGGTGCTGCCGTCGTTGTAGACGAACATCGTGCCCGTACCGGGCTCGATGTCGTCGCCGCAGTAGTCGCATTCGCGAGTCTGTGGCATTGTTACTGGCCTCCGATGGAGTCGGCTTCGCGGGCCGTCTCGCGGAGCTGGAGCACGTCACCGACGCGCACCGGCCCGAGGACGTTCCGCGTGATGATGCGGCCCTGGTTCGAGCCCTCTTGAATGCGGCACTTCACCTGCATCGCCTCGCCGTGCATCCCGGTCTTTCCGACGACCTCGATAACCTCGGCGGACGTGGAGCTCTCTTCGGATTCCTCTGCACTCATGGGTGGTTACTGGAGGTCCTCGAACTTCGTCGCGATGTCCTCGACCTCGCCCTCGGCATCGCCGGCGTCGACGATGGCCGCGGCGGCGCTGCCGACCTCGAGGCCGGCGGCGTTACCGACTTCGTCCTGCGTCTCGACGAAGATGTAGGGAATGCCCTTCTCGTCCGCGATCTCGGGCAGGTGCATCACGATCTCTTCGGGGGAGACGTCCTCGGCGACGACGACGAGCGAAGCGTTGCCACGCTCGACGGCTTTGGTCGTCTCGTTGGTTCCTTTCTTGACTGTTCCGGTGTCACGAGCGACCTCGAGGGCTTCGAGGGTTCGCTCCTGCAGGTCTGCTGGGACGTCGTAGTCTACGTATACTGGCATTGTTGTTCACCTATATCCTGCAGTCGGGCTTGCGCTCCCCCGCCATTCGGATTCCTTTGTGGCTAGGAGCATCATGACCCCCGCAGGCTGTACTACTAGTGTGGGCACCCCTCGGTTAAAAGAGCTTTCAAACCCATCTCCCGTGCGAGTGACGCGCAGGGACCCCGAACACGGAGTTCGAACGGGACCAAAGCTATACGTGGCGACCCGGAGAAATCGTGGCCGTGACGCTCTCCATCGAAGACGCACTCTCCCGTGGCTTCAGCCGGACAGTCGCCCGCAAACGGGCTCCTCCTCGTCGCCATCTCCTACGTCCTGAACGTCGTCAACGCGGCGACTGGTCCCCGGACCGCCGCGTTCCCCGACCAGGCGCCGTTCCCCGCCGGGGCCGCACAGCCACTCGTCCCCGTCCCGCTTGCCGTCGACGCCGTCCTCTCGCTCCTCGTCGGCGTCGTCGGCATGGTCGTCACCATCGCCGCGCTCCGACTCTTCGTCGGTGAGGAGACCGAATCGCTGTCGGTCGACCTGTTCACCAGGAACGGCGTCTGGGCGCTCCTCAACTTCGTCGCCGGGACGATCGTCTTCGGCATCGTCGTCTTCGTCGGCTTCCTCCTGCTCGTCGTCCCGGGTATCTTCCTCCTGACGACGCTCTTCTACTGGCCGGTGTTCGTCGCCGTCGAGGACGAGAACTTCGCCGAGGCCCTCCAGTCCAGTTGGGAGTTGACGAAGGGGAGTCGCCTCCGCGTCTTCCTCCTGGGTGTCGTCTTCTTCGTCGTCGCCTTCGTCGTCAGCGTCGTCTTCGGGCTCCCCGCCGTCCTGCTCGGTCCGGTCGGCTTCCTCGTCACGGCCGTCGGGACGTCCTTCGTGGCCATCCTCGGGAACGCGGTGCTCGCCTCCGCCTACCTCCAACTCCAAGCCGAAGACGGGTCGACCGACGCCGGGCCGACCCCGGTCGTCGCTCGCGAGTAGCGAACGAAAACGCCCTTCTCCCGGCCGACCGATTTCTCACGTATGCTCCGCGACGTCGCGTCCGCGCTCCGCGAGGAGGCCCAGTCAGTGAACGAGCGCCGCCTGCTCGTCCTCGCCGGCGACCGCTCCGACGCCTACGACGACGTCGCGACCGTCCTGGACGCGACCGACCTCGACCCCGCGGAGACGACGCTCGTCGCACACGAGGACACCGACGCCGCCCCGCTCACCGTCGAGCGAGTTACCCCGCGCGGTGCGGGCGCCCTCCTCGGTCGGACCCGCGACGCCGTCGTCTACGACGCCCGCGAGGAGTGCCGTCCGAACGCCCTCGGCCGGGTCGCCGGTGCCGTCGACGGCGGCGGCCTCCTCGTCCTCCTCACTCCGCCACTCGACGAGTGGCCCGACCGCCGCGACCGCTTCGACGAGGGGATGGCGGTCCCGCCGTTCGACGTCGACGACGTGACCGGGCGCTTTCGCGACCGCCTCGTCGAGACGCTCCACGTCCATCGCGGCGTCGCGATCGTCGACCGCGACGCGAGTGGAGACGGCGAGTACGCGGTCGTCGACGACGGCCTGACCGACCCCGCGCCCCGCTTCGCCCGCCCCGAACCCGAGTCGCCCGACGAACACGCCTTCCCGGACGCGGCCTACGACGCCTGCCGGACGCCAGACCAGGTGGACGCCGTCCGGGCCTTCGAGGCGCTCCGCGACCAGGGCCACGCGCTCGTCGTCGAGGCGGACCGCGGACGGGGGAAGTCGAGCGCGGCGGGCATCGCCGCCGCCTGCCTCGCCGCCGAGGGCCAGGACGTCCTCGTAACCGCCCCGCAGTACCGCAGTGCCGCCGAGGTGTTCGCCCGTGCCCGCGAGGTGCTCGACGCACTCGACGCGCTCGTCGGATCGCCGGGCGAGAACCCGCGCGAACTCCGCGCCGACGCCGGTGGTCGCCTCCGCTTCGCCGACCCGCCCGAGGCAGCCGACCTGCCGGACGACCCCGACACCGTCCTCGTCGACGAGGCCGCCGCCCTCCCGGTCCGCCTGCTCGACGCGTTCCTCGACGCACCGCGGGCCGCCTTCACCACGACGGTCCACGGCTACGAGGGGGCCGGGAGGGGGTTCGACGTCCGTTTCCGTGACCACCTCGCCGAGAGTGACTTCGAAGTGCGTGACGTCACCCTCGACGACCCGATCCGCTACGCGGCGGGCGACCCAGTCGAAGTCTGGGCGTTCCGCGCGCTCCTGCTCGACGCCCGCCCGCCGGTCGACCCGCTCGTCGACGCGGCCGACCCCGACTCGGTCACGTTCACACGACTCACGCCCGACGCCCTCCGCGCGGACGAACACCTCCTCCGCGAGACGTTCGGCCTGCTCGTCTACGCCCACTACCGGACCGAACCGAACGACCTCGCACGCGTCCTCGACGCGCCGAACCTCTCGCTCTCCGCGCTCCGCCACGAGGGCCACGTCGTCTCCGTCGCGATGCTCGCCCGCGAGGGCGGTCTCGACGCCGAGACCCGGGCCGGGATGTACGAGGGCGAACGCGTGAAGGGGAACATGATTCCGGACGTGCTCACGAGCCAACTCCGCGACGAGTCCGCGGCCGACCCCGTGGGCTTCCGCGTCGTCCGCATCGCCACCCACCACGCCGCCCGCTCGCGCGGACTCGGCTCCCGACTCCTCGCCGACTGCCGCGAGACCGTCGGTGAACGTGGCGCGGACTGGTTCGGCGTCGGCTACGGCGCGACGCCCGACCTCCTCGACTTCTGGTCTCGAAACGGTTTCTCGACCGTCCACCTCTCGACGACCCGCAACGACACGAGCGGCGAGTACTCGGCCGTGATGCTCGATCCGCTCACGAGCGAGGGGCGGCGTCTCCACGGCCACCACGCCGGGTGGTTCGCCGACCGCGTGGGCGGCGTCCTCGCCGACGCACTCGACGACCTCGACCCCGATGTGGCCCGTGCCGCCCTCGCCGCCTGTGACGCCGAACCGGACCCCGACCTCTCCCCGTGGCAGTGGCGGGTCGTCGCGGACGCCGCGTACGGCCCGGGTCTCTACAGCGTCGACCCCGAACCGTTCCGTCGCCTCGCCGTCGCCGCGCTCGTCCGAGACGACGCCCCCGACCTCTCGGCCCGCCGCGAACGCCTGTTCGTCCTGTCGCTCCTCCAGCACCGCTCGTGGGACGACGTCGCCGACAAACTCGACTACCACTCGACGGGTCGGGCGATGCGTGACCTCGGCGACGCGCTCGCACCCCTGGTCGACGCCTTCGGCGACGAGACGGCCCGCGAAGAGCGCGCACGGTTCGCGTCCGGGGACGCGGAGGGGGAGTCGTAGATGGTCGACGTCCTCCTCGTCGCGGTCGTCGTGCTCCTCGTCGCCGGCGTCGTCGGGACGGTGACTCCGCTCGTCCCCGGTGCGCTCCTCTCGCTCGCGGGCGTCGTCCTCTACTGGTGGTCGACCGGCTACACCGCGCCCGGACTACTCCTCCTCGCGACGCTCGTCGCCGTCTGCCTGGGAACCCTGCTGGTCGACTTCTTCGGCGGTGCCATCGGCGCGGGCGCCGGCGGCGCGAGTCGACGGACGGTCGCCATCGCCGCGCTCGTCGGCATGCTCTTGCTGTTCGTCGCCGGTCCCGTGGGGCTGGTCCTCGGCCTCGCCGGGACCGTGTTCGGTCTGGAGTACTACCGCCACGAGGACGCCGGGAAGAGTGCGCGCGCCGCCGGGTACGCGACGGTCGCCGTCCTCGCCTCCGCCGTCGTCCAGATACTCCTCCTCGGGAGCGTGCTGGTCGCGATGCTCCTCGTCGTCTTCCTCTGAGCGGGAGTGGAGTGAGTGGGGTGAGCGCGGGCTACTAAGGGTCGACGTGTCGTAGCGACGAGAGACATGGAGATGCTCGACCCGGCGAGCGCCGTCGCACTCCTGTTGGTCCTCACGGCGGTCGTCGTCAGCGTCCACCCGACGGTTCCGTCGAGTCCGTTCGCACTCGGCGGACTCTTCGTCTACTGGTGGACACACGACTTCATGATGCCCGAACCCGGTTCGTTACTCCTGCTCGCGGTGCTCGGCGCCGTCCTCGTGAAGACCGAGCAGTACGCCGCCCGCCACGTCCCCGCGAAGTCGGACGTCGCCTCGCGGACGGTCGCCCTCGGCGCGGCGGTCGGACTCGTCCTCTACGTCCTCCTCGGCGTGCCGGGACTCGTCGCCGGCGTCGTCGTCGCCGTCGCCTGCGAGAAGTACGAGTCGAACGTCCGGGCGGGGACCGAGAGCTACGTCGCCGGTGTGGGGACGGAACCGGCGGTCGACGGTGCCGTAGGCGACGTCGCCGACACCGACGTCGGCGGCGCCGTGAGTTCGGGCGTCGAGGGTGCGCTCGAAGACACCGCCCGCGTACTCGTCGCCTCCGGCCTGCAACTCGTCGTCACGTCGCTGTTCTCGGCCGCGTTCGTCGTGACGACGAAACTCGGGTAGGAGAGAAGAGGGTCGGGAAGGCGGGTTCCGTTCTACGGGTGGGCGTAGTACGCGACGGACTCGGGATCGTCCGCTCCACCGTCCGTGTGTGCGTCCACGCGAGCGAAGCCGACGCGGACGAACTGGACGATCTCGTCGACCGGTTGCTCGGCGAAGCCGGGTTCGGCGTAGCCGGTGACGTCGCCGTCCATCGTCCGCATCCGCACGCGGACGTTCTCGTCGGCGTCGACCCAGTGGATCACGTCGACGCCCTCCTCGCGGACGACGTCGATGGTGTCGTCGGTGTAGGTGAAGGCGCCGTCCTCGTAGCGGACCGGCCCGTAGCCCTTCAGCCACACCTTCTCGCCGTCCTCGGGGAGGTCGGACTCCTCGACGAAGACGCGGTCACCGACCGGAATCTCGCGCTCGCCACGCTCCTCGTGTTCGGGGTGGACGGGCGGGTTCGCCTCGTCGGGACCGCCCGAGAGCGGGACGACGACGGCGTCGTAGGACTCCTCGACGTCGGGACTTCGGGCCTCGAAGTCGTCGCGGACGAAGAACTGCCGGGGAGCCTCGGGATCGACGAGTTCGCGGTTGTTCGCGTAGATGGAGGACATCGCGAGGTCGACGTTCGACGTGGAGACGCCGAGGTCGGTCATCGCGTCGACGATGGCCTCGCCGCGGATGCCGCGTCGGCGGACCGACTGGATAGTCGGCGCGCGCGGGTCGTCCCAGCCGTCGAGGTCGCCGGCCTCGATCTTCTCCTTGATGGTCGAGGTGGACATCTTCACGTCGTAGGCGTCGATCTGGACGTGCCCCCAGTGGATGACCTCGGGGTACTCCCAGTCGAAGTAGTCGTAGACGAACGCCTGGCGCTTCGCGGAGTCCTGGAGGTCGATGCCGCGGATGATGTGGGTGACACCCGTGAGGTGGTCGTCGATACCGGACTGGAAGTCGAGCATCGGCCAGCAGCGATACTCCTCGGCCTCCTCTCGTGGGTGGGGCGTCTCGATGATGCGGAAGGCGACCCAATCTCTGAGAGCGGGATTCTTGTGTTCGATGTCGGTTTTCACGCGGAGGACCATCTCGCCCTCACCGTACTCGCCGTCGACCATCGCCTCGAACTCCTCTTCGACGGTCTCCAGTTGCTTGTCGCGGTGGGGGCACGGTTCACCCGAGTTCTTCAGTTCGGAGAACTCCTCGGCCGGACAGGAACAGGTGTACGCCCCGCCCTCGGCGACGAGTTCGCGGGCGTACTCGTAGTAGGTCTCCACTCGGTCGGAGGCCTTGATGACGTCGTCCGGTTCGAAGCCGAGGTACTCGATGTCGTCGAGGATCTGGTCGTAGGCGTCGAGGTCCGGGCGCTTCGTCTCGGGGTCGGTGTCGTCGAAGCGGACGACGAACGACCCGTCGTACAGTTCTTTGTACGTGCCGATGACGGAGGGCATCCGGGCGTGGCCGAGGTGCCACGGGCCGTTGGGGTTCGGCGCACACCGCATCCGGATCTCGTCGTACTCGTCGGCGTTCGGGAGGTCGGGGAGGACCTCTTCTTCCTCCTCGGCGGCGAGTTCTTCCTCCAGTTCGGCGAGTTTCTCGGGTGCGAGTTCTTCGAGGCGGGCGCGCTTCTCGGCCTGGTCGAGGTCGTTGACCTCCTCGATGGCCGGCGCCGCGATACCCGCGATCTTGTCGCCGTGCTCGCGGAACTCGGGGTTCTCGCCCATCATCGGTCCCATGATGGCGCCGACCTGTGCGTCCGAGTCGTGTTTGAGCGCGTTGTAGAGGGCGTAGACCTCCGCCTGCTCTCGCACGCGCTCTCGGAGTTCCTCGTCCATTCTTACCCAGACTTCTGGTGGGTCGGGGAAAACTCGTCCGGTTCGAGTCCCGCTCGTCGGCCCACTTGCCGCCCCACTCGCCGGTTGCCCCACCTCTTTTAGCGACGCGCCCGACGTCCCACGTATGGTGACAAACGAGTCCGACACCTTCGACATCGGCGGCGAACTCACCGTCCACCGTCTCGGTTACGGGGCGATGCGCATCTGCGGTCCGGACATCGTCGGCCCGCCCGAGGACGAGGAGAACGCCCGCGAGGTGCTCCGCCACGCGGACGAACTCGGCGTCGACTTCATCGACACCGCAGACTCCTACGGGCCGGGTGTGAGCGAACGTCTCATCGGCGAGACGCTCCCCACCGGGAGCGAGGACCTCGTCGTCGCGACGAAGGCCGGCCTCCTCCGGAACGCCGACGGCGACTGGATCCCTCACGGCGACCCGGACTACATCCGCAACCAGGTGCTCGCGAGTCTCGACCGCCTCCGCACCGACACCATCGACCTCTACCAGTACCACCGCCCGGACCCGGACACGGACTTTGAGGAGGCCATCACGACCTTCGGCGAACTCAAAGACGAAGGGTTCGTCGAGCACGTCGGCGTCTCGAACGTCTCCGTCGAGCAACTGGAGACGGCCCGCGACCACATCGACGTCGCGACAGTGCAAAACGAGTACAACGTCGAGAACCGAGAACACGAGGACGTCCTCGAAGCCTGCGAGGACTACGACATCGGCTTCATCCCGTACTTCCCCGTCGGCGCCGGCGGCTTCGAGGAGAAGGCCGATGCCGTCGAGACCGTCGCCGCGAACCACGACGCTACGAAGTACCAGGTCGCGCTCGCGTGGCTGCTCCACCACTCGGACGTCACCCTCCCCATCCCGGGCACGTCCGACCTCGACCACCTCGAAGAGAACGTCGCCGCCTCGCAACTCGACCTCACCGACGAGGAAGTGAAGCGACTGAGTGAGTAGCGACGCGGCGTGAAAGAACGAGAGTGAAGGAGCGAAGCGAAACGGTGCGGGCTCAGTACCCGCGCTCGATGAGGTAGTCCGCGATGTGTTCGAGGGTCTCGCGGGCCTCGTTCTCGGGCAGGACCTGGAGGTGGTCTTTGCCCTCCTCGACGAGGTCCTCGGCGAGGTCGCGAGCGTAGTCGATGCTCCCGGCCTCTTCGAGGACGGCGACCGCCTCGTCGATGTCTTCTTCGGTGACCGCCTCGGGAGAGTCGGCCGTGACGAGGTCGTCGACGTCGACGCCCTGTGCGCGGGCGTGGAGGGTGATGATCGTCTGTTTCCCCTCGACGAGGTCGGACCCACGCTGCTTGCCGAGTTGCTCGGAGGGCACCGTGAGGTCGAGGACGTCGTCTTGGATCTGGAACGCCTGCCCCACCGAGATGCCGTACTCGTAGAGGGCGTCGACGACGTTCTGGTCCGCACCGACGACGAGCGCCGGGACGGACGCGGCGGCGCCGTACAGCACCGCGGTCTTGAGACGGACCATCTGCAGGTATTCTTCGACGGCGACGTCGTCGCTGTCTTCGAAGGCGACGTCGTAGGCCTGCCCCTCGCAGATCTTGGTGCAGGTCTCGGCGAGCGTCCGCATGGCGTCGAGACTCCGGGTGGGTTCGGCCTCCGTGCGGAGCATGATCTCGAACGCCTTCGAGTAGAGCGTGTCGCCGGCGAGGATGGCGGTCTCCGTGTCGTACTCGCGGTGGACCGCGGGGACACCCCGTCGGAGGTCGTCCTCGTCCATGATGTCGTCGTGGATGAGGGTGAACGACTGGATGACCTCGATGGAGACGGCGGCGGCCATCACGTCGACCGTGGTGCCGTCGAGGGCGGGGAACTCACGGTAGTCCGCCGAGAGCGGGTCGACGTCCGCCAGCGCCTCGGCGGCGAGCAGCGTCACCGTCGGGCGGAGACGCTTCCCGCCCGCTTCCAGCAGGTAGCGCGAGGCCTCGTAGAGGCGCTCGGGCTCCGCGAGCGGGAGGTCCTCGTCAATGGCGTCGTTGACCCGTTCGCGGCGCGCCTCGATGGCGTCGAGCACCGCGGCCTCGGTGGACTCGGCGTCGGTCATCTACTCGACCAGCTGGATGCGGTTGCCGTTGCTCGTCACGTGGAGGTCACGCCCAAGCTTGTACCCCTGGCTCTTCGCGAGGTCGACGTAGGGCGAGAAGCCCTTCATGTTCTGGTGAGCCGGGATGATGTTCTGGGGCTGGAGCGTCTCGATCATCTTGTAGTGGCCTTCCTCGCGGAGGTGGCCGGAGACGTGGATGTCGTCGTAGATGCGGGCGCCCTGCATCCGGAGGAGCTGTTCGGACTGGTAGCGCTGGCCCTCGTTGGTCGGCTCGGGGATGACCCGTGCCGAGAAGATGACCTTGTCGCCCTCCTCGATTTCGTAGGGGGTCTCGCCGCGGCCCATGCGGGTGAGCATCGCGCGGGGTTCGCCCTGGTGGCCCGTGACGATGGGCAGGAAGTTACCCTTCCCCTCGTTCATGATGCGCTTGAAGGAGCGGTCGACGGACTTGCGGTGGCCGAACATGCCGAGGTCACCGGGGAAGTCGACCTTCCCGAGGCGCTCTGCGGCGCCGGAGTAGCGCTCCATCGAGCGCCCGAGGAGGACCGGCTGACGGCCGATCTCGCGGGCGAACTCGACGAGGCTCTTCACGCGGGAGACGTGACTGGAGAACGTGGTGGCGACGATGCCGCCGGAGTAGTCCTCCATGGACTGCATCGCGTCCTTGAGGTGGCGACGCGCCACGCTCTCGGAGGGCGTGCGGCCCTTGCGGCCCGCGTTGGTACAGTCCTCGATGTAGGCGAGGACGCCCTCGCCCTCGCGGCCGATCTCGCGGAAGCGCTCCATGTCGAAGGGCTCCTCGAGGACCGGGCTGTGGTCGATACGCTTGTCGAGGCCGTAGACGATGGCGCCCTCGGGCGTGTGGAGGACCGGGTTGACGGCGTCGATGATGGAGTGAGTGACGTGGACGAACTCCAGTTCGCACTCTTCGCCGATGAGCATCGACTCGCCGGCTTCCATCTCGACGAGTTCGTTGTCGACGCCGAACTTCTGCTCGCCTTCGAGTTGACCCTTGACCAGTTCGAGGGTGAACGGCGACGCGACGATGGGTGCGTCGTAGCGGTGGGCGAGTTTCGCGATGGCGCCGATGTGGTCGAGGTGACCGTGCGTGGGCACGATGGCCTGCACGTCACCTTCGAGTTCGGACATGACCCGGTCGTCCGGGATGGCGCCCATGTCGATCAGGTCGAGGCTGTGCATCTGCTCCGTCTCGACGTTGTCGTGGAGGAGGACCTTCGACAGGTTCAGGCCCATGTCGAAGATGACGATGTCGTCGCCTGCACGGACTGCCGTGCAGTTACGACCGACTTCCTCGTAACCGCCGATGGTTGCGATTTCGATTTCCATTGTTGTCTCACTGAAAGCCCCAGGAGGGCTCTCTCAGTATTCGAAACTCCCGTCGGCTAGCGGCGTCGAACCGCGGCGTCTTACAGCCGTCGGCCGACGACGCGTCGGGGCCGACGGGACTTCCCTTGGTGAGGGTACGGTCCGCGCTATTAAAAAGAGCAGGTTTGTGTGCCGCGAGAGAAAGATATTTGTTCTCTCACTCGCCGCGAATCACGGTCCCCGGTTCCTCCCCGCGGAGGAACGGACCGACGTCGTCGGGGCCGAACACCGACGCGGCCGCACGGAGTCCCAACAGCGCCCGTACCTTCGCGGCCATCCCGCCAGTCACGTCCGTCGACTCGCTCTCCCCGAGGTAGTCGGCGACGTCCTCGTAGTCGACGATCTCGGAGATCACCTCGTCGGCGTCGTCGAGGACGCCCGGGACCGTCGAGCAGAGGCCGACGCGCGTGGCGCCGAGTCCCTCCGCGAGTTCGACGACGAGTTCGTCCCCGGAGAGGATGGTTGCGCCCTCCCCGGCGTGGGCGACGACGTCGCCGTGGAGCACGGGGACGAACCCCTCGGAGAGCATGCTGGCGGTCGGTTCGGCCGGGTAGAACAGGAGTCCCTCGGGCGTCCGGTAACCCGCGGAGAAGGGGTGGACCGGGACGGCGGGAACGTCGGCGTCGGCGAGCGCACCGACGACGGCCTCGTTCAGGTCCTGCATCGCACCGTGGATGTCGCGGACCGCCTGCGTGTCCGTCGACCCAGTCTCGCGGGAGACGCCGTGGGCCGCGGCGTGGTGGTGGCCGAAGCTCCCGCCACCGTGGACGACAAGCAGGTCGGTTCCGGCGGCGCGTTCGTCGGTGTACCACTCGCCGATGGCCGTGGCGACCCGCTCCAGTGCCTCGGTGTCGACGGTCTCGGGTTCGTCCTTCTCGGTGACGACACTGCCCCCGAGTTTGAGGACGACGCGACTCACTCCAGACGCACCCCGTCGGTCGCGAGTTCGGCGCGGAACACCTGTTCGCACTCGGCGGTGAGGTCGAGGGCGGTCTCCGTCTGCTCCGTGGGGTCGAGTGCGACGATACAGCCGCCACCGCCCGCACCCGTGAGTTTCGCGCCGTGGGCACCGGCCTGGCGGGCCGCCCACACCATCGCGTCAAGCGAGCGCGCCGAGACGCCGAGCGCCTCCAGCAGGCCGTGGTTGAAGTCCATCAGCCGACCCAGTTCCTCGACGTCGCCCTCCGCGAGGGCGTGTTCGCCGTCGCGGACGAGGTCGCCGATGGCCGAGACGGTGTCCGCGGCGAAGCCGTACTCCTCGCGGAGTCGTCGGACGCCCGCCACGAGTTCGCCGGTGTTCCCGGAGCCACCGTCGTAGCCGACGACGAACGGGAGTTCTGGCGCCTCCAGCGAGCGACAGTCGTCGCCCTCGACGCGGACCGCGCCGCCGGTGGCCGAGGCGAAGGTGTCCGCGCGGGACGCCTCTCCTTCCTGGACGTCGCGTTCGGCACGGTAGGCCCGTTCGGCGACGTCGCGGGAGTCGAGGTCGAGTCCAAGTTCGTGGGCGGCGGCCGCGACCGTCGCGACGACGACCGCCGCCGAGGAGCCGAGTCCTGCCCCCAGCGGGATGTCGCTCTCGACCGAGACGTTCAACCCGGCGTCGGGCGCGTCGGCGGCGTCGCGGGCCTCCCGGACGGCCGCGTCGATGTAGGCGAGTCCGGCCTCCAGCAGGGAGTCGGGTGCCTCGACGGTGGGCGCGCTCTCGGGTCCGTACTCGGCGACGAAGCCTTCCAACCCGAGGTCCGCCGTGTCGATGCGGACGTGGTCGTCGTCGCGCTCGGTCACCTCGGCCCGGGCGCGTCGTTCGATGGCACACGGGACCGCGGGCTCCCCGTAGACGACGGCGTGCTCCCCGAACAGGTACACCTTCCCCGGGGCGCTTGCGGTAGCCATACACGTGTACACACCCGCGTCCCTAAGAGTGTCTTTCGCCTCCGAGCCGAGACGACAGAAGAAGGTGACCCCAGTGTGGCAGTATCGGCCCCGACGTGACCCGATTTCGCGGACGATACCTGGTTCGCGGACGGTTCTAGGGGATCCCCAGCATGTTCAACACGACACCGCTGGCGAGCACGACGGACAGCGATGCGAGCGCTTCGACCGTCAGGTGACGAAGTTCCCCGTACATGGTGATCCCTCGCTGGCTGCCACCCCGGACGCGCCGTCCGCGGGAGGCATTCGTCTGTACGGTCGCTTCGCACTTAATAATTGTCGAAATTCTGAAAATTCTGTACGACGGGAGTAGCTACGACGTGTGCACATTGCCGGAAGAGAGTGGTTCGCCGGCGATCAGACGATCGCCATCTGTACGACGACGAACAGCCCCGCCACGGAGAGCAGGGCGACCAGTGCCTCGATGACTCTGTCTCGCGCGTGCATTGTCGTCCCCGGATCCCCGGTCGCGTTCCGGGGCCGTCCAAATATTGTCTCTCGATCCACTTATACTTTAATAGCTTTTGGCCGAAATAATCTCCCGGACGGCACCACCGCTCGGCGTCGAGTCGGGTCGAAAACGGAACAGACGGGGCGAAAAGCCGGCGTTAGATCTCGCTCTCGAAGTCTTCGAGCGAGTAGGTGGGCTCGGCACCGCGGCGGTCCAGCGTCTCGTTGGCGAGGAGCCAGTAGACGACGGAGAGGGCGCGGCGACCCTTGTTGTTGGTCGGGACGACCAGGTCCACGTTGGACGTGGAGTTGTTGGAGTCACACATCGCGATGACGGGAATCCCCACGGTGATGGCCTCCTTGACGGCCTGTGCGTCACCGATGGGGTCGGTCACGACGAGCACGTCCGGCTCGATGTAGCCGTCGTACTGCGGGTTCGTGAGCGTCCCGGGGATGAAACGACCCGTGCGGGCGCGTGCGCCGACGGCGTCGGCGAACTTCTCGGCCGGGAAGCGGCCGTACTGACGCGAACTGGTGACCAGGATCTGCTCCGGGTCGTAGTTCGAGAGGAAGTCCGCAGCCGTGCGGATGCGGTCGTCTGTCTTCGAGACGTCGAGCACGTAGAGACCGTCGGTCCGGACGCGGTGGATGAACCGCTCCATGTCCTTGGTCTTCTGTTGGGTCCCGATGTGGACACCCGCGGAGAGGTAGTCCTCGACCGGGATGAGGAGGTCGGCCTCCTCGTCGCTCATGACGTCTTCGGGCTGTTCGGCAGGGGCACCAGCCTCGGCCTTTTCGGTGGTCTCCTCGACCTCCTCGTCGGCCGGGGCGGCAGCCTCGGTCTCGGGTTCTTCGATTTCGGTTTCTTCGTCGCTCATAGTCGTGCCTCGTCGGCGATGCGGATGAGCTCGTTGAGCTTGGCAGTTCGCTCGCCACCGACCGTCCCCGTCTTGATGAACGGGGCACCGGTCGCGACAGCGAGGTGTGCGATGGTCGTGTCCTCGGTCTCTCCGCTGCGGTGGGAGATGACCGGCGTGTAACTCGACTCGACGGCGAGTTCGATGGCGTCAAACGCGTCGGAGAGGGTGCCGATCTGGTTCGGCTTGATCAGGATGCTGTTGGCAGCACCGACCTCGATGCCCTCCTCCAGGCGGTCGACGTTCGTCACGAAGAGGTCGTCGCCACAGACGAGCGTCTGCTCACCCACCTGCGCGGTGAGTTCGGCGAACGCCTCGTAGGCGTCCTCGTCGAGCGGGTCCTCGACGTACGCGAGGTCGTACTCGTCGACGAGGTCGGCGACGTAGCCGACCTGCTCCTCGGTAGAGCGGACGTCCTCGCCGAAGACGTACTCGCCGTCTTCGAAGCGCTCGGCGGCGGCCATGTCGAGGCCGAACTTGATGTCGAAGCCGAACTCGTCGGCGACGTCGTCGACGGCCTCTTCCATCAGTTCGAACGCCTCGGCGTCGTCGATGGACGGCGCCCAGGCACCCTCGTCGCCCTTGGCGGCGGGTTCGCCGCGCTCTTCGAGCAGTTCGCCCACGCGCTCGTGGACCGCTGCGTTGGCGAAGACGGCGTCCCGGACCGAGGGAGCGCCGACGGGTGCGGCGAGGAACTCCTGGATGGAGGTCGCGTCCTGGGCGTGTTCACCGCCACCGATGACGTTCCCGAGCGGGATCGGGAAGTTCCGACCGCGGAACGCACCGCCGAGGTGCTGGTAGAGAGGTGCTCCGAGGACGTCGGCACCGGCCTTCGCGGCGGCCATGCTGATGGCCACGGCGGCGTTGGCGCCGATCTCGGAGAAGTCGTCGGTCCCGTCCGCCGCCTCGAGTGCGGCGTCGACCTCGCGCTGGTCGCCCGCGAAGGTGCGCCCCTCCAGTCGGGGAACGGCGTGTTCGCGGGCCGCGGCGATGGCCTCGTCGACGGGCAGTTCGATCGCTTCGTACTCCCCGGTGGAGGCACCCGACGGTGCAGCGGCGCGACCGAACCCACCGCTCTCGGTGAGCACGTCGGCCTCGACGGTCTCGTTTCCACGCGAGTCGAGGACGGGTCGGAGCCGGACGGTCTCGATTCGTGTCACGTCAATCCCTCCGCACCGTGAACGGGAGCACACCCTCGTCGTACTCCTCGGCGGCGATCAACACTGGCTCGGTCTGGTTCGTGTCCACGAGCACGGGTGCGCCGTAGGACACCTGCAGCGAGCGGGCGCCGATGATACGAGCCTTCTCGTACCGGTTGTAGTTCTGGGTGCTCATTGGTAGGGTGCGACCGTATCGACGAGATCCTCGTGGGAGACGAGCATGCGGCGACAGCAGTACCGGTCGACGCCGAGGTCGTCGAGGACCTCACCGGGGTCCTCGTCGCCCTCGTGGCTCTCGGCACGCGCCTTGTACTCTTCCCAGTATTCGCCGACGACCGTACCGCAACTGAAACACCGGACGGGTACCATCATGGTTGGATACCTCTTAGCGGTAGGACTTCTGGTAGCGGGCGCGAGCGCCGGGGCCGCCCCACTTCTTCGATTCCTTCTGCCGGACGTCGTTGACCAGCAGGGAGCGGTCGAAGTCCATGAACGCGTCGCGGAGTTCCGCGTCGCCCGTGAACTCGACGAGTCCACGCGCGATGGCGGTGCGGACGGCGTCCGCCTGACCGGCGAAGCCGCCGCCTTCGACGTTAACCTCGATGTCGATGTCCTCACGGAGATCGGTCTCCGCGATGCGGAACGGTTCGAGCATCTTCAGTCGCGACATCTCGGGCTCGACGAGCTCGACCGGCTGCGAGTTGATTCGGACTCGACCCTCGCCGTCGCTGACGGTGGCCCGCGCGACGGCAGTCTTCTTCTTACCGCTCGTGTTGGTTACCATGTCTTGTTAGCACCCAGTTTCTCGGAAATCTCTCCGAGCGTGACGAACTTGATGTTCGAGAGGCGGTCGAGCGAAGTCCCTTCGAGGACCTCGCCGTCCTCCTCGTACGGGTTGCCGAGGTAGACGCGGACGTTCTCGAACGCCTCGCGGCCGCGGTCCTTCTTGTAGGGAAGCATCCCGCGGATGGAGCGCTTGAAGATGCGGTCCGGCCGCTTCGGGTAGTACGGGCCGCGGTCCGAGCCGAGCTCGGTCCGCTTCTCGAACTTCCCGACGACGTCCTTCTCGGATCCCGTGATGACTGCCTGTTCTGCGTTGACGACGGCGACCGTCTCGCCGTCGAGTGCGCGCTGTGCGACCTGGGACGCGACGCGACCGAGGATACAGTCGCGGGCGTCGACGACGACGTCGGCGTCGAACTCAGCGAGACTCATCGGATCACCCGCACGTTCGTCCCTTCGGGGTTGTTTTCGATTGCCTGTTCAAGTTCGACGGCCTCGCCGTCGGCGTGCTCGATCTTGGTCTTCGCGCTGCCGGAGAAGTCGACAGCCGCGATGGTGACCGATTTATCGAGTGCGCCAGAGCCGAGGACCTTCCCCGGGACGACGACCGTTTCGTTTTCGTTTGCGTATCGTTCGATGCGGCTCAGGTTAACCTCGGCGTGCGTGCTGCGCGGCTTCTCGAGCCGGTCAGCGACGTCGTGCCAAACACCCGCCCCTTCGGAACGGGCGGCCGACTTCAGCTCGGCGACGAGGCTGGTGAGCCGTGTACTCGTCTTGCTCATAGTTCTGACTCCTGAGTGGAATTGAAAGCGGTGGAGTGCAGGGAGCAGGATTTGAACCTGCGAACTCCTACGAGACAGCGCCCTGAACGCTGCGCCTTTGGCCTGACTTGGCTATCCCTGCACGCCCACGTAGAAGGCGTGGTTGTACCGACAGTACCACCTTGCGGCCCCCCACTCTTACCGGTTTCGATAGTGAAGTCCGGGGACGGCGCCGTCGCTCGGAGCGCGTAGGGCGCGTCGCCGGCCGTGTGAGTGGGGTTGAACTGCATTACTTACAGTTGGACCGCGGATTCGAGTTCGTCCGCACGGTCGTACAACGTGTCGACCGCTCGGAGGACCAATTCGTCGACGGGCATCGAGCCGTCGGATTCGACGTGGAAGACGAAGGCGTTCTCGACGTCCGTCAGCTCGACTTCCTTGCCTGGGTAGCGTTCGGTGAGGTCGTTGTCGAACTCGTCGGTGTCGACCAGTTCGCCGTCGTCCTCGATGACGCCACGGGCGATCTTCGTCTCTTCGTCGGCGTACTCGGCGGCATCTCCGACGACTTCGACGCGCTGGAGGTGCCGGTAGCCGACCGCGACGCCGCCCTGGTGTTTCGCGTGGTCACGGCCGTGCCCGAGGACCGCGTCGGCCTCGAGTTCGAGGCGCTGATCCTCTTTCAGTTCGATGAGGGGCACGTTCGTGTCGGCGGGTTCGACCTGCGAATCGGTGCTGACGAGGTCGCCCGAGTAGGCGGTGCCCGGACCCTCGACGTCGAGGGCGAGCGTGATCTCGTCTCCGGGTTCGAGGTCGTCGGGCGTCGTCAGCGGGACGAGCCCCAGCCGCAGTGCCAGGTTCTCGTCGAACATGACGCTGGAGTTCTCCACGAACCGGACGGTGTCGATGGAGAGCGTGGGGACGTCCGCGAGGATGGCCCGGCGAATGCCGTTGGCGAACGCGGGCGTCGCTCCGCGGAGGAGGAACTTGGATTCCCGGTCGCCGTGGTCGATGAATTCGACGTCGAAGTCCGATGCCATTGTGTGTTAGTAGCCGCTGTTCTTCGGCGGTCGCGTCCCGTCGTGCGGGATGGGCGTGACGTCCTCGATGCGGCCAATCTCGAGGCCCGCACGTGCGAGCGCTCGGATCGTCGCCTGTGCGCCGGGACCGGGGTTCTGCTGGAGGTTCCCACCAGGACCGCGGACACGGACGTGGACACCTTCGACGCCCTGTTCTTTGACTTCCTCTGCGATCTTCTCGGCCATCTGCATCGCCGCGTACGGCGACGCCTCGTCACGGTTCTGCTTGACGACAGCACCGCCGGACGACTTCGCGATCGTCTCGGCGCCGGTCTCGTCGGTGATAGTCAGGACCGTGTTGTTGAACGAGGCGTGGACGTGGGCGATGCCCCATTTGGATTCGTCTTCAGCCATTGATGATCACTCCTGATTACCCGCGCGAGCTGGGTGCAGCTCGTCTGTGAGCGGGCTGTTCTCGTCGAACTCGATGGCGTCCTCCTCGGTCACTTCGACCTTGTAGGAAGGCGCGGTGACGCGGCTTCCGTCGACGGTGATGTGACCGTGGACGAGGAACTGGCGGGCCTGCGTGACCGTGTTGGCCAGACCCTGTCGGTAGGCGACCGTCTGGAGACGACGCTCGAGGATGTCCGTCACTTCGAGCGACAGGACGTCGTCGAGTTCGTCGTTCTCGCCGAGGATACCGATCCGCTGGAGGCGGGAGACGAACTCCTCGCTCTCGGTCTCGTCCTCGGAAATCCGGCCGAGCAGCTCTCGGGCCTCGCGGCGCATCGAGCGCAGCTCGGACTGGGCGCGCCAGAGTTCTTCTTTGTTCTTCAGGCCGTAGCGCGAGACGAGGTCGTGTTCCTCGGCGATGCGCTCGCCCTGGTACGGGTGGTTCGGCGTCTCGTAGAACTTCGTGTTCTCACCGAGCGCCATTATTCACCGCCCTCCTCTTCCTCTGCTGCTTCTTCACGGAGCTCTTCGACGTTGACACCGATGGTGCCCTCGGTACGGCCGGTGGACTTCGTCCGCTGGCCGCGTACCTTCTGACCGCGCTCGTGACGAACACCTTTGTAGGAGCGGACCATCCGCATCCGGTTGATGTCGTGATTGCGCTTCAGGTTGACGTCGTTGCCCGTGACGTGCTCAGTCTCGCCGGTGTAGAAGTCGTTCCGGCGGTTGGCCAGCCAGTCGGGAACCTCGTCTCCGAAGTTCTCGACGGCCTCGACGACGCGATCGATTTCGTCGTCGTCGAGTCGGCCGAGCGTCGCCTTCCGGTTCACGTTGGCGTTCTCGGCCACGACCCGAGCGGCGCGGCGACCGATGCCGGCCATCTCGAAGAGAGCACGCTCGACGGTCTTGGTGCCGTCGAGGTCAGTCTTGCCGATCCGGACGAAGTATTGGATCTCCTCCTCTTCGCCCTCACCGGCTTCTTGCTCTTCTGAACTCATGTTTGGTGTGGGTGTGGTTGGTCGGGTGTGCAGCGTCGTGGCGGGGATTCGAACCCCGGAGGCTCACGCCACTGAGTTAGCAACCCAGCGCCTTGACCAGGCTAGGCTACCACGACACGCATTCGTTTACAGTCGCCCTGACGGACTCGGGACCCGGTGCCCCTACAGTGTAGCGCAATCCAACGTAATCAGCCACCCGACTTAAAACAATCGAATCGGGAGTGGCGTGTGACTCCCTCCCGTCGTCCGAAATCGACGCTCAGACTTCGGGAGCTTCGATGTACTTGTCGTTGACTTCCCAGCCACCGTCGCCGTCCTCGACCATGTACTCGCCGTAGTACGGGACGCGGTTCGCGACGACCTCGCGGAACGTCTCGCGAATCTCGTCTTTCGTCATCTCGCCCATCGAGCGGAGGTCGTCGTTGCGGTTGAGACACCCTTTGAGGTATCCTTCGTGTGTCACGCGCACGCGATGGCAGTTCGCGCAGAACGTCTCGTTACCCACCGGGTCGACGATTTCGACCATCCCGCCCTCCGAGGAGTCGCCGCCGATCCAGTAGCGTCGGCGGTCGTGCATCTCGCGGTGTTCGATCTCGTCGGCCTGCTCGGCGAGCCAGTCGTGGACGCGGCCGATGTCGACGGCCCACTCGGGCTTGCCGACGAGTTCGGGCATGAACTCGATGAGCTGGAGTTGGAGCCCGTCGTTGTCGGCGACGTAGTCGACCATCTCGGGCACGTAGCCCGCGGTCTTCTCGAAGACGACCATGTTCAACTTCACCGGGTCCAACCCGGCGTCGACGGCCGCCTTCACGCCCTCGATGACCCGGTCGTAGGCCCCGCTCTGCGTGACGTGTTTGAACGCCTCCTCGTCGAGGGCGTCCTGTGAGACGTTGACGCGTTCAAGACCAGCGTCGACCAGGTCCTCGGCGCGATCCGGCAGGAACGTCCCGTTGGTCGTCATCGAGACCTCCATCGAGTCGGGCGTCCGCCGAATGATCTCCTCGATGTCGTCGCGGAGCATCGGCTCGCCCCCGGTGAACTTCACCGAGTCGACGCCGAACTCCTCGACCACTTCGAGGAAGCGAATCACGTCGTCGGTACTCATCTCGTGGTCACGCGCGTCCATCGGTCCTCGCGTGTCCCCGAGCCCCTCGTTGTGACAGTAGACACAGTCGAAGTTACACCGGTCCGTGAGAGAGACGCGGACACCGGTGACCTCCCGCCCGAACTCGTCCTCGAGCATGGGAGACAGTCGACCCCGGAACTGCTTAAGCTTCCGGGTACCAGACCCCCGTTCGTAACCACTACTGGTTACGATTCCGGGGACGCAATCCTTATTCGGCGTACGGCCCCTAAGAGCGACCATGAATACTGAGGACGTCCGGGAACTCCTCCGAAGTGTCGAGGACCCCGAGCTCGGCGACGACATTGTCTCGCTGAATCTCGTCAACAGCATCGACTGGGAGGACGAGGAGACCGTTCACATCTCGCTCGCACTCGGTGCGCCCTACTCGCCCAGCGAGACGGCCATCGCGAACCGCGTCCGCGAGACGCTCGCCGAGGAAGGGATCACCGCGGAGCTCTCCGCACACGTCCCCGACTCCGGCAGCGAGGTCCTGCCGAACGTCGAGAACGTCATCGCCGTCTCCTCCGGGAAGGGTGGCGTCGGGAAGAGTACCGTCTCGGTGAACCTCGCGGCGGGTCTCGCGGATCGCGGTGCCCGCGTCGGTCTCTTCGACGCCGACATCTACGGCCCGAACGTCCCGCGGATGGTCGACGCCGACCAGCACCCGCAGGCCACCGAGGACGAGACTATCGTCCCGCCCGAGAAGTACGGCATGAAACTGATGAGCATGGCGTTCATGGTCGGCGAGGACGACCCGGTTATCTGGCGTGGTCCGATGGTCCACAAGGTCCTCACTCAGCTCATCGAGGACGTCGAGTGGGGTCACCTCGACTACCTCATCGTCGACCTCCCGCCGGGGACGGGCGACACGCAACTCACGATGCTCCAGACGATGCCGCTCACCGGTTCAGTCGTCGTCACGACGCCCCAGCAGGTCGCCATCGACGACGCCCGCAAGGGCCTCCAGATGTTCGGCCGCCACGACACGCCTGTGCTGGGTATCACCGAGAACATGTCCACGTTCCGCTGTCCGGACTGCGGCGGCGAACACGACATCTTTGGCTCCGGCGGCGGCGAGCAGTTCGCCGAGGAGAACGACCTCCCCTTCCTCGGGAAGATCCCGCTCGACCCGAGCGTCCGCGCGGGCGGCGACGAGGGCAAGCCCATCGTCCTTGACCAGGACAGCGACGTCGGTGGCGCGTTCCGCGAGCTCTCGGGGAACGTCGCGAACATGGCGGGCATCATCCGCCGCCAGCAGCTCTGAACCATGAGCGAGACGTTCGACGACGAGACGAAACGCGACGTCCTCCGTGCCGTCGCCGACGACCTCCGGGACGAAGGGAGTTCGGAAGCCGAGAAACTCGCCGCGACCGTCCACCGCGTCAGCGACCTCTACGACCCCGACGAGGAGACGGATCCACAGGAGATCTACCTCAATATGCGGAACATCCTGCAGATATCGGAGCAGGGCGGGTTAGGTCGCTGACCTACTTCGAATTGTGGAATCTGGTATAGTCTGTCAACTCATCTTTCTGCTCCGGGCATCGTAGCCTTCCTGAACAATCAGATTTCTTTAACGATACGTGAACCGGTAGCCTTCCGTTGATTCGGTGGACGAACGACCACTGCAAGGCCGGTATCTCTCATTATTTTTGCTTGTTAATGGATGGCAAACGATTTAGTAGGTGACGTTCGAATCTTCTGGTAGTGGCCCACACGCAGGGGGCCAGGAGCTAAACTATGACTGACGACGAACTCATCTGGCGAGTTGCAGGGGGCTCTGGCGACGGAGTCGACTCGACGAGCCAGAACTTCGCTAAGGCGTTGATGCGTTCGGGGCTCAACGTCTTCACGCACCGGCACTATCCGTCCCGCATCCGTGGCGGCCACACCTACGTCGAGATTCGGGCGGCCGCCCACGACGTCAAGTCGCGCGGCGACGGGTACAACTTCCTCCTCGCGCTCGGCGACTCCTTCGCGCGGAACCCGAAGGAGGGCGCCTACTACGGGAACGAGGAACTGAAGCCCCTCTCGGAGAACCTCGACGAACTCCGCGAGGGCGGCGTCATCGTCTACGACTCCGGGCTGCTCGACGCCTCGGAGATCGAAGACTTCGACGAGCGCGTCGAGGAGAACAACTGGCACGTCTACGACCTCGACCTCCGGAGTCTCGCCAAGGAGCACGGCCGCGAGATCATGCGGAACACCGCCGGCGTCGGTGTCACTGCCGCCATCACGGGTCTCGATCTCGAGTACATCGAGGACCTGATGAAGGACGCGATGGGCGGAGACATCCTCGAAGCGAATCTCGCCGTCCTCGAGGACGCCTACGAGACCGTCCAAGAGGAGTACGACGTGGACGCGCCCGACGTGACCGCCCCCGAGGGCGAGCACGACGAGGAGCAAGTCCTCGTCTCCGGGAGCCACGGCATCGCTTACGGCGCCATCGACGAGGGCTGCCGGTTCATCGCCGGCTACCCCATGACGCCGTGGACGGACGCCTACACCATCATGACGCAGCTCATGCCCGACGTAGGCGGCATCTCCGAGCAGGTCGAAGACGAGATCGCCGCGGCCGCGATGGCCGTCGGCGCCTCCCACGCCGGCGTGAAGTCCATGTCCGGGTCCTCGGGTGGCGGGTTCGCTCTGATGAGCGAACCGCTCGGTCTCGCCGAGATGACCGAGACACCGCTCGTCCTGCTCGAAGCCGCACGCGCGGGTCCCTCGACGGGGATGCCGACGAAGCCCGAGCAGGCCGACCTCGAACACGTCCTCTACACGTCGCAGGGCGACTCCCACCGTGTGGTGTTCGCCCCGAGCGACCCCAAGGAGTGTTACGAGTACTCCCGGCGTGCCTTCCAGGTCGCCTACGAGTACCAGATTCCGGTCATCGTCCTCTACGACCAGAAGCTCGGCGGCGAGTACCGTAACGTCGACAAGAGCTTCTTCGACCGCGAACCGAACCCCGACCTCGGCAGCGTCGTCTCCGAGGAGGAGATCGCCGAGATGCCTCACACGGAGGACGGGAAGTTCCACCGCTTCCAGCACGATGTCGAGAAGGGCGTCAGCCCGCGCTCGATTCCGGGCCAGAAGGGTGGACACTACCTCGCGACCGGCAACGAGCACAACCCGGCCGGCCACATCAGCGAGGACCCCGACAACCGCGTCGCACAGGTCGAGCGCCGTGAGAAGAAGCTTCGGAACATTCGCGCCGACCTCGACGCCGACGAAGGCCTCGAGCACTACGGCGACGAGGACGCGGACATCGGTCTCATCTCCTACGGCAGCCAGTCCGGCACCGTCGAGGAGGCCGTCGACGCGCTCAACGAGTCGGGGACGCCCACGAAGGCGCTCCACATCGGCGAGCTCGCGCCCTTCCCCGAGGCACAGGTGGCCGACTTCATCAAGAGCTGTGAGAAGGCACTCGTCGTCGAGATGAACTCGACGGCGCAACTTCGCGGCCACATCCAGCGGAACATCGGCGAGTACGGCGACCGACTCGGGAGCTTCCTGAAGTACAACGGGGAGCCGTTCGAGCCGGCCGAGATCGTCGAGGCCGCCGAGATCGAGGCGGAGGGCCGCCTCGAGGAGCCGTCCAGTCAGACGCGTCTCGAACCCCCGAAAGCAGGTGACTAACCCATGAGTGCGTTCAACGCAATCGGATCCGACCGAGAAGTAGAGCAAGACGAGTTCACCCCGAGCATCGAACCTCAGCCCACGTGGTGTCCGGGCTGTGGTGACTTCGGCGTCCTCAAGGCGCTGAAGGGTGCGATGGCGGACCTCGGCCGCGACCCCGAAGAGATCCTCCTCGCGACGGGGATCGGCTGCTCCGGGAAGCTCAACAGCTACTTCGACAGCTACGGCTTCCACACCATCCACGGTCGCTCGCTGCCGGTCGCCCGCGCGGCGAAGCTCGCCAACCCCGGGCTCGAAGTCATCGCCGCCGGCGGTGACGGCGACGGCTACGGGATCGGCGGGAACCACTTCATGCACTCCGCCCGCGAGAACCACGACATGACCTACATCGTCTTCGACAACGAGGTCTTCGGCCTCACCAAGGGACAGACGTCCCCGACGTCGCCGAAGGGCCACAAGTCGAAGACCCAGCCGAAGGGGAACGCGAAGAGCCCCATCCGGCCGCTGTCGCTCTCGCTGACCTCCGGTGCGTCCTACGTCGCTCGGACGGCCGCGGTCAACCCCAACCAGGCCAAGGAGATCATCAAGGAGGCCGTCGAGCACGACGGGTTCGCCCACATCGACTTCCTCACGCAGTGTCCGACCTGGAACAAGGACGCCCGTCAGTACGTCCCCTACATCGACATCCAGGACTCCGACGACTACGACCACGACATCCACGACAAGGAGCAGGCCGAGAAGATGGCCCGCAAGGCCGAGGATGCCCTCTACGAGGGTGAAGTCCTCACCGGCCGCTTCTTCGTCGAGGAGGGACGTCGCTCCTACCCCGAGGAGAAGAAACACCGCGGCGACATGCCCGAAGACTCGCTCGCGGAGCGCTACTGGGACGAAGACGCCGAGTGGGAGCGCTCGTACGACTTCATCGAGCGCCACGAGTAGCGCCACTCGACGCCACCACCCCCGTACCGTCGTCCGAGAACATTCGACGCGCGGGGTGGCGGTTTCTGATTCGGAAGGTATTTTTTCTCCGACGCCAAACAACGTCGTGTGAGTAGCGAGTCGACCGAGGAGCGCATCCTCGAAGCCCTCGAAGACGACGCCCAGGCGTCCTACACCGAGATTGCGGATCGTGCCGACGTCTCGAAGCCGACGGTCCGGAAGTACATCAACAAACTCGAAGACGAGGGTGTCATCGTGGGCTACACCGCCGAGGTCGACCCGAAGAAACTCTCGAGTCAGAGCATCGCGCTGGTCGGCATCGACGTCGCGTCCGAACGCTACGTCGAGGCGACACGCGAACTCCGCGAGATGGACGCCATCCGTTCGCTGTACACGTCCAGTGGCGACCACATGCTCATGGCCGAGGTTCGTGCGGACGACGGCGGTGAACTCGGCGCCGTCATCAACGACGAGATCCTCGAAATCGACGGCGTCACCGCCGCCCACCCCTCGTTCCTGCAGGAACGACTGAAGTGACTCGATAACTCTCCGCCCGCACACTTTTCGTCTCCGCTCCCGATTCCGTAGCCGTGCCCACCTACGAACGCGAGACGTGGCTCGACGCCCCACTCGACGACGTCTGGGCGTTCCACTCCGCGGTCGACGGCCTCCGAGCGCTGACTCCCGACTGGATGCACCTCCGTGTCGAGCGAATCGACCGGCCCACGGACGCCACGACCGACGCCGACCCAGCGAGCGACGAACTCGTCGCTGGGACCGACATCTACCTCTCGGTACGTCCCTTCGGTCTCGGTCCGCGCCAGCACGTCGTCTCCCACATCGCAACGCGAGAGCGCCGGTCCGATACGGCCTACTTTGTCGACACCATGCGTGACGGCCCGTTCCCAGAGTGGGAGCACACCCACCAGTTCTTCGGCGACGACGAGCGCACACTCGTCCGCGACCGGATTCGCTACCGACTCCCACTCGCAGTCCCCGGAGCGTTGAGCAACCTCGCCTTCGAAGCGATGTTTCGCTATCGACACCGTCGAACCCGTGAGATTCTCTCCGGCGAGGAACCTTAAGTCGAAGCCGTGAGACTTACCAACGTATGACTGATGTAATCGTCGTCGGCGGTGGCCCCGCCGGCCTGAGCGCAGGACTGTTCGCGAGCAAGAACGACCTCGACACCGTCGTCTTCGACACGGACGAGACGTGGCTGCACAAGGCCCACCTGTACAACTACCTGGGCATCCGTTCGATGGACGGCGATGTCTTCATCCAGCGCGCCCGCGAGCAAGCGACCAAAGATCACGGCGTCGACCTTCGCGAGGAGGAGGTTTCGGGCGTCGAGTCTCACGACGACGGCTTCACTGTCTCCACAGCGGAGGGTGAGTACGACGCCGACTACGTCGTCCTCGCGACCGGCGCGAACCGCGACCTCGCCGAGGAAGTGGGTTGTACGTTCGACGGTGACGTCGTCGACGTGGGCGTGGACATGGAGACGAGCGTCGAGAACCTCTACGCGACCGGCGCGATGGTCCGTGACCAGGAGTGGCAGGCCATCATCTCCGCGGGCGACGGCGCCGCTGCCGCCCTCGATATCCTCTCGAAGGAGAAGGGAGAGCACTACCACGACTTCGATACGCCCTCGGACGTCATCCCGATCAAACCCAAATAGGTGGAGTGCTAACGCACTCCGTATGGCCGTCGACGGTGAACCGGAGGAAACCGAATTGATCGACGTCGTCGAGCGTGTCGAAGACGTCGGCCGTGATGACGGCGAGGGCGACGCTGCCGGACCCAACGGACAGTGCCCGCGGTGTGGCGGCACACTCAGTTCTTACGTCTTCTTCGGATACGAGACGGTCGCCTGCGACGACTGCGGATTCCTCGACGCCGACGCGGACCACACTGCCCACCCGGTCGAGCGCGAGTCCTGGGACGCAGCACTCGAACGGTTCCGCGAAACGTACTCGCGGACGTAGCGGTCCTACTCGACTGGCTCTCGCTCCTCTGCGGCGTCGGCGCGGGCGGCCGCCTCGTCTTCGTCGGAGCGAGCAGCGACCAGCGCGCCGCGAGCGACGCTGTGAAGCGGTTCGCGGGCTCGACGGACGCCGCTGACGTTGAACGGGAGACTCGCGTTGTTGAGGTGGTTCTCGAAGAGCGCCTCGAAGCCGTCGGGTGAGGCGGTCCCGCCGGTGACGACGACGGGCACGTCGAGGCCTTCCTCGACGTCCTCCTCGTCGACTTCTGTCACGACGTTCTGGATGACGTAGTCGAGGAGGTTCTCGTAGTAGATGGAGAGTGCGCCTTCGACGCCGCCGATGTCGGTAGTGAAGTCGAGTTCGAAGTCGTCCTCCTTGATGGAGGTGACCTTGTCGACCGCGGTGCCCGTCGCGCGGGCGGCCTGCTGATCGATCCAGTCGCCGCCGCGGGCGATGGAGAACGTCATCACGGGGACGGCGTAGTAGGCCAGACAGACGTTCGTCATCCCGGCACCGAAACTGATGCCGAGGCCCGTGAAGTTCTGGTCGGCGAGTTCGGAGTAGATGACCGCCATCCCCTCGTTGATGGGTTCGGCGTCGTACCCCTGGGCGGTGAGGAAGGACTCGACGGTCTTCTCGTGGTACAGCGTCGAGAGGTCGTCGTCGACGGGGTCCGCCGGCGAAGAGAAGTAGAGCTTCTCGCCCTCGTAGGCGGGGTCGCCGACGACCTGCTCGATGATGAGTTTGATCATCGGGATGGCCGACTGCTCGTCGCTGGAGAGGATGCCGTGTTGCATCGGCCGGCGCGTCTCGCGGTTGAAGATGTTCGCGAAGTTGAGCGCGTCGTCGCCGACGACGTACACCTTGTCGTCCTTCTTGATGTGGAGGACGTCGCTACGGGCGAGCATCTGCTCGGCCATGTCGCTGTACTCGATCTCCACGAAGGAGTTGCGCTGCTGGACGAACACCGTCTCGTCGCCGTCCTGACGGCTGGAGAGGATGTTCATGGTGCCGACGTCGAGACCTTTCGCCATGCGAGTGAGAGGGATGTTCCTCGTAATAAATGTATGGAGTATTTACGGATACGCTCTTCGGAAGCAGGTTGTTGGTTGAGTAGAGCTGGCGCTGTTGAAGCGTAGCGGGCAAGGGTGACGCGAACGCGTCACCCGATGCAATGTTCCCAGTTGAATTGCTGAACTCAGAGGCGAGCGCCGCGAACCTGCTGGAGCAGGTTCGCTGGCGTGATGGCCTCTACTGCCCGCGCTGCCGGTCTGAGTCAGTGATCAAACACGGCAGCTATCGACAGTATCAACGGTATCTCTGTAAGGATTGCGACCGCACGTTCAACCCCAAGACCGGCACGATCTTCGCGCACGCGAAGATCGGCCTTGACAAGCTCTTCTTCGCGTTCTACACGTTACTCCGGTTCAACACGAGTATTCGTCAACTGACGCTGAACTCGACGTCTCCTACCGGTCGCTTCGGCGGCGCGTCGAGCAGTTCGCCAGAACGCTCGACGCGCCAGCTATCGATCTCGTTGGCCCAGTCGAAATCGATGAAGTGTACGTTACTGCAGGGCTGAAAGGCCGCGAGCGCGACCGAGAGTCGCGCTCGCGTGGCCTCTCGAAACGTGGTCGTGGAAGCTACGCCGAAGACAAGCCACCGGTGTTCACACTCGTTGATCGCGGCAGCGATCAGCGATACGTCGTGCCAGCGAAATCCGCTGACGAATCAACCGTGCGACTCCTCCTCGGCGACCGCGAGGAGGAGTCGCTCACCGTCTACACCGACGGATTTCGAGCATACGATCCACTCGAAGACGACGAGAATTTCCAGCGAGAAGCGGTGATTCACGGCGAGGGTGAATACGTCGATGAAGACACACACGTGAACACTTGCGAGAGCCACGCGTCGCTGGCGCGACGGTGGCTCTCGCCGCATCGAGGCGTCTCAAAAGACAAGCTAACGCCCTATCTCAGAGCATTCCAGCTCCGGCGACGAATCTTCCGCAAACCAGGTCGAGAGGCTCTCAAAGAAATCGTCCGAACCGTTCTCTAACACACCAACAACGTGCTTCCCATGAGCGTTACGGATATTCAACGCCTGACATCCTCCCACGACTAAAGTCGTGGGGTTCCTCCGTCACAGACGGAGCCCACGAGCGGGAAGGTTCGCAGGTCCCCTCCATCCACGGTCCGGGAGGGACCTGCGTTCAGGGCCGTGCCAGAACGGCCCCCGGTGGAGAGAGCGGCCTCGGTTCCTTGCGTACTAGTGCTTCCCTCCACCTCGGTATCCCTTCCCATGTTGGGACAGGATCCCTACAGAATGTATGCGGCAGTATACCAAGACTCTATCGGATTCATCCCACGACTTCAGTCGTGGGCTTTCTCCTTGAACTAGTGTAACTTACGACTCGTCACGACCGAACAGCCCACGGACACGGTCCAGAACACTCTCGTCGTCGGCCGTCGCGAGTTCTTCGGCGCGCTGTTGCTCGCGGAGTTCGCGGAGCGCTGCGGCCTGGTCGTCGGTGCTCCCACCGGTCGCCTCCTGTTTCTCGCGGCCCTGGAGTTTGCGGAGGTTGGCTACGGAGTCGTCGACGCCGGCCGAGCGGGTCTGGGTCGCCGAGTCGGGGTCGAAGTTCCCCGAAACCGTCGCCTCGTCGACCTCGTCCTCGGTGAACGTCAGGCGGGTGGTCTCCGGCGAGGCGACCCCGCCCCAGGAGAACTCGGTTCCCTCCATCGCTTCCGCGATGTCCTGTTCGACCTGTTCGTCGGAGACCGAATCACGACCGCTCGACGCGCCCGAACTGTCGGGGCTCGTCTCGGGGTCCACTGCAGCCGTCACTGTTTCGGGCGCGCGCGAGCGCTGGACGTGGTAGCTGACGAGCGCGGCACCGGTCGCGACGACGCTTACGACGAGGCCGAACGCGTAGATGGCGATGCCGACACCGCTGTAGTCGGCGCCGGTCTGGACGTTCCAGTCGTAGGGGTAGGTCGCGACGAAGACACCCATTGCGGCGAGACAGACGAGCAGTCCACCACCCGCGAGGTAGCGCGCGCGGTGGTCGACGGGGAGCAACACGACGACGCCGAGGGTAAACACCGGGAGCGCGAGGGCCGCCAGCGGGACGGCCACCTCGCGGAGTTGCCAGAAGAGCATGTCCTCGGCCGGGACGGTCAGGCTACCCGCGAAGACGCCAAAGCCGAGCAGGCCCATCGCGACGCCGCCGGCGAAGAGGGAGAACCCCACGAAGACGTCCATCTCGGTCTCGGGTTCGCCGAGGTACCGTTCGTACCACCGGAGTACTCCCCCACGGAGTGCGGATGCGCTGGTCATTGCGAAGTGATAGGCGAGTACGTGTACCAATAGTTTTGGGTGGGTTCTTGTATACGACCGACAATTCCCCAACAACCCTCCGGTGGGTGTTCACTGGTCTGTAGTCTAATGGTCGCTGGTTCAGTCTTGCACAGCGACATTCAACGGTTGTGTATATCGGAGAGGACCTCTTGCTACATCTCTATCGCTAAGAGTGGATGTACAGCGACCGATTTCGTCCGGAAGTAGTCGGACAATAGTGTCGAGCCAACGTGACCGACATCGGAGCAAGCCACGATAAACTGGGGAAGCCATCCAGCAGGTGGATAATCGAAACACTGTATCGACCAAAATTCGGCTATTTGGGTCTGCTAGTCCTGGTTTTCGAGGAAGGGATTCACCGATCCGTATCGGGTTGTCGCCGACGCTCAGGTCGGATTCCCTCCGAGAAAGTTACAGCGAGAATCGGGGAGATAGACCTGAACGATCGGGTGTCCGCGGGTTACGCGACGTCGATTCCCGTCTCGATCAGTCACTTTCCACACTGGCGATCGAGTTTTGGGGTTTGAACCGGTTGAAACCCGCAGTCTCCAATTTCGAAAATGCACAGGGAGGATGCACAGCGCCGATTTGGGGGTGTCCGATAGGGTCTCTACGTTCTCGGGAAATCATCACTCACTCCACACTCGGTGAGTTGTCCACGGCGCACAATCGCGACCCCTGGTTCTGAAGTCTCGGCCATATCTCGTCGGCGACCAAGCTTGCTTCGACCGACCCGATTCGGTCCACAAGACACTGACTCGACACCCATTGTTGGCCTGCCACCAAGCGACCATGGCGACGTCGCCATCCTCATGCACCCACGTGCTCCCGTGGCCGGGCACCTCGCGACGGCGGTCGCGACACCGTCCATATCCACATCGAGGACGACCTCACCGGCGATAGTCACGTCGCCGACGCCGCAACTGTGAGGCCATCGATCGAGCCCCTGCACAAAGTCGGATCGCCCTGTTCCAGTAGCCGACTCTTCACGACCGGTAGGTAACCCTCGATTGTACGGCTCTCGAAGGCATGGCGATCGGACGATCGGTTATCTATCGCGTAGTCACAATCGCCGCCGAGATACACCGGCCTGTCTGTACGGCCCACTCGCTGTCGACGGCGCCGGTGGCTGGCACCCCCGCTCAATCCGACGTCGATCCCTCGACGATCCAGTCAGATGCACAGCCAGATTTGGGGGTAGAGCGCCGAACTATCGGGTGTCCGCGCGATTCGTGATTTCGATCGCGGCAGACGAGTCTGGCTCGCCGCCGGCGAAACAGTAATATCTGGGTTTCAGGTGGTTTAGCGGTCGATTATCACTCACCGGGGCATGTACAGCGAGTCCTGCACAGCCGTCGTCGCGAACGTGACTGGCCATCTTGCGGAAGATCGAGGTCCCTGTACATCTACAACGACGAGTGGAGAGCGGTCGAAAAGACATCTCCGGTGTTCTTAGTGAGTTATTCTCGCTGTGCAAATTCTCACGGCTCATCGACCTCGTGTACACTCTATTTGCGGGGGTTTCGGGTCTCGACGTCCCTCTGCAGTCGGCTTCGATACGGATCGTCGTCAGGCTGGCGGTCACTTGAGCGATGGCCGTGTGGAGAACACACCGGATCTCCGATATCGACGTGCACAACGACGGGTGGTCTGTCCGTATTGTGGAGTTCGGCTTTCGTGGTCGGTGGCCCATGGTGTTCGACGCTGGGGGAGTCTGGTGGGAAAGTGGGGGCTGTGTTCTTTGTGGAAGGAGTGTGGTACTCCTCGAGCGTGTCTCTTCGAGTATCGGTTTTAGTGAGTATCACTCCCCAGTGAGAGGTTGGTCCAGACAGACGAAATGTACTCTCCTACTCGCGACGTCTCTGGCTGAGACAGACGAAATGTACTCTCCTACTCGCGACGTCTCTGGCTGAGACAGACGAAACGTACTCTCGACGTGGGTCGACGCCTTCTGGCGAAGACAGACGAAACGTACTCTCGACGTGGGTCGACGCCTTCTGGCGAAGACAGACGAAACGTACTCTCTCACTTACGACGTCTCTGGCTGGGACAGACGAAACGTACTCTCTCACTCCTGACGTCCCTGTTGAGACAGACGAAACGTACTCTCTCACTCCTGACGTCCCTGTTGAGACAGACGAAACGTACTCTCTCACTCCTGACGTCCCTGTTGAGACAGACGAAACGTACTCTCTCACTCCTGACGTCCCTGTTGAGACAGACGAAACGTACTCTCTCACTCCTGACGTCCCTGTTGAGACAGACGAAACGTACTCTCTCACTCCTGACGTCCCTGTTGAGACAGACGAAACGTACTCTCTGAAGAGGTCTTGGTACTCGCTATCCAGAAGGGTGGTGAAATCGCCTAACCCGTCTCAGCAACGTCCCTTTTGCCGGACGTCTGCGGTAATGTTTGCACTGAGTCCATCGCCGGCAATATCGACGATCACCGATTCGTTTGCATGCCCGCTGAAGTGCTGACTCTCACCGGGCCGGAGTGAGGCCTTTGTCTTCTGTGGGATTGTTGTGCCGCGGTCGTCGTGAATCGCGACGACTGTGATTGCCTCGGTGTATCGATTCGTGACGGTGATCCGGACGGGATTTGTCCCGTTTTTGGTTGCGTTGCTCGTCGCGTTTGCCTTCTCGCAGGCCAGCACGCCCACATACGCATTCTGGCTCTCGACGACGTTGACCTCCACAATTCGATCGGCGCTGACGCTGCTGAACCCGCCGCTCCCGACAGCCAGCGCGGAAACCGCGGCGACGGCGAGGACGTGATCGTCCACCACATTGTGTCCCAACTGCTTCGCACAGGCCCGACCACGTCAGTCGAGGTCTTCCACCCAGAGAAGCGGGATACACCGTTTATGCCAACCACCTCATTGAAGCGATTCACGACGACATCTCGGCCGTGCTGTTGAACTCGCCGTCGAACCCCATGGGACGAGTTTACGACCGCACGGACTTCCGGGCCACCGGTGGAGGTCGCTCCCGACGGGGATACCTGGCAGATGTACAGGGAAGTTCCCCACGAACGTCGCTGCGCTCGCGGAGATGGACGACGTTGCCCTCATCGATTCCTGCACGAAGTGCTACGCCATGATCGGGTGGTACGTTGGCTGGCTCGCCGGGTTCAAGGAGGTGCTATCGGCCGCGACTAGGATTCACGAGAGTACGATGAACGTCAAGCGTCACCTAGCACACCGCTGTCGTCGCGCTTACCGGCCCGGAAGAGGCCCGCAAAGAGTGTTACCTCCATGTGGACGAAATTGGCCATGTAGGCGGTCACCAGCGTCGGGTCAGTGTAGACGAACACAAGCTATCGGCGGACCACCTGCGGGAAGAAGACAGCGACGAGCAGCGCCGGCACAAGCGCAAGCAGCGCACAGTTACACTAGTTCAAGGAGAAAGCCCACGACTGAAGTCGTGGGATGAATCCGATAGAGTCTTGGTATACTGCCGCATACATTCTATAGGGATCCTGTCCCAACATGGGAAGGGATACCGAGGTGGAGGGAAGCACTAGTACGCAAGGAACCGAGGCCACTCTCTCCACCGGGGGCCGTTCTGGCACGGCCCTGAACGCAGGTCTCTCCCGGACTGTGAATGGAGAGGACCTACGAACCTCCCTGGTCGTGGGCCCCGTCTGTGACGGAGGAAGCCCACGACTTCACAGTAGGTGCCGAAGTAGCTGAGTCGTCGTTTTCGTTGTCGGTGACCTATCTGTGGTATGATTCACGCAACTGAGGCGAAACAGCTGTCTCGTGCTGCCTCGTCGCTGCTGTTCACGGGGCTCGATTTTGCTACGAAACCGAATGGATTGTATCCGAGCGAGGACTTCGAGAAAGTCCTCGCTCGGAGTGCCTTCGACGGCGAATTCGTCCATACAACCGCGAAAGAGCTGCAGCTAGCTCGCGGTGAAGACATCGATCTCCAAAACCGGAGTCCGCTTGCGAAATCACTTCTCTATCATCTTCGTGGACTCAGCCCGGACACCATCGACGCTCAGTTCGATGGTGTCCGGGCAGTCACGTTCGCTCACGCCCGCCGACAGCGGGCGTTCGCTCGGCCGGTCGACGTCGCGTTAGACATTCACGAGTGGCTCTACTACGGCTCGGCCGAGACACCGCACGTCTGCGCGATCAATCCAGACCGTGGAACGAACCTTGCGTACGCGTTCGTTACACTCTGTATTGTCGATCCAGCCGTCCGATTCACCTTAGCGTGCGAATCGATCGAGGCGGATGACTCCCGCACCTTGCGGGAGTCTATCCGCCGACTCATCGCCACCGCACGCCAGTTCGTCCAAATCAACCGCGTTTACTGTGACCGTGGATTCTATCGAGTTGCTCTCATCGAGACATTAGCCGATCTTGACGTCGAATTCGTCGTGCGTGCGCCGAAGACAGTGGGCGTCAAGCGCGCGCTTGACGCCCACGATGAACCCACGTTCGTCACCGACTACGAGATGGTGAGAAAGAATCCACCGACCGGACGAGTTTCGGTGACACTCGTCGTCGTCCCGCACCGCAGTCGGGACGACGACTCGTTGTGTCTGGTGACCAATCGTGACGTCTCGGTGGAGTTCGCCGAACCGCTTGCGGAGGCGTACCGGCGTCGGTGGGGGATAGAGACGTCCTACCGGAAGATAGGTGAGTTCCTTCCGCGAACGTCGTCGCCGACGTTCGCGGTGCGGTTATTCGAGTTTCTGTTCGCTGTGGCGATGTACAACCTGTGGATTCTGGTGTGTTTCTGTTTGGTTGAGCAGCGAGTGTTGACTGATCGACCAGCCGTCTCGACAGCCTTGTTTCGGCTGTTCGTCCTATCGCTGCCAGATGGATAGAAGAGGATGCGGCGGCTGACCCGGGCTCGCCCGGGTCAGCACGCCGCTGCCGACTGGCAAGGCTTTCTGCAGCCTTCTTCAAGGGACTCAGATAGCTTGACGAGCGTATGGCTAGGAAGCAAACACCAGTAAATCGTGTTCATTTCACTCCCCTTCCCGTCGGTGGTCGATCAAATCTGTCTTGAACTTCGGCACCTACTGTTCAGTCGTGGGAGGATGTCAGGAGCCGGACCGACTGCCGGATTATCTTTGCGAACGACTGCACCGAGTTCGGGCCCAGTGTTGGCACCATACCGAAATGAGGAGTGCGCCACAAAAGCGCTACCGCCAGGGAGCACGCCGGGCTAACACAAGGACGGCCACGAGTAGGGCGAGCGCTAGAACGAGCCCGCCGAGCGACCCGAGACCGAGTCCCGATGGCTCGGCGGCGAGCTGATTATTGGCCTGTACGGCGTCGGTGGTCGTCGCGTCGAGCGTCGTAGTTGTCTCCGTCCTAGTCGCCGCACCACCGGACCCTTCGTTGATCGTCGGAAGCGACTCGACGGTGAGCGTTCCGGCCTTGACGCCACCCACCCGAACCGTGTGTTCGCCGGTCGGAGGAGCGACCGTGAACTGGATTGTCGTCGAGCTCTGCGGGCCGAGTGCGACGGTTCGCGTCTCGACGACTGTCCCGTTAAGCGCGAGTGTCACGTTTCGCTCGCCCGCTGTGGCGCCGTCGTTCTTGACCTGTGCCGTCACGGTCGCCGTCTCGTTGGCTGTGATCGTCGACGACTGGAGTCCCGCGTCCGTAACCCCGATACTGGGCACGCGCGCGGCGACGACGAACTGCGAGAAACCTGGCGTCTCGGCCTCGAAGTGAACGCGCTCGCCGCTCGACTTGGTGACTGTCGCGTCGAGTGTCATCCACCCTTCGCCCTCTCCATCGCCGCCGTGATAGACGACGAGCTGGTCCGCGTCGAGTCCGCGCGTGGCGAGGTACGACCGCGCAACGCTGAAGCGGAGTGTCGCGCTCTCGACGTTCCCTCTTTCGACGTTGATCGCGAGAGCGCCGAGTGTCTCGCTCCCGGCGCCGCCGACTGACGGCCGCTCCACCACGGTGGCTTCGAGATCGACGTCGTCGCTCCCGGCAGTCACGACGAGTTCGTCGAGAGTAAGCGTCGCGTCGGCCTGGTCACGGTCGAGCACCAGCGATTCGGCGTCGAGGACGATCTCCTCGCCGACGTCCGCATCGGAGATCTCGAAGCGACGGGTCGTCGCGTTCGGTACGCTGGTCTGTACCGACACCGTATCGCCGCCGAGCGCGCCGACACTTGCGGTCTGACTCCCGTTCTTGGGTGGTTCGGCCACCTTTGCGTGGACAGTGAGATCGTCGATCAGCCCGTCGACCGTCTGTCCCCTCGTGTCGACGGAGAACCCGACGGCCACTGACCGGTTCGGCCCGAGCGTGACGTTGTTCGCCTCGGACTGGATCGGGTGCCCGCGCGCGTAGAACGTGACGTCCTCGGACCCGTCGGTCACCCAGACATCCGCGTACTGCGAGCCGTTGTAGTGAATCAGGAAGACGTCGTCGACGGTCGTGATCGCGTCGTCGTTGATCCCCTCCCCCGAGACGTTCGGGTTCGCGGCCGTGAGGTCGACGACGAGCTCGCCATCTTCGAGATAGGCGTAGTCACCGTTCGGTGCGTCAATGGGTGCGAGTGTGACCTCCTCGCTGACCGGATCCGCCGCGCCGAGTAGCGGCACGGCTCCCGACGGGAACACGAGCGTTCCCGCGAGGGCGAACGCGATCAGGACGACGAGGAGGCGTCGCATTGAGTGAAAGGGGAATACGGGTATGGAGGAAGTCGCCGGCGTCGTCAGTCGCTATCGGTCGCGACGGCGTTAATCGTGAGCGTCACGTCGTACTCTTCCTCGCGGACGGGCACGCCGTGCGTGTCGATCTCGAGCCCGCAGAGACATCGGTGGCCAGGGTCCATCGCGGGTGACGGACTTTCCTTCGTTAGAAGGTCACCGGACTCGACATCGTATATCGTCACGTCAGGGACGCCCGCCGTCGTCGCTTGCGTGCTGTAGACGTGGACCGGCTGCGTCCCCTGGTTCTCGACGGCGAAGAGCCCCGTCTCGTCGTGTGCGGCGTCGCCGCCGAACCGATAGACGGAGTCGGTGCCGAGGCCCTCGGGGTCGGTGCCACCGTATTCGTTTTCATCTGGGTCAGGAAAGTCGAATCCGATCGTTTCGGTTGCCCCGTCGGTGAATGAGCGTCGTCCACTACCACGCTGTGTGAGCCTTAAGAGTGCGGTGTCATCGTCGGTGACACTAACGGAGACCGTGCGTTCGGCGCTGACGCTCGTGAACGCGCCAGAGCTGAGCGCGAGGCTCCCTCCACCGGTGAGTGCGACGAGCCCGGTGAGTAGTTGTCTTCGTTTCATTGGCTAGGCCACGTATCTTGAGACGGAGATTTTAGGTACCGCTGTTCGTCGTACCGAGACCGTACTTAGTCGCTAGGTTGGCGTCAGCAAGGATATCCATGCTGTACGTTTTGGAGCTGGTCGGGTTGTCGTTCGTCTTGAGGTAGAGGCCGAAGTCGAACGACTCACCAGGGTTAAGAAGGTAGACAGATTGCCCGAGAGGAGCGGTAGAGGTCACAGAATCATCCCACGCTTCGGGCATTGTGAGCCCCTTACTGAGGAGCGTTCCACCGATGTTTGTGAAACTACCGTATTTCGTACCATCTGGGAGCGTTCCCAATGCAGAATCATCAGTGCCGTGTGCGGGACTGGAGAGCTGCGGGTCAATATAGATGCCGTCGTCGCTCATGTTGAAGGCATCAGCACCGAGACTGGACGGAGGGACATACACAATTGCCGACTGCGTCCCCTGATTCTCAACACTAAAGATGTCGTGAATGATCGTTGTCGCGTCCGCGTTGATCCCTGACCCTGTCTCCGTACCGCTGGCCGAGCTGTTCAGGTTGATTGCCATCTGAGTAGCGCTCCCATCGGCGTACTCAGCATTTTCGTTACTGGAGCTCTTGCTCAACTTGAGTAGTGCACTGCTGTCATCCGCGACGTTCACAGAGACGTCACGGGTTGCCCGAACACTACTGAACGCACCAGTACCGAGTCCAGCCGCCCCGGCGGCGGTGAGCGATCCCATTGCGGCGAGGAACTTGCGTCGTTGCATAGTTGTCTTACCTCGGTGCCCCCGAGTTCCCCCGGAAGCACTCACTCACCCCTTTGTCTCTACCCCATGTGGTAATGAGCGACCTGACAGGTCTTCAACCTCCACCTGCGACGTGACGTTGAGTGACTGGCTCGGCCTGAAGACCCGGATGGCCGCCCCTGCACCCCCGACAGGGTGGGCCTGAGTGCGCCGTCGAAGAGCGGATGGCGGGGCCTGAACCGGGTTGCTCGACGTCGATCCACACCACTGAGGTCAGTCGCAGAAATCCGGATATTGGGCGGTTTCAAGGGCTAAAACCCCACGGTACGCGATCATAGACTGAAGTAATTAAGGCGCCCTAGAGTGAAAGTTCACCAACACTTATGGCAGATTACGTCAGACAATAGGTCGTGTCATCAGCATCGCGGCAACGGGGTGGGGAGTTTGCCGAAGAGCCGACCGATGACGAGCTGTTCGAGGTGCTCTCGAACAGGCGGCGTCGATACGCGATGCACGCGCTGAAGCGCGAGGACCGCGCGACCGAGATCGGCGATATCGCCGAGCAGGTCGCGGCGTGGGAGTACGACACCGAGGTCGACCAGGTGTCCTACGACCAGCGAAAGCGCGTGTACACGGCCCTCCAGCAGTCCCACCTCCCGAAGATGGACGACGCGGGAGTCGTAGAGTACGACGAGAACCGCGGACTCGTCGAACCGACGCCGGCGCTGGACGACGTCGAGGTGTACATGGACGTCGTTCGGGGGCGAGAGATTCCGTGGAGCGTGTACTACCTCGGACTCTCGACCGTCGGGACGGCGCTGATGCTCGCGCTGTGGGTGAACGCCTGGCCATTCACGCTCCTCTCGGATCTGGCGTGGGGCATCGCGGTGGTCGCGGCGTTCACCGTCTCCGCGGCGGTCCACACCTACTTCGCGCGCGAGTCGCGCGTCGGCGAGACTGATCAGCCGCCGGAACTCGAGCCCTGATCATGCGCCGACGTCGCTTCCTGAGTCTCGTCCTCGCCGTCGCCGCGGTCTCCGCACTGGCCGTCGGGAGCGGCGGCTTCACCAGCGTCAGCGCGGAGCGAAGCGTCGAAGTGAGCGTGGTCGAAAATAGCGAGGCCTACGTCGGTGTGCAGGTGTGCAACAAGCCCAGTAACAAGAGTCAGGGAAACGGTACAAATCCAGTCCGGATTCACGTGACGAATCGGTATCGCGAAGCGTTCAGAGTCGTCGCGATCTACGACGACAAGGGGAAACACGAGATCAATACAGTCCTCGAAACGGGACAAGCATGGTCGTACAATGGACATGCGACCGAACCCGTGGCCGTCGAAGTCACTGGTGATGGTCTGAGTGCGAACGTCACTGCGGACGTCCAACCCAAGAATAGCTGCTGATACGTGTGGATCCTACCGGTTCGAGACTCCCTTCACTCTTCACTTTTCTCGACTCTTGAATGGAGAATCTTATCGGCCACATCCGCCAACTTCACTCGACATGGTGGTGTGTCCCGTTGATGAAACGATATGGCTCCGTTGGCTGTCCTCATCTACAGTTGCCCGTTTACGTCGGCTATCTGACCGGCAACTCACTGTCTACTACAGACCCGAGCTGAGGACACGACGTCGTGGAACGACCTCGAGACGACCCCTATCGGTGAACGAGACGGGCGTCTCGTGTTCACCGCCAAGACGGATCGCTTCTCGCCGTTCGTCGTTGCTGCACGCGTTCCGGCGTTCGAGGTGACGAACACAACGCTCAGTCCGGGTACCGTCAGGGTGAACGAGACTGCGACCGTTACGGCCCGCATCAAGAACGGCGGTAGGGCGACTGGCACACGGACTGTTGCTCTCACGCTGAACGGCACGGTCGTCGCCGAACGGACAGTCACGCTTGCGCCCGGAAACGCGACGACGCTCCAGTTCTCGCTCACGCCCGAGGCGGGTGAGTACGCGGTCGACGTCGAGTCGACCACTGTGGGTACGCTCCAGGTCGTCGCGGCCGATCCCACACAAACGGGCGGCACGACGTCCTCGACAAGGACGGAGATGACCACGCCGAGTCCAACCGACACCGCACAGACGAGCACTGCAAAACCTGTCGCGGAACCATCCGGGCTCGGCCTTCAGACACTCGGGGGACTCGTCTTTGTGCTCGCTCTCCTCGCCACCGTGCTCGCCCTGATTCGGCGCGCACCCTGGCGGTAGTGCTTTTATGTCCGGAGTTTGACGCCACTGTATGGGATCTTCTGCCGATCGACTCCCATTCTTTGCGGCTCTCCGGTCAGCGACCCGGTTTCGTGACTGTCTACTGCTTGCGGCAGTTCCCGCGTTGCTCGTCGGCGTCTTCTGTCTCCCCGAGACGACAAAACGGTCGCTCACCTTCTCGTATACTGACCCGACGCTTCTGACAGCCTACACTGCCAATTTCGTCCACTTCCGCGTCGAGCATCTGGCAGCGAACGTCGCCGGCTACATCTTGCTCGCTGGCACCGGGTACGCTCTTGCAGTGTTGGCCGGGCGACGGCGGCTGTTCGGCGTGGCCGGGACGACGTACCTTCTCGCTTTCCCGGTGGTCCTCTCAGCGCTCAACCTCGCCGTCCCCCGTGACGCCTACACCTACGGATTCTCGGGTGTCGTGATGGCGTTCGCGGGCTTGCTCCCACTTCTGCTCGTCCTATACGCTCAGGAGCAACTTGACCCACACGTACGGGTTCGGTACACGCCGGGGCTGTTCTTCGCGACGCTCGCGGTGATTACCGTCGTTGCACTCCCACACACAACACTCACGTTCGCTATCGCGGGCGCTGCCACATTCATGGTCGGTGTCTACGGGCTCTCGATCCGCTCTGATCGGCATAGAGGCGTCACGTTTCGCACCCGGCTTCGCGAGCGTCCCGGATACGGAGATGCCTTTATCCTCGGACTGGGACTCATATTGGGCTACCCGTTCGTCGGCTTTCCCACAACCTCGTGGCTTGACTCCACCATTGTGAACCTCTATGCCCATTTTGTAGGGTACTGTCTGGCCTTCATCGTCCCCTATCTCGCGCTCGAGCTCGGCGTCTTCGAGCGCACAGGTAGTCGATCCAATGACGGGTGAACTGAGTCCTGTCGGGTGCGGTAGCTTTTTGATTCCCTGATACAGTCAGTCCACAACGCCTCGATGTCTCCTCGACGCGCACTGGAACTCGGTGTCGAGCTTCTCGTCGTCGTAGTCGTGCTCTCGCTCGTCGCGGGGCAAGTGCTCGGGTATCCGGTGTTACTCGGCTACGTCGAGACTGGGAGCATGGCGCCGACGATGGAACCTGGCGACGGGTTCATCGCGGTCCCGACGGCGCTCGCCGAAGACATCGAAGAAGGCGACGTGATCGTCTTCCGTGCAGAGGAACTTCACGGCGGCGGGCTCACGACTCACCGCGTCGTCGGGCAGACCGATCGCGGATATATCACACGCGGGGACGCCAATCCCTTCACCGACCAAGACGGCGGAGAGCCACCCGTGCAGAAGGCCCAGATCGTCGCGGAAGCCCTCCAGATCGGTGGGACGGTCGTCGTCATTCCGAACCTTGGGACGGCCGTCATGGCTGTACAGAACGCCGTCTCGGAACTGCAGCGGCAGGTGGCGATCCTCACTGGCACTCGATCACTGCTGGGAACACAGGGGCTGATGTACCTCCTGCTCGTGCTCTCCGGGTTGCTGTATCTCTTTGACTTACTCGCAAGCCGGACCAGCGGCCCGAACCGTGATCGCGAACGAACCCGCGAGCGTGATCAATCGATTTCTCCTGGACTCGTCATCGCCACACTCGCGGCGGTACTGGTCATCGCTGCAACCGCGGCGATGGTTATGCCTGCGGGGACTCAGGAATTCGGGATCGTCAGCGCGGAGTTCGACTCCGAGCAACCGACGGTCATTCCGGCCGGTGAGTCCTCGACGCTCACGTATCGCGTACCCAACGCGGGAGTCGTTCCCATCATCGTCTACCTTGAGCCCGCAAGCGATGGCGTCGCCGTCGACCCGGATCGATTACGTGTCGGCGGCCGCACCCGAGCAGAGGCCTCACTGACACTATCCGCACCGGACGAAACCGGTTACTACCGTCGATACGTGACCGAATACCGGTATCTCGCAATCCTGCCCGCGGCACTTATCGACGCCGCCTATCGCCTCCATCCGTGGCTCCCCATCGTCATGATCGATGCCGTCCTCGCAAGCGGTATCGCACTTCTTGGCTGGGGGCTCATGGGGAAGCGGCGCGTCCGCATCCGAAATCGAGAGTCACGTCACGACCGCTCGTGGGTGCGCCGCCTGCTTCGCGAACTCACCTAAGGGCCTGGGACATTCCGGACACAATTCACTGAATCAACAGGTCTATACAGGTCGCTTGCACAGTCGACACCGATGGAGGGGGACTCTCAGTGGCTTCGACTGCGGGCAATTGCTGCATCTTGGTTCAGTATCCTGTTCGTCGTTTTGCTCGTCTGCACGGCGGCCGGGGGTTATGCGACGGCCGTCGCGTACGTCGATCCCGGGACGACACAGCAACAACAGACCGTCGAGTGGTGGTCTGTCGCTGGTGATTTCGACCACTCTGCGACGGTCACGCGCGAGAACCCGGTCTTCCCCATCGGGACGGAACTAACGAACCGGTCGACGTACTTCGTCGGGGTCTCGCCAATACTCAACGGGCAGTTCGACGTCCGCTATGGCCCGTCGGCGAACGGCCCTGCGTCAGTCTCACTCGATGCGACACTCGTCATTCGGTCGGTTAGCGACAACGGCGATACGGTCTTCTGGGCGGATCGAACGCCGCTCAATCAGCGGACCGTCACAGTTGCTCCGGGTGAGGCAGCGTCGATCGAGTTTTCGCTCAATGCGACACAGGTTGCCCAGCGCCGAGCAGCGATTCAGAATAGTCTCGGCGGGAGTCCGGGCACCGTCGAAACGTTCGTCGCTGTCGACGCCGCTGTCGAAGGGCCCGTTAATGGTGAACCGAGCGAGTTGGCGTTCACTCGTCGGCTCTCGCTTTCCGTCAGTGACGGGACCTATACCGTGAGCGAGAGCGGGACCTTCCGCGAATCGGCGACGACGACACAGATGGTCTCCGTCCCTCGAACGTACGGACCGCTGTGGCGCGTTGGTGGCCCACTCCTCTTGATTCTCGGGCTTCTCGGGAGTAGTGTGCTCGGGCTCGCGCGACGGCGTGGGGAGCTCGCACTCTCGGAGACTGAGCGTGAACTCCTCGAGTTCTCCGACGACCGCTCGGAGTTCGAAGAATGGATCGTCCGCGTCGACCTGCCGGACGCGGTCCTCGATCGCCCGCACGCGACGGCTGACACGCTGGCGGATCTCGTTGACTTCGCTATCGACTCGGATATCGGTGTCGTCGAGGATTCCGATACAGGGGAGTTCTACGCGGTCACACAGGATTTGCTCGTCGTCTACGAGCCACCACAACAGATGGAGGCAAATGCGGATGGGACTGCGGCACTCTTCGACGGCCTCCGCTCAAGTGACGTGGAGGAACCGACCGAAGACACGGAGGAGGGAGACGCTGCTGGCGACATCGAGGAATCCTCGTAGCGATTCGACGCTATAGTAGAATCCAGAAGTCTTTGTAGTGGCGTCTGCCGGAGACTGATGTCTCTCGTTAGTTCTCGACCATCTGGTGAGAGAGATGAGCAGACACTTCTGAGGATTACAGAGATTCAAGGAGAAAGCCCACGACTTCAGTCGTGGATTTTCTCCCGTCGACTCATAATCGGATTCAGGGATTGAACGGCGTCGAGGGATGCTCTCCAACGAGTAGCGTGCGTCGTCGATGTTCATAATCGGGATATAGTCCCGCAAGAAGGGCTCTGGAGTGGATCTAGAACTCGACTAGGAACCCGGCTGGGGACTTTATGATCCCGACTGTGGCGACGCGAACTGCTCGTAAAGCGCCCGTAATGGGGCTCTCTGTGCAGTTCTCTACAGACGGTGAACGAGTAGCCGGGATCAGCGACGAATCCCGAACCCAAAACCGGACGACAGCGACCGATTATGAGGATTATCGACGCCGACTGCGAGCGAGTGTCTTTGCTGTCGAGAGACGGTCGGTCGCTTGACGGTGCCGTGAATGGCCCCTCCTGGCTCTCTCCTGGGTTGCGTCGCTGGATGGCGAAGATCCCTAAACAGATCCGTTATCGTTCTTTGCACGTCTCTTCCGGGAGGTTTAGCTGATTATGACGCCAATCGAACGCCCAGCAATCAACGAACGGGTCTCTACAGCGCGCTTGAGGTCCGGATTCGAGTATGTCCGTCGCATTCTCTTGACCAGTGGTTGATCGGGGAAGTCGTCGATTTGGTCTCGGACTGTGCCCGCCGAGTGAAGGGGAATGCTTAGTCACAGTCAACGGCAAGGGGATATTGATTTCGAGTGTCTTCTGAGGAAGATAATCACGTCCGCGCCGTCGACTCTACTGATGCCGTCTTCATCGTCGACGAGCGAGAAACTACGACTCATCGTCGATACATCCCACGGTGACCGCAGGTCATCGGCGCTACTTGACGGCGCGTAGAGTGCTCTTCTCCATAGATTGCTGATCGCCGATTCGCCGTCAGTCCGACGCCGAGAGACGCGTTTGGCTGCTCTCGATCGATCCATAGGTTGAGAATTGGTCCGAAAGAAGCGTGTGCTGGACGTGGAACTGGAGCAGAATAGTCGGCCTGGAGTGAGAATCCACCGATGGGTGATGGGCGCGACGGCGAATGGCCGTTCTCAGCCACGAGACGCCGAGATAGAGATCGGAAAAGAGCAAGGAATCCCCAACCAAACACCTTTCTGAGAGTTCCATAGATTGCCCCGAATCACGAGATATGAGCAATCTATGGAGATATTCCCCTCGAGAAATTGTCTGTCCTGAGAGTATTCGACGCCGAGGCGGTCGATCCGTGTACTACCGGATGTCGTGGTGTAACGCCGTGAGCCGTACAGATTGGCCCGCCGTGTGTGACCCAACAAGTCTCCAACTATCCGTGGAGTCGTCGCTCTGGACACAGCTTCGACCTTCCTTTCGGAGTGCCGACCAACCTATGGGATGATCGACAACCCGCGAAACCGTTCATCGCCGTGTCTCGACGGCGCGATTGCCGCGCTGCAATCTATGGATCTGTCTCCAGCCTCGTCGTCAGCCGTGAAACCGCTCCCGTCGACGAGGGTGGCACACCAGAGAGCAAAAGTGGGAAATCGGGATTGGTCTGATCGACGCTAACGGTTTAGCGCACCAACTCCCCGCCGTTGACATTCAGCGTCTCGCCGGTCACCCACGTCGCGTCCCGGAGGTAGGCGACGGCCTGGGCGATGTCCTCGGGTTGCCCGAATCGTTCGAGCGGGATGCCGGCCATCTCCTCGGCTCGTTCTTCCTCACTCCGATCAGCCGTCATGTCGGTCTCGACGTGGCCCGGCGCGACGGCGTTCACCCGGATCTCCGGTGCGAAATCCTTCGCGTGACTTTTGGTCAGACCCAAAATTCCGGCCTTCGACGCCGCGTAGTGGCACTCGATTGGCGCGCCCGTATGTGCGAGAATCGAGGAGACGTTCGTGACCGAGGGGTCGGCACCCGACTCGGCGGCCTCACGCAAGTACGGTAGCGCGAATTTCGTCACGTTGAACGCGCCGTTGACGTTCGTGTCCATCACCCGGTCGAAATCCTTGGGGGACAGATCCTCGGTGTAGACGTGCTGGTCGATGCCCGCGTTGTTGACGACGTGGGTGACGTCGCCGAAGGCGTCGATGGTCTCGTCGACGAGGCGCTCGGCATCCTCCGGGTCACCAACGTCCGCCTGGACGGCGATAGCCTCGGCGTCCGTCTCGACGTCGGTCTCGATGGTATCGACGAGCGCCCCAGCCGCGTCGGCCGACTGGACGTAGTTGACGGCGACGTCGTAGCCGTCGCGGGCGAAGCGGAGTGCGACGCCACGACCGATCCCCCGCGAGGAACCCGTGACAATCACACTCGCCATCTAGCGCACCTCCGCGACGAAGTCGGCGAAGCGGTCCATCCCCTCTGCTAGCCGTTCTGTACTGTTGGCGTAGCTGATACGGAGACTCCCCTCGCCGGCCTCGCCGAAGCCGACGCCGGGCGCCGTGACCACGCCGTACTCGTCGAGGAGTCGTTTCGCGACCTCGAAACTGTCGCCGGCACCCAACTCACTCACGTCGACGAAGGCGTAGAAGGCACCTTCGAGCGGCGGGCAGGTGACTCCCCTCGATAGCGTCGATACGCTCGGCGACGAGGTCGCGACGCTCGGCGAACGCCGCCTGCATCTCCTCGCGGACCTCGTCGGGTCCCGTCAGCGCGGCGATTGCGGCGTGCTGGGAGACACTCGACGCACAGGAACTCGTGCTCTCGTGAATCTTAGTCGCGGCCGACACCACCTCCTCGGGGCCGGCGAGCCAGCCGATACGCCACCCGGTCATGGCGTAGCGCTTCGAACAAGAGTCGATGAGGACGACGTTGTCGGTGTCGACGAGCGACGCAACACTCGCCGGGTCGACGTCGTACGTCAGGCCCATGTAGACCTCGTCGGCGACGACGTAGGCGTCGTGGTCGGCGGCGGCCTCGACGACGGCCCGAAGGTCCGCAGGATCGTGGACACGGCCCGTAGGGTTCGACGGCGAGTTCAACATCACCGCAGCCGTATCGTCGTTGATCGCCTCGATGATGCGGTCGGCGTCGAGGGCGTAGCCAGTCTCTTCGGGGAGGGGGACCTCAACCGGGGTTGCGTCGGCGAGTCGGGCCTGCGCGAAGTAGTTGGGCCACAGCGGGGAAGGGACGACGACCTCGTCACCATCGCTAGCTACACAGAGGAGCGTTAGGTGAAGTGCCTCCATCCCGCCGGCAGTCACACAGACCTCCGTGTCGGGGTCGACGTGGACGTCGCGGTCCGTGGCCAGCGAGTCGGCGATGGCCGCGCGGAGCTCGGGGAGACCGGCGTTGGCGGTGTAGTGTGTCTCGCCTTCGCGGGCGGCACGGGTGGCCGCGTCGACGACGTGCTCGGGCGTGTCGAAGTCCGGTTCACCGACTTCGAGGCGGACGAGGTCCCCCTCGGCTTCCTCCGCTAAGTCGAACATCTCGCGGATCTTCGAGGCCTCGATGCCGGTGACGCGGTCGGTGAGTTCCATACTTCGGGGGTCGCCGTCGGTCGTGAAAGACCTGCCGTCGCCAGCAAGGGACACGTCGACACTGCTGAGACGGACGACACACAACTGAGACACGGGACTCTCCCTGCGGGCCGGAATCTTCTCACGGTACCCGCTGTAAGCACGCCTCGTGTTCCGTCTGCTCTCGCTGCTGGCCCTCGCCGTCGGCGCGACCGGCGTCGTCTGGGTCGGGGCGTCTCACCTCGAAGATGCCGCGGACCGCCTCGCAACCTACTACGGACTTCCCGCGGTCGTCCAGGGAGCCGTCGTCGCCGCGGTGGGGTCGAGTTTCCCCGAACTCTCCAGTACGACACTCGCGGTCGTTCTCCACGGCGAGTTCGAACTCGGCGTCGCAGCCATCGTCGGTTCCGCAGTGTTCAACGTTCTCGTCATTCCGGCGGCGTCGACATTAGCTGCACCGGGGTCGCTTGGTGCGAACCGCGATCTCGTCTACAAGGAGGCACAGTTCTACATGCTCGCGGTCGCGACCCTTCTCGTCACCTTCGCGTTCGCCGCCATCTACAATCCCGTCCTGGACACGCCAGGGGTCATCCGCGGGCACCTCACCCGCGCGCTGGCACTGATCCCGATTGCACTCTATGGACTGTATGTCTTTATCCAGGCCCAGGACACCCGCGACCAGCGGACCGCAGTCGACACCACCGGTGTCTCGGCGACGAAGCAGTGGGCCATCCTCGTGGGGAGTCTGGCGCTCATCCTCGTCGGCGTCGAGGGACTCGTCCGCGCGGCGCTCGCACTCGGCACGTATTTCGGGACGTCCCCGTTCCTCTGGGGGCTGACCGTCATCGCGGCGGGGACGAGCCTCCCCGACGCGCTGGTCAGCGTCCGGGCGGCGAGGGGCGAGAACGGTGATGGCGGTGGCCCCGAAGGCGACGCGGTCAGCCTTGCGAACGTCTTCGGGAGCAACGTCTTCGACCTGCTCGTCGCCGTCCCGGCGGGCGTCCTGCTCGCGGGGACGACCGTCGTCAACTTCTCGCGGGCCGTCCCGATGTTCGCGTTCCTCGTCGGCGCGACGGTAATCGTCTTCACCGCGATGCGGACCGAACTCGCACTCTCACGACACGAAGCCGGACTCCTCCTCGCTATCTACGTGGGGTTCGTCGTGTGGATGGTCGCCGAGAGTACCGGTGCGACGAACGTCGTCCTCACGGGCTAACGCGGCCACCTTCTTGCTCGAAGCGCTCGCCGAAGACGACAAAGTAGCCGACACCGAGCAACCCGACGACCGTCGCGAGCGTGAAGGCGAGCTGTGGCGAGTAGGCGTGGTAGAGCCAGCCACCGAGTGCGGCGCTCGGAATCGTGAGGATGTTTCGGACGAGGTAGTAGGTGCCCGTGACCCGCCCACCAGTTTCGGCCGTCGCAGGCCCGACGACGAGTGCCTTGTGTGCGGGAAGACCGGCAAAGCGCAGCCCCGAGAAGGCGAACAGACCCGCGAGGACGAGTGCCGATTTCGGGGCGTTGACGAGCAAGAGGGGGAAGACGGCGTAGACGGCGAATCCCGCGGCGACGACCGGCTTCAGCCCCCACGCGTCGGCGAGACGAGCGCTAGGGACCATCACGAGCAGCGCGACGACCATCTCGACGCCGAGCAGGAGACCGAAGTACGCCTCCGGGGAGAAACGAACACCGAACAGCGTCGTCCCGACCGCGAGATAGTCGACGACCACGAGCACGAAGAACTCGTAGGCCATGCCATTGGCGAACCGGACGAACGTATCAGCGACGAGCAGCGGCCGGAGCTCCGACGGGAGCGCCCGCAGGTCGTCGATGATCGACGAGACGCCCTCGAAGGACTTTCCGACCGTGTCAGCCTCCGACTCGTAGAGAGTATGCTGGATGGCCGTTGCGCCGAGTGCGACGACGGCGCCGACGACGAGGACGACCTGAAAGCCACGCGTGAACGAAGGTGCGGCGGCGACGAGGAGTCCAGCGAGGACCGGCCCGACGAGAAATCCAACGCGACGGAACACTTCGGTACTCGCGAACCCGGTCGCGAGTCGCCCCTCGGGTGCGCTCTGTTTGACGAGCGCGAACGTCGCGCCCAACCCCAACGACTTCCACGCCTGGACGAACGCGAGTCCGAGAAAGACGAGCGCCCACGCGGGGAAGCCGTATCCCAAAATCGAGATGGTCCCAGCAAGCGGTGCGACGGCCCACAAGACGAAGCCGACCGTCGAGACCGCGCCGAAGAGTGTGAGCGAACTCCGTGTCCCGAGTCTGTCCGAGAGCGCCCCGCCCGGGTAGGGATAGAGCGCACCGAGGAGATTCCCGAAGCTCACGTAGATCCCGACGACGAACGCTGTAGCACCCAGGACCGAGAGGTACTTCGCCATGTACCGGCCAGTCATCTGGTAGGCGAGGCTGAACGCGAACATCGCCACCGAGAGAACGAGGACATCGCGTTCTAACGCGAAGAACTGCCGGACGGTCGAGCGGACCCCCATTGAGTCGTCGCATGCGAGCAGTCCCCACGAACCTTTCGCTCGCCCGCCAGAACCACTATAATGCACAGGACTATTATGGTGAATTAAATCGAATGGATCGAATAAAAACTGCTGGGAACTGCCAGTATCGCTTCGAACCGGGGGAGTCAGAGTTGGTCTCCGAGGACGCCAGCCTCGAGCGGGACGAACCGTGGGAGTGCCCGCACGACGCCGTCGAAGGCGAGGAGTACTGTGTGTTTCACCTCTCGACCGCCCACCGCTCGGAACTCGGCATCCGCGACCGACAGGTCCGTGCGGAACTCATCGCGGCCGTCGAGAGCGACTCGGACACCCGAAACGAGTTCGTCGGCGCGACCTTCGGTGAACTCGATCTCCGGGATCGGAAGATCAACTCGACGAACGCCCTCCCCATCAACTTCCGTCACTGTACGTTCGAGGGGAAGGTCCGTCTCCAGGACGCCCACGTCGTCGACCAGCTCGACTTCTCGCACAGCTACTTCCGGAGTCGCTTCGAACTCGACAGTGCGCGATTCGACTCGGATCTGATCTGTTACGACTGTGCGTTCGACGGCGTCATGAGCGCGAGTACGGCCCGGTTCTCGGGTCGAGGGGTGTTCTCCCGGGCGGGGTTCGAACACACCGCGGCGTTCAATAACGGCACGACGTTCGACGACGACGCCATCTTCACGGGGACGACGTTCCGCTCAAACGCGAAGTTCACCGGGACCCAGTTCGAGGGGCGGGCGTTCTTCCGCGGGTCAGAGTTCCGCTACCGGGCGTTGTTCACGTCCGCGAGCTTCGCCGATATCGCGAGTTTCGCGGACGCTCGCTTCACGGACGCGACCGTCTTCGACTCCGTCCGCTTCGACGGCCCGGCCACGTTCGGGACCGAAGACATCCACTCCGCCTACGGACCGGCTACGTTCGAGACGGCGCCCACCTTCGAGGACTCCGTCGCCGAGGGGTTCCTCGACTTCACGGGCGTCGACTTCGAGGACGGGGGCGACTTCTCACAGGCCCGCTTCGAGGAACTGGTCGACTTCCGTGACTCCCTCCTGATGGGCGACCTCCGACTCGACGACGCGCAGTGTGGCGAACGCTTCGAGTTCAACCCGCGCGCCGCTGGCGAGGGGGTCCTCGTCTCCTGCGAGCGGACGTCACTCGACGGCGGGACCCTCGCCCAACCGACGAAGGGCCACATCCTCTTCGACTTTCGAGACGCCGTGGTCGGGTCCATCTCGGTCCAGGCCGAGACCTCCGAGCAGTCGCCTATCGACTACATGCGCTTCGTCACGACTGCCTTCCGGGAGTTCGACTTCACCTCCTTTCGGCCCGCCCTAGAACCCGACTACGAGATTCACAACTTCGGCGTCGAGACGAGCGTCGAACCCGCGGACCTCGACCCCCGCGAGGAGGAACTCACCTACACGAAGGCCAAGAGCGGTGCGGACATGATCGGTGACAACCGCGCGGAGTCGGGGTTCTTCGTCCGCGAGATGCGCGCTCGCGGCGACCGCCACGCCGTTCGACGCCGAAACAGCGACTCCACGAAAGAGCGAATCGTCGCCGGCGTCAAAGAGGTGTTCAACCGCTCGTTCGACGTGGTGTGTGAGTACACCGAGAACCCACACCGCCTCCTCGCGGTGATGCTTGGCATCATCGGTCTCTTCGCCGGCATCTACTGGGTACTCTACTCGCTTGCCGGTCTCTCAGCACCGTACCCAGAGGCCCCGGGTCCGTTCAGCTACATCCTCCTAAGTGGGGAGTCGTTCACTGGACTCCACCACCCACCGGCGGCCGCGCTCCCGACGTGGCCGATCCGTCTCGTCGGCGTCGCGGAGGCCGTGGTCGGCGCGCTCCTCATCGCGCTGTTCCTCTTCACCCTGACGCGGGCGGTCCACCGCTGAAGGGCGGTGAGGTAGGGGCGAGGGTGTCGGACCCTCGCCGCCACCATCGATAAGTGTCGGCCCTTCGAAACGTCTCGTGGCCACCGGAGCGCGCCTCCGGTTCGCCACGCACTCGCCGCCCATCGGAACCCGGCGCCGCCGTTCGGGTCTCCCCCGTCGGCGGTTCTCCCCCTTCTCAGCGATCACGGAGTCTGGCAACTCGCGACCGGACCGCGTTGACGACTCGCTCGCCGATTCGTAGAACCGGGTAACAGAGTGTGTAGAGTGCGGTGACGGCGATACCGGCCACCGCAGTCGCCGCGTACACGAGGAAGCCGACCAATCCACCGACGAGTCCGAGCAGTTGGTACAGGAGCGGGGCCGACGGCCCCTCTGTCTGGGAGAGATACGGCCGGACACGGCGGCGAACGGGCAGGACGGCGCGGTGGACAACCGCACGAAGGACGGCGACGGGCGACGGGACCATACCGGGTCTGCACGCCCGCGGTACAAATATCCAGTGCGAGCGACCACTGACAACTTCCGCACTGACTAGAGTGTGAACGAAGTCTGCTCCCGGTTCGGGCACAACGCCGATAGGCGTGCCGTCGGTGGTGTCAGGTATGGCGGAGTTCGAAATCGGGGTCTGTGGCTACGGCGACTATCGCCCCGGCGAGGGGTGGAAAGCGGAGTACGACCACAAACTCCAGGCCTACGCCGACGAGTTCGACGCGGTCGAGCTGAATCGCACGTTCTACGAACTCCCGCAGGTGTCGACCAGCGAGCGCTGGCGCGAGGTCGTCGACGAGATGAATGAGGAGTTCACCTTCCTCCTGAAGGGGTGGCAGGCGCTCACTCACCCTTCGCGGAGTCCGACGTGGAACAACCACCGCGACGCCGAACCCGAAGGCGAGAAGGGCTACTTCCGTCCCACGGAGACGGTGTTCGACGCCTGGGAGCGCACGCGTGACCACGCCGAGGCACTCGACGCCCCGGCCGTCCTCCTCCAGACACCCGCGGGGTTCGACTGCACGGACGAACACGCCGAGAACCTCCGGGAGTTCGTCGACGGCATCGACCGCGGCGGCCGGACGCTCGCGTGGGAACCGCGTGGCGACTGGAAGGCAAACCTCGATTCGGTCGAGGCGCTCTGCACTGAACTCGACCTGATCCACGTCACCGACCTAAGCCGGCGCTTCCCCAGTACGACCGACGCCGACGTGGCCTACGTCCGCTTCCACGGCCTCAACGAGGACCCATACGATTACGACTACGACTACTCGGACGAGGAACTGGACGAGATTGCCGACCGCATGGGAACGCTCGGCGACGAGTACGAGACGGTGTACGCGATGTTCAACAACTACGAGAAGGTCGACAACGCACGGTCGCTCCGCGAGAAACTCGGAGTGTGACAGCTAGTTGTTAAGTCTATGGGGACCGAAGCTAGCGGTGTCGCGTCCGTCCCACGCACCCGGCCACTGCGGCGAAGAACAAGGTCTGCAGCCGTACGCTGGTGCTACACGCGCTCGACCGGCGCGGTTTTCGCCCTTTCCCGCGTCGGGACGCTGACGGGGATCGGGCGCGCCCCCATATATACTCCGAGAGCGTTCGAGCTACAGTTCCGCCAGGGAGTCGAACTGCGCGGTCAATTCCTTGCGTCGCTGGCGTTTCACGACGGTACTGTCGAAAATCGGCCCGACGAACTTCGCGGCGAGTTCGAACTCCGTCGTCGCCTCGACGGCCGTCCCACCGTCGGCGGACTCGACGCGATACTCCGTCCACATCTCCCGGAAGATACCGTCGCGCTGGACGTAGGCGAGGTCGGCGCCCTCGCGCTCGACGACCTCGAGTGTGAGTTCGATCTCGACGAGTCCGAGGCGGTTGGTCAACTCGATACGGTCGCCCTCGACGACCACCTCGTCGAAGCCGGCGGCGCGCATGAACTCGCCGACGTCCTGCATCGCTGCTCGGACGGTCTCCGGGTCGGCGTCGACCTGCCGCGAGACGGTTACGGACTCCATAGCTAGTGATTTCGGAGACAGCGCAAAGAGTTCGTCGCCCGAGAGGGCAACGACTGTTTCAGGCGTGGCCACCGCGACGCCCGATCGAGGAGTCGCTCACGGCGACGCCGTCGGGCCGGTCCTCGTCGTCGCCCGTGAAGCGCTCGCGCTCCCAGAAGGCGAGCAGACCGACGACTGTCACGAGCCCGGCAACCACACCGCTCGTGGCGGCGACACCAGTGTCGTTGAGCGTCGTGGTCGGGACGCCGCCTGCGCCGACGACGATCGCACCGCGCATCGTCGCGCCCGCGTTCGCGCCGGCCGTGTACTTGCTGATGCCGTTCCCGTCGAACGTGAGGGCGAACGTCCCAGACGTCTGGGCCCCGCTCTGGTAGGACCCGTCAGCCGCGGTGACCGCGTAGGCGGTGTCGACGTCGTCCCACTCCCAGACGACGGTCGCACCCGGATCGACGCGGACCGCGGCCGGGGAGAATCCGTCGTCGGTGACGGAGATGTGGACGGTCGACTTGCCCGTCTGGTCGACCGTCCCGCCGAAGTTCTCGACGCCGTCGAACCAGCCGCCGTAGTCCGGTTCGGTGTACGCCGAACCGCCGTCGGACTCGTCGGTCGACGAACCCGAGCCCGCACCGGCCGTCTCGACCGGAATGGAGCCGACGACGATGGCACCCTTCATCCCCATCGCTGCGTGCGGGGCGCACACGTAGTAGGAGACGCCCTCCTTCTCGAACGTGTGGGAGAAGGTTGCGCCCGCCTTCGACTCGTAGGAACTCTTGAAGGCGCCCGCTTCGTCCACGACGTTGTGCGAGCCACCCTGACCGGTCCACTCCCAGGTCACCGTCGTGCCCGGGTCGACGCGGATCGCAGCGGGGCCGAACCGGAAGCCGTCGTCCGTACCGACCCCAACAGTCACCGCGTCGGTGCCCGTCCGGTCGACGACGCCGTCGTAGTTCGAGACGCCGTCGAACCAGCTAGCGAACTCCTCGCCGACCGACGCGGCACGCGCCGATTCGCTACCGGCCGTCGCGAACGCACCCGCGACGGCGAGTGCGCCCGTCGTCTTCAGGAACGTCCGCCGATTCACCGCCTGCCGGGATTCGGTAGTGTGCTGCATCACTGGTTCACAACTAACTGTAGGCGAACCGGGGTCATAACCCGGGGAGCTGAGTCCCACTTTCAGAGACACGGTCCCAGGAACGGAGATTCAGCTCGCTAACATATACCCACAGGTCGCGAACTCTCAATCGTAGGTGTAAGACATGACTCAAACGCTCACTCGACGGACGATGCTCCAGACAATCGGCGTCGGGAGCGCCGCGATGTTGGCCGGTTGCACGACGACTACCATGCAGGGGGCTGTCTCCGCGTCACCCGCGGACATTGCCGTCGGTCCGTCGGCGAAGACGGCGACACTCGACCCTGCGAAGGCTGTGACTGCCGACCGCGTCGCGGCCGATCCCCGCGACATTCCCGGTCCGATCACTCGGACCGAGCCCACGGACGTCGAGGTCACCCTGGAGACCACCGAGGTCGTCGCAGAAATCGAACCTGGCGTCACCGTCCGGTACATGACGTTCGACGGCCAGATCCCCGGCCCGTTCATCCGCACGCGAGTGGGTGATACGGTTCACCTCACGATCCGAAACGCGCCGTCGAGCAAGATGGCCCACAACGTCGACTTCCACGCTGCCCGCGGGCCGGGCGGTGGTGCGGAAGCGACGACGGTCGCCCCCGGTGAGGAGGAGACGCTGCGCTTCAAGGTCACGTACCCCGGCGCGTTCGTCTACCACTGTGCCGTCGCGAACGTCGACTACCACATCTCGACCGGGATGTTCGGTATCATCCTCGTCGAGCCCGAAGAGGGGCTTCCCGAGGTGGACCACGAGTTCTACCTCGGACAACACGAGCTCTACACGACCGGCGCGACCGGCCAGGAGGGCCACCACGAGTTCGACTTCGACGCCATGGCCGCTGAGGACCCCACGTACGTCCTCATCAACGGCGAGAAGTACGCCATCGGGCCGCAGGGTTACGACGAGATGGTCGTCGACACCGACGACACCGTCCGCATCTACTACGCGGTCGGTGGGCCGAACGTCGAGAGCAACTTCCACCCCATCGGGTCGGTGTGGGACACCGTCTACCGCGACGGCGCGCTCGCGAGCGACCCGGACTACTACGTCCAGACCGTCCCCATCGCGCCGGGGAGTTCCGCGGTCGTGACCGCGACGTTCCCCGTCCCCGGTGAGTACAAACTCGTCGACCACGCCCTCTCGCGTGTCGCACGGAAGGGCTGTCTCGCCGTCCTCCGCTCCGAAGGGCCGGAGAACCCCGAACTCTTCGACGCGAGTTGATCGCGTCGAATTCGCTTTCAGTGTGTTATCATACCACGGCCAATAGTTACAAGTTTGTTAGGATGGTGCGGATACATATTCGTGTCACGAAACCACCTCGAGCGTCGAGATTTGCTCAAGGCGACCGGCGTTGCCGGAGCCAGCATGGTTGCAGGCTGTCAGGCGCCCGTGAAGCGACGACCGAACTCGAGTGCGCCAAACGTCGACGTGGATAGCGTCGCTGCGGATCCGACCGCCGTCCCCGCCCCGGTCACGTGGGACGAGCCACGAACACACGAAATTACGATGAAGGTACAGGAGGTCACCGCCGAAATCGCGCCGGGCGTGACCTTCGACTACATGACTTTCGAGGGACAGGTCCCGGGGCCGATGCTCCGAGTCCGGCGCGGCGACCGCGTCCGGTTCCGTCTCACGAACCCCGAGGGTAACGACCTGCCGCACAACATCGACTTCCACGCGGTCTACGGTCCCGGCGGCGGGGCAGAGGACACGACCATCGTGCCGGGCGAGTACGCCGAAATCGAGTTCACGGCGATGTACCCTGGGGCCCACATCTACCACTGTGCGGTTCCCAACCTCGATCAACACATCTCGTCGGGGATGTTCGGGACGATCCTCGTGGAACCCGAAGATGGCCTCCCCGAGGTCAACCGCGAACTCTACTTCGGTCAACACGAACTCTACACGAAGAGCGAACTCGGCCAGGAGGGCCACCACATGTTCGACTTCGAGGGGATGGAGGACGAAGACCCGACGTACGTCGTGTTCAACGGTGAGTCGTACGCCTTCACTGAGGGTCGCTACGGCGCCATCGACGTGAACCGTGGAGAACGAATCCGGCTCTACTTCGCTAACGGTGGCCCCAACCTGACGAGTTCCTGGCACCCGATCGGGAACGTCTGGGCCAAACTATACCGCGACGGCGACCTGCTCTCCGATCCTGCCCGATACGTCGAGACGACGCCCGTTCCGCCGGGGTCCGTCTCCGTCGCCGAAATCGAGACACCAGTCCCGGGACCGATCAAACTCGTCGATCACGCCATCAGCCGTGCGGACAAGCGTGGTGCACTCGGCGTCCTCGACGTGAAGGGGGAAGAGCAACCGGATATCTATAAGACCATCACGAGCGGCCGAGGAAACGACTACGGGAACGAGAACGAAACCTTCGACGGCTGGCTAGATGACGTCAACAACTATACGGGCGTCGTCGACAAGATGGACGTCGAACAGCCGGAAGTCGTCGTCGGCGCGGAAGGGAATCGCGGGTCCTTCGCCTTCGAACCAGCCGCTATCAAAGTCTCACGTGGCACGACCGTCAAGTGGGTGTGGACCGGAGAAGGCGGCTACCACAACGTCGTCGACGAGGGTAGTTCCTTCGAGAGCGACCTCGTTCAGGAAGAAGGATCCACGTTCACGCACACGTTCGATAGCTCGGGCGTCTACAAGTACGCCTGCACACCGCACGAAGCGCTCGGAATGAAGGGGGTCATCGTCGTCGAGTAGGCCAGCCCCGCCCAAATCCGGCCCGTCCTCTCTCTGATTTCTCGCTCATACCTAATCGTTTAGTGGGACTACTTACCGGCACCCTCCCCAAACGTGTCGACACCCCCCATGAGCGGACCACGAGAGATCGAGTTGCAGTGTGAGTGTGGCGACTGGATAGCGACAGAGAGCTCCGGGCGACTATCCTGTGACTGCGGCGCGGAGTACGTTCTCAACGTCACGCAGCTAGTCTCGTCCGACTGAGTCGTTGGTCCGGTACTGTGCCTCCGTGGGCGGAACGTCCTCCAGCGGTCGATACGTCGCCGCCGTGCGTACGATACTTCAACTGGGTCCCCGTTCCTCCGGACGATGACCCACCGTGACTTTGCGACCCGCGCGATCGACCACCCCGTTCGGGGCGCACCCGCGACCGGCGACGTCGTCCCGCCGATCCACCTCTCGACGGCGTTCGAGATGGACGACCCCGGCGCGCCCGGGCAGGGGTACAAGTACAGTCGCTTCGGCAACCCGACGCGGGACACACTCGAAGCGACCCTAGCGGGACTCGAGGGCGCCGACCACGCACTCGCGCTCTCCTCGGGGATGGCGGCCATCTCGACCGTCTGTTTCAGCACGCTCTCGCCCGGCGACCACGTCGTCGCCTTCGAGTCGCTGTTCGGCGGGACGAAGGCGCTGTTCGACGACCTGCTGGCGCCGATGGACGTCGACGTGAGTTACGTCGACGCGACCGATCCCTCGAACGTCGCGGCCGCGGCGACCGCCGACACCGAACTCGTGTGGGCGGAGTCGCCCACGAACCCACTCCTGCGGCTCTGTGATATCGAGGCAATCGCGGCCATCGCCGACGAGTACGACGCCCGCTTCGCCGTCGACAACACGTTCAACACCCCCTACGTCCAGCGCCCGCTCGAACTCGGTGCCGACGTCGTGGTGTACAGCACGACGAAGTTCCTGAATGGTCACAGCGACGCGACCGGCGGCGCCGTCGTCACCGACCACGAGACCTGGATGGAACACGCCCGCTTCGTCGGCGCGAAGGCGTTCGGGGCGGTCATGGCTCCCTTCGACTGCTACCTCGTCCAGCGCGGGCTCAAGACCCTCCCGCTGCGGATGGACCAACACCAGGCCAACGCACAGGCCGTCGCGGAGTTCCTCGCGGACCACTCTGAAATCGAACACGTCTACTACCCCGGCCTGGAGAGCCACCCCCAACACGACCTGGCGAACGAGCAGATGGACGGCTACGGCGGTGTCGTCTCCTTCGAGGTCGCGGGCGACGCCGCGGTCGCGAAGGCCTTCTTGGAGGAACTCGACGTGTTCAACCTTGCAGTGAGCCTTGGCGGCGTCGAGTCGCTCGTCGAACACACGGCCTCGATGTCGGCCGGCAACCTGAGTGCAGAAGAGCGCGAATGGGCAGGCATCTCCGAGTCGCTCGTCCGCGCACCGATCGGCGTCGAAGACGTCGACGACCTACTCGACGACCTCGCTACCGCCCTCGAAAAGCTCTGAGAGTAGTTGGCTACTCGACGTGGACGCGGACGACGTGGCCGCCACAGCCACACTGCTCGACGTGTTCGTACTCGACCGTCTCCTCGAACGCGTCGTCGAGGGCGTCGAAGAGGTACTCGCGTGGGTGTCCGTGGTTCGCGTGGGTGACGAGATTCACGTGGTAGCCCGCCGCGGTCCGATTGACGGCGTCGATCGCCTCGGACACCACTCGCTCGCGGTCCTCGGCGTGCTCGGGTTTCTCGAGGTTGGCCGACCACGAGGCAGTGTGGACCTCGTCGGTGATGGATTCGGCGTCGCGCTCGTGAGAGTGGCTCGACATACCTAGAGCGTGGCGACGACAGACGATGAGCAGCGTGCCGAACCGGTTCGCCTCAAGGAAGTCGAAAACGTCGACCGAAGAAAAGGCGTGGTGAGGAAAGAGCCGTTAGTCGTCGAGTTCGGCGCCGACGTCCTCGTCCTCACCGAAGATCCGCCGGGAGATGATCGTCCCGCCGGTGACGGGTTCGATCTCTTCACGACGGACGAAGCGCTTCTTCAGGACGTCGTAGCAGAACACTGCCGAGCCGAGGATGATGAGGATGTCTCCCGGCAAGCGCGCCCAGAAGATCAGTTGGACGAGATTCTGGCTGTAGAAGGCCAGCGAGCGCGCGGCGTCGTAGCCCTGCGTGAAGACAGTCTCCAGCTGGAGGAAGCCAACCGGAATGTCGCCGACGAGGACCATCCACGCCATCCCGATGTTCCACAGCCAGAACGCACGCTTGAGGTTCGTCGGATCCCACTTGCCGGGTTCGGTGGTGAACCGGAGGATGTAGACGGCCATCCCCAGCGCGAGGAAGCCGAATGCACCGAACATCGCGGCGTGGGCGTGCGCGACCGTCAGGAAGGTCCCGTGCTCGTAGTAGTTGACGAGCGGGAGGTTGATGAAGAATCCGAGCACGCCGGCGCCGACGAAGTTCCACACCCCCGAGGCGACGATGAACATGAACGGGAGCTTGTAGGGGAAGCTCTCGCCGGCGTTGACCATCGCGCGGTACTCGTTGATCGCCTCATAGAGGATGAAGACGAGCGGGATGAACTCGAGCGTCGAGAAGACGCTCCCGATGGGAACCCAGTACTCGGGCAGGCCGATCCACCAGTAGTGATGGCTGACGCCGATGACGCCCGCGCCCATCACGAAGAGGGCCTCGAACATCACCGCCTTCTCGGCACTCCGCCGAGAGAGGAGGTTCATCGAGACGAGCGAGACGCCGATGATGGCGACGACAAAGAACTCGAAGACGCCCTCGACCCACATGTGGACGACCCACCAGCGCCAGAACTCCGTGACGACGATGGACGTCTTCGGCGTGTACATCATGCTCGCCATGAAGAGCAGGCCGATGGAACCGCCCGCGTAGATGATCAGGTGGGCGAGTCCGTAGGGCTCCTCGCGGTCGAGCAGCGGCTTGAAGCCGCGTGCAACGAGTGCCGTCCAGAGGAGGAAGCCCACGAGCAGGCCGACCTGCCAGAGGCGACCGACCTCGAGGTACTCCAGGCCCTCACTGCCGAGGATCCACCAGAGTGCGCCCTCGATGTACCCCTGGGCGCCGAGCCAGATGCCCAGTAGTCCGCCGACGACCACGACGACCAGCGCGCCCAACAGGACGTGGATGTAGCGTTTCTGGTTGTTTGGTTCGTGACCGGTGAGCAGCGGCGGGAGGAACAGCCCGATCCCGAGCCACATCGTCGCGATCCAGAGGACCGCGAGGTCGATGTGCCAAGCCTTCGTGATGGCAAACGGGAGGGCCTGGACGGCATTGATGCCCAGCGCCTCCGCGATGCCGTAGAACCCCTCACGTTCGATGTAGTAGTGGGCCATCAACCCACCCAGCAACGTCTGTATCAGGAAGAGGGCGGCCGCAATTGGAACGAAACGGACGGCCGCAAACTGACTCGGGAAGAGGTCGATGTCCGCGGGATCGGGAACCTCGACGCCCTCGGCAGTCGGTTCGGGGAGCTTCACTGACTTGTAGAGCCAGATGCCGGCACCGCCGCCGGCGACGAGCAGCACCATCGCGACAACGCTCCACGTCATCGCGGAGGCAGGCGGCGTGTTACCTGCACCGGGGTTGTACGGCCACTCGTTGGTCCACGAGATGGCACTGTTAGGTCGGTCGATGGACGCGAACATCGCGGTCCAGAGCGCGAAGTCGGCGAACCGCCTGGCCTCCTCGGCCGAGGAGACAAACTTCGCGGGGATCCCGTGTTCCAAGGATCCATCGTAGTAGCGCTCGACGTAGGCCTGGCGCACCTGTTCGTAGGCGTAGGCCTCCGCTGCGGTGAGTTCCATGGTGCCGTCGAACTCACCGTTCTGGAGTTGCCGCTTGACGACCGAGTTCACGGCTGCCTGCCGCGCCTCGTCGAGTTGCGAGTACTCTGTGTCGTATCTCTCGCGGGCGACGTACTCGCGCATATTCGTCACTAACCGCTCCTGTGCGTCAGCGGTGTAGTCGGCGCCGAAGTAGGCGCCGTTACCGAGGATCGTCCCGTGGTTCATCAGGCTGTTCTTCTGGAAGACGGCCTTCCCGGCGACGATATCCTCGTTCGTCGCGAGGACGTCGCCGTTCGGACCGACGATTTCGTTCGGCCGTTCGGGCGATTGCTCGTACGCGAAGTACGCGCCAGCGCCCATGACGACCAGGTTGAAGACGAAGACGACGGCGAGTATCTTCGCCAGGGTCTTTCTACTGACTCTCATCTCGATTGGAGGTTCGTCGCATAGGTATAGGTTAGTAGCGGCGGTTCCCAGGCGCTGAGAGGTAGGCCGAACACGTTCGGTGTTTTAGGTTGCATCGGCTCGATTAACAGCAGAAAATGAAGGGATAGATGAGTGCGACCCGGTCGCCGTCGTTGAGTTCGGTGTCGAGCCCGTCGAGTTGCTCGTTGAACCGGCCGTTGACGGTCACGCGGGCGAACTTCCGGGTCTGCTCGCCCTCGGGATTCTTCGCCCAGTTGTCGCCGGGGAGGTTCTCGGGCGTCGGCGCCCACCCCCGTGCCGTCGCTTCCGCTTCGGTATCGGCGATAATCATCTCTCTAACGTCGTACGCTGCGAAGAAGTCGGCGAGGAACTCCCGGAGCGTCTCCCCCTCGAAGGTAAACTCCATCTTCCCGGTCCCGACGGCCGACCGGACGTGGCCGGTACAGCGCACTTCGACCGTCGTCTCTTCACCTTCCGTCTCACGAGTGGTCTCGACACTCATACTCGATGGTTGCGCTTAGGGCCGCGAGAATCTGGTTCCGAACACGTTCGGGGATGACCCCTCGAACGGCCGCCTCCGAATCCCTACACCTCGCGTTGGACCTGCGACCACAGCTTGTCGAGCCGTTCGTCGGGTGTTCGCTCGCGTTCTTCGATCTCGACCGTGAAGCCGTCTTCGCCGGCGACGACTTGGACGGACTCGAACGTCCGGACGTAGAGCGTGACCTGCCGGTATCCATCCTGGAGCGACGTCCGCTCCACGACGAGTCCGGCCTCGCTCAACAGATCGAGCTTTCGGTAGGTCGTCGACGAGGGGATGTCGCAGTGGTCGGTGACTTCACTCGCCGGCCGCGGTTCGTCGAGCACCTGCAGTATCTCGCGGCAGTCCTCGTCGTCGAGTGCGTCCAGGACGTCCTGAATCGGTGGTTCGAGGTCGGGAATGGGTACGTCTGACTCCACTCGTTCGTGTGTGTTCCGCCCGAGTGCGGCGTGTCGATGAGTCGTATCGGTCATGCGTTCACGTTGGGAGAGAATTGGTCGAGAAGCACTGTTACGACCGCCAGACGACGGTGACGACGCCTGTATCTCGCTCGACCGTCGCGTACGTCCACCCACGGTCGTCGAGTTTCGGGTAGAGGTGCTGTGGGGCACGGTCGTTCAACTGGACGAGGACCGTCTCGTCGCCGAGCGTCGCGAGCCGTTCGAGGGTCGTCGTGAGCGGCTCGGGCGGTGGCGACGTACGGACGTCGAGGACCTCGCGTGGCCGGTCAGTGGGTGCTCCCGCGGCGGCGACGGCGGCGTCGGCGTCGAGTTGCTCCGACATGGCTGTAGATAGTGCCCCCGCCCAACAAGCCGTGTTGCCGAACGTGTTCGGCTCCGACTCAAGCTGCGACTCCGAAACCGAGAAACTCCCACCTCGCAGAGACTCCGATCAGGTCAAGGTTGGGACCGACCGCCGCAGGAATGTCCCGTCGCGCGTGACGGCGTAGAGCGACCCGTCATCGACGATCGGCGCGCTCCGGAGCACGCCGTCGATGTCGATTGTCGTCCGTCGCTGACCAGTCGCCCGCTCGACGGCGTAGATCGATCCCGTCATCGAGGTGAGGAACACGGCACCATCCGTAGTGACTGGCTGCCCGGTCAGCGTGGTGCCAGCGTCGAACGACCACTGCTGCGTCCCGTCGGATGCGTCGAAGGCTGCGGCAGTGCCGTCGGTCGTCGCGGTGATTACCGCCTCGTCGTCGGTGGCGACCGGCGACGTGCCGCCCGGTCCCGGTCGGCGCTCCCACCGTTCGTCGCCACTCTGCGTGTCGAGTGCGTGGAGGAAGGCGCCAGTCCCCGTAACGAACACTGTGTCGCCGTCCGGGATAGGTGGTGCACGGGTGTGTCGTTCGATTCGGGTCTCCCACTGTTCCGTCCGCACGTCGGTGTCGACCGCGCGCACGACGCCGTTCCAGTCGGCAGTGAAGATGGTGGACCCCGCTCCAGCACTGGCGGCCGCGACACGGCCGGAGACGCGCTCACGCCAGCGTCGGTCGCCAGTCTTGGGATCGAGCGCGACGACTCCCTCGTCTTCGAAGACGAACACCGAGTCGTCGCCGACGACCGGCGCGGCGACGGCACGATTCTCCGAACGGACGGTCCACCGGTGGCGACCGCTCGCCGCGTCGAACGCGCGGACCGCGCCGTCGGCGTAGCCGACGTAGACCTGCCCCCGCGTCGCGTCGTGGACAGGTGCGGTCGAGGTGGCTGACTGCGTCCGCCGCGTCTGCCACGCGAGCGAGCCGTCACGGCGGACTGCGGAGAGCTGACCGGTCGTCGTCCCGACGAAGAATGTCTCCGCACCGCTCGCGATCGGGGTGACGACCTCGCCAGTCAACGACTGGGACCATCCGCTCCCGGTGAATCGACTGGCACACCCGGCTGTGAGTGCGACACCACTTGCACCGACTGCGCGGAGCAGACGACGGCGGGGGAGCATCGTGTGTGGACGTGACACACGCCTAACAAAGATGATTTGTGGCCGTCGTCGAGCGGTCGAACGAATCGAACAGAAATCAGCAGAGGAGCAACCTTCGCGTCGCGCTACGGTGCGAGGCGGTTCTTGCGGTTCTTCATGTTCTCTTCGTAGTAGTCGAAAGTGAGGGGACACCACTCGGCAGCGTAGTCGAGAATACTTTCAGTCATCTGACGAATCTCCCACTGGGCGTCGGCGGCGGCACGCATGTCGGCGACGTGCATGAGCATGCGAGCGTTCAGCGACATCACCATGTTCACCTCGGTCCCGATGGGGAGGACGAAGCGGGCGTCCTCGGGCGGCATCCCGAGGTCGAGCAGTTCCTGGTAGTCCTCGACCGACCGTTTCACGGACTCGCGGAACACTTCTTCGCGCTTCTCGACGGTCTCTTCGTCGACGGCGCCGGTCTTCTGGTTGCGGCCGATCCAGTCGGGGTCGGTCGCCGACGGCGGCGTGACGACGAGTTCGCCCTCGGCGACGTCCTCGGGGTCGACGTCGTCGAAGGAGACGTACCTCATCGACTGGATGTCGAAGCTAGCGTGCCTGTGGCGGGTGATCTGGGCCATGCAAGACCGACTGATACCCTTCACGTGGAAGGTCGCCTGGACGTGCTCGAAGGGGCCGAAGTGGCCATGACTGAGGAGGTGGCCGATGAGGGTCTCTTTCTTCTCTTCGAGGGTGTCGCCGTCGATATCCGCCATGACCTCCTCGAAGTCCATGTCCGCGCCGTACTCGCTCATGTAGTCGTTGCGCGCCGCTCGGGCGACGACCTTCTCCGGATTCGGGGTGGCTTCCAGGAGTTCGACCTTCATAGTTGCTGTATCGTGGGTAGGGCCACGTCCACAAAACTGTTCCACTCTTTCTCTGCGAACGGCCAACCGATTGAAGGGATATCCGTTCGCAGTCATCCACATGCCGTACACGAAGGCACACGCTGGCGAAGCAGAGTCGGTACTGCCGGACAACGTCGCGGGCGAGATGTGGATGCTGAAGGACGAACTCGGTGCCGAGAACCTCGGCTTCACGTTCCTCTCGCTGGAGGCCGACGAGGAGACGAAGCCACACACCCACATCGAAGAGAACCTCGAAGAGATTTACTTCGTGGTCGAGGGTGGCGTCGACGTCGTCTTCGACGACGGCCACCGCGAGCACCTCGACGAGCACGAGGCCATCCACATCACGCCCGAGGAGGAGCGCCAGATCCAGAACCACGACGAGTACTCTGAACTCGTCCTCGCGAGCGCACCGGTTGAGGAGTAAGGGAGCGGCCTCCGAACGGAGCGCAAGAGCCAACCCCGGCGGCCGCCGACTCTCCGTCATGGCGCAGGTCCACAATCTCGCGGCGGACGTCCGGGCATTTACTAGCAACGTTTTTCTGGTCGAGGGAGACCGAACCGTCCTGGTCGATGCGGGCGCGAACTTCGACGTCGTCGAGCGACTCGAACAGCACCTCGACGACGGTGACGGCGACCGCGCAGCTCTCGATGCGGTCCTCCTAACGCACACGCATCCCGACCACATCGACAACCTCGACTCCGTGAGAGACGCCTTCGACGTCGAGACGTGGGGGTTCGACCCGACATACCCGCAGGTCGACCACGGAATCGCGGATGGCGAGACAGTCCAAATTGGGGACTACGAGTACGTCGCACTCCACACGCCCGGCCACAAGGACGACCATCTCTGCTTCTACGGCCGTGAGGCGGGTGTCCTCTTCGCGGGCGACCTCGTCTTCCAGAACGGGAGCTACGGCCGGACCGACCTCGAAGAGGGGAACCACCGGTTGCTCGTAGAGAGTATCGAGCTGCTGCTGGAAGAACTCGACGAGGAATTCGACGTCATGCACGCCGGCCACGGCCCGAGTGTTTCGGGCGAGCCGTACGGCGACGTCGAACTCGCGGCGAAGATGGCCCGCTCGGCCCAGTGATCGGCTACTCGTCCGACTCTACGAGGTCTTCCGTCAGCAGGCCGTAGTAGCCGGGTTCGTCCTCGCTCGGCGGCTCGGCGATGACGAGGTTCTCGCTGTTACGCATGACCCACGGGATGGCCCAGTCGAGGAGGATCTCCTCGGTCTCCTCGTCGATAGCGGCGTCGGGTTCGAGGCCCTGCATGAGACGGGCGATTTCGTAGACAGTGTACATCTTGTCGGCGTCGAGGAGCTCCTCGGGTTCGTAGAAGTCACACGGGTAGAGCCCCTCGAACGAGGACTTGGGTCGCGGCATACTCGAACGTGGACGCGCCCTGGTCAAAAGCCTCCCGACCGGTCGCGAGCGCCGCGGCTGGTCGGCGTGTGCTCGAAAGAAAAACGTGGGTTCGTCCGGAGTCCTACTCGAACTTCGCGGTGACGTCTTCGTACTTGTCTGCGACGTCGTCCCAGTCGAGAACCTCGAAGAAGTTCTCGATGAAGTCGCCGCGGTCCGGACCGTAGTCGTAGTAGTAGGAGTGCTCCCAGACGTCGAGCGCCAGGATCGGGTGCGAGCCCCAGAGTGCGCCCTGGTCGTGCTTGTCGACGACGAGGTTACGCAGCTGGTCGCTCTCCGAGTCGTAGACGAGGAGCGCCCAGCCACCGGCAGCGGACGCAGCAGCCTTGAACTCGCCCTTCCAGGCTTCGTAGCTGCCGAAGTCCTCCTCGATGCGGGCCGCAAGCGCGCCGGCTGGCTCGCCGCCGCCGTTCGGGGACATGTTCTCCCAGAAGATGGTGTGGAGTACGTGCCCCGAGCCGTTGTGGGTCACGTTGCGGATGGCGCCCGGCGAAGAGGAGAAGTCTCCCTCCTCGCGGTTCTCGGCGAGCGTCTCCTCGGCGCTGTTCCAGCCGTTGACGTAGCCCTGGTGATGGGTGTCGTGGTGCCAGTTCAGCACCTGCTCGGAAATATGCGGTTCGAGTGCGTCGTAGTCGTACGGGAGTGGTGGGAGTTCGTATTCGCTCATAATGTAACCTCCACTGGATGCCACTCTCGGAGACGTGTTAAAGGTTGAGGACGTGTGTGGCACGACCTAACACGCCACTTCTTTGCTCGCGGCGCTTCGACAGTGGGTGAGTGACCTACGCCGCCGCTCTCGTGGACCTCGATGGCACCGTCTGGCGCGGTCGGGAGTTGATTCCGGGCGCCGACCACGCACTCGCAACTCTCCGCGAGCGCGGCGTCCCCGTCGTTTTCGTTACGAACAACACGGGCGTCCGCCCCGCCGACTTCGCCACACGCCTTGACTCGCTTGGCGTCGACCCGGACATCGGCCCGGTCGTGACTGCGGGGTGGGCTACCGCGCAGTATCTCGCCGACCACTGACCTGATGCCTCGGTGTTCGTCCTCGGCCAGCCAGAACTCGTCGACGAGGTGCGCGACGCCGGACTGGACGTCGTCGACGACGGCGTCGCGGACGTGGTCGTCGCGGCCTACGACGATCGCATCACCTTCGACCGCCTCACTCGGGCGCTCCGGGCGTTCGGTCCCGGGACAGTGTTCGTCGCGACGAATCGCGACCGCTCGACGCCCGAACCCGACGGACTGGTCCCCGGAGCGGGCGCGACCGTCGGTGCGGTCGAGGGGATGACTGGCCACGATCCCCTCGTCGTCGGCAAGCCCGAGACACGACTCGGCGAAATCGCCGCCGAGACGCTCGGGATCTCTCTCGACGGTTGCCTAATGGTCGGCGACAACGTCCACACGGACATCCTCATGGCCGAGCGCGCCGGCATCGACTCGGCGTTCGTCCGGACGGGCGTGAGTAGCGAGGCAGACGTCGAGTCGACCGGTATCCGGCCGACGCACGTCCTCGACTCGCTGGCCGACCTCCCCTCGCTCTTCTAGGCGCTCGCGTTCACGACCGGCACGCGGTCGTGGCCGACCCCATCCGATACGTCGATGGTGGCGACGACCTCGCCCTCATGAGTGAGACGGACTTCGGTGGCGTTCCCGGGGAGCGTCGCCGACAGGTCGAGTGTCGTTCCGGGCGTACAGCCCTCGGGCGGCGACCCCTGTTTGTCCGTCTGCTCGACCGTAATGTGGGCCGCATACAGCCCCGATGAGACGTGGACGAGGCGAAGAGTCGCAGTCTCGTCGGCCGCGTGGCGGACCGTGACGTTGCTCGTCACGTACGTCCGCTCGTCCGCGCGGACGCCGTGGAGCCACCCGGGCTCGGCGTCGACGCAACCGGTCGCCGACGCCACGCTGTACGGGGGCGAGTCCGGAGAGATCTGTTCGTCGCTGGGCTGAAGGGTGGCTACCGCGCCGACTGCGAGGATGGACCCGAGGACCAACCCGGCGAGGAAGACGGCGACGGTCCGTTCGGCGCGCGACGCCATCAGTCGTCCTCCCCGCGGGCGCGTTCGAACATCGCGAGCGCCGCCTCGCGACGCTCGCCGTGGTCAACGATGGGGTCGGGATAGTCGGGCGCGAGCGAGTCGCGTTCGTCGGCGTCGAGTTCGTTCCAGGCGTGTATCTTCTCGGTGGGCACGTCGGCTAGTTCGTCGACGTAGGCCTTCACGTATTCGGCGTCGGGGTCGTATTCCGGTTGCTGGGACCAGGGGTTGAAGATGCGGAAGTAGGGCTGGGCGTCGGTTCCCGTGGAGGCGGCCCACTGCCACCCGCCGACGTCGTTGGCCGTATCGTGGTCGACAAGGTGCTCGCGGAAGTGGGCGTAGCCCGCGCGCCAGTCCTGCAGGAGGTCCTTCGTGAGGAAGGAGGCGACGAGCATCCGTACCCGGTTGTGGACGAACCCCTCCTCTCGTAACTGGCGCATCCCGGCGTCGACGATGGGAACACCCGTCCGCCCCTCTTTCCACGCCTGCAACTCCGCGTCGTCCTCACGCCACTCGATGGGTTTCGGATAGGCGTCGTAGTTCTCGGTCACCGTCTCGGGGTGGAAGTAGAGTACTTGTACGTAGAACTCCCGGAAGGCGAGTTGGCGCTGGTACTCCTCGACCGCTTCCCGTGCCGGCTCATCGTCGGCGTCGACCATCGCCTGGACGGTCCGTTCGAATACTGTACGGACGCCGATGCTCCCGAAGGAGAGGTCCTGGGAAAGGCGGGAAGTAGCCGCCTCGGCGGGGTACTCACGCGCCTCGTCGTAGCGGTAGATGTCCTCCTCGCAGAACGCTTCGAGACGCCGGTGGGCCGACGCCTGCCCCGCCTCGACCGGGTTCGCGTCCGGTTCGTCGAACCCGAGCGTGTCGAGCGCCGGCAGGTCGTCGCCGTCGAGGTCGGCGAGTGCGTCGCCGTCGGGTGCCGCCACGGGGTCGCGCTTCTCGCGGTCACGCCACTTCTTCCAGAAGTAACTGAACACGGAGTATGGGTCGCCCGCGTTCGTGCGGATGGCCCCCGGTTCGTGGAGGACCGCGTCGTGAAACTGCTCGTGCCTCGTCCCCTGCTCGTCGAGCGCGGCGCGGACGGCTTCGTCGCGTTCGCGGGCGAGTCCGGAGTAGTCGTGGTTCCACACGACGCGGTCGGCGTCGCATTCGGCGGCGACCGCCGGGACGACCGCAGAGGCGTCGCCGCGGCGGACGAGGAGGTCGCTCCCACGCTCGCGGTAGGCCGCGCGGAGGTCGGCGAGGCAGTCGAGGAGGAAGGCGACTCGGACGGGCGACCCGTGTTCGAGGATACCGTCGTCGAGGACGAACAGCGGGACGACGGCCTCCTCATCGTCGACTGCGTCCGCGGCGTCGGCCAGACCAAGGTTGTCGGCCACCCGGAGGTCCGAGCGGTGCCAGAACAGGTGCATGGACCGACCGAGACGCGGGAGCGGCCAAAAGCTACCGGCGGCGATGGGCAGAAAGCCGCGACGGGCGCCGGGGTCTCCGGCCTTTTCCGTGGGACGCTGTTACCCGGCATCGATGCCTGTCGAAGATGATATCCGCACGACGGAGTCGGTTTGCGAACGGTCCAGCGTCGCCGGGAAGACTGCGGTCGTCACGGGCGCCTCCAGCGGCATCGGCCGCGCCGTTACCGAGACGTTCGTCGCCGACGGTGCCGACGTCGTCATCTGCTCACGCACGCAGGCGGACGTCGACGCCGTCGCCGAGGAACTGAACGGTGCCGACGTGCCGGGCGAGGTCCTCCCCGTGGAGTGCGACGTGACCGACCGCGACGACGTCGAGGCACTCGCCGCGGCCACCGTCGAGGAGTTCGGCGAGGTCGACGTGCTCGTCAACAACGCCGGCGGTGCCGCGGGCGCAGGGTCGCTCGACGAGGTCGACGCCGAGACGTGGGACGGCGTCATCGAGGTGAACCTCACCGGGACGTACAACGTCACCACGGCGTTCGCGGACGCGCTCCGCGAGGACGGCGGCGCGGTCGTCAACACGGCGAGCCAGGCCGGGCGCTACGGCGTCGCGGGTATGGGTCCCTACAGCGCCGCGAAGGCCGGCGTCATCGCGCTCACCCGAACGCTCGCCAGTGAGTGGGCCGATGAGGACGTCCGCGTGAACGCGGTCAATCCCGGCTTCATCGCGACGCCGCCGGTGAAGGAGATGCTCGGTCTCGACGAGACGCCCTCCCGCGAAGAAGTCGCACGCGAAATCGGGACACCCCACGAGGTCGCCGACACCATCCGCTTCCTCGCGAGCGACGCCGCCTCCTTCGTCACCGGCCAGACCATCGCCCCGACCGGCCTTCCCCACACCTTCGAGCCACCGACGCCGTAGACTGGCTCACTCTTCCTCGTCGCTGTCGCCCGCGTCGCCCTCGGCCCGCTTCGAGACGTCGACCTGGTAGTCCGCGAGCACGTCCCGGCCGAGCAACACGTCGTAGTTCATGTGGCTCCGGTCGACGACGTCGGCCGTCACCTCGTGCCAGCGGTCACCGACCCGGACGTCGAGCGTGACGAGCGGGCGGGAGGTACTCGACTTGCTCGACCCCGAACGGACGTTGGTCGACCCGACGAGCGGCCCCGCGCCGACCCGGCCCGCGAGGTCGACGTCGACGGTCGACCGCCTCGCACCCGTATCCGCCTTCGCGACAACGCGCTCGATGCCGCCATCGGCCGCGACGTCGACCCGTTCCGTGTAATCGACGGTCCGTTGGTCGGTGGAGTCGTCGGAGCGGTCCGTCCGCGGCGCACACACCGGGCGCTCGTCGGCGAGGCGGGCGGCCTGCTCCCTGAACTCGGCGTCGTCAACGGTGCCGCCGGCGCGCTCGATAGCCGCGCGGGCGATGTACGGCGCGGGACTCCGGCCGGTCGCGCGGAAGAAGCCCTTGAACCCGGCCGTCGGGTTCACTTCGAGGACTTGCGGGTCGGTCTCCGCGGCGATGACGTCGACGCCGGCGTAGTCGAGTTCGAGCGCCTCCGTCGCCTCGACGGCGGCGTCCCGCGCGGCGTCGGAGAGGTCGGCCGAGACGTCCTCGACGGCCCCGCCGACGGCGACGTTTGTCCGCCAGTCTCCCGGCGGTGCGTTCCGCCGCATCGCACCGATCACCTCGCCGTCGACGACGTAGACACGGACGTCGGAAGCCTGCTCGCCCTCGGTGTCGACGAACGTCTGGACGACCGTTCGGCGACTGGCAGGCGGCCACGGCGCGTCGGTCTCTGCCTTCGAGACGCCGTTCCCGTTCGTGCCGAGAACCGGCTTACGGACGAACTCCGGGGCGGGAGTCGCATTGCCGAGTGTCTCCTCGTCCGGCGGCCGGCCGTCGAGGGACTGGTAGGTGTCGGGGACCGGTACGCCCGCGTCGGCGACGACGCGGAGCGCGGCGGGCTTGTACACCGTCCGGAGGACCGTCTGTGGTGGGTTCAGTATCGGCGTCCCGTCGGCGGCCATCGCGGCTACGCCGAGGTCCGGGAGCGGGGTGTCGCTCTTCGAGAGGAGGAGGCGGTTCACGACGACGTCAACCGCCGGCGACACCTGCACATTCCCGTCGACGACGCCGAAACCGATCGTCTCCTCGCGTAGCCACACTGGTTCGTGCCCGAGCGCCTGCACGGCGTTCAGAATCGCTTTCGTCTCCTTGCTGTTGTGGAGGCTCAGTACGCCGACGCGCGTGGTGGGGGATCCAGTCATCGGTGGTCCTCTCGTCCAGTCGGGGACGACGTTCTAGTCCTAGAATTGAGAGTTCTCTCGTATAAGTTTTCGCTACAAATTAGTAATTCACTATCGACAAGCTAGACTGAAAAGAGGGGGCGCCCTGTAGAGCGTACCATGGACGAGACGTTCACCTACGACGGCGGCGCGGTGCCGCCCGGCGAGACGGCACACTTCCGGTACACCATCAGCGAGACGTACCTCGGGGACCCGGTCCGAATCCCCGTCACAGTCGTCAACGGCGAGGCCCCCGGCCCGACGGCGTTCCTCTCGGCGGCGATCCACGGTGACGAGCTCAACGGTATCGAGGTGGTGCGGGAGGTCGCCCACGAGTGGGACCACGACGACCTCGCCGGGACGCTGGTCTGTCTCCCCGTGTTGAACGTCCCCGGGTTCGTCACTCAGCAACGCTACCTCCCCGTCTACGACCGTGACCTCAACCGGGCGTTCCCGGGGAAGGAGGGCAGTACGAGCGCCAAGCGCATCGCGAAGCGCGTCTTCGACAACTTCGTCGCGCCCTGTGACTTCGGACTCGACTTCCACACGTCGACGCGCGGTCGGACCAACATGTTCCACGTCCGCGCGGACATGGAGGACGCCGACGTCGCCCGCCTCGCGCGAGCGTTCGGGTCGAACCTCATCATCGACAGCGACGGGTCGTCCGGGATGCTCCGGACCGAGGCAACCGAGGCGGGCATCCCGACCGTCACCATCGAGATGGGTGAGACCCACCGCTTCCAGCGGCCGCTCGTCGACGAGGCGCTCGACGGCATCGCGAGCGTGATGGCCGAGTACGGCCTCTTCCCGCAGGCGACCGTCGACTGGCCAGGGTGGCGGACGGTCGTCCAGACCGACGAGAAGACGTGGATACGCGCCGACTCGGGCGGCCTGGTCGAGATGCACCACGACCGCGGCGGACTCGTCTACGAGGGCGAGCCGATTTGTCGAATAACCAATCCGTTCAAGACCGAGGCTGACGTCGTCCGCGCGCCGTTCACCGGGTTGCTCGTCGGCGTCCTCGAGAACCCCGTCGTCTACCCGGGGAATCCCCTCTGTCACATGATCGACCTCCCGGACGACGTGCTCGGCGTCGTCGAATCCCATCGAGGACGTGGCAAAGATTAACAACATTAGAAAGAATATATAAGATTGGTGAGGAAGAATGCCCACGACACCGAACCGGGACGGCGGTCGGTTGGTCGAGGACAGCGGGCAGTTCGACGACGTCGTCGACGACTCCGAGGCCGTCCTCGCACACTTCGAGGCCGAGTGGAGTCGCCCCTGTCGACGCGTCGACGCCGACCTCGACGCGCTGGCGGCGGAGCAGCGTGTCGAGACCGTCCGGGTCGACGTCGAGTCGAACCCGGTGTTGGCCGCCGAGTTCGCGGTCCAGAGTCTCCCGACGCTCCTCCTCTTCGTCGACGGTGAACCCGTCGCCCGCCGCGAGGGCGTCTGCGACCGGGAGGCGCTCGTCGACCTGATCGAGACCCACCTCGCCTAGTTCTAAGTCTCCCCCCGTGGTTTGGCGAGACGTGACAGAGAGAACGGTCCACCTGCCGGTCGCCGCACAGTCGTCGCTCGACGACTTCGTCGAGTTGGGAAAGCGCGCCGAAGCCCTCGGCTACGATACCGCCTGGCTTCCCGAGACGTGGGGCCGCGACGCGGTCACCATCCTTGCGACGCTCGCCACCGAGACCAACGACATCGGACTCGGGACGAGCATCCTCCCGGTGTACTCCCGGTCGGCCGCACTCCTCGGACAGACCGCCGCGACACTCCAGGAAGCCTCCGACGGCCGATTCCGTCTCGGCCTTGGCCCCAGCGGTCCCGCGGTCGTCGAGAACTGGCACGGCGTCGACTTCGGCAATCCTCTCAAGCGGACCCGCGAGTACACGGAGGTCGTCCAACAGGTGCTCTCGGGTGAGGAAGTGGACTACGACGGCGACGTGGTCGACGTCTCGGGGTTCCGCCTCCGGTGTGACCCGCCCGACCCCGTGCCGGGCGTCGACGTCGCCGCGATGGGACCGAAGGCCACCGAACTCGCCGGCCGCTTCGCCGACGGGTGGCACGCGCTCATGTTCACCGAAGACGGGTTCGAGGAGCGCTACGCGGACCTCCGTCGCGGGGCGGAACTCGGCGGTCGCGACCCCGACGACCTCCGCGTCTCGCTGGTCGTCCAGTGCTGTGCGCTCGACGACGGCGACCGCGCCCGCGAGTTGGCCGCCCAGCATGTCGCCTTCTACATCGGCGGGATGGGAACCTACTACCGGGACGCTCTCGCCCGCCAGGGCTTCGAGGAGACGGCCCACGCGGTCCACGACGCCTGGCAGGACCGCGACCGCGAGTGGGCGACCGAACTCGTCGCCGACGAACTCGTCGACGAACTTGCCGCCGTCGGGACCCCCGAGGAAGCCCGCGACCGACTCGCCGACTTCGCGGCCCTCGACGGTGTCGACGACGTCTCGATCGGGACGCCACGCGGCGCCGACCGGCCGGAGGTCGTCGAGACGCTCGAACACCTCGCGCCGGAGTAGCAGGGACGGACACGTCGCTCACTGTCGGAGCGAAGCAGAACAGGGGGAGTGTGCCGGGGAGAGCGTTGGGGGAGAGAGGTGCGGGGACGCTCTCGGACGAGCCCGGTCGACGTCGGGCTCACTACGTACCGACGGACGGAACCCACATGCACGCTGTCCCTAACTACGTAGGGTCGGCCCGCGCCGACCCGAACAGTTGAACAGTTGTACAATCGTTCAACTGTCTTCCGGGCGGACGGGTTCGGGGAGGTCGACGGCGTCGCGGCGGCCGTCGAGGACGGCGAAACGCTCGTCGCGGCGGACTTCGAGCCACCGGAGGAGGCGTTCGGCCCACCGGAGTTTCTTCGCCTTCGACTGGGCGAGCGTGGGGTCGTCGAAGTCCCACCCGACGAAGCGGAGGCGGGCCGCCCCGCAGTGGTCGGCGAGGAAGGCCGCCCGGTCGCCGTCGGTGAAGCCCCCGACGTTCTCCACGGGCGGGCGGGGTTCGGCCTGCGTCGTCCCGAGGACGTTGGCCGTCTCGAAGGTCGGGACGTGCTCGTGGATGGCCGGGACGTTGTCGCCGTGGGCGTGGGCGGCGACGGGGACACCCCGGTCCGTGAGCAGGCGGGCAGTCTCGGGGTTCTTGTCGAGGTCGGTGACCATGCAGTCGACGTCGACACCTGCGTCCAGCAGGTCGTCGGCGGCAGTCGAGGCGGCGAAGACCGCGTCCGCGTCGCGGGCGGCGTCGAGTTCGCCGGTTAGGGAGGGACCGGCGCCGGCGACGGCCACGGTGTCTCCGGAGACGTCCAGGCGGTCGAGGTCGAACGGTTCGACGTACTCTCGGAGGACGTCGCGTGCGCGCTCGTCGGCGGCGCGTTCGTAGCCGAAGTCCGCGAGAATCGCTCGGTAGACAGGTTCCCACTCGTCGAAGTGCATAGCTACTGGAGCGTCCAAAGAACCCGTAAAGTTGTGGTTCGAGCCGAGTGTGCCCGCTCGTGTACCCCTACCCGTGCGGGAACTCGGCTTCCATCCGCGGTTTTCAGCCCTGAAGCCATAAGTTTTCCCGTTATCGAAGGAACGAATCGAGCGCGTCGACGAGCACGTCGAAACGCCCACTTTCGCCGCTGAGCGCGTCCGAAACTGCAGAAATCTCCCCGGCAGTTCCCGCGAGGAGCAGTTCGCGGTCGCCGGTGCAGACGGCGCCGGCGTCGTCCGCGGCCCCGACGAGCGTCTGACGAACGTCTGTGGGGACGTCTCGCACGACGAAGGCGCGCGCGACTGCGTCAGACGCCGCGCCGACGTCGCCACCGACGCGTTCGAGGTGTCGTTCGGCCTCGCGGACCGTCGTCACGTCGAGTTCCTCAACCGTCGGTTCGCGGACGCGCTCCCGGGTGAACTCGTGGCCGATCAGGGCGGCGTCGCGCGTCTCGGCGACGTCGTGCGTCCGGATCACGTGTGCGCCGCGCTCGACGGCCATCGACGTGGCGGCGAGGCTCACGGGGAGTGCCTCCTCGGTCGAGCGGCCGGCGACCTCCTTCAAGAAGTTCTTCCGGTTGATGGAGACGAGGATGGGTCGGCCGTGGCCGCGGAACTCCCGGAGGCGTCGGAACGTCTCGCGGTCGTCTTCGAGCGTCTTCGCCTCGGACCACCCGCCGAACGCCGGGTCGACGATGGTCTTGTCCGTGAACCCGTTCATCGTCAGAGCCTCGTAGATGTCGTCCGCATAGCTCGTGCGACGCTCCCGTCCGTCGGAACGTCGTTCCGACCAGTCGACGTCCTCGACGGCACCGGGACGTTCGAGGTCCGGCGGACTCGCCATCTTCACGACGGCGGCGTCGTGGGCCTCACACACGTCGGGCATCTCGGGGTCGGCGAAGCCACAGATGTCGTTGACCATGTCGAAGCCACGCGAGAGTGCCTCGTCGGCGACCTCGGCGTAGCGCGTCTCGATGGAGAAGACGGCGTCGCCCTCGACGCGTTCGATGGTCTCGAGGGCAACGTTGAGGCGGTCGAGTTCCTGTTCGGCCGAGAGGACGTCGAAGCGTTTGTTCGCGGACTCGAGTCCGACGTCGACGATGTCCGCGCCCTGGCTGACGAGTTCCTCGTCGACGTACTGGGCCGCCTCGTCGGGGTCGTCGTAGACACTCGGGGAGTAGGGCGACTCCTTGCTGACGTTGAGGACGCCCATGATGCGGGGCGGGTGGTCGTCGCCGATCTTCAGGCCGGCGGCGTCGACGGTGTCCATACCGGGAGGGAGTGACCCAGCGACAAAGGCGCGACGCTTCCGGCGGACGACGGAGAGAAGGAGGGTGGTCAGGCGCCGAGCAGCGCACCGGCCATCACGGCCGTTCCGACGACCGAGAGACCGGTGACGAGTGCTTTTGCGGCGAGCGAGCGTGGTTCGGCGTCGACACGTCCGTACTTCAGGGAGTGGGGGAGTCCGCGCATACGCGAGCGTACTCCCCTCTCCGGATTAGTCGTTCGGGCCGACCCGTTCAGTCAGCGGGGCGGTGCTCGACCCACCCGCAGTCGCGACAGCGACGGAGTCCCCCGCCGCTGACCAGGTCGAGACCACACCGCAGACACCGGACACCGCCCGTCGAGTTAAGTGGTACCATGGTGCACGACTAGCGCTGGATGGATATAGCCTTGTCTGTCGGACGGGAGTGTCCGGGTGGCCGAAGTGTCGCCGTGGACCGGTCGCTCGCCCGGATGGCACGCCGCTTTTAGTCGTCGGTCGCCTACCCGACGTCGATGGGAAAAGTGAGCATCGCCTTCCGGGGGTGGCGATTCGACGAGGACGCCGTCTTCGACGGGGACGGGAACTTCCGGCCGCTCGAAGAGATCCCCGAAGACGAGCGACGCCGACTGGTTCGACTCGACGTCCTGCAGGACCTCCCCTGCGACGCCTGCTACGTGGTCCAGGGCGAGGAGAACCTCCAGCAGTGTAACGTCCCGACTGCCGTCTACGGCGAGGTGTTCGGCGAGGTCCTCCTCTGTGACGAACACGAGTCCGACTTCTACTACTGGTGGACCCACGAGGGCGGCGACGCCTACAGGGGGTCCAAAGAACTCGAAGACGCCTTCCTTGACTGGTTCGCGGACGGCGGGCGCGCGCCCGACTGGTACGACGGCCCCGAACACGTCGAGACGGACCCCGACACCGCGCCGCGTCCGGACGTCCCGGACCCGTCGGCCCTCGACTTCGAACTCCCCGAGGACGAACAGGTCGAGATCGACCTCCACGAGGGCGAAGTCCGCGAGGGCGGGAGCGACGTCGAGAGCGTCGACGACCTTGACCTGGGCGACGACCCGACGAGGAATCTCTGACCATGTCGAAGCCAGCAGTCGCCGTCGTCGAACCCGAGACGCCCGGCAACGTCGGGACCATCGCCCGCGCGATGAAGAACTTCGGCTTCGAGGACCTCTACCTCGTCGACCCGCCCGCGCTCCCGCGCGAGAGTGACGCCTACGGCTACGCCGCCCAGGCACGCGAGGACGTCCTCCCGAACGCCGAAGAGGTCTCCTTCGACTACCTCGTCGAGAACTTCCACACGGTGGGCTTCACGGCCATCACCAACCAGGACGCCACCCGCCACGTCCGCTTCCCGTTCCGCACGCCCGCGGAACTCTCGGAGTCGCTGCGCGACGTCGAGTCGGAGACGGTGTTCGTCTTCGGTCGCGAGGCTAACGGTCTCAACAACGAGGAGATGGCCCGCCTCGACGAGGTGTGTTCGATCCCCGCGAGCGCCGACTACCCCGCGCTCAACCTCGGACAGGCCGCGACCGTCTCGCTGTACGAACTCCGGGACCTCGCGATGGACGAGAGCCAACTCCCCGACGTCTCCGTCCACCGCGCGGACGAGGAGGACGTCGAGCGCTTCTACGACCACTTCGCCGACTTCCTCGACGACGTCGACTACCCCGAGGAGAAGAAGGACAAGACAGTGAGAATGGTCCGACGCATCCTCGGCCGCGCCCACCCGACGGGCCGCGAGGTCAGCACGCTCCACGGCATCCTGCGGCGGACGCGCCAGCGACTCGACGACTAGTTCGTCCGACCGTCAGACCTTTGTCAGACGATGATGTATGGTAACGCATGGCAACTGGGCGACGAAGTGGAAACTCCGCGTTCGACCGCCTCGCGAGCCACTACGACGACGTCGACCTGACGTGTCCGGCGTGCGGGTACGAGGACGAAGACGGCCGTTGGCAGAAGAAAGTACGGGGAAAACGGGTAACGTTCTCGCACGTCTGTCCGAGTTGCGGGGAGGTCCGAACCCGGACCATCGACCTCAACTCGTGACGGCGGCCGTCGTCCGCATCGCGACGTCGTAGAGCGCGCGACGCTTCACGAGCGCGAAGCCCGCGAAGATGGTCGCGAACCCGGAGATGGTCGCGGCGTCGACACCCTGTCCGAGCAGCGCCCACCCGGCGAGCGCCGCGACGACCGGTTCGAGGTACCCCACCAGGTTGAGTTGCGTCGGCCCGACGCGCTCCATGAGGGTAAAGTAGATGAGGAAGCCCAGGATGGCCGAGACCACGGTCAGGTAGGCGAACGAGAGGAGGGCCGTCTCCGTCCACGCGACGTTCCCGACTGGTTCTCCACGTGCGACGGCGCCGGCGAGGAGGAGGAACCCGCCGAGACCCATCGCCCACCCGGTGGTCGACTCCATCGGGAGGTCGGTCGAGAGCGGGCGCGTCAGGACGCCGCCGAGGGCGAACGACACCGCGCCCAGCAGGACGAGGAGTACGCCGATGGTCGTCCCGCTGGCGAGGTTCGTCGGGTCGAAGCCGGCGACGACGGCGACGCCCGCGACGCCGAGCCCGAGCCCGAGCGCGCCGACGGCGTCGATGCCGTCCTCGGGGAGGATGAGGGTCGCAAAGCCAGCGGTCAGGACGGGCGTGAGGCTGATGACCACGGCGGCGACGGGACCGGAGACGTGGAGTTCGCCCACGTACAGTAGCCCGTGGTAGACGGCGATGACGAGGACCGCCATCACCGAGATCGACAACCACTCTTCGCGGCCGGACGGGCGCCAGCGCGACGTCGTTACCGCGGCGTACCCGAGGACGACGACGCCGGCGAGCGCGTAGCGCAGCCCGGCGAAGTACAGCGGCGGGACCGTGTGGAGACCGACCTCGATGGCGACGAAGGACGTCCCCCAGAACGCCGCCAAGAGGAGGAAGAGGGCGGCCGTCCACTTCGGCCCGCCGAAGCGTGTGGAGAGACTCATTGCGTACTGTATACTCAATGGCTCCGTAGTCTTAAACTCTACTACAACATTATGGATTGTGTTGGTTGCACTCTCCAAGAAATAGCTCTATTTTGGTTTGTAAGGGAGTGACAGTGGCGTAACGTTGCACCTATGTCCCGGCCGACCTGTTGGTCGTGTCCGGAGGCTACATACGGCCGAGCGGCGAACGCACGGGCATGGACGAGCGCGACATCCGCCTGCTCAAGGCGATCTCGGACCTCGGCACGGGGAGTCCGGAGGCCCTCCACGAGGAGACGGACATCCCGGTGTCGACCATCCACTACCGGCTGAACAACCTCCGGGAGGAGGGCATCATCGAGAACGACCTCTACGACGTCGACCTCGAGGAGTTCGGACTCGACGTGACCGTCGTCGTCGAGGTGCTGGCCGACTACTCCGGTTCCTACGAGATGCTCGGCGAGGACATCCTCGAGATCGAGGGAGTCACCCAACTCTACTTCACGATGGGCGAAACGGACTTCATCGTCGTCGCGCGCCTCCCCGACGCCGACGACGTCGAACGACTCATCTCCGAGTTCGAGTCGCTCGACGAGATCGACCGGACGAACTCGACGTTCACAATCACGACCCTCCGCGACAGCCAACGCCCGCTCCAGAGCTACAGTGTCGAGACGCTGGTCGAGAAGCTCGCCGAAGAGTAGTTTGTTTCACTAAACTAGTCGGTGATTTTAACACCCACAACGTGATACATTTCTAGCACGATGTGGCACCTCGGTCCCCAAGCGGCTGCCGGCATCTGGTACGCAATCGAATCGCCCACCACCCGAACCCTCCACAGCGTCGTCGAGACGAGCGACGGTCCCTACGCGGTCGGCGGGAGCGGGACGCTCGTCCGGCGACAGGACGACGGCGACTGGGCCGTCGTCTTCGAGGACGGCCCAACGGCGCGAGACAACGCCCTCTACGCCGCCGCGGCGACAGACGACGGCCAGCGCATCTGGTTCGCGGGTTCCTCCGGGTCGCTCGGCTACTACGACGTGACGACCCACGAGAAGCACGACTACTCCGCCCCTCGGGGGAAGACGAGCACGTGGGAAGCCATGGCCGTCGCCGGGGAGGCCGGGAGCGAGAAGGTCATGGTCGCCAACGGCTCCGGCGAGGTCCTCGTCGGCTTCGTCAACGGTTGCTGTCCCCAGTGGGGTCCGGTCAAGAAACCCGGCGGCGGCAACGAGGCCGGTGCCGGCGGCTCCGGTTCGACCATCGCCGCGCTCGCGGCCGGTCCCGACGGCGACGGCTACGCGGTCAACACGAGCGGGAGCGTCTACCGGACGACCGACGCCGGTGCGTGGGAGCGCATCGGCATCGAGAACGCGGCGGGGACGTTCACCGACATCTACGTCGACGACGAGCACCTCCTCGTCGCGTCGGGTACCCGCATCTACCGCTACGAGCGGAACTGTGACAACTGGACGCCGCTGGGCGTCTCGGCGTCGAGTCTCAACGAGATCGACCGCCACGAAGACGTCCTCATCGCGGTCGGCGACAACGGCGCCATCTACCGCAACGAGGACGACGAGTGGGTCGAACGCTGGTCGATGATCACCCACGACCTCTACTCGGTCACCGTCGCCGACGGCGTCCACGTCGCCGTCGGGAAGGGCGGCACTATCGTCGAGCGTGGCGACCGGGCTATCGCGAAGATGTCCGGCGCCGAACAGACCGGCTCCGAGCAGACCGACACGCAGTCGGGCGACTCGACGACGAGCTAATCAGGCTCGCTTCTGGATCTCCTCGCGGAGGATCTGGCTGACGAGGTCGCCCTCGGCCTTCCCGCGGAGGGCGCCCATGCACTCGCCCATCAGCGCCGAGAAGGCGCCCATGCCCTGTTCTTCGATCTGGTCTTCGTTCCGCTCGACAACCTCGACGACCGCCTCGCGGACCTCCTCCTCGCCGGCGGAGCCGAGTCCCTCCTGTTCGGCGGCTTCCTCGGCCGTCAGGTCGGGGTTACGCGCGAGCGCGGCGAGGAGTTTCGGGACGCCCTCCTGGGCGAGTTCGCCCTGTGCGATGAGGTCGAAGGTGCCGCGGAAGTGGTCGTCGTCGAGGTTCTCGACCGGCACGTCGTCGCGGCGGAGTTCCGTGACGGTGGACTCGACGGTCTGTGCGGCGAGCGTCGCGTCGACACCGGTCTCGACACCCTCCTCGAAGAGTTCCCAGCGCTGGCCGTAGGCGACCTGCTCGGCGAGGCCGGCGTCGAGGTCGTAGTCCTCCTCGTAGCGTTCGGCCTTCTCCGTGAGGAGTTCGGGTTCGGGGACGTCCGAGGGGTCCGGTTCGACGGGCGGGACGTCCGTCTCGGGGTACATCCGCGCCGCGCCCGGGAGTGGACGGAGGTAGGAGGTGGTGCCGTCCTCCTTGGCGTCACGGGTCTCCTCGGGGACGCCCTCGATGGCCGTCTCGGCGCGCTCGGCGACCGCCTCGATGGAGGGACGGGCGACGTCGGCTTCGGCGGCGACGATGGCGACGGCGTCCTCGGGGCCGGCGTCGACGGCCTCGCGGAGTGCGTCGACCTCCTCCTCGGTGACGCCGTAGGCGGGGAGTTCGTCCGTGTGGAAGATGCCCCCCGCGCCGTGGCGCTTCGCGTGGTCGGAGAACTCGGTCCCGAGACGGCGGTCCGGCTGGAGTTCCTTCCCGACGAGGCCGTCGAAGCCGAAGAGCGGGACGGCGTAGACGAGACCGTCGGATTCGAGGGCGCTGCGAATCACCGAACTGTCGGTCTCGGCGAACACGTCGGTCACGTCCTGGACGTCGCCCACCTCGGCGTCGCGTTCCTGCAGGGTGTCGGCGACGTCGAGCAGGCGGACCTGTCGCTGGACCTCGAAGCGGACGAGGTCCTCGATGTCGCCGAGACTCTGGACCCCCTTCATCTCTACGCGCGCGCCCTCGGCGATGGAGACGTTCACGTCCTGTCGGATGGTGCCGAGGCCGCGTTTCACCTTTCCGGTCGAGCGCAGCAGCATCCCGATGCGTTCGGCGGCCTCGCGGGCCTGCTCGGGCGAGGAGATGTCCGGCTCGGTGCCGATCTCGACCAGCGGGATGCCGAGACGGTCGAGACTGAAGCGGACGCCCGACTCGGTCTCCTCGACGCGCTGGGCGCTCTCCTCTTCGAGCATCATGTCCTCGACGCCGACGGTCCCCTCGCTCGTCCGGATCTCGCCGCCCTGTGCGACCAGCGAGGAGCGCTGGAAGCCGGAGGTGTTCGAGCCGTCGATGACGACCTTCCGCATGACGTGGGCCTGGTCGACGACGTCCATGTCGAGTAGTTGGGCGACTTCGAGGGCCGTCTCCAGCGCCTCGTCGTCGAGACGGTGGGGCGGTTCGTCGTCCTCCTCGACGAGACAGGTGGAGTCGTAGGCGAGGTACTCGAACTCGCGTTCGACCTGACTCTCTTCGAGGGCGGCCTCGTCGATCTCGCCGAGTTCGCTCTTCGTCGGGTGGAGATACCGGGTGAACGTCCGCTCGGCCTCCTCGGGTTCGCGGAGGTCGGTCGGGCACGCGCAGAACAGTTTCGCGTCGGTGTCGAGTTGCTGGTGGATTTCGAGACCCGCCACCAACCCGAGTTCCTCGTAGTCGAACTCGTCGCTCATTACTCGGAGGTGTGCGGGCGAGGGGTAAAAAAGCGTTCAGTCCGGTCGCGGCCGGACCGTGAGCGAGATGTCGACCGTCTCGGGGCGCTTCGAGCGCGGTTTCCCGCCGTCACCGATTGGGGTGTTGTCGACGACGAAGGCGTACGCCCCCGACGAGAGCGTACACGTCCGGGACGCCGTCTCTTCGACGTTCCGAACGCTCGCCGCGGCCGTCGGGTGTGTGTCGACCAATCGGCCGTTGAGCGCCCGCTGGTAGTCCGTGTACTCGTTCTTGGTGAAGACGAAGACGTCGAACCCGTTCTTCCCCGGTTTCGTCGCCTCGACCGTGTACGACAGGGTGACCCGGGACTCGGCCGTGAACTGGTGGGCCCACCCCTGTCCCGACGGGACCCGAACCGTCCGGTCGACGTTCGTCACCGGTCCGCCGGTCTCGGAGCGAGCGTCGCCCGACTCGCTCGTCGACCGCCGCTCGCTCCGTGTACTCGCTCCGCCCGCCGAAATCTGGTTCTCGACCGACTGTTCGCCTGCGCGTCGACGCAACTGTGTACAACCACTGACCACCGTCGAACCGACGGCGGCGAGGACGCCGCGACGACTTAATTCGGCCATCGTATTAATTTACTATACCTTAAATGTTTAAAACTAATGATGATGGCACGTCGCCACGGGTCGGCTGTTCGGTTCGTCGGACGCCGAGTGTGGCGACGCCGCTCAACGGGCCGGCGTCGTGACTACGCGACGTGAAAAACTGTGGAGAAGACGGCGGCGGTCAGTCGTCGATCGGGATGAGCGCCTCGCCGAGACCGGTCGCGTCGCACCCGTCTTCCGGGCACTCGTAGCGCCACCCGTCGCGGGTCGCCTTCCCCTCGGGGAACACCGAACCGCACCTTCGACAACGGAGCATCTCGCGGCCCTTGGTTCGGAGTTGGGGCATACAATACAGTACGTTCGGATGTGATATTATACTATCTATTCCCCGCGGTGGAGAAGTCTCGCCACGACCGGCGTCGGTGTGGACGAGGGTACAGACGAGGATGGGGGCGAAAACGGAGAGGCGGTCGCGTTACTCCTCGTCACCGAGGATGCCGCGGTGGGTCATCGCCTCGGGGTCGATGACCTCGTCGACCTCTTCTTCCGTGAGGTAGCCCTTCTCGAGGACGACCTCGCGGATGGTCTTGCCCTCCTTGAGCGCCGTCTTCGCGACTTCGGAGGCCTTGTCGTAGCCAATCTGTGGGTTGAGCGCCGTCGCGAGCGCCATCGACTGCTCAACCGCCTCCTCGCAGTGTTCCTTGTTCGCCTCGAGTTTCGCGACGAACTTCTCGGCGAACACTTCGGCGCCGTTGGCGACGAGTTCCGCGGACTCGAGGAAGTCGTGGGCGAGCACGGGCTTGTAGAGGTTCAGGTCGAGTTGGCCCTCCGCGGCGCCATACTCGATAGTGGCGTCGTTGCCGACGACCTCCTTGTGGAGTTGGTTGACCGCCTCGGCGACGACCGGGTTCACCTTCCCGGGCATGATGGAGGAACCAGGTTGGTTCTCGGGTTGTTCGATCTCGCCAAGGCCGTTGCGCGGACCGGAGGCCATCAGCCGGAGGTCGTTGGCGGCCTTGTTCATCGACCCGGCAGCGACCTTCAGCGCGGCGTGTGCCTCGGCCATCGCGTCGTGGGCGGCCTGCGCCTCGAAGTGGTTGTCGGCCTCGCGGAACTGGATGCCGGTCTCTTCAGAGATGTAGTCGGCGGCGAGTCCGGGAAACTCCTCGTGGGTGTTCAGCCCCGTCCCGGTGGCCGTCCCGCCGAGCGCGAGTTCGCGGAGGTGGGCCTTCACGTGCTCGACGCGGGCGAGACCCTTCTCGACCTGCGTACGGTAGGCGCCGAACTCCTGGCCGAGACGGACCGGCGTCGCGTCCTGGAGGTGCGTGCGGCCGGTCTTCACGATGTCGTCGAACTCCTCTTCTTTCTCCGCGAGCGCGTCACGCAGGGTTTCGAGGGCGGGTTCGACGTCCTTCTGGAGGGCTTCGAGCGCGGCGACGTGCATCGCCGTCGGAATGACGTCGTTCGAGGACTGCCCGAAGTTCACGTGGTCGTTGGGGTGGACCTCGCGGGTGCCGATTTCGCCGCCGTAAATCTCGGTGGCGCGGTTGCCGATGACCTCGTTGGCGTTCATGTTCGAGGAGGTGCCCGACCCGGTCTGGAAGACGTCGACCGGGAACTGGTCGTCGTGCTCGCCGGCGATAACCTCGTCGGCGGCCTCGACGATGGCGTCGGCCTTGTCCTCGGGAATCATCCCGAGTTCCTTGTTCGCCTGCGCGGCGCCCTTCTTCACGACGCCGAGCGCCCGGACGAAGCGCCGGCCGAACGTCTGGCCGCTGATGGGGAAGTTCTCGACGGCGCGCTGGGTCTGGGCGCCCCAGTAGGCGTCCTTCGGGACCTGCATCTCGCCGAGGCTGTCGCGTTCGGTGCGGAACTCCTGGTCCGTGTCGTCCTGGCTCATACGCGGACTCTCACCGTAGAGGGCGTAAAAGGCATCGGAAACGCGTGAGCATGACCACTAGCTGTTCGAAGAGAGCGGTTTTCCCCTACTAGCGCGACAGGTTGATCCGAGGTTAGCTACCCACGACTGAAGTCGTGGGCTTCCACCCGCGATGGGGTTTCGGCCCGGGCGACTAACAGCGTCGTCGGCTGACAGCAACCCACTGGTTCCCCGTGTGGAACCACTCCGTTCCACGCTCGGGTACTCCAGTCACCGCTTCAAACGACGAGGGGTACGGGGCTATGGAAGGCCACTCTCACACTCTTCCGAGTGTGAGGCGATAGGGCACGTCCATTTAATTCCCGGTGACCTCCACTCTAACCCACTGTGGGGTGCGGAGAAGCCATGTCCAGTGTGGACAAGGCTAGCACGCTCGCTTCGACAATCCCGAGTTTGGGGCGGGCTGACTGGCCGCCCGTCCCAGCCGACACTTGTGGCCTGCTGGCACTATCAATTTATTCGGTCACGAACCACTTGAACGGTCGCGTTCGAAACCCAACCGGGTTGTCGCAGCGTGGACTGGTCTCCCTGTTGTCGGCTTCCTCCCACGGGCACTGTCTAGTTAAGCGGATTCGGGCGTAGGTGGCGCGCTCAATATCGATCTCGCTCTGTACCGTAATTGACCTCAATTCGCTTAGCTAACAGTCTCTCGGGTCTGCGAGCTGTGGAATCACTGTTTCACCGATTCGGTAATTCCCACTAACTACCCCTAACCGGAGAATTCGGTGAGTTCTCCTTAACTAGACAGTGCCGGGATGGTCAAGAAGTCGTCGCAAAACGAGGGTTTGGGTGGAGGGCAGTTGTACACCTACAAGTGTGAGTACGATCTTGGAGTCCTCCTCGACGCTGTGGGTGAGGATGTCCAGCTTCCAGAGCGGCTGTGAAGTACCCCGCGCACGGTGGCGCGGGGCGTCCGTGTTTAGTCCTGCACTGCCGACGCAACGGACTTTAATTCCTCTCGCGCTCGACTTTGAGAGTCTCGCGCCGACGTTCCGTGTCGGTGAACACCCGAACCTGAACTGGGTCCGTGAGAGTCGGGGCCTCCACCAGCCCCCGATGCCGCCCGTCTCACCGTCCACACGCGTGGCAGGGTTTCGAGAGACGGCACATTTCCATACTGCTCATCTAACCACTCCTGTACAACGCACACCGCCGCTTTCCGATCTGCATGGTCTTGGAATCCACACTGACGACACTTGAACCGCTTTTTGTGCCGATTCCCTCGTTCAGTGTGGTGACACTCCGTTCGTGGACATCGCTGACACGTATACTCCGGGTCGACCTTGTCAGCGGGAATCTCGTTCCACGCGGCCTTGTACGACACCATCTCTTGGAGTGCAGCGAACGGCAGCGAGTGGAGCCGACGGTTCATTCGTGTTCCATAGTCGATGGAGTCTCGCATGTCTTTGAGGTCTTCAAAGACAACTACGGGAGCCGAAAACTGCGATACCCATTCGACTACTTGCCGCGACACTTTGTGCAGAGCGTCCTGAACGTAGTCACGTTCTTCCGTCTGTACGACGGACTCGAAGCCTGTCTGCCCGGCGGTTTGCATCCGTTTGCGCGTGGTGAAATACTCGTGGCGCTGTTCTTTCACCGAAGGATACTCAATCACGACAGAATCTTTCACATCACCGTCTCGACGCATCGCGGCAAGCGCGATACAGTCCTCGTTCACGTCCACACCAACAATCGTGTCTGCATCGTGCTTGCTAGCGACTTGATGCGTTTCGTGCGTGACGGTGACGTGCAGTCGCCATTCGTCGTGTTTTTCGACGACTTCAGCCCTGCCAACGCGCCACTCATCATCGTTGAAGGCAGTTTGCAGACGGTCGAAGTGGTCAGGGCTACCACAGAGTTCACCTTTGACGTGCGTGCCTCTCGTGGCAGTAATACGGAACCGAACCGTGTTATCGTCTTCGAGGAACAGGCGGTAGCCCTCGCCGTGGTTCATCACGATGGGGTACAACTCGTCAATATACGGATAGGGGCGGCCCCACCCCTCATCCTTGTTGTCGTGATAGGTTTCGAGTTCTCCGAGTGCCTTCTCAACGATGAGTTGGCTGGTATTCTTGACGTGGTTTGCGTTATCTACGACAACTGGTTTAATGTCTTCCCAGTCCCGGTTGTGTCGGTCGAGGCGGTTGGTTTCGTTGCGGATGCGTCGAGCTTCGAGACAACCACGTTGCAAGTCGTCACCACTCCCCGAGTGGATGTCTAGTCCGAACGACAAGGTTTGGGTGAGTGTAGACGACTGCATTGTGTTTTGATATGGTTTGATGGTTGTTAAAAGTCCGTATTTGACGCGCTTCACCCACGGGCACGGTGGCCTGTGGTACTCGCCCTATCTCTTTTATAGACGGAGAGCATTCTGAATCTGGTGTGTCTGTGCGACTCCAAACTACCTTTCAGGTCTTTTTCTGGCCCCCTACTCTTGCACCATAGCATTCTGAAAGTGGTGTGTATATCCTGGAGAAAAAGCGACTTGAAGTGCCGAAATACTCCAGGAGTGTTCTGTGGAGTGATATTCCGTAGAGAGATCTGACGCGTTACTGCGCGTGCTCCTCGTACTCCTCGGGCGTGTACGTCGAGAGTTCGAGGGCGTGGATGTCGGTCGTCATGTGGTCGCCGAGCGCGTCGTACACCAGCTGGTGTTGGTTCACGAGCGACTCGCCCTCGAAGGCGGGCGAGACGACCGTCGCCGCGAGGTGGTCGTCGTCGTGCTTGCCGCGGGCGCGCGTAACCTCCGCCTCGGCGTCCTCGATGTTCGACTCGATGAGTTCCTCGATGTCGTCGAGACTCAGGCTCATACCCGAAGAGAGGGGGCGCGTCCGGCATAAGGAGACGGGTCTCGGAACGCCGCGCGAGCGCGGGTGGTCCACGGAGGCTTTACCGCCCGAACACCTCCTTACGGGTATGGACCCGGACGAGAATCACCGCGGCTGGGCCGAACGCTCCGGCGAGTACTCGCCTGCGTACTACGCCCAGCAGGGACCGAACGACGTGAGCGAGACCCTCGCGGCCGTCCTCGACCACTACGCCACCGACGACGCCGACGTCCTCGAAGTCGGCTGTAGCTCCGGTCGCCACCTCGCGTACCTCCACGACCACGGGTTCGAGAACCTGACCGGAATCGACCTCAACGACGAGTCCTTCGACGTGATGGCCGACTTCTTCCCAGACCTCGCCGAGACCGGGACGTTCCACGTCGGGGCCATCGAGGACCTGGTCCCGGAGTTCGACGACGGCGCCTTCGACGTCGTCTACTCCGTCGAGACGCTCCAGCACGTCCACCCCGAGGACACCTGGGTGTTCGACGAACTGGCCCGGATCACCGACGACCTGCTCGTGACCGCCGAGAACGAGGGGAACGGCCCCCAGCGCGGCCGCGACGGGACGGACGTGAGCTACGTGAACGACGAGTTCCCGCTCTACCACCGCAACTGGAAGGACGTGTTCTCCGAGCGCGGTCTCGTCCAACTCCTCTGCGAACCCGGCGAGCGCGATACGGTCCGCGTCTTCCGCTCACTCTGAGGCTGCCTTCTCTCACAGGTCCCCTCCGTCCAATGACGAGCGACCGCCGAACTCCACCACCGATATGTACCACACTGTAGTAGGGGCGCACATGCTCGAGACAGAACGGGTGGTGTCCCGACCGTGACTCGCGTACCGAACCCCGACGCGCGCCCCGTCGCGCTGACTGTCGCCGGCAGCGACTCCGGCGGTGGCGCGGGCATCCAGGCCGACCTGAAGACGGTGGAGGCGCTCGGCGTCTTCGGGACGAGCGTCCTCACCGCCGCCACCGCCCAGCACACCCGCGGCGTCGACTCCGTCCACCACCTCCCCGAGGAGGAGGTCGTCGCCCAGTACGAGGCCGTCGTCTCGGACTTCGACGTCGGCGCGGCCAAGACCGGGATGCTCGGGACGGCCTCGCTCGTCGAGACCGTGACCGAGCAGGTCGCGACCCTCGACGCCCCACTCGTCGTCGACCCGGTCATCGTCGCCACCTCGGGCGACCGCCTGCTGGACGAGGCCGGCGAAGCGGCCTACCGCGACCTGTTCGACCACGCGACGCTCGTCACGCCGAACGTCGACGAGGCCGAGGTGCTGACCGGCCGGCCCGTCGAGACACCCGCGGACGCCGAGACCGCGGGTGAGGAACTCCGTGAGCAGGGCGCCGACGCGGCGCTCGTGACCGGTGGGCACCTCGATACCGCCGACGACGAAATCGTCGACGTGCTCGTCACCGAGGAGGGCGTCCACCACTTCGCACACGAACGAATCGACACGACCAGCACCCACGGTTCCGGGTGTACGCTGTCGAGCGCTGTCGCGGCCCACCTCGCACGGGGCCGCCCGCTGGAACGAGCCGTCGAGTCGAGCGTCGCGTTCGCCGAACGAGCTGTTCGCTACCCGCTCGCCGTCGGGCAGGGTACCAGCCCGGTCCACCACCTCGCTGGCCTGCGCGACGACGCCGCCCGCGAACCGACCGCCGAGACCGTCCACGACGTCGTCCGCGAACTCGTGGACGCGAACCCCCGTAGACTCGTCCCCGAAGTCGGGACGAACGTCGTCGGCGCGACACCCTACGCCGAGTCGGTGGGCGACACCGCCGCCGTCGAGGGACGCGTCACGAAGACCGTCGACGGCGTCGCTCCCAACCGCGGCGTCCGCTTCGGCGCGTCGAGTCACGTCGCGCGCTTCCTGCTCGCCGCCCGCGAGCACGACCCGGCGCTCCGGTTCGCGGTCAACTGCCGCTACGACGACGAAGTCGAGGCGGCACTCGACGCACTCGACGGGCCGGTGGCGTCCTACGACCGACGCGAGGAACCCGCGTCCGTGAAGGAGGAAGAGGGGTCGACGATGGGCTGGGGCGCTGAAGTCGCCTTCGAGCAGGCGGGCGGAACCCCCGCGGCCGTCGTCGACTACGGCGGTCACGGGAAGGAACCGATGGTGAAGTTCCTCGCCCACGACGCCGAGACCCTGGTCGCGCGCGTCGAGTCGGTGCTCGGGGCACTCGTCGACGAACGCGGAGGTGAGCAGTAGATGCGCGTCCTCGTCACCGGCGCCAGCCGTGGCATCGGCCGCGCCACCGCGACCCATCTCGCCGCCGAGGGGGCGGACGCCGTCGCGATTAACTACCACGAGTCGGCGGACGCGGCCAGCGACACCGCTGCGGCCGTCGAGGAGCGAGGCGCCGAGACCGTCACCCTCCAGGCGGACGTCGGCGACTCGGGACAGGCCGCCGACCTCGTCACGCAGGCAGTCGACGCGTTCGGTGGACTCGACGCCGTCGTGAACAACGCGGGCGTCGTCTCACCGGCCCGCGCGACCGACATCGACGACGTGCAGTGGCAGTCGGTCCTCGGCGTGAACCTCGATGGGGCGTTCTACGTCACCCGCGCGGCGCTCCCCCATCTAGAAAAATCGGCGGGCGACGTCGTCTTCCTGTCGAGCATCGGCGGGACGGCCGGGACGGTCGACGCGAGTTACGCCGCGAGCAAGGCCGGTATCCACGGTCTGACTCGTGCGCTCGCCCGCGAGTACGGCGAGGACGGCGTGCAGGTGAACGCGGTCGCACCCGGCCCCGTCGACACCGAACTCAACGGGGACATCGTCGACTACCTCGAACGGGTCGACTTCCGCGGTCACGAGAACCTCGACACACACCTCCCGGAGTACGCCTGTTCGCCAGAAGAAATCGCGAAGACGGTCGCCTTCCTGCTCGACAGCGAGTTCACCCACGGCGAGATCGTCAACGTGAACGGCGGGATGCAGCTCCGCTAGCTACATCCACTCGTCGAGGCCGGCCTGCTCGGTGGCGTCGCGGATGCGTTGGAAGCCGCGTTCGACCTCGTCGGCCGGAATCTCCCACTCCTCGGTGACGTAGGACTCGGCCGCCGAGAGGTCCGGACTCACGTCGAGGTCGACGTCGTAGTCGTCGGTGACGTCGGGGTCGAGGAACATCGCGCGGATGCGGTCGGCGTACTCGATGTACGCGTCTTCGGCCTCCAGCACGCCCCAGAGGTCGCCGTGTTCCCGGACGGCCTTCACCGCCGTCTTCGGGCCGTAACCGGAGAGACCGTCGTTGTAGTCGGTGCCACAGAGGATGCCGACGTCGACGAGTTGCTCCCACGTGAGGTCGTGCTCTTCGAGGGTGGCCTCGAAGTCCATCAACTCGGGGTTGCCCTTGCTGGTGAGTTGCCGGAGCGTGTAGGGCGCGCCGAGCAGGAGCGTGTCGTAGTCCTCGCTCCCGACGTAGTCGACGTCGTCGTCGACGCGGGCCATGTGCGACGCTTGCGCCTCGCCCTCGGCGGGCGCCTCGACGACCGGGACGTCGAGGAGGTCGAGGAGGTCGCGCGTCGTCTCGTGGATGACGTCCGTGAGCCGCTGGGTGCGTGCTTCGAGTTTCGCGGCCTCGACCGCCTCACCGGCCTCGAGGGCCTCTTCGAGTCGTTCCTCGTACTCCTCGCGCTTCTCGCGTCGCTCTTCGATTTCGGCCTCCTTGAGTTCGGTCACGCCGCCGTCGAAGACGAAGATTGGCGTCAGGTCGTTCTCGAAGAACTTCGGGAGTCCCTGGACGACGCCGATGAGGTTGTGGACTTCCTCGCCCTCGCTGGTCGTGTAGACGTTGTCGTTGGTGAACTTCGCCGTCGTCGTGAGGTAGCGATAGAGCCAGTTGTGCGCGTCGACCGCCACGACGTCGCCGTCGAGGTCGTCGAAGGCGACGTCTTCGAGGACGGCGAGTTGCCGTAGATCCGCGTTTCCCATTACGCCGAACTAGGGGACGCTCACTCTTGAAGGTTCGATTTCGACGGGCACGAACGGCGGACTTTTCCACGCGTCCGTCCAAGCGTCGACCATGAGCGCGCGCAGCGACATCGCCCCGTCGACCCTCTCCGTCGAACTCGACGAGGGCGGCATCTACGTCGAGTACCACGACGGCCGGCGGGTCTTCTACAACGGCGTCCCGCAGAAGGTCGAGGGGACGCTCCGGACCAAGCCCGGCAAGCACGTTCAGGTGCTCGTGACCGACGAGTCCGGGACCGAGGGCGTCCTCCTCTACATCAACGACCGGAAGACGGCCGACGAAATCCTGGAGGACAGCGGCGTCGGCCGCGTCGTCCTCGAACCCGGAGAGACGTCGGAGGTGTTCCCGGGTGTCGAAGTCGAACTCGACGGGTACGCCGTCGAGGTCACGGCGGACCCCGACGTCGCGCGCGGCCGGGTGTTCGTCTTCGAAGAGGACGACATGGGCGAACGGTCCTACGAACTCTTCGCGGCCGACGGGGACGACGAGTAGCGACGAGCGGGACGACGCCGCCTACTGGAGGTAGGAGGGGTCAGAGGAGTCGCAGTTCTCCTCGTGTTGTTTCGCGTCGTCCCGGTCGTCGAACATGAGACCACACTTTTCGCACTTGTACCACGTCATGTCGTCCCGGGTCGTACTCTCCACCATAACCCCACCTGTGTCGGCCGAGAACAAAGTCGTTACCCCGGAACCCGCCCGCCGTCGGGGACAACGGTAAGGCGCTCGCACCCCTCGACCGAAGCGATGACCGACGCCGACGACGGCAGCAGGCCCGAACGGGAACTCGTCGTCCACGAGGCCGAACCCCGCGACGCCGGGCGGGGTGTCGTCCGCCTCCCCGAGACGGCACGGACGGCCCTCGGCGTGTTGAGCGGTGACACCGTCCGCGTCTCCGGCGAACGCGACACCGTCGCGAAGGTGTGGCCGGCCGACCCGTCGCTCGACGCCGAGTCGCTCCGCGCGGACGGCCAGACACGCACGAACGCCGGGGTAGGCGTCGGCGACACCGTGACCGTCTCGCCGGCCGACGCCACCGACGCCGAGCGGGTCGTCCTCGACGGACCCCACGCGGACGACGCCGACGAGGGTGACACGGCGGCCGTCCGACAGACGCTCCTCGACCGTGTCCTCCGCGTAGACGAGCGCGTACGAATCGACGCGCTCGGTGTCGACGGTGAACTCCGTGTCCGAGAGACGTCCCCCGACGGGCCGGTCGTCGTCACCGAGGACACCGACGTCTCGCTCGTCGCCCGGGAGGAACGGGCGGAGACCGATGATTCGACCGAGGGCGAGACGACCGAGGACGCCCGCGTCGGCCTCACCTACGAGGACGTCGGCGGCCTCGACGACGAACTCGAACAGGTCCGCGAACTCGTCGAACTCCCGCTCGCCGAACCGGGGCGCTTCCGGCGTCTCGGCGTCGAACCGCCGAAGGGCGTCTTGCTCTACGGCCCGCCCGGCACGGGCAAGACGCTCATCGCCCGCGCCGTCGCCAACGAGGCCGACGCCCACTTCGAGAGCGTCTCGGGCCCCGAGATCACTTCGAAGTACAAGGGCGAGTCCGAGAAGCGCCTCCGCGAGGTGTTCGAGCGAGCACAGGAGCGCGCTCCCGCGGTCGTCTTCTTCGACGAGGTCGACGCCATCGCCGGGAAGCGCGACGAAGGCGGCGACATGGAGAACCGCATCGTCGCCCAACTCCTCTCGCTGCTCGACGGTCTGGAGACACGCGGCGAGGTCGTCGTCATCGGCGCGACCAACCGCGTCGACGCCATCGACCCCGCGCTCCGCCGGCCGGGCCGCTTCGACCGCGAGGTCGAGGTCGGCGTCCCTGACGCGGGCGGCCGCCGCGAAATCCTCGACGTCCACACCCGCGAGATGCCGCTGGCGGCGGACGTCGACCTCGACGCGCTCGCCGACCGGACGCACGGGTTCGTCGGTGCGGACCTCCGTGCGCTCGTCACCGAGGCGGCGATGGGCGCGGTCCGCGACGACCGCGACCGGGTGAGCGCGGACGACTTCCGCCGGGCACTCGCTGCGACCGACCCCTCCGCGATGCGCGAGTTCGTCGCCGAGCTCCCCGAGACGTCCTTCGACGACGTCGGAGGCTTAGACGAGGCGAAGGCGACGCTCCGCGAGACGGTCGAGTGGCCGCTCGCCCACGGCGACCTCTTCGAGGCGGCGAACACCGACCCGCCGACGGGCGTCCTCCTCCACGGTCCGCCCGGTACGGGCAAGACGATGCTCGCCCGCGCCGTCGCCAACGAGGCGGGGGTCAACTTCGTCCGCGTGGCGGGGCCGGAACTCGTCGACAAGTACGTCGGCGAGACGGAGAAGGCCGTCCGCGAGGTGTTCGAGCGCGCCCGGCGGGCCGCCCCCGCCGTGGTGTTCTTCGACGAGATCGACGCCGTCGCTACCCAGCGCGGCGAGGGCCACGAGGTGACCGAGCGCGTCGTCAGCCAACTCCTCACGGAACTCGACGCCGTCGCGGACGACCCGACGCTCGTCGTGTTGGCCGCGACCAACCGCCGGGACGCACTCGATCCCGCGCTCCTCCGGCCGGGCCGGCTCGAAGCACACGTCGAGGTCCCCGAACCAGGTGCCGAGGCGCGTCGCGAGATCCTGCGAGTCCACGCGCGGGAGAAACCGCTATCCGACGACGTCGACCTCGACGCGCTGGCCGACGAACTCGAGGGATACACGGGTGCGGAACTGGAGGCGCTCGTCCGAACGGCGTCGATGCGGGCTATCCGCGAAGCCGTCGAGGCCGGTGGGAGCGACGCCGACGTGACTATCGAACCCGAGCACTTCACGGCGGCCCGCGAGCGCGTCGAGAGGGACTGACGCACTCCGGCCCGATTCGACTCGACTCGTTCAGCGCGAGCGGGTGTGGTACGACCCGGCGTCGACGCACTGCTCGCGGTCGAAAACGAGTCCGAGGCGGTCGTACACGCGACGCCAGCGTCCGACCGTCGTCTCGTCGGCGGCGAACGGCCGGAACCCGAGGTTCAGGAGGAGGTGGGCAGCCGGGAGTGCGTCGAGGTCGACGCCGGCGCGGATACTCCGGTAGCCGGCGTCGCGGAAGCGCCTGACGCACGCCGCGGCGAGCGCGTGGCCGAGTCCCCGTCGGCGGTGTTCCTTCTGGACGACGAGCACGCCGAGTTCGCCGCCGAACGGGAAGTAGTGGCCGTCTCCCTGTGGGTCGTGGAGTGCGGCGCAGGTACCGACCGCGTCTCCGATGCCGGCGCGGCGCGCCTCGCGATGCTCGTCGACGACGAAGAACAGTCCGTTCGGGAGAATTTTGTCGAAGAGCTGACGCTCCTCGACCGCGTCGAGGTGTCGACCGCCGGCGGCGAGGAGTTCGCGCAGCCGATCACGGTCGCCCGACCCGATCTGCGCCGTTCGGAGCGCGTACCCCGCAGGCATCGACACCTCCGGCGGTCGCAGTCCCCGCGGCCAGACGAGATAGAGGTCCCCTGTTTCCTCGGTCATCACGCCCGGTACGGAATCGCCGAAGATACACTCGTCGGTGGATGTGGCGAACAGGCGGCGTCGATTCGACCATCACAGAGTGCGACGCCGCGCTCACCGAGTCCACCTCCGTGGCCCTCCTCAGGTCACCCCGCATAGTGGTCGCGCTCTCGTACTTGAACGTTCGCGTGGGGAGAAGTGCTCGGTGTGTAGACCGTCTCCTTCGGGCGTATCGACGCCTCGAAACAGTTGAACGATTCACGAACTGTTCAACTGTTTCTCGGCACGGGAGAACCACCGCGAGTGTGACGAGCGGACGCGCCACGGACTGAAGCGAGCGGAGCGAGTGGAAGGAGTAGCGCGGTTTTAGCGTAGCTTTTGCGAGTGAGGCCGCTCGCGGGCGGCCGAACGCAGCAAAAGGTACTACCAGAACGCCTTCGTCCGGGCGTACTCGCGTTCTTTCTCCAGCAGGTCGCGGTAGAAGTCCGCCTCGTCCTCGCGGTGGTTGTTGATGACGCGGGCGGCGTTCTGTGGGCCGACGCCGCGGGCGGAGAGCGCGACGACGGCCTTCTTCCCGTGGGTCTGGACGATACTCGCGTTGCGGAAGGTGCGCTCGACGCGCTTCTCCTGTTCCTCGTCGCGCTCCTCGGGGTCGAGGTTGAGCGCCTTCACGGCGTCGTCGGCCCACGGTGAGAGGGTGGCGACGCGGGTGCTCTCGCAGTGGGGGCACTGGGGCTGGTCGCGGACGCGCCGGACTTTCGTCTCCTGGTCCCAGTCGCCACAGTGGAGACAGACGAGGCGAACGCGGTCGTCCTGAATACGGTCTTTCACGGCCTGGACGACGCTCGCGTCGGCGTTCTCGGGGGTGAGCATCTCCCGGCCCGAGGAACGGCCGTCCGCGCCGATGGGCGTCCGTGACCCGTGTTTCACGAGGTCGATTTCCCCCGACTGGATGCGCCGGAGCACCTCGCGCGTGCGCTCAACGTCGAGGTCCTCGTGGAACACCTCTCGTACCGCCTCGTCGTAGACCGGCGTCCCTTCGAGCGCGGAGAGGAGTCGCGAGAGACCGGTGCCCTGGCCACCGCGGGACTTCCAGCGCTTGAGCGCGCCGAACTTCGCGGCGACCTGTGAGAGGGTGAACTTCAGCGCGTCCGAGTTCTTCAACGAGAGTTCGAGGAGGGGTTCGACGTGGTCCGGGTCGGTCTCCTCCAGGATCTCTACGACGTCGCCCGCGCGAATCCCGCGCGGAATCTCCAGTTCGATGCGGTAGGGGTCGACGTCGAGGCCGACCGACGAACCGGTGCGCTGGCCGAGCAGCGCGGAGAGGAGGCGGCCGAGCGTCTCGTTCGTCTTGTGTCCGTACGCGGCGTCGACGACGATGACGCGACCCTCTTCCTCTATCACGAGACGGTCCTGCGTCGGGACTGGAGCGTCGGCGTCGGCGTGGCGTTCGACCTGTTCGAGCGCGGAGGCGGAGGTGTTCTGGTCCGTGGGGTAGCGGGTCGTGAACTCCGTCGCCACCGAGTCGCGGGGTGCGTCGCGCTCGAACTGCGGGCCGGCGACGGCGCGCATCTCCGCCACCTCCTGGGCGACGTCGTAGGGGACGGGAATCTCCTTGCCCGACCACGACGGTACCTCGCCGGCGGGGTCCTCGATGGGGCTGACGTTCACCCGCGACTCCTCGTCCTCGACGTTGTTGATGCGCCACATCTCGCCGCGCTGGATGAACGTCTCCCCGGGTTCGACGAAGTTGACGACGAAGCGTTCGTCGAGTGTCCCGATCTGGCTCTGCGTCGAGACGTCGTACACCTCGTAGGACTCCTCGTCGGGGATCATCGAGAGGTTGGCGTAGAAGTACTGCCAACTCCCCCCGGACTTCTGGATCTCGTCGGCCTCCTCGTCCAGCCAGAGGACGTGGTTGGCGTCGAGTTCGCGGAGGATTTGTCTGAAGGTCTCCTCGTCGAGGTCGCGGAAGGGGTAGGCGCGCGTGACGATGTCGTAGGCTCGCCGTGCGGAGACGTCGCCGAAGTCCATGACGAGACCCACCACCTGGTTCGCGACGGTGTCGAGACTGCCGTGGTGGATGCGCATGGTCTCGACGTCGCCGGCGGCGGCGCGGCGGGCGATGGCCAGCGACTCGAAGGTGTCGTCGGGGTGGCTCGTGAGGATGGTCCCCTCCGAGACCTCGTCGCGGCGGTGGCCCGCGCGGCCGACGCGCTGGAGGAGGCGTGACACCTCGCGCGGACTTGCGTACTGGACGACGTGGTCGATGCGGCCGACGTCGATACCGAGTTCCATCGAGGAAGTACAGAGCAGGGCGTCCAACTCCCCGGCCTTGAACTGCTCTTCGACCTCGATGCGGGTCTCCTTCGCGAGCGACCCGTGGTGGACGCCGATGTTCGTCCCGAGTTCCTTGAACCGCGAGCCGAGGGCTTCGGCGGTCTGCCGGGTGTTGACGAAGACGAGCGTCGAGTCGTGTTCGGCGACGATGTCGTCGATGACGCGGATGTGACTCGCGATGTCCGGGCGCGTCATCAGTTCGTTCGCCAGTTGCTCGTCCTCCTCGGTCACTTCGGGTTCGCGGACGGTGAAGTCGACCTTGCTCGTGACGTCGACCTCGACGATCGTGCAGTCGCGGCCACCGGTGAGGAACCCACCGACCGCCTCGGGGTCGCCGACCGTCGCGGAGAGGCCGATGCGCTGGAACGACCCCGCGAGTTCGCGCAGGCGTTCGAGCCCGATGGTGAGTTGGGCGCCGCGTTTCGCGCCGGCGAGTTCGTGGACCTCGTCGACGACGACGTGCTCGACGTCGCTCAGCGCGGTCCGTAGTTTCTCGCCCGTCAGCATCGCCTGGAGCGTCTCGGGCGTGGTGACGAGGACGTCCGGTGGGTCGTTCGCCTGCTTCTGTCGCTGGTAGTCCGTGGTGTCGCCGTGACGGACGTCCACGTCGATGTCTAGGACCTCGCCCCACCAGTCGAGGCGCTCGCGCATGTCGCGGTTGAGGGCGCGCAGCGGCGTGATGTAGAGCGCCGAGATGCCGAAAGTGTCCTCGCGCTCGCTGATCGCGTCGAGGACGGGCAGCATCGCGGTCTCGGTCTTGCCCGTCCCCGTGGGGGCGATCACGAGGGCGTCGCGTCCGGTGACGAGCGGCGGGATGGCGCGGCGCTGTGGCTCGGTGGGGGTCTCGAACCCACGCTCGGAGAGGGCCGCCCGCACGGCGGGCCCGAGGCGGCCGAACGCGTCCGCCTGCGCTGCGTCAGTCATCGAAACCGTGTACGGGAGGAATCCGGTTAAGCCCGTTGTCGATTGCCGAACTGTCCCACACGAATCGGTCCCCGTGCGGCACACCCTTTTTATTTCTGAGAGTTCTAGTAGTGAATGTAATGGTTTGGAGCTCGAAGAAGCAGGAGCCAGAGTGGCGGGTCGTCGAGGAAGTACCGACTGACAAGGACCTCTACGGGCTGGTGCAGACGGTGGCGGGGCCGTTCGCCATCGGGTCCGGCGGGACGCTCATCGCCAACCGGGATCCCGAGAACGACTGGATGGTCGTCCTCGACGACGGACCGGCGACCGACGACAGTCGCCTGACGGCCGTCGACGTGACCGACGACGGCAAGCGCATCTGGATGGCCGGTTCCTCTGGGTCGCTCGGCTGCTACGACGTCGAGGACCGCCGGAAGTACGACTACTCCTACCCGAAGGAGATGACCTCCACCTGGGAGGGCATCGCCATCACCGGCGAGGCTGGCAAGGAGCGCGGACTCGTCGCCAACGGTTCCGGCGAGGTGCTGCCCTTCCGTATCGACGGTTTCGACGTCGACTGGGAGACGGCGACCAAGCCCGTCGGCGGGAAGGCCGCCAGCATCGCGGCGCTCGCGGCCGGTCCGGACGGCACGGGCTACGCGGTCGACACCTCCGGCAACGCGTTCAAGACGACGCCCGAGGGCTGGGAGGACATCGGTATCGTCAACGCGCAGGTCGCGTTCCACGACATCTACGCCGGGCCGCAGGGTCGGGTGTACGTCGCGGCGGGCGACGGGCGCATCTACCGCTACGACGACTCCTACCATTCCTGGACCCCCATCGGCGTCGCGAACAACCCGCTGTACGCCATCGACATCTTCCAGGGGCACATAACCGTGCTCGGCGGCGGCGGCATCATCTACGAGCGCGAGATGAACGGCAAGCGCTGGCACAAGACCCACTCGCCGACTACGAAGGACCTCAACGACCTCGCGCTGGGTTACCCTGACGCGGCGGTCGGTTCCGCCGGGACCATCATCCAGCGGCCGCGCGGGCACACCCGCTACTCCGGGACGTCCAAGGACGGCGACAACTACGAGAACCGCGGTGAACTCTGGGACGGCGCCAACGACGACAAGAACTCCGGTTCCTCGTCCGGCGACTCCACCTCTGGGGACTCCACCTCCGGCGACTCGACGTCGAGTTCGTCGAACTGAGGACCAGCGGCGGTCCGCGTCGACCCGCTCCTTTATTTATTCCAACTATTTATTTTGTGGTGTAATGTGGCAGACTGGCCCCGAAGCCGACAGGCCGGAGTGGCGCGTCGTCGAAGAAGTACCCGTAACGTCCACCATCTACGGCGTCGCCCAGACGTCCGAGGGCCCGTACGCAGTCAGCGGCGGCGGTGTCCTCATCGCGAACCGTGACGGTGACGAGGGGTGGGAGGTCGTTTTCGACGACGGTCCCGCGACCCGCGACAGCCGTCTCAAGGCTATCGACGTGACCGACGACGGGAAACGCGTCTGGATCGCCGGGTCCTCCGGCGCACTCGCCGCCTACGACGTCGAGGAGCGTCGGAAGTACGACTACTCCTACCCGAAGGAGATGACCTCCTCCTGGGAGGGGCTGACCGTCTCCGGCGAGGCCGGTTCGGAGAAGGCGCTCGTCGCCAACGGCTCCGGTGAAGTCCTCCCCTTCACGGTCGACGGCTTCGACGTCGACTGGGCGCCGGTGAGCAAGCCCGCGAAGAAGGGGTCGACCATCGCGGCGCTCGCGGCCGGTCCGGACGGCACGGGCTACGCGGTCGACACCTCCGGCAACGCGTTCAAGACGACGAAAGAGGAGGGGTGGGAGGACATCGGTATCGTCAACGCCCAGGTCGGGTTCTACGACATCTTCGCCGGACCGAACGGTCGGGTGTACGTCGCGGCGGGCGACGGCCGCCTCTACCGCTACGACGACTCTTACCGCTCGTGGACGCCCATCGGCGTCGCGAAGGAGACGCTCCGCGCCGTCGACCTCTTCCAGGAACAACTCGTCGTCCTCGGGGCGAGCGGCACCATCTACCAGCGGCGGATGGGTGGCGAGCGCTGGGAGAAGATCCACTCCCCGACGTCGAAGGACCTCTACGACCTGAGCCTCGGCTACCCCGACGTCGCCGTCGGTGAGGGTGGGACGGTCATCAAGCGCCCGCGCGGACACACGCGTCAGTCCGGGAAGAGCGCGGACGGCGACAACTACGAGAACCGCGGCGAGTTCTGGGACGGCGCCGACGACGACCAGAACTCCGGGAACTGACGTCGCTCGTCCCGCGTCTCGACGGCTCCCGTGGGTTCCCGGGTCGGCCGGCTACTTTATATTTACAGACAGATTATCAATGAATGCAATGTGGCAACTAGGCTCCGATTCCGACCAGCCCGAGTGGAGAGTCGTCGAGGAGGTCCCTATCAGCGACACGATCTACGACGTCGCGCAGACGAAGGAAGGTCCCTACGCCATCGCGAGCGACGGGACGATGATCGCGAACCGTGACCAGGACGACCAGTGGAACGTCGTCTTCGACGACGGTCCCGCGACCCGCAACAACCGACTGAAGGCGATGGACGTCACCGACGACGGGGCGCGCCTCTGGTTCCTCGGTTCCTCCGGTGCCCTGGGTTGTTACGACGTGAAAGAGCGGCGCAAGTACGACTACTCCTTCCCCAAGGAGATGACCTCGACGTGGGAGGGTATCGCTGTCTCCGGCAAGGCCGGGTCCGAGAAGGCCCTGGCCGCCAACGGCTCCGGTGAAGTCATGCCGTTCGCCATCGACGGCTTCGACGTCGACTGGGGCGTCGCCCGCAAGCCCGGCGGTGGGAAGTACAGTGGCTCCGGCGCGAACATCTCGGCGCTCGCGGCCGGTCCCGACGGCATCGGCTACGCGGTCAACACGTCCGGTGCCGCCTTCAGGACCACGAAGGAAGAAGGCTGGGAGCAGATCGGTATCGTCAACGCCCAGGTGAACTTCTACGACATCTACGCGGGCCCACAGGGTCGGGTGTACGTCGCGGCGGGTGACGGCCGCCTCTACCGCTACGACGACTCCTACCACTCCTGGACGCCCATCGGCGTCGCGAAGGGCGCGCTCCGTGCCGTCGACATCTTCCAGGACAAGATCGTCGCCCTCGGCGCCGGCGGGAACATCTACCAGCGAACCATGGGCGGTCAGCGCTGGGAGAAGATCCACACGCCGACGAGCGCCACGCTCTACGACATGGTTCTCGGTTACCCCGACGTCGCTGTCGGGAAGGGCGGGACCATCATGGTCCGACCACGCGGCCAGACCCGTCACTCCGGCAAGTCCAAGGACGGCGACAACTACGAAGGTCGCGGTGAACTCTGGGACGGTACCGACGACGACGAGAACCAGAGTTCGGGTGGCTCCTCGTCCGGTGACTCGACGTCCGGTGACTCGACGTCCGGTGACTCGACGTCCGGTGACTCCACTTCTGGTGACTCGACGTCCGGCGACAGCACGTCCGGCGACAGCACGTCCGGCGACTCGACGAGCTCGTAACCCTCCTGCGCTGGTCGACCGTCCACCCAGCCCTTTATAATTTTCAGACTGTTAGTCAGTGATAAGATGTTCCTATCGGTCCGTGCTTCGGGTTGGCGGACGGCGGAGGCTCCGGGGAAACCACCGTACCACGAGGTCGCGCTGACGGTCGGCGGCCCGCACGTCGCCACGAGCGACGGGACCCTCGTCGCGCCGACTGACGGCGAGTGGCGCGTCGTCCTCGACGACGGTCCGGCCGTCCGGGACGTGGGTCTCCGCTCGATGGCCGTCACTGACGACGGGAAGCGCCTCTGGTTCCTCGACCGGAGCGGGTTGCTCGCCGCCTACGACGTCGAGAGCGGGACGAGACACGACGTCTCCACCCCGGCCGACGGCACGACGTGGGAGGGTGTCGCCGTCTCCGGAGCGGCCGGCGACGAGCGCGGACTCGTCGCGAGTGGTGACGGCACGGTCCGGGCGTTCACCGGGACCGGGAACGACGTCTCCTGGCAGTCGTCGGCGTCCCCGACGGCGTCCGGTGAGACCGTCGCCGTCCTGGCCGTCGCCCCGGACGGCGTGGGCTACGTGGTCGACACGGGCGGCAACGCCGTCCGGACCGGGACGTCGGGGTGGACGGGGATGGGTCGAGTCAACCCGCAGACGACGCTCTACGGTATCCACGCCGCCGCCGGTGAACGGGTCGCCCTCGCCGCCGCCGACGGCCGACTCTACCAGTACGACCCACAGGACGGGACCTGGACGGGTCGACGCGTCACGAACGCACCGCTCCGTTCGGTCGACCGTGCCGGCGACCGATTCGTCGTCGGGAGTGGCGGGAGCGACGTGTACGTCGAACCGGACGGCGAACCGTTCTGGCAAGTGTCTCACACGCCGACGAGTGGGACGGTCCGCGACCTCGAAGCCGACGGGGAACTCGTCGTCGCCGTCGGTGGGTCGTACATCTCCCAGCAGGTCCCCGGCCGGGCGACCTCGGGGGCGGAATCGGGTTCGTCGACGCCGACCGAATCGGACGCCGCCGACGCCGAAGCGCGCGAGGACGCCGACGAACGCGGCGTCTGGGAACCCGCCGAGTCGACCGGCCCGTCGAAGGCACAACCGTCGCCGCCGAGCGACGCCTCGAGTTCACAGTCGTCGGGACAGGGAGAACAATCTGGTCAGTCGAAGTCGAAGAAACAGTCCGGCCAGTCGACGGAAGAAACGGCTTCCGAGAAGCACTCTGACCGGTCGGCGACGAAGGACGACTCGACGTCGAAGAACCAATCCGACCAATCGGCGTCGAAGGAGAAATCGACTCCCGAGAAACAGACTGGGCAGTCTACGTCGAAAGACGAGACGTCCTCGGAGAAGCACTCTGATAAATCGGCGTCGAAGGAGAAGTCGGCTTCCGAGAAACAGTCTGGTAAATCGGCGTCGGAGGGGAACCCGACGGCCGAGGAGCAATCCGACGAGACGACGCCGCAGGAGAACACTGACGGGTCGACGGGCGGGACGACCTCCGAGAAGCAACCCGACGAATCGGCCTCCGGGAGCAAGTCTGCGGAGCAGTCCGACCAGTCCACGTCGAAGCAGTCCGGTCGGCCGACGGAGACGCGCTCCGGGACGCAGACGTCGGAGGACCTCTGGGGTGACGAGGACGTACACAGCGGACTGTGGGAGTCCCGCGACACCGAACACGCCACGAGCAACCAGGACCCGATCGACTACTTCGAGGAGCACGAACTCTTCGAGGTCGTCGACTACGAGGACGTGGCGGACCTCGTCGACTGCGTCACCGTACTCGTCGACGACGCCGGCGAGCGCCACGCGGTCGAACTCGCGACGCCGGCCGACCCCGAGCAGCACTCGGACCCGGTGTCGCACTTCCGCGACGAGCGCGACGAGTTCGTCGTCGAACCCTACGACGACGTCGAGTCCTTCGAGGAGTGTGTCGCACTCGTCACGCAGAACGGCGACGTGTACGCCGTCCTCGTCGACCCGGAGCGTGGTCCCGAACGCGAGTGGTCCGCACTCGACTACTTCCCCGACTACGACGACTACGCCGTCGTCCCGTACGTGGACGTCGAGCGCTTCGACGAGTACGTGACGCTCGTCGTCGACGACGCCGGCGAGCGCTACGCCGTCCTCCTCGACGACGCCGAAGACGACGCTCCAGAAGACGTCTGAGAGGCGACCCCGTCTCTCGCGCGTCGACCGACCGGCCGTAGCGCGTCCCGACTACCGACGACTCGCTACTCGTTTCACTGCTCGTTTTTGGTCACGTCGTCAGATATCGCGAACGCGAGCGCGGCCGCTCGTCGTTGTTAGAGAGACGGGGTAGGTCGGACAGCGATGACCACACGTGGAAACCACGTGGGCTGAAAGGCGTCTGCCCGACCGTGCCGTCTACGTCTCTCTTCTCGCCCACGCTACAAAACCCCTCTGGTACGCCGACAGCCGTGGCTCTCCAGGGGAGCGTCGAAGAAAAAGAGCGGACTGAACGTCGGAGTCGCCTAGTTCTCGAGGAGTCGACGGAGAACGTCGACGTCGGCTTCCTCGGTCTTCGTTTTCGTCTCCGTCTCGCCGAGGCGTTCGAGGAGGACCGTCTCGATGTCGGCCGTCTCGGTGGTCTCGACCTCGCCGCCGCGCTCGCGGAGGAGCGCTTCGAGGTCGAGCGTCTCGGCGGTCTCGGCCGTCTCCTTCCCGCAGAGTTGCTCGCGGAGACGCGCTTCGGGTTCTGCTTCCGCTTCCGCCACGTCTTCGACGACGTCCTGCTCGCGGAAGATGTCCTCGCCCTCACGAGCGACGAGGCGCTCGGCGAGCAGCGAGACGATGTCGGCCTCTTCGAGGAGTTTGATTATCTCCTTCTTCTCGGTCCGCTGCTCGGTGAGCGTCTCGACGATGCCCGTGTAGCAGCCCTTCGCCTTCAGCAGTTCGAGGAGCTTCTCGCTCTCGATACGGGTGAGAAGCTCTTCGAGGATGATGGGACAGGGGTCCGGGTGCGGTTCGGGCTTCGGCTCTTCGTGTTTGTGCTTGCCCTTCTGCTTCTTTTTCTTCTCCTTCTTCGGCTTCTCGGCGGGCGGACGGACGATGACGGCGCCGGCCTTGCCGACGGCGACGTCCGGGTAGCCCATCGCGATGTCGAGGAGGTCCTTCCCGATGGGGGCCTCCTGTTTCTGCCAGCGGGCCTCGCCGCCGAGGGTCCGCCAGTAGAAGGTGTTGTCGTCGGCGAGGACGGTGACGTGACCCGATTCGGGGTGCGCGTCGACGGCGCGAAGCGGGGTCTCGGCGACCTCGATGGGCGTCCACTTGTCCTTCGTGTCGTCGAACCGGTAGAGGAGTCCGCTGTCCGCCGCGACGAAGACACGCCCCTTCTTCCCGGCGTAGATGTCGTTGAAGCCGACCTGTGCGTCCGGGATACCGATCTTCTCCCAGCTCTTCTCGTCGGTGGCGCGGTAGACGTTCCCGGAGGTGTCGGCCGCGTAGGCGACTCCCTTCGGGGTCACACCGAGCGTGGAGATGGTCGAGCCACCGCCGGGTTTCGTGGGCTCACCCCACGAGACGTCCGTCTTGTCGACGGTGAACGGGAGGACGGCACCCGAGCCGTTGGCGACGAGTACCTTCTCCTTCCCGGCCTTCCCGGTCACGGCGATGGACTGCCAGGAATCCGTGACGTCGCCTGTGTAGGAGTAGTTGTAGAGCTGTTTCGCCTCGACGTCGTACATCCCGAGCGCGCCGGAGGCGCCGGCGAACCAGATGCGCGCGCCGCCGTCCGTCGCGGCGACGGTCTTGAGCGTGCTGTTCTTGGAGGCAGGACCGGCCTCGACGACCGGGACCCAGCCGTACTCGGTCTCGGTGACGATGACGCCGCTCGCACCGACGGCGTAGGGACCGTCGGACGTCTGTGCGACGCCGTGGAGGTCGGCGTCGAAGTAGGTCTCGGCGACGTGCCAGTCCGGGTTGAATTTCTTATCGTGTGGCATCTAATTGTAATTAAGACCATTCTATGTTAAATGGGCGGGCGCACAGCGTGTGGGAGGGTGCCACGACTCCGCCACCCGAACGTTTCTGTGGTCGGCCGCCGAGGGTCCGGACATGTACCTCGCCGACGAAGCCTGGCCGGACCTGGAGACGTACTTCGAGGAGGAGTCGCTTGCCCTCGTCCCGCTGGGGTCGACCGAGCAACACGGACCCCACCTCCCCGAGGGGACCGACCACCTCATCGCCGAGGCGTTCGCCCGCGAGGTCGCCGACCGGACGGGCTACCTCTGCACGCCAACAGTAAATATCGGCGTCAGCCCTCACCACCGCCAGTTCTGGGGGACGATGTGGGTCGACGCACCGGTGTTCCGCGACTACGTCGAGTCGCTCGCGCGCAACCTCACCTACCACGGCATCGACCGCATCGTCTTCGTCAACGCCCACGGCGGCAACGTCCAGCACCTCCGGGAGGTCGGCCGTCGCCTCCGCGACGCCGGCGACGCGTACGCCGTCGAGTGGATGTGGGACGACGCCATCCCGGACCTCGTCGACGACCTCTTCGAGCAGAACGGTCCCCACGGCGGCCCGAAGGAGACGGCGATGATCCAGTACCTCCACGAGGAACTCGTCCACGAGGACCGCCTCGACGACGCGAAGGAGGGCGGCGTCCCGAGCGTCGCGGCGACGGGCAACGTCCGCCACGGCTCCCGGACGTTCTACGACGCCATCGACAACACCGACAACGGCGTCCTCGGCGACCAGACGGACGCGACCGCCGAGAAGGGCGAACAGTTGTTCGACGCCGCGAGCGACCAACTCGAACAGCTCTGTGAGTGGCTCGCCAACCAGGAGTTCGAGGCACTGCTCCCGAAAGAACACGTCTGAGACGGAAGTCGGGAACGCCCGACTTCCGTGGGGGGAGAGGGGAGGGGACCCTGACGGTCCCCGACACATATCGTCGATGTAATTATTTCAACCTATCGGTGGTGTTGATTGAGTCTGTCTGCTGTCCGGACACCCGATCTTGCCGACGCTCACTCGGTCGGATCGTCCTCATCGTGGTCCCAGGACGCGAGCGGTCCCTCGGCGAGGTGGAAGTCCTCGCCCGGGTGTTCGGTGTAGACGACGTAGCAGTTCGCGGTCGGGACACCGAAGCGCGCGTCGAGTTCGCCCACCAGCGACTCGGCGAGTTCGCGGCGCTGGTCGGCGCTGCGCCCCGCGCGGACGTCGGCGTTCACGACGGCCACCGGTTCGTCCGGTCCGGCCCGCCCGAGTGAGAGGGCGGCCGCGGGGTGGTTGCGGACGGTGACGGCGACGTGGTCCGTCCCGGTGTCCATCACGTGGGCGTACAACTCGGTCACCCAGTCGGTGAACGGCGCGGTCTCGTCGTCGTCCAGGTCGACCGTCGTCTCGAACTGGAGGTGTGGCATGTGCTACCAGGAGAGTCGTGCGCCGGGACGTAAGCGTTCCGCGTCGCCGTGGGACGTGCCCGCGGACGTTTCTGAGATATGGACCGCACAACGCATATATGCGCCACAGAAGCCGGATATTCGGCCCATATCTGAGATATGGCCGGCGTTGTCGAGATATCGGCCGAACAACTGAGATATGGCGTGGACCGCGCGCCTAGACGCGCCGGTACGGACCGAGTCGCGTCCCGTCGAGGAGGTACGCGTCGGCGCCGGGAATCGCTTCCGGGAGGAAGGGCGAGAGGAACCCCTGGCCCTCGACATTGACCCAACTCCCGCCGCAGAGGTCGTTGAACGCGGGACAGACGACGAGCTCGGCGTCGGCCTCGACGTGTTCGCCGTAGTGGTCCTGGAAGGGGTCAGTGGCCAGCGGTCCGCGGAGCCACGCTCGCTCGACGCGTGCGCCGCCGACCTCGTCTTCGAGACGGACGGCCGGGTGTTCGTGCCCGACGCAGACGACGTCGGCGTCAAGCACCTCGGGTGCGGGCCACGTGTGTCCGTGGAGGAGCCCCACACCGCCGCGAACCGCGCCCTCGGTGGGGATCACGTCGGCGAAGTAGGAGTCGAGTTCGCCGTCGTGGTTGCCCTTGACGAGCGTCGCGGGCACCGGGAGTTCCGCAACGAGCGCGTCGAGTTCCTCGCGTTCTGGCCCCTCGGGCGCGCCGAACTGGTGGCCGAGGTCGCCGAGGAAGACGACACGGTCGGCGTCGGTCTCCGCGACGAGCGAGAGCAACTGCTCGCGACGTGTGTCGGCCTGTGAGCCGACTTCGAGCCCGTCGCTGCGGAGCGCCTCTTCGATGCCGGCGTGGTAGTCCGCAACGACGAGGGCGTCCTCGTCGCCGAGCGACGCCACCGCCGCGGGTTCGTTCGGAACCGGTTCGACCCGCGTCCGCGCCATCAGATTGCTTTGAGGTTGTCCTCGCCGGACTCGTAGCAGCGACCGCTCATCAGCGCGGACTGGATGGCGTCGGCGACTTCGTCCTGCGAGACGTCGTAGCGCTCGACGATTGTCGCGACGAGGTCGTCGTGGTCCGCCCCGTCACCCTCGTCGAGTTCCTCCATGACGTCGATGACGGTGTCTTCGAGGTTGTCGAGTCCGGCGGCCGCGGTCGCCTCGCTCTCCTCGGTCGTCGGTTCCGACTCGACCTCTTCCTCGAAGGCCGCGGTCGTCTCCTCGACCGTCTCCTCGGAGTCCTCGACGTCCGGTTCGGTCTCGCTCTCGGCCTCGGCCCCGGCCTCGGGTGCCGCCTCCGGTTCGATGTCGGTCTCGCCGGCGTCGGGGACCTCGTTCCCGGAGGAGAAGCCGACGTCGAACTCCTCTTCGACTTCCTGGCGCTCCTCCTCGCTCAGTTCGTACATCTCGTCGGTGGCCTCGGCCTCGACGCCAGCCTCGCTCTCGGCGGACTCCGTCGAATCGGTCGACGGCTCGAAGTCACCGAGCGTTCCGGACTCGGCTGACTCGGCGGATTCGGTGGTCTCCGCGGACTCGGTGGATTCGACGGCTTCGGCAGTCTCGGTGGGTTCGGATTCAGCCTCGGTCTCGGCCTCGGACTTGCCCTCGGCTTCGGCTTCCTCCGACTCGGTCTCGAACTCGAACTCCGTCTCCGTCTCGACGGACGCCGCCGACTCCTCGGGAGCCTCCGTCTCGGTTTCGGGTTCGGCCTCGGCCTCGGCTTCGGTCTCTGCCTCGACTTCGGAGGGCTCCGTCGCCGACGCCGACGTGTCCGTCGTGCTCGCGGCCTCGGTCTCGTCGGTTTCGGCGCTCACCTCGCCGGTCGCTTCGGCAGTCACTTCCTCGGGTTCCGGCTCCGGTTCCGATGTCTCAGGTTCGGCCGCGGCACCGAAGTCCAGGTTCGCACCGAGGTCGGCGTCGACGGGACCGCCCTCCGCGGGCGTGACGTCGAGGCCGGAGACTTCGTCGCGTTCGCCGGCGACGACCTCGGCGGCCTCGACCGAGAGGTCGCGGACCGCTTCGAGGTACGTCTCGGTCGTCCCGTAGTGGTCGATGGCGAGGGGAACCCCAGCGGCTAGGTCGGGACGGACGCCCGCCGCGACCAGCGCGTCACGCAGCGTCTCACCGCGTTCCTCGCTGTCGAGTGCGTCGGCCATCGTTCCGACTCGTTCGACCGTCTGCTCGGCCGTACGGACGGTCCAGCGGTCGCGCGTCTCGGCGTCGACCGCGTTGATGGACTCCGGCCGGACGGACGTGTAGACGAGGTCCGAGTCCTCTGGCTGGAAGGTGCGGGCTTTCCCCGTCACGGCGACGAACGCGGGCACGTCGGCGGATTCGAGGAAGGCGAGTGCATCGGGCTGGTACTGCCCGGCGTAGACGACGAACGCGCCCGTCGGGTCGACGATGCGTGCGCGGAGGACGTCGTCGCTGACCTGCTCGACCTCGGTGAGGACGCCGACCACGAACATGCGGTTGACGCGTGCGCCGGTCGGCGTGACGACGTAGTTCGGCGCGCGCTCTTCGTCGCTCTCGGCGTAGCTGAAGTCGGCGTCGTCGAACTCGGCGGCGAAGACGCGCCAGGCGACCTCGCGGCGGCCGACAGCGTCGTCGGACTCGCTCTCGCTCCCACTCATGCTTCCACCTCCTCGAGGAAGGCCTCGGCACGCGCGGCCGGGTCGTCACTGGTCGGCCGGAAGTCGGTCGCTTCGAGGTTCGCGCCATAGTCGTCGACGCTCAGGTGGCCCCGGACGCGGTACTCGTGGCCGACGATACGGTCGCGGATGGTGTCAGCGACGACCTCCGTGTCCATGGCCGCACGGGCCTGTTCGAGGGCGTCTTCGAGCGTGCCGCCGTAGACGGTCTCGGTCGTCTCGCGGTCGAGGATGGCCGTCACCGTCGCGGTCCCGTCGTCGACGATGGCCTTCACGCGGAGGTCGTCCTCGCCGTCGACCTCACCGTGGGTGCGACATTGGCCCTTCTGGATGACGCGTCCGCACTCGGGACAGCGCTCGATGAGACCGGAGCCGTCGCGGACCTCGATGACGTTGCCGACGACTTCCACGTCGTAGGCGCCGCCGCGGTCGACGGCTTCGACGACGTTCATGCGTTGCGGGCCGCTCGTCTCGACCTCGCGGTCGAGCAGGTCGACTGTCGAGAACTCCGAGACGTTCACAGAGGGGACGCCACGGAACTGGCGGACGTAGACGTCCTCCAGTCGGACCGAGGCGCCCTCGGCGAGTTCGGCGTGCGGGTCCCAGTCGGTGAAGGGGAGGCGCGCCGTCTCGTCCGCGAGGACACCGGAGAGGATCTGCGTCTCGCCGTGGCGGCCGTCGATGGTGCGCTCTTCGACTTCGACGACCTTCGCCTCGACGTTGCGGCCGCGGTCGCCGGGTTCAAGGTCGGTGAGGTCGCGGTCGCCGCCGACCTCGTAGGGAACCGAGAGGTCCTCGTCGGCGGGTTGGACGGTTGAGGACTCGCCGAAGTTGAGTTCGGGCTCGCCCTCGTACTCGCGGACGGAGGCGTTGCCGATGGTTACGACGTCGCCGGCTTCGAGGCCGAAGTCCTCCCACGCGGTGTAGGAGATCTTGCCGGTCTCGTCGGCGAGTTCGCCCTCGTGGATGACGTGCTCCGAACCGTTGTAGAAGATGGAGCGCTCGCCGACCGTCAGGACGACGGCCGTGACGGTGACGTTGCCGCTCTCGGGCGTGACGTCGGCGATGTCGGCCGACGTCGGACCGGACGAACCGCCGCCGGAGTCGCCGCCGTACTTCCGGCGGACGCTCTGTTTGGCCTCGTCCACCGGGACGCTGTACTCCACGAGGTTCTGCAGGTCTGCTTTGACCTCCTCTTTGTCGACACCGAGGTCGGAGGCGAGTTCCTCGGCATGGTCGTCGATGTTCATTCACTCCCTACTCGGGGTTCCGGGGTAAAAAGGGTTCCTCGCGGGCGCGCGAGCGTGAGACAAATATGTGCTCGTGCGCCCCCACCCGAAACTTCAAGCGTCGTTCGTCCGACACCTTCGTCATGGCCCTCCACCCACTCCAGGCCGGATTCCCCGGCGGCGCCGAGTTGCTCGTCGTCCTGTTCGTCTTCGGCCTGTTCGCCGTCGTCCCGCTGGTCGCCGCGTTCCTCACCTACCGCGACGCCAACCGCCGAGGCAGTTCGCACGCCCTCGCGTGGGCCGCCGGCGCGTTCTTCGGCGGCGTCGTCGTGTGGGTGCTCTACTTCGTCGTCCGCGACGAGGTCGGTCCCGGGTTGAGACCAGGTCAGGCCCCGGAATCGGATGTCTGAGTCGATGCGCGACCGGATTCCCGGTCCGCTGTGGGAGGCAGGGAGACTGCTTGTCGTCTGGTTCTGTCTCTCGGCGCTGGTCGCTCCGTTCGTCTTCGGTGTGTTCGCCCTCGGGTTCTTCCCGCCGGACCCGATGGCATTCCTGGCACAGTTCGTCGTCGCGGGTCTCGTCGGAGCCGTCGTCACCGCGCTGTTCGAGTCACGCGGAGCGTCGGTACGGCGACTCGCAGTCTACACCCTCGCCGTCGTTGGCCTGAGCCAACTCCTCTCGACCGTGATGTCCGTCGGCCTTGTCGCCGTCGTCCGTGGCGTCGGTGGACTACCCACCGCGTTGCCCACCTTGGTCGGCGACGCCGTTGCACTCGTCCTCGCACTCGCACTCTTGGCCGTCTGCTACGTGCTGCCGTATTGGCTCGTCTACGGCGACGGCCGCGAGCACGTCAAGTCCGTGGTCGCCTGACCGCCGGGTTGCCTGCCGGCCCGAAAACACGACACACTCGCGGCCGAACACCCACCCATGAAGATCTACCAGACCTGGCGTAACTACGTCGCACAGGTCCTCCTCGACACACCCGCCGAACCGCTCGTCCGGCGGTGGCTCGTGAGTCTCCACACCGACTTCTTCCTCGACCAGGCCGAACGCGACGCCGAGGCGCGGAAGGAGCACCTTGACGCCCTCTTCGACGCCTCCATCGACGTGTACGAGCAGGCCCTCGACGAGGGGTTCCCCGAGGCCGAGGCCCGCGAAATCACCCACATCCAGGGCGACCACGACTTCTACAACCACGGGTGGGCCGAGTACCTGGAGGTCCCGCCCGAGGAACTCGACGAGCACTGGGAGCGCTACGCCGACTTCTACGAGCGCCACGGCTGTACGCCCGAGGACCCGCTGGGCGAGTTCGCACCACCGGGCGGTCTCCCCGACGCACCGGAGACCCCCGAGCGCCTCGAAGAAGACGAATTCCCCGTCGCCGAGTCCGGGATGGCCGACGACGTCTACGTACCCGCGCCGAACCTCGACGCCCGAACGTGAAGACAGACGGGCCGGTACCCCACTCACCTGGGGCGGCCCGTCCGGGATTGCTCCGGGTGACGCTCTCCCCCCATGGCCGTGTACTTTCGGAGCAATCCACGTCCCGATTCGTCGACCAACACAATCGTTCTACGGCTTGGTATACAAGTTCGCACTCGGTCCGCGACGGCGCAAACGCTTTCCTCCGCCACACCGAACGCCGGGCCATGTACGTCGTCGTGAACGCCGCGATGTCGGCGGACGGGAAACTCTCCACGCGCGAGCGCCGACAGATACGCATCTCCGGACCCGAGGACTTCGAGCGAGTCGACCGCCTCCGCGCCGAGTCGGACGCCGTGATGGTCGGTGTCGGTACCGTCCTCGCGGACGACCCCTCGCTGACGCTCGACGACCGGGACCTCGTCGCGGAGCGTGAGGCGATGGGACGAGACCCTCACCCGGCCCGCGTCGTCGCGGACTCGCACGCTCGCACCCCACCGGACGCGTCCATCCTCGACGACACGGCGAAGTCGTTCGTCCTCGTCGCCGAGGAGGAACCCACCGAACACGTCCAGTCGCTCGCGACGGCCGGCGCCGAGATGGTCGTCGCCGGCGAGAACCGCGTCGAACTCCCCGAAGCCTTCGAGAAACTGGAGAATCGCGGGGTCGAACGCCTGATGGTCGAGGGCGGCGGCGAACTCATCTTCTCGCTGTTCGAGGCGGACCTCGTCGACGAACTCCACACGTTCGTCGGCCCGAAAGTCATCGGCGGGCGCGACGCCCCGACGCTCGCGGACGGCGAGGGGTTCGTCGTCGACTTCCCGGAACTCGACCTCGTGAACGTCGAGCGCATCGACGACGGCGTCCTCCTGAGCTACGACGTCTGAGCGCGGTCTGTCTCTACTTCGGCGTCCAGCGCTCGCGCGAGGAACGCGTTCACCCGGTCGCGCTCGACGCCCCGGACGTTGTGCTGCTCGGGGTCGACGTGCTCGGGGAGCGACGCGACGAGGTCGCCGAACGGGTCGCCCACCGCGGCGTCGCCCTCGCCGGCACGTTTCCGGGCGACGAGTTCGCGGGCGGCCGTGAACACCCGGTCGTCGACGGTGATTTCGCCCGTCTCGACCTCGTCGAGGAAGTCGGGGAAGTCGAGCGTCGGGAAGTCGTGTGTCTCCCGGACGGAGCGAGCGTAGAGGGCCGCCCGGACGACGTGGAGGTTCCGCGAGACGGTCGGGTCCCGCCCCGTCCGGACGTACTTCTCGTGCTGGCGCGTGGCGAGCGAGCGGTAGTGGTGGTAGAGGTCGATTGGGACGAAGCGTTCGCGAACGTGCTCGGCGAGTCCCGAGACGTCGATGTGCCGACGGTAGACGAGTGGGCTACAGAGGAATTCCAGTGCGGCGGGGTTCGAATCGACGAGGAGTTCGGCGAAGCGCTTCGCGTTCCACGCCTTCACGTCCACACCCGCGAACTCGTCGTGGACCGACTCGACGTACGTCCCGAGTTGGACGTATTCCACCGGTCGCTGGGCGAAGACGACGCCCACGTCGTAGTCGCTGTCCGGTCCGGCCAGGTTCCACGCACGACTCCCCACGCCGTGGGCGACGAGGACGCGGACGTCGTACTCGTCTTCGACGCGCGCTAGCGCACGCTCGACGGCCTCGGGTGGATCGGGGTCGACTGCCGACATACTCACCTTACGTACACGGGTCCAGATAAAGAGCGGTCGTCGTCGAGACTCCGACCCGCCCTGCGACGAGGGCGCGTTAGTGCTGGTGTCCGGTCGCCTCGCCGTAGGACATGCCGAAGCGGTCCTCGAAGGCGTCGAGCATGGCGTCCTCGATGTCGCTGACTTCGGGAGACGGCTCGCCCTCGCCGTGGTGGGCGATCATGTGTGCGCGGGAGGCGAACGCCATCGTCGCGATGTCGCCGACGACCTCGGCCTTCGATTCGTCTTCTTCCTCGGAGAGCAGGTGGACGAGACCTTCGGGAATCTCGATCTCCTCCTCGCCGTCGGGGCCCTCGATGGTGAACGTGATGCGCTCGGTTGCAGCGTCGGACATACCCGAACTTCACGCGGGAGGGCTAATAAGGGACGGGATGCGCGGACCGGACGCCGGGACGACCTACTCGGCGTCGCCCCCGTCGCTGCCGGCGCTGTCGCCCGTGCTGTCGCCGGCGCTTTCGCCTCCCTCCCCGCTCTCGACGTCGACCGCTTCACCGCGCTGGGCGAGCGAGAAGGCGCCCTCCTCGCGGGCGCCGAGTGTCCGCTGCGGGAACGGGATGGTGATACCCGCCTCCTCGTAGCGTTCTTTGACGGCGCCGATGACGCGCGTCTTCGCCCGCCACATCCCTCGCGACGTGGGGTTCTCGATGTAGAAGCGACAGCGCAACACCACGGCGGAACTCCCAAACTCCGTGAGGACGACGTGCGGGTCGGGTTTCTCCAGGATGACGTCGTCGGCCGCGACCTCCTGCATCGCCGCCTCGGCGAGTTCCGTCGCCCGCTCGACGTCCGTGTCGTAGTCGACTCCGACGTCGACGCTCACCCGCAACCGGTCGAGTTTCGAGCGGTTGATCACCTTCGACGAGGTGATGATGTCGTTGGGAATCATCACGATCTCGTCGTCGAAGGTCTTGATCTGCGTGTTGACGATGGTGACGTCCTGAACGATGCCCTGGTCGTCGCCGACGACGATCCAGTCGCCGAGTTCGAACGGCCGCGAGAAGAGGACGACGAACCCCGCGAGGACCGAACCGAGCGTCTGCCGGGCGGCGAGTCCGAGTACGACCGAGAGCACACCGGCGCCGAGGAGGAGACTCCCGACGTTCACCCGCCACACGGCGAGCACCAGGAGGAAGACGACGACGAGGACGCCGAGGTGGACGAGGTGGTGGGCGATCTCCTGGTGGTGCTGGGAGAGGGCCTCGCGCTGGGCGGCGAAGCGGTCGACGATACGCTTGGCGAGGTGCGCCACCGCGTAGCCACCGGCGAGGAAGGCGAGCGTCAACACCGCCGCGACGGCGTCCCGCGGTCCGAGTTCGAGCGCGTCGGCGGCCAACTCGAAGGCCGTGGCGCCGCCCCAGAGGGCGACGACCGACGTCGCCGCCACCACCGCCGCCACCGTGACGAACAGCGCCTGGACCGTCTCGACGGCGAGGTCGTCGAAGTGGCGTTTCAGTCGCGGTCCACACCAGCGGACGGCCAACCCGAGGAGCACGACGACCGCCAGCAGCGCGAGCGTGCCGAGCGTCTGCCCGAGCACCGACTCGAACAGCGCGTCGACCCACTCGGCGGTGTCCGATCCCGGGATGTCCGACGTCGTCGTGCTCGTGGTCGTGTTGCCTGTCTGCACGTGAGAAAACCCCTCTTGGTGCGACCGACGAGCGAGCGAGTCTTCAAACCCACCGATGACCGGCGAGCGAGATTCTCACTCGCTCCCGCTGGTCGCTCGTTCCGAATCTCGTCTCAGTCGTCCGCGGGCGTTTCGGGCGCTTCCGCGCCCTCCGCTCCGGCCCGGGGGACCTCGCTCTCCAACCACTCGTCGGCGTCGAGCGCGGCCTTCACACCGTCGCCGGACGCGGTCGCGGCCTGCTGGTAGTGGAAGTCGACGACGTCTCCGGCGCCGAAGATGCCCTCGACGTCGGTCTTCGTCTGGCCGCCGCCACGGCCGCCCTTCGTGACGATGTAGCCGTCCTCGTCGAGTTCGACGCCGGTGTCTTCGAGGTAGCCCGTGTTCGGCGTGTGGCCGATGGCGACGAAGAAGGCGCCGACGTCGAGTTCGAACTCCTCGACGTCCTCACCCTCTTCCTGCTTGCGCTTGGGGTGACCCTCGGGGTGGCGGACGAGCGAGACGTGGTCGACACCCTCGTCGGCCGAGCCGTGGACCTCGGTCGCCTCGGTATTCCAGAGGACCTCGATGTCGCCGGCCTCGACCTTCTCTTCGAGACGCTCCTGCCAGTAGTCCTCAGCGCGGAGTTGGTCGCGGCGGTGGACGAGGTAGACGGTGTCCGCGAACTTCGTGAGGAAGTTGGCCTCCTCGACCGCGGCGTCGCCGCCGCCGACGACGACCATGTCCTCGCCGCGGAAGAACGCGCCGTCACACGTCGCGCAGGTGGAGACGCCGTAGCCCATCAGTTCGTCCTCGCCGGGGATGCCGAGCGTGCGGGCGGACGCACCGGAGGCGGCGATAACGGCGTCGGCGGTGTAGACGTCGCCGTTCGAGAGTTCGACGCGGAAGAGGCGCTGGGAGTCGTCGACCGACTCGACGACACCGTGTTCGATCTCCGCGCCGAAGCGCTTGGCCTGCTCTTTCATGTTGTTGATGAGCTCCGGCCCGGAGATGCCCTCGGGGAAGCCGGGGTAGTTCTCGACTTCGGTGGTGAGGGTGAGTTGGCCGCCGGGCTCGTCGCCCTCGAACAGCAGCGGGTCGTTGTTCGAGCGGGCGGCGTAGATGCCGGCGCTCAGTGCGGAGATGCCCGTCCCCGCGATGATGAGGCGACGGTGCTCCTCGACTTCTTCACCGCCGTCGGCGATACCGAGTTTCTCGTCGAGTTCGCCCTGCTGGTCGAGTTCATGGGTGTCGTCCCACCCACCGACGAGTTCGTCGTCGATGAAGACCTCGGGTGCGGTCTCGCGGCCGTTCGCCCGCTCCTTCATCTCCTCGAACAGCTCCTCGTCGCCCGTGACGTTGTACGTCTCGTAGTCGACGCCCTTGCTGTCGAAGAGGTCCTTCGCCTTCTCGCAGTAGGGACACTGTGTCTTCGTGTAGATCTCTACACGGGGCTCGTCACTCATGCGTAGAAGTGGGTGACTCAGCGGTTTGTAGGTTGCGCTGGAAGGGAAGATGGCCGGTGTTTCAAACGCGCGTTTGTGGCTCCCGAAGCTACTCGGCCCGCGTCGCCGAAGGACGCAGTGATGCCCGACCCGCGAACACGGAACGCCCTCCTCGCCGCGCTCGGGGGACTCCTCTGGACGGCCCTACCCGCCCTCGACGGCCCGCTCCCGACTGTCGTCCTCCTCGCACCGCTCATCCCGCCACTCCTCGGGTTCGGCGTCCTCGAAGTCTGGTCGCGCTACCGCGAGGCGTACGGGACTGCCGGCCGCGTGGGCGTCGCCCTCTCCGCGCTGGGACTCTGCTTCGTCTTCGTGCCGGCGCTCCTCTACGCGACGACCGACTTCGGGACCCAGCCACTCGGCGCGCTCGTCCTCGCGATTCCCGCCGGCGTCGGCGTCTTCTCGCTCTGGGCCGGGACCGTCTCGCTGGCGCTCGCGCTCCGGAACTGTGGCGTGGTCGGGACGCCGCTCGCCGTCGCGTTCGCCCTCGCTCTCCCCGCGAGTCTGCTCGTGAACGCACTCATGACGCCCGCGCTCGGAGTGGGTGTCGGCGTCTACGGCCTCGCCTGGGTCGCCGTCGCCACCCGACTCGCCCGTCCGGCCGAAGCCAGCGCCGACGTCACCCCTAGAAGTCGCCTCGACGTCTCGCCTCACCGTCTCGTCGCGGGCATCGTCGGTCTCGTCCTCGTGGGAGTGGGTGCTCCTGGTCTCCTGCTATGGTACGACGGCATCGCATCGACCTACATCCACACCGCCGGGACGACGCAATTCGTCGTGAACGTCCTCCACGTCGTCCTCGGAGCGGGGACGCTCGGGGCGGGAGCCGTCTCTGCCCACGCTGCACGGCTCTCGTTACGGGTCGTCGCCGTCGTCTGTCTCGGGACCGTCGTCGCGGCCGTCGCACCCGTCTGGCCGCCGGTCGCGGGTCTCGTCCTCGGCGTCTACCTCGGCCTCGCGCTCGTCTCGGGTATCGTCGGCTTCGGCGTCGCCGGTCCGGTGCCGGAGCGCGACCCAGCCGGCCCAGGCGACGACCACTGACAGTCCGGCGAGGAACACCCAGAGGCCGACGGGCGGCGGGCCGACGAGCGTGGGGCCACCGGCGGCACCACCGGGAGTCGGAACCACCTGTGCGTCGGGGAGGGCGTACTCGACGACTACCGCGAGTCCCGCCAGCGCGGCGACGGCGCCAAGCGCCCGCGAGAGTATTCGTTCGAGTTCGGCCGGGTCCTCGTCGCCGGCGACGAGCACGAGCGGGTCGCCCGCGGGGGCGTAGACGGTCATCTCGGTCCCCTTCTCCGAGTAGACGGTGTCGACGGCCGTCACGACGTCCGCGTCTTCGAGTCGCGAGAGGTGGTAGTGGACGTTCTGTGCGGTGGTGTCGGTCGTGTCGGCGAGTTCGGGCGGCGTCGCCGGGGCCCCGCGGAGCGCGTCGACGATGTGCCTGGCGGTCGACGAACCGAGGGCTTCGACCGCCGCCCCGTCGTCGGCGTCGAGGTCGACAACCTTCGGTTCGCGCTCGGGGAGCGAGACGTCGCGGCCGGGAGGGAGCGACATCGTCCCGGAGTGCGACGGCGAGTGGCTTAACGACACGGGACGAAGCGCTTACCCGGAACTCGCCCCTCACCTCACCCATGCCCGCCGACCTGCACGAGAAGATGGACCGCTACGAGGCGCTGCTCGCGGAGGCGCTCGACGCCGCCGAACCCGTCGCACCCGAGGGGACGCCGCTCGCCGAGTCCGCCGCCGAGTACGAGGAGATGGCCCGCTCCTACCTGGAGGACGGCCGCCACTTCCGGGACAACGACGACCCCGTGAACGCGCTCGCCTCCTTCTCTTACGGCCACGCGTGGATGGACGCGGGTGCGCGCATCGGCCTCTTCTCGGTCCCCGAGGAGGGGCACCTCTTCACGGTCTGAGGTCGACTGGCCCCCACGCTTACTGCGGGTCGGGACGCACTCCCACACATGTTCGAGGACCGAACTGACGCCGGCGAACGGCTCGCCGACCGACTTCGCGAGGAGGGCGTGGAGGCGGATATCGTCCTCGCCGTCCCGCGCGGGGGCCTCCCGCTCGGCCGCGCGGTGGCCGACGCACTCGACGCGCCGCTCGACATCGTCGCGGCGAAGAAACTGGGTGCGCCCGAGAACCCCGAGCTCGCCATCGGTGCGGCCGCGAGCACGGGGTCGGTCTGGGTGAACGACGACCTGGTCGAGCGCCTCGGCGTCGACGAGGCGTACATCGAGGCCGAGCGCGAACAGGCGGCTGAGACGGCGAAACAGAAGGTCGACACCTACCGCGACTGGCCCGCGCCCGACCTGGAGGGAAAGCGCGTCGTCATCGTCGACGACGGTGTCGCGACCGGTGCGACCATCCGGGCCTGCGCGATGGCCGCGAAAGACGAGGGAGCGACGTACGTCACCATCGCGGTCCCGGTCGGCCCGCCGGAGACCCTCGCGGCCCTCGAAAGCCTCGTCGACGACGTCGTGTGTCTCCAGTCGCCCGAGCACTTCGGGGCCGTCGGCCGCTTCTACCGCGACTTCTCGCAGGTGACCGACGAGGAGGCGATGACGTACCTCGACGCCGAGGAGCGCGGGTGACGGCAGTCACTCGGGGTGACCCGGCCATTACTAATAACAGAGAGCCGGGGGAAGCACCGAGTGGACATGAAGCACGACGAATTCGTAGGACGAGTCCAGCACCGTGCGGAACTCCCCACTCGCGGCCGCGCGATTCGCGTAACGCGCGCCGTCCTCACGACGCTGGGTGAGCGTCTGCAGCCGGGTGAGGCGTCCGACCTCGCCGCCGAACTCCCGCTTGAGATCGACTGGTTCATCCACGACGCGGACTCCGGTCAGATCTTTGACTACCAGCACTTCGTCCAGCGGGTCGCCGAGCGCGCCAACGCCGAGCAGGCCGACGCCAACTACTACGGTCAGGTCGTCATGGATGTCGTCAGCGAGACGACCTCCGAGAACGAACTGGAGGAGGTCAAAGATCAGCTCCCCGAGGACTACGACGACCTCTTCGAGCTGATCGGCGAGGACTACTACCCCGAGGAGTAATCCCGGCGGAAATCTTTTTCCCGACACCACACCCACACGCAACCATGGCACACGAGGCGTACGTGCAGCTACTCTGTCCCGAGTGTAACAAGAAGTGGGAGATGACGCCGAGCGAACTCCCCGAGGTCGACGAAAACTACAGCTGTCCGGACTGTCACGCGACACGCCGGACGGCCGAGTTCACGCGGACGAACCGCGACCTCGAGAACCTGAAGCGTCTGAAGTCCTAGACGGCGGAACGGGCGCCACACGCCTCACACTTGAGGCGTTCGACGTCGTTCTCGGTCTCGAGTTTCGTGTCCGGAAGCCCGCACTCCGGACAGGCGACGTACTTCTCGACGTACTCGTCGAGGACGTCGGCGACCCGGTCCTGGTCGAACTCGCCGGTGAGCCGCGCCCGTCCCTTCTCGTCGATCTGTGCGGCGGTCCCGAGCTCGTTCTGGATGAACTTCAGTACGTGGTCCTCCTCGCGACCGAGGCGGTCGAGCGTCGCCTGGAAGTTCTCGTACACCGTGACGTTCCCCTCCTTGCGGACCGTCGGGTCAGGGACCTCGAAGCGACTCTCCTCGCCGGCGATGTCCGGTTTCTCCTCCAGCGCGCGGTCGAGTTGCTCTTCGTAGTCCATGTTCGAACGGTGGGTTGGCTCCCGTAAAAGCTTTTCAGCGTCGGATCGCCGCCGACGGTGGCCGGTAGTTTTCGACGTATTAGCCGAGAACAGAAGAGCTAGAGCGTGTTAACGGTCCTCAAGATAATACTATAATCCCCTGGCTGTTAGAAATGGTTGTCATGAAGAAGCAGGAGCTCATCCACCTGCACGGCCTTCTCGCAGAAGTAAGCAATTACTACGAAGAGTACGAGGAGGGGCAGGTACCGCTCGACGAGTACGACTCGCTCGGCGTTCGACCGACGTCGATTCACAAATCGAAAACAGACCACAAAGCAGCCGTCTTCGCCCTGGCCGACGGGATCACCACCGCGATGGGCGACGAAGCCGAAACCGAGAAGGTCGCCGCACAAGCCGACTAACGCCGATTCTGCTGCAGTCCGTCTCTCTCCTGACGACCACCCGTAGCGACCACACCAGTCACTCGTCGACCAGGTCGTCGAACTCCGGGAGGTCGTCTGCGTCGTCTCCCGTGCCGGCCGCGCCGGCCGTCGTCCCGTCGTCCGGGGCGGCCGACCCCTCCCCTCCGGCTCCTGCTTCGATTTCCTCGACTGCGTCGACCGTGAGTACGTCGAGTGGGACGTTCTCCATGCGCTGTCCGATCTCCTTGCGGGCGATCCGGGCGGCGTGTTCGTCCCGGTCGACGTCGAAGACGGTCATCTCCAGTTCGAGTGCGACGAGGCTCTCGTCGGCGGCGAGGAACGCGGGGTCCAGCGTCTCCGAGCAGTGCGGACAGGTCCGTTCACCCATCTCGATCTCCACGTAGCTGAGGTCGGGGTTGAGCATCTCCCCCGTCTTCGCGATGGCGATGCGCACCGCCTCGTCGGGCGACGAGACGTCGTACACCGGGACGGCGGCTTCGACGACGACACGGCGATCCATACACGTGTGTTCGCGGGCGCCTACAAAAACTCCGTGGCCACTGTTAGCACGGGTCGGCGGAGTAATCGACAGCCTTCTCGGCGCCGAGTGCCAACTCGGGAGCGATGGAAACGGGCGCGATTCCGGTCGCCGACGTACCGGGACCGGTCGACGTACAGGCGACGATCGAGAGCGGACAGACATACCTCTGGTGGCGCGAGGACGGCCGCACCTACGCGGAGTCGGACAACCACGGTGGCGACGCCTGGTACGCGACCGTCGTCGACGGCGAGGTCGTCCGCGTCCGCCAGCGCGATGGCGCGCTGGAGTGGGAGTCGACGACCGACGCCGTCCCCCTCCTCCGGGAACTGCTCCGACTGGACGACGACCTCGACGCGATCGCCGAGGCGACGCCCGACGACCCGCTCCTCGACGCCGCCTACGAGCGCTACCCGGGGATGCGCGTCCCCAACGACCCGTTCTTCGGCTGTCTCGTCTCCTTCATCTGCTCGGCGCAGATGCGGGTCGAGCGCATCTTCGCGATGCAACAGGCCCTCCGCGAGACGTACGGCGACCCGGTCTCTTTCCAGGGCCGGACCTACCACGCCTTCCCGACGCCCGAGGCACTCGCCGACGCGACCGAGGGCGAGTTACGCGACCTTGGCCTCGGCTACCGCGCCCCCTACGTCCAGCGGACGGCCGACCTCGTCGCCTCCGGCGAGCACACCGCCGAGGACGTCCGCGGACTCCCCTACGAGGAGGCACGCGAGGCCCTCACCGAGTTCGTCGGCGTCGGGGACAAGGTGGCCGACTGCGTCGCGCTCTTCGGGCTCGGTCACCTCGAAGCCGTCCCCTTGGACACGTGGATCCAGTCGGCCATCGAAGACCACTACCCCGACTGTGCACGGGAGAACTATCGGGAGACCTCGCGGGCTATCCGCGAGCGCTTCGGGCCCTACGCCGGGTACGCACAGACCTACGTCTTCCACTACCTGCGGAATCGCGACGCCTAGCTCAGAACGACTGTTCCTCGCGGTCCTGCCGGTCGGTCGACGACCGGTCGTCGTACGCTTTCCGCCCGATGTGTGCCTCGTCGAGTCGGCCGGCGAGCGCCCCGTAGGCCTCGTCGACCGAGTGGAACGTCTCCACCTCGGTTCGTTCGAGGGCGTCCGAGACGGACGTCGATTCGCCGTTGGGCGCCTCGATTTCGAGGTCGCCGAAGGTCTCGACGAGCGTCTCGCGGTCGGCCGGATACTGCTGGTCCTGTTCGAGGTGCTCGCGAACGTCGGGCAGTCGCATCGATACGTGGTTATCTTTCGTGAGGGATATGCGTGGTGGCGGCGACAGGCGGTCGCGACCGACTGGCCACTTATGTACTCGAACCGAGTATATAACTGACCGCGCGTCGAAACGCCGTCCATGAGCGAGCACGACGACGAGCGTGTCCGCGCCCACGTGTTCGTCTCCGGGACAGTACAGGGAGTGTACTACCGTGCGAACACACGCGACGCGGCCCGCGAACGCGGTGTCGACGGGTGGGTCCGCAACCTCGACGACGGCCGCGTCGAAGCGGTGTTCGAGGGACCGGCGGCGGCCGTCGAGTCGATGGTGGAGTGGTGTCACACCGGCAGTCCGGCCGCCGACGTCGCGGACGTGACGGTCGAGTACGAGGAACCGGCGGGCGAGGACACGTTCACCGTGCGCCGGTAGGGACCGGAAATATTTGGGGGTATACTTACTCCCACTGGGAGAGTCTCCCATACTGGGCACAGCCGGTTTCGGTTCGTTTTCCGTGATAGTTCCCGGTGTCGCGAGGTTTTACGACGGCGGCGGTCGAAGCGCCGGCCGATGATTACGAGCACGCGTATGGCGGCCGTCGACCGCAACGCGGCGGCCCTCGGCGTCGGCCAGAAGCAGTTGATGGAGTCGAGTGGCAACGCGGTCGGGCGCGTCGTCACCGACGTCGCGGCCCCCGACGACTCGGTGGCCGTCGTCGCCGGTCGCGGGAACAACGGCGGCGACGCCTTCGTCGCGGCGCGCTTCCTCTCCGGGTTCGACGTCACCGTCCACCTGCTCGGTCGGCCTGAGTCCATCTCGACCGAGATTTCGCGCGAGAACTGGGAGGCCCTGGCGGAGTGCGAACTCGACACGGAAGTCGTCCGCGACTCGCGTGCCCTCGACCTCGACGACCCCGACGTGGTCGTCGACGCCCTCCTCGGGACCGGTATCGGCGGCGCGCCCCGCGAACCCGAGGCGTCCGCCATCGAAGCCATCAACGCCACCGAGGCGACCGTCGTCTCGGTCGATGTCCCCTCGGGACTCGACGCCGACACGGGCGAGGCCGCGGGCGCCGTCGTCGACGCCGACCGCGTCGTCACCTTCCACGACGTGAAACCCGGTCTCGAAGGGTTCGACGGCGTCACGGTCGCGGACATCGGCATCCCCGAGGCCGCCGAGCGCTTCGTCGGCCCCGGCGACCGCCTGTTCCTCTCGCGCGACCCACAGGCCCACAAGGGCGACTTCGGGAGGGTGACCGTCGTCGGTGGGGGACCCTACACCGGTGCCCCCGCGCTCGCCGCGCAGTCGGCACTTCGGGCGGGCGCGGACCTCGCCTACGTCGCCTGCCCCGAACCGGTCGCCGACGAGGTGCAGGGCTACTCGGAAGACCTCATCGTCGAACCGTTCGTGGGCGAGCGCCTCCAACCCACCCACGTCGACGACCTGCTGGAACGGGTCGACGAGCGGGACGTCGTCGTCCTCGGGCCGGGCCTCGGCGACGCCGACGACACCCGTCGCGCCGTCGCGCAGTTCCTCGAAGCCTACGAGGGGCGGGCCGTCGTCGACGCGGACGCGCTCCGGGCCGTCCCCGACGTCGAGACGGACGCCACGCTCGTCTGCACGCCCCACCAGGGCGAACTCGCCGAGATGGGTGGCCCTCGCAGCGACGACTGGGAGGAACGGGCCACCCTGGTCGCCGAGTTCGCGGCCGACCTCGACCACACGCTCCTCGTGAAGGGCGCCTACGACGTGATTTCGGACGGCGAGACGACGCGCGTGAACCGGACGGGTAACCCCGGCATGACCGTCGGCGGAACCGGCGACGTCCTCGCGGGCGCGACGGGCGCGCTCCTCTCGACACAAGACCCCGTCCAGGCGGCCTCGCTCGGCGCGTACGCGAACGGACTCGCCGGCGACGCCGTCGTCGACGAACAGGGCTACGGCCTGCTCGCGAGCGACTTGCTTACGGCGCTCCCGCACGCACTCTGGGGTGAACACGATGACTGAGGACTCCGACACCGAGCGCGACGAACTCACGCACACCACCGAAGAGGGCGAGGTCCAGATGGTCGACGTCGGCGCCAAACCCGACACCGAACGCCGCGCCGTCGCGCGCGGCGAGATTCGACTCACCGAGTCGACCGTCGAAGCCATCCGCGGTGACGAAGTCGAGAAGGGCGACGTCCTCGCGACGGCCCGTGTCGGGGCGGTACAGGCGGTGAAACACACGTGGGAGACCATCCCGATGTGCCACCAGATCCCCATCACGAACGTCGAGACGGACTTCTCGGTCGAGACCGAGCGCGTCGTCCTCGAAGTCGCCGTCGAGACGACGGGCAAGACTGGCTGCGAGATGGAGGCCCTCGAAGGAGTCACGACCGGCCTGAACGTCGTCTGGGACATGGTGAAGGCCGCCGAGAAGGACGAGGCGGGTCAGTACCCCGTGACGGGAATTACCGACGTCGGAGTCGTCTCGAAGGAGAAACGAGTTCTCGACTGACTCGTCCTACTCGCGGACGGCTTCAGCGACTGCCTCTCGCCACGACGTCCCCTCGTCCATGCAGTACCACGCGAGCGCGACGCACGCGACGGAGAGGAGGACGGTGACGACGGGGACGACGCCCAGTTCCTCCGCGCGGAGGCGCGGGTAGATGGCGAACCCGTAGTCGACGGCGTCGTTCAGGAGGAACCAGCCGAGGACGACGGCGAGCGCGGGCTTGCTCGTCCGGCCGTAGTACGGAATCAGGAAGGCCTCGCCGACCATCACGAGGTGAGTGAGGAGGATGCCGAAGTACTCCCAGAGGTCCGGGTAGTAGAGTGGAAAGAAGTAGTTGAGGACGAACGCGGTCCACAGTCCGTACTTCAGGCAGGCGGCGAACGCCAGCGTGTTCAGCACGTCGAGGACCGGCGAGGAGGGGTAGCGGGCGCGGGCGACTGGGTAGAGCGTGAGGAGACTCCCGGTCACGAGCGCGAGCGCGAGCGGACTGTCGATCAGGAGTGGCCACCCGTACACCGGCACTTCCGAGAGTTGGGGCAGGTAGAAACGGAGACCGACGAAGAACCCGAGTCCGTTGACGAGGAGGAGCGCGAGGCGGCCCGCCGGTTCGTCGAGGTAGGTTCGGGCGACCCACGCGGGAAGTGGAGAACGCATACGTCCGCCTTCCGGCGGCAGCTAAAAAGTACTCAGGCTTCGGCGAGCGAACTCGCCTTCGAGCGCGTCTGCTCGACGATGGACTCGCGCGCCTCGAACTCGACGACGACGTGCTCGTCGCCGTAGTCGACGTCCTCCACGTAGGCGTGGTCGTGGACCCACGAGACGACGCTCATCGTGTCCTCGGTCATCGGGAGGACGAGGCGTTCGTGCTGGCGTTCGGGCAGTTCCTCGTGGATGCGCTGGCGCAGTCCGTCGAGGTTGACCTCGTCTCTGCCGCTGACGACGACGGGGTCGGGCGCGAGCGCCGAGAGCGCGCGCTGTTTTTCCGCGAGTTCCTCGGAGTCGACCTCGTCGACCTTGTTGAGGACGGTGACGATAGGTGCGCTGTTGCGCTCGTAGAGCGTGTCGTGGCTCGTCACCAGTTTCTCGCGCATCTCGTCGACCGATTCGGTGGCGTCGACGACGAGGAGGACGAGGTCCGCCTGGTAGACGGAGTCGAGCGTCGACTTGAACGACTCGACCAGCCAGTGGGGGAGGTCGGAGATAAACCCCACCGTGTCCGTCAGGAGGACGTCCCGGCGGTCCATGTCCATCCGGCGGGTCGTCGTCCCGAGCGTGGTGAACAGGCGGTTCTCGGACTCCGCCGTGGAGTCGAGGTCCGGGTGGAGGTCGTCGTTCTCGTCGACGTCGAGGTCCTCGGCGAGCGCGCGCATCAGCGTCGACTTCCCGGCGTTCGTGTAGCCCGCGAGAGCGACGAGGTCGAAGCCGGATTCGCGGCGCTGCTCGCGGCGCTGTTGCTCGTCGTGCTCGATGGCCTCGAGTTCGTCGCGGATGCGCGAGATCTGGGCCTTGATGTCCTTCTCGCGGGACTCGTCGTACTCACCGAGGCCCATGAACCCGGGCTTCTCGTCGCGCTTGGCGAGGCTCGTCTTCGCCTCGGCCCGCGGCAGTTCGTAGCGGAGTTCCGCGAGTTCGACCTGGAGTTGGGCCTTGCGCGTCTGGGCGCGCTGGCCGAAGATGTCCAGGATGAGCGTGAAGCGGTCGTCGACGTCGACACCGTCCGGGAGTTCTTTCCCGAGGTTGAACTTCTGGTACGGCCCGAGGCGGTTGTCGAAGACGACGCGCGAGGCGTCGCGCTGGGCCACCTTGCGGGCCAGTTCCGCTGCTTTCCCCTCGCCGAGTTGGAGGGCGGGGTCGGCTTTGCGTGTCTGCGTCACCTCCCCGACGACTTCGTAGCCGGCCGCCTCGGCGAGGTGCCGAATCTCGGCCGTGTCCGCGTCGCCGCTATCGACTCGTTTCGCGACGACGACGGGTTCGGTCTGTCCTTTCACTGAACTAATTGTAGGGGCTGAAAGCACTTAAGCACCCGCCGCGTTCCCCACAGAAGGCAAAAGAGACTTGCCCGCTGGTGGCCTCTCTTAGGGTATGCCTCTACCCTTCGACATCAACCCGACCTCCCTGGGCTTCGAGTTCGGGTCGGGTGCGGTCATCGGCGGTCTCGTCGGCTTCGCGGCCAAGAAGATCGCCAAGGTCATCGCGGTCCTCATCGGACTCGAACTCGCCCTGTTCAAGTTCCTCGAGTCGCGCCAGATCATCGACGTGAACTGGAACAAACTCACGGCGGGCCTCGTGAACGTCGCCGAGGACGCCACCGCGCAGACGCCCCCATCGTGGGTCTCGACGATTCTCTCGACGCTCTCCATCTCCGCCGGATTCACGGGTGGGTTCTACGTCGGATTCCGGAAGGGGTGACCGATACGCTTTTTCCTCCAGTTTTTGCGAGTGAGCGAAGCGAACGACGCAAAAAGTGGGGATTCACTGGAGGATTCTACGTCGGATCCCGGAAAGGATAGCTCTCGTTCTCCATTCCTTCTGCTGGTTGGTACCGTCCCTCATCGCTAACACGTTCGGCGTCACCTACTCCACGGTCACGCCACTACCACCGTGTGAATGTCACAGCAGAGTCTCTACGCGGAAATCGGCGGTCGCGAGGCCGTCGAGGCAGTCGTCTCGGACTTCTACGACCGTATGTTCGCCGACGAATCGCTCACTCCCTACTTCGAGGACACCGACGAGGACGAACTGTTCGCCCACCAGGTGCAGTTCATCAGCGCCGTCGCCGGCGGGCCGGTCGAGTACGACGGCACGGACATGGAGGAAGCCCACGACCACCTCGGCATCACCCACGAGGCGTTCGACAAGACGGCCGAGAACCTGGAGGCGGCGCTCCGCGAGAACGGCGTGAGCGAGGAGAACAGGGAGGCGATCCTCTCGAAGGTCGAAGCGCTCCGCGAACCGGTCGTGACCGAGAGCGCGAGCGACTGACTACGGCCCCAGTTCGCCGCGTCAGCGCGTCTTCAGGTCGTCTTTGTCTTTGACGACGCGCGTCTCGGCGTTGCCCTCCGAGACCTCGTTGGCAAGACTGTAGAAGTCGTTCTGCATCCCGGCGGGGAAGGTGATGACGCCGACCCACGAGCCGTCGGCCTGCCACTCCTCGCGTTCGAGGTCGCCGAACTCGCGGAGTTGGGCCTGCCCGCTGCCCGCGTAGTCGGCGGGGAGTTGGACGGCGACGGTGATCTCCTCGAAGCGGATGGGGATGACCGGCCGGAGGGCGTCGAGGGCGTCGTCGACCTGGTTCTCGACCGGTTCCATCGGGTCGACCGTGAATCCGGCCTGTTCGAGCGCGTTCTCGATACGCTCGGGTGGGTGTGGCGCGTTGTCCATCTGCGGGTTGACCGCGTTCCGCGTGATGGTATTGACCAGTTGCTTTCGCTTCTGCTCTTGCATCTCCTTTCGCTGCTCGGCGGTGATCTGGATCTCCCCGCGTTCGATGACCTCCGGGATGATCTCCATCGGGTCGGTGGTGCCGAACACTTCCTCCAGGTCCTCTTCGGCGGGACGGTCCCCGCGCGAGGCGTTCTCGAAGACGTCGCGAGCGGCGATGACGTCCTCCAGGTCGCCGTCGAACTCCCCGCGTTTGATGGCGAGTGCAGCGTCGGGGTCGACCAGCACTTCGAAGCGTTCCCCGTGGGTTTCGAGGCGGGCGGTGACGGCCTCGTCGAGCGAAATCATACACGGCACTTGCCTCCCGTCCCCCAAAGGTGTTTCCGCGCGAGGGCAGGGACAGCGTCGCCACTGAGGTAGGTCGAGCGGGGAAAGAAGAGTGCGGGACTTACTCCTCGCTCTCCTCGGAGTCGGACTCCTCGGCTTCCTCCTCGTCGGTGGCGAGGAGATCCTCGGTCTCGAGGTACTCTTCGATCTCGTCGTTAGTCAGTTCGATGAACGAGCGACTCTCGGCGTCGACCGTCGCGACGCCGACGCCTTCGGGGGCGAGACCCTCGTCGTGGACCTCACCGAGCGCGCGGAGCGCGAGCCCGACGGCCTCGTCGAGTTCGAGGTCCTCGGAGTACTCCTCTTCGAGTTGGGCCTGGATGTCGTCGCGGCCCGACCCGATGGCGAGGGCCTTCCACTCGTTGGGCGTGCCGGACGGGTCCGTCTCGTAGAGACGGGGCGTGCCGTCGTCGTCGACGCCGCCGATGATGAGCGCGACGCCGAACGGGCGGGCGCCGCCGACCTGCGTGTACTGCTGGATGTGGTCGGTGACGTCCTTCGTGAGCGTCTCAACGCCGATCGGCTCGCTGTAGCGGAGGCGGTTAACCTGCGCGTTACGGCGAGCGAAGTCGATGAGCTGGCGGGCGTCGGCGACGTGACCCGCGGAGGCGATACCGATGTGGTTGTCTGCCTTGTGAATCTTCTCGACGGAGGTCTCCTCCATCAGGGGCGAGCGGATGCGCTTGTCGACGACGAGAACGACGCCGTCCTTCGCGCGGACCCCGATAGATGCGGACCCTCGTTTGACCGCCTCCCGGGCGTACTCCACCTGGTAGAGGCGACCGTCCGGAGAGAAGATCGTGATGCCACGGTCGTAGGCTTGCTGTTGGGATTGTCCCTGCATAGTTTACTCCAAATCAGAGCGTGTCGCACCCACGAACGACCCGTCACAGTCGACGTCGACTCGGCTATCGCGGGCGATAGCGCGACGGGATTCGTTCCTGAACACGACCGTTTCCTCTGCCGAATTTTCAAGCGCGCCATTCAAATACTTTTCTTCCGCGGCACGCACCGTCCCTGAAACACCTCGGACGTGGACGCCGACGTCGTCGTCGCGGACCGAGTCGACGCAGGCGAGGGCGGCCCGTGCCTCCTCGACGTGACCGCGGCGCGCCCGGACGATGGTCTCTCCCGTCCCGTCCGCGAAGTCGAAGGAGAGCACCCGGAGGTCGGCGTCCGCGCTGACGGGGTCGCCGAGGAGGTTCTGCGCGGCGAACCAGACCGACCGCTGGAAGTCGCTCCGCGAGAGGTCGGCGTCGGGCCACGTCTCCAACCCCACTGCGAGGTAGCGCCACCGCGGCCGGAGGTGCTTCGGCAGGTGTTTCATCGACCGAGAGTTGGTGGTGTGACGTTAAGGACGTTGGGAGTCACCACGGCCACCGGGGACGACTGCCGGCGTCTCCCTCGCCGTCCACCGTGGACGGAGACACACCTCGACGCCCGCGAAGACGATTCCCACGACGGCGAACGCCGACGCGGGCGCGACACCCAACGGAACACCGCCGTGCAGGACGAAGAGTGCGAGCCCCACCGGCGAACCGACCGGACCGAGGAATCCGTACTGGAGGGCGAGGAAGGCCGGGAGTCCGCCGACGAGTGCCCACCCGGCGAATAGCGCGACGGTACTCGCCCCGCGACCGTCGAGGAGGACGCCGGCCGCGACCCCGACGAATCCCGAGAGGACGGCGATCGTGACGCTCGCGACGACGACGTCCCACCGGTCCCGCGCGGGTCCGGACGGTGGCGCTGCGTGTGCGACCATGTCGTGGTGTCGCACGCCACTCGACAAAGAGGTTGTCCCCGTACCGGGCCGAAGCGCGACTACCTCTTCGCGGCCTACAGTGCGCGCTCGGCCACTAGCACGCCGGCTTGCTCGTGGACCATCTCGACGGCTGTGAGGGCGTAGCCGGCGTCGGTGAACGCGTCGGCGAGGACGCCGACCGTCGCCGGGTCGTCGACATCGGGGTCGTAGAACTCGACTTCAGGGTTCGGTTCGCCGAAGAACATCACGTCACCGAGGACGATTTTCTCGGGTTCGAGTCCGGCGAGGACGTCGATGGCCTCGCGTTTTTCCTCGTCGGCGAGGTGGTGCATCGCGTAGTTCGAGGTGACGATGGAGACGTCGGTCTCTCCACCGACGTTCGGTTCGCGGAAGGTCCCACGGCCGAATTCGACGTTCTCCAGGCCGCGTTCCTCGGCCTTCTCCCGGGCCTGCGCCATCATCCCCTCGGAGACGTCGCGACCGACGACTCGGCCGGCGTCCGGCGCGAGGGCGAGCGCGATGGCGCCGGTCCCGCAGCCGACGTCGAGGACCACGTCGTCGGGACCGGGGTCGGCGTGGTCGACGACGAGACGGGCACACTCGTTGTACTCGAGCGACTTCTCCTCGTCGTACTCGGCGGCGAGGTCGTCGAAGCGTGCGGCGTGCTCCTCGATAGACTTCTTCATACGTGTGTGTCGGGCGGCGACGACCATGAACGCGACGACTGCTCGCCTTTCCGAGATTCTCACTCGCCCCCTTCGGTCGCTCGTTCCGAATCTCGTTCGTACCTCCCCTTCCGAACTCCCGGTGCCACGAACTCCTCGGACAGTCTCTCACGGTTGCGCGCGGCGAGGTGCCCCCACTCTTCGAGTCCCGCCCGAATCTGCTCGCGTTCGAAGCCGATAGTCTCTCCCACGGCGAACAGTTCCCTGGGAGCGCGCAACTGGAGGTGTGAACGCGGACTAGCGCTCACGACGAAGGGGACCTCGTACTTCTCGACGAGTTCGCGGAGTTTGCGGAGGCCACGGAGGGCCTGGACGCGGGGACCCCCGTCCGTCCGGAGGACCGCACCGAGGTCGAACTCAACGCGGACGTCGTTCTCGGCGGCGGCCCGTACGATGACGTGGTTGACGTCGCCCTCGCCGGCCATCGGGTCGGCCAGCACGTCGACCATCGGCTCCTCGGCGGCGAACCGGTTGAGCGCGGGCGTCCCCCCGCGTACGAGGAGAATGGTGTACTGCTCTCGGAGGTTCGAGATCCTCCCTCCGGCCGACGAGACGCCCTCCGGGGCGAGTTCGACGCCCGAGACGACGTCGATCTCGCCGTCGCCGCCGTAGCCGTCCGGGTCGTACCCCCCCTCGGGTGCCGACGGGGCGGGCCGTCGCTCGGGCGGGTTCCGGACGACGACGCCATCGAAACCGAGCGACGCGGCGGTGTCGGCGTGCCGTCTGACCGTACTCTCGCCCACCGGGTGCGCGCAGACCGCCTCGTACATACTTCGACGTACGGCCCGCTCGACGTATAAAGCCAGTCAAGGCCGTCGACCGACCACCCCGGGAGCGCTTCCACCCCATAGCTTTATTTCGGTCGGGTCACCTCGAACGAGTAGAAATGTCGGATCGCGAAGAAAGGGGGGAGGACGTCGCACACCCGTTCGATCGGTCGGCCTGCCCCTTCTGCGGCGAGTCCCTCGACGCGCGCGGGACCGGGTTCCTCGAACACCTCCGAGAGAACCCCGAGTGCCGGCGCGAACTGGACTCGTGGCGTGACCGCCGTGGTCATCTCGACGATTCCGACGCCGATACCGACGCCGGCGACGACGAGTGACCCGCTACAGGGCCTCGCGGGCGTTCTCGACGGCGGCCTCGCGCTTCGCGGGGTACGCCTCGACCTTCGCGCGGAAGGTGATCCCCTGACCGAGCGCGGACTCGCCCTGGAAGGCGGCCTGCTTGTCGAGGTGAGCCATGAACGCACAGTTCTCGTTGACCCGCTGGTCGAGTTCCTCGCGGAGTCGTTCGAGGTCGGCGCCCTCGCGGAGTTGTTCGATGACGTGGCGCATCTCGTCGGAGCGCTCGACGCGGGCGGAGAGCACGAGGATGCGGTCGCCGTGGTGACCACGGCTCTCCGCACGCTGGATCTCGACCTCCTCGGGGAGGTAGTGTTCGAGCGCGCGGACGACGCGCTGTTCGTCCTCCGTGTCGTAGGCGAACGTCCGGAGGTCGATGTAGTGGAAGGGAACGTTACTCATTACGTCGGAATAGGGTGTGGAGACTCAAAAGGACTGCTCGACGGCGCGAGCGGCGACGCCGCGCGGTTTACTCTTCGTCGTCTTCTTCGGTCTCTTCCTCGGCGGCCTCGAGGCTGCTCTCGGGGACGCCAGCCTCCTGACCGTCTTCGAAGGAGACGGTGTAGTTGACGTCGCCGAACATCGTCTCGCTGACCTGCGTGATCTCGCCGACCTCGCCGTCGTACTCGCTGTGCTCTTCGTGCAGGACGACCGTGTCGCCTTTCTCGAAGCTCATACCTCTGCGTTTTAGCGGCCCAACCAAAAGCCACCCGATTCGGTCGGAACCGGTCTGCCACTGACAGAAACGTTATCCCACGTCCGCCAGAATGTGTGAGTATGACACACCTCTCGTCTCCGCGGCTGCCGACACGCGACCGGCCACCAAGTACACCCGACAGGGAGCGGACAGATGACCGTTGATCGGCTCTGGTTCCTCGCGAACCGCGCCGCCCAGCGGGGCGAACAGGCCTACCACCGCCTCCGCGAGCGCCACGAGGGCTTCATCGAACTCGAACGAACCCGGCACGTCTCCCGGCAGCGCTTTCGCACCCTCGCCGAACGGATCAACCGCTCCGGAGCACCCTACGGCGCACACACCGTCGTCTACCGCCCGTCGGGCGAACTGCTCCTCGTCCGCCACGAGGGTGTCGACAAGTGGGTCCTCCCCGGCGGCGGTGTCGACGACTGCGACGACGACTTCCGCGAGACCGCCGCGCGCGAACTCGCCGAGGAAGCCGGTATCGAGGCCACCTACGAGGGACTCGCAATGCTGACGAAACTCACGATCCGGAGCGGGGGCCACCAGACGACCGGCGTCCTCCCCATCTTCGCGGCGCGGCCGTGTGACGTCACGCTCGACGTCCGCGACCCCGACGGCGAAATCTCCGCCGCCCGGTGGTTCGACGACCTGCCGGCGGACACCCGCGACCGCGCGCAGTTGAAGCGGTGGCGACAGCGCTCGCTCGGCGTCGCCTGACTACTCGGCGTCGCCCGACTCCTCCGCACCCCACTCGACGCCCTCGCGCGTCTCGGCGTCCATCCGCCGGAGCACCGCGCGGGCGTTCCCCGAATGGTAGCCGAAGTAGACGTTGTCGGCGTACGCGTCGACGACTTCCGCGGCGTGGCCGAGGTTCTCGACGTCGACGTCGACGGCGTAAAGTTCGACGCTGAATCGGGTGTCGGCGTCGAGGAGGTCGCCGAAACCGGAGGCGATGGTCTCCAGCCAGTAGGTCGTCCCGTAGGCGGTGTCGTAGAGCGGGACGACGAACTCGTCGACGTACTCCGCGAGGGCGTCGAGGTCGAGTCCCGCGCGCTCGTAGAGGTGGTCGGGGTAGGGGTCGGGATAGAGCGTGAGGTAGAGGTCGCCCGGCACCCGCTCGCGGGCGGCGGCGACGAAGTCGGTGATCACGCTCGCTCGCCAGTCCTCGCGGTCGTCGAAGTCGCTCGCGGCGAAGCGCTCCTCGCAACGCTCGCAGTGACAGTACTCCGCGCGTGGGAAGCCCACGTCGTCGAGACGGACGTCGTCGTTGGCGATGGTGCAGGCCTCGATGACCTCGAAGAGCCCCTCCTTGTAGCGTTCGGCGGTGGGGCACACGTACCCCCAGTCGAAGAACTCCCGTTCGCGGGTGGCCTCGTTGCCCTCGTCGTCGACGGGGACGAGGTCCGGTTCGGTCTCGGCGGTGGCCGTATCCCCGAAACAGGAGACCATGTTCACGCCGCCGTCGACCGGGTCCTCGTGACGTCCCGTCACGTCCTTCACCTCGTAGAACCCGCGGTCGAACTCCGGCCAGTCGAGTTCCTCCGCGTTCCGCGTGACCACCCCGTACATACCTCCGGATTACGCGCCCGGACGCAAGAGTCGTTCGCTCCCGGACGCGACCGAGAGCGGAGAGAAACGCGTCAGTCGATACGGTCGATTTCCTCGGCCGGCGTGCCCTCGTCACCGGTGAGGACCTTCCAGACGAGCGCGATCAACAGCAGTGCGACGGCGACCTTGACGATTGTGCGCGGCATGGTCGAGCGTACGGAAGCCTGTACTAAATCCCTTCGGGGAGGGCCACCCGCGATGGCCGCCGTCGCGACGGGCGACGCCGGGACCGTCTCAGGCCTGGAGGTGGTCGGTCAGGTCCTCGCGGACGATGGTGCCGCAGTAGTCACAGCGGACGCCGTCGGAGATGACGTCGAAGCGCGTCTCGACCGGTTCGCCCGCGTTGGTGATGCAGTCGTCGTTCGGGCACGCGAGGACGCCGACGACGGTTTCGGGGGGTTCGACGTGTTTCTTCTCGACGACCTCGTAGTCGCGGACGATGTTGATGGTCGCGTCGGGCGCGATGAGCGAGAGGACGTCGAGTTCCGACTGGCTCAACTCCTTGCCCTCGACTTTCACGATGTCCTTGTGGCCCATCTGCTCGGAGGGGACGTTCATCCCGAGGCTGACGGTCTCGCCGCCGGAGCCGTCGATACCGAGGATGGCGAGGACGTGGAGCGCCTCGCCGGCGGTGACGTGGTCGATGACGGTGCCGCTCTGGATCTTGCTGACGCGGAGTTGTTGGTCTGTCTCGGACATGGTCACAGGAGGAGGTCGAGCAGCGCCATCCGGACGGGGACGCCGTTGTGTGCCTGCTGGAAGTACGTCGCGTTCGGGAGGTCGTCGACGTCGGGCGCGATCTCGTCGACGCGTGGGAGCGGGTGCATGACTGCGAGGTCCTCGTGGCCGTCGAGGGTCTCCGCGTCGATCTGGTACTGGCCCGCGACCTTCCGGTACTCCTCCTCGTCGGGGAAGCGCTCCTGCTGGATGCGGGTGACGTACAGCACGTCGAGGCTGTCGAGGACCTCGTCCAGTTCTTCGTGTTCGCGCACCTGCGCGCCCGACTCGTGGAGGTCGTAGCGGACGCTCCGCGGGAGGCGGAGGCTCTCGGGGCTGACGAAGTGCTGGCGGACGTCGAAGTTGGTGAGCGCGTGCGCGAGCGAGTGGACCGTCCGGCCGTACTTCAAGTCGCCCATGATGCCGACCGAGAGGTCGTCGAGGCCGCCGGCCTGCTCGCGCATCGTGTAGAGGTCGAGGAGCGTCTGACTCGGGTGGTGGCCCGCGCCGTCGCCCGCGTTCACGACGGGGACGGAGACCTGCTCGCTGGCCATCTTCGCCGCCCCCTCGCGTGGGTGACGGAGGACGAGTGCGTCGGCGTACCCCTCGATGACGCGGACGGTGTCCGCGAGCGACTCCCCCTTCTTCACCGACGAGGACTCCACCGACCCCATGTCGATGGTGTCGCCGCCGAGACGCTTCATCGCGGTCCCGAAGCTCATCTTCGTGCGCGTGCTCGGCTCGAAGAAACAGAGCGCGAGCAGGGTGTCGGCGTGGCGGTCCCCCACCGCCTCGGGGTCGTCGGCCAACTCCCGCGCCCGGTCGAGGACGGTCTCGATGTCCTCGCGCGAGAGTTGTTTGGCCGTGAGCAAGTGGTCGTGGCGCATCACCGAAGAAGGTGTGCGCTGGTGCCTTGAATATCCCGGAACCGTCGACCGACCTGTCGCGAAATCGGGGATACTCACTTGTGCCACCCGTTCGCACACACGCGTATGGGAGAGAACCCGATCCGGACGCGACGCGACGTCCTCGCCGCGAGCGGCGCGCTCCTGACGACCGCACTCGCCGGCTGTGGCGGGGGCGGGAACGGTAACGGCGAGACGACCACCGTGCGCGGGGAACGAATCGAACTCGGTGCGAAGACCGAGGGGTGGGTCGGGCGCGTCCCGACGTCGATCGACGGGGAGACGAACCCGACGCTCCGGCCGGTCGTCGGACAGACCTACACCGTCGTCGTCGAGAACCTCGACGGCGTCCCCCACGACTTCGTCGTCGAGGACGGGAGCGGGAAGAAGATCGTCGAGTCCGAGACCGTCGACTCGCAGGGCGACACCACGAGCGTCACCTTCGAGGGGACGGCCGCGATGACGACCTACTACTGCAGTTACCACCCCTCCTCGATGCGCGGCGACGTGAAGCCCCAGCAGTCCTAACGTTCAGGTAGGATGGGGCGCCCACTCCGCCACCTGCTCGCCATCGCCGGGGGGAAGGGTGGCTGCGGGAAGACGACCGTGACGCTCGGACTCGCGGCCGCCTACGGCCGCCAGCGTCGTCCACTCGCGGTCGACGCCGACGTGGACACTCCGAACCTCCACCTCCTCGCGGGGACGCCACCGGATCCAGCCCCCGCTCCCGACGCCGACGGACGCGACCCGGCCGCTCGCGCACACCCCGCCAGCGACTACCGCGGCGTCGACGTGCTCCCGGCCGGCGGGACCGGAGACGCAATTCCGACGTCTCTGTTCGACCGACTCCCCGGCGACCGACCGGTGCTGGTCGACTGCCCGGCCGGTGCGAGCCGTGCCGCCGCGGACCCACTACGCCACGCCGACGCCGTGCTCCTCGTGACGACCGCCGACCCGCAGACCGTCGAGGACGCCCTCAAGACGGCCGCGATGGCGCGGACACTCGGCACGCGAGTCCTGGGCGTCGTCTGCAACCGGGTCGACACAGTCCCTCCCTCGCTGGCCGCGGCGTTCGACGCACCCTGTCTCGTGAGTCTCCCTCGCGTTCGCTCGGTGCCGACCGAGGCCTGCCGCGGGTCGTTCGACCGACTCGCGGCCGTGATGGGGCCGAACCCTTAACGTCGCGGGGGGAGTATCCGGGACCGTATGGTGGAACGGCTCCCGACCGGTATCGACGTCCTCGACCGTCAGCTCAACGGCGGACTCCCCGCCGGTAGCGTCGTCGCTTTCGAGGCCGCGCCGGCCAGCCAGGGGGAGCTGTTGCTCTACGAACTCTCGATCCCGCGTCAGACGCTCTACCTCTCGACCGACCGCAACGAGTCGGCCGTCGCCGACAGTTTCGAGCGCGCGACGGTCCCGGTCGGCGAACCCGACATCCAGTTCGTCCCCGGCGACGCCCCGCTCGACACCGCACGGCGCGCCTTCCGCAACATCGGGACCGAGGAGACCCTCGTCGTCGACCCCATCGACACCCTCGAACGCACGGACCGGGCGCGCTACGAGACGTTCCTGAACGAACTCTCGAACCACATGCAGAACACGAACAGTATCGCCATCCTCCACTGCCTGAAGGGCGACGGCGCGACCGAAGTTCGGGACACGACCGAACACATGGCCGACGTCGTCCTCGACCTCCGTACCCACCTGAGCGCCGGCGAAATCGAGAACCGTCTCGCCATCCCGAAACTTCGCGGGGGACGGGCGCTCTCCGAGGCGATCAAACTCAACCTCGAAGACCGGGTGCGTATCGACACCTCGCGCGACATCGCCTAGCAAGCCCTCGCGTCGACCGCCCACAAGCGGTCGCCGCTCGCCCTTGCAGAGTCTTCCGGAAATCGAAGATTTTCGGCGTCTGGCGAAGTCTCCGACTTCGCCGACATTGCGAACCCGGAGGGTTCGCTCAGTCTCGAAAGATCTTCGCTCTTTCGATGACCACCAGGACGCTCGCTGGCGCTCGCTCACAAGCGTACTGCCACGGTACTGACCGTCGCAAAGCGACGGTGGATGTGTCCGCGCCTACGGCGCGAACCCATCGTAGTTGACTCGGTACAGCAACTTCTCAGGCTCCTTTTCGCAGTACTTCCGTCTCCAACGATGCTGTTTCTGACACTCGCGAGGAGCGAAGCGAGCCTCTAAGGGCTATTCAGTCCGGTGGGGAGCATCGGTCGGGAATCGACTGTTTCTCTGGGGCGTGACCGTGCACCGCTTCCCAGACTTTGTGGTGAATACGGCAGAGTGAAACGAGGTTTGTCGACGCATTTCGGTTCACAGCGTCGTTGACGTCATTCGCCGGAATGATATGGTGAACGTGTAGTCGCTCGCCGAATTCTTCTCTGTGACGCTCCTGTGTCATCCCACAGTGCTGGCACTGGTAATTATCGAGTTTCCGTATCTTCCTCTTCTTCGCTTCGTTCCAACCGTCTCCGTAATCTCGGCCCTTCCGGCTGCCTGGACGTGAGTAGCGAGACGATAAACCGGCCGCCTCGAGGGCGTCGTGCCAGCTCTCGAAGGCCGAATAATATGCCTGTGGTGAGTAGGGGCCGTCGACCGCCATCTCCTCCCGTGTTGGCGTGTAGCCACGTTCGTCGGCAAACGTCGCCAAGGCGTCGGCGAGATCGTCTTGTGAGTGGTTCTTCGACATGTGAATCTCGAATCCGGCCTCGCGAAGCGCGCCGTTCCAGGAGTCAAATTCTGAATAGTATGCTGTCGCCGAGAATTTCCCGCGGTGAGTAACGTCCATTCGAGTCGGTACTCGTCCCAGGTCCTCGTGCAAACGATCCAGGTCCTCGAGTAGGGCTTCACGTCTGATATCGTAGCGGTGGTTCAAGTCGAGACCCGCCGCTTCGAGTGCCCCGTTCCACGACTCGAACGCTCGGTAGTACGGTGTGAGGCTGTAGCGGCCACGCCCCTTCATGTCCCGTGCGGTTGGAGTCGACTCTAGCTCCTCAGCAAGTCGGTGGACTTCTTCGATGAGGTCGGTTCGAGAAATTGGCTCAGCCACGTTTGCTGCCATCTACGTGCTTCTCGTCGAGAATCTTTACATCACCTCACACTATCAAACAGCCAGTAAATCCGCCGTCTCGACCTCCATTCCGTCGGGTGCCGCGCGGCCGCCGAGTTCGACGGCGCCGACCCACGGGCCTGCACCCTCGACCAGTTCGAGCGCGGGGATGCAGCCGAAGACGACCTCCAGCGACTCACGGACGACGTCGGGGTTCCGGACGTGGAGGGCCACCGTCTCGATACGGGCCTCGTCGGCCGAGCCGAGGTCCTGTACGGCCGGCGAGTCCGCGTCGTGGACCTCGACGCGGAATCCCCAAGGGGTCATAACGAAGGGCCGCCGTTCGTCGGTTCGAACCGACCACCCGCGGTCGCGGGCGCGAGCGAGCACGGCGTCGCGGTCCGAGACGAGCAGACCGAGGTGGTCGAAGTGGGGCCGCCGGCCGGGTGCGAGCGTCACGTCGACCGCGCCGCGGCGGTGGACCTGTAGTTTGAACCGGAACTCGGGGGGTTCGGGGTCCGCGGGGCCGAGCGAGACACCCTCGCCGCGCACCGAACCGAAGCGCCGCTGGAGGGGGACGCCCGCCGCCGTCAACCGCCCCGCTGCGCCCGGGACGTCGGGCGTGGCGAAGTGGAGGTGGAAGAGTGTCGACTGCATGACCTGACCGAGGCACCAGGGGGTCAAAACTCGTCCGGTCGACTCAGCCGTGGCTCGGGAGGTCGGTCGCGAAAGAACGGAAATAGGGTGGAACGGTGGAAATTTGGGTCGAGTCGGGACGAGCCGAATCGAGTCGAGTCGGGAGCCGACTTACAGCTCTTCGCCTTCGAGCTCTTCTGCGATCTCGTCGGCGTCGACGTCGGCCTCTTCGAGGGCCGCCTCGATGTCCATCTCCTCGCCTTCGGCTCCGCCGGGGGCGCCGCCCATGCCGCCCATGCCGCCCATCATGCCGGGCATGCCCATCTGGCCGCCCTCGATAACCTCCTGGACGATGACGCGGTCGACGTCGATCTGGTCCATGACCTGCTGGAGGATCTGCTGTTTGCCCATCATCCACTGCTGGTTGAACTGGAGCTGGGGCGACTGCTCGATGTAGAGCGTCTCCTTCTCGACCGTCTCGGTCTCCGTCTCGGGCTCCTCGCCCTCTTCTTCGGGTTCGACGGTGACCTCCTCTTCGACCTCGTCGGTCTCGATGTGCATGTCGAGTTCGACGTCGAAGTACATCTGGAGGAGACCCTGGGCCTTCTCGACGCGGTCCTCGACCTCCTCGAGGATCTCGTACTCGTACTCGATGTCCTCACCCGCGAGCGGGTGGTTGAAGTCGACGCGGGCGCGGCCGCCGACGATGGTCTCGACGTGGCCGTGCTCGCCGTCGATGTCGACGTGGGCACCGGGGTAGCGGTTGTCCTCGGGGATCTTCTCGGCCTTCACGGTTCGGACCTGCTCCTCGTCGTACTCGCCGAAGGCTTCCTCGGCGGGGACGACGACGGAGCCCTCGTCACCGACTTCCTTGCCGATCATGTCCTCTTCGACGGGGTCGAAGATGTGACCCTCGCCGAGGACGATGGTGCGCGGGGAGAAGTCGTGTTCCTCGGTGTCGACGTCCTCCTCCTCGGCGACCTCCTCGTCGGTCGTGTCGACGAGTTCGCCGCCCTCGACCGTCCGGGCGGTGTAGGCGACCTTGACGAAGTCGCCTTCCTGCAGTCCCTCGGTCTCCGCTGCTTCGGTCTCGCTCTCGACGTCTTCCTCGACGTCGGTCTCATCGGCCTGCTCGGCCTCGTGTTCGTCGCTCATACACCAACCGAGACGTGTTCGACCCTTAAGAAGCACGGTTCCTCCCCGTGAGCGAACGACGAGTCCCCGGGTGCGCTACCGCACTATCGCATCGCCGCGAGGTCACAGACGGCGTCGCGGTCGACGCTCACCCACGCCGTCAGCCGTTCCTCCGGACTCGGGTCGTCCGGGTGGAACGTCACGCGGTCGGGTCGCCCGTCGTAGCGGACGACCGTGCTCGCGAGTCCCTGCGGGCGACGCGTCCGGGTGCGTTCGTCTGTCGCCACGTCGCGGCCGGCGTCGGTCTCCGAGTCCGGAGCCATACTGTCTCTCCGTCGCCATCGGGTAAAAACGTCTACTATGTTTCGACTATAGTGCCCAATAGCCCTCACGTGGACTCGGTTCCGGTCCGTTTTTGCGACGCCCGCCCGTCGCTCCGTCCATGTACGAGGTCGAGGTCAAGGTCCCCGCGAGCCACCGGGAGGTCGAGGAACGCCTGGTCGACGCGGGCGCGAACTTCGTCGACGAGGTCGTCCAGCGCGACACCTACTACGACGCGCCCCACCGCGACTTCGCGGAGACCGACGAAGCGCTCCGCGTCCGGCGCGTCTCCCGCCCACACGAGGATGGAGAGACCGAGTCCCGCATCACCTACAAGGGACCGCTCGTCGAGGCGGAGTCGAAGACCCGCCGCGAGATTGAGACCGGCGTCGACGACGGCGACGACGCGGACGCCATCTTCGAGGCGCTCGGCTTCGAGGCGGCGGCGACCGTCGAGAAGCGCCGCGAGACGTACACACTCGACGACTACACGGTCGTCCTCGACGATGTCGTCGACGTCGGGACCTACGTCGAAGTCGAGACCGAAGTCGAGGAGGACGAGGTCGAGTCGGCCCGCGAGGGTGCCTACGACGTCCTCCGGCGGCTCGGGCTCGACCCCGACGAACAGGTCCGCACCTCCTACCTCGGGATGCTCCTCGCGGGCGACCGTGAATAACCCACACGCATCTCCGTGTGCAAAATGCTTTCCACAAGTTATAGAACCGCCGGCGCGTAACTCCGTGTAATGACTGAGCGGAACATTCGCGTCCAGGCCCTCGAACGGGGCGCCGTCGAGGACCAGGAGGTCGAAATCGTCGAGCGAAAGGGGCTCGGCCACCCCGACTCCATCTGCGACGGCATCGCCGAACACGTCTCCGAGGAACTCGCCCGTGCCTACCTCGACCGCGTCGGGAAGGTCCTCCACTACAACACCGACGAGACCCAACTCGTCGCCGGGAACGCCGCGCCCGCCTTCGGCGGCGGCGAGGTCGTCGAACCCATCTACCTGCTCATCGTCGGCCGCGCCACCAAACACTACGAGGACGAGGACGGCGAGGAGTACCACATCCCCGTCGACTCTATCGCACTCGAGGCCGCCCGCGACTACCTCCGCGAGAACTTCCCCGCGCTCGACCTGGAGACCGACGTCATCGTCGACGTGAAACTCGGCGAAGGCTCCGGCGACCTCCAGGAGGTCTTCGGCGAGGAGGGCAAGTCCGTCCCGATGGCCAACGACACCTCCTTCGGCGTCGGCCACGCACCGCTCACCGAGACCGAACAACTCGTCTACGAGACCGAGCGACGACTCGTCACCGACTTCCACGAGGAACACCCCGCGCTCGGCCAGGACGTGAAGGTCATGGGCAAGCGCGAGGGCGACCAGATCGACATCACGGTCGCCGCTGCGATGGTCGACCGCCACGTCGACAGCCTCGACGAGTACGCCGACGAGGTCGACGCCGTCCGCGAGTACGTCGAGGACCTCGCCGACGACTACACCGACCGCGACGTGAGCGTCTACGTCAACACCGCCGACGACTACGAGGAAGGCTCCATCTACCTCACCGTCACCGGCACCTCCGCCGAGCAGGGCGACGACGGCTCTGTGGGCCGGGGCAACCGCGCCAACGGTCTCATCACCCCGAACCGCTCGATGTCGATGGAGGCCACCTCCGGGAAGAACCCCGTCAACCACATCGGGAAGATCTACAACCTCCTCTCGACCGACATCGCCGAGGGCGTCGTCGCCGACGTCGAGGGTATCCGCGACCTGCGAGTCCGCCTCCTCTCGCAGATCGGCCGCCCCATCGACGAACCCCACGTCGCCGACGTCGACGTGGTCACCGAGGAGGACGTCACCATCGAGGACATCGACGCCGACGTCCGCGAGATCGTCGACGAGAAACTCGCGAACGTCACCGACGTCACCGAACGCGTCATCGAGGGCGAACTCACGACCTTCTGAGGGCCCCTCCACGGGTCGCTCGATTTCTCCGCTCGCCGTCCGCCAGCGGAGGACGTAAACCAGCCGAGTACGATTATTCGGGTACGTGTCTTCCTCAGGCTACCCGACGGCGGACTACTTCTCGTTCTCCGTGTTAGTCCTTCGACAGTTCGACGGGTCGCGACCCGCGCGGATTCGGGTTCGGTTGGAGAACTCCGGTCCCGAACCGTTCCACTACGAGTACGGCCCGGTGATGCCGTTCACGCGCCACCACGAACACCGCGACTGGGGCGACGTCCGCGCCGTCGTCGTCCCCGAGTCCGACACCGACAGCCTCCTGCCCGACGTCGAGGTGGCGGCCGACGCCAACCCCGCGGGCACGCCCCACGAGACGGTCGACCCGGAGCGCGAGGAGGTCCCGATGGGTCTCGGTGCCGACGTCTACCCCGGCGACCAGATCGAACAGACCTACGAGGTCTACGCCTACCCGGACGACGACGCCACGCTCCCCGACGGGTCCTACCGCTTCGAGGGCGACCACCCCGTCCACCGCGGGACGGCGATCAACCACGGCTACGGCGGGACCCTCTCGCTCGCGTTCACCCTCGACGTCGACGGCGGCGTGCTCACGGCCGAGTCCGCCGACGAGGCGGTCGAGGCGTCCGAGTAGCCCGTCCGACCGAGCGAAGGCGGTTTATTACCGGGCGCCCTTCTCCTACGTATGCTTCCACCGGACGCAGACGCCGTCCTGGTGCGCCACGGCGACGTTGGCGTGAAGAGTTCCTCCGTGCAGGCGGGCATGGAGCGGACGCTCCGCGACAACGTCGCGGCCCTCATGGAGGACCGTGGCGTGTCGGGAACGGTCGAACGAGAACTCGGGCGAGTCATCGTCCGCAGCGAGGACGCCGACGCCGCCGCCGACGCTGCCACCGACGCTTTCGGCGTGGTCTCGGCTAGCCCCGCCCGGACCGTCCCCCCGGACCTCGACGCCATCCGCGACGTCCTCGCCGAGACCGCCCGCGAGCACTACGACGGCGGCACGTTCGCCGTCCGCGCCCGCCGCACCGGCGAACACGACTTCACCAGCCACGACGTCGGCCAGGATGGGGGCCAGACCATCTGGAACGTCGCCGAGGACGAGAAGGAGTTCGCCCCCGAAGTCGACCTCGACGACCCCGACTGGGAGGTCTCCGTCGAGGTCCGCGAGGAGGAGGCCTTCGTCTTCCTCGAGAAACGCGAGGGACCGGGCGGCCTCCCGCTCGGCACGCAGGCCCCGTTCGTCGCGCTCGTCTCCGGTGGCATCGACTCCCCGGTCGCTGCCTGGGAGGCGATGAAGCGCGGTTCGCCCGTGATCCCGGTCTACCTGGACCTCGGTCCCTACGGCGGCCCGGACCACGAGGCCCGCGCCGTCGAGACGGTCCGCCGACTCTCCCGGTACGCCCCCAACTTCGACATGGACCTCCGCCGCGTCCCCGCCGGCCCGCACGTCCAGAAACTCGGCGAGCAGACCGGCCGCACGCGCATGCTCCACTACCGCCGCTTCATGTACCGCGTCGCCGAACACGTCGCCGAGGCCGAGGGTGGCGTCGGCATCGTCACCGGCGAGGCCATCGGCCAGAAGTCCTCGCAGACGGCGACCAACTTCGCGGCCGTCGACCGCGCCGCAGCACTCCCCATCCACCGTCCCCTCCTCACCTGGGACAAACACGACATCATCGACGCCGCGAAGGCTATCGGCACCTTCCAGGACGCGACGATGAACGTCGGCTGTAACCGCCTCGCGCCGGACCAACCCGCGACGGCCACCAAGTTCCCGATGGTCAAGTCCGCCGAACCGGACGACCTGTTCGAGTGGGCCGCCGAAGCCGCCGAGAACGCCGACGTCGTCTCGGTCGACCCCGCGGACGCCGTCGACGCCGAACCGGAGGAGTCGACGCCGTGACTCGCGTCTGCCTCGTCGCGAAGGAGGGCGTCGACCTCCGGACGGACCTGTTCAGCTACGAGACGGCGCGGAAGGCGCTCGCGACCTACGACCTCTCCGAGCCCTGGGCCAACGCCGTCGCCGCGGACACGGTCAGCCTCGGTTCGGCCGTCTCGCTCCTCAACGACCTCGACTGGTACCTCGCCCGCCTCGTCGACGACGTGCTCGTCCGCGAGCCGTCGGTCTCCCCCCACGAGTGGCTCTCGCGCCCCCTCGCCCGGCAGATTCGCGACGGCGACGTGAGCCACGACGAAGTGGTGAACCGGCTGAAGGTCTACGGCGTCGACGAGGAGAACCGTCTCGTCGATCCGACGCAGGTCCTCCGTGGCGACGCCGCCGACGGCGCGTACGAGCGCGCCGAGTACGAGGAGAGTGTGGTCGTCAGAGTGAGTCAGGAGGAGTTCCTGTAGCACCAAGCCCTCGCGCGGCCGACCCACGAGTCGGCCGCGCTCGCCCTTGGAGAATCCACCAGGACGCTCACTGGCGTTCGCTCACTAGTGTAGTGCCGCGACACCGACCGGCGCTCCGCGCCGGTGGACGTGCCCGCGCTCGCTCCGCTCGCGCGAACCCATCGTGGAGTGTTTTCGTTGGTTCGTCGCCCGCGGCCATTTCTCAGATATGCGCTCGATAACTGAGTTATGTAGTGAGTTGTGGATATATAGGCGCCGTTGACGAGATATGGGCCGAGTTGTGGAGATATGGGCGACGTTGGCGAGATATAGCGCGCACAACTGAGATATGGCGATGGGTCCGAAGGGCGAAGTTGGCCCGACCGTCTCCGTCCCGCGTGAGCGACACGACCGCGAAGCGCCCAGGCGGAATTCCCATCGCCGTGGTTGCCGGGTTTCGGCGATTTTCGCGGGGTCGACGTCCGCTAGTCGAAGACGCCGGCGCTCATGTAGCGCTCCCCGCTGTCGGGGAAGAGCGTGACGACGAGCGGTTCGTCGTCATCGGCGGCGTCGGGGTCGGCGAGACGTTCGGCGACGCGGCGGGCGGCGATGCTGGCGGCACCGCTCGACTGGCCCACGAGGACGCCCTCCTCGCGGGCGAGCGTGCGACACTCCGCTTCCGCGTCGTCGATGTCGACCGTCTCCACCGAGTCGACGAGGTCCAGATCGAGGATGGGCGAGACGAACCCCGGTCCCATTCCCTGGAAGTCGTCGTCCCCGGCCTCGCCGGTCGAGAGGACGGCGTTCTCCTCGGGTTCGACGGCGACGACCTCCATCTCGGGAAACGCCTCGCGGAGACGGCGACTCGTCCCGGTGATCGTCCCGCCGGTACCGACGCCCGCGACGAAGGCGTCGACGTCGCGGCTCTCGACCTGGTCGAGGATCTCCTCGGCCGTCGTCTCGTAGTGGGACTGCACGTTCGCGGGGTTCTCGAACTGGCCGACGAGGTAGGCGTCCTCCTCGGCGGCAATCTCGTCGGCGCGCTCGTTGGCCTCCTCCATCGTGCCCTCGATGAGTTCGAGGTCGGCGCCGTAGGCGTGCATGAGTTGGCGACGCTCCTTCGACTTCGAACCGGGCATCACGATGGTCAGGTCGTAGCCGCGGGCCGCCGTGACGAGGGCGAGTCCGATGCCGGTGTTGCCGCTGGTCGCTTCGACGAGGCGGTCGCCGGGCTCGATCTCGCCCGCGCGCTCGGCCGCGAGCACCATCTCTCGGGCCGGCCGGTCCTTGGCCGACCCGCCGGGATTGAACGACTCCACCTTCGCCGCGACGGTCGCCCCCTCCGGCGACGGGAGACGGACCAACGGCGACCCGATGGTGTCGAGGATACTCTCCTTCATTGCCCACCTGTAAGCGATTGGGACGTAAGTCGATACTGGACAGCGGCAGGCCGTGCCGGGGGCTACACCACACTACACCCGGTCGAGGTGCGTGTCGCCGAACCCGGTGGCGTACTTCAGGCCGTACCCGACCGCGCGGTCGGCACCGACGTGGCCCGCCCACACGAGCGCGACGAGCAACGCGAGACGGTGGTCGCCCCAGACCCCGACGGCACCGAGCACCAACGGGCCGACGTAGGTGTGGACCGCGTTGTACGCGGCAGCGCCCACGCGCTCGCCGACGAGGTAGCCGACCATCGAGAGGTCCGGGGCGAGCGCGAGCACGACGAGCAGCCACCACGGCCCGCCGAGGGAGACGTAACTGGCGAGCGCGACGAGGAAGACGGCCGCACCTTCGACGTTGAGGAGGCGACGGACCGCGGGGAAGTCGTCCATAGGGTGGTCGGCGTCGCCACCAAGCATAAAGAACGCGGCAACACTCCCCGACGAGCGCGCCCGTTAAGCACCTACACGGCCAACGTTCGGGTATGAGCGACCACCAACTCACCACGATGCAGCCGAACCCAGCCTGGGACGCCGACGCCCACGCGGACACCGTCGAGACGCTCGCCAGCCTCGACGAGGACGTCGTCTTCAAGGTCTGGGGCGGCGACTGGTGTGGCGACTGCCGCGGCCAACTCCCCGACTTCGCGGCCGCCCTCGAAGCCGCCGGCGTCGACTGGTCTCGCGTCGAGGAATACCCCGTCGAGCGCGAGGACGGCGAGAAGTACGGCCCGAAGGTCGAGGAGTACGACGTCGAACTCATCCCGACCGTCGTCGTCGAGCAGGGCGACGAAGAACTCGTCCGCTTCGTCGAAGAGGAAGACCGCCCCATCGCCGTCTGGCTCGCCGACCAACTCGACGAACTGGAAGCCGTCGCGTAGTCAGGCCGGCCGGAACTCCTCGACCCACTCCATCGCTTCTTCGACGTCCGACAGCGGCGGTGAGCAGGTGCGCCGGCAGACGTAGAGCGTCGGCCCCTCGCTCGTCTCACGGCTGTCGCCGTTCGATCGTTCCGCGGAACGAGGTTCCGCGCGCGCCTCTCGCCCCGCCCAAATCGCGGGCGCCTCGGCCAGTCCGAGTCTGTCGAGCCACGGCGCCAGTCCCTCCTCGGTCGGTGGCCGCACCGAGAGCAGACGGTCCGGCGCGAACGTCCGACCGATGGGTTCGCGCCAGTCGTCGGGGAGACCGTCCGCCGCGACGGTGAGTTCGAGTGTGCCGACGGCCAGCGTGTCACCCGCCGCAACGAGCGTCGCGTGCTGGAGCGGACGCTTCTCCAGTTTCCCCGCGTGAGTCGCCAGCGTCCGCTCGGCCACCGACTCGTAGTCCGCGTCGGGCGCGAAGTGGTCCAGCGCGAGCAGCGTCTCGGCGGCCACCCCCGTCGGCGAGGGCGTCGACTGGTCGGTGAGGTCCTGCGAACGGACGCCGACCCCGCCCGTGTCGCCCGGCGTGAAGTAGAGGGTGCCCGCGTCGGCGTCCCAGAACGTCGACTCGATCACCTCGGCGAGGTCGAGCGCGAACGCGAGCGCCTCGACGTCGCCCGTCGCCTGGTAGACGTCGAGCGCGCCGCGCGCGAGGTACGCGTAGTCGTCGAGGTAGGCCTCGCCCTGTACGTCCGGTTCGCCCGACTCGTCCTCGATGTAGCGTCGCGAGAGTGCGCCAGTCTCGGCGTCCCACAGGTGCTCGCGGACGAACCCGAGCGCCTCGCTGGCGGTCTCGGCGTATGACTCGTCGAGGGCGAGACCGGCCTCCGCGAACGCCGAAATCATCAACCCGTTCCAACCGGCGAGCACCTTCTCGTCGCGGTCGGGCCGGACACGCTCGCCGCGGGCGTCGAACACCTGCTCGCGGGCGCGTTCGATACGCTCCTCGACCGACGTCTCGGGCATCCCGAACTGCTCGGCCAGTTCTTCGACGGAGGCGGCGACGTTCAAGACGGTGGCGTCGAGTTCCTCGAAGTTCGATGAGCCGACGTCGTAGCGCTCACAGAACACCTCGGCATCCGTCTCGTTCTCGACGGCGTCGTGGACCTGTTCGGGCGTCCAGACGTAGAACTTCCCCTCCTCGCCCTCGGAGCGGGCGTCGAGGGTCGAGTAGAAGCCGTATTCCGGGTGCTGGAGTTCCCGCTCTACGAAGTCGAGGGTCTCGGCGGCCACCTCCCCGAGGAACTCGTCGCCGGTCGCGCGCAGGCCGTTGAGGTAGGCGGAGACGAGTCCGGCCTGGTCGTAGAGCATCTTCTCGAAGTGCGGGACGGTCCAGTCGGCGTCGACGCAGTAGCGGTGGAACCCCCCGCCGACGTGGTCACGGAGACCGCCCTCGGCCATCGCGTAGAGCGCGGCGACGCCGGTGTTGCGGTACTCGCGGGCGTCCGCGTCGTCGCGCGCCCGGTCGGCCGCCCGGAAGAGGAGTCGCACCCACGAGGGCTGGGGGAACTTCGGTGAGCGGCCGAAGCCGCCGTTCGTCCGGTCAGCGCGGCGGGTCGCCTCGTCGGCGGCCGCGCGGAGTCGCTCGCTCCCCGGCGGCGAACCGGGCTGGTCGGGCACTTCTTCCAGTTCGCCTTTCGCGGCCTGTATCCACTGCTCGGCGCGCGCTTCGAGGTCCGCGCGCTCGTCGGGGTCGTTCCACGAGTCGGCGATTCCCTCCAGCAGTTGGCGAAATCCCGGTTGGTTGCGCTTCGGTTCCGGCGGGAAGTACGTCCCGACGTAGAACGGCTTCCCTTCGGGCGTGAGCCACACCGAGAGGGGCCACCCGCCGCCGCCCGTCACCTGCTGGGCGACGGTCATGTAGAGGGTGTCGAGGTCCGGTCGTTCCTCTCTGTCCACCTTGATGGGCACGAAGTGCTCGTTCAGGAGGTCCGCGACGCCCTCGTCCTCGAAGGACTCCTCTTCCATGACGTGACACCAGTGACACGACGAGTAGCCGATGGAGAGGAAGATGGGTACGTCGTGCTCCTTTGCGGTTTCGAGTGCCTGTTCGTCCCACGGCTGCCAGTTGACCGGGTTGTCCGCGTGCTGTCGGAGGTACGGGCTGCCCTCCTCGTCGAGACGGTTCCGGTCGGTCGGCGTCGTCATGTGGGGAGGTGGGACGGCGAGACGGGTAAAAGGTCGCGACGGGGCGCGGACCCGCCGATACACAGGCATGTGCATACTCCTGGCCACTGCAACAGCAACCTTTACACTCTCTTGAGCATACTCTTCGCCCATGACCGAAACCGTCCTGCTCGTCGGCGGCGGCGGCCGCGAGCACGCCATCGCGCGCGCCCTGCCCGACGTCGAGTTGTACGCCTGTGCGAGCAACCGCAATCCGGGAATCGACCGTCTCGCCGACGGCTTCGAGACGCTGGACGAGACGGACCCCGACGCCGTCGTCGCCTACGCCGAGGACGTGGCGGCCGACCTCGTCGTCGTCGGTCCCGAGGCACCGCTCGCCGCGGGCGTCGTCGACGCCCTCGAAGACGCCGGCATCTACGCGTTCGGCCCGCGCGAGGCACAGGCCCGCATCGAGACGGACAAGGCGTTCCAGCGGGAGTTCATGGCCGAGCACGACATCCCCGGCACGCCGGAGTTCGCCACCTTCGAGGACGCCGAGGCGGCCGCCACGTTCGTCGAGGAACACGACGGCGACGTCGCGGTCAAGCCCGCGGGACTGACCGGTGGGAAGGGCGTCCGTGTCACCGGCGACCAGGTGACGAAAGACGAAGCCGCGTCCTACGTCCGCGGTGCCGACTACGACGAGTGGGTCGTCGAGGAGCGCCTCGTCGGCGAGGAGTTCACCGTCCAAGCGTTCGTCGCGAACGGCGACGTCCAACCGACGCCGGCCGTCCAGGACCACAAGCGCGCCTACGAGGGCGACGAGGGGCCGAACACTGGTGGGATGGGGAGCTACACTGCCGCCGCCTACGAACTCCCGTTCATGACGCGGGACGACTACCGCGAGGCGGTCGACGTCGTCGAGGCGACCGTCGACGCCCTCGACGACTACCGCGGTATCCTCTACGGCCAGTTCATGCTCACCGCGGAGGGTGTGAAGGTCGTCGAGTTCAACGCCCGCTTCGGCGACCCCGAGGCGATGAACACGCTCCCGGTACTGGAGAGCGACCTGATCGACGTCCTCACCGCGGCCCGCGACGGCGCGGACCTACCCGACCTGGAGTTCTACGAGCGCGCGACCGTCTGTAAGTACGCCGTCCCCGCCGGCTACCCGACCGAACCCGAGGCCGGCGCCGAGGTCACCGTCGACGAGGAGTCCGTCCCCGAGGACGCCATCCTCTTCTACGCGAGCGTCGACGCCCGCGAGGACGGCATCTACACGACGACCTCTCGCTCGTTCGCGGTCGTCGGCCTAGGCGACACCATCTCCGAGGCCGAACAGGTCGCCGAAGACGCGCTCGCCGGCGTCGACGAGGGATTCCGCATTCGCCACGACATCGGGAAACCCGAACTCGTCCAGTCGCGTATCGACCACGTCGAAGAGTTGCGGCGCTAACGGTCGCCGCGCCTAGGCCTAAGTAGGGGGCGTGAGAAGTGTCGCGTATGTCCGAGGAAGTTACTCGGCTGCTCAAGAAGGCGTACCAGGACGAGATCGAGACGGTCATGAACTACATGACCAACTCCATCGTCCTCGACGGCGTCCGCGCCGAGGAGATCAAAGAATCCCTCCAGCAGGACATCCAGGAGGAACTCGGTCACGCCGAGCAACTCGGCGAGCGCCTCAAGCAACTCGACGAGGCGCCGCCCGCCTCGGCCGACTTCGAGGCACACCAACTCACCCTCCAACCACCCGAGGACACGACCGACGTGCTCTCGGTCATCGAGGGCGTCCTCGAAGCCGAAGAGGACGCCATCGCCACCTACCGCGCGCTCATCGACGCCGCGGAGGAGGCCGACGACCCCGTGACCGAGGACCTCGCGGTCACGCTCCTAGCCGACGAGGAGGCCCACCGCTCCGAGTTCCGTGGCTTCCGCAAGGAGTACGCCGAGTAGGAGTCGCTGGAACGGCGCCGTCTCGACCGCTATACGTTCTGATTTCGCCCGCCGGATTATTCACGGACGGCGCCAATAGTTACGTATGATCCAGAACGAGTCATCGATCTTCGGCGTCGACGTCGACGCCCTCGTTCGGGTGTTCCGCGACGAGGTCAAACACGACCTCCGCATCCTCGCCGAGTTCGACGACGACTCGTTCGAGCACCTCTACGTCTCCGACGAGGTCCTCGACGAGTACGACGGCGAGGGAGGGTATCTCGATCGGATGTCGACCGTCGAGAGTTTCCTCAGAGCCGACCTGCTCGAACGAGACGCGTACACCGCACTCGTCCCGCAGGCAGGCGAGGCACACCTGTTCGTCACACAGACGGAGAACCAACTCTTCGTTCGCATCTTCGACGACGACCGGGCGCTGTTCGCGTGCGTCGTCGACCACGGTCCCATAGACACCGTCGTCGAGAAGCTAGAGGACGCAATCGATGCACACTGAAGATATCGGACCCTACGTCGACGACGCACCGACGGTTCTCGTCCTCGGCGAGGTGTTCGACGAGGGGACGAAAGAAGCGTGTACGGACCTCCTCTCCCGAGACCCGCTGGAAGACACGTACGTCGTGAAGATTACCGACGCGCAGTCCGTCAAGAGTCCGGTCAAGACGTGGACCGAACACGCCGAGGACAACCCGAAGCAACTGGTCGTCATCAACGTCGCCGAGCAGGCGGCCGACGTGGCCGCGGCGGACCTCCCCGACTTCGTCGAAGTCGAGAACGCCAACCCCGGAGACCTGACCGGTCTCGGCATCAAACTTCAGCGCCAACTCGGCGACCTCCAGCGAGAGGAGGGCACCGTCCACATCTCCGTCTGTTTCGACGCTCTCTCGACTCTGCTGATGTACGCGGAGACGAGTGTCGTCTACCGATTCGCCCGGGTCGTCACCCAGTACTTCCTCGCGGCCGGCGGAACCGTCCACTTCCACCTCGATCCGAGCGCCTACGACCAGCAGACCGTCCAACTCTTCAAGTCGATTATGGACACGGTCGTCGAGGTCGAACCGGACGGGACCTACGACGTCACCTCCCGTTAGCGTGCCCGTCGGGCGTCGTGAACCGAACCTTTCGTCACGTCCACGTCCCAAGGAGCCACCGTGAACACGACTCTCGTGGCCCTCGCTCTCCTGACCGGCGTAGCTACCGGCGCGGCGTTCGGCTTCCTGCGAATCCCCATACCCGCGCCGCCGAACGTCGCCGGAATCATGGGAATCGTGGGAATCTACGTCGGCTACAAACTGATCGAGTACCTCGGTGTGGGCTACGACTTGCTCGCGGCGCTCGGCCTGCGCTGACCGCCCGCGAGCGAAGCGAGCGCAGGAAAAGGTCGTGGGCTACGACTTGCTCGCGGCGCTCGGCCTGCGCGGACCGACCTACGACCCCACCCGATCTCGGATGTCTGCGGCCAACTCACTCGCCCGTTCGCGGACGGCCGCCGCGTCGACGCCGACGTGTTCGCCGTCCTCGTACAGGACCTCGCCGTCGACCATCGTGAACACGACGTCGTCGCCGTGGGCCGCGTAGACGAGGTGCGAGAGCACGTCGGCGACCGGCGTCGCCCGCGTGACGTCCGTCGAGAGGCCGACGACGTCCGCCTTCCACCCCTCGCGGAGTTCCCCGACGCGCTCGAAGCCCGCGGCCCGCGCGCCGTTGCGGGTCGCCATCTCGAACACCTCGTCGGCGGGGAGCGTCGTCGGGTCGAGACCCTCGACTTTCTGGAGGAGAGAGGCCTGGCGCAACTCGGTGAACTCGTCGAGGGTGTTGTTGCAGGGCGGGCCGTCGTTGCCCAGCGCGACGTTGATGCCCCGGTCGAGGTAGTCGGTGACGGGCGCGACGCCCGAGGCGAGTTTCATGTTCGACGACGGGCAGTGGACGACGTGGGTCCCGGTCTCGGCGAGGACCTCGCGCTCGGCCTCGTCGGTCCAGACGCAGTGAGCGAGCACCACGTCCTCTCCGGTGAGACCGACCTCGTCGAGCCAGTGGACGTTGCGCATCCCCGTCTCCTTCTCGACGGTCGCGATCTCGTCGCGGTTCTCGCTGGCGTGGGTGTGGATGCGGACGCCGTCGTAGCGGTCGGCGAGGTCGCGCGCGCCGCGGAGACACGCTTCGGTGCAACTCACCGCGAACCGGGGAGTCACCGCGTAGCGAATCCGGTCGTCGTGACTCCCGTGGTACTCTCGGATGAGACGTTCGCTCTCGTCGAGGGCCTCCTGCGTGGACTCCTCCAGTCGGTCGGGCGAGTCCTTGTCCATCATGACCTTCCCGAGGAGCCCGCGGATGCCGACCTCGCCGGCCGCCTCGAACGCCTGGTCTGCGTGGTGGACCGAGAGGTGATCGACGACCGTGGTGGTCCCCGACTCGAGGCACTCCAGGTAGCCGAGCGTCGCGGCCGTCCGCATCGCCTCCGCGCCCATCGACCCCTCCATCGGCAGGACGTAGTCGAACAGCCAGTCGAGCAGGGCGGTGTCGTCGGCGATGCCGCGCCCGAGCGACTGCACCGAGTGGACGTGCCCGCCGACGAGTCCCGGGAGGAGGAGGTCGAACGTCCGGTGCTCGTGGTCGGCGTAGGCGTCGACGAGGTCTGCCCGACGCCCGACGGCGACGATTCGGTCGTTCTCGACGACCACTGCGCCGTCGTCGAGGACGGTCTCGGAGTCGACGACGACAGTTCCCGCGAGTAACATACCGGTTCAGCTCGCTCTAGCCCCCGGAAATAGTTTGCTCTCTCCGGTCACTCGAGCAGGTAGCGGAAGGCACGGAGCGTCCGCTCGCCCTCGGGCGTGAGCGTGAGGTACTTCTCGCGGCCGACTCGTTCGACGTCGACCCACCCGCGTTCGCGGAGCGGTCCGACCACGTGAGAGTCGAGGAGGCGGTAGTAGCCCTTCCGCGTCGTCGCGTTCGAGGTGGCGACGAAGTCGAACCCCTCGGCCTGGACGAAGTCGACGAGGTCGCCCTTGCTCACCCCGCGGTAGCGCCCCGTCCCCGCCTCCCCGTCGGCCTCGTCGATGTGGGACAGACACGTGACGAGCGTCTCCGACGGCCGGTCGATCGGGTAGGTCGGCAGTTCGAACACCTCGTCGACGTCGCTGTGGAGTGGCTCCTCGGGGACGTGTTCGGCGTCCGGTCCGTAGTCTGGTCGGGCGTAGATGGGTCGTGCACCCGTCGCCATGCACGCGATCATCCCCGCGATGGCCGTGATCTTGCTCCCGGCGGAGAGGTTGACGAACACCTCGTCGTCGGGGTAGTCGTCGATGGCCGCGGCGATGGTCCCGAGGGCGTCGTAGAGGTCGAAGATGTCGCACGACCGCACCACCAGGTCGACGCGTTCGTCGGCGTCGAGTTCGGCGAGGAACTCGTCGAGGTACGGGATGGTGGCGTCGCTACCGGCGTGCTCGACCGCGACGACGGCGTCGGCTTTCCAGTCGACGACTGGCTGTCGGAGCCGAGCGTACTCGAAGCCCAGGGGGACGACGTGGACGCGCTCGGTGACCGGTGGGTCTGCGGGCATACCTGACGGTCGCCGGCGGACAGTAAAGATTGTCCGTTACTGTCCTCACCGACGGCCGGCGACCTGTACGCCCACCACACCGACCGTCACGAGCACCATCCCGGCGACGTCGAGTGGGGTGAGCGACACTCCGAGGAAGACCCACCCGAACGCCCCGACCTGTACGAGCATCGTGTTGTTGACGACGCTCGACTCGACGGCCGAGAGGTGCTGGAGCGAGCGGTTCCACAGCGTGAACGCGAACGCCGTGTTCACGACGGCGAGCCACCCGACGATGGCCCACTCGTCGACGCCGAGTGTCGGGAGCCCCTGTGTGAGCAGACCGGTCCCGAGGAGGAGCGCGGCGCCGACGCTCGTGCTGACGGCGGTCACCGCGAGCGAGGGGAGGTGTGCGTCACGGTTCGCCTCGCGGCCGAACACTGCGGCCAGCGCGTTTCCGAGGAGGCCGACTCCCATCACCGCGAGTCCGAACACTTCGCTGGCGGGGACGGTGAACGGGTGGAAGTAGGCCGCGACGCCGACGAAGAGGAGCGCGATACCACCGAGCTGTCGGCCGTTCGGCAACTCGCCGAGGAGCGGAAACGAGAGGACGGCGACGACGATCGGCGTGAACGTGAGGACGAGACTCACCGTCGCGGGCGGGAGGTGCTGGAGCGCGACGAACTGGGCGCCCTGCGTGAGCGCGTAGAGCAACACACCGAGGACGACCAGCACGTCCCAGTCGCGGCCCGACGCCTCGCGGAGCGCGCGGTGGTCACCGCGGTACCCCATCGCCGCCACGAGGACGACGGCGGCGAGACCGTACCGGAGCCCCGCGAACGTGAGCGCCGGGATGCTCCGGAGTCCGACTTCGACGAGCACGTAGGAGGACGACCAGAGCACAGTGACGAACAGGGCGACGGCGACCGCACGCGTGTGTGCAGAACAGCGGAGCGTCTCGGGCATCGACTCGACGTCGGGACCAGACGGCGGAGAAAGTGTCCTCGTTACGGTCGTTACCGTTCAGAAGACCTGCACGAATCCGTAGGTGGCTCCCACGGCCGTCGCGACGGCACCACCGACCGCGAGCGCGATGGCTGCGCGTCGCTCGCGACTCTGCATCAGGGGAACGGCGCAGGCGACGGCGACGACACCGAAGAACAGCGGTGCACCGACACCGACGACGAACCCGAGGACGAAGCGGAGTTCGAAGGCGGCGAGTGCGACCGGACCGGCGACGAACGCGAGGAGCGCGGCGACGCCGCCGACGGTCAGCCAGTGGCGGTCGGTCTCGTCCATCGTCCGGACCGTCGAACGGAGTCACTAAAGCCGTTGTTGCGGACTGACGACGCAACCGCTCCACTCCGGTCGAGAGTGCGTCGCCGTCTCCGAATCCCGCCCCGACCGGCTACTCCTACCGCACGCCACGCAGTGGTCCCGTCTTCGTACTTCAAACTTCGGCGGAGTGGATGGCTATTAAGGGGGAAGCTATTCGGCGGTGAGACGGGCCTACAACCCCTACGATAGCAGAAGAGACAGGTGAACGATTCGTGAAGTGTTCGACTCAACTCCGCCTTGGGCGGCCGAGTAGACCGCGCGGCCAGCATTCGGCGACCGAGTGGCACGGAGTGCCCGGTAGGTCGCCGATTCACTCGCGCGAAGGCTCGTTGGTGCTTGCTCCAACGGTGCTTTTGGTAGAGTTTTTGCCAGCGCGCGAAGCGCGCCCGGCAAAAGGTCCTCTAGTAGGAGCGCTCTTTCGGCTCGTAGGTCTTGCTCTCGCCTTCGAGGAGCGCCGGCCGGAACCAAATCTCGGGCTGGCCGTCGTTCCACGAGACGAGGGTGTGCTTGAGCCACTCCTCGTCCTTGCGTTCCTGGTGTTCCTTGCGCCAGTGGGCGCCGCGGAACTCGTCACGGACGAGCGCACCCATCGTGATGGCCTCGGCAGCGTCGATGATGTTGCGCGTCTCCAGCGTGTGCTGGAGGTCGGTGTTGAACGTCCGGGAGGTGTCCTGGACGTAGACGTCCTGGTAGCGCTCGCGCGCCTCGCGGACGTCTTCGAGTGCGTCTTCGAGCGCACCCTCCTCGCGGAAGACGTTGACGTTGGCCGTCATCGTCTGCTGGACGTTCGCGCGAACGTCCGCGTGGTTGACGCCCTCCTCTTTCTCGAGGAGGCGCTCGATGCGCTCGGTCTCGGCTTCGACGGCCGTGTCGACGACGTCGTCGGGGCTGTCGCCCGAGACGACCGCACTCTCCGCGGTCTCGGCGAGGTCGGACTCGACGGGGTACTGCTCGTCGCTTACCTCGACGTCGTCGCCCTGCTTACCGACGTTGATCTCGGGTTCGCCGAGGTCCTTGCCGGCCGCGTGGTAGCCCGCGCGGCGACCGAACACGATGAGTTCGGGCAGCGCGTTCCCGCCGAGGCGGTTGCCGCCGTGGACGGAGACACACGCACACTCGCCGACGGCGTAGAGACCGTCGACGCACGTCTGTCCGTGCTCGTTCGTCTCGATGCCGCCCATCTCGTAGTGCTGGCCGGGCTTGACCGGCATCGGCTCTTCGAGACCGTCGGCGCCCTCGAAGTCTTCGGCGAGGTGGAGGATGTTCTCCAGGCGGTCCTTGATGCGCTCGGGACCGAGGTGGCGCATGTCGAGGTGGACGTACTCGTCGTCGATGCCGCGACCCTCGTTGATCTCGGTGAGTTCGGCACGCGCGACGACGTCGCGGGAGGCGAGTTCGCCGTCGTTGGTCGCGTAGCCGTACTCGAACATGAGGCGTTCGCCCTCGGCGTTGTAGAGGATCCCGCCCTCACCGCGGACACCTTCGGAGATGAGGACCCCGGTCGAGGGGAGGGTGGTCGGGTGGAACTGGACGAACTCCATGTCCTCCATGGGGACGCCCGCGCGGTAGGCCATCGCGACACCGTCGGCGGTGTTGGCGACGGCGTTGGTGGTGTGGTCGAACACCTGGCCCGCGCCACCGGTGGCGAGGATGACGCCGTCCCGACCGCGGAAGCCGGCGATCTCGCCCGTCTTCACGTCGTAGGCGACGGCGCCGTGACAACTCCGCTCGGTCGGGTCGTCCTCGTCGGTGACGGCGAGGTTGGTGACGTACCACTCGTCGTACACCTCGATGCCGCGTTTGACGACCTGCTCGTAGAGCGTGTGGAGGAGGTGGTGTCCGGTCTCGGCGCCCGCGTACGTGGTGCGGGGGAACGAGAGGCCACCGAACGGTCGCTGCGAGACGCGCCCGTCGTCCTCGCGGGAGAAGGGCATCCCCCAGTTCTCCAGTTGGATGACGTTCTCGGGTGCGTCCTTCGCGAGCGTCTCCGCGGCGGGGGCGTCGGCGAGGTAGTCCGCGCCCTTCATCGTGTCGTAGGCGTGGTCCTCCCACGAGTCGCCCTCGCGGAGCGCCGCGTTGATGCCGCCCTCCGCCGCACCGGTGTGCGAGCGGACGGGGTGGAGTTTCGTCACGATGGCCACGTCGGCCCCTTCTTCGTGGGCGGCGATGGCGGCGCGGAGACCCGCCCCACCGGCGCCGACCACGATCACGTCGTGTTCGTACATAGTTTACCAGAACTTCAGGTTAGACTTGACCGCTTCGCGTTTCAGCTCCTGGATGTGCTCGGTGAGCGGAATGTCCTTCGGACAGACCGTCGTACAGGAGAACTGCGTCTGACAGCGCCAGACGCCGTGTTCCTGTTCGATGATCTCTAGACGCTCCTGCTGTTTCTCCTCGCCCTCGCGTTCGTCGAAGTAGAAGCGGTAGGCCTTGTTGATGGCCGCCGGGCCGAGGTACTCGTTGTCGCCCGCGGCGATGTTACAGGAGGACATACAGGCCCCACACCAGATACACCGCGTCGACATCTTGACCTTCTCGCGGTTCTCGCGGGACTGGAGTTGCTCGCCGTCGGGTTCCTCGTCCGGGTCGAAGAACGGGTCGACGGCGTGCATCTGCTCGTAGAAGTGCTCCATGTCCACGACGAGGTCCTTGACGACGTCGCGGTGGGGGAGTGGCTCGACGCGGACGACCTCGGAGTTGTTCAGGTCGGAGATCTGCGTCTGACAGCCGAGTCGCTGGCTCCCGTTGATGAACAGCGCGTCGGAGCCACACACCGCCTGCCGGCAGGAGTGGCGGAACGTCAGCGACGAGTCGAACTGGTCGCGTGCGTAGATGAGTGCGTCGAGGACGGTCATCCCCTCCTCGAAGGGAACGTGGAACGTGTCGAAACGCGGCTCTTGTTTGTCCGCGATCTCGGGGTCGTAGCGGAAGACCTTCAGCGTGACAGTCTTCCCCTCCACCTCGGCGGCCGCCTCCGACTCGGCGGCCTCGCGCTCTTGTTTGCGCTGTTCTTTGCGTTCGAGACGCTGCGCCTGCGGCGATTCGGTACCGGATTCGGGTTCTTGCGTGCTCATGAGTTGGAGTTAGACCCCCGTGAAGGCGAGTGCGACACGAATCCCCTGGACGAAGAGGAGGACGCCGGCGACGACCAGGATCCACTTGGCCGCCGTCTTCTGCGTCCCGTCGATGCCCTGGTTGATGAGGGCGTTGTAGATGCCGTTCGTCCCGTGGAACGTCGCCGTCCCGAGGAAGAGGATCATCGTCGCGAAGTAGCCGAGTTGCTGCATGCGGAACTGGCTGCCCGCGAACGTGATCTCGTAGGCGTGGTTGACGAAGTGCAGGAGGAAGAAGTGGAACGCCAGCACCACGACGAGGAACGCCGCGGTGACGCGCTGGAGGAACCACAGGGTACTCCCGTAGTTGAACGAGGAGTGGCGCTCGGCCATCGTCAGGCCACCCCCGCGAGGAACGTCGGAACGCTCGCGACGACGATGATCCCGGTGAGGATCAGCGACGCGTAGAAGCTCTTCTTCTCCGTCTCGAGGTCGAGACCGATCCCGAGGTCGATGAAGAGAAGTCTGATGCCGTTCAGGATGTGGAAGACGGCGACCGCGAGGAGACCGACCTCGAGGACGCGCACCACGAGCAGACTCTCGAGGGTGTGGAGGGTCGTCGTGTACGCCTCCGCACCGCTGAGAGCCGTACTCAATACCGAGATGTGGGTGAACAGGTACCCGATGAGGACCCAACCCGTGAACTTGTGAAAGATCCAAGCCCACATGCCGGCGGAAAACTCCCGCCACCGGCCGAAGTCCTCGACGAGGCCCCGGTCGTACGACTGACTCATACGTTCGAGGGTGGGGACCCTCCGCACATAGTAGTTACTAAGCGAGGCGCAGGTTGCCACACCCCTCAACTCGGCCGCTCGGGCATCGTACCGGTCCGATTCCGGAGGTACGCCCGCTGTATCTCCTCGCCGAGTTCGACGAGGTGGCAGATGGGGTTACCCGGGTAGACGACCGGGTTCTCGAGGACGCCGACGAGCAACCCGGTGAAGGGTGCCTCGACGTCGACGCTGTCGGTCTTGAACGGGTTCGTGATGGAGCAGACCACCTCCCCGGCTTCGACGAGGTCGCCCTGTTCGTAGTGGGTCTCGACGAGACCGCCCGCGTCCGCGCGCAGCCACGTCTTCTCGCCCTTCTCGATGACGGTACGCCACCCCGGCCAGTTGACCGGTTCGGCCGGGTGGAGACCGTACTCGGCCATCACGCTCGCGACGCCGTCGAGCGCGGCGTCGATGAACCGCCGCTGGAAGCGGTGGGCCTCACCCATCTCGATAGTGATGGTCGGGACGCCTGCCTCGCTGGCCTCGCGCCGGAGCGTGCCGGTCGGTCCCTGGCTGTCGAGGATGACGTTCGCGCCGAACGAGCGGGCGAGGCGCGCGGTCCCCTGGTCGTCCATGTCGCCGCGGACGTGGAGCATGTTCGAGCGCCCGCGCGTCGACGTGTGGAAGTCGAGGCCGAAGTCGCAGGGTTCGATGAAGTTCTGGAAGAGTTGGTGGGCGACCCGCTTGGCGCTCGTGCTGCCCGGCTTTCCGGGGAACGAGCGGTTGAGGTCTCGGTCGTAGACGGGGAGGTAGCGCTGCTGGGCGAGGAAGCCCAGCACGTTCAGGACGGGCAGACAGACGAGCGTCCCGTGGAGGTTGCGGTGTTCCCACTCCTGGGCCACCTCCCGGACCACCTCGATGCCGTTGAGTTCGTCGCCGTGCGCGGCGGCGGAGAGGAACATCGTCGGACCCGGTTCCTCACCGTTGACGATGGTGACGGGAACACGGACGGGGTCGCCGAGGTACGTCTCGCTGATACTGTACCGGAGGTTCTGCGTCTCGCCGGGGTCGACACGACCGCCGTTGTACGTGAACGCCCCCTCGGCGTCAGCCATACCCCCTCTCCGCTCGGCGACGGGAAAAGACCGTCGGGGAACTCGCTGGCCGACCCGGTCCACTCTCTCGCGAGTATCCGGCATCGTTTTATCGGCGCCGTGTGACGAGACACTATGAGCGATACGGCTTCGGTGGGCGTGTTGAGCCTACACAACAGCAAGGAGACGAAAGCGATTCTCAACGCGGTCGAGGCGCTGGGTCACGAGGGACGGTGGCTCCGCGAGGAGAACGTCGCGGTCGAGATCGAGGACGGGCAGGTCTCACTCACGCCGAACGTCGACATCATCGCCAACCGGATGCTCCTCTCGAACACCGAACAGCCCTGCGAACTGCTGGGGCTCGCGAAGACCTTCGAGGGCGTCCGGCCGATGCTCAACCGTCCGACGAACGTCCTGACCGCGTTCCACAAGTTCGCGGCCGCGACGGAACTCGCGAACAACGACATCCGTGTCCCCGACGCCCTGCTCGCACTCGACGCCGACATCCTCAACGACTCGAAGGCGAAGTACGGCGAGGAGGTCGTCTACAAGACCGCCATCGGGACGCACGGCGGCGGGACGTGGAAGATCTCCGGCGAGGAGAACGTCACGCCCATCGTCGGCGAGCGCTACGCCTTCCTCCAGAGTCTCATCGACCGCGACGAGGACCGCCACCGCGACCTCCGTATCTACGTCGTCGGCGACGAGATCGTCGGGTCGATGCGCCGCTACGCCCCCGATAACGACTGGCGGACGAACGTCGCGCTCGGCGGCGCCGTCGAGGGCGTCAGCGACCTCCCCGACACGGCCGTCGAGATGGCGCTCGACGCCTCCGACGTGCTCGGACTCGACTACGCGGGCGTCGACCTCGTCGAGGGCGACGACGGTTTCTACGTCCTCGAAGTGAACCCCACCGCGGGCTTCAAGGGTCTGTTCGAGGCGACGGGGACGAGTCCCGCCCCCTACATCGCCCAACTCGCTATCGAGCGCGCCGGCGGCACCGTCGACCCCGCGGAGGTCGAACGCCTCTCGGGCACCCTCGACGACTCCCGGCCGACCGGCATCCCCAAGCGTGCGCTCCCCGACACGACGACCGAACCCAAGCCCATCGGCTACACCGAAGAGGTCGTCCTCAGCGGGACCTCCGGCAGCGAGCGCGTCGTCGCGAAGTCCGACACCGGCGCCTCGCGGACGAGCATCGACACCCGCCTCGCCGCCAAAATCGGCGCCGGCCCCATCAAGAGCATGACGAAGGTCCGATCGGGCAGCGTCAAGAAGGGCAAGTCCCGCCCGGTCGTCGACATCGTCGTCGGCATCGGCGGTGACCGCCACACCGTCGCGGCCAGCCTCGAAGACCGCAGCCACATGTCCTACCCGATGATCCTCGGCCGCGACATCCTCAAACACTACCAGGTCGACGTCGGTCGGACGGTCGAAGAAGAGGAAGCCCCCGAAGCGAACGAAGAGTAGTCAGGACTCGTCGGTCGCGGCAAATCGGGCGTACGCGCCCGCGAGGACCGCGACGACGACGCCGCCGAGCAATCCGTCCGACCCCATCTTCGCGAAGTAGACGAGCCACCCGACGACGAGCACGGCCCGACCGAGCCACAGGAGGATGCTCCCGCGCTCGTAGAAGGGTCTGAGGACCCCGTCGTACTCCCGGGCGAGCACGTACCCGACCCACGCGGTCCCCACCATGAGTGCGAAGTACCAGAGCCACGCCTCGGCCATCGTCTACGTGTTCGCCACGACGCCGTAAGAAGCGCCACCCTCACCCGGCCCGGACTGGTTGGAACGTCGGAACGTCGAGGAACCGAAGTACCGGCCGCTCAGTACTCGTCTTCGACGCGCCAGAGGTACCGACTCGCGTAGGAGCGGTACGGCGACCACCGCTCGGCCGCCTCCCGCAACTCACCGCGGGTGTAGTCGTCGTCGCCGAGGACGACGTACATCCCTTTCCTGATACCGAGGTCGCCCACGGGGAAGACGTCCTCGCGCCCCAGCGAGAACACGAGCTGGACGTCCGCGGTCCACTCGCCGACGCCCGTGATGGACGTGAGTTCCGCGCGGACGGTGTCGTCGTCCATCCCCTCGAAGTACTCCTTCGAGTAGCCGCGCTCGACGAACGCCTCGGCGACGTTGTTCACGTATCGGGTCTTCTGTGACGAGAGTCCCGCCTCGCGGAGCGTCTCGTCGTCGGCGGCGAGGATTCCTTCCGGCGTCACCTCGACCGCGTCGAAGAGCGACTCGCGGATGGACGCCGCGGCCGCCATCGACACCTGCTGGTTGGTGATGGAGGTGACGAAGCGCTCGAAGAAGTCGTCTGCCGGTTCGATGGTCAGCGGGCCGTGTTCCGCGACGACCGGTCCGAGCAGGTCGTCGTCGCGCAGGAACTCGTAGGCGGCGTCGTCCGTGTCGGTCACGTTCGACTCTAGGCGTCGGCGGAACTACGTCTTTCGCTCGCGTTCGGGAGCGCCGGTCCCCGCGTCGACGCGACCGAAGTAGCCGACCGCAGCGCCGGCGAGCGCGAGGAACGCCGTCGAGACGGCGCCCGTCAGGACGTGGTAGCCGACACTCACCAGGAGGCCGAGGAACGCACCGGCGATGGAGATGGGGACCGCTACGAGTGCGAGTCCCGCTCCGACGAGCGCGCCGACACCGTACGAGACACCGACGACGAGCGTGAACTCGCCGTACTCGTCGGGGAGCGAGTCGCGGGGCGCGGTCCACCACCCGAGGACGACCGCCCCGACGGTCCCGACGAGGAAGGTCACGAAGCCGAGGAGACCGAGGAAGAGACCGACGCGCAACGCCGTCGCACTGGGGAGGAAGACGGGGGCGTAGCCGGCGAGTTGTGACTCGGCGCCGAGCAAGAGACCGAGGAGGGCGAACGAAACGGGGACGGAACGGTCCATGGGCCACCTTCGCCTCCGGACGGCTTCAAGATTCGTGGCCCCGAGGGACCGGACGTCGCGACGCTACTCCAGCGAGACCTCGATGTCCACGTCGACGAGCAGGCGCTCGTAGTCGGGCGAGAACTGCGTAGCCGCCCGGTCGAACTCCTCGGGCGCGACGTCGGCCATCCCGCCGAAGACGCTTTCGACGTAGTCGTACGCGCGCTCGCGGTCGACGCCCGCACGCTCGGCGACGTACTCGACGAACTCGTCCTGGTCGAGCGGGGTCGCCTCCTCGGGTACCTCCTCGCGGTCGGGCACCTCCCACTTCTGGGGGAGGGCCTCGACCAGGTCTTGCACCTCTCCCTTCGCGATACGGCGGTCGAGTGCGGCGAGGACCGCCTCGACCGCGTCGCGGGCTTCCTCGTCCGACTCGTACTCCGCGTGTCGACGGACTGCGTCTACGAGCATGGTCATGGGTGGGGAGTCCACTCGGAGCATCGAAGGGAGGGTGGATGAGTCTAATGCCCGCCCGACTTCGTCGGGGAAAACCTTCAATCCGCTGCCGCGGGCACGTCACCGTATGGACGTCGAGGACATCGAGACCATCGCCGTGCTCGGAGCCGGGAGCATGGGCCACGGTATCGCCGAAGTCGCCGCACTCGCCGGGTTCGACGTGACCCTCCGCGACATCAAAGAAGAGTTCGTCCAGCAGGGGTACGAACAGATCGAGTGGTCGCTCGAGAAACTCGCCGACAACGATCAGATCTCCCACGACGAGGCCGAGGCCGCCCTCGCCCGCGTCACCCCGCTGGTCGACCTGGAGGCGGCGGTCGGCGACGCGGAGTTCGTCGTCGAGACCGTCCCGGAGAAGATGGACCTCAAGAAGAACGTCTACCGGGAGGTCGAACAGCACGCCCCCGACGACGCCGTCTTCGCGACCAACACCTCTTCGCTGTCCGTCACGGAACTCTCCGAGGTGACGGACCGGCCCGAGCAGTTCTGCGGGATGCACTTCTTCAACCCGCCCATCCGGATGCAACTCGTCGAGGTCATCTCGGGCGCGCACACGCACGAGGAGACGCTCGAACTCACCGAAGACCTCGCCCGCGCCATGGGGAAGACGCCGGTTCGCGTCCACGAGGACGAACCCGGATTCGTCGTCAATCGGGTGCTCATCCCGCTCCTCAACGAGGCGGCGTGGATGGTCCACGAGGGTGACGCGACCATCGACGAGGTCGACAGCACCGTCAAGTACGACGTGGGACTGCCGATGGGCGCCTTCGAACTCGCCGACCAGGTCGGCATCGACATCGCCGTCGACGTCCTCCACTACATGCACGAGGTCCTCGGCGACGCCTACGAACCCTGCCCGCTCCTCGAAGAGAAAGCCGACGCCGGTGAACTCGGGCAGAAAGTGGGCGAGGGCTTCTACGACTACGAGGAGAGCGAACCCGAGATTCCGACGAACGCCGGCCGCGAGGACGTCGAGTCGCGACTCGTCGCCGTGATGGCCAACGAGGTGGCCAAACTCGTCGACGCCGACGTCGCCGAACCCGAAGTGATCGACGAGGCGCTGATGCTCGGCGCCGGTTTCCCCGAAGGACCCGCGAAACTCGCCGACGAGCACGGACTCCTCGACCTCTACGAGACGCTCGCGGACCGACACAACACGACGGGGGCGGCCCGCTACGCCGCCAACGAACACCTCGTCCACCTCGCGACCAGTGGGGAGTACTTCCACCACGAAGTGAGCGAGGAGGGCATCGAGCAGTCGTTCAACACCGTCTCGGTCGACGTCGAGGGGCGCGTCGGCCACGTCGAACTCGACCGCCAACACCGGATGAACACCATCAGCGAGGAACTCCTCGACGAGTTCGAGACGGCGGTCGACGTGCTCGAAGCCGACGACGCCGTGCGCGCGATCCTCGTCACGGGCGCGGGGTCGGAAGCCTTCTCCGCGGGCGCGGACGTCCAGAGCATGGCCGGCAGCGCCGACCCCGTCGACGCCGTCGAACTCTCACGGAAGGGCCAGCGCGTCTTCGGCCGCCTCGAAGAGTCCGACCACCCGGTCGTCGCGGGCATCGACGGCTACTGCCTCGGCGGCGGCATGGAACTCGCCACCTGCGCGGACCTCCGCGTCGCGAGCGTCCGCTCGACGTTCGGCCAACCCGAACACAACCTCGGACTCCTCCCCGGGTGGGGTGGCACCCAGCGACTCCGCCACGTCGTCGGCGAGGGGCGCGCGAAGGAGATCATCTTCACCGGCGAACGCTTCGACGCCGAGACGATGGCGGAGTACGGCTTCGTCAACCGCGTCGTCGGGAACGACGAACTCGAAGACGAGGCGATGGACCTCGCGACGAACCTCGCCGCCGGCCCGCCCATCGCCCAGCGCTACACGAAACGCGCGATGCGCGTCGGCCGCGAGAGCACCGAAGCCGGTCTCGAAGCCGAGGCCCAGGCGTTCGGCCAACTGATGAACACCGAAGACCTCATGGAGGGCATCACCGCCTTCATGGGCGACCGCGAACCCGAGTTCGAGGGGGAGTAACTGTCGCCATTCGGAGAGGTACCCTACCCGGAGGCGGGTAACGGTTTAGAACGGAGTAACGGGCGTGTACTGTCCGAATTTTTGAAGAAGCGATTTGTCGGACTCGGTCGAGCGACCGGCATGGTCACGCGCTACCGGAACGGGTGGTGGCTCGAACAGAAGTACCACCGCGAGGGGTGGACCCAGAAGCAGATCGCCGACGAGTGTGCCGTCTCACCGCGGACGATCCGGAAGTACATGGACCGATTCGGCGTCGAGACGCGCGACGTCCGCGGCGAGAACCACGGCCTCTACGGCGAGACTCGAAGCGAGGAGACGAAGGCGAAGATCTCCGCGTCGCTGACGGGCCGCGACGTCGACGACGCGTGGCGCGAACGCATCGCCGCCGCACACCGTGGTACGACGCTCCCCGAGGACGTCCGAACGAAGATCTCCGAGACGCTCGAAGGCCGGGAGAAGTCCGCGGAGACCCGACGGAAGATGAGCGAGTCGACTGCCGGTGAGAAGAATCCCGCGTGGCGGGGAGGGCACGGCCTCTACTACGGTTCGGGTTGGACCGAGGCCAGAGAACGCGTTCGCGACCGTGACGAGGTCTGTCAGCACTGTGGAAACGACGGCTCGGACCACTTGCTGGACGTCCATCACCTCGCACCTGTGCGGCTATTCATCGAGTCCGACGACCACGACCCCTCGGACGCCCACTTCGACGAGAATCTCGTTCTCCTCTGTCGACCGTGTCACATCCGGGCGGAGTGGGGCGCGATTGAAGAGTATGCGCCAATGGATAGCATCCCCGACCGAATTAGTGAGGCTTAAGTTCCACCCGGCCATCGATTGGAGTGTAGCCGGGACGTACCCGGTCGCAAGCTCGGTTGGTGTAGTCCGGCCAATCATTTCGGCCTTTCGTACGGCGGAAGAAAGGGTTGAAATAAACCCCGCCGTGAAGACAGCCGATGACCGGGGTTCAAATCCCCGACCGAGCATCATTCTCTCCGACGTCTGTCCCCCGAAGAGCACTCTACATCTGGGGGGTCTCGTGTCCTCACACTCACCCGCACACTCGCGGCTTGCGACGCTTCGCTTAACCGTCCGTACACCCAACCCGAAGCCATGACCGACGGCGAGTCTACGACGGCGGCGTTCGCGGCCCTCCCCGAGTCGTGGCGGGTCTGGTCCGACGAAGGGGACGGCCGGGCGGTCCTCGTCTTCCGTCCGGACGTCTTCGACGGCGCCGACTACCCCGCGGAGTGCCTCCCGACCATCTACGTGAGTCGTCGGCCACCCGAAGAACCGATGCGCCGCCCGGGGTCCGCCTCCGAGGGGTGGTACGTCGCGTTCACACTCGAACCCGAGATCCACGTCCGCGACCTGGAAGGCCAGTACGAGACCCGTGCGGACGCCGCCGACGGCGCCGTCGACGCGGCCCGCGCGTTCGCCGACGGCGAGGTCGACGTCCACGACGTGTACCAGGTCCCGCGCGAGACGTACCTCGACGCACTCGACGACCTCCTCGGCTAGTTCTCCAGGTAGGTCTCCACCCGCCGGGCGACCAGGTCGACGGCCGTCTCGATGGGCAGAATATCTGTCTCGACGGTGAAGTCGGCGTCCGGTGGGTCCGTCTCCATCGCGTGGTGGATGGTCCGCACACCCGCCTCGTCGATAGACTCCTCACGCTCCCAGTTTCGCCGCAGACAAGTGTCGAGGTCCGCGGTAACGTGGACGACGAACGGCGAGTCGAGTTCTCGGAAGCGCTCGCGCCCGCTCGTAGAACGTCCCGTCGACGACGACCGGTTCGTCGCCGGCGTCGAGCGCGGCCCCCGCCCGCTCGGCGAGCTGGTCGTAGGTGTTCCGCGAGAAGTCGTCCGAGTGGAGGACGGTCGGCGCGTACCCCTCCTCGCGGAGGCGCTCGGCGACGCGGTCGGCGAGGGTCGTCTTGCCCGCGCCCGGCGGCCCGCAGAACAACACCAACCGACCCATGTCTCGGGGTTCGGCCGGTCCGTCCTTGAACCTTCTCGCGGTGCTCGCTCCCGCCCGCTATTCGGGGATTCCTCGCTTCGCTCGTTAGCTCGGAATCCCCCACCCGACGAGTTTACGAATCGCCACCCCGAAACCCACGACATGATCACGCTCCTCGGGACGCGACTCGCCGACGAGGGCACGGAGTTCGTCTACCGCGGCGAGGCCGACGCCTGCGAGGGTTGTCCCTACCGGAAACAGTGTCTCACCCTCGAAGAGGGCGTCCGCTACGAAGTCGTCGACGTCCGCGAGGGTGGACAGACGCTCGACTGCAACGTCCACGACGAGGGCGTCGTCGCCGTCGAGGTCGAACCGACGACCGTGACGGTCAACGTCCCCACGAAGGGGGCCTACGCCGGGAGCACGGGGAAACTCGCGGGTCCGTGCCCACACACCGAGTGTCCGAGCCACGAGTACTGCGAACCACTCGGCGTCGACTTCGACGAAGAACGGCAGATCGTCGAGGTCCACGGCGAACCACCCCACGACCACTGCGAACTCGGCCGGGAACTCACGCAGGTCGAGTTCGCCGCCGAGAAGTAGCGAGAGAGTCCGAAATCGTCAGTTCGTCTCGACTTCCGCGCCGGTCTCGGCCTCCGATTCGGCCTCGAAACGCGCGTCGGCGTCCACGTCCTGCGGGTCGGCCTCCGCCTCCGCTTCGGCGACGGCCGACTCGCGGGTCTCCTCCGAGGGCGAGTGACCCATCTCCTCGTGGGGCCACCCGTGGTAGCCGAACTGCTCTTCGTAGCCGTACGGCGAGAGCAACACCGGCCAGAAGTCGAAGTCGGCCTCGATCGGTTCGCCGTCGGCCGCGGCGAACACTTCGCCTTCTTCGACTTTCTGGAAGTTCTCCGCGAACACCTCGAACTCCTCGGCGTCGGGCTTGGGGATGGGGTCGCCCATGTCGAACACCGGCAACTCGCGCTCGACGGCGTCGCCCGGGAGCGCCCCGACGGCCGTGAGGAACTCACGGGCCAGCGTGTAGGCGTTCTCGGCGGCCGTCTCGGACCCCTGCAGGCCCGCCTCGACCTCGACGATGTCGGCGTCGGCGGCGAAGATTCGCCCCTCGCCGAACCCGCCGGTGTCGACCAGTGCGACGACCGAGAGCTTCGGGCAGATGTCCTGGACGTGGTCGCCGAGTCCGGCCGAGATGGCGAACGGGTCGGCGTGCGACTGCGTCGAGTGGAGCGAGAGGACCGTACAGCCGCGAATTTCGTCGGCGAGTTCGTGAGCCAACCCAATTTCGTGGGCGTCCGACGGCGTCTCCTCGGTGAACGAACGGTTGAGGTCCGCGTCGACGTAGCGGACACCCTGCTCGATGGCACGTTCGTTGACGACGATCAACTTGACCGGTCGTTCGACCTCGGGTTCGTCTTCGGCGAGGCGATCGACGGCACGCACACCACACGGCTCGTCTCCGTGGACGCCGCCGACGACGGCAATTTCGGGCTCGCCTTCACCCAACTGTGTCACACGCATTTTCTGTTCGTCTCTAGGGGAGGGACGGACAAGTGGATTGTTGTTCTGGACCGTCGACAGCGTTACCGGCCTCGCGCTCCTGTTCTCGGTCGATGGACGACCACACTCGTGACCCGACCGTCGGCCCGCCGCGTGGCCGGACGACGCCGACGGGCTGGCGACCCGCCGACGCGTGCTGGGAGCACGGCACGCTCCGCCGGGCGGTGGTCCACGGCGTCCGCCTCTACAACGCCGGCGCGTACCACCCGGCGCACGACTGTTTCGAGGCCGAGTGGTACAACTACGGGTCGGGCACCACGGAGAGTGCCTTCTGCCACGGGATGGTGCAGGTCGTCGCGGGCGCCTACAAGTACGACGACTTCGAGAACCCCGACGGGATGCGGAGCCTCTTCGACACCGCGCTCCAGTACCTCCACGGCGTCCCCGACGACTTCTACGGCGTCGACGTCGCCGCGGTGCGGACGACGCTCCGGCGCGCACTGGACGACCCCGAGACGGTCGACGGGTGGGTGCTCACGCTCGACGGCGAGCACGTCGAGGCCGGACCCGAGGATTACGCCTTCGCCGACCGCCTCGACTGACTCACGGCGACCCCGCGCTCACGCGGTCGCCGCGTGACCCACTCGCACGCCGGAGGTGGACTTTTCTCGGCGCGCGACGAACCGCCGAGCGTGTCCCTCGCCGCCGACTTCCACGTCCACTCGAACTACTCCGACGGCCGGCCGTTGCCCTTCATGCTCGCCGCCGCCGAGGAAGCGGGTCTCGACGAGGTCGGGTTCGCCGACCACTGCAACGTCTCGCCCGCGTTCGAGGCGCGACTGACCAAAAAGGAATTCGGCTTCAACCTCGACGTGACCTACGAGCGTCGCCGCGACGCCATCGAGGCGTTTCGCGAGCGACTCGGCCTCACTATCCACGACGCGGTGGAGATGGACTACGACCCCGACGACGAAGCCGCCATCGCGGAGTTCCTCGACGAGGCGAACTTCGACTACGCCATCGGTAGCGTCCACCACCTCGACGGGACGAGCATCTTCGACCGCGAGCACTTCGCCGCGAAGACCGAGCCCGAGTGCCGCGACCTGGTCGACAGGTACTACGAGAACGTCGTCGCGCTCGTCGACTCGGGGCTCTTCGACGTCCTCGGCCACGTCGACGGCATCGAACGGACGCCCGAACTCCGCGGCTACACGACCGACGACCACCGCGCGATGGTCGCCGACGCCCTCGTGGAGCGCGACACCCGCCCCGAGATCAACGGGGGACGGGTCCTCCGCGACTACGGCGAACTCCACCCCGAACCGTCGTTTCTCGCGGCCCTCGACGAGCGCGGCGTCGAGTTCGTCCCGGGGACGGACTCACACCGCCCCGACGACCTCACCGACGCGGTCCCCGCGCTCGCCGAAGGGTTCGACGACGCCGGACTCGAAGCGGTGTCCCCGCTCGCCTAGTCCGGTGTCGCGTCACGGCATCACGTTCACGAGGAAGAGCGTCGGCCCCGCGACGAGGGCGAACTCGGCGGTGAGTGCGGCGCCGTAGGCCGCGAAGCCGGCACGACGCTCGTCGGGCATCCGGCGCTCGAAGGCCGGCGAGACGCTGTCGGCCAGCGGCTTCGTCACGACGAGGACGAATACCGCGCCCGTGAGCACGACGAACCCGGTGACGAGTCCCTGGAGTTGCTGGACGCTCGCGGGGACCTGCTGGAACCCCGCTACGACCGCCTGCAGAACGCGGTAGAACGTGGCCGCGAGGGCGGCGAACCCGAGCGACCCGACGAGCGCGAGCGGGATGGTCGAGTAGTTCACGTACTCGCCCTCGCCGGGATTGGTGACGTATATCGCGGCGGCGATGACGACGATCCAACCGAGCAGCAGCGTCCCGAAGAGGTTCATGGCGCCGAGACCGGCGGCGACGACTTGGGGGTCTGCCATACGTCCACAATCGACCGAGGCGACGGAAAGTGCTGTGGCCGTCTCGAGTCCGGGCGTCGCGGCGGGCCGACCGACCGGCGAGGAAGCGAAGCGTATTCAAGCGCCGACGAGTTAGCAAGAGACGCGTGCGAGGGTAGCCAAGCGGCCAACGGCGGCGGACTCAAGATCCGCTCCTGTAGAGGTTCAAGGGTTCGATTCCCTTCCCTCGCACTCTTTGGGTGGGCCACAGCCCACCGGCGCGAGGCGGTGTAACCGCCGAGCCAGAGTGCGGGAAGACGTCCTACACGGGGCATCTTCCCTCGCAAAAACGCTTCTCCGCGACGTCGACGCCGCGTAGTCACGTGTTCGACGACAGCGAGTCATCCACTTCTGAGATATGGCGTCGATAACTGAGATATGGCGCTATTTCCCAGTATATCCGCCGCATAACTGAGTTGTTCGCCGAGTTGGCGAGATATGCAGCCCTATTTCTGAGATACGTGTTTCTCCATCGCCCCGGCGACGCCGCCGGACGTGGAAAAGACTTTGCCGCCGTCGGCGCACCACACGGGTATGATCGACGAGACCGCCGAGGAGATTCGCGAGATGCGGACGCACTCCTCCTCGGTCGTCGCGGTGAAGGCCGCACACGCCCTGCGCGACCTGCTCGACGGCGACTACCCCTCCGTCGAGGAGTACCTCCGGACGCTCGAACGCAACAGCAACGCCCTCCGGCGAGCGAACCCCTCCCACGCCTCGCTGGTGACGACCCAGCGCGACATCGTGGAGTCAGTCGAGGCCGCCGACCCCGAGACGGTCGCGGAGGCCCAGGAGGCGCTCCGCGACGCCATCGACCGCGTCGTCGACGAGGTCGAACGCGGGAAGCACGCGGCGGCCCGCAACGCCGCCGACGAAATCGAGGACGGGGCGACGCTCCTCACCCACGACTACTCCTCGACCGTCCTCGAAGCCCTCGAACTCGCTGCACAGGAGGGTAAACACCTCGACGTCTACTGTACGGAGGCGCGCCCGCGTCACCTCGGGCGAAAGACGGCCCGCCAACTCGGAGAAATCGACCGCATCGAACCGACGCTGATCGTCGACAGCGCCGCCGGCCACTACCTCTCCGAGGCCGTCGACAAGGTGCTCATCGGGATGGACTGCATCGTCGACGGCACGCTCTACAACCGCGTGGGGACCTACCCGCTCGCGTCGACCGCGGCCGACGCGGACGTCCCCGTCACGGTCACGGGGTCGAGCGCCAAAATCGTCGAAGAAGGCGGATTCCGCTTCGAAAACGACTTCCGGACGGTCAGCGAGGTCATTCGCGAACCACCGGAGGGGTTCGACGTCGCGAACCCCGCCTACGACGCGACGCCGACGGGCCTCGTCGACCGCGTCGTCACCGACGACGGCGTCAGAGACGACGTCTAGTACGTCCCGGGTTCCGGTTCTTTGCCGAGCGTGATCTCGTGGGCCTCGACGTCCTCGTAGGCGGCGACGCGGCCGCCGATGGGCACCGGCCCGTCCTCGGTCTCGACGACGAACGACGCGACTTCTTCGCTCTCCATGAACTCCACGTCGACGATTTCGCCGGTGACGACGCGCGACTCGCCGGTGACGACGTCGCGCCCCTCGACGGTCGCGTACAGCGTCTCACCGTTCGTGATGCGGCGGAGGTCCTTCACACACCGCCGAATCGACGAGTAGCGCCGCGGGAGCGAGCGGTCGCCGGTGTCCTCGACGAGCGGCGTGTCGGCGGTCGTCCAGATGACTGTCCCGAAGAACCCCGACACCAGGAAACCCAGCGCCGAGCGGTTGAAGATGACGCCGTAGCGGTCGGTGGTCTCGCGGATGGCGTCCTGGGTCGCGTAGATGGAGTAGTTCCCGTCGGCGACGGCGACGACCGGCGTCGTGATGCCGCGACGCGCGCGCGCCTCCGTCGCGATACGGTGGTAGTCGAAGTTTCGGGGGTCGGGCGCCTCCGAGGCGGGTGTGACAACGAGTTCGACGTTCACACCGCGGTCGACGGCGTCCGCGAGCACCCCCTCGAACCGGGAGACGAGGGCGGGCGTCAGCGACAGCGAGAGGTCGAACTCCGCGGTCTGGATGACGTCCTCGAAGTACCGGAGGATGGTCGAACGCGACTTCACCAGCGAGACGGCCTCCGTCTCGCGGGCGGGCGCGGTGTAGACGGTTTCGAGGTCGCCTACGAGGTCGTCGAGGGAGGCCTGGAGGTTGTCGAACGCCTCCTCGGGGTCGATGGCGACGGCCTTCATCGGCCGGGATTCCCGGATCTCGACGAGTCCGCGGTCGCTCAGACTCCGAACCGTGTCGTACACGCGTGGCTGGGGGATGTCCGTGTCGTCGGCGATGTCGCTGGCGGTCAACTCGCCGTGTTCGAGCACCGCGAGGTACGCCTCGATCTCGTACTCGCCGAGGTCGAACGCCTCCCCGATGCGTTCGAGTGTCCGGGCGAGTTCCCTGTCGCTCATACCCGTATCGACGGCGACGTCACTGATTAATCACTCGGAAGTGGGTTCACCCCCTGCGAAACACGCTTATTCGACAATCGCGTGACGGACAGTAATGCTCATCGTCGAATTCGTCCTCGACCACCCCATCCTACGGACGGCGCTCCGTCAGGCACCCGACGTGACGGTGACGTGGTGTCGAACGGACGGACTCGGCGAACGCCCGGGTGCGGAGCGTGCGACCGTCCTCTGCTGGGTCGAGGGCGACGCCGCGGGGTTCGCCGACGCCGTCGAGGCCGACCCGACCGCGACCGACTTCTGTGTCGTCGAGACCCTCGACGACCGCTCGCTCTGCCAGTTCGCGCTCACCGAGTACGGCCGCGAGACGAGTATCTACCCGACGCTCGTCCGGGTCGGTGGCGTCGTCCGCGCCCTGTCCTCGGCCCGGGACGGGTGGCAGTTCGAACTCGCCTTCCCCTCGCAGGCGGGCTTCGACGAGTTCCGCGACGTCTGTGCCGAGCGAGGGTTCGACCTCTCGCTCCGGCGTGTGTTCGACGAACAGACCGACGTCGACTCGGCCAGCGGCCTCACCGACCGCCAGCGCGACACCCTCGTCGCGGCCGTCCAGAGCGGCTACCTCGACGTCCCGCGCGAGACGTCGCTCGCCGAACTCGCCGACGACCTCGGCGTCTCCCCGAACGCGGCCTCCGAACGGTTCCGACGGGCTGTCCGGAACCTCGTCTGCGAGTCCCTGTCGGTCGAACGCGACTCACGGGCACGTAAAAGGGCGTGAATACTACAGTCGAACTGTCACCTGCATTGAACGGCTAGAGTTCGACACCCATCGGCCCGAGGGCCGTGGGTAGTCCGGATTCGAGAATCCCCCCTCTCCCCCATCCGGGCTCTTTCAGACACCGAACGTCGCCCGGAGCATGTCCCGCGTCCCGGGACCGAGTCCGACCGCGAGGACGGCGACGAGCAGGAGGACGGTGTAGCGCGGGTTCTCTTCGAACATCTCGTCGTTGAACAGCCACACGACGAACGTGGCGGCGACGAGTTTGAGCAGCATGAACGACCACGAGACGCCGATGTAGTGCTGGAGCCACATCGGAGTCACGTCGCGGGCGAACCCGATGACCGCGCGGTTGACCGGGTGTTTCGGAACGAGGTCCGCGCGGAGGCCGAGTTCGGCCGCCCAGTCGATGCCGACGTAGTTGGAGACGCCGTCGACGGCGTGCCCCCAGATGATGAGCGCCCCGCCCTTCTCGGTCCCGAGGTGGACTTCGGGCGTGTAACGCGTCGTCAGCCACCAGACGATGCCCGTCGCCAGCGTCGCGCCGACGAGCGAGACGACCGTGATGAGCGGGTGGAACTCGACGTACGTCGTGGTGGCCGAGAGGTACGAGAGGTAACCGACCGTGAGCAAGAGGGCAGCACTGCCGGCGGCGAACAGCGGCCGTTCGTAGCTGTCGACGCCCGAGACGAGGTCGCGACGGGCGACGAAGACGCTCGCGACGAGCGAGACGAGCGTGATGGCGAAGACGGTGAAGTAGATGAGCGGGCTGATGATGAGCGCGTTCAGCGGGTACTGGACGAACGGGTCGACGCCCGCGGGGACGGTGTCGTTGGCGTCCTCGACGACGCGGAGTGCCCCGCCGAACAGCATGAACGGGAACAGCGCGTACAGCATCGAGAGGCTGTCGCCCACGTCGAGTCGACGCAGGAGGAAGACGATGCCGGTGACGGCGACGATGAGCGTGAGCGCGTAGCCGACCTCCGAGACCGCTGTGTAGCCGGGGTACGCGACGACGCCCGCCGCGCCGCGGCAGGCCGCCGCCGACTGGAGGAGTTCGATAGTGCCACCGCGGTACGCCGCGCAGTAGGCGCTGTGGGCGTCGGCGTACACCGGCCCCCAGAAGTACTGCCAGACGAAACCCGCGTACACCGTCCGCGGGAAGAGTAGCGAACCGCCGACCAGCGCGAGGAGCGCGGCACCGACCGCGCCCGCCCACGTCTTCTCGGCGTCCGTCTCCGGGAAGGTCATGGCGGAGTGTGGTGTCGAGAGGCGTTTTATCGTTCCGGTCTAGAGAGGGAGTTCGTGGCTCTCGTACTCGGTACCGAGGACGACCATCGTCTGCGAGCGCGAGAATCCCTCCATCTGGGCGATGTGCTCGAACATGAGTTCGCGCAGGTCCTCGGTGGAGGGGGCGTAGACCCGCATCAGGATGTCCCACTCGCCGGTCGTGAGCATCACTTCCTGGACCCCCTCGACGTCGCGCAGGCGGTCGAGCGTCTCGTCCTCGCGGCCCTGCTCGACGCGGAGGCCGACCACGGCGGAGATACCGAGGCCGATGGCCTGCGGGTCGACGTCGGCGTGGTAGCCGCGGATGACGCCCGCCTCCTCCATACGCTTGACCCGGTCGTGGACCGTCGCCGAGGACATGTCGATCTGTCGAGCAATCTCGCTGAACGGGGTCCGCGCGTCGCGCTGGAGTGCGCGCAGAATCTCCCGGTCCGTCTCGTCGAGTTCCATGGACGGAACGCGGACCCGCGCGACCAAATAGGCTTGCTCCGCGGACCCTACTCGTTCGCGCCGATCTCCTGGGCCGCGGCGAGGAGTTCGTCGTGGGCGGTCCCGTTCGAGGCGACCAGCCCATCGGAACCGGGTACCCACCGGTCGCCGTGGACGTCCGTGACGGTCCCACCGGCCTGCCGGACGAGGTGGACGCCCGCGACGCTGTCCCAGGGGTTGACCTCGACGTTCGTCAGCGTCCCCTCCAGTTGTCCGGCGGCGACCATCGAGAGCGTCGCCTGCGCACAGCCGAATCGACGCATGTCGCCGAAGCGCTCGACGATGGCCCGGCAGGCGTCGGCGTACTCGTCGCGGCGGTCGAAGTCCCACCAGATGGTCGGCGCGACGACGAACGTCTCGGGGTCCTCGCGCTCGCTGACGGAGATGGGTGCGCCGTTCAGCGTCGCGCCCGCCTCGCTGGAGACGTAGACGTCGTCGAGCGCCGGGAGGACGTTCGCGGCGGCGACCGGTTCGCCGTCGACGACCGCGGCCACGGAGGTCGCCCAGATCTGGATGTCCGCGACGAAGTTGTTCGTCCCGTCGATGGGGTCGACGACCCACACCGGCCCCGACTCGGGGACCTCCTTCAGCGCGTCCTCCTCCTCGCCGACGACCGCATCCTCCGGGAACTCCTCGCGAAGCGACTCGATGACCCGCGCCTGGGCGTCGCGGTCGGCCTGCGTCACGTAGTCGGTCTTGTTCCCCTTCGTCTCGACGGCGATGCCGCTGCGGAAGCCGGCGGCGGCGACCTCGGCGCCCGCGTGGGCCGCGCGCTCGGCGACGAGTGCGCGTTCGGTGTGGTCGGTCATACCTGTGCCTGTGTCGCGGCGGAGAAAGGCACGTCGGTCCCGGCGACCCGAACGGGCGTCTGACGCACGTCGTACACCGGCCGCAAGGCTATTTCCGGTATAAATTATATCGAATTATACAATGCACCGAACGCGGGTGTACCTGGCACGGCTACTGCGTGGGAGCGCCGGGGCGGCGGGGACGCTGCTCGGTGAGAACCGATCGATGGACGCACAACTCGGCACGCCGTCGCTCTCGACACGGGTCGTCGGCGGACTCGAAGGGACGGCGAGCCGACTCGAACCGTCGTCGAACTCACTGTTGAACCACGGCGGGCCGGAGCCACTCTACCGGCAGGCCGGTCGGGCGGCGGTGGTGGGCGCCGTCGCGACGGCCCAGGGCGCTCGGGTCGCCGGTCGGGCGGTACGCGACGCTACCGGCCGACTCGCCGGTCGAGCCGCTGCCGCGTTCCGTGGCGACGAAGAGGCCGACGAGGACGTCGACGCGAACCTCGCGTAGGGACGCGACCACCCGCGAACGCGGCGACGGAGCGGCGGACTGCGGAGCGGTTCTTTTCTCCCTCGAACGCTTAGTGCCGGTCATGACGACCGTCGAGGTTACCTACCACTGCCCGCACTGCGAGACCGTCGTCGCGCTCGAACGCGACGCCTACCTCGCGGACAAGTCCGTGACGCCCTACCCGCTCGAAGGCTGGACGTACGTCGCACCGACGGCCGACTACGAGCGCGAGGACGCGACCGGTGTGCGCTTCGTCTGTGGCGAGAGCGACGGCTGTCGGTGGCGTCCGAGTACCGACGCCGGCGATGCTGCCGACGCTCCCGAAGCGGACGACGCGACTGTCGGCTGCGGCGAACCGTTCTACCTCTCCTTCGTCCGCTTCGAGGACGGTGAACCGGTCGAACGCGAGCGGGAGAGTGAGTACGTCCAACTCGCGGAAGGCACCGTCCCGACCGGCCCGCGCGGCCCGCCGGGACCGTCTGGTCCCTGACGCTCGACGGCGTCCCGCGGGTGCGACCCCGTACGCGGTATCGGTATTCTCACCTCACCTCGAAGTCGCTACGTTGGGCAGAATCTATACAATTTTCGTAAATTCTGCAATTGAATTTAAGTGGTTGAATACTGTACGAAGTAGTACGCATGACGACTCGACCGACCAACGCGCTCACTGACGCACTCGAATCTGCCTCGAACGCGCTCGACTTCGGCGCCGACGAGGACGACTACGCATCTCTCGTCGACCGGACGTTCGAGGCCGTCGTCGACGCGGTCGGTCACGACGCGTGTCTCTACGCCGACGTGAACCGGCAGTTCGTCGCCGGCCGCCCCTCCGAGGCGTACGACGTGGCGACCCGCCCGGACCTCGTCGTCGACGACGACGAGACGGAGGTCGTCGTCACCGTCGCGGACCACGCGACCCTCGTCGACCGCGACGTCGTCGTCTCTCGCCTCGAAGGGCTCGCCGAGACCGGTGCTCGCCGCGTCCTCGTCGTCCCCGACGACCGCAGCACCCTCCACGACGCCCGCAACCTCGCCGACGCCGTCGACGGCGAGGTCACCGTCAGCACGCCCGAGGAAGTCGTCGAACACCTCGGCGAGTAACGTTTTCCCGCGACGCGTCTCTCTTCCGAGCGAATGAGTCTCCACCTCCTCCACTACGCCGACGTCGAGAACGCCTTCGACACGCCCGAGCGGGTCGGCCGCCTCGTCGGGACGGTCGACGCCCTCCGCGACGAATCGACGCTCGTCACCGGGAGCGGCGACAACACCGCACCGGGCGTCCTCTCGCTCGTCACGTCCGGCCGTCACGCCCGCTTCCTCTTCGACGCGGTCGAACCGGCCGTCGACACCTTCGGCAACCACGACTTCGACCACGGACTCGACGCCCTCCGCGAGACGGTCAAGACGAGTCCGCAGACGTGGCTGACCGCCAACCTCCAGTACCGGGGCGAACGACTCTTCGCCGACCGCACCGAACCCCGGACGCTCGTCGAGACGCCCGACGCGACCGTCGGGTTCGTCGGCGTCACGACGCCCGACCTCCACGACCTCTGTCCGGAGGCCCGCGACGTGGCCGTCTCCGACCCCGTCGACGCAGTTGCCGAGCACGTGCCGAAACTCCGCGAGGCCAGCGCCGACCACGTGGTCATCCTCTCGCACTCCGGTGTCCCCGTCGACGAGCGCATCGCCGCGAACACGGGCGTCGACGCCGTCCTCGGCGGTCACGACCACGAGGAACTCGTCGAACACGTCGACGGCACGCTCGTCCTCCACCCCGGACAGGGCGGGACGCACCTGCTGGAGGCCGAGTTCGACGCGGACGGCGAACCGACCGCCCGGCACCACGAGACGAGCGAGTTCCCCGCCGACGAGGAAGTGGTCGATGCCGTCCGCACGGAGGCCGAGGCCGCCGGACTCACCGACGTCGTCGCCCACTGGGAGGAACCGGTCCTCCTGACCGAACGCGCCCGCAAGCAGGCCGAGAGCACCGTCGGCAACCTCTTGATGGACGCCCACCGCTGGCAGACCGATGCGGACGTCGCGCTCTGCATCGGCGGCATCCGTGAGGACACGCCCCTCCAGGGCGACGTCACGGTCGCCGACCTCGTCGGACTCGTCCCCTACGGCAACGACATCGTCGTCTGCGAAGTCGACGGCGAGACCCTCCGCGACGCGCTCCACCAACTCTCCGTCGCCTACCGCTACCCCGACGCCGGCGTCCCCTGGTTCGGCCACGTCAGCGGCGTCCGCCTCGCCTGGGACGACCGCGACCAGACCCTCCGCGACGCCCAGGTCGGCGGCGAGGCGATCGACTCGGAGGCGGCCTACGAAGTCGCCCTCTCGCGCTACTTCGTCGACAGCGACCACCTCTTCTCCGTCTTCGACCCCGACGACGTGGTCCGGACGGTCGGCCAGGAACACGAGGCCGTCGTCGACTACGTCCGCGAACACCCCGAGCGCCCGCGTGTCGACGGCCGCGTCGAGCGCCCCTTCCTCGACGAGACGCGACCGCCCATCCGGTAGGCCACCGACCCGACTCGTCTCGGCGTCACCGACGACACTAGACCCGTTAGCTAACTGCATTCTGAGACGTTTCGGGAGGAACCACACTCGCCGTATACTGCCCACTAAGGAATTGTGGCCGACGATAACTGGCCCCAAGGATGAACTATGTCAGACAACAATCACTACCCGCGGTGACGTCGACGATGAAGAAACTGGCAATCGCGCTCGTGGTCGCGATGAGTCTCACCGGACTCACCGGTGTCGCGGCCGCGGGGCACGGCGCGCAGTCGCAGGATTGTGCGAAAGGTCACCTCAACCCCGCGGGAGCGGGTCACGACGACGTAGACACGGGTATCTACCCCGGTCCGGACGACTGTAGCGACAAGAGTCTCGACGACAGTACGGTCCTCCCCGACTCGGTCCCGTACGACCAGCCGATCATCGACGACTGAGCCGTTTCCGGGCGGTAGCGTACCGCCTCGATTTTCTTCGCGTGTCCGCCGCTATCCCTTGATGTTGCAGACCGGGTAGGTCCGCACGACCTTGTCGCCGATGTCGAGGGAGTCGGAGACTTCGATGACCTCGTCGACGTCCTTGTACACGCCCGGCGCCTCCTCCGCGATGGTCGCGCCGGACTGGGCCTTCACGTAGATGGCGTTCTCCTCGCGGAGTTCCTCCTGGACGTCGCCGCCCCAGAACTCCTGTTTGGCCTGCGTCCGACTCATCAGTCGACCCGCGCCGTGGGCGGTCGAACCGAACGTCGTCGCCATCGACTCGGAGCCACCGCGGAGGACGTAACTCCCTGCGCCCATGCTACCGGGGATGATGACCGGTTGCCCGACGCCGCGGTACGCGCTGGGCACCTCCGGGTGGCCGGCGGGGAACGCGCGGGTCGCCCCTTTCCGGTGGACGTACACTTCCTTCTCCTCGCCGTCGATCTCGTGGACTTCCTTCTTCGCGATGTTGTGCGCGACGTCGTAGAGGAGTTCCATCCCGAGGTCCTCCCACGGCGCCTCGAAGACGTCCTCGAACACCTGGCGGGTCTGGTACATGATGAGTTGGCGGTTGACCCACGCGAAGTTGATGGCCGCACACATCGCGCCGTAGTACTCCTCGGCGAGTTCGGAACCGGCGGGCGCGGCGGCGAGGTTCTTGTCCGGCAGCGACTTCAGGAAGTCGGGGTGCTCGTCCTCGATGCGCCGAAGGTAGTCCGAACACACCTGGTGGCCGAGACCCCGCGAACCGCAGTGGATGAGGACCACGATCTGCTCCGCTTCGAGTCCGTAGGCGTCAGCCACCTCGTCGTCGAAGACATCCGTGACGCGCTGGACCTCCAGGAAGTGGTTGCCCGAGCCGAGCGAGCCGATCTGGTTCATCCCTCTGTCCTTGGCCTTCTTCGAGACGGCCGAGGGGTCGGCGTCCGGCCGGTAGCCCTCGTCCTCGCAGTGGTGGAGGTCCTCGCGGACGGCGTAGCCCTCTTCGAGCGCCCAGTCCATCCCGCGTTCGAGGATGCCCTCGATGGTCTCGGCGTCGCCGTCGACGACGCCACCGCCGCCGAGTCCCGAGGGGACGGCCTCGAAGAGCGCGTCGACGAGTTCCTCCTCGCGGCCCTCGACGTCGTCGTACGTCAGATTTGTTTTCACCATTCTGACTCCGCAATTAATGTCAAAACCGACTCCTCCAGGGCTGATACAGCCGTTTTCGGCGTCGATGGCGGCGACGCCGCCGACGGGGAAGCCGTAGCCCTGGTGGGCGTCCGGCATACAGAGGGCGTACTGCTGGATGCCGGGGAGGTGAGTGACGTTGCGAATCTGTTCGAGGCTGTCGTCTTCTTTAATCTCTTCGAGGAGTGCCTCGCTCGCGAGCACGCGGGCGGGGACGTTCATCCCCTCCGATTCCGCCTGCTCGATCTCCCAGACGTAGTCGCGGACTCGCTCCAGTGTGATGCCGTCCGCGTCGAAGGTGTCGCTCATGGTCGCTACTCTGTCCGCCGGGGTGGAGTAGGTTTCGTCTACTGGCCGGCCTGTGCCGTCGACCCAGGGACGAGTCCGACGCGCGCCGCGAGCGAGCGGAGGCGGTTGTCGAGCGCGAGCGGGCCGCTCCCGGTGACGAACAGCATCGAGGCGAGACCGAACAGCGAGACGTGTGCGAGCACGGGGTCGTCGGGCAGGCCGAACAGCGTCGTCGTGAGGACGATGAAGGCGACCGCGGAGACGCCGCGGGTGAACAGGCCGAGCAGGAGGAAGACGCCGATGGCGAGTTCGGTGAGGCCCGCGCCGATCACCCACATTCCGGGGTCGACCGGGACGACCTGCGTGAGGTCGTACTTCTCGACGACCTGAAGGGCGCGACCCGGCTGGAGGAGTTTCTCGACGACGCCGAGGTAGGCGAAGTTGAAGCCGAGTCCCACGCGGACGACAGTGGCGGCGTAGGGTTCGTAGGGGTCGATGGCCCGGTTGAACCGGCTGACCAGCGAGTGGAGCGGGTCGATGCGGCCGTAACTCGTCCCCGGCGCGTCGGCGACCCGCTGGAGGAGGTGGTCGGCGCTCGGGCGGCCGCTCCCGAGGAGCATGATGCCGAGGAAGCCGCCGACGAACTCGCTGGCGATGAGCAGGTAAGGTTCGACGACGAGACCCACGAGGTAGCCGAGGAGGCCGACGAACGCGACGACGCGCGTTCCGAGACCGAACAGCAGGAGGAAGCCCACGAGGACCTGGAACACCTTCGTCGGTGCCGGGATATTCGGCGCGAAGAAGTAGCCCGCGAAGCCCGCACCGATCAGCGGCAGGCCGATAGCCAACCGGAGCATCCACGGGAGGTACTGTTCGTACTCGGAGAGCGCGTCGCGCAGCGCCTCGAAGTCCCGCTGGAACGGCCGGAAGCGCAGGTAGCCCAGGACGACGACGAGCACGGCGAACGCGCCGCCGCCGAGGAGCGCGGCGTTCAGTGGCTCCGAGACGACGTCCCACAGGAAGTGTAGCGCGTCGAGGCTCGGTCCTCCGCCCTCGGTGACGTAGTCGACGTGCGGGGCGAGTGGCCCGTCGACGGACCGCGTAGAGTGCATGGGCGGAGTCGACGGGCGGCCGACGGGTAAAGTCTGTCCCCCTCAGACGTCGAAGACGACGTACGCCTCCCACCCGTCGACGGTCTCTTCGAGAGACATCTCGGAGTAGGTGACGGCCTTCAGGTCGCGTGCGTGGACCGACGAGAGCGGGACGCCGCGGGCCGACCCCTCGACTGCCCACCCATCGTTGGTCGTCGTCACGGTGGCCTCGTTGTCGACGGGCAAGACGCCGCGGACGTCGCGTTCGTAGATGAGTTGGTCGAGGTAGTCGTAGAGGAGGCGTTCACGCGAGGCGGCGGTCAGATCGACAGCGAAGCGTTCGCCGTCGTCGGGGTACGGCGGGTCACACATCGCGGCGGCCATCCCGTCGGCGACGGCGGCGAAGACGCCGCCCAGCGAGTCGGCCGTGGCCTCGACCGCGACGTCGGCGGTGTGTTCGCGGAGGTCGTACGGCATCTATTGCTCGCGGTCCTTCCGGTCCCGTTCGTCGAGGGCGTTCGCAACGTCGACGCCCCCGAGCTGTTCGAGCTTCTCGCGGGAGAGTCCCTCACCCTGACCGGGTTCGGCGACCGCGACGCCGGTCGTGATGACGGTCCGCATCCCTTCTTCGACGGTCATGTCGACGTCCATAATGCGTTCTTCTGGGATGTGGGCCAAAAAGCCACCCATCACGGGATTCGGTGCGAGCGGGAGGAAGAGCGTCCGCATCGTGTCGTCACCCGCGGCCTCCCGGACGGGTTCGGGCGTTCGCGTCGTCTCGAAACCGAGAGTGTACGACCCCTCGTGGGGGTACTCGACGAGTTTCACCTCCCGGAAGTTGTTCGCGTCGCTCTCCAGCATGACGTCGCTCATCTGCCGGAAACTGGTGTAGATAGCGCCGATACCGGGGATGCGCTCGATGATCTGGTCGAAGTAGGAGATGACCTTGTCGCCGGCGGGGAGACTCGCGGCGAAGCCGATGCCGAGCGTGAGGATCGTCAGCGAGACGATGGCGGCGACCTGGATGATGAACTTCTGCTGGTCGGGGGCGATGCCGGCCTGCTGGAGGAAGCGGGCGAGGGGGTCGAGGACGCCCATGAGGAGGTCGACAGCGGTGAGGAGGACGTAGAACGTGATGAGGAGGGGGACCATCACCGCGATACCCGTCAGCACTGCCTCTCTGAGTCGGTCGACCGCGGACTCCCCCGCCGCCTGCATCTGTTGTCGACCGAAACGCTCGTCTTCCATGTAGCTATTCACACGCGCCAGATCCTCGAAAGTATTGTGGGCGACGGTGACGGCGGCCGCGAGCGCTCGGCGCGCTGCCGGCCGAGAGTGCTGGGACGGGAAGGAGTTAATACTGCGGCGGCAGTACTACCGGCCAGTGAGCGCTACGGTCGAGAAACGGGTCGTCCCACCGGGGAGCCAGGAGTACCTCGAAGAGGCCTGGCAACTCAAAGAACGCATCCGTGAGGAGGAGGGTCTCCTGAAGCAACGCCGGGGGTTCTTCTCGGACGCGTACCGCCGCGCACGGGTGTACCTCTTCGTCACCACCGACGCCGCCGGCGAGGAGGAACTCGTCGGCTTCGCGGCCACCCGTCGCGACGGCTACCTCCTCTTTCTCGCGGTCGACCCCGAGTACCGCGGCGAGGGGTTCGGCGAGCGCCTCGTCGGCCAGGTGGCCGACGACGCCGAGACGGTCTCCTGTCACGCCCGTGCGTCGAACCAGAACGCCCTCGACTTCTACCGGCACCTCGGGTTCAGCATCGAGCGCCAGATCGACAACTACTACGAGGACGGCGAGGGGGCCTACTACCTCCGGTTGGGCGACCGGAGTACGCTTCGCGACCGACTCTCGGACGTGTTCGGACGGTAGGGTCTGACACTCCGGCGACGAGAACGATACGTCTTTTTGTACTGCTCGCCCTATCACGAAGGAGCATGGAGGATCGTACGCGGGCGTACCTACGAGGCCGGTTCCGCGACCACTACCGGCGTGTCGACGTGACGGCGCCGCCGGGCGCCGACGCCCGGGAGTGGGGCTACATCCCCTGGACGGAGGGACCGGATACGACGATGGTTCGCCACCGGTCGTTGCTCGACCTCGGCAACCTCGAGAAGTTCCTCGTCCGCGAGCGTCCCCGCCACGTCTACTTCTCCGCGGGGTACTACGACGACCCCAGCGAGCGGACGATGGACGGGAAGGGGTGGAACGGCTCGGACGTCGTCTTCGACATCGACGCCGACCACCTCCCGAACATCACGCCCGGTGAGGACTCCTACGCCGAGATGCTCGCGGCCGGGAAGGACCACGTCCTCCGACTCCTCGACATCCTCGAACGCGACTTCGGCTTCGAGGACCTCACCGTCGTCTTCTCCGGCGGCCGTGGCTACCACGTCCACGTCCGCGACGAGGGGGCCAAACGGCTCGAACGCGAGCAGCGACGCGAGATCGTCGACTACGTCCGTGGGAACGAAATCGACCTCGACGCGCTCGTCGACGAGGAGGTCGTCAGCGGCGTCGGCGTGAAGAACCCGACGGAGAAGCAGACGCTCCCGGCGGACGGCGGGTGGGGCCGTCGAGTCGTCGAACACCTGAACGAGTTCGTCGACGAACTCCTCGCACTCGACGAGGAGGACGCCCTGTTCCGCCTCCAGACGTTCGACGGCATCGGTGAGGGGCGCGCGGAGGCCATCCTCACCGTCGCCGAGCAGCGCCGCGAGGAGATCCGCCGCGGCAACATCGACCTCCACCCCGCGTTCAAGACGCTCGTGAAGAAGCTCGTCGGCGAGACCGTCGCCGAGCAGAGTTCGGCCATCGACGAGCCGGTCACGACGGACACCCACCGGCTCATCCGCCTGCCGGGGTCGCTCCACGGCGGGAGCGGACTGGAGGTCGTCCGGCTCGGCCGCGACGAGATCGACGACTTCGACCCGCTGGTCGACGCCGTCCCGGAGACGTTCACGAGCCACGAGATCACGGTCGACGTCGAGCGAGAGTACACGCTCGAACTCCTGGACGAAACGTTTAGTGTCGCGCCGGGCGAGGTTACGCTCCCGGAGTACGCGGGCGTCTTCCTGATGGCCCGCGGGTGGGCAGAGAAGGGGCGAGAATAAATGGACTTAGAAGAACTCCGCGCGGCTCAGACCCGCGAACGTGCGAGCGACGGCCTACAGGACCTGCGCGACTCCTTCTACGAGGAGGTCGCCGAGTACATCGAATCGCTCCGCGAGCGCCGCGACGCGGCCGCCGAGGAGGCCGCCGACCCCTTCCGCGACGAGGAGGTGCAGTCGCTGAGCGACGAGATCGACACCGCCGAACAGATCGCCGAAGCCCTCTACGAACGCCGGATGGGCAAGGTCGTCAAGCAGGCGAGCCTCGCCGCCGCCGGCATGGAGTCCGGGATGGAGGGACTCACCGCGGAGGAGAAGCGACTCTACGGCGACCTCGTCGAGCGCATCGAGGAGAACAAGTCCCACGTCCTCGACGTCATCGCCGGCGACGTCGAACCCGGTGGGAGTCTGGAGACCGGGAAGATCGGCACCGAACCGAAGGCCGAACTGGCCGAGAGCCCACGGGACGGCACGACCGCCGACTCGACAGGTTCGGACGCGGCCGCAGGCACCGAGACCAAGACCGAGACCGAGACCGGTGCGGACACTGTCGAACCGTCGGCGCCCGAACTGCCGGACCCGGTGGGTGCCGAACCGGGGAGTTCGCCGGAACCAGCGTCCGAATCGGAGGCGGAGTCGCCGTCGAGCGCCGCCGCCGCGATGGGTAGCGAGGACCTCGCCGCCGACGAGGCGGGCGACGAACCCGCGGCTATCGACGACGAACCCGCCACCGCCCGGACGACGCTCCGCATCACCCAGGACGTCGGAGAAGTGTTCGGGGTCGACGAGCGCGCCTACGACCTCCAGCAGGACGACGTCGTCACGCTCCCCAAAGAGAACGCCGACCCGCTGCTCGAACGCGACGCCGCCGAGCGACTCGGCGAGTGAACGAGTGCGCGAGGGGCGAACAGGCGACCTCCGACACCGACCCGCGACGCGTTCGGTCGCACTCCCGGAACTGACGCGTCGCGACGATTCTCACGTCACGCACCGTCTGGTCCCGGCTTCCTACGTGAACCTTCGTGGAGACCCGCGCGTCGTCGGAGCGCGCCCGGACGAGACAGTTGAACGATTGTACAACTGTTCAACTGTCGGGGCGGAGAAGCGACACGAAAGAAAAGTCGGAGACGCGTTCGGGGACCGAGTAGGCCGCCCTAGTGGAAGGCCGTCCGGCTTTCCTCTTCTTCCTCGGCGGGGCTGGCCTTCTGGAAGCGCTGTTCGATCTGTTCGTACTGCTGTTTGACGTCCTCGTCGACACTTGGACCGATCTCTTCGAGGGCCTCCTCGAAGTGGTCCATCGTGATCCGGACGTTGCCGACGGACTCGACCGCCTCCTCGGGGTCGACGCTGTGGATGAACTCCCGGGTGGCGTTCATCGTGGCCTCGCGGACGAGCGCCTGGATGTCGGCGCCGACGAAGCCCTTCGTCCGCTCGGCGATGGCTTCGAGGTCGACGTCCTCGGCGAGCGGCTTGTTCCGCGTGTGGACTTCGAGGATGGCCTCGCGGGCCTCGTCGTCGGGGACCGGCACGTGGACGTGGCGGTCGAGTCGACCGGGGCGCAGGAGCGCCGAGTCGATGAGGTCCGGGCGGTTGGTCGTCGCGATGACGACGACGTCCTCCAGGTCCTCGATGCCGTCGAGTTCCGTGAGGAGTTGGCTGACGACGCGTTCGCCGACCTGCGAGTCACCCGCGCCGCGGCCACGTTCGGCCGCGATGGCGTCGATCTCGTCGAAGAAGACGACGGTCGGTGCGTTCGACCGCGCCTTCTCGAAGATCTCGCGGACGCCCTTCTCGGACTCCCCGACGAACTTGTTGAGGAGTTCCGGCCCCTTCACGGAGATGAAGTTGCTCTGGGACTCGTTGGCGACGGCCTTCGCGAGCAGCGTCTTCCCCGTGCCGGGCGGCCCGTAGAGGAGGACACCCTTCGCGGACTCGAGGTCCATCGCCTCGAAGACGTCCTCGTACTCGAGGGGCCACTGGACCGTCTCGCGGAGGCGCTCTTTGGTGTCTGCGAGTCCGCCGACGTCGTTCCACGTGACGTCGGGCACCTCGACGAACACCTCGCGGAGCGCGGAGGGCTCGATGCCCTTCAGTGCCTCCTTGAAGTCGTCCTCGGTGACGCGGATGGACTCGAGGACCTCGGCGTCGACCTCTTCGGACTCGAGGTCGAGTTTAGGACGGATGCGACGCAGGGCGGTCATCGCGGCCTCCTTCGAGAGGCTCTCGATGTCGGCGCCGACGAACCCGTGGGTGTTCTCGGCGAGTTCGTCGACTTCGACGTCGTCGGCGAGCGGCATCCCGCGGGTGTGGACCTGCAAGATCTCCTTGCGGCCGTCCTTGTCGGGGACGCCGATCTCGATCTCGCGGTCGAAGCGCCCACCACGGCGGAGGGCGGGGTCGACGGCGTCGACGCGGTTCGTCGCCGCGATGACGATGACGTCACCGCGTTCTTCGAGCCCGTCCATCAGGCTGAGGAGTTGGGCGACCACGCGGCGTTCGACGTCACCCTGCGTCTCTTCGCGCTTGGGTGCGATGGAGTCGATCTCGTCGATGAAGACGATGGCCGGCGCGTTCTCCTCGGCCTCGTCGAAGATTTCGCGGAGCTGTTCTTCGGACTCCCCGTAGTACTTCGACATGATCTCCGGACCGGAGATCGTCTGGAAGTGCGCGTCGATCTCGTTGGCGACGGCCTTCGCGATGAGCGTCTTCCCCGTGCCGGGCGGCCCGTGGAGCATGACGCCTTTGGGCGGCTCGATGCCGAGTTGCTGGAAGAGCTCGGGGTGGCGCATCGGGAGTTCGATCATCTCCCGGACCTGTTCGAGTTCCTCGTCGAGACCACCGATGTCCTCGTAGGCGACGTTCGGCGTGCCGTCGCCACCTTCCTCGCCCTCGGGTCCGCCGACGATTTCCTCGGCGGGGCGTTCGCTGACGTGGATCTCGGTGGAGTCGGTGATGACGACCGTCCCCTCGGGGTCGGTCTCGGCCACCTTCACGGGGACCTGCTGGCCCGACATGCTGCCGAGGCCACCGAAGCCCAGCGAGATGGGGACCGTCTGGCCCGTCGTGACGGGGCGACCGCTCATCTTGTCGCGGATGTACGGCGAGATGTTCCCGCGGACGCGGAGGTTCTGCGGGAGCGCGACGGTCACCGACGTCGCGGGCTTGATGTCGGCCTTCTCGACGGAGACCTTGTCGTCGATACCGACGTCGGCCTCCTGGCGGAGACGGCCGTCGATACGGATGACGCCCTCGCCCTCGTCTTCGGGGTAGCCGGGCCAGACGCGCGCGACGGCGCGGCCGGTATCGGTGCCCTCGATGACGATGTAGTCACCGTTGTCGAGGTCGAGTTCGTCCATCGCCTGCCGGTCGACGGCGGCGAGCCCACGACCGGCATCCTTCTGTTTCAGCGGCTTGACCGTGAGCTTCATCGTTTCACCTCGACGGTGACGACGCCGTTGTTGATAAACGCTTCCGCCTCACCGCTCGGCACGTCGAGTTCGTACTGCTCGCTGCCGTCCTCGCCCTCGACGACGAGGATGGCCGTTCCGTCTACGACGTCGACACTGAGGGCGTCCTCGGGGAAGCCCGTGTCGGCGACGACCATGGACACGTCGTCGTAGTCGTAGCGACGAACGAGCCCGTCCGCTTGCTCCAGTTTGCGGGTAGAGGTCATATTGTTACTAACTGCAAGTAAGTTGGTACAGTATATAAAGTTTTCTCCGATGCCGGGGGTGACGTCCCCCACTTCTCGGACGAGTGGTTGTGTTGCGGTTCACACCACCGGGGCTATGGTGGTCGGGTCCGACTGGCCGTGCATGGAGACGGAGTACGTCGACCACGACGGGCGGACGACAGCGTTTCGACGGACGGCACGCGGGGCTGACGGTCCCCCGGTACTTTTCGTCCACGGGAGCGGCGGTTCCCACCGCATCTGGAAGGCCCAACTCTCGCGGCTCTCGCGGGACGTGCCGGTCGTCGCCCTCGACCTGAGCGGCCACGGCGACTCGGACGACGTCGACACGCCGCCCGGCGAGGAGACACTACACGCGTACGCACGGGACGTCCTCGCCGTCGCCGAGGAGACCGGCGCGAGTGTCCTCTGTGGCAACTCGCTCGGCGGCGCGGTCGTCCTCCGTGCCGTCCTCGACCACGGCGCAGACCCCGACGCACTCGTGCTCGCGGGGTCGGGTGCGAAACTCACAGTCGCCGACCCCCTCCGCGAGTGGCTCGACGACGACTTCGAGCGCGCCGTCGCGTTCCTCCACGGCGAGGACCGACTGTTCCACGACCCGGACGACCGACTCCTCGAACTCTCCAGAGACGGGATGGAAGCGGTCGGCCGAGCCGTCACCCGTCGTGACTTTCTCTCCTGTCACACGTTCGACGTTCGGGACCGCCTCGACGAGGTGACGGCACCGACGCTCGCGCTCACGGGCGAACACGACGCACTCACGCCGCCGGCGTACCACGAGTTCCTCGCCGAACACGTCCCCGACGCCGAGTGGACGACCGTCCCGGACGCGGCCCACCTCGCGATGCTGGAGAATCCGACGGCGTTCGACGAGGCGCTCCTCGGGTTCCTCGACGACTTAGACCTGTGACGGCACGACGACGGCTGGAACGTCGGCGTTCGCGACGACGTGTTCGACGGTCGAACCGACGCGGCGCTCGCTCCCGGGTTCGCCACCAGCCGTGCCGACGACGATTTCGTCGGCACCGTGGTCGTCGGCCGCCGACAGAATCGTCGGCCCCGGTTCGCCGTCACGGGAGTCGATCACGACGTCCGCGTCGGTGAGTCGGACCCGGGCGACGTTGGCCGCGTCGGCGGCGTCGCGACCGGTCTCGGGGCCGGTGACGGAAACGACGACGACCTCGTCGTCCCCGGCGAGGCGACCTTGGAGGTAGTCACACGCCGCCGCGGTCGTGTGGACCGAGTCCGTCGCGAGGAGGAACCGGGTCATTCTCCGGCGCCGCTCTCCGCGTCCGTTCCGCCGTCCGTACTGGTGCCAGCGTCGGTGTCGGTTTCCCCGCCGTCCTGCTCGGCCGGAGCGTAGCGGAGTTCGACCCCTTCCTCGACGTGGGTGTGCTCCTCGGCCGGGAACTCGCCGGACTCGACGGCCTCCCGGTAGTCGTCGACGGCGGACTCCATCTCCGCGCGGACGTCGCCGAACTGCTCGGCGAACGGCGGCGACCACTCCGAGAGTCCGAGGACGTCCGTGATCACGAGCACCTGTCCGTCCGTGTCGGGGCCGGCGCCGATGCCGATGGTCGGGATGTCGATGGCGTCGGTCACGTCGGCCGCGACGTTTGCGGGAACGTGTTCGAGGACGAGCGAGAACGCGCCCGCGTCCTCGTGGGCCGTCGCGAGGTCGAGGATGCGCTCGGCGGTCTCCTGTGTCGTCCCCTGCCGGCCGTAGCCGCCGAGTTGGTTGACGTGCTGTGGGGTGAGTCCGAGGTGGGCCATCACGGGAATCCCCGTGTTCGCGAGTCGCTCGGTGAGGTCGACGGTGTGCGGCCCGCTCTCGATCTTGACCGCGTCGACGCCCGCCTCCTTGAGTAGTCGGGTCGCGTTCTCGACGCCCTGTTCGAGACTCTGGCCGTAACTCCCGAAGGGGAGGTCCGCCACGACGAGCGCGTCGTCGACGGCGCGCGCGACGGCACCGGCGCGGCTGAGGACGTCCTCCATCGTGACCGGGATGGTCGAGTCGTACCCCATGACGGCGTTGCCCATGCTGTCGCCGACGAGGACGACGTCGACGCCCGCCTCGTCGATCACCGAGGCCGTCGGTGCGTCGTACGCCGTGAGCATCGTGATGCGTTCCTCCCCCGCCTTCCGCCGGAGGTCCGTGACCGTGACCATACGCGATTCTCGGCCGCGACACGTGTTAAACGTACGTGAAGCGGTCGGCGGCGAGTGGGTCGGGGAAGAGACGAGCGCGGCGTTTATGCGGGACCGTCACCTCTGCCGAGGTGTGCCGGAGCGCGACACGGCGGAGACGGCGGACGTGGCGGAGTCGGCCGACGTGGCGACGTCCATCGACGACGCCAACGACGCCAACGACGCCGACGAGGACGTCGACTACGAGTGGGTGATGCAGACGACGTTCGTCCTCACCATCGCCGTCGGTGCGCCGCTGGTCGCGCTCACCTCGCTGTTCGTGGACCTCGCTGGGTGGCGCTCGTGGGTGTCGTTCGCCGTCCGCGTGGGCGCGCTCGTCTGGTTCCTCACCGCCGTCGCCGTGGCCGTCTACGCCCGTCGTGTCGGACGCTAGACGTACCTGAAGCCGGTCCCCGCCCGTTCTGCGGTCACCGCGTCGCTCTCGGAATCGCCGACGAACAGCACCCGCTCCGGCGGGAGGTCGAGTGCCTCGACGGCCGCGAGCAGTGGCTCTGGGTCGGGCTTCTTCGCCGGGACGCTGTCGCGGCCGACGACCGCCGCGACGTGGCCGAGGAGTCCCTCGCGGTCGAGCGCGGTCCGGCAGGCCGCCTCGCAGTTGAGCGAGCAGACCGCGGCCGGGTGGCCGTTCTCCGCGAGTTCGTCCGCGTGCGGGAGGCGTTCGGCCCGCTCGGCGCCGTACTGTTCGTGGGTCGAGACGAGTTCCTCCGCTTCCCCGCCGACGCCGGCCTCGACGGCCGCGTCGTAGAGGTCCCACGTCTCCAGCGCGGCGTGGTCGACTCCCTCTCGGTCGAGCAGCGACCGGAGTTCCGCGTCGACGGTCTCCCAGTCCACCGAGAGGCGGACGAGCGTCCCGTCCAGGTCGTAGACGACGCCTTCGTACTCGTGCGTCACGTCACCCCGTTGGGGCGCCGTGGGGTTAGCAACTTCGGAGAGAAAAGCGGGATTTTTGTCGTCGCGGGCCTCCAGTCGGTGTATGGCGTACACCGCTCACGCCGACGGCACCGTCACCGAACCGACGCCCGACGCCGAGCGGTGTTGCTGTCCGGCGATCGACGACGCCCGGACGGCGACTTCACACTCCACCGACGCAGCCACCTCGACGGGGACAGATGTTCGACCGCGTACGTGAGGACGTCCGGACGATGCGGGAGCGCGACCCCGCTGCTCGCAGCACTCTCGAAGTCCTCCTCTGCTACCCCGGACTCCACGCGGTCTGGGGCCACCTGCTCGCACACGCCCTCTGGCCGCGCACGCCGCTGCTCGCGCGCCTCCTCTCGCAGTTCGTTCGCCTGCTCACGGGCGTCGAGATACATCCCGGCGCCGACGTGGGTCGGCGGGTCACCATCGACCACGGCGCGGGTGTCGTCGTCGGCGAGACCGCCGAAATCGGCGACGACGTCCACCTCTACCACGGTGTCACGCTCGGCGGCGACTCGCCCGAACCCGTGAAGCGTCACCCCACCGTCCGGGACGGCGTGACCATCGGCGCGAACGCGACGCTCCTCGGCGACATCGAAATCGGCGAGAACGCGAGGGTCGGTGCGGGCGCGGTCGTCACGAAGGACGTCCCGGCCGACGTGACGGTCGCGGGCATCCCCGCGAAACAGGTCGGCGAGGAGTCGTCGGTCGAGGCGGAACCCAGTCCCTCAGTCGAGTAGGTCGCGGGCGATGATCTCCTTCTGAATCTCGGAGGTCCCCTCGTAGATGGTGGTGACCTTCGAGTCGCGGTAGTAGCGCTCGACGTCGAAGTCGGTCGTGTAGCCGTAGCCGCCGTGGACCTGTACGGCCTCATTGGTTACGTCGACGGCCGCCTCGGTGGCGAAGTACTTCGCGACGCTCGCGGCGGTGCGGAAGTCCTCGCCGGCGTCGGCCTTCCGGGCGGCCCGACGGGTGAGCGCGCGTCCTGCCTCGACGTCGGTCTTCGCGTCCGCGAGTTTCTGCCGGATGGCCTGGTGTTGGCCGATGGGCTTTCCGAACTGCTCGCGCTCTCCCGCGTAGTCGACGGCGTCGTCGAGGGCGGCCTGCGCCAACCCGACGGCCTGTGCGGCGATGGCGACTCTACCGGTCGTGAGAATGGAGAGCGCGGCGGAGAGTCCCTCTCCCTCGGGAGTGAGACGGTTCGACGCGGGGATGCCGACGTCGTCGAAGTTCAGCGTCGTCGTGTCGCTCGCGCGCAGGCCGAGTTTGTCCTCCTTCTTCCCGACCGACAGTCCGTCGACGTCCTTCGGGACGACGAATTGCGTGATGCTCTCGGGGTCGTCACGGTCGGTCTTCGCGAAGAGGACGACGACGCCCGAGCGCTCGCCGTTGGTGATCCACTGTTTCTTCCCGTTTATCACGTACTCGTCGCCCTCTGGACGGGCCTCCGTCTCCATCTCCGCGGGGTTCGACCCCGCGCCGGGTTCCGAGAGCGCGAACGCGCCGACCGGCCGGCCATCGACCATCTCCGGGAGCCAACGTTCCTTCTGCTCGTCGCTCCCGAACTCCGCGATGCACGAAGTGGCGAGACAGTGGACCGAGAGCGCCGTCGCGACCGCGAGCGACCCGTAGGCGACCTCCTCGTTCACCAGCGCGTAGGTTCGGGTGTCGAGGTCGAGACCGCCGTACTCCTCGGGGACCGTCATGGCCGTCAGGTCGAGGTCGGCGAGGCCGTCCCAGACGTCCTCGGGGAAGGACTGTTCGCGGTCGGCCTCGGCCGCGACGGGAGCGATCTCCTCGCGTGCGAACTCCCGGACGACGTCCCGCATCGCCCGCTGTTCGGAAGTGAGGTCCATGTCTGTGGAGGGGGCGCCGACCGCGAAAAAGATGCGGGTCCGGTCGACCCGCCGACCGAACACTTGAGTACGGAGACGGGACCAGACAGCGCCGATGCTGTAACCGTCGACCGCGAGGGTGCAACTCGGCCAGGACGGCACACCCCTCGCGGTTGCTGAGGGCCGTCAGTCAGCCTCTTCCGCGAGCCAACGCGACCGGACGAAGTCGGTGACGTCCGCCGGCGTCGCGTCGAGGCCGCCACCCTGCGCGAACGAGGAGCCACCGCCACCGCCGCCACCGAACTCCTCGGTGACCGCGTCGACGACGTCGCCCGCCCCGACGTCGACGCCCTCGGCCGTCGCGACGACGAGGAACGCCCGACCCTCGCCACCAGTGAGGGCGACGACGTCGGCACGCTCGCCCGCGACCGCACGAACGCGGTCACCCACGTCCGAGGCGTCGAAGCCCTCGACGTCGGTAACTAGCCACTCGCCGCCCTCGCCCGCGACGGTGGCGGCGTTCGCGACTTCGGCGTCGAACAGGCGGTCGCGGAGCGACGCGACCTCCCCTTCGAGCGCGTCGACCTTCGCGCGCACTTCCGAGGCGCCGCCGTCGAGGTCAGACACCGGCACGCCGAGCGTCTCCGCCGCCGAGAGTGTCGCCTTCCGCTCGTCCGCGCGGCGTTCGATGGCCGGTTCGCCGACCGCGAACTCGACGCGGGTCAGTCCTTCGCCGGGGTTCGAGCGGTCGAGGACGGCCACCGGACCGATCTCCTTGGTGTTCTCGACGTGGGTGCCGCCACAAGCCGCCGCGTCCCACCCGTCGATCTCGACGACGCGAACCGTCTCTGACTCGGCCATGACTCCCTCCTCGGTCGCGACGTTGAACGCGACGTCGTGGCGGGACATGGCCTCCTCCTGGGGGATCTCCTCCCATGTCACCTCGTGGGACTCCCACACCGCACGGTTCGTGAGTCGCTCCAGTTCGACGAGGGTGTCGTCGTCGATCTCGGTCGTGGTCTCGAAGTCGACCCGGACCTTCTCCTCGCCGATGTCGAAGCCGCCGTAACCGAGATCGGCGAGGAGCCGACGACCCGCACCGTAGAGCGCGTGGCTCGCCGTGTGTGCGCGCATACAGTACCGACGGAACTCGAAGTCGACGTGGCCCTCGACGGTGGCGTCGGGTTCGACGTCGTGGCTGTCGTCGGCGAGAACGTGGACCACCTCACCGTCTGTCTCGTGGACGTGCTCGACCGGGTGGCCGGCCAGGCGGCCGCGGTCGGCGGGCTGTCCACCGCCCTCCGGGTAGAAGTACGTCTCGTCGAGGACGACCTCCGGGCCGTCGACGGCGCGGACGACGGCCTCGAAGCGAGTCGTGTACGGGTTCGCTGGTGCTCGCGACGCGGTCATGAACGCGAGGAAGCCCTGCGCGACTGTAAAACTACGTCTCTCGCTGTCGCTCGCTCACGGGTCGTTCCTCCCCGTTCGCGTCTCCGAGATTCTCGACGGCTCGCGGTGCTCGCCGTCTCCGAATCTCGTCACTCGGTGAGCGTTAGGTCGAGTCGCTCTTCGAGCGCTTCGACGACGGAGCCACCGACGCCCGCCTGCGTCGCCCGTCCCTGTTCGACGGCGAGCAGGTCGTTCTCGTCGAGACCGAGTTCCTCGGCGAGTTCGTCGAGTTGGTAGCCCGCTTCCTGGCGGGCCTCGCGGACCTTCTCACCGTACCCCGAGACGAGGTAAGGGAGTTGGTCGCTGTCGTAGTCGGCGCCCTCCTCCCAGTGCGAGGAGTCGGGTTTGCCGGCGTCGATCGTCTGTGCCGTGTTCTGCGCCGCCTGGCGCTTTCGCTGCTGTTCGTCGCTGTCGGTCCGCGAGCGCTGGGTCTTCGGCGTCTCGTCGAGGTTCACGCAGTCGGAACAGACGTTCAACTCGGCGCCGGCGACCGTCGCCGTGACGAGCGAGTCGCTCGACGCGCCGCAGAGTTCGCAGGTCCCGCTGTCGGCGTCGCCGGAGGACCCACCGGTCGAATATTTGGCCATATACCCACCTCTATGCGGTGGTGGGCATTTCAACTGTACGGTCGCGTTGACTCTTCCGCGTCGGGAGCCGCGCCGCTCACAGCCAGGCGAGGAAGTCGTCGGTCTCCTGCTCGCCGGCGCCGTAGAGGACCACCTCGACCTCCCGGAGCGGCGCACAGCTCACGTGTTCCCGGAGGGTCTCGTGTCGCTCCTCGGTCGCGGCAGACCGGTCGCCGGCCCGCGAGACGACGCCGAGGAGTTCCTCGCCGTCCCGACCGCGGGCGACGTAGTCCGGTCGCGCTCCGTCGTAGCACTCGGGAGTCGCGCAGTCGTCGCGCCGCCGTGTCGCGACGACTTCCCACCGCGTACTCCGTTCGAGTTCGTCGAGTCGTGCCTGTAACCGTCGTTCACGGCAGGTCCCACCCTGCTGGTGCCGCGATGACATGCCCGATATTTTCTAAGAATCTATCCAGTATAATAACTTCGGCCAGGTCCGAACACAAGTGGTGACACGGTCGTTCGTGGAAGTAAGGGCGGTCGTCGACGGACGACGAGAACAGTCTCGACTATTCGGTGTAGTTTCAGTAGGAATGTTGCGTGGGTGATGTCCTCGGAGGGAATCACCTGCATCATTCGGGGATGAACCCCGTGCGATGCGTGGGACCGGATTTGAACCGGCGGACCCCTACGGGACAGCGCCCTCAACGCTGCGCCGTTGGCCTAGCTTGGCTACCCACGCACGCTGGTGCGTTCGACGCATTTCTTCGTAGCCGCGGGGTGACTAAAACCCCTTCGTTTCGTCGCGACCGAGCGAGGGAGACCCACACGCTGCGGTTCGTCCGACCACCGGCGCCGGCGGCCGACACGGCAGTACTTTTTGACCGGGGGCGCCACCGCTCGACTATGCGCGAGGTCGTCCGCCGTCACACCGTCGCCGTCGCCGCCGTCGTCTCACTCGTGGCCATCGGTGTCGTCGTCGCCACGGTCCGCGGGTTCGTCCCCGCGGGCGTACTCCCACGGTGGCCGGCACTCGTCCATGCCGCACCAACTATCAACGTCGGCCTGTCCATCGTCGCCATCGTGACGATCTCCCTCGGGTGGCACTGGGCGCGCACCCACGAAATCCGCAAGCATCGCCTCGCGATGGTGACGAGTACAGTGCTCTTCGCCACCTTCCTCGGGCTCTACCTCTACCACATCGTCGTCGCGGGGACGACGGGGTTCCCCGGCCCCGAGGCGGTCTACCAGTTCGTCTACCTCCCGATACTCGTCGTCCACATGCTGCTGGCGATGTGCTGTATCCCGCTGGTCGTCTACGCGCTGTTGCTGGGGGTCACCCACTCCACGGACGAACTCCCGCGGACGCCACACCCGCGCGTGGGCCGCGTCGCCGCGTCGCTGTGGATCGTCTCCTTCGCCCTGGGCGTCGTCGTCTACCTGCTCCTCCACGTCGTCTACTGAGTGGCCGGTGGCCGGTTAGTCGCCGGCCGGCCCCTCGTCGAGGAGAAGGTCTAGGACCTTGCACTGCGCGGCCCGGAGCTGTTCCGAGACCGTCGGCTGTGAGACTCCCAGCAGGTCGGCGACGTCGCTGCCGGTGCTCTGTCGCGGGGAGACGAAGAACCCGCTGTAGTACGCCGTTTCGAGGACTTCGAGTTGCCGGTCGGTGAGGTACTCCTCGACTTCGGCGTACAGGCCGTCGCGCGTCTCCGGCGCGCGCTCGCGTTCGCGTCTCGCGACGAACTCGGCGCTCTCGTATCGGTGCTGGAACCACTCGACGAAGTCGCGGACGTCGACGCTCGTCGGGACGTCGACGGTCAACGCCATCCCGTCCTCCGTCACCGTGAGCGACCGAATCGACGCGCCGTACTCGGTGAGCGCGCGGACGGCCGTCGAGTCGGAGACGACCGCCTCGACGAGGTGCCCGTCGTCGGTCCCCCCGATCACCTGCCCCGACTCGACCGCGACGGACTCGTCGAGTGCGTCACGGATCTGCTCGGGCGTCGCGTCGTGGACGTCGAAGAACGTCCGGACGCGCTCTCCCGACAGCGGAATCCCGCCGCGGTACTCGACCTCGGCGTCGAGTGCGCCCGCGAGTCGCCCGAGGACGCTCGTGGAGGCGTCGCGGAGACGGAACTCGAGTTCGACGCGCCGGCCGCTCAGGAGCGCGCGCTTCGTCTCGACCGCGTTGATCGCGTTCGCGATGGTCTCGCCGAGTTCGGCGAACACCGACTGCTCCATCTCGTCGAACACGCCCGGTTGGCCCGCGTACACCGAGAGGACGCCGTAGGTGACGTCGCCGTACTGGAGGGGGACGCTGATGACGGACTGGAACTCCCGCGAGAACGCCTCCTTGCGCCACTGCCCGCTCCGCAGGGTCTCGGCGACGTTGGAGACGACGGTGGCGTCGCCGGTCTGGAACGCCGCGTACGACGGCTCCGGTTCCTCGACGCCGTCGTCGAACGACGACGCGATGCTGTCGAGGTACCCGCGGTCGGGCCCGCTCCGAGCGACCGGGTCGAGGTGCCCGTCGCCGTCGTCGGCCGCACCGATCCACGCGAACCGGAAGCGGTCACTCTTGGTCAACTGGTCGCAGACGACGCGCTGGATCTCCTCGCGCGTCGTCGCCTGGACGAGCCCCTGGTCGATCTCGCGGATGATGGTGTTGATACGGTTCAGCCGCTGGAGCCGCTGGTTCTGCTCTTGGAGGAGTTCGTCTCGTTCCCGGAGGTTCGTCTGGTTCTCGACGCGGTCGAACGCGGCCTCCGCGGTCGCGGCGACGAGTTCGACGAGGTTCCACGTCTTCTCGTCGAAGTCGACCCCGTCACGGGACGTGACGGTGAGGACGCCGTAGTCGCCGAGGGGGACGACCATCGTCCGGTGCTCACCGTTCCGACCGCTCGGGTCGAGGGACTGCGAGACCTGCTCTTCGCCCTCGACGAACCCGGTCCAGATGGGCGACTCCGAGTCGGACCCGAGCGACACCAGGTGGCCCGCCATCGACCCGGGGTGGTGTGACGAACCGACCAGTTCGAGCGTGTTCTCGGCGGTGTCGAAGGAGTAGACGAACGCGTCGTCCAGACCGAGGTCGGCCGTGAGCGTCTCGACGATGATGTCGCCGATTTCCTCGTGAGACTCCGTGTGGAGCAACTCCCGAGTCGACTCCTGGAGCGCGGTGAGCGTCCGCTCGCGTTCCTTGCGCCTGACCGCGGCGATGGCGTGACTGATGGTCTCGCCCAGTTCGTCCACCACCTCGATCTTGCGCTGGTCGAAGGCGGACTCGTGGTCGGCGTACACCGTCAGCACGCCGTACTCGACCTCGTCGTACACGAGCGGGACCGTGATGGCCGACGCGTACCCTTCTTCGAGTGCGCGTTCGCGCCACGGTTCCCCGGAACGGTCGCTCTGGAGGGACTGGACCGTCTGCGTCGTTCGCGTCCGGAGGGCGGTCGCGCCGACCCCCTTCTCGGTCTCCTCGGCGAGAGCGCCCTCCGTGGCCTGCAACGCGTTCAGGTAGGACTCGCTGACCTCGGCCCACGTTCGCGGGGTGATGGTCTCGTAGTCGTCGGTGTACTCGCCGATCCAGGCGGCCGAGTAGGTGTCCGACGCGGCCAGTCGGTCGCAGACGGCCTGTTCGACCTCCTCGCGCGACGTGGCGGTCACGAGCGCCTGGTCGATCTCGCGGATGACGGTGTTGATCTGGTCGAGTTCGTCGAGTTCGTCGCGCTGGGCGCGGAGTCGCTGTTCGTACTCGTGGCGTTCGGTCATGTCGCGGGTGACCTTCGCGAACCCACGGAGGTCACCGTCGTCGTAGAGGGGCGTGATGGTGACGTTCGCCCAGAACCTCGTGCCGTCCTTGCGGACGCGCCACCCCTCGTCCTCGGCGCGGCCCTGCTCGGCGGCCTTCGCGAGGTTCTCCTCGGGTCGGCCCGCCTCGCGGTCTTCCTCGGTGTAGAACTGCGAGAAGTGTTGGCCGGTAATCTCCGCTTTATCGTAGCCCTTCAGCCGTCTCGCCCCCTCGTTCCACGTCTGGACGACGCCGTCGGGGTCGAGCATGAAGATCGCGTAGTCTTTGACCTCGCTGACGAGGGCCTCGAAGCGTTCTTTCTGCTCGCGGATCCGCTGTTCGTACTCGTGGCGTTCGGTCGTGTCGCGGGTGATCTTCACGAATCCCCGGTGCTCGCCGTCGTCGTCGTAGAGGGGCGTGATGGTGACGTTCGCCCAGAACCTCGTGCCGTCCTTGCGGACGCGCCACCCCTCGTCCTCGACGCGGCCGCGTCGCTTCGCCGCCTCGAGGTTCCGCTCGGGCCGACCCGCGTCGCAGTCCTCCTCGGTGTAGAACACCGAGAAGTGCTCCCCGACGATCTCGTCTTCGTCGTAGCCCTTCGTCTGTTTCGCTCCTTCGTTCCACGTCTGGACGATACCGTCGGCGTCGAGGACGAAGATCGCGTAATCCGTGACCGCCTCGACGAGTTCCTGAAACTGCGCCCGTTCGAGTGTGGTGTCCGACGCCCGAGACGACGTCGCCGCCGGACGCCACCACACGCGTCCGCGTGCGCCCACCTTCTTCGTCTCGAGGTCACCCCGTTCGGTCAGCGCTTCGAGTTTGTTGTAGGCGGTACGCCGTGCACAGCCCAACGCGTCGGCGACTTCGCTCGTCGTGAGCGGGGTCCCCGAGACGTCGCGCTGCGTGAAGACATCGAGCGTCTCTTCGAGTGTGTGTTGCGACGGCCCCTCAGTCCCCATATACCCGGGCTATCGACCGCGAGCCGTATAAGTCGTACCGTCAACGGAAGGCCCCGCCGATACTGTCTCTCCGAGCGTGTCTCGGTCGTCGTGGCGGCAGAAGGGTGGTAGTGGCGATCGAACCCCTGACGGAGTACGATCTCCAACGGTCGACTCGACCGAGGCGTCGCCTCTCCCCGAACGGCGGATCGATTCCGAGAGTGCTGGAACGTCTCCCCCCAGAGACCTTCCTGCACGTCACTGTACTGGAAGGGCGACCATAGCCTTCACCACTATCCCTACTGGCACCGTCGCCACGCAGTACTATGTATATAGGACGTCGGAGCAGTCAGTCGTCGGCGGGTGGCTCGATGGTCGGCCGCTCGACGTCGCGGTCGGTCGCCTCGCCGTCGATGTCGTAGGGATACTCGCCGGTCACACAGCCGAGACAGAGGTCGTCCTTCGACTTGCCGATGGCCTCGCTGACGGCGTCGGTAGAGAGATACGAGAGGCTGTCGGCACCGATCTCCTCGGCGATGCCGTCGACCGACTGGTCGCCCGCGATGAGTTCCTCGCGGGTGGCCATATCGATACCCATGTAGCAGGGGGCGACGATGGCGGGCGCGCCGATACGGACGTGGACCTCCTCGGCGCCGACGTCCTTCAGCAACTGGACGAGTTGGCGGGAGGTCGTCCCGCGGACGATGCTGTCGTCGATGAGCGTGACGGTCTTCCCCTCGACGGTGCTCTTGATGGGATTGAGCTTCAGGCGGACCGCACGCTCGCGGGCCTCCTGGGTCGGCATGATGAACGTCCGACCGACGTAGCGGTTCTTCATCAGTCCCTCGGCGAACTCCGTGGCCGCGCCGTCCTCGCTGGCGGCCTCGGCGTAGCCCGAGGCGAACGCCCGACCGGAGTCGGGGACGGGCATCACGACGTCCGTCTCGGTGCCGGACTCGGCCCAGAGTTCGCGTCCGAGGTCGCGGCGCACCTCGTAGACGAGTTCCTCGTCGATGACGGAGTCCGGCCGCGCGAAGTAGACGTACTCGAAGAAGCAGTGGGCGGTGTTCTCGGCCTCGACGAGCTGGTAGGAATCGAACCCGCTGCCGTCCTCGTGGAGGACGACGAGTTCGCCGGGCCGGACGTCGCGGACGATCTCGCCGTCGAGCGTGTCGATGGCGGACGACTCGGAGGCGAGGACGTAGCCGTCGTCGAGTTCGCCGATGATCAGGGGCCGGTTGCCCTGCGGGTCACGGACCCCGAGGACCGTGTCGTCGTGCATGATGGTGAGCGCGTAGGAGCCGTGGATGCGCGACATCGTGTGCTTGACCGAGCGGACGAGGTCCGACTCGAGGAGGTTGCGCGCGAGGTCGTGAGCGATGACCTCGGTGTCGCCGTCGGAGGTGAACGCGTGGCCTGCGCCTGCGAGGTCGTCACGGACCTCGTCTGCGTTCACGAGGTTCCCGTTGTGGCTCAGTCCGAGCGCACCGCCCTTGAACGAGACCGAGAAGGGCTGTGCACAGTCCTTGTCGACGCTCCCGGCCGTCGGGTAGCGGACGTGCCCGATGGCGGTAGACCCGCGGAGCGCGTCGACGTCGTCCTGGTCGAAGGCGTCGCCCACGAGTCCCATCTCGACGTGCTGGTGTTGCTGGAACCCGTCGTGGGTGACGATGCCCGCGGACTCCTGCCCGCGGTGCTGGAGCGCGTAGAGCGCGTAGTACGTCGGGAGCGCGGCGTCGCGCTCCGCGAGGGAGACGCCGACGACGCCGCACTTCTCTCGGGGTTTGCCACTCGGCCTGTCGGCACGCCCGTCTTCCATGAGCGTCGATAGGGAATCCCACCGGTAAAAACCTACGTGATTGTGTGCGATTTACCGAGCCGATTTCCTGGAATATGCACGAACGTGTCCTCTTGCCTCGCCGTGGTCGGCGCACTCGACGGTCGGTTGTGGACGGCGCCGCGGCTCCCGGCGTAGTGGAGGCGGTAGACAGTGCAGGAGGGACGCGGTAGTAGGTACGGTTGCACGCCCGACGGCGCAGTCGCTACGCGGTCGGGTAGCGGAAGAAGGGAGAGAAGTCAGTCGTCAGTTGTCGCCGGCCTTGTCCTGCCACGCGTAGTCGCGACGCTTGGCGGACTTCCCGAAGCCGCAACTCGAACACTTCTTCTTCTTGACGTGGTAGGACTTCTCGCCGCAGCGGCGGCACTTGACGTGAGTCGTCTTGTTCTTCTTCCCCTGGCTCGGAGTGCCGGATCCGGTCATGGTTTGATAGTTACGACGTTATCACCGCGTATAACGGTTGTGTCTTCGTCGTCTTCGACGACGAGGTTCATGTGCTGGTCGTAGCCCGTGAGGACGCCGGTGTACATCTCTCCGTCCTTGAGGTGGACGGTGACCGTCTCTTCGAGGGCTGCCTCCAGGACGTCGAGTGGTCGACCGCTCATATAGGGTGTGGCACGGGTGAGCCGCTTAAGCGTACCGGCTTGTCGTCCCTTCAGAGGTCGACGGCGAATCCCTCGCGGCCGGCCTCGCGGACGGCCAGCGCGGCGAGAAGGTCGGCTGCGGCGTCGAGGTCGTCGGTATCGACGACTTCCGCGGGCGTGTGCATGTAGCGGTTGGGGAGCGCGAGGTTGAGCGACGGGATCCCGTCGCGCTGGACGTAGAAAGCGTCGGCGTCGGTCCCGGTGTAGACGCCGGTCGCTTGGAGCTGGACGTCGAGTTCCTCGGCGTCGGCGGCGTCGCGGGTCGCCGCGACGAGTTCGGGGTGGTTGGTGCTCCCGCGCGCGACGACCGGCCCCTCGCCGAGTTCGATCTCGGCGTGGAGGTCACTGGGGTAGGCGGGGTGGTCGGAGGCGTGGGTCACGTCCACGGCGACGGCGGCGTCCGGGTGGACGTCGTAGCCGACCATCCGCGCGCCCTTCAGTCCGACCTCTTCCTGGACGGTACTGACGGCGTAGACGGTCGACTCGGCGTCGCGTTCGACCGCGCGGCGGAGCGCCTCGGCGGCGACCCAGATACCCACGCGGTTGTCGATGCCGCGGGCGGCCACGCGCGTCCCCTGCAGGTCGTGGACGTCGGTCGCGACGGTGATGGGGTCACCGACCTCGACGAGTTCTTCGGCCTCTTCCTCGTCGGCCGCGCCGATGTCGACGTGCTGTTCGGTGATGTTCTCGGGCTCGTCCTCGTCTTTCGCGCCACGGAGGTGGATGGCCGTCTGCCCGACGACGCCGTTGACCGGGCCGTCGTCCGTGTGGACGACGACGTGCTGGCCCTTCGAGACCGTGCGGTCCGCGCCGCCGATGGGCGTCAGCCGGACGAATCCGTCGTCGTCGACACTCGCGACCATGAACCCGATTTCGTCGGCGTGGCCGCCGAAGAGGAGTTCGGGACCTTCACCCTCGCCGCCCTCGTAGACCGCGACCGCGTTCCCGTACTCGTCGGTCTGTACCTCGTCGGCGAACTCGGAGACGTAGTCGATCCAGACGCGCTGGGCCGTCGTCTCGAACCCCGAAGGGCTCGCCGTCGCCAGCAGGTCGTCGAGGAACGCTCGCTGAGAATCGTCCATACCGGACGTGGCGGGGCCGCGGGCAAGAACCTCACGACCGCGCCGGCCCGACTCCCGCCTCCCCCAACGGCTAAACCGCCCCCGCCTCCACTATCAGGCATGGGAATCGTCGACCTCCACTTCCACGAATCGGAGTTCACTGCAGTCAAGCGACTCGGCGAATCGAGCGGTGAATCGTCCGAGGGTGCCGAGAGCGAAGAGGAGGGTGGCCCCTGCATCGGGTGTCTCCTCGTCGCGTCGCTCGTCCTCGCCGGCGTCGCGACGGCCGTCGGCTTCCTCGTGAAACGGAAACTCGGCGGGGGGACGACCGAGGAGACCACCCTCTCGGAGTTCGAGGGCGAGGAGGAGTCCGAGGACGTCGACGTCGCGTAGGCAGAAGTCCTTTTCTCGCGCCGTCCCTTATCTCCGACAATGTCGCTGTACGAGAGCGTCCAGGCGGTCGCGTCCGCGTCGGGTGACGAAACCGTCGACTGGGACGCCGTCGCCCGCGCCGCAAAGGCCGCGACCGACCCCGGACGCATCGAACTCTCCCCCGACGACGAGCAGGCGTACGCCGCCGACGTCCGCGCCGCCCGCGAGCGCATCCGCGACGTCTCCGCGCTCTCGTTCGACGTCCCGGAGACCGTCGAAATCCAGAACCGCCACCACTGGATCGACGCCAACGTCGAGACCTTCCGCCGCGTCGTCGCACCCCTCGAAGACCAGCGAGTCGCCTTTGAGGACGCCGCGCGGACGCTCAACACCGCGACCACGGCCGCGGCACTCGCCTTCGTCTCCCGGCACGTCATGGGCCAGTACGACCCGCTCCTCCTCGGCGAGAGCGACGTCCACCGCCTCTACTTCGTGCACCCGAACCTCCTGCGCGCGGCCGACGAACTCGACGTCGACTTCCCGCGCTTTCGCCGCTGGATCGCCTTCCACGAGGTCACCCACGCCGCCGAGTTCGGCGCCGCCCCGTGGCTAGACGACTACCTCGCCGAGCGCGTACAGGCCGGGATGGAGGCGTTCGCCGAACACCGCTTCGACTCCGAACCCTTCCGCGAACTCAACCGCGCGATGACCGCCGTCGAGGGGTACGCCGAACTCCTCATGGACGAGGCGTTCGACGACGACTACGACGACCTCCGCCGGAAACTCGACGAGCGCCGCGGCGGCGGCGACCCCATCACCAAACTCTTCCGTCGCCTCCTCGGCTTCCAACTCAAACGCGAGCAGTACGAACGCGGCCGCGCGTTCTTCGAGGCGGTCGTCGACGCCCGCGGCGTCGAGGCGGCGGGCCGCGTCTGGGACGACCCCGCCTTCCTCCCCACCGAAGCGGAATTAGAGAATCCCTCGGCGTGGCTCGCACGGGTCCCGGAGTCGGCCTGAGTCGCGGCCGAACCGAAGCAGTTCGGGTGTCGGCGACGCCGACCGAAAGAGTTCGGCGGACGACCTACCCGTGTACTCGGTCTCTCTCCGGTCGAAATGCGACTCAAACTCACCGCCATCGCTCTCGTCCTCGTCGCCGTCTCGGCCGTCGTCGGCGCGAGTGCGTTCACCACCGCTACCCTCGACCGTGACGCCAACGTCGACGTCGTCACTGACCAGGCCGGTATCGTCGGACTCACCGCAGGGATCAATTCCGGCATCATCAGTCCCAACAGTGATGGTGCGCTCACGATCGACTTCGCGCAGAACAATGTGAGCGGCGCGAACGTCAACGCTACTTTCGAGCTCGGGGAAAACAGTACGACGGCAGACTTCGCGAACGGGACGAGCCCGTACGCGTTCAAGCTAACGAACCAAGACACAGTCGATCACTCGTTCGTGCTCGATTACGCACCGGACAGCGACAACGACAATATCGCGTCCGTCAAGTTCGAGGTCTATTCGGACACGCCGACCGCTAACCCTGTCCACGAGGGAACCGTTGACGACGAGACTGCGACGTCGAGCGGATTCACTGTTGCCCCCGGGAAGTCGCTCTACGTCGTTATCCTCAACACCAACGGACTCGTCGCAGGTACAGACGACCTCTCCGGCACGCTGAAATCTCGGTCTAACCGGCCACTCACCACTCGTTTATGCTCCGTACCGTCGGATTCGGTCTCTTCGTCGTAGTCGCACTGCTCCTACTCCCAGCGAACGCACCGGTGCAAGTCGGCTACGTCTACTCCGACAGTATGGAACCGACGCTCGGCGTCGACGACGGTTACCTCCTCGTCCCCGCGGACGCGGTCGAGGTCGGGGACGTCGTGACCTTCCAGTTGGAGACCCGCGACACGCTCGTCACGCACCGCGTCGTCGGCCGGACGGACGGCGGGTTCCTGACGAAGGGTGACGCGAATCCGTCCGCCGACCAGGCCAGCGGCCATCCGCCGGTCACGTCCGAGGACGTGGTCGGTCGTGTGCTGACCGTCGGCGGCACGCCACTCGTCCGACAGACGTCGGTGCCGGCCGGCGGTGTCGCCCGACGTGAGGGGGCGCCGACCGACGCCCTCACCGACCGGCAGCGCGAGGTCCTCCAGTGTGCCCATAACGGCGGTTTCTTCGACCGGCCCCGCGCGCACACCGGCGAGGAGATCGCCGCGAAACTGGAAATCGCCCCGGCGACGTTCCACCAACACGTCCGCACGGGGACGAGTCGCCTGTTCGACGCGCTCTTCGACTGAACGGCGGCCGACCACACTACCAATATATTGTGTGTTCGGCCGCAGTTATTTTTAGTCTATAGTGCGTATCGAAACAATACGTATGTCCAGTCAGTCCCGGCGGCCCGAAGACGTGAGACGCGCGAGTACCAGCGGGTCCGGGGTCGCCGACGGCGACGCGGCGCGACTCCTCTCGGACCTCGCCGACGACTGGAAGGTCCCCGACGACCTCGCGAACAGTGCGCGCGTCGACAGCGTCGTCACCGAGGAGTGCGACCGCATCGTGGAGACGAGTCTCCGCGCCGACGACCGGGTCGAGACTCGCCAGTTCGCCGAGAGCGAGTACCGCGACGCCGTCGCCGAGCGCGAACCGCTCGACGGCCGCTACGACGCGACGCCGTCGGACTTCCGCTCGACGTCCGTCGCCTTCGTCGAGCGCGACGCCGACGAGCGGACCTGTCCGGAGTGCGTCGGCGACCGAACCGTCGACTGTCCCGACTGCCACGAGGGCGAGGTCGACTGTTCGGAGTGTAACGGGCGCGGTGTCCGCGACTGCGAGTGCGAGGACGGCCGCGTCGACTGCGAGGGCTGTGACGGCGACGGCCGCGTCGAACCGAACAGCGGGTCCGTCGAGTGCGACAACTGTGGCGGCGACGGCGACTTCACCTGCCCGAGTTGCGACGGGACCGGCCGCTTCCAGTGTCCGGACTGCCGTGGCGAGGGCAAACAGCAGTGTCTCACCTGCGCCGGCGAGAACGAGATCGACTGTGAGACCTGCGAGGCCGAGGGCTACGTCTACGAGGCCAAGGCCGGAACCGTCGACTTCGCCGTCGACGAGCAGACCCGCGGCGTCAGCGAGCGGGGGATGCCCGAGGCGAAGGTCGAGCGCGCCCAGGGCCGCCTCGCCGACGAGCGTACCTCGACGTTCGACCCGCCCATCGAGGGTGGCGAGGGCGTCGTCCGCAAGACGGTCGAGACCTTCGCCGTCCCGACCACCCGCGTCGAGTATACCTACGACGGCGACTACTACGAGGTGTACGAGGTCGACGGCGAGACGCACGCGCCGTCGCACCCGAAGTCCGAGTACTACGAGTACGCACCCTACGCGGGCGTCGCCGCCAGTGTCGCCTTCGTCTTCTGGATGCTCCTCCAGCTCGTCTGATCAGTCGGCGAGCAGCGACGTCCGTTCGGCGAACTCGCTGACGATGGTCGCCTCCGCCCGGTGGAGCGTCTCGCTACACGTCGACTTCGCGATGCCGAGCGTCTCCGCGAGTTCGGTCAGCGTACACTCCCGCGGCGTCGCGTAGAACCCCTCCGCGACGGCCGTGGCGACGACCTCTCGCTGTCTCTCGGTGAGCAACGACTCCGTCTCCGGGCGCTCTTCTCGCATCCGTTCGAGAGTGAAAGAGATACCGAACGCTGAGAACTGGTCGCGGAGTTCGCCGAGTCGCTCGCTCGGTGCGCGGAGCGACCACGTCGCGGCGCCGTCGCGAATCTCGAAGGGGAACTCCAGGGGCACGCCCGACTCCCGGAGCGGGAGGAGGAGGATCGGGTCCCCGGTCTCGAACTGCACCAGGACCTCCTCGTCGTCGGCGTAGAGGACGTCCAGTGCGACGATCGTGTCGTGGGCCTCCATCGCGTCGAGGACCGTCTCGGCCTCGTCCGTCTCGATCTCGACGAGTCCGACGCCGGTCTCGTCGCCGGTGAACGCCGTGACGACGCGGAACGTCGTCGCGGGGAAGCGACGCGAGAGGTCCCCGATCCAGACCCCCGACGGAACCGAGACGGTGAGTTCGGCACGCGGCATAGGTGACCGTACGGAATATCGCCTCAAGAGGGTAGCGTCGTGTCCCAGAAGTTGGGGCAGCGCGGGTGGTCGGCGAGCGACCCAGCGACCGCTCCTCGATGAGTCAGCGCCCGCAGAAACGGTCCATATCTACACCTTGTCGCGAGAATCACTTAAACGAGCGACGCGCGGTCCCTTCAAGGTCGAGCGTGCGACGACCACGTCGTCGCTCGACCGGGCCACGACAGCGGTCGTTGTCCAAGAAAGACCGGTTGCCCGCGAGGAACCGCCGAACGAACGACCCCCCGTGTTAACGCGTAGTCTTTTTATTCACGCCCACGCAACCCGAAGTGTGTACCCGATTCGTGGGTCGGCGTGGCGTCGTCGGTTCCGACCTACGACTCCTCACTGATCCCCTCCCTAACGATGTCCACGCTGTCACGCGACCGACTGGCCGCCGCCCTCGCCGTCCTCGTAGTCGTGGCGCTCCTTCCGGTCGCCGGGAGCGTACCCGCCGCGGGGGCGACGGCGACCGCCGAACAGCCCACGTTCTCCAACGCGCACTTCGAGATCACCGTCGCCGCCAACGGGTCCGCCAGGTGGACGTTCCATTACCAGACGACCCTCGACAACGAGACCGAACGCCAGCAGTTCCGGGAGTTCGCCCGGACGTTCGAGCAAAACCGGACCGACCTCTACACGGACTTCCGGCGGAAGGCGACCTCGCTCGTCGCCGACGGCGAGAACGTCACGGGCCGGTCGATGGTCGCCCGCGACTTCTCCCGACGGGCCGCCGTGACCGGACTTGACGACAACCTTGGCGTCATCGAGATGTCCTTCACGTGGACGAACTTCGCCCGGACGACCGACGGGAAGGTCGTCGTCGGCGATCTCTTCGAGGGCGGACTCTACCTCGGTCCCGACCAGCGACTCGTCTTCGAGACCGGTGCCGGCCTCCAGTTCGCGTCGGTGTCGCCCGACCCCGCCGCGATGTCCGGGCCGACGCTTGCCGAGAGCGACTCGGTCACCTGGACCGGCCAGCGGGAGTTCACCGACGAACACCCACGACTCGTCCTCGTCGACGAGAGCGCCGGGGCGGGCGACGCCGGTCAGACTGAGGGTGCGAGTGACGCGGACGGGACTACCGACTCCGGACTCGGTGCGTGGATCTGGATGGGCCTCGGCGCGGTCCTCACCGGCGTCGTCGCGGCCGGCGTCTGGTTCTGGCGCCGCGACACCGAATCGAGCGGCCCCGGCGTGGCGGCCGCGGAGCACGAGACCGAGACCGAGACCGAGGCCGGATCGACGGCCGACGAACAGTCCGCGCCGGCCGCGACCGAAACGGAGACCGCGGCGACGCCGGCCGTCACCGACGAGGAGATGCTCACCGACGAGGAACGGGTCCACCGACTCCTCGAAGAGCACGGCGGACGGATGCGACAGGTCAACATCGTCGAAGAGACCGACTGGTCGAAGTCGAAGGTGAGCATGCTCCTCTCCGGGATGGAAGAGGAGGATCAGATTACACGGCTCCGCGTCGGCCGCGAGAACGTCGTCACCCTCCCCGGCCACGAACCCGACGCAGTCGGCCGATCAGACGCTGACGACGACTGAGCCACCCCAGTCACGAGAGACGTCGGTCGAGCGGGAGAGTTCCGCCGGAGTACGTGGACCCGCATCGGAACTGGCGTTTCGGTACAGGGCTGTTCGTTCGAGAGCCTCTGGCGTCGATAGAGGAGGTGCGTAGCGCCACTACGCGCAGTCCCTGTGGCACCGCCGATACGGGCCTGGCACGCCCGGTGAACTCGGAAGTAGTCGTGTGTCGACCGGAGCCGACGTGACTGACGGCGTCCGGGTGTCTCGTCGGGAGCCACCCCGGTGGCGCACCGTCTCGCATCCGACGGTCGCCGGAGTCGGGCCGTCGGCGTCGAAGTCCGACGGCCTCGCTCGTGGATCGGGTCTCGTGTCGGTCGTGTGGATCGTGTGGGTGGGTCGCCCATGCCGCCGCGAGCCGCGGGCGACGACCACGTCACTCGATCGGTGTTCGGCGGTTTCTCACCTCGCCCTCGCAGTCGGGACACTCACTGGGGTTGTCCTCCGCGAAGACGATTTCGCCACACTCGAAGCACTCGTACGGGCGCTCCGCCTCGGAATCGACGTGGACATCTCGCATGGTGGGTTCACGAGCGCCGGTCTCGGGTGGCACTCTACACACGTGTACCAAGTGTGTCAGTGAATAGTCGTCAGTTGAATAACGAACCCCTCTGTGAGTGTGGGGGTTCGTTATCGAACCTGGTCGGTCGAGGTGGCGATCGAGAGGTTGTTCTCGTCGAACAGCGCGGCGAACAGTTTGCGCTGGACCGTCCGTGCGTGCTGGTAGAACGCGGGCGGGGAGATGCCGAGCGTCTCCGCAACGTCTTCGCCCGTGCTGTCGCGTGGCGACTCGAAGTAGCCGCTGTAGTACGCCGTCTGGATCACCTCGAGTTGGCGGTCGGTGAGTTTGTCGAGGAACTTCGAGTAGAGAGTGTGTTCGGCCGCCTGGTCGAGCGAGTGCTTCGAGCGGAGTTCGACGTCGGCGAACGCCCGGCGGACGAGTTGGGTGATGTTCCGGAGGTCGATACTCTCCGGGATGTCGACGACGAGCGACGTCGACGTCGGGTCGGCGCTCGCCTCCCGGAAGACGGCCCCGTGGTCGGCCAACTCCAACGCGAGGAAGGGTTGCGTGAGGCGGAGACGGAGCACGCCCTGGTCCCCGTCCGCACTGATCCGGCGAACCTCGTCGACGGCGACGAGGTCCGCGGCGGCCCGTTCGACGGTCTCGACCGACGCGTCTTCGACCGTGACGAAGACGTAACTCCCGTCCGTGGTCTGCTGGACGCCGCCCTGATACGACAGCGTACACCCCGCCTCCTGCGCGATGCGCGAGAGGACGAACGACGGGTCGTCGACCGCGAACTCGACGCGCGTTATCGAGGTGGTGAGGAGGGCGTTCTTCCGCTCGATGGCGCTGAGTGCGGAGGCGATGGTTTCACCGAGTTCGGCCAGGACGGCCTGGGCGGTCTCGCCGAACGCGTCCTGCGTCTCCGCGTAGACCGTGAGCACGCCGTGTGTGAGGTCGTTGTAGACGAGCGGGATCCCCAGCACGGAGCGGTAGTCGCGGGCGAGGGCATCCTTCCGCCACGGTTCGTCGCGGAGGCCGGCGGCGACGTTCGTCTCGATGGTCGCCTCCCTGGTCGCCGCCGTCCGCCCCGCGGGTTCGACGCCCGACTCGGCGACGGTGAACGAGCGACTGTCCAGGTACCCCTGTTCGTCGCCGGCCCATGCGCGCGGTTCGACCGTCCCGGTCGTCGAGTCGACCGTCCCGATCCACGCGAAGGTGAACCGGTCGTCCCCGGTCAGCAACTCACAGACCGTGTGGTCGATTTCCTCGCGCGTCTCCGCCTGGACCACCGCCTGGTCGATCTCGCGGATCGTCTCGTTGATCCGGTTGAGTGCGGTGAGTTGGTCGTTGCGACGCTGGAGCGTCAGGTCCTGTTCACGGAGGCGAGACTCCCGTGTGACCCGGTCGAGTGCCGCCTCGGCGGTCGCCGCGAGCAGGTCGGCGAGTTCCCGCGTGACGTCGTCGAACGCGTCGGGCCGGTCGGAACCGGCGACGAACACGCCGTGGTCGCCGAGCGGGATGTAGGTAGTACTCCGGAGTTCCGTCGCTCGGTTCGCGAGGCGCTCCGAGTCGTGGACGTCGTCGAAGAACAGCGGTTCGTCCTCGACGAAACTGTAGCTCGAGATGGACTCGCCGGTCGCCGAGACCGGGACCGAACGGCGTGGGCCGTTCAGTTCGGCCATCGTCGCCGAGCGAGCGGCCGGCCGCAACTCGTTGGTGTCGGCGTCGAAGAGGTACACCGCACTCGCGTCGAGGTCAAGGACGTCCGGGGTGTCGTCGACGACGTGTTGGGCGATCTCCTGGTGGGTCTCCGCGTAGAGGAAGTCGCGGGCGGTCTCCTGGAGGGTCGCGAGTGCCTCCTCGCGTTGCTTTCGCTTCGTGACGTCGCGGCAACTGTAGAGGAGCGTCCCGTCCTGGATCGACACCTCCCGGACGTTGACCAGCAACGTGTGTTCGCGCCCGGATTTGTCCGTGGCCGTACACTCGATGTTCTTCAGGCTCCCCTTCTCGGCCAGTTCCGCCCGGTCGAAGAGGTCCTCGCCGAGTAGTTCGTCGATGGTCCCCTGTTCGCAGATCTCCTCGGCGGTGTAGCCGAAGATGAAGTTGACGTTCGGGCAGACGTACGTGTACTCGCCGTCTTCGTCGGTCATCAGGACGGTGTCGGTCATGTTGTTGAGCGTGACCCGGTGGAGTTCCTCCGACCGCCTGAGGTCCCGTTCGAGGTCGACCCGTTCGGTGATGTCGACGCCTTCGACGACGATCGAGACGAGGTCGCCGTACTCGTTCTCGACGGGTCGGACGGAGAGGTCGACGACGCGCGGATCGTCGACGTCGGGTGGCTGCGAGACGACCGCGTTGCCGAACGCTCCGTTGCGCGCCTTCTCGACGATGTGTCGGACGTCGCGCTGGATGTCGCTCGACGACCACCAGGGCAGCGTCCAGAACGGGTCGCCGACCATGGCGTCGACCGGGTCGTCGACCATCTCGCGTGCGGTCTGGTTGACGCGCGCGAGCGTGCCGTCCGGGTCGAGCACCCACGTCGCCGTCCGCGAGTCGTGGAAGATCGCGTCGAATTGCCTGGCTCGCTCGCGTCTGGTCGTCGTCCGCTGGGCCGACTGGATGGCCCGCTCGACCCGCTCCAGCAAATCCTCCTCCCGCGGTGACGCCGACTCGTCCAGCGCGACGTAGTCGGTGGCGCCCGCGGCGATGGCCTCGCTCGCGACGGTCTCGCTGCCGGACGCCGTCGCCAGGACGACGGGCAGCGACGTAGTCTCGTCGCGAACTGCCTCGAGGAGGTCGATCCCCGTCACGCCGTCGAGTGCGTACTCGGTGACGATGCAGTCGGCCCACCCCTCGTGGAAGTGCTCGAGTGCGTCCGCCGCCGTGTCGACGTGTCGGACGGCCACCTCGCGCCGCGTTCGACAGACCTCCGCGACGGCCGCGGTCCACTCGGTCGTCCCGACGAGTAGGAGACGGGACGACAGCGTGGTCGGCGTCGCGTGCATCACTCGGCGTGGGGCCGGCGGTCGTTCGTTCCGACGCCCCACCGCGGAGCGCTCCGACACAACTGCTGTCCGCCCGTGACGAGACACATTGGTTGTGTATCGAGGTACTCGGTGGCAAAGGGGTTTACTATCCAACCCCTCGACTGATTCCCCACCACGGTCGTGGTCACGTACGGTCCGGCGACGCGTCGGTGGCCGGTACGTCGGAACATCCATCCCGCCCCTCCGAGTACGGACCGCTAACCCATCTACCGATGACTTCGAGGACCTCCGACCCGAACGGACTCGCACAGACGAAGTGGGGCACCTGGAGCCTGGTCGCCGGCGCGAGTCTCATCTCGACCGGCCTGGCCGCCTACGAGATCGTCCCCGCAAGCGTTACCCCGCTCATCCGCGCCTCGCTGGGCATCGGTCCGACCGTCGCCGGTCTCCTCGTCGGTGTCATGTTCGGGGCCGCGGTCGTCGCGAGCCTCCCCGTCGGCGCGGTCCTCGACCGGACGAACTCCCGCTGGGCGATGGCGCTCGCGGTCCTCACGCTGTTCGTCGCCGGCGTCTGGGGGTGGCACGCGGGCCGCAACGGCGACTACTGGTCGGTTATCGCGTCGCGGGCGCTGGGCGGCGTGGCGTACGTCGTCGTCTGGAACGCCGGCATCGACATGGTGAGTCGGGCGGTGAGTGACGACCACCGGGCGACGGCCGTCGGCATCTTCACCGCGAGCGGCCCCGTCGGCTTCGCGCTCGGACAGAGCACCGGCCCGCTCGTCGCTGCCCGGTTCGGCTGGCCGGCGATCTTCCTCGCCTTCACCGGGTTCGCGCTGCTCGGTCTCGCCCTCTTCTGGCCGACGAGCCGCGGTCTCGGCCAGCGGGGCGGCGACGCCCCGACGCTCCGCGAGTTCGGGTCCGTCCTCGGGAACCGAACCGTCTGGCTGGCCGGGTCGCTCGGCTTCCTCAGCTACTCGCTGTACCTGTTCGTGAACAGTTGGGGGTCGTCGTACCTCACCCAGGAGGTCGGGCTCTCCCTGGCACTGAGTGGGTTGCTCCTCGCCGTGTTCCCCGCCGTCGGCGTGCTCTCGCGGGTCAGTAGCGGCGTCCTCTCCGACCGCCTCTTCGACGGTCGGCGCCGACCGGTCTTCCTCGCCTCCTTCGGGGTGGCGGCGCCGCTCGTCCTGGTCTTCACGCAACTCCGCGCCGTCGTCCTCCTCGTCGTCCTGCTGTTGCTCGCGGGCTTCGCGATCCAACTCACGCTCGGACTCTCGTTCACCTACGCCCGCGAACTGGTCCAACCCCGCGTCGCCGCGACGGCCGTCGCCTTCCAGACGAGCGTCGGCCTCGCCGGCGCGTTCGTCGCCCCGATCGCCGGCGGTGCCGTCGTCAGTGCGGCCGGCTTCGACGCCGCGTTCTTCCTGGCCGGCGTCCTCGCGGTGTGCGGGACCGTCCTGGCCTGGCGCGCGCCAGAGCCGGCCCCCCGGTGAGGACTTTTGTCCCTGGGGGCTGACCCTCGCGGTACCACACCCATGCTCACACGCACCCACCGGGCGCTGCTCGTCGTCGCGGTCGCCGAGTTGCTGGCGATGTCCCTCTGGTTCAGCGCGACTGCCGCCGCCCCGGAGTTGGCGGCCGCCTGGGGACTGAGTGCGAACGAGACTGCCTGGCTCACTATCGCGGTACAGGTCGGGTTCGTCGCCGGCGCGCTGCTCTCGTCGGCGCTCACCCTCTCCGACGTCGTACCGCCCCGCTACCTCTTCGCGGCGTCGGCCGTCGCCGGCGCCGCGGTCACGGCCGCCATCGCCGCGTTCGTCGAGACGGCGACCCCCGCCATCGCCCTCCGCTTCCTGACGGGCGTCGCGCTCGCAGGCGTCTACCCGCCGGGGATGAAGATCCTCACCGGCTGGTTCGAAGACGGCCGCGGCTTCGCCATCGGCGTCCTGGTGGGGTCGCTCACCGTCGGCTCGGCGCTCCCGCACCTCCTCCGCGCGCTCGGCGGCGTCGGCCACCCACGCGTCGTCCTGTACGGGGCCGCCGGCCTGGCGACGGTCGGCGGCGCGCTCGTCCTCCTGGTCGACCCCGGACCGCACCAGGCGCCGACCGCACCCTTCGACCCGGGCGCCATCGGCCGCATCCTCCGCGATCGCGGGACGATGCTGGCGAACGGGGGCTACTTCGGCCACATGTGGGAGTTGTACGCCGTGTGGACGTGGATCCCCGCCTACCTCGCGGCGAGCCTCGCTGCTGGGGGTGCCGGCACGGGCGAGAGCGGCACGGCGGCCGGCCTCGCCTCGCTGCTCGCGTTCGGCACCATCGCCGTCGGCGGCGCGGGCGCCGTCGTCGCCGGCTCGGCGGCTGACAGGGTCGGCCGGACGACCATCACCAGCGCGAGCATGGCCGTCAGCGGCCTCGCCTGCGTCGCCGCCGGTTTCCTGTTCGGGGCTTCGCTGTGGGTGCTCGTCCCCTTCCTCCTGGTCTGGGGGTTCGCCATCGTCGCCGACTCCGCGCAGTTCTCCGCCGCCGTCTCGGAGTTGGCCGAAGACTCCTACGTCGGCACCGCGCTCACCCTCCAGACGGCCATCGGCTTCCTCCTGACGACCGTCTCCATCAAACTCCTCCCGCTCGTCGCCGAGGTGGTTGGGTGGCGCTGGGCCTTCCTCCCACTGGCTATCGGGCCGGCCGTCGGCACGCTCTCGATGCTGCGCCTCCGCGGCCATCCCGACGCCGAACAGCTCGCGGGTGGGCGCGGGTAGGTGAGGCGAGGTGGGTTTTCGACCCTCGGTTACGTGATTCTCGCGACAAGGCGTAGCTATGGACGCGACGCGGACTGATTCCTGCGAGTGATTGTACCGCTGAGCCGTGGCGCTGGCCGTCATGAGGACGTGCCGAGACGAACCCTGCTCGATCCCCGAGCGCCGTTCGCCGACCCACGCGACCGAACTCCACTTTCCAGTTGGTGGTCCTCGTCGACGACCGCGGCGTCGCGGACGAACGATGCGTAACTCCGAGTAGATGAACTATTCGCTATGTACGGGGTAGACGTGCTGTCGCGTCACACGACGCGCCCGATTCGAGAGTCTTAAGTACAACCGGGCATTCCGTACAAATGCGCACGCCACGACGGATGTGGCGATGCAGGTACGCTCCGTTGGTGTAGTCCGGCCAATCATCTTGCCCTCTCACGGCAAGGACTAGGGTTCAAATCCCTGACGGAGCACTTTCCTTACACTTCCCAAACCTCGAAGCGACAGCTTCTATCCCCAGAATAACGCACTTCGCGTTTAGAGACGGCTATCCTCTGATTCTGACATAGGTTTCGAGTAGTGTGCTACTACCGCACTACTCCCCGTCCTCGACCCGCGCCTCCCCACGTTCGACGGCGAGGTGACACGGCCGGCACAAACAGACGAGATTGTCGAGGGTATGTGCCTCTCGGGGATCCCCAAACTCTCGCACGGGTGTTCGGTGATGCACGTCGGGATTCTGGCCCAATTCCTCCTTCCCCACCCCACACCGCTGGCACTCACGGTCATCTCGCTCCAGTGCGCGACGGCGAGCACTGGGCCACCCTGCCCCATAGAGGTCGTCGGCGTCGACGCCGCCGCGCCAGTTCGGGTTGTCGTCAGCACACCACTTCGCCGAGTCACGTTGCGTCACCGACAGCCACGCGCGGTAACACGCACGGTCACAGAAGTGGTCCGACTGCGCGTCGGCCTCGGAGCGGAAGACGTCGACCTCCTCGCCGCAGTGCGAGCACGCGACCGACACCCGATCGCTCGACTGCACGTGGACCGTACACGCGACGTCGGGATCGGCGACGCAGGCCGGGCAGTATCGCCCGTTCTTCTCCGAGGCGTAGTACCGGAATTCGGCGTCGCAGACGAGACACGTCCCGGTCGTATCACCCTGGTCGGTGCGAGGACGGCCGTCCGCGTCATCGAGTGTCCCCACACAGTCGTCACAGCGCACCCGCTCGGCGTAGGGCGCGTAGAAGGGAGTCTCGCAGTCGGCACATTGACGATTCGGCAGGCGCTCGCCGTGGACGCGCGTGTGGTGGACACGCACTCCACGCGCCGACGCGAAGTCACGGTCACAGGTCGGGCAGGTCGATTCCTCTTGGCGCTCGTCTCGGACGTTCGTCGGCATGGCTCTCGCCGCTGGCGAGCCCGATAAATGGCGGAGTGACGACCCAGTGAGGTGGGTTGCATCGAACACGCGGACCACAGACGAGAGGGGGGAGCACCGCCGTGGCGAGAGTCGTGGGTCGCCCACCATGACGAACCACCCAAACGGCCGGCCGAAGACGGAGTGTCGCCGAGGTCTTCGTGGATTCGACGAATCGTCGTTGTAGACCGGGCTATTGTCGTAGCCGTTCACAGCAGGCCACTCGGCAGCGGCGCGTGGGGACGTCTCGCGTTGGCGGTGTTCGAGAGCGTGAGTGGGTCAATTCCTCGTCCACCACAAAGATAATGCCCATTGAGCATATATCTACAGTCGATTATGCTCAAAGGGCATTTCGAGTCGGCGGGGGCGACCATCGAGTATGGTGCGGCTAGCTGTCTCTTCCCGGTCGACGAGCTCGATGCGACGGTGCTCCAGTACCGAGATGCCCAACTCGCGCTCGACGGCGTCGATGGGGCGAGCGTCATCGTCGTCGCCCCGACGAGCCTCGCGACCAGCTACTCCCTCACCCAGCACGCGCTCACGGCGATCCGCGTCGACAGTCTCGCCAGCGCGATCCGGACCCAACTTGCCGACGAGCTTGCCGCTCCCCTGGACACGTTCGACGTCATCCAGATCGGCAAGTGGAACAGTGACAGCCCGAACCACTCGCTCACCGAATTCAGGGACGCCTGACCCTCGCGTGGATACACAGGATCCCACGACCAGCAGCACACGAACGGGTACGAGGAGAATGCCTGGTCCTCGACGGCATACTGCGTGAGCCCACGGTCTACGTGGGCGGTGAAGAAACCAAAGTGCGGGTCGCCCGTGACACGCGGGGTTCAGACGTCGCGTCGTCGCTCGGCCTCCTCAATGTATCGCTGTCGATCCGACTCGCAGAGGAAGTCATAGGGGTCCGGGAACGGCGCTGTCTCGGGCGACACTGCGGCCGCCAGTTCGATACCCCGCTTTGCCTCCTCGATGGCAGTATACATCTCGACGATATCCTCCTCGGTCAACGCCTCGCCCGCGGCGATACGTGACGTTGCCTGTCGGAAGGCATTCCGTACGGTTTCCTCGCTGATTCGCTCCAGTCGTGCGTGAAGCAAGTCGCGTCCGATATCCTCCCACGAAGCGTTGTCGTCTATGCTGGCCTCAACCTCCTCGGACTCCGCTGCCTCGTTCGTGGACTGATCGTCGCTCGGTGTCTCTGTCGACATACACTGTAGCGGCGGGCCGGTAGCTGTGCGTACTTTGTGGGCAGCGTGACACGATGGCTGAATCCAGGAATAGAGCGTCACGTCACCTCTGCATCGTCGCTCGCATCAAGGTCGATAGACGGACACACCGATTGCTAGAACGGACTTATCTGTACCTGGCATGAACATATCTTATGGATGAACTGACAGCGAACGTGTCGTTCGATAGGTTCGCCGACATGCCGGAGTTCTACGGGTCGGGGTCGGCCAAGTACCGGCTGGCGATGGTGAAAGATCGGGGTGACTTCCTCGACCTGTTCGAGGGGGCACGGCACGTCGACGCCGTGACGTACGCGGAGACACCCGAACTGATGGTCCAGATGCTGACGGAGTACGACATCGACTCACTTGACGTCCTGATCGGCAATGCCGACGACTACGCTGACCAGGTTAACGAGGTTGCAACTGCGCGTTCGCTCGTGCAACTCCGCCAGGACGGCCGTCTGACCGTCCGGCTCAAGAACCGGAAGGTCGTCCACTCGAAGATCTACCGCATCGTGATGCCGGACGACACAGTGAAGCTCGTGCAGGGTTCGGCGAATCTCTCGCGGAACTCCTGGGAGTACCACACCAACCAGATTTCCGTCTTCACCACCGAGGTCGGCACCGAACTTGACCAAGAGTTCGAGCGCTTTATCGACGAATATCGCGACGGCTACAGCGATCAGACACTCCTCGAAGGGCTCGTCGACGCTCTCGAAGAGGCCGATTCACCGGAGGAGCGGGAGAACCGTATCGAGTACTGGGTAGGTGCCGGCGACCTCGACGTGAGCGATACGGCCGCGCTAAACCAGGACGCCGTCGAGGACGTGACGGCGATCGCTGATCGGGTGACCGCCGTCGTCGACGACCCGGAAGACGCGGACGAAACGGTCGCGTTCATCGAGGAGCCCGAAAACGCGGATCGAACCGTCGTCGAATCCGACGAGACCGATGCTGAAACCGCAGATGCGGCCGACGGCGAGGAGGAGCCGGACGTCGGACTCGTCGAGTCGGACCACGAGACCGGCCTGACCGACACACTCGACCGCCCACGGGTTCGGGCGCCCGACGAGAAAATCCGCATGGGGACGAGTAAGGTCGACAAGGATATCGCGGACGAGTTCGGGACGAGTCTTCGTGACCGCGGTGCGACCGTCGAGGACCACAGTATCACCGCGCCGCTGAGCGCGTACAACAACCAGGTCAAGGAATCCACGTCTATCCCGACGATGTCGGTGCTCCCGGAGGCCGAACAGGTGATCATCGGCGAGGATGACGAGATGATCCTCGTCGCGACGGACGAGCCAACTCCGGAGATCCTGAATCACTGTCTCGCCACCATCGAGGCCTACATCGAGACGGTCCGCGACCACGGCCACACACAATCCGAGACAGCCGTGATGGCGCAGATGTACGAGGCGTTCCTCTACGGGTTCTGGGCGCCGTTCGCCAACCAGTACGCCGAGGCCCTCTCCTCGCCGTCGCGCACGCTCGACAACGTGCTCCAGCACCTCTACATCGAGGGGAAGAGCGACGCCGGGAAGGACAAACTCACCGAGTACATCCTCCGACTCGTCTCCGACAACACGGTCATCTCCGGAGTGGACGCGGACGACGTCGGCGTCAAGGAGATTCGGGGGGTCCGCGAGTGGGACACGTCCTTCCCGTACGCTATCATCGACGCGGAGAAGAGCAAGATCCAGAGCTGGAGCCCCATCCGGAACTACTGGGGCGACTGGACGCCGACCAGCGTCGACCAGCCCTGCCTCATCTTCACGACGAACGACGCGCTCCCGAAATCGGAGTTCCGCAACCGGATGAAGATCCTGAGCATGGACGTTTCGTTCCCGTCGAACCCAGAGGATCCGGGGTTCCGCGAAGCGCAAACCGACCTTGCGGAGGTCCTGGAGCGACAGAACCCGATCTTCAGCTACGTCGCCCGCCGGATGCTTACCGAGCAACCGTGGACCGACGGGAACGGCACCATCGAGGACGTCCGCCGTATCTTCTGCGAGTTCTACGCGGAGGCCGACCGCGAGCAACCGGAGTACTTCCCCGCCGACGAACCGGCCGAGAAGACCTACGATACGGGACGGCTGAAGTGGCAGCGTGACATCCAGGGTGGCCGTGTCACGTTCGAGTCCGAGCCGAACGCGATCACTGCGGACTTCGACCGCGACGAGTACGAGGTCTACGACTACGAAAAACGCCTCTCCAAGCGCTTCATGTCCGATAAATCCGGCACCAGTGTCTACATCGGTGCACCCGAGGAGTTCGCCGAATGGGTTGGGTACTCGCTGGCCGATCTCCTCGACGACCCCGCCGAGACCGGCGCCGAGACACACTCGACGGGGCCCACCGGAGAGCGCGAAGCCGAGGCCGACGACACACAGAGCGACTCCGGTGGCTTCCTCTCGCGACTGTTCAGCAGCTAGCGACCCTCGCGAGACGGCTCGACTCACGGCCGTCGTGTGGAAGCGTTCATCCGCGGCCTGACCGAACGGTGAGACGAGATGGGAACGCTCGTATTGGACATCGAGACGGCAAGCCCCTTCGAGGAGCCACCCGACGGCTCGAACGAGACGGCCTACTACGAGTGGGTCGCCGTCGGACTCGCATACGCGGACGTACTGGAGGATGCGCCAGCGACCCAGGTACTCTTTCGGCGGGGTGGCTGGGAGGATGCATACACGGCCGACCTCTTCGATCGCCTGCTCGAGTGGTGCGACCAGCGCGATATCGAGCGCATCCTCACCTACAACGGGGCCTGGTTCGACGGGACACACCTGCTCAACTGGGCAGCCGAGGTCGACGAGCGAACAGGGAGTGCGTTCCGCCCGGCGATTGAGCGCCTGTTCGAGGACCACGTCGACGTCGCGCTCGCCGCTGCCGACGAATACGCTGACGAGCTCTGGGACGACCAACACGTTCTCCCCGACTGGAAAGCCTACAAACTCGCAGGAATCGACAACGCCGGCGTCTGGTATGAGGACTACCGCTTTCCAGAGGGCTACCTCGCCGAAATCGATGAGTCAGCGGTCCAAGGAAAGCACGTCGGACGCGTCCTCGGAACGAAATACGTCGAAAACGTCGACGCCGGACTCGAGGAGACAAGCGTTCACCGCGAGTTGACACGACTACTCACGGATTACGGCGAGAGCGACGTCGCCGACCTGATTGAGCTGTACGTTTCGCTCGGTGGGCCCGCACTCGACGAGCAGTATCGCCGACCAGCACCAGCGATCGTCTGACTCCGTGAAGGAAATCGGGTTGCGACACACCCGCTCGCGACGATCGCGGCTATCGGTAATTCGTGGTGGACGTTGAGTTCGGTGCTGCCCTGTATCGAACCCACTCCTCGCTCGGCCGTCCTTGGACTCTCGTCACCGCACAGCCACTCGCTGGAGCCAGCCGCTGCGTGGACGTGAGGGCACAGGTCGGCTCGTCTGTTCGGCGTCAGGTGGCCTGCGGGGGCGTCCCTGGGGAGTCCGACAAACGGGCGGCGGCGATCGACGTGGTACAGTCCCTCGGCAGTCGGGCCCGAATCGCCAGTGGTCGAAACTCGGCCATCGCAGCGACGAGGACAGCCGATGAACGGTCTCGACGGCGCTCGTCGCGTCCATAGATTGCACGATTGTCCGGAAAGAAGCGGGGGTGGCGTGGCCAGTCGGCTGTAACGGGGTGGTGCGATCGGAGCCCCAATCAGGAGTGGAACCAGGGGAAACCACCCGACTGCAGACCGCTGAGGGCGATCCAGGTAGGTGGCGTCTCACCAAATATTCCTCGGGTTTCCGAGGGGTTATCGGGGAGGGATTCTCCATAGATTGCTGCAGTGTTGCGTTCCGGGCAATCTATGGAACTAGCCACTTATCCGAGAGGTCGATCCGAAAGCCTGCATCGCCACCGTCACGAGTCGGCAGCGCCGCCGATTTCGGCCGATTCGCGAACGGCGAACCCCGTCTCGTCGCCGACGGGCGCGGCGACGCGGGTGCACCCCCAACAGCGGGCTTCTCCCCCACCTCCTTTCGGACCGCGTGGCAATCTATGGACGAGCCGAGCCCGGTGGAGAGCCGCTCTCGACGTCAGAGCTGCCCCAAATCCTCGAAATCGATGTATGGAGACGGCCGGGCCCGCATCGACTATGCTGTACGACCCCCGGTTTGCACTGCGATGGGGAGCGGAATCGTGCAATACCCGCGCAGCCGAGACGTGCGTCCCCGCGTCGCGGCGAGCGAACAGTTCTAGGGTGGATAGGTCGTGTCGGCTGTTTCGAAGTGGGTCGAACCGGAGTCGTCGCGGTGTGCGGCTGCTTCCTGCGGCAGTCGGTCCGCGGACACAGCCCTGCGACGTTCATACTCGGTTCGGCGGCGGGAGCGCGGGCGAGCGCGACTCTCGGCACGTGTCGTGCGCGCATCGACGGTCATACTCGGGTGATTTCCCCGGAAGGAGTGGTGTGGCGAGGGGGGTGAAACGAGTCTGACGGCCGGGTCGGCGCCGCGTCCCAAGAGAACGGCAAGAGAGAATCGCCTGCGAGGTGGCTGCTCGGCGCCGGAGACGGCCATCCCGGTGGGACCGCTCTGCAGGGGGATGCGGCTCGCCACCGATCAGACGGTGAAAACCGCACGACAGCACCCGATTATGAAGATTCGCGGCGTCGAGACTATCGAGCCTACGTGGCTATCGACCGGCGACTCGGGAGCGGAAATCGGCACGTCGGGGGACTGTCGCCGCCGAATCCGGCCAGCGAGGGTGACTCCACCCCGGCCGCGAACGCGGACCTAGCTCGACCGGAGTACTCGTCCACATCACTCTCCTCCGGGGATATACGCCGATTATGAATCCCATCCGGACACGCTCTTCTCCGGAGACGCCCGCTCGACCGCGCACGGCACGCAAAACCGAGTATGAACCCGACTCCTCGAATCCGTCGTCCCGCACGGCCACACGAGGCGATCGGGCAGGAGACCTGTCTCCACGCCGCGTGCAGTCTCCCCCGTGGCGGGGACGATTACCGGATTCGTCCGCGGGAGCGTGGTCGGTGCCGTCGTGACCCTCGCCAGGTCGGACTGGCTGTGCTGGCGGCGCCGCCGCGCGGCACGATCACACCTCCGGTGGGCGTTCGAGACGGAACTCGCGGCGCTCTCCTCCGTCGAGGTGGCCGAGCGCGGCGAGGACAAACCGCTCTCACAGGGGTCAACGCGCTGGCCGGCTACGAGAGTACCGCCGACGACGCTGGCCACCGCTCCGGCGACGGGGTCAAAAGCCCTGATCGCGTTCTACACCGACTTCGACTGGCGGCGCGACCAGCGAACATCGAGGACAAGAAAGAAGCCATGCAGACGGTCGCCGAGAAGCGCCAACGCGCGCTCGACACGAGTCGTGACGAGGAGACGCGCCAGTGCACGCAAACGCAGCGATGGACTGTGCCGTGGTTCAGGCGTCCGCTTCGGCGTCGGGCTCGCGGTCGGCCGAGTCGGCGTCGTCACCGTCGGCCGAGTCGGCCTGCGGGATCGTCACGTCCGGGAGACCGGCCTCGATCTGGTCGCGGCGGGCCTCGAACTCGCCGGGGAGGACGAGGCGGCCGCCGAGGTCGTCGAGCGGTTCGTCGCTGTCGTAGCCGGGGTCGCGCGTCGCGAGTTCGAAGAGGACGCCGCCGAACTCGCGGAAGTAGACCGACCGGAACCAGTGACGGTCGATCTGTGGCGTCGGGCTGAGGCCGGCCGATCGGACGGCCGTCCGCATCGAAGCCTGGTCGTCGTCGGTCGGCGTCTGGAAGGCGACGTGATGGACCGTCCCGCAGCCCTGCCGGCCGCTCGCGATGGTCGGGAGGACGTCGACGTACGCGCCGACGGGGCCGGCCGCGGCGAAGCGGGTCCGCTCGTCACCCGGCGTGTCGCCCTGGGCCTGCTCGGTGCCGACCTCCTCGAAGCCCATCGTCCGGAGGAGTTCCTCCGTTTGGTAGGGGTCCGCTAGCCAGAGCGTCACGGAGTGGAACCCTCGGATCGCAGCCGACTCGGGGACGAACGCCGTCCACGGGACGGTCGGGTCGTCCGCGGGAATCTCGACTTCGACGAGTTCGACCGGTAGGCCGTCCGGGTCCCGGAAGGGGAGGACGGTCTCGCCGAAGCGCTCGACCCGGTCGTCGTAGTCGACGCCGTACTCGTCGAAGCGCGTCTCCCAGTAGTCGAGGCTCCCCTCGGGGACGCGAAACGCGGTCCGGGAGACCTGCCCGGAGCCGACCTTCCCCTGCGAGGTGTCGCCCCAGGGGAAGAACGTCATGCTCGTCCCGGGCGTCCCCTCCGCGTCCGCGAAGAAGAAGTGGTACGTGGAGGGGTCGTCCTGGTTGATCGAGCGCTTGACGAGGCGGAGACCGAGCGTCTCGACCCAGAAGTCGAGATTTCGCTGCGGGTCGCTCGCGACACAGGTGACGTGGTGGATTCCCGGCGTCGGTGTCGGGTTGGACATACCCCACAAAGGCGCTGAACCGACTTGAGTGCACGCTGACCCGAGTGTTACCGAACTACCGCGGAACTGAGACGTCTCGGTGGCCCGGCGGCTCCCTTGCAGTCACGCAGCCACAGAGCCGCTTCAGTCGGCGGTCTCGGCGACGTCGAGTTCGTGGCGGAGGCACTCGACGATCCGGTCGTCGCCGACGTCGGTCGTCGCGGGAGTCTGTGTCTCGCAGGGGGTCTCGAACTCCGCGGCGAGTCGGTCTGTGGCTTGCTCCTGCCGGCCGGCGGCCACGTCGGCGAGGGCGTCCGAAAGAACTGCTTCCGCGTCGGAGTCACCGAGTTCGTCAGGGATATCGAACTCGTCGCGGATCGCGGCCGTCATCGCCGCCGCCGAGATGTCGCTCGCGTCGGTCGCGGTCTCGTCGGCGACGAACTCGCGGACGGCATCCACGTCGATCCCCTCGGTCTGGAGGCGGACACGGAGGTCCATCACGCTGCGCCACGCCGCCTGGTCGAAGTCGTAGTCGGCCGGTTGGACGACCTCGGGACAGCGAGTGTGGAAGCGACAGCCACTCGGCGGATTGGCCGGCGACGGGACGCTCCCGGTGAGCCCGACGCCCGAGCCACGCTGGCGCGGGTCCGGCGACGGGATGGCCGAGAGCAGCGCGCGGGTGTAGGGGTGCTTCGGGTCCGCGAACAACGACTCGGTCGGGCCGGATTCGACGATCTCGCCGAGGTACATGACGTTCACGCGGTCGCACACCTCGCGGACGACGCCCATGTTGTGACTGATGAGGAGGACGCCGATGTCGAACTCCTGCTGGAGGTCGTCGAGCAACTGCAGGATACTCGCCTGGATGGAGACGTCGAGTGCGCTGACCGGTTCGTCGGCCACCAGGAGGTCGGGATTGGTGGCGATCGCCCGGGCGATGCTGATGCGCTGTTTCTGCCCGCCGGAGAACTCGTGGGGGTAGCGGTCGACGTCGTCGCGGTCGAGGCCGACCCGTTCGAGGAGGTTCTTCGCGACGGCGCGGCGCTTCGCGCGCTCGTCGAGACCGTGGACGCGCATCGGTTCCATCACGGACTCACCGATGGTCATCCGGGGGTCGAAACTCGAATCCGGGTCCTGGAAGATGTGTTGGGCGTTGCGCCGGAACGCCCGCTCGTCGTCGCCGTCGAGGTCGGTCACGTCCTGCCCCTCGAAGCGGATCTCGCCGGCGGTCGGCTCTTCCAGTCGAAGGACGGTCTCCGCGGCCGTCGACTTCCCGCAGCCGGATTCGCCCACGAGACCGACCGTCTCGCCCGCGCGGACGGTGAAGTCGACGCCGTCGACGGCGCGGACGGTCCCGACCTGCCGGTTGAACAGGCCCTCGGTGACCGGATAGTGTTTCTTCAGGCCGACGACGTCGAGGAGCGGTTCGGCCGAGGCATCCGGAGCCGAATCCGAGGCCGAGGCCGAGGAGTCGGTACGCTCGGAACTCATCGGCGGGCACCTCCCCCGGCACCCTCGTACGACCAGTCGCCGAGTTCGTCGGCGTCGTAGCCGGACTGGTAGAAGAGACACGAGGCTTCGAGCCCGCGTTCGATCTCGACCTCGGGTGGCTGCTCGCCCTGGCGGCAGTCGGCGGTCGCGTGGGGACAGCGCGGGTGGAAGCGACAGCCACTCGGCGGGTCCAGCGGGTCCGGCGGCGACCCGCTGATCGGCTCCATCGCGTCACCACGCCCCGGCAGGCAGTCGAGGAGCGCCCGCGTGTAGGGGTGTTTCGGCGTCTCGAAGACGTCGTAGACGCCGCCGCGCTCCATCACCTTGCCGCCGTACATCACGACCACGCGGTCGGCGATCTCCGCGACGACGCCGAGGTCGTGGGTGACGAGCAGGATACTCATCTCCATCTCGTCTTGCAGTTCCCGGAGGAGGTCGAGAATCTGTGACTGGATGGTCACGTCGAGTGCGGTGGTCGGTTCGTCCGCGACGAGCAGGTCCGGTTCGCAGGCCAGTGCCATCGCGATGACGACCCGCTGTTTCATCCCCCCGGAGAACTCGTGGGGGTAGTCGTCGACCCGCGTCGCCGCCTCGGGGATGCCGACGCGGTCGAGCAGGTCGATAGCCCGGTCGCGTGCCTCCGCACTGCTCACATCGTGGTGGAGGTCGATCGCCTCGACGATCTGCTGGCCCGCGGTGTAGACCGGGTTGAGCGCGCCCTGTGGGTTCTGGAACACGTAGCCGATGCGGCCGCCCCGGATCGACTGGAGTTCCGACTCGTCGAGGGCGGTGACCGACTCGCCGTCGAAGCGGACGTCGCCCTCGACGATCTTCCCCGGCGGCGAGTGGAACAGTCGGGTGATCGACTCGCTGGTGACCGACTTACCGGAGCCGGACTCGCCGACGAGACAGACGGTCTCGCCGCGGTCGACGGTGAAGGAGATGCCGTCGACGGCGCGGACGGTCCCGGTCTCCGTCTCGAAGTGGGTGTGCAAGTTGTCGATTTCGAGCAGCGGTGCGTCGTCTGAGTGGATAGTCCTGGACATCGTCTACTCGCTGGTGTTTCGCGGGTCCATCGCGTCGCGGGCCGCGTCGCCCACGTAGTTGAACGCCAACACGGTGAAGAACAGGAAGACGCCCGGTAGCGTCGCGATCCACGGCGCCGAGCCGAGCGAACTCCGGCCGCTAGCGATGACCTGCCCCCACGAGATGACGTCCGGGTCGCCGAGACCGACGAAGGAGAGCGACGCCTCCGAGAGGATGAAGAAGGGGACGACGAGCGTCGCGTTCGTGATGACAGTACTCGAGACGTTCGGGACGAGGTGGCGGCGGATGATCGACCCGTTGCTCGCGCCGAAACTCTCGGCCGCCTTGAAGTAGGCCTCCTCGCGTTTCTGGAGGGCCTCCGAGCGGATGAGCCGGGCGGTCCCCTCCCAGGAGAGGACGCCGAACAACAGGATGATCATGAAGAGACTCCCCCCGAAGAGGTACACCATCAGCAACATCAGGATGAACGCAGGGAACGTCATCTGGATGTCGGTGTAGCGCATCAGGACCTCGTCGACCCACCCGCCGAAGTAGGCCGCGACGGTGCCGACGGTGGTCCCGAACGAGACCATCACGAGCATCCCGATGAGACCGACTTCGAGGCTGACGCGCGCGCCGAACACGAGGAGTTTCAGGAGGTCTCGCCCCCGCGCGTCGGTCCCGAGTGGGTGTGCCCACGTCCCGGTGACGACCTGGCCCTGCGGCGAGGCCGTCATCCCCACCGGCGGGAGGTACATCTGCGAGAAGTGCTGTTCGGGCGCCGAGAGGAGGATCGGCCCGACACCGCCGACGACGAAGAGGACGGCGATGTAGCCGAGGGAGACGACCGCCGCCTTGTTCTTCCGAAACTCCGTCCAATAGTACTTCGTGAGTCGCTGGTTCTGGTAGAGCGGGACGACGCCGTTGAAGAAGAGGACGAGCAGCGTCGCCATGAACGTCCAGTCCATGCCGGTGACGTCCCACGTGAACGGCCACGTCATCGTCGGGGCCTTCGGCGCGACGACGAAGAGGTCGTAGCAGAAGGCCGCGCCGAGGAGGCCGAACGCGACGAGTTGGGCCTTCGTGCGCGTCGAGAGGGACAGTCCCGCCGACGACTGTTCCTCCCAGTCGATCTGGTCGAAGGTGAGGTCGCGGTACTGGTCGTCGTCGCTCACGTCCGATCACCGTAGTTGATGCGCGGGTCGAGCCAGACGTAGGCGAGGTCCTGAAGGAGGTTCCCGACGAGCGCGAGGAACGTCGGGATGAGGATGACGCCCATAATGAGCGCGGTATCGTTCGCCCCGCCGGTGATGGCCTTGAACGCGAGCAGCCCCAATCCGGGGATCTGGAAGACGTACTCGACGAGGAACGCCCCCGACCAGAGGATGGCCAGGGCGTCGCCGATGAGGATCGTCGACAGCGGGATGAGGGCGACCCGGAACACGTGTTTGATCATGATGTGCCACTCGCCGGCACCCTTCGCCCGCGCGGCCTTCACCCACTGGCTCTCCATGTACTCCAGGCCCTCGGCGCGTGCGTAGCGCATCTGGGTCGCGACGGTCGCCGTCGAGACGATGAGGATGGGGAGGACGATCTGCTGGAGGTTCGCCAGCGAGAACATCGGATAGCTCGTGTGATAGTAGACCGGCGGAATCAGTTCCACGATCGGGTAGCCGAACAGGAGATACGGTTGGGCGAGGTCGCGCAACCACACAGAGACGACCAGTATCGACATGATCGCGAACCAGAAGTTCGGGATGCTCACACCGAAGAACGCCGTGAACGACCCGGCGTAGTCGACCCACGTGTGTTGGCGCATCGCGGAGTAGAGACCGATGAACATGCCGAAGACGACCGCGAGGATGATTGAAGGGATCATGATCTGCGCGGAGTAGGGCCACGCCGTGCCAATCGCCGTCGTGACCGGTTGATTGCGCATCGTCGACCACCCCCAGTTGAGGGTGAACATGTTCTCCATGTAGTTCAGGTAGCGTTCGTGGAGCGGTTCGTTCAGGTTGTGGCGCTCGGCGTAGGCCTCCATCGCTTCGCTCGCGTTCCCGCCGGCCTGGGCAACCTGCATCGACGCGCGCCACTGGTCGGTGTTGGGCGCGGCGGTCACGACGACGAAGACGATCGAGAGGGCGAGCCAACAGGCGAAGATCGTGAAGAGGATCCGCTTCGCAACGTAGCCGTACATTGTGAGTTGAGAACGGTCGTGTGAGTGTGAGGGTAATCTCGGGTGCGTCGACGCCGCGTGTCGTCGGCGCCGACACCCGACGGTTCAGCCCTCGAAGTAGAGCTGGCGGTTCTTCGAGTTGCCGTTCACGGCCCCGTAGAAGTTCTCCGGGTCTGTCTCGAGCCCGGCTACCCGGTCGCGATAGCCGGTGAGGACCTTCTCGGTCATCGAGAACAGCACCGGCTGTTCCTCGCTGAGCATGTTCATCGTGCTCTGGAGGAGACTCTTGGTCTTCTCACGGGAGCCCGCCGCGGCCGCCTCTTGGAGTTTCGTGTCGAGGTTGAAGCTCTCGGGCGGCACGTAGCCGGCCCAGTTGTATGAACCGCGAGTGGTGAACAGCATCTGGATGACCGACCACGGCGTGTACGCGCCGTGGTCGAAGCCGACGCCGGTCATGATGTCCCAGTCGCGCGGACTGGTCGACTGGTCCCAGGGACCGCCGTTGAACGGGCTGGCGACCCAGTCGGCCTCCGAGACGCCCTCGGTGTTCGAGGCGCTGTTCTTGCAGTACTTCCCGAGCATCGTCGTCCAGTTAACGCCCTCGAGCGTGACTGAAACGCCCAGTTTGTTGAACTGCGACTGGAGGTAGTCTTTGGTGAGTTTCGTCGTCTTCGCGCCGGTGACCCACGCGAGTTTCAACTCGACCTGATTGCCGTCCGGACCCTTCAGTTTGCCGTTCTCGTAGGTGTAGCTGTCGAGTGCGGACTCGATCTTCGACTTCGCCTCCTCGATCCGCGGGCCGTTGGGCTTCCAGATGCCCTCCTCGGAGTAGTAGGGCCCCCAGACGGGTGACCACGTGTGCGCCGGCGTCGCGTACCCCTGCTGGATGTTCTGGATCATCGTCTGTTTGTCCAGCGCCATCGCGAACGCCTGCCGGACGTCCTTGTTCCGGAACCCTTCCCATCCGTTGAGTCGCTGGTTGAGGGTGACGTAGAACAGTCCGGAACCGTACTTGTTGGTGACGACCTGGACGTCGTCGGCCTGCTTGAAAGTGTCCGCCTTGAACGGGTTGAGTCCCGTCGCGGTCACGCCGCCGGTCTTCAGCGCCGAGGAGATGGCCGACGTCGAGTTGAACTGCTGCATCTTGTAGGACTCGAAGTACGGGATGTCGTCGGGGAACTCCTCGGCCTCCCGCAGGTAGTAGTTCTCGTTGCGCGTGAAGGTGAGGTGGGACTGCCGTTTCCACTCGTCGAGGGTGAACGGCCCGAGGTTCCCGGTCCAACTCGCGTCGACGAGTTGCTCGTCTTTCTTCAACCCCTGGATGTCCTTCGACGGGACGTACTTCTCGAGGATGCCCTTCGGGAGTGGGCGCATCCACATCGTGTAGTCATTGAACATCCGGTTGGCACGCGCAGACGGGAGTTCGGCACGGAAGGTGTACTTCCCCTCCTTGACGTAGTTGATCGGCTCCCCGTCGATGTAGAACTTGCTGACGTAGTTGTAGCCCGCCCAGTTCTCCTTGTTCTGGTGGATGTGTTTCAGGTTGTACAGGTAGTCGTCGACCGTGACCTGTCCGAGATCGCCGCCGTACTGGAGGTTCTCCCGGAGTTTGTAGCGGATGACGTCGTTGGCGTCGTTCATCTCCCAGTTCTCGAACCAGAGTCCCTTCGGTTCGAGGTCCGGGCTGATGAACGCGCCGTAGTCGAGGACGCGGGCCAGTGCGTAGTCGGAGATCTCGTCGGTGCTGAGGAAGGGAATCAGCGTCTGCACGCCGGAGGTCTGTCCCTGTATCCACTGCCCGCCGACTGAGGGCTGTGACTTCGACGTGGTCGTCTGGTTCCCGCCGGACTCCGTCGGCGTCGTGGACGAATCCCGCGTCGAACACCCGGCTACGCTCACGCCAGCAGCGAGTCCGATCGATGCGAGGTACTTGCGCCGGTCGATACCGTGGGGAATGGGGCCTTTCTTTGACATGGGAAGGTCGTGTGTGGGCCGACCCCACACCACATACTACAGATAACTGTAGAGTTGAACCCTAAATACCTTTTCATTGATATATAAATGTCGACTGAGTCGCTCCGATGGGTCTGGGGTGGAGCATCACGAGTGTCCAGCGCGGTCGGCGGCCCACAGGTTCTTTGACCGGTCGGCCGTCCCCCCGGGTATGAGCGTCAGCGGACTCTGTCAGATCTGTGAGTCGGCCGAGGCACAGTACCAGTGCGACCGCTGTCACTCGCTGGTGTGCGCGACCCACTACGACCGGGACGTCGGCCTCTGTACGGAGTGCGCCAGTGAGACGCCGACGCGCACGCAGGAGACGGACGAACGTCCCTTCGAGGAACCGAAGTAGCCCACTCAGCGGTCGACCACGTCGAGTACTCCCGGGACCGCCGTCAGCGACTCGGCCGCGATGACGGCGCCGGAGTCCCCGACTTCGTCGACGCCACCTGCGCCAGTCGCTCCGGCGCCGAGGTGGACGCCGGTCCACCCGTACTCGACTGCGGGGTGGACGTCACGCTGGAGGTCGTGTGCCACGAGCGCGTGGCCGGCCGCCGGGAGGCGTTCCTCGGCCAGCGCGTACAGTTCTGGGTCGGGTCTTCCCGCACCCACTTCGCCGGAGACGACGACGGCGTCGAAGTGGGACGTGAGTCCGCAGGCGTCGAGTTTGGCTCGCTGCATCCGTCCCTCGCCGTGGGTCAGCACACCGACGGGGAAACGAGCGAGTTCCGAGAGGAGCGCCGTCGCGTCCGGGTCGGCTTCGGTGAAGCCCGGTTCGACGACGTGAATCGCCGCGTCGAACAGTTCCGGGTCGACGTCCAGCCCCACCGCCTCGACGGCGCGAGCGTAGGGAGCGTCCTCGCAGTCGTCGACGAGGTCGCCGAGCGCGCGGCAGTAGGCCTCGACGGTCACGTCGTCGGCCGCGTAGTCGCACCGCTCGAAGGCAGTGCGGACGACGTCCTCGAACGGGCGGTCGGGGTGGACGAGGGTCCCGTCGAGACCGAAGTAAACCGCGATATCTGTCGGCACTGTCCACGTATTTCGTGGCGACGCACGTGAAACTATGCCTCGGCCAGCCGGTCAGCGGAACTGGTCGAGACGCTCTTTGAGGCGTTTGGCCGCCTGGCCGGCCGCACCCGCCCAGTCGTCGCTGTCCTCACCTGCGAAGATGATGCCGCGCGTGGAGTTGACGACGCCGACGCCGTCCTCGTTCAGGCCGTACTCGACGGCCGCCTCCGCGTCACCGCCCTGCGCGCCGACGCCGGGGACGAGGAAGGGGAGACTCGGTACCTGCCGGCGGATGTCTTCGAGTTCGTCGGGTGCCGTCGCGCCGACGACGAGACCGACGTTGTCGTTTTCGTTCCACGTGCTCGCGAGGCGGGCGACGTGCTCGTAGACCGTGCCGCCGGCCTCCAGTTCGCGGTTCTGGATGTCCGCCCCGCCGGGGTTGGAGGTTCGACAGAGGATGAACACGCCGAGGCCGGTCGAGAGGAACGGCTTCAGGGAGTCTTCGCCCATGTAGGGATTGACCGTGACCGCGTCGGCGTCGAGGTCCTGCAGGCTCTCGGCGTACTGGCGGGCGGTGTTGCCGATGTCAGCGCGCTTGGCGTCGACGATGACCGGCACGTCCTTGCCGTGGGCGTAGGCGATCGTCTCCGCGAGGGCACGCCAGCCGTCGGCGTCCTCGTAGAACGCCGCGTTGGGCTTGTAGCAGGCGGCGTGCTCGTGGGTCGCGTCGATGATGCGACGGTTGAACTGCCAGCGCGGCAGGTCGGCGTCGCGCACCTCGTCGGGCAGACGGGACTGGTCGGGATCGAGACCCACACAGACCACCGAACCTGTCTCGTCGATGCGCTCGCCGAGACGCGCGAAGAAGTTCTGGTTCTGACTCTGGCTCATCGTTCTTCGAGGGCCGCCGCGAGTACGTCAATCACTCGCTTCACCTCGACACCGTTCTCGACGAAGACGAGCAATCGGGGTGGTTCGACCGCCTTCGGCCGGACGCGCAGGTCCTCCTCGCTCGCGCGCTCGCGGGCCGCGTCGAGGGCCACGGTGTCTCGGAGTTCGAGGTGCGCGCGGTCCGGGTGGACGAAGACGCTCCCCACCTGCTCGCCGTCGAAACTCACGTCGTACGCGCGCTCGCCGAACTCCGTCGGTTCGAGGTCCGCGGTGTCGACGACGTTCGTCACCTCGACGCGGTCGAAGGCGCCGGCCTCCCGGCCCGTCAACTCCGAGGAGAGGAGTTGGGCGATGCGGACGCCGTCGTTCAACTCGCGTTCGACCATTCAGAGCCCCTCCCGCGCCTTGCGCGCGGCTGCGTCGACCTCGACACCCTCACGACGGGCGTAGACGACGGCCGCCGCGTCCGCCGTCAGCCCGAGGTCGGCCTGGAGCTCGTTGACGCTCGCAACCGCCGTCTGGCGCTCGTGGCCGGCCGACGCGAGCGCGTCGACTACCTGTTCGAACGCCGAGCGCTCGCGTAGCACCGACTCGTCGGGGGTGAACCCCTCAGGAATCTCGACGCTCTCGACGTCGAAGTCGGCGACGAGGTCGCCGTCATCCCGGGTGACGAGGCCCTCGTCGGCCGCGACGTCGACGAGTTGTTTCGCCTCGTCGGGCGCGAGCCAGTCGCGCTCCAGCGAGAGCGAGACGACGAACTCGTGTTCCCCGATGCGGGCCTTCCCCTGCTGTTTGAACGGCGCGGCGACGGCGGTGCGGAGGCTCATGCTCTCTGGTCGGAAGATGCGCCCGGACGGTCTAAAAGGAGCGGTTCCGGACTGTCGAGAACAGAAACCCGTTCCGAGCCTTTTTAGTACGCGTCAGGCGTCCGTTCCCGTATGAAGTACCAGGGCCGCTCCAAGCGTACGAAGACCGGTGCCCGAATTCGCCCCCACGACAAGAAGAAGAAGCACGAACTCGGTCGCCAGCCGACCGAGACGACCGTCGGCGAGCCGACCTTCCGGACGGTCGACTCCCGTGGCAACCAGAAGAAGACGCGCGCGCTGAAGACGAACGTCGCGAACGTCCACACGGCCGACGGCGAGACCGTCCACGCCGAGATCCAGGACGTCGTCCGTAACGACGCCAACCCGAACTACGCCCGCCGGAACATCATCACGAAGGGCGCCATCATCGAGACGGACGCCGGCACGGCCCGCGTCACGACCCGCCCCGGCCAGAACGCGCAGGTCAACGCCGTCGAAGTCGAGGAGTAATCCACCACCCTTCCTCCACATTTTCCCGCGTCGTAGCCACGGCCACGTCGTCCCGAGCCGTCGACGCCGTCCTGCGTTTTTCAGTTATCGCGACCATATCTCTACACCGTCATCCGAGAGTCGAGATATGGCCGGCATATCTCGGCAACTGGCGGTATATCTCGACAACACCGCCGATAGCTGAGAAACGTGGACGTCGGTGAGGCACTTTCTGGAGAGTCTCACTCGTCCCAGCGGATCACGGGCCGTCGCGACGTTCGGTCCCGCTCGCATTACCGGGATTCTCACCCCCTTCGGTCGTTCCGAATCCCGTCTCGCGTGTCACTCACTCCGTTCGTTCCCGCTCGTGTTCCGGAGGTTCTCACTCGCTCCCGCTGGTCGCTCGTTCCGAACCTCCCACTCCCCGCCCCCGGAGTGAAATGGGGCCGGGTCCTACACCGGTCCATGAACGAGGACGAAGTGGAAGTGACGCGCGTGGTCATCATGGGCGCGTTCGGCCGCGACTTCCACGACTTCATCACGGTGTTCCGCGACGACCCGAGTTACCGGGTGGTCGCCTTCACACAACACGGTGGGCAGAACCTCGGCGAGACCCGCGACGGCGGCCACGACGTCTTCCCCGCCGAACTCGCCGGCCCCCACCACGACGCGGACATCCCCATCGAACCCGAATCCGACCTGGAGCGAGTCGTCGACGAGTACGACGCCGACGAAGTCGTCTTCTCCTACTCCGACGTCTCCCACGAGGACGTGATGCACCAGGCGTCGCGGGCGATGGCCTCGGGCGCGAACTTCCGGCTCCTCGGCCCCGAGGACATCGAGGTCGAAGTCGACGCACCTGTCCTCGCCGTCGACGCCGTCCGGACGGGCTGTGGGAAGTCCCAACTCTCACGCGCGCTCGCGGAGGAACTTCACGACCGCGGGCTGGAAGCGGTCGTCGTCCGCGAGCCGATGCCGTACGCCGAGGACCTCGCCGCGAACGCGGTCCAGCGCTTCGAGACGTTCGACGACCTCGACGCCGCGGACGTCACCATCGAGGAGCGCGAAGAGTACGAACAGCACATCGAACGCGGGCACGTCGTCTACGCGGGCGTCGACTATCCCGAGATCTTCGAACGCGCGGCCGCGGAGGGCGACGTCGTCGTCTGGGACGGCGGGAACAACGAACTCCCGTTCGCCGACCCGGACCTCCACTTCGTGCTCGCGGATCCGCTGCGCGCCGACGACACCGACACCTCCCACCCCGGGGAAACGAACCTCCGCCGGGCGGACGCCGTCGTCGTCAACAAGGAGAACAGCGCGTCTCGCGAGCAGGTGACGGAGGTCGTCGCCCGCGTCCACGAGGCGAACCGCGACGCCGACGTCTACCACGCCGACTCCGTCGTCACGGTCGAAGACCCCGAGGCCATCGAGGGGAGAGACGTCCTCGTGGTCGAGGACGGCCCGACGCTCACCCACGGCGACGCCGACTACGGCGCGGGGACCGTCGCCGCGCGCAAGTACAACGCTGCCGAACTCCTCGACCCGCGGGACGCCGCCGTCGGGTCGATCGCCGACGTGTTCGAGAACTACCCGCACCTCGAGCACGTCCTGCCGGCGATGGGCTACAGCGACGAACAGATCCGGGAACTCGAACAGACCATCGAGGGGGTCGACCCGGACGTCGTCGTCGCGGGGACCCCACACGACCTCGGTGAGCAGGTCGACGTCTCGGCGCCGATCGTCCGCGTCCGGTACCGTATCGACTTCCACGACACCACACCCAGCGACCTCCTCGACCGGTACGCCGACCGACTCGGTCTGTGAGCGTGTGGTGACAGGACAGGCTTATCGTCCCCCCACCAATACGCAGAGGTATGAGCGTCATTCTGACGTTCACCACTTCGGGGGGAGACATTCCGTTCGGGCGAGCACTTCCGGCGGGTGACGCGACGGCGGAACTCGACCGAGTCGTCCCGCTCTCCGACGGCGCCCTTCCCTACGTATGGGTGCACGCGACGGACGCCGAGTACAGACGCTTCGAGGACGCCCTCCGCTCGGAGGGCGCGTCGGACGTCACCGTCGTCGACGAGTTCGACGACCGACGGCTCTACCGCATCACCTGGGACGAGGTCCCGGACGGCGTCACCCGCACACTGTCCGAGGTCGACGGCGGGATCTCGCTCTTGCAGGCGTCGGGTGACCGCGACACCTGGGAGTTCGAGGCGCGGTTCCCCGACCAGAGTGCTCTCTCGACCTTCAACGACCGGTGTCGGGAGGTGGGAATCGACCTCGACGTGACCAGCCTCTATCAACCGGACCCGGACGGCACGTCCGCTCACGGACTCACCGAGAGCCAACGCGACACCCTCGTGGCCGCCCTCGACTCCGGTTACTACGACATCCCACGGTCGACGACGACGGTCGAACTCGCCGAGACGCTCGACATCTCCGACCAGTCCCTCTCCGAGCGCCTGCGCCGCGCACACGCCGCCCTCGTCGAGAACACGCTGCGGTGAGTGCGTGACTCGGCTGGACCGTACCGGACGAACCAACGGACTCAGACTCGCCGGAGGAAGTGCGCGTCGACGTCGACGCCCGGACTGTAGGTGAGGTGGGCGTCGCGCTCCGGGTGGTCGAAGCCGTTCGCCCGGAAGATCTCGTTCTCACGGACGTCGAGTGACGCGTCGGCCAGCGGCCACCGCTCGTGTTCGACGTCGCCACGCCAGAGGGTGTCTCGCCCTTCCGTGTAGAAGGCGTAGCGCTCCAGGAGGAACTCCTCCAGACTCCCCGACTCGGGGCGTGAAGGCTCTCCGACGGGTTCGTAGGTCGCGTCGAATTCGAGTGGACGCACACCGGAGTGGACGCGTTCGCTCCGGAAGTCGACGGACTCGCCGCGCCGGTCGACGTCCATCTCCGCGCGGTAGTAAGGGAGCCGAAAGAGAGTCCGTGCGAGCGTGACACCGATTCGGTCGTCGGCGTCGAGGTTGTAGAAGTAGATTCCCGCCCCACCGTCCGGCGTCTCGACGTAGGTCCGGAGGTTCAACTCGCCGAAGGACGGGCCGACGGCACGAGGGAACCCGTACGGCCGGACGTTCTCCATGACGAACGGGACGACCGAGAGGTACGCCCGATCGTCGAAGGTGTCCACGTCGAGTCGGTCGGGGAGGGTGTCGGCGACGACTGCGGGGTCGACCGGCCAGGACGCCACGAGGACGTCCCGCCAGTCCATCGAGAGTACGCGCATATCGTGTGTCGGGGTGAGGCCCCCTTCTCGCTGGTGGCCCATCGATACGGTTATTAACACTGGCAGATTGGTTATTAACCAGATGACGGATACACTCGATCAGTCGGTCGACACCGCCGAGGGCCGGCGTGCCCTCCACCTCGGGTGGGCGAGCGTACTCGCGCTCGTCGTCCTCTCGGGACTGGCGGTGGCGGCCGGCGTCGGCGTGAAGCTCCTCGGCATCTCGTGGGTCGCCTTCGTCGCGATGGTGAGCGGGGCCGTCCTCGGGAAACGCGGGAGCGTCGAGCACGCCGGCGGACTCGTCTGGGGCTACGGGCTCGCCAGCGGGGCGATGATCACGAGCGCCGCGGCGTTCATCGTCCCGGGAGCCATCGGCCACCACCCGGCGTTCGGCGGCTTCGGCATCGCCGCCGGTGTCGTCACTGGCTTCGCCGGCCACACCGTTGGCCACCGCCTCGCCCACCGCGACCTGCCGCTCGACAACACCGCGGCGGCCATCACGGCCCACGCGCTCACGGCGGGCCTCATCATCGGCGTCGTCTACACCGGCATGCCCGAACTCGGGCCGCTGCTCGGGTTGGCCATCGTCTCGCACAAGGGACCGGCCGGCTACGCCGCCGCGCGACGGCTCGTCCGCAACGGTCGCACGCCGGCGATGTTGCTCCTCCCGGCCGCGGCCGTCGGCCTCGCGGCGCTCGGCGTCGCGCTCCTCGGACCGGCCGTCCAGTCGTTCCTCTCGACGCCGCTCGTCCGCGCGCTCGTCTTCGGCTTCGCCGCGGGCATCTTCCTCCACGTCGCGATGGACTTCCTCCCGCGCTGTGAGATCGGCAGCGAGGTCCACGAGGTCGTGAAGACCGACGGCGACGCTCACGAGGTTCTCGACCGCCTCCGTATCCACGCCGTCGGGAGTACGGTCCTCGGCGGAGCGGCCGTCTTCACCGTGTGGCTGGTGCTCGGCGGGGCGTAGGGCTGTCAGGCGGCGCCTTCGTCGTCGCTGTCTCCGTCTTCACCCACGGACGCCGATGCCGCACTCACCGAGTGCTCACGTCCGTGGCCTTTCTCAGGTTACGGACTGTCTGGTTCCGTCCTCCTACTTGTACCTCAGCAACCGGCGGGTGCGGAGAGAAGCGTCGCTCGGTCTCAGTTGTACTCGCGCCAGCGCGCGCCACACTCGGTACACTTGAAGAAGCGCGTCGGCGGTTCGTCGGCCGAACCGGTCTGCTTGATGGTGTACCACGCCTCGTCGTTGTCGCACTCCGGGCACTTCACGTCGGCCTTCGGCTTCCCCTCGAAGTTGGCGTCCTCGGCGGTCTCGATGACGTCCGAGGTGTCCTGTTCTTCCGTGCTGACGAACTCGGCGGCCAGCGACTCGTCTTTGGTCTCGACGTGACCGCAGGACGAACAGACCATCTTCCCGTCCTCCGACTTCATCATCGAGCCACACTCCTCGCAGAATTGCATACTCCTCCTAGCGGGTTGCTCCCGAAAAATCCCCCGCCACGCGGGCGTGCGGACGGGACTAGAACTCGAGTTCCTCGACGACGACCGGGCAGTCGACGACGACGTAGTGGTCGGTGTCGACCACCTCGCGAATCTGGGTCCCCTCGTGGGTGCAGTGGAGTTCCGGTGGCTCGCCGAAGTAGGGGCAGTTGTGACAGATGCGGCTCTCGATGACGTTCACCGCGGCTTCTTCGGACTCGTCGGTCTCCGGCGCGGACTCTGGCTCGGTCTCCGAGTCGGCGTCGCCGTCCACCGGTCCTCTCAGCACCTCGTCGACGTCGACTTCCTCGTACTCCTGTTGCTCGAAGGGAGTATCCTCTCCCGCTTCGTCCCCGGCCGTATCCGCGTTCGAGTCCGCGTCAGCGTCGATTTCGACGTCGGCGTCGCGTTCGGCGTCGAGTCCAGTCTCCCCGCGGTCGCGGTCGCGTTCGTCGTCGGTGTCCTCGCTCTCGTCGCTCATGGTCGATCACCGAATTGGGCGCTCGTCGACTCGAACTGCCGTGGTTCCGTGTGGGTCTCGGTCATCATCGGATCTTTCGGACGTTGCTGATGTCGAAGCCCGCCTCGTGGATCTCCGTCTCGAAGCGGATGATGTCCTCCTCTTCGAGTTGTGAGAGGACGCCGCGGAAGACGCGGACGTACATCGTCCGGACGCGCTCGTTGCCGCCGGTCTCCCACTCGAACTGGATGGTGCCGTCGACCGCGGTCATCAGGTCGCCGAGTTGGGTGTCGGTGAGCGCCTCGCGGCTGACGTGCATGAGGACGAGTGCGTCCCAGTCGTGGACGGCCCGACGGAGTCCCTTGAGGAGCATGACGACGTCGCTCCAAGGCATGTCGCTCAAGTTCGACTCGACGAGGTCGGACAGCGAGTCGACCGCCACGAGGTTCCCCGGGGCGTTGGCGTCGAGGTAGTCGGCGAACGTCTCGATGACGTCACGTCGGGAGGCGTCCTTCCCGATGTCGGTCACCGCGCGGTGTTCGCCGGCGTACCACTCCCGCGGGACCGGACTCAACCGGAAGTACTCCGGCGAGAGGTCGACGAAGCTCACCGGGTCGAGACCGGCCTCGCGGATTTCGTCGTCGATCGTGAGTCCGATCTCGTTCTGGAGTTGCGTCTCGCTCTGCGTGAACGAGACGTAGTGGACCGACTCGGGGAGCGCCGCTTCCTTCCCGATCGACCCGTAGTGGAGGTCGAAGAGGTCGGGGTCGTTGTGCGCGAGCCCGTTCATCGTCGCACTCGTGTAGAGAAACTCCCGCGCGCCGGCGCCCTCCTCGCCGACGAGGAGGACGAGACTCCCCTTCGGAGCCCCACCCCCGATCTGTTTGTCCAGCCGGGAGATGCCGAACGGAATCCGTTCCATACTGGGGGTCTCGCGTGGTGGGCGCTTACAGGTTGGGGTTCGCTAGCCGTCTATTCGTGGTCGACCGTCGCGCCGTGGTTGCGCGGGCCGGCGACGAAGACGTCGCCGTCGACGCCCGCGGCGGCGAGTGCCTCGTGGGCGGCCTCGCGGGCCTCGTCGGCGTGATCGGCGTCGGTCACGCCGTAGACGGCCGGCCCCCACGAGGACTGCCCGGCCCCGGCGACGGCGGGCCGTGTCGAGAGGTGTTCGACGAGTTCGCCCGCGGGCGGGCGGTAGACACCGCCCTGCGCGTCGGCGTACCAGCGGCCGTTGAGGCGGCCGACCTCTTCGACGCCCGCGCCGAAGGCGGTGTGGTCGCCGGTCGCGACCGCGGGGAGGACGCGCCGGAAGACGGTACCGGCGATGCGGTCGGCGACGCTCGAATCGGCCGACTCCACGACCGACCGCATGCTCGCCTCCTCGTCCGCGTCGTGGCGGCCCGGTTCGGCGTCGGGGACGACGACGAGGAACCGCCACGCCTCGGGGACGTCGTGGTGGGCGGCGACCGGCGGGACCGACCACTCGCCGGTGGGCGGGCGCTCGGTGGTGAAGCGCTCGGTCGGGTGGCCCGCGTCGACGACGAACCCACCCGACTCGAAGCCGGCGACGCCGATTCCGCTCCGGCCGCCACGACCGAGTCGGGGTGCGTACGCCCGGACGTCCGGGTCGAGGCCGTGTGCGCCCGCGACAGCCGTGAACGTCGTCAACGCGAGTTGGGTCCCGCTCCCGAGTCCGACGTGACGCGGGAGTTCCTCGCGGACGCGGACCCGCGCGCCGTCCACGTCGAGGAGGTCGACCGCGCGCTCGGCGTACTCGCGGGCGTCCTCGTGCTCGCAGTCGACGCCCGCGTGGTCGTCGGCGGGGTCGGCCTCGACGACGACCCGTGGCTCGTCGAGTGTCACGCCCAGACTCCCGTAGAGGCGGTCGTGGGCCAGCGAGAGGTTGCCGAACCCGAAGTGGAGTCGGGCGGTGCTCTCGACGCGACAGGACATATCCGAGAGGACGTGGCGCCACCGTTAGGGGGTTTCGGCGGTGGCAATACCGCGTCGCGTCTGCGCGTGTGCGACCACGAGGCGATGGCTCTAAACGGCTGTACGCCCCGTCTTCGATAATGGTGCAGAACCGGTGGGTCGCGTGGGCCGCGTTCGTCGTCGCCGTCGTGGCGCTCCTCGTCTCGGGGTACCTCTCCGGGTTCGGGACGCTCCCGCTGCTCGGCGTCCACGAAGCCGTCTTCGCGTACACCTCGTTCACGGCGTTCGTCCTCGTCTCGGGCGTGCTCTTCGCCCGGAAGTTCGTCGAACCCTCGCCCGATCCGCTCGACGAGCGGGTGACGGCCATCGTCCCGACCTACGAGGACGCGGCCGTCCTCCACCACAGCGTGGAGTCGCTCGCGACGGCCGACCACCCCGTCGACGTCGTCGTCGTCTGCGAACCCGACGACCCCGAGGGACGGGAGACGGCCGAGGGGTTCGCCGAGGAGTACGCGACCGTCGAGGTGCTCGTCAATCCCCGACCGGGGTCGAAGGCCGGCGGCGTGAACGCCGCCGTCGAACGGGCCGACACCGACTACTTCGGCGTGTTCGACGCCGATCAGTCCATCCGCAGTGGCTTCTTCGACGAGGTGACGGGCCACCTCCGCGCGGACGACGTCGTGCAGGCCCGCTTCGTCCCCCGTCCGGACGGCCACGTCGAATCGCTCGCCTACGACGAGTTCACACTGTTCGGCCACTGCTTCCGCCAACTCCTCTACGCGCTCACGGGCTTCCGGATGGCGACGAGCAAGGCGCTCGTCTTCTCCCGCGACGCCATCGACACCGTCGGCGGCTACGACCCCGAGATGGTCTCGGAGGACTACGACTTCGCCCACCGGTGTTACCTGAACCGCGTCGACGTGAAGATGCGCTACACCACCGTCGTCGACGAGGAGGCCGCCCACACCCTGCGCGACTGGTGGGGCCAGCGCAAACGCTGGATGACCGGCAACACGCAGGTCCTCCACCGCCTCCTTACCGAACTCCCCGAGAACGCCGACGACCATCGCTACTACCTCTCGCTCGCCGTCGGCGTCATGAGCGTCGGCGGCGCGGCCTTCCTCGTCTCGCTCGTCCCGAAGGCGCTCGTCCTCATCGAACTCGGGAAGCCCCACGTCGCGGTGCTCCCGCTCGTGGCCATCTACCTCGTCGCCCTCGGCGTCCGCCTCGCCGACGACCGCGACCTTGGCGCGTGGTTCGTCCTCACCCCGCTCGTCCTCCCCTTCTTCAGCCTCATCACGACGAAGGCCATCGCCGAGTACTGCTTCGACTTCGAGGGCGAGTGGTTCGCCGTCGAGAAGGGCGCCGGCGACGGCGAGACCGCGAAGGGCGACTAGACGGGGATTCGACGCCACCCGCCACCAGCGGGGCGGACGGGCAGGCCACGGCACCCCTGTCGTATGGAAGAAACTTAAGCCGCTGCAAACTAACCTCCGTGCTATGAGCAAGCAACAGGAACCGACCGAGGACGGAGACGAGAAACCCGTCCAGATGCGCCACGACAAGGACCCAGACCTCCCCTCCAACGAGGTCACCGAGGGACCCGAACGCGCCCCCCACCGGGCGATGTTCCGCGCGATGGGCTACGACGACGAGGACTTCTCCTCGCCGATGGTCGGCATCGCGAACCCCGCCGCCGACATCACGCCGTGTAACGTCCACCTCGACGACGTCGCGCAGTCCGCCTACGACGGCGTCGACGCGGCGGGCGGTATGCCCATCGAGTTCGGCACCATCACCATCTCCGACGCCATCTCGATGGGGACCGAGGGGATGAAGGCCTCGCTCGTCTCGCGGGAGGTCATCGCCGACTCCGTCGAACTCGTCTCCTTCGGCGAGCGCATGGACGCGCTCGTCACCGTCGCGGGCTGTGACAAGAACCTCCCCGGCATGATGATGGCCGCTATCCGCACCGACCTCCCCACCGTCTTCCTCTACGGCGGGTCCATCATGCCCGGCGAGCACGAGGGCCGCGAGATCACCGTCCAGAACGTCTTCGAGGGCGTCGGCGCGGTCTCCTCGGGCAAGATGAGCGAGGACGAACTTGCGGAGATGGAGTGCAACGCCTGCCCCGGCGCGGGGTCGTGTGGCGGGATGTTCACCGCGAACACGATGGCCTCCATCAGCGAGGCGCTCGGTCTCGCCCCCCTCGGCAGCGCCAGCGCGCCCGCCGAGACCGACGAGCGCTACGAGGTCGCCGAGCGCGCGGGCGAACTCGTCCTCGACGCCGTCGAGAACGACCGCACCCCCTCCGAGATCCTCGATCGCAAGTCCTTCGAGAACGCCATCGCCCTCCAGGTCGCCCTCGGCGGGTCGACCAACGGCGTCCTCCACCTGCTCGCACTCGCCGCCGAGGCGGGCGTCGACCTCGACATCGAAGACTTCGACGAAATCTCGAATCGTACACCCAAGATCGCCAACCTCCAGCCCGGCGGCGAGCGCGTGATGAACGACCTCCACGAGGTCGGCGGCGTCCCGGTCGTCATCCGCCGCCTGCTCGAAGGCGGGTACTTCCACGGCGACGCGAAGACGGTCACGGGTCGCACCATCGAAGAGGAACTCGAGGAACTCGACCTGCCGGACGACGACGAGATCGAGGCGGACTTCCTCTACACCGTCGACGAGCCGAAACACGAGGAGGGCGCCATCAAGATCCTTACGGGGAACCTCGCGCCCGACGGCTCCGTCCTGAAGGTCACCGGCGACGACGAACTCTTCCACCAGGGACCGGCCCGCATCTTCGAGAACGAGGAGGACGCGATGGAGTACGTCCAGAGCGGCGAGATCTCCTCCGGCGACGTCATCGTCATCCGCAACGAGGGGCCACAGGGTGGTCCCGGCATGCGCGAGATGCTCGGCGTCACCGCGGCGGTCGTCGGCGCCGGCCACGAGGACGACGTCGCACTCCTCACCGACGGCCGCTTCTCCGGCGCGACCCGCGGCCCGATGATTGGCCACGTCGCACCCGAGGCCGCCGCCGGCGGGCCCATCGCCGCGCTCGAAGAGGGTGACTTCGTCACGGTCGACATTCCGAACCGCGAACTCTCCGTCGACCTGGACCAACACGAGATCAACGAGCGCCTCGCCGACTGGGAGGAACCCGAACCGAACTACGCGGGCGGCGTCCTCCGGAAGTACGGCGACCTCTTCGGGTCGGCGGCCAACGGCGCCGTGACGAACCCGGCGGTCAAGCGCGACGACTGACGAACGCCGAACGCGGGAGAACGCGCGAGAACGCGACCGCGGCGGTCGCGTCAGCGATACGGGTCCGGTTCGGGGAACGGGTCCTCGGTCCGCACCCCGATCTCGCCGGCTTCGACGATGGCGGCGAGTTCGTCGAGGCGCTTGACCATGTCGTTCTGCGGGGCGTGTTCGGCGAGCGGGACGCCGTCGCGCCAGGCCCGCCGGAAGGCGATGCGCTTGCGGATGCCCGGGCCGGGCGGGTAGTCGTGTTCGTACTCGTCGGTCCGCCCGAACATCGGGACGCGGTCGCCGAAGTCGGACTCCTCGATGGCGGCCATCACGCGTTTCTCCTCGTTGTCGCCTTCGAGGCGGTTGGGCACGACCGCGAGCACGTCGAGGTCGATCTCCCGCCGGAGCGGGTCGAGTTGCTGTTCGACCATACGCTCGAACCCGCTGATGCTCGGCTCGGAGGGGAGCATCGGGACGATGACGTTGCCCGTCGCGATGAGCGAGGAGTCCGAGAGCGGGCCGATCTTCGGCGCGGTGTCGACGACGACGTAGTCGTACTCCGCTCCGAGGAGCGGTTCGACGATCTCGTTGCGGACACGCAACTCGCCGAACGTCGCGTTCCGGATGGAGGTCTCGACGCTCCGGAGGTTCTCGTGGGCCGGGACGACGTCGAACCACTCCGTCTCGCGAATGACGTCGTGGACGTCGACGCCGTCCCCGTCGTCGAGGACGTCACCGATGTGGTCGTCTGCGGTGTAGGCGTCTTCGAGACCGATACCTTCGGTCGCGTTGCCCTGCTGGTCGAGGTCGACGAGGAGCACGTCGTTCCCACGACTCGACAGGCGCTCGGCGACGTTGATCGCGATGGTCGTCTTTCCGACGCCACCCTTCTGCAGGGCGACGCTCACGGCTCGTGGCTCAGTCATGTAGTGTGTAGGGGGAGCGGTCGGTCGGATTCGGCGCGGCGTCGTCTCGAACGTCGATGCCCGACGACTTAATAATTGCACACCACGACAGGTTCGAAAATTCCTGGCGACCCCGGATTCACACGGGCAGGCGGTGGCCGGCGAGGACGGCCGCGAGACAGCCGACGCAGATGACGCCGAGCCCCGCGGCGTAGGTGCCCGTGAGGTCGTAGAGGACGCCGACGAGGAACGGGCCGAGGAAGCCGCCGAGTTCGCCGACGGCGAAGACGAGTCCGACGGCCGTCCCGGTGAGTTCGGGGCCGATCTCGTCGAGTTCGGCCGGGACCATCCGTACGAGCGGCGAGATGCCGCCCACGCCGAGTCCGACCGCGAGCGCGCCGACGACCGGGACTGCGAGCGGGACGCCGGGGACGAGGAGCGTCGCCGTCCCGGCGAAGCAGAGCGCGGCACAGCCAGCGACGACCGTCCCGCGTTCACCGAGGCGGTCCGAGAGCGTGGGCACGGCGAGCGTCCCGACGGCCTCGGCGGCGACGAACCCGCTCACCAGCATCGCCGCGAGCGTCGGGTCGACGCCTCGCGACTGGAGAACCGTCGCGAGCCAGTTCTGCAACCCGTGGACGACGAGGAGGTAGACGACGCCGACGACGACCAGCAGGCGCATCGACGGACTCGCGAACACCCGGCCGACGTCCCGCCGCAGCGACGCGACGGAGAGGACCGCCTCGTCCTCGTCGGTCGTCGCACCTTCGCCTTCGCCCTCGTCTTCGCCTTCGCTCTCGCCCGTCGGCTCGCGGTGACGAACCTCCTCGAGCGGCGCCCACCGGACGACGACCCACCAGAGCACGGCGTAGGCGAGCACCGCGAGTCCGGTGTAGTAGAACAGCGGTCGCCACCCGCCGAGCGCGGGGCCGAGCACGCCGCGCCCGAGGCTGAACGCGGCGGCGGTCCCGGCCAGCGACCCGACGACGTACACCGACGAGGGCGTCCCCGACTCCTCGGGTGGGAAGATCTCGGAGACGAGCTTCGGCAGGCCGAACGTGATGGTCGTCGCACCGAACCCCACGACGACGGTCAGCGCGAGCAGGACGGGGAAGGTGTCCGCGGCGGCGCGGCCGACCTGCGCACCGCCAAACAGCAGGAGGCCCGTACCGATGGCCCGGTACGGCCCGACGTAGTCGGTCACCACCCCGGAGAACAGCGCGACGGGGACGTACGTGAGCGGGACCGCCCCGGTGAGCAATCCGGCCTGCGTACTCGTCAACCCAAAGTCGGCGCTCAGGGCGGCGAGCCACGCCGGTACGGAGAACCAGACGAACATCAGCGCGGTGTAGGCGAGCGACCCGAGTCCGAGGAGGGCGTAGCGGAGACGCGACGTCGACACGGTTCGTGGGTGGACCGGCAGGGGCGTCAATGGTGGGGTTGCGGCACCGTGTGGGTGTTTGGTGCGTGCGAATCCGTGAGGGACTCCCGTTTCTGCCTCTGCAGTGCTCCCCGTACAATTCTTCAGGAAGAGTTGGCTGGTGAGACGCTACTGTACAGCTATATACGCGGATTCAGAGGGATTCTCCAAGGCGGTCCAGCACTCCTCGACGAATCCAGTGAGTTTCCGTCCGACCTCCGGTTCGACTGCAAATAGTAGACCACGTGTTTCGTCCTCTGGGAGGTGGATAAAGAGGGATTCATCCCAGAGTTCGAGAGTCGCTCGACGCTCGCCTAACGGTCCCCCTTCGTCCTCCAGAGGTCTCCAGTCCCGCGCTCGTCGCGTCATCGTCTCGGTCCGCTCCTCGAAGTTCGTCTCTCGAATATCTTCTCGGATGTAGTGGATCTCGTACCCACTCTCGTCGTACGAGCAGATTGCGCGAAGCGACTCGCCGACTCGCTCCTCTAATACATCCATTAGCCTCTGGTACTTCGACTTTACATTCTTTCTACCCGTGCTCCCCCATTTAGCTGAAAAAGAGGGCGCTAAGCCCCCGTCCTCAAGGAGCGAACGGGAGTGAGCGAGTAGGGCGAGATACAGCGCCTGCCCGAGTCACAAACACGCGAATCAGTACCACTAATACACCGAAATTCGTACGCTTTGGTACGTCGCATGAAGTATAGTCCACGCTTCCGCTTGTTCCCCACCACGGAGCAACGCGACGCGATGGACTGGACGCGAAACACCGTGCGACAACTCTACAACCACGCCCTCCACGAATTCCACCAAATACCCGAAGACGCGGGCACGCTCCGCCAACGTGTCTGGATAGTTCGAGACCAACTCCCCACACTCAAAGACTGGTGGACTGACCTCACACGGGTCTATTCGACGGTCCTTCAGAAAGCCGTTGAGCGGATTCGCGATAACATCCAGAACCTCGGGAAACTCAAGGCTAAGGGCTACGACGTGGGGTCGTTAAACTGGAAGAAACCGCGTGAGTACAGGAGTTTCACCTACCGGCAATCGGGCTTCGAACTCGACACCAAGAGTGGCCCGAACGGACGAGGACTCCTCGTACTCAAGAAACTTAAAGGAGAGACCCGCGAGATCCCGATTCGCCTCCACCGAGACCTTCCAGACCACGAAACAATCAAAGAGGTGACCCTGAAGAAAGAGCCAACCGGAGCGTGGTACGTCAGCTTCTGCATCGAGACGGACACCCCCGAGAAACCCGCCGTTGAGGACGTCGATCCCGATGATACGGTAGGTCTCGACCTCGGTGTGTTGAACTTCATTCATGACTCGGACGGGCGATCGATCGGGCGTCTTGACCTTTCAGACGACCGCGAGCGGCTCGAACGCGAGCAACGCTTGCTCTCGCGTAAGGACTACGAGTCGAACAACTGGGAACAGCAACGCCGTCGCGTCGCAGACGTCCACGCCCGGATGTCGAACAAGAAGCACGATTACAAGCACAAGCTCGCGCACTTCTATACGACCCAGTACGATGCGGTGTTCGTCGAGAACCTCAATGTCAAGGGAATGCTTGAATCTTCCCACAATGCTCGGAATACAGCCGAGGTTGGCTGGCGTGATTTCATCACGATTCTCGAACATCACGGCGAGAAGAACGGCTGTCACGTCGTGAGTGTTAACCCGCGTGGGACAACCAAGGAATGCGCGTCCTGTGGCGTTGAAACACGGAAACCGCTGTGGGTTCGAGAGCATTCATGCCCAGCGTGCGGATTCGAACTCGATCGGGACTGGAATGCGTCGTTGAATGTTCTCTCACGAGGACTCGCCAAACTAGGAGTGGTTCACTCCGAAGACACGCCTGCGGAGACTGCGACCGCTGTGTCCACCGATGGTAGGGATTCGTCCATCGTCGTGGATGCAAGTCGCGTCGTTGAAACAGGAAGCCTCGCCCTCAAGGAAGCAACACGTAGTGTTGCTGAGTAGGGCGGGGTAGTTCACAATATCTGAAGATTGGTGACCATTGCGTGGTATCCCCAAGCAATACTTGTCCCACCGCGACTGTCCGAGAGTCAGTGTAGAGTCGAATACCACGAGGTTAGAGAGAACAGTTGGCAGGAGTCTGACAGCAATGCTATTCGAGAAGACTACGGACAAGCATTCACTCAGAGTTCGCTTCTTCGTCGTTCGCTACCACTGGTATCTCTGCTGTCGCGGTACCGATCTCAAAATTCGGGCCCTTCCTACCAGTTATCTTCTCGGCTTTGAGTTCGTATGCTTCGATAGACTCCTCTTCAGTCATTGGGAAGACCTCTGATGAGGGGAACTGATCATTCTCTGCTAACGCGAGGTCTGCTGCTTTGCCATCGTGAGGGAGTTGATGAACCGTTCCCTGGATAATGACGCTCGCAAAATCTTTCGAAGAAGTCGCTTCACAGATAGTGAAAGAGACAGTCTCGGTTTCTGCAAGAAACTCTCGCTTACGACTATCCGACGGCATAGCTAACTGGAGGTAGAGCCGACCATTACGATATCCAAATGACTCCGGTATTCCGTATGCTTCTCCCTCCGAACAAGTTGAGAGGATTCCAGTCTCGTGTCTCTTGAGGAAAGCGCCGATCTCGTCTCTTTTCATACTGAGCATACTCGACCTTCAAATCAAGAATATAAAACTGTCCTTGCCAGCACGCATCAACCGAGGTGTGAGTTGCAAGAACCGTAATTGCTCGGTCGACGAATATTGGTTGATACTGTCAGCCAAAAATACTTCAAAGAAGAGTACGTTACTCCGATATGACCTCTCTCGACAACGTCTCTACCGAAGACCTCCGCCAGGTCTTGGCGGAGGTCGAGGGAAAAAAGCCGTCACAACGGCTCATGGCGGCGATCAATTACCTTGAAGAAGACGGTGCGACGCTACAAGAGGTCGCTGAACGCTATGGATACACTGCTGGCTGGCTCTCGCGGTGGCTTGATCGACTCGAACGGCTCGCCGACGAGCCGTTCGAGGAGGTCGTCTACGACGAACACCGTTCAGGAAGGCCCTCAAAACTCTCCGACAAAGAGCATGAACAGTTCGTTGAAGCGCTTCACAAGTCTCCAGAGGAAGTTGGACTTGACGCGCCTGCGTGGTCTGTTCCACTGCTCGTCACTATCTCGCCGAGGAATTCGACGTTGAGTACTGTGAGCGTCACGTTCGACGATTGATGACCGAGGCCGGGCTGTCCTGGAAGACAGCCCGGCCGGAGTTTCACAAATCCGATGAGAGAGCACAGGAAGCATGGCAAGACGGGTTCAAAAAAAGCGCGACAACCTGGACGACGAATACACGATCTTAGCCATTGATCAGACGCGACAGGTTCTCTCGACACTGATTCACGCATGGTTTCCCAAGGGTGAGCGCCCGTCACTCCCGGTGACGGGCGCGTGGGACAGCATCAAACTTCTCGGTGCAGTCAGCGATACTGATGAGACGTTCTTTCTCCCCTGCGAGGAAAACTTCAACAGCGACACGACGATTCGTCTTCTGGATGCACTCCAGACAGAGTTCGGCGAGAAAATCTGCGTTGTCCTCGATAACGCCTCGTATTTCACGGCGAACAGAGTCCAAGAGTTCGTTGAAGATACTCCGATCGAACTGTGTTACCTTCCGCGGGGTTCACCAGAGCTGAACCCCGCGGAAGAGTGCTGGCGACAACTCGATCAATCACTCGGCAACCGCCTATTCGAAACGCTTGACGAACTTCGTGATGCTGCTCTCTGTGCACTGGACGATATCAACGTACCAGATGTCTTTACGTACTTATGTCCGTGAGTATGAGTCGACGAGTTTTATGTCTCTACAGTGTCGCCAGTTCGAAAGTTACCTGCCTAAAGGCATCCACGACAGGAACGACGGGACAATTCTATGCGCCGCCACGGGAAGGACGACTAGTGTTGTATGGTGCCTTCCCTCACGACTTCACAGCTACGACTACGAGCTACTCGACCACCTCACGATACGACGATTCTCCGCTCGCGAAGCAGCCACGACTACGGAGTGTAGTACAGCGAAAAACCGAACGAATCGACCCATCGATTCGCTCGAATTGGGAGTGGGACCGCTGAGATTCGAACTCAAGTCCGACGGACCCCATCCGCCGAGGATACCAAGCTACCCCACGGTCCCGCAACTAATCGAAGACGGGTCCGAGCATTAAGGGCTTCGTTTCGGCGACGTCGTGGTGGGGGTGGTCACGGCCTTTTTTCAGACTGTGTTGGCTATAAACGAACACACAGACGATGCTCACCTTCGTCCAGCGGACGCTCGCGTGGTTCGAGGCGGCGCCGGGAGTGGTGCAGTTGGCGCTCGCCACGGTCGTGACCTTCGTGATCGGGTACACGATCGGGAAGCCACTCATCGGCAACGCGTTACGGTACTACGGGGCCAGCGAACCCGCGTGCGACGCCGCCGAGGACACGTACACGGTCTTGCTCGCGGTCGGCGCCATCGCCGTCGGACTGGAGGCGGGCGACGTCAGCGCGACGCCGACGGCCACCGGCGCAGTTCTCGCGGCGGCGACGCTCTCGGCCGGTATCGGCGCTCGCGAAATCCTGCGTAACCTCGTCAGTGGGCTCTTCCTCGTGAACAACGAGGACGTCGACGTCGGTTCGTGGATCGAGTGGGACGGGCACGCCGGCGTCGTCGAGGCGGTGTCGCTGCGGGTCACGAAGATCCGGACGTTCGACGGTGAGACGGTCGTCGTCCCGAACTCGAAGCTCACCGACAACGTCGTCGTGAATCCGGCGTCCAGCGGGAAGCTCCGACTCCACGCCTCGTTCGGTATCGGCTACCAGGAGGACATCGAGACGGCACGCGAGTGTATCCTCGAAGAAGCGCGCTCCATCGACGGGGTCGCCTCCGACCCCGCCCCGGAGGTTCGCGTGTCCGAACTCGGCTCGTCGGCCGTCGGACTCGACGCACGCGTCTGGCTCGTCGACTTCCCGGAGCACGGCGAGGCCACACGCGTCCACTCCCAACTCCTTGAACGCGTGAAGTCCCGGTTCCAGGAGGAGAACATCACGATGCCCGTGCCCCAGCGGGAGATCGACGGGTCGATCACCGTCACCGAAGCCGGGAAGTAGTGACTCAGACGAGGACGCGTTCGAGGTCGACGACGGTCCCCTCGTCGGTCTCGGGGTCGCCGACGAGGCGGCCGAGACACACCGCGGCGCCGTCGGGGGTGTAGCAGGCGACGAGGTCCCCGCGGTCGGCGGGGTCGGCCTCGACCACACCCGGCGCGTACACCGGTGCGCCCTCCGCGATTTCTTCGGCGGCGTTGCGTGCGACGACCAATCCCGGCAAGTGCGAGAGTGCGCGCTCGGCCGGGTCGACGACGTCGTAGAGCCACTCCGTGTTCCCGTCCTCCTCGTACTCGACGAGGGCGTCCTTCAGGTCGTAGAGCGTGACGAGGTCGGTGTCGTCGAACGGGACGGTCGCGGTCCGGCGGAGGTGGCCCATGTGCGCGCCCGTCCCGAGCGCGAGGCCGAGGTCGTGACAGAGCTTCCGGACGTAGGTACCGCTCTCACAGCGGATGCGGAGGAGTGCCTGTCGGTCCTCGACCTCCAGAACGTCGAGGTCGTAGATCTCGCGCGTACGGAGGCGGCGGGCGACCGCGCTCTTCTTCGGCGGCTTCTGGTAGATCTCGCCCTCGAACTCGGCGACGACGGCTTCGAGGTCGGTCGGCGGGTCGCCGTGGAGTTCGAGGACGGCGACGTACTCCTTGTACCCTTCGAGCAACGCGGGGGCGAGTCGCGTGGCGTCGCCGAGCAGCGTCGGGAGACAGCCAGTCACCTTCGGGTCGAGGGTGCCCGCGTGGGCGGCCTTCTCCAGGTCGGCCATGTCGCGGACCCACGCCGACACCTGGTGGGCCGACGGCCCGGGCGGTTTGTCGAGGTTGACGACGCCGAACTCCAGCAGGGCGTCGGGGTCGCGGTCGTCCGGCGCGTCACGGAGCATGGTCAGAAGTCGTAGTCGACGTCTTCGATGGGGAACGCGCCCTCGTCGGACCCGCCCTCGTAGTTCTCGACGGCGTCGACCACCATCGCGAGCGTCGTCTCCTCGTCCCAGCGCGCGGTGTTCACGCCGAGGTCGTAGATGGAGCGGTCGTCGAAGTCGATGCCGTAGTACTCCTGGTAGCGCTGTTTCTCGCTCTCCTCGCGGACGAGCGTCTCCTCTTTGGCTTCCTCGACGGACTTGTCCTCGCGCTCGGCGATACGCGCCGCGCGGACGTCGATGGGGGCGCCGAGCCAGATCTTCAGGTCGGCGTACTCACCGGCCATCCACCCCGAGAGGCGGGATTCCAGGATGGTGTCCTCGCGGGTCCGCGCGGTCTCGCGAAGTTGGCGGTCGAGGTCGCGGTCGATCTGGTCGTCCTCCTCGGCGAGTTCGTTGAACGCCGCGAGGGAGTAGCCGCGCTCGTCGGCGAGCGCACGGAAGATGTCGCCGCCGGAGACGTGCTCGTAGTCGAGCTCGTCGGCCAGACCGGTCGCGATAGTAGACTTCCCGCTCCCGGGCGGGCCGGAGATCGTAATCAGCATATCAGTACTCCGTCCGCGGCAATCAAAAATGGCTCGGAGAGACCTCGCGGCGTTACTCCTCGAAGAAGCGCTCGGGTTCGATTCGCGAGAGGCGCATCGCGTTCCCGGTGACCCCGAGACTCATCCCCATGTCGCCGACGACGACCGCGAGCGCGACGCTCACGTAGCCGAGCGGGACGCCCACCGCGAGCAACGCCTTCACCCCGAGGCTCGTCCAGATGTTCTGCCGGATGACCGCGTTCGCCTCGTGGGAGAGCGCGTAGAGGTACGGCAGTTTCCCCACGTCGTCGCCCATCAGCGCGATGTCGGCGGTCTCGATGGCCGTGTCGGTGCCCGCCGCGCCCATCGCGACGCCGACCGTGGCGGTCGCGAGCGCCGGAGCGTCGTTGATTCCGTCGCCGACCATCGCCACGTCGCCGTACTCCCGTTCGAGGTCGCGGACGACGTCGACCTTCTCGTCGGGGAGGAGTTCCGCGCGGTAGTCGTCGACGCCGACCTGCTCGGCGATGGCCCGCGCCGTCCCCTCGTTGTCGCCGGTGAGCATCACGACGTGCTCGACGCCGAGTTCGTGGAGGCGCTCGACGGCCCGCCGGGAGGCGGGGCGTACCTCATCGGCGATGGCGACGGCGCCCAACAGTGCCGACTCGGTCCCGACGAGGACGACCGTCTTCCCCTCGCGTTCGAGACCGCCGAGCACGTCGTCGAGGTCGTGGTCGTCGTGGTCGTCGTCGGCGTCCGGCTCCTCCCGTGCTTCCACGACGCCGCCGTCGGTCGCCCGTCCCGCACCCGAGAGGTCGAACCCGAGGTCCTCGAAGAGCGCCGGCTTCCCTGCGTAGTACGTCTCACCGTCCACGTCAGCGCGGATGCCTTCGCCGGTCAGCGCCTCGAAGTTCGCGGGCGTGGGCCGGTCGACGATACCCGCCTCGTCAGCGCGGGCGAGGATCGCCTCGGCGATGGGGTGTTCGCTGCGCTGTTCGAGTGCGGCGGCGTAGCGGAGCACCTCGGTCTCGTCGGCGTCGCCGAACGGGACGACGTCGGTGAACGCGAGTTCGCCCTTCGTGAGCGTCCCCGTCTTGTCGAGCGCGACGGCGTCGACCTGCCCCATCGCTTCGAGGTGGTTGCCGCCCTTCACGAGGACGCCGTTCTTCGCGGCGCTCGTGATGCCCGAGACGACGGAGACCGGCGTCGAGATGACGAATGCACAGGGACAAGCGATGACCAGCAGCGTGAGACCGCGGACGAACCACGTCTCCCACGGCCACCCGAGGACGAGTGGCGGGACGGCGGCAGTCAGAACGGCGAGGACGACGACCACTGGCGTGTAGTAGCCCGCGAAGCGGTCGACGAACTGCTCTTTCTCGGTCTGTTTCTCCTGGGCGCCCTGCACCATCTCGATGATGTGCGAGAGCGTCGACTCGCCGGCGGTCGACGTCACCTCGACTTCGAGGTAGCCGCCCTCGACGATGGACCCGGCGAACACCTCGTCGCCCTCGGACTTGTCGACCGGGACGCTCTCGCCGGTGATGGGCGACTCGTCGACCGCGCTCGCACCCTCCACGACCCGGCCGTCGAGCGGGACCTTCTCACCGGGCCGGACGACGACCGTCTCGCCGACGTCGACCGCCTCGGCGGGGACGGTCACTTCCTCGCCCTCGCGGCGGACGGTCGCCTCGTCGGGCGAGAGTTCCATCAACTCGCGCAGCGAGTCGCGCGCCCGGTCCATCGCGTAGTCTTCGAGGAGTTCGGCGATACTGAACAGCACCGCGAGCGTCGCCGCCTCGACGTAGTAGCCGATACCGGTGGCCGCGAGGATGGCGACGCCCATCAGGAGGTCGATGTCGAGACTCCGGTTGCGTGCGGAGTAGTAGCCGCCGCGGACCACCGGGTAGCCGCTGGCGGCGACCGCGCCGAGGAAGAGGACGTCCGCGAGCGTCAACGGGTGGCCGAGGACGCTCGCTACGACCGCGTTCGACCCCGTCAGGACGAACTCGAAGAGGAGACCGAGCGTGACGAGGACCGCACCGAACCACGTCTTCTTCGCGCGGGAACTCGTCCACACCTCCGTCGGCGGCGCGACGTCGACACCCTCACTACTCGGTTCGCCCGCGCCGCCGGTCTCGTCAGTCTCGCCGACGACCTCGTAACCCGCGCCCTCGACGGCCGCGACGACGTCGTCCCGGTCGGCCCGGTCGGGGTCGTAGGTCACCGTCACCGTCCCCGTGGTGGGTCGGGTGTCGATCTCCACGACGCCGTCGACGCGCTGGAGGCCGCTCTCGACCTTCCCCGCACAGGAGGGACAGTCCATCTCCGGGACGGTGAGTCGGGCGGAGAGTTCTCGCGTCCCCCCGTCACTCGCCCCGTCGCCGACTGCCGCGTCTTCGTTCATTACCCGTGAGTACGTGGGGCGAGCCGATAAGCCTTGATTGGAATATTCCAACTCGGGCGAGAAGCCACTCCCCCGCTCAGAACGACGGCGGGGCGTCCCCGACGGGCGGTTCCCGGGCAACGAACTGCGTCGCCAGGTACTCCTCGGCCCGCCGGAGTCGGTACGTGAGCGTCGAGCGCGGGACGTTGAGGCGCTTGGCGAGGTCGCCCACGTCGAGTGCCCGCGGCGTCTCGTAGTAGCCGTGTTCGACCGCGGCCCGGAGCGCAGCCTCCTGTTCCGCGGAGAGCGCCGTCGTCCCGTCCGCGTCGGCGGCGTCGGTGGCGTCGTGGGTCGCCGTGGTGTCCGTCGACCGGAGCATCTCCAGGTCGGCGCAGTCACCGACGGCCGCGTCAAGGGCGTCGAAGAACGCCGCGACGTCGCCCGTGCCGGCGTGGACGAGTCGCCAGGTGTAGCGTCGCTGCTCGTGGCGTGTCTCGAAGAGGACCCCGTCGCCGAGGTGGTCGCGCGCGAGGTGCGGGACGGACGTACAGGTGGGCGTCCGCTGCCACCGGGAGTAGAGGACGAGCGTGTCGTTGGTGTGTTCGAGGACCTCGGTGGTCTGGGTGGCACCGCAGTCCGCGGTCGCGAGGCAGTCGGCGTAGTAGTCGGCGTCGCGGAAGGCGGCCGCCAGCGCGTCGAGCGCGTCGGCCGGCCCGCTCGCGTGGTCGACCCGCCAGAGACGCTCGTCGGTCGCGTGGAGGGAGAGCGACCGGACCCGGGCGTCGGGGTGGGCGGCGAGCGTGTCCGCGACCGCGTTACACCCGGTCTCGTAGTCGAGTGAGAAGACGAGTTCGCGCATACAGTCGATAGGGACCGGGAGGACAAAACTGTATCACGCGAAACTGGACGTCAGTTGAACGATTGTACAACTGTTCAACTGTGTGCGAGTGCGAAGCGGAGAACCGAAGAGGAGACGAGAGAAGAACGGCGTCGGCCGTTAGCTCGGGGTCGTCTGGATGTTGAGTCCCTTGCGGATGACCTGCGAGAAGCCCATCGAGCAGAGGAAGTACCAGACGATCCATGCCTGGACGGGACCGATGATCCCCGCCGTGAGGGTGGCCTCGCCGACGAGCGGGAACACCATCGTCATCTCCTCGGTGGTGATGTGCCCGGCAAGGAGCTTCCAGTACATCCAGAGGAACACCGGGATGGTGAGAACCATGATCCAGACCATCGGGCGGAACTGCTCTTTGAACATGCCCAGTTGGTCGCCCATGGCCTCCATCTGCTCCTCGCGGATGCGTTCGAGTTCTTCCTCGTTACCCTGCTCTTTGGCCTGCTTCTGGCGCTCCTGGATGTCCTTCATCCGCTCCTGATAGGCGCCCATCTTCTCCATGTTCATCAGGTTCGCCTGCAGGAGCGTCGAGTAGAGGCCGGTGATGACGGCCAGCACCATGATGACGAGATAGAACGGCAAAAGCGAGTCGAGCGGGCCGAGGAAGACGTCCATCACGTTCCCGACGGCGTTGCGGGCGGGTGCCCACGAGTAGCCCGCGAACATGCCGACCGCGACCAGGGCCGCGCCCTTGTCCCACTTCGACCACGACGTCTCCTCGTCGTCGGGGAGGTCGACATCGGAACTCGACGAGACGCCACTCGCGCCCTCTCCTTCGAGACCCTCGCGGACGGCGTCCGGGTCGGCGAGCCGGAACCCGTCGCCGGCCTCTTCGAGGATCCCCTTCTCGATGAGTCGCCCCCACTGCCCGCTCGTGAGGTCGCCTTTCACGTCACGCCACTCGATGGTCTCCCCCTCGCTTTCGAGGAGGGACTCGAGGGCGTCCTCCATGGCCGGGTCCTCGGCGACGAGGGTCCGGACTTTTTCGGCTGTGCGTGGCATTCTCGATTAGTGTAGTGAGTCGTGCCGTATCAACCTTTTACTACGGGTCCGCGCGCTCGTCGACGACGTCCTTGATGTCCGCCCACACCTCGTCGGGGGACTGCTCGCCGTCGATCTCTTCGAGGACGCCCTCCTCACGGTAGTGCTCGACGACCGGCATCGTGTTCTCCTCGAACACTTCGATGCGCTCACGAGCGGTCTCCTCGGTGTCGTCGTCGCGCTGGATGAGTTCGCCACCACAGCGGTCGCAGACGCCTTCCTCCTCGGGCGGGTTGTACTTCACGTGGTAGTTGGTGCCACACTCGTCGCAGACGCGACGGCCGGTGAGGCGGTCGACGAGTTCGTCCTTCGAGACGTCGAGGTAGAGGACGACGTCGAGGTCGGTGGCGTCGTCGAGGAACTCGACCTGGTCGAGGTTGCGCGGGTAGCCGTCGAGGACGAAGCCGTCGGCGTCTTCGAGGGCCGCCTCGACAATCTCGTTGACGACAGGGTCGGGGACGAGTTCGCCGGCCTCCATGAACTCGCGGGGCGTGCCGTACTCCGTCTCCATGTCCTTGTTGGCGCGGAGGGCGTCGCCCGTCGTGATGTGGTCGATACCGTACTCTTCGACGAGATTGTCGCTCTGCGTCCCCTTGCCGGCGCCGGGCGCGCCGAGGATGAGGATTCGCGGATTGCTCATGTCTCCGAGTCGCACGGGGACCGGTATAAAGCGGTCGGATTCGGCGTGTCGTGCCGGTCAGGCGGTCCCGTCAACGAGGTCGAGCAGGCGGTTCTGTTCCTCGCGGGTCCCGAGGGTGACGAGGTAGTCGTCGACCTCGATAGTCGTCTCGGGTCCGGGGTTCGGAATCGTCTCCTCACCGCGCTGGATGGCGATCACGGTGGCGCCGGTCTCCTCCCGGAGGTTCGACTCGGCGAGCGTCACGCCGGCGTACGGTGATTCCTCGTCGATTTCGACCCACTCCAAGATGGCGTCGCCGAGTGGGACCGTCAGTTCGTCGACGTCGACGGACTCGAAGTACGCCCCTTCGAGGATGGACCCGAGTTTGTTGGCCTCCTCGCCGGTGAGGTCGAACACCTTCTCGCCGTCGGCGTCCGGTCCCTCGCGGCGGAACAGTTCCGCGCGCCCGTCGTGGTGGAGGACGGCGACGAGTCGGGTCCCCCCGGTGAGTTCCAACTCGAAGCGCCGACCGACCCCAGGGATGTCGGTCTCGTAGATGTCCATGTCCGCCGGTTGTGCTGGGGGCGAGAAAACGATACCGGCGTTCGTCGCTCGACTTAGGTCCCGTCCTCAGTCGAGCGTCACGAAGCGCTCGAAGCGCTTCGACTCCTGCATCAACAGCGTTCCGAGGACGCTCATGACGAGGACGTAGCCGACGGCGAACGCGGAGATGGCCTCGGCCGTCTGGACGGCGAGGACCCCACCGGCCCCGGCCAGCGCGACCGACCCGAGGATGAGCGAGAACTCCCCGCGCGTGACCATGGCGAGACCGACCCGAAGCGAGCGGCGGTCGTCGAGGGCGTACGCCCGCCCGCCGAAGAAGCCACTCACCACCTTCGCCGGTGCGGTCACGAGGACGGCCGCGGCGACGAGGTCCAGTACACCCAAGAAAGAGAGCGGGTCGGTGACGAGACCGATCCAGAAGAAGAAGACGGCCGCGAACGTGTCGCGGATGGGCGAGAGCGACTCTTCGAGTTCGTGGGCGTAACTCGTCGAACTGAACGCCATCCCGACGAAGAAGGCGGCGACGGCCTCGCTGACGCCCGCGACGAGTGCCGCGCCCGCGATCAACACGGTGACGCCGAGCGCCCGGAGGACGAAGTACTCCGCAGAGGTGGTTTCGAGCAGGCGTTCGAGCGCTGCCGTCCCAAAGTAGACGAGGAGCACCAGAAGGAGGATGAAGCCGAACGCGCCGCCGAGCGAGCGGGCGATCTCGCCGACGCTCCCGCCGCCGAAGAGGATGGCCGAGACGAGCGCGAGGTAGCCGGCGATGACGAGGTCCTCGAAGACGAGCGTCCCGAGGAGCGGGCCGCTCTCCGGGTTGGCGATCCACCCGAGGTCGAGCAGCGTCTTGGTGATGATGGCGCTCGACGAGACGTAGACGATACCCGCGATCAGCATCGCGGGGACGACACCGCCGAAGAGGAGGAAGCCGAGGACGAACCCGACGCCGAAGTTGACGGCGAAGTCGACGACACCGGCCGTCCCGATGCGCTGGCGGTCGGCGAGCAGGCGCTCGACGTTGAACTCCAGACCGAGGAAGAAGAGGAGGAGGACGATACCGAGTTCCGCGCCGACGGTGACGAAGTCGCTCGCGTGGACGTAGGGGAGGTCGAGGCGGCCGACGACGAACTGGTTCAGCGCCATCCCGACGACGATGTAGAGCGGAATCGGCGACACCGACAGCCGACTCGCGACGAAACTCACCGCCGCGATAGCGGCGAACATGACGCCGACCTCGAAGAGCAGCGTTTCGGCCATCTACTCCGGCCCTGCACGCGGCGGCGAGTAAACGGTTCTGGTCGCCCGGACGACTGGGTCGACGGCGACGCACTGACTCCGCAGAATCGACCGGGGGCGCACCTTCAAGGGCCTCGTTGTCGATTACCGACCACGATGCCCAAGAGTCTCGAACGCGACCTCGGTCTCTTCGCGACGATCACCATCAGTATCGGGGCGATGGTCGGGAGCGGAATCTTCGTCCTCCCCGGACTCGCCTCGAAGTTGGCGGGACCGGCAGTCATCCTCGCCTACCTCCTCGCCGGCCTCGTCGTCCTCCCCGCAGCGCTCGCGAAATCCGAAATGGCGACGGCGATGCCCGAGTCCGGCGGGACCTACCTCTTCATCGACCGGGCGATGGGGCCGGCCGCCGGGACTATCGCCGGCATCGGCGCGTGGTTCTCGCTCGTGTTCAAGAGCGCCTTCGCGCTGGTCGGTCTCGGCGCGTACCTCCTGTTGTTCGCCCCTCAACTCGCCGGTGTCGTGAAACCCGTCGCACTCGTTCTGGCCGTCCTCCTCGTCGGCGTGAACGTCGTCGGCGTCAAGCAGACGGGGCGGATGCAGGCGATCATCGTCTCGCTCGTTCTGCTCGCCCTCCTCGTCTTCATCGGCGACGGACTCACCTACGTCGACCAGTCGCAGTACCACCCGTTCTTCGCGACGGGGCCGGACGGTCTGCTCGCGGCCACGGGGTTCGTCTTCGTCTCCTACGCGGGTGTGACGAAGATCGCCAGCGTCGCCGAGGAGGTCGAGGACCCCGGGCGGAACATCCCGATGGCCATCCTCGGCTCCATCGGTCTGATGATGCTCGTCTACACGTTCGTCGTCTTCGTCATCGTCGGCGTGACGCCACTCGCCGACCTCGCACACTCCTACACGCCGATGGCCGACGCCGCGGGCAACTTCCTCGGGAGTGCGGGCGTCGTCGGTGTCTCGGTGATCGCCGTCCTCGCCCTGACGAGCATGGCGAACGCCGGCATCCTCTCCTCGTCGCGCTACCCGCTGGCGATGAGTCGCGACCGCCTCGCCCCATCGTCGCTCCAGTCGGTCCACGAGCGCTACCGGACGCCCATCCGGTCGATCTCGCTGACCGGTGCCGTCCTGCTCGCGCTCATCGCGTTCGTCCCGGTCGTCGAACTCGCGAAACTCGCGAGCGCCTTCCAACTCCTCGTCTTCACGCTCATCAACGTCGCACTCGTCGCCTTCCGGGAGAGCGACCTCGAAGGCTACGAACCGGAGTTCGTCGCCCCCTTCTACCCGTGGGCGCAGTTGTTCGGCATCGTGGGTGGCGTCGTCCTCCTCACGCAGATGGGGACGCTCCCGCTGCTCGGCGCGGTCGGCATCGTCGTCGCGAGTCTCCTGTGGTACCTCGGCTACGCCCGCGAACGAACCGGCCGCGAGGGGGCCGCCGTCGACGCGATTCGACGGACACGCGGCGTCACGACGGCCGACCGCACCCGCGAGGCCCTCGACTCCACCGGCGAGCGCGTGCTGGTCGCGGTCGGTTCGGAGACCGACTTCAACGACCAGACCACGCTCCTGCGGATGGCCGCAGCGGTCGCCGCCCGACGGAACGGCGAGGTCGAAGTCGCCCGCTTCGAGGAAGTACCGGACCAGACCTCGCTCACCAGCGCCGCCGGCGAGCAGACGCCCGCCGAGGCGGAGTTCGAGCGCCGCGTCGAAGCGTTCGCCGCCGACTTCGACGTCTCGGTGACGGCGACGGAGGTCGTCACCCACGACCTGAACCACGCCGTCGCCAACCACGCCGAGGAGTTCGACGTGCTGTTCGGCGAGGTCGAACCGGACTTCGGCCACGAAGAGTTGCTCGGCGACGACGTCGACTGGTACATCGAACACAGCCCCGCGGACCTCGTCTTCGTCCGGAACCGCGGGCTACCCGAGTCGATCGACGACGTCGCAGTCGTCGCCGACCGCGGCCCCTTCGACCCGCTGGAGGTCGTCGTCGCCGACGCCGTCGCCGCGGAACACGACGCCCGCGTCCGCCTCATCCACGCCCTCCCCGGCGACGCCTCCGACGACCAGATTCGCTCGATCGGCGAGTACCAGAACGAGGTGGCCGAACTCTGTGAGTCGCCCGTCTCGACGGAGATCCACCGGGCGGACGACCGCCTGGAGACGATTCGCGTGGCGGTCGGCGACGCGGACCTCGCGGTGGTCGGGACGTCGGCCCACCACCTGCTCTACGACGTGATGTTCGGGGCACTACCGGACGAACTCGCCGAAGAACTGGAGTGTACGGTGGCGCTCTCTCACGCCCGGGAGGCGCGTCGCCACACGTTCATCCGCTACCTGCTCGACCGCTTCGTCTTCTGAGCGGGGAGCGGGGAGCGGGGAGTGGGTGTCTACTCCCAGCGGAGCCACTGACGGAGCCGCGAGGTGATGCCGAGGTTCCGCTTGGTCATGATGACTGCTCCCTTCGCGCGCTTACCGACTGCCTCGGGGACGGCACCGAGGACGAGTTGCTGGAGAATCCCTTCGCGGGTCGCCCCGACGAGAGTCAGGTCGGTCTCCGCGGTCTCGGTGACGATGGTGTCGACGACGTCCTCGCCCTCGAGGAGTTCGGTCTCGTACTCCACGTCCGAGAGCGCGGCAACGGTGTCGTCGATGCGGTCCTGGGCGTCGCGTCGCTCGGTCTCGGAGGCGTCGGGGTCGACCACGTGGACGACCCGGACGGTCGCCCCTTCGGAGTGGGCGATGGCGCTGCTCACCTCCGCGGCGAACTCGGCGTGGGGGCCGCCCGCCGTCGGCAGGAGGATGGACGCGATTTCCTGTTCGACTTCGCCGGTCTTCTCGACGAGGACGTCGCAGGCGGCGTCGCGAATGACTTCGTCGACGGTCGAACCGAGGACGATGTCACGGCGACGGCTCGTCCCGCTCCAACCGAGGAGTGCGGCGTCGCACTCGTACTGGTCGACGGTGTTCGTGATCGCCTCGGAGACGTCGTGGCCGATGCGGACGGTTCCGCTCACGGGGACGTCCTCCTCGCGGGCGAACTCCATCGCCTCGTCGACGATCTCCCGTTCGTCTTCGAGGTACTGACCACCTTCGGAGAGCGGTGTCTGTGCGGGGAGTTCGACGGCACTCATCACCAGGATGTCTCCGTCGCGGTCCTTCGCGATGTCGACAGCCGTCCGCATGAGTTGCGGGACGTGTTCGGGGTTCGCGATGGAGACGAGGAGTGTGTACTCCGACTCGCTGGGGTGGTGTTCGGCGACGAGCGTCGGCGTCTCCTCTTCGGCGTGTTCGGCCGGCTTCCCCGAGAGGACGGTGAACCAGAAGGCGACGCCGACGATTTCGGCGACGACCCCGATGGCGAAGCTCACGGGGCTGACGTTCAAGAAGAGGACGAGGTTCGCGAGTACGGCGATGACCGGGACCACCGGCACGAACGGAACCTCGAACCCACGGTCGATGTCCGGGAACTTGCGGCGGGACTGGACGACGGCGAGGTTGACGACGATGAGGCCGCCGAGAAGCATGAAGTCCGCGAAGTGTGCGAGGTGCTCGATACCGAGGTGGAGACCGAACGGCGGGTGGTACGTTCCGCTCCCCGGGTGGCTCCCGAAGACGACGGAGAACACCGCGATGTAGAAGAGGATGAGTCCGCCGGTCAGGAGGACCGCCTTGTGCGGCGTGTTGAACGTGTCGTGGAGGTCTTCGAACTGGCTCGGCAGGTGGTCGCGGCGGGCCATCGCGAGTTTGACGCGCGAGCCCGCGAGGATGGTCGCGTTGGCCGCCGAAATCATCGAGAAGAGGGCGCCGACGATGATGACGTAGAAGCCGGCGTTCCCGAACACTTCGAGGAAGTACTTCGCGGCGTAGGCCATCGACACCTCGCCGTGGTTGGCGATGTACTCCTTGGCGGTCAGCCCACCGAGTTCGACGTTGTTCGTGAGGAAGTCGAGGAACTTCGGGTCGTTGACCGCGATGACGATGACGAGGACGACGAGCGTGTAGATGACCGTCACCAGCCCCATCGAGATGAAGATGGCGCGCGGGACGGTGTCGCCGGGCTTCTTGATCTCCTCGGCGTTGGTCGCGATGGCCTCGAAACCGAAGAACGTGATGAACACGAGGGCGCTCGTCAGCCCGATGTCGCGGAAGTCGGCGAAGGTCTGGGTGTTCTGCTGGAGCGACTCGACGACGATACTCGCGTCGAAGGACTGGAGGCCACCGTAGAGGAAGAGGATGATGAGCGCGACCTTCAGCCCCGTGACGGCGATCTGGAAGGCACCGGTCTCCTCGGTCCCCTTGAGGTTGATACCGACGAGGAGCGCGAGGACGACGAAGCCGCCGACCCAGTAGGGAATCGCCTCCGGGATGGAGAACGCCGGGTAGATGAACCGGTAGAACCAGTCGGAGAAACTCGCGAGGTAGAACGCCGCGGACGCCGGATAGCCGAGGATCATCGACCAGCCGACGATGTAGGTGAGGTCGCTGTCGAAGACGTTGGCGACGTACATGTAGCCGCCACCGCTCTCGGGGTAGATGGAGGCGAACTCGGCGTAGGCGAAGGCGGTGAAGAAGCTCGCGACGACCGCCGCCGCGAGGAACGAGACGATGGCCGCCGCGCCGACGTTCGCGACGGCGAGTCCCGAGAGGACGAAGATGCCCGCCGCGATCATCGTCCCGACACCGATGGCGACGGCACCGACGAGCCCGATGTCGCGGTTCAGCTCGGCCTCGACGTTGCTCCCGGCGTCACTCATCGACGACCACCCCGGGTACGTCGTGGTCGTGGAGGTGGTCGCCACGTCTCGCCCGGAACCGATACACCGGGCTACGGGTCGTCTCTACAGACATACTCCCCCCGTGTACGGCGGACGACTATAAACCTTGGAGAAACCTGCGAGATGCGCAATATCGGGGCAGTCTATTCCGGATATCGTACCCATCAGGACACCACTCTCCGCCAACGACGGGCGGAGTACTCGGAGAGCGAAGTTGGTTGCGGGCTAAACGGGCGGGGAGTCAGTAATCTGTGGTCGAAGTAGTGGAAAGTCATTTCGGATTCCGCATCGAGTGGTACGTATGAGCCACGAAATCGACGAACTTGACGAGAGAATCCTCTATCACCTGGCCCAGGACGCCCGAAACACCGCGGCTTCGGATATCGCACGAGAGATGGAGGTCTCGGGCGGGACCATCCGGAACCGAATCGAGAAACTGGAGGAGGCTGGCGTCGTCCGCGGCTACCACGCCGCCATCGACTACGAGGCGTGTTCGGGCCTCCTCACGAACCTCTTCCTCTGTAGCACCTCGGTGTCCGAACAGGATCGCCTCGCCCGTCGCGTCCTCCGCGTCCCCGGCGTGGTCAACGTCCGCGAGGTGATGACCGGTCACGGGAACCTCCGGGTGAAGGCCGTCGGCGAGGACACGAACGACCTCACGCGCGTGGCGCGCAAACTCACCAATCTCGGACTCGACATCGAGGACGAAGACCTCCTCCACGACGAGCACCACCACGCGTACCACCAGTTCGGGCCGGAGTCGGCGGCGGCGACCGTCTCCACCCACCCCGTCGAGCGGGCGGACGACGACGAAATCCGGTCGGTCACCGTCGACGGCGAGGCGCCGATTGCCGGGCAGACGCTCCAGGAGGCGAACAAGACCGGGCTAGTCGACGAAGACGTCCTCGTCGTCGCCATCGAACGGGGTGAGACGACCATCACGCCGCGCGGCGACACCCGCGTCCAGCCCGGTGACCGGGTCCGGCTCTTCTCCCCGCGGGGCGTGCCGGTGAGTACGCTCGCCGCGTTCGAAGTCGACGAGTCGACCGCCGTGTAGGGCGACCGAACTACTCGGCCACTTCTTGCTCGCCGACGAACAACTCGACGAGGTCGTCGGTCATCCCCTCGCGCGCGAAGACGGTGACGGTGTCGCCGGCCTCGATGCGGGTACTGCCGCGTGGCGTGACTATCTCCTCCCCGCGCTGGAGGGCCACGACGAGGACGTCTTCGCCGAGGAGACTCTCCGACCCGGCCTCGGAGAGCGTCTTCCCCGCGATGGCCGCGTTCTCGGTGACGGTCACCTCGAAGATCTCCGCGTCGCCGCCGAGTTCCATGAAGTCCTCGACGGAAGGGCGCTGGATGGCCTGGTAGAGGTACTGGGCGATGAGTCGCTGTGGGTTCTCGAGGATGGTCGCACCCACCCGGCGGAAGATGTTCAGGTGTTGTGGGTCCTGGACGACCGTCACCAGCGAGGAGATCTCCAACTCCTTCGCGATGAAGAGGACCATCAGGTTCGTCGCGTCCTCGTCGGTCGTGCAGATGATGGCGTCGGCCTGTTCGGCGCCGGCGTCTTCGAGGATCTCGCGGTCGGTCGCGTCGCCCTCGATGACCAGACAGTCGTACTCCCTGCTCGCCTCCTCGGCCACCTCCGGGTCCTGTTCGACGACGACGACCTCGTTGTCGGAGGCCGTCGCGAGGTCGAGCACCTGCGAGCCAATCTGCCCGGCACCGACGACGATGATGTACATGTGGGGTGGGCGACGGCCAGGCAGTTAATCGCTTTCGCTCCGGACGTGGCGGACGCCGAGCGCGAGGACGTAGCCGACGAACCCGAGGACGTAGCCGCCCGCCAGCACGGTCGTGGCCGTCGTCCGCCCGAGGACGGCGATGGCCAGGAGGACGAGCGGGGCGACGAGGATGAAGGCGTCGAACACCCGGTCGTCCGGCCCGGCCTCGAAGAGCGTCTCGACGGCACCCGTCAGCAATTTACCGACGTCGACGCCCAGCATCAGCGACGCACCCCGAAGCCGTAGACGAGTCCCCGGAGCGTGACGAGGACGGGGATGATTTCGAGGCGGCCGATCCACATGTTGAAGAGGAACATCACCTTCGCGGCTGTCGGCATCCCGGGACCGGTGATGCCGGTCGAGAGACCGACGTTGCCCTGCGTGCTCGCCACCTCGAAGAGCACGTTCTCCAGCGAGTAGGCGTTCGGACCGGCCCCGGTCGGGACGGTCACCAGGAGCACGGCGGTCCCGAGGCCCAGGAAGACGACCCAGAGGACGGTGATAATGGCCGCCTCCTCGAACTCCTTGGTGAGTTCGCGACTGGAGAGCGCGCGGCCGTCGAGGCGGAACGTCCGGACGGCCGAGCGCGGGTAGAAGACGCCCGCGATGCGGAACGCGGTCCCCTTCAGGAGGGTGGCCACCCGGACGAGTTTGATGCCGCCGGCGGTCGACCCCGCGGCCGCACCGACGACCATCCCGAGTACGACGACGAGGTGGGAGGCGGCACTCCACTGCGCCCCGATGCTCGCCGTCTGGAAACCCGCACACGACGCCGCCGAGACGAACTGGAAGACACCGTAGCGAAACGACTGGAAGAGCGCGGCCGCGTCCCCGGTCAGCGTGACGCCGAGGACGGAGATGGCCGCCGTCGACTGGTAGACGCCGTGGGCGTAGAGGAGTCCGGTCAGCGCGAGCGTCCCGAGTCCGAAAAAGCCGAACACCCACCGCGTCTGGAGGTCCTCGCGGAACTCCTCGAAGTGGCCCTGCAAGAGGAGGTAGTGGACCGGGAACGCGATACTCCCGAGGAGCATAATGGGGACGAGCGCGAAGTCGATGGCGACGCTGTCGTACGTCGCGATGGAGTTGTCGGTGATCGAGAAGCCGCCGGTGGCGAGACCGGTCATGGCGTGGTTGATGGCGCCCCACAGCGGCATCCCCGCGAGCCAGAGGAGGAGGATGGAGACGAAGGTGAACAGGAGGAAGATCCACCAGATGGTCCTGACCGTCGAGACGATACTCGGGTGGATCTTCTCCGAGCGCGCCTCGCTCTCGTAGAGCGTGAGCGACCCGCTCCCCGGCCGGGCGAGGATAGCGGTCGTGAGGACGATGACGCCCACGCCGCCCACCCATTCCATGAACGAGCGCCACCACTGGAGCGTCGCGGGGAGGCGGTTCTCGTGGACGGTCATCGTCAGGCCGGTCCCCGTGAAGCCGCTCATCGACTCGAAGAGCGCGTTCAGCGGGTTCAGAAACGCCGCGACGGTCGAGTTGAGCGCGGGCGCGCCGAGCAACCCGGCACGCATCGACGCCGCGAGCAGGACGAAGGGGAGCGAACCGAAGACCGCGACGAGGAACCACCCGGTCGCCGCGATGACCATGCCGTGGAGTTTGCCGGGTTCGCCCGCGTCCGCGAAGTGACCGTGGAGGGCGGTCCCGACGGTGAGCGGGACCGCCCCGGAGACGAGGAGTGCCGGAATCGCGTAGAACTCGCCCCACACCGCCGCGACGAGGACGGTCAGCGCCGGCATGATGGCGTACACCTGGAGAATCCGACCGAGATCGCGGCCGATCGTTCGGAGTCCGTCTGCGGGCATTCGTCCGACCTACCTCGCGGGGCGACTAAATAGGGTGTGGCTTCAGTCCTGCCAGTAGGCGCGGGTGAGCAGGACGAGCACCGGGAAGATCTCCAGGCGGCCGACCCACATGAAGAAGACCATCAGGAGCTTCGAGACCCGTGGGAACGGGAGGAAACTATTCATCGGGCCGACGAGGCCGACGCCCGGACCGACGTTGCCGAGCGTCGCGGCGACGGCGCTCGTCGCCTCGAACGCCGAGAGGTCCTTCCCTGGAACGCCGATGACGACGATGGCGAGGGTCCCGAACGCGAAGATGACGAGGTAGAGCAGCGTGAAGGCGTAGATACCGCGGACCGCCCGCTCGTCGACCGTCTGCTTACCGAGGCGGATCGGGGAGACGGCCTCGGGGTGGACGGTGGTGAACAACTCGCGTTTGAGCGACTTCAGGATGACCACCCACCGGACGACCTTGATACTCCCACCGGTACTCCCCGCGGAGCCACCGATGAACATGGCGAACAGGAGGACGTACTTCGCGTGCTGTCCCCAGAGGTTGAAGTCCATGCTCGCGTACCCGGTCGTCGTCACGATGGAGACGACCTGGAAGGCGGCGTGGCGTAGCGAGGGTTCGAGAGCGCCGGTGAGGCTATCGAAGCCGGGTGTCGTGAACAGCAACCCGGCGACGAGGGCGGTGAGGACGCCCATCGCGCCGAGGTACCCACGAAGTTCGACGTCGTCGAGGACGATCTCGAAGTCGCGGTTCCAGAGGTGCCAGAACAGCGCGAAGTTCATCCCGGCCGCGATCATGAACGGGATGATGAACCACTGGACGACCGCGGTGAACGCCTCGATGGAGCGCGCCTCCGGCGAGAACCCGCCCGTCGGCATCGTGGTGAAGCCGTGGGCGACCGCGTTGTAGAGGTCCATGTTCGGCGCCATGCCGGCGAGGTGGAAGCCGTAGAGCCCGACGATTTCGAGGGCGGTGAGCCCGAGGTACATCCCCCAGAGGGCGCGCGCCGTCTCGGCGATACGCGGGGTGAGCTTCTGGATACCCGGGCCGGGCGCCTCGGCGTCCATCAACTGGGCGCCACCCACGGAGAGTTCGGGAAGGATGGCGACGGCGAGAACGACGATCCCCATCCCGCCGAGCCACTGGGTCTCCTGGCGCCACATCATCAACGCGCGGGAGTGGTTCTCGAAGGAGATACTCCCCATGACGGTCGACCCGGTGGTGGTGAAGCCACTCATCGACTCGAAGAGCGCGTTCACCGGGAGTCGGAGCGTCGACGTCGCGCCGTAGGTCGTGATGGCGCCCTCGACGACGTACGGGACGGCGCCGACGACGCTCACGAGCAACCACGTCAGCGCGACCATCAGGAATCCCTCGCGCGTGCCGAGCGCCTCGGCGGGGTCGTCGTGGAGACGTTCGAGCGACCATCCGACGACGAGGGCGACCGCGATGGCCACGAGGAACGTCCGGAGTCCCCGCCCGTAGTAGAGTGCGAGGACGAGCGGGAACAGCATCGGGACCGAGAGCCACTTGACCACGCGGCCGGTGAGGCTGACGCCCGCCCGCCAGTCGACGCGGAGTTGCGAACTCATAGTTTGGCCGTGACGTCGTCGATCGCGTCCGCGCGGACGAACGCGACGACGTGGTCGCCTTCCTGGACCACAGTGTCACCACGCGGAGTGATGAAGTCCCCGCCGCGGGTGATGGCGCCGACGACGAACCCCTCGGGGAGGTCGGCGGCGGCCTCACGGATGGAGCGACCCGCGAGCACGCTCTCGGCGTCGATCTCGACTTCGAGGACCTCGGCTTCGCCGGGTTCGACGATGGCGACGTTCTCCATCCGGCGTTCGCGGGTGAAGCGGGTGATCTCCTCCGCGGTCACCTCGCGGGGGTTGACCGCGACGTCGACGCCCACGGCCTCGAAGAGGTCGACGTAGGCGCCGTCGTCGACGACGGCGACCGTCCGCTCGGCACCCATTCGCTTGGTCAGGAGGGAGACGAGGAGGTTGCGCTCGTCGCTGTCGAGGGCAGAGACGACGAGGTCGGCGTCACCGACGTGCTCGCGTTCGAGGAAGTCCTCGTCGGTCGCGTCGTGTTCGAGGACCGTCGTCTCCGAGAGTTCCTCGGCGAGTTCGCGGGCGCGCTCGGGGTCCTGCTCGACGAGACGCGGGGAGAACCCGCGGTCCGCGAGCAGGCGGGCCGTGAGTGCACCGACCGAACTCCCGCCGACGATGACCACGTCGTCGACGTCACTGGCGGCCTCGCCGGGCGCGACGGACGCGGCGAACGCCTGGACGCTGTCCGGCCGACCAATGACGACGACCATGTCGCCCGCGTGGATTCGGGTGTCCCCGCGCGCGATTTCGACCTCGCCGTCACGGATGACGGCGGCGAAGGTGAGCGCGTCGAAGCGGTCGGCCTCCTGGACGGTCTGATCGGCGACCGGACTCGACTCGGGCACCTCGAACTCGGCCATCTGGACGCGCCCGCCAGCGAACGGGTCGACGTCGCGGGCGGTCGGCAGTCCGACCACCCGGACGATGGACTGGGCGGTCAGCAGGTCCGTACACACCATGAAGTCGACGCCGAAGACGCCGTGCGAGCGCCGCCAGGTCTGGAGGTACGCCCGGTTCTGGACGCGGGCGATGGTGAACGCGTCGCTGGCGGTCTTCGCGGTCCCGCAGATGGCGAGGTTCGTCTCGTCGTCGTCCGTGCTGGCGATGACGATGTCGGCCTTCTCGACGCCGGCCTCCTCGAGCGTGTCCAGCGAGGCACCGTCACCCTGGACCGTCAGCACGTCGTGCTCGTAGGTGAGTTGTTCGACGCGGTCACCGTCGACGTCGACGACGACTACTTCGTGGCTATCCGCGAGACTCCCGGCGATGCTCGACCCGACTTCACCGGCACCGACGATGAGTACACGCATTTAGCGCACCCTCCGCTTCGTTCGCATGTCCCGTTCTGCGAGCGCCTCCCAAAAGACGGTTTCGAGGGGCGGTCGTCGCGACGGCCTCGCCCGGCCCGACTCGCCTCACTCCGGCCCACGCCCACTCGACTGGGACGACTCGGTGAGGAGTTGCTCGACGAGGTTCCGGTATCCCCGCCGGAGCCGTCCCGAGACCGACTGGTAGGAGATTCCGAGTTCGTCGGCGAGGTCGTCGAGCGTGGTGCCGCTCTTCGGGTCGAAGTACCCCTCCTCGTAGGCGAGGACGAGCGCCTCGTACTGTTCGTCCGTGACCGGGCGGCGCTCGCGCTCGAAGCCATCCTCGTGGGGGCGCGTCTGTACGAGCGTCGCGTCGATGCCGTGTTCGCCGCAGTAGCGCTGGAACGCCGTCAGCCCCTCGCTGTCGACGTCGCGGAACTCGAAGAGCCACTCGTCACTAGAGCCGACGCCGGAGAGGAGCGTGAGTCCCGCCTCGGCGATGGCGTCGACGACGCCCGACGCTTCCGTGTCCCACTCGATCCGGAAGAGACCCCGGTCCTCGGTCTCGGCGACGAGCGCGAGCGACTCCGCAGCCGGACTCGTCCGGATGGCAGCGGCCACCTCGTCGAGGCCGTCCGCTGCAACCCAGAAGTAGGGGAGGGTCTCGTCGCCAGTCGGGACGACCCGGTCGAGTTCGACGGACGCGTCCGGGACGTCGGTGAACAACCGACCGAGCGGGAAGTCCTCCGCCGGCACGGTGTACGTGGCGACGGTGAGCATGAGAGTACCTAGCGGTGTCACGCGGGTGAACGTTGTGGCCCGCGTCGCGTCCGCCGCGGGGCACCGTCACTTATGTACGCTCGACCGGTACGTACGTGCGACATGCAGTTCACCGTCGACGGCCACCGACTCGACGTCGACACCGCCGTCCTCGACGCACCCGACGAACGCGTCCGTCGCGAGGTCGAGGCGTACCTCGCCGGCGAGCGCCGCGAGTTCTCCGTCGCCGTCGACTACCCCGACGGCTTCACCGGCGACGTGATGCGGGCGATGGCGGCCATCCCCTACGGCGAGACCCGGACGTACGGCGACCTCGCCGACGACCTCGACACCGGTGCGGTGGCAGTCGGCCAAGCCTGCGGGTCGAACCCCACCCCCATGGTCGTCCCGTGTCACCGCGTGGTGGGCGCGGACTCGCTCGGCGGGTTCTCGGCCGCGGGCGGCGTCGAAGCCAAACGCGCGCTCCTCGACCTCGAACGCGGGCAGCGACAGACCGACCTCGGCGCCTTCGAGTGACGCCTGCTCGCGTGTCGCTCACTCTGTTCGCTCCCGCTCGTGTCTTCGAGATTCTCACTCCCTCCCTTCGGTCGCTCGTTCCGAATCTCACTCACTCCGAATCTCGTTCGACTGTCTCCAACCACCCCGAGACCGCACTCTTCAGCGCGCCGGTGGTGCTCCCGCAGTTGAGCAACTGGTAGCCACGCTGGACCTTCGCGTTCAGGTCGTCGACGCCGAAGCCGAGACCACCGAGCGGGACGTCCGCCTCCAGCGTCTTCTCCTCGATCGTCTCGACGGCGGCCTGCACCTCGGGGTGGTCGCGCTCGCCGGGGTGGCCGTACGCCGCCGAGAGGTCGAGCGGTCCCGCGAAGACGAACCCGAGGTCGGGCACGTCCAGGATGGCGTCGAGGTTCTCGACGGCCTCGCGGGTCTCGACGGTGACGCCGACGAGCGTCTCGCGGTCCTCCGTCGCGGGGTAGTCGCCCTGGAGTCCCCAGCGACTCGCTCGCGGGTTCGCCAGCCCTCGCTCGCCGGGTTCGTCGTCGTAGTCGAAGCGGGCGGCCTCGCAGACGTCCCGTACCTCGTCGGCGGTCTCGACGCGCGGGACGAACACGTTGCGGACGCCCGCGTCGAGGCACTTGCGGACCATCGCGGGATCGGCCTCGGGTGTGCGGACGAGCAGTTCGGTTCCGCCGCGCTCGGCCGCGCGGAGGAAGTCGTTCAGTCGCTCGCCGTCCCACGGACTCGGCCCACCGTGTTCGAGGTCGAGCCACACCGCGTCGGCGCCGAGTTCGCCGTAGAACTCGACGAGGTTCGTGCTGTAGGCGCTCTCGAGGACGGAGAGCGCGACGCCGCCGGACTCGAACGTTGTGCGGAGGTCGTTCTCGCTGATCGGGTCTGTCACGTCCGTGGCGTCGAACGGACCGTTCCTAAAGGTGTCGTGCAGCGGAACCCCTATACTGGTGTATGTGATACACTAGCACAGGCATGGGCCGATACCACGACATCCTCGTCCCGACGGACGGGTCGACGGGGACACGGCGGGCGATCGAGGAGGGTGCCGCACTCGCGGCCGAACACGGGGCGACGCTCCACGCGTTGTACGTCGTCAACACGGCGAGTTTCGCCACGCTCCAGTTAGAGGCGAACGTCGAGGGGGTCTCGACGCTGCTCCAACGTGAGGGCGACCAGGCCCTCGACGAAGTCGAGGAAATCGCCGCCGACTACGGTGTCCCGGTCGAGCGAGTGTTCCGCGAAGGGGCGCCGAGCCGGGAGATCGTCGACTACGCGGAGGAACTGGGCGTCGACCTCGTCGTGATGGGGACCCATAGCCGCGGCGGCATCGACCGCCTCCTGCTCGGGAGTGTCGCCGAGAAAGTGGTCCGCGCCTCACGCGTCCCGGTCATGACCGTCCGGGTCGGTGACGACACGACGGACGAAGCCGACGGCTCGACGGCGACGGAGGCGGACGGTGAGGCGAGCGAGGAGGCGACGGCGTTCGAGAGCGCCAACGGGTAGGGTAGGCCCTAGACCGGGCGGAGGTGTTCGCAGTCGCCCGCGTGGACGACTTCCCGACCGCCGGTGTCCGTCTGGACGACCAGTGCGCCCACGTCGGTCACGTCGACGGCCTCGCCGACGACGGCACCGCCGGGCGTCTCGACGCGCACCCGCTGACCGAGCGTCGCGGACCGCTCCTTCCACGCAGGGACGACGTCGTCCGGCGACTCCCGGAGTTCGTCGAAGCGTTCGAGCACACGCTGGACGAACCGTCGGCGGTCGACCGCACCGAACTCGTCCTGGAGACTCGTCGCGCCCTCGTGGAGCGCCTCGGCGGGGACGTTCGCGTTCACGCCGACGCCGAGGACGACCCACGAGACGCGGTTCGACTCGCCCTCCATCTCCGTGAGGATGCCCGCGAGTTTGCGTCCGCCCCGCTCCGCGGAGTCGTCTGCACTTCGTGCCGACGAGGGCTCGTTCGATTCCTCGCGGTCACTCACGAGCACGTCGTTCGGCCACTTGATCGCCGCCGCTACACCCGCCTCGCGGGCCGCGTCCGTCACGGCGACCGCGGCGGCCAGCGTCAGGAGAGAGACACGGGCGGGTGGGAGCGACGGCCGGAGGACTAGACTCGCCCAGACACCGCCGGAGGGCGACGACCACTCGCGGTCGAGGCGGCCGCGACCGCCGGTCTGCTCGTCGGCGAGGACGACCACGTCCTCGGCCCCCTCGCCGGCGAGTTCGCGCGCGCGGTCGTTCGTCGACCCGATGGTCTCGTGGAACTCCACCTCGAAGGGGGCGTCGAGTCCGTACTCGACGGCTTCGCCGCCGAACTCCGGAATCCCCACGAGGACGTAGCCGTCCTCGCGGCTCTCGATTTCGAACCCGGCCTCGCGGAGCGCCTCGACGTGTTTCCAGACGGCGGCCCGGGAGACCCCGAGTCGCTCGGCGAGGTCCGGCCCGGTGACCGGTCCCGACGAGAGGGCGTCGAGGACGGCCGCGCGTGTCTCGTGCATAGACGCGTCTACGAGTGGGTGCGAGAAAAGCCCTATATTTCGAGCCACTGGGTCGAGAAGTCCCGCTCCGGGACGTGCCAGCGCTGCTCCGGGACGTGGCCGACGCGTCGACGCAGTTCGATGTAGGCGTCGACCACCGGTTTGAACTCGTCGACGAGGTCCTCGTCGTCGCTCGGCAGGTGGAAGTGGGCCATCCCGTCGACGTCGCGGACGACCGCTGACGCGTCGACGACGTCCCGACGGATGGGGTCGACGCCGTACTGGTCGAGGAGCGGCGAGAGCGAGACGACGCCCGTCCGGAGTTGTGAGGGGTCGTACCCGTCCGGCGGCGCGAGCGTCCGGACGGCGTCGCGGAGCACCGTCGTCAGGTCGAGGTCGAGCGGCGAACCGGGGGCACCGGCCGTCGCCCCCGTCGCGCTCCCCCGGTAGAAGTCACGCCTGTCGACGACGTGGACGTCGGGGTCGTCCGGGTCGACACCGCCCGGGAGGAGGTCGTTCGGGTCGGGTTGTGCCGGGTCGGTCAAGACGAGCGCGCGGCGACGCTCCGCCGCGGGCGAGCCCAGGAGTTTGCGGGTCGCCTGCGCAGTCACGGCTGTCGGCACCTCGCCCGTCACGAGAATCGAACACCCGTTTTGCTTCAGTTCGGTGAGCACATCTACGAACGCTGGCATTTCCCTCCTCCCTCCCCGGCGCCCGGGTTGTCGTCTGGTTGCAGACTCAACACTAAAAGCTTCCCGGCTAGCTCACTACTCGATAACGACGAGGACGTCGCCCATATCGACGCTGTCACCCTCGGAGACGGCGACTCTCGTCACTTCTCCGCCACGAGTCGTGACGACGTCGTTCTCCATCTTCATCGCTTCGAGGACGACGACGACGTCGCCGGGTTCGACGGTGTCGCCCTCCTCGACCTCGACGTCGAGGATGGTCCCCTGCATCTCGGCGGTGACCTGCTCGCCCTCGCCTTCGACTTCGGCCTCGCCGCTGGATTCGCCGCCCGCGGGCGTGGGGCGTTCGCTGCCGCCGGCCTCCTCGCCGGCCGCGGCCGCCGCGATGGGCGCACCGCCGCGGGACTCGAGGTTCACTTCGAAGCGCTTGCCGTTCACCTCGACGGTGAACTCTCGCTCGACAGTCTCCGTTTCCTCCGCTTCGCCGCCGACCTGCTCGGGACCCCACTTCTCCTGGGCCTCGTCGATGGCCTCGGGGTCGAGTTCCTCGTCGAGGTACTTCGTCGTGTGCTCGCTGGCGACGAACGCCTCGTCGGTGAGCATCAACCGGTGGAACGGGATGACGGTGACGACCCCCTCGATGTCGTACTCGCCGAGGGCGCGCTTCGAGCGCTCGATGCACTCTTCGCGGTCGCTCCCCCAGACGACGAGTTTCGCGATCATCGAGTCGTAGTCGGTGACGAGTTCGTCGCCCTGGCGGAGCGCGTCGTCGAGGCGGACGCCGATGCCGCCCGGCGGGTCGTAGGTCTCCAGTCGGCCGCCGGTCGCGGGTGCGAACTCCTCGGCCGCGTTCTCTGCGTTGATGCGGAACTCCATCGCGTGCCCGTCGAGTTCGACGTCGTCCTGCGCGAAGTCGAGTTCTTCGCCGGCGGCGATGCGGAGTTGCCACTTCACGATGTCGATACCCGTCAGTTCCTCCGTGACGGTGTGTTCGACCTGGATGCGGGTGTTGACTTCGAGGAAGTAGAAGTCGGCGTCGGCGCCGAGGAGTTCGCCGGCGCCCTCCTCGCGGTCGTCTTCGACGAGGAACTCGAAGGTGCCTGCGTTGTAGTAGTCGGCGGCGTCGGCACCGCGGCGGGCGGCCTCGCCGATCTGCTCGCGGAGGTCGTCGGTGAGAGCGGCGCTCGGGCCCTCCTCGATGACCTTCTGGTGGCGGCGCTGGAGCGAGCAGTCGCGCTCGCCGAGGTGTCGGACGTTGCCGTGGTGGTCGGCGACGATCTGCACCTCGATGTGGCGGGGGTTCTCCAGGTAGCGTTCGAGGTAGACGGTGGGGTTGTCGAAGTAGGCCTCGCCCTCGCGTTTGGCGCTCTCGAGTTTGTCCTCGACCTCGTCGGGTCCACGGACGACCTTCATGCCGCGGCCGCCGCCACCGCCCTCCGCCTTGATGGCGACGGGGTAGCCGTGTTCTTCACCGAACTCGCGGACCTCCTCGGGGTCCTCGACGGGGTCCGTGGTCCCGGGGACGATGGGCACGTCGGCCGCGTCCATGGATTTGCGGGCCTGGGTCTTCTCGCCGAGTCGTTCCATCGACTCGCTGCGGGGGCCGATCCAGGTGACGCCCTCGGTCTCCTCGACCTTCGCGGCGAAGTCGGCGTTCTCCGCGAGGAACCCGTACCCCGGGTGGATGGCGTCGGCGCCCGACCGCTCGGCGACGTCGATGATGGCGTCGTGGTCGAGGTACGAGTCGGCCGCCCGCGCCGGCCCGACGTTGTACGCCTCGTCGGCGTACCGGACGTGCCCCGCGTTCTTGTCGGCCTCGGAGTACACCGCGACAGTGTCGACTCCGAGTTCCTCGCAAGCCCGCATGACACGGACCGCGATTTCACCTCGGTTGGCGACGAGAACCTTGTCGAACATACAGGGGGGTTTACCCGGCGGGTACTTGATTTATCGGTTCCGTCTCCGCAGAAGAGCGACGTCGCCCCCGAAACGGGCGCGGTGGGCCTCCAGTGTGGCATGAACGCCCCGCGCCCATTCAATTCCACAATCGGATGGTTGAAAAAATTACGTGCTCACGAGGACGAATGGGAACCGATAAACGCGGGACCTCCCACCGATGGGAACGGCACACTATGGGGATACGCGAAACTCTCGTCGATCACTTCGACCTCGCGGACCGCGGCGCCGACCTCCGGACCGAACTGCTCGCCGGCCTGACGACGTTCCTCACGATGTCCTACATCGTGGTCGTCAACCCGGCCATCCTCGCCGCCCGCGGCGAGAAACCCGGTATCGCCGTCGCCGGCGCGAGTTACGCCGAGACGGTCCAGATGCTCGCCGTCGTCACCATCCTCGCGGCGGCGACGGCGACGCTCGTCATGGCGTTCTACGCGGACCGCCCGTTCGCCCTCGCGCCGGGCATGGGCCTCAACGCCTTCTTCGCCTACACGGTCGTCGGCGCGATGGGCGTCCCGTGGGAGACCGCGCTCGCCGCCATCGTCGTCGAGGGCGTGCTGTTCGTGGCGCTCACCGTCGTCGGCGCCCGCGAGTACGTCATCAAACTCTTCCCCGAACCCGTGAAGTTCGCCGTCGGCGCCGCACTCGGCCTCTTCCTCGCGTTCATCGGCCTCCAGGAGATGCAGGTCGTCGTCGCCGACCCCGCGACGCTCGTCCAGCTCGGCAACGTCGCGAGCAACCCCGTCGCCCTCCTCTCCGTCGCGGGCCTCTTCCTCACGCTCGGACTCTATACGCGCGGCGTGCGCGGGTCCATCATCCTCGGCGTCCTCCTGACGGCCGCCGCGGGGTGGATCGCGGCCTCGATGGGCGTCCAGAGTCCGACTCCCGGCGCGCCGCTCGCCCCCTCGATTCCCGCGCCACAGTACGACATCTCGCCACTCGTCGGTGCCTTCGTCCGCGGCTTCCGGAACGTCGAGGCACTCGCCTTCACCCTCGTCGTGGTGACGTTCTTCTTCGTCGACTTCCTCGAAACCGCGGGGACGCTCACCGGCGTCGCACAGGTCGGCGACATGCTCGACGAGGAGGGCAACCTCCCCGACATGGACAAGCCGCTGATGGCCGACGCCGTCGGTACGACGGTCGGCGGGATGCTCGGTACGTCGACGGTCACGACCTACGTCGAGTCCGCGACCGGCGTCGAGGCGGGTGGCCGGACGGGCCTCACCGCGCTCGTCGTCTCTCTCCTCTTCCTCGCGTCGCTGGCCATCGTCCCGCTCGCGGCGGCCATCCCGCTCTACGCCTCGCACATCGCGCTGGTCGTCGTCGCCATCTTGATGCTCGGCAACGCGGCCGACGTCGACTGGCACGACCCGACCCACGCCGTCCCGGCCGGCCTGACCATCATCGCGATGCCGCTCACCTACTCCATCGCGTACGGCATTGCCGCCGGCATCGTCTCCTACCCGCTGATGAAACTCGCCGCCGGCGAGGCCGACGACGTCCACGTCGGCCAGTGGCTGCTCGCGCTCGCGTTCGCAGGCTACTTCGCGCTCCGGACGAGCGGGGCGCTGGCGTCCATCTGAAAAAGTGAGTCGGGTAGGGGTACACGGCGGGCAGATGCCCACTGTGGTACTACCTCACACAGACGGATAAGCGAATCGCCGACGGGGAGCGCGTTCGCGTTTCGGAGATTCCTCGCTACGCCCGCACTCCCTGCTCGCGGGTCGTCCCTCCCCGCTCGCGTCCCGGAGATTCCTCGCTACGCTCGGAATCTCCCTAGAACCGCTCGCTCCGCCCCGCCGCACTCCACGCGTCGGTCGGCGCGTTCTCGGGCACGCGCACCGAGCGACCCTGCAACTGCTCGACGCGGCCGGCGAACGACCACCGCTCGCCCTCCCACGTCTCCGCTTCCTCCTCGGCCGCGGCGGCGGCCGCCGCGACGTCCGCGAGGTGCGCCTGCACGGCCGCCGCGATGGCCGCGGCCTCGTCCTCGTCCGCGTCGTCGGGGAGGTCGATTGTCACGTCAGAGTGGGATGTTGCCATGCTTCTTCTCGGGGAGGGAGTCGCGTTTTGTCGTGAGCATCTCGAGGTCGTCGACGAGCCGGGCGCGGGTGTCCTTCGGTTCGATGACGTCGTCGAGGTAGCCGCGGTCCGCCGCCGTGTAGGGGTTGGCGAACTCCTCTCTGTACTCCTCGATGAGTTGGTCGCGGAGTTCGTCGGGGTCATCGGCCTCCGCGAGTTCGTCGCGGTAGAGGACGTTCACGGCGCCCTGTGGTCCCATGACCGCGATTTCGGCCGTGGGCCACGCGTAGTTCACGTCGGCGCCGAGGTGCTTCGAGGCCATGACGTCGTAGGCGCCGCCGTAGGCCTTCCGCGTGATGACGGTGAGGAGCGGGACGGTCGCCTCGGAGTAGGCGTAGAGGAGTTTCGCGCCGTGGCGGATGATGCCGTTGTGCTCCTGGTCGGTGCCGGGCATGAAGCCCGGGACGTCGACGAACGAGACGATGGGGACGTTGAAGGAGTCACAGAGGCGGACGAAGCGGGCGGCCTTCTCGGAGGACTCGATGTCGAGCGTCCCGGCGTTCACGCGGGGCTGGTTGGCGACGATGCCCACGGACCGGCCGTCGAGACGGCCGAAGCCGACGACGATGTTCTTCGCGAACTCCGCCTGGACCTCGAAGAACGAGCCCTCGTCGACGACCTCGTCGACGACGTTCGTCGCGTCGTAGGGTTTCCGGGGCTGGTCGGGGACGATGTTCTCCAGCGCCTCGGGGCGGCGCTCGGGGTCGTCCCACGGTTCGACGCGCGGGGGGTCCTCGACGTTGTTCTGCGGGAGGTAGGAGAGGAGTCGCTTGATGTCGTCGAGGGCCTGCTCCTCGTCGTCGGCCGCGAAGTGCGCCACGCCGGAGTCGGTCGTGTGGGGCGTCGCGCCGCCGAGTTCGTCGTGGGTGACCTCCTCGCCCGTGACCGTCTCGATGACGTCCGGGCCGGTGATGAACATGTGGGAGGTGTCCTTCACCATGAAGATGAAGTCGGTGAGCGCCGGGGAGTAGACGGCCCCGCCGGCACACGGCCCCATGATGGCCGAAATCTGCGGAATCACGCCGGAGGCCTCGGTGTTCTTACGGAAGATTTCACCGAACCCCGCGAGGGAGTCGACGCCCTCCTGGATACGGGCGCCCGCGGAGTCGTTGAGACCGATGACCGGCGCGCCGACCTCCATCGCCTTGTCCATCACCTTACACACCTTCTCGGCGAACACCTCGCCGAGCGAGCCACCGAAGACGGTGAAGTCGTGGGCGAAGACGAACACGGTTCGCCCGTTCACCTCGCCGTAGCCCGTCACGACGCCGTCGCCGGGGAGTTGTTTCTCCTCCATCCCGAAGTTGTGCGACCGGTGGGTACGGAGCTGGTCGATCTCGTTGAACGTCCCCTCGTCGAGGAAGTAGTCGATGCGCTCGCGGGCGGTCATCTTCCCCTTCTCGTGTTGGGACTCGATACGCTCCTCGCCGCCACCCTCCCGGGCGCGCGCCTTCTTCTCCCGGAGGTCCTCGATTCGCTCGTCCATCGTCATGTTGTGGTGGCTTTCAGCGAGAGTCGGGAAAAGCGTTCCGAGACTCGCAAACGACGCCCCGCGGAAACGTTTTGCGTGCGGCCAGTGTGGCCCCGCTGTGTCACTCACCCTCGCCGTCGTAGACGCCGATGTGGTCCCGCCGGCCCACGAGACGACCCTCTCCGCGTCGGTCGACCGCCGACGCCCCACGGTCGAGGAGCACCGGCCCGCCCGCGTGGTCGTTCGACTCCGGAACGAGAGTGAGACACACCGTGGGTACCGCGCCGGTCGCGGCAATCGCCGGGTGTTCTCGACGTGGGAGAGCGAGGAGACGGACCCCGGTCTCGCGCTCGTGACTCCCGACGAAGCCCGCGTCGTCGGCGAGTACGACCGATACCCCGCCGAGAGCCGTCTCGACGGCTATCCACACTCCGGCGGGACTCTCGAAATCAGCGGTGTCACACTCGAACCCGACGAGAGCATGGCGGTCGAACTGGAAGCGTGGGGCCACCCCGACAACGCCGACCCCCGACTCCCGACGGGGACGTTCCGCTTCGAGGAGACGTACAGTTACGCGCCGTGGCACGGGAGCGGTGCCGACGGAGCCGAGAGCGAAGGCGAAGAACGAGGGTCGTTCGAGTGGGGATTCAGCGTCCGAGTCGGCCTGACTACAGCACCGACTGCGGCCGGCGGAGCGTCACGCCGCACACTACGACGACGCCGACGGCGAGCGCGACGACGGCGCCCGTCCCGAGTTGGACGCCGAGCAGGGGGAGGAGACTCGACAGGAGCGTGAAGACGAGGAACAGCGGGAGGACGACGCCGACGGCGTAGAGCCACGGTGTGGCGAGACGCTGGCCGAGGTCCCCAGCACCGGAACGGAGTTCCGCGACGGCGTCGGTCCCGAGCACCCACCCGGTGAAGAGGAGGAAGCCGGCGAGACCCCCGGTCAGGAGGAGGTTGACCAGCGTGCCGGCGACGAAGCCGAACACCTGGGCGGAGAGGGCGTTCACCGACCCCGTGACGAGGAAGAGACCGGTGAAGGCGACGGTCGCCTTCCGGCGGGAGACGCCGTACTCGTCGACGAGGAAGGAGACCGGAATCTCCAGCATCGAGATGGACGAGGAGAGCGCCGCGAGCGCGACGACGCCGAAGAAGACGACGGCGACGACCTGCCCGTAGGGGAGCGCGGCGAACGCGCCGGCGAGGCTGACGAAGACCGCACCCGCACCGGGTTGGCCGGCGCCGCTCCCGAGCGCGAAGAGGATGGGGAAGACGACGAAGCCGGCGAGGACGCCGACGAGCGTGTTGAGACCGGCGATGAACGTCCCGTCGACCGGGAGCGAGCGGTCCTCACCGAGGTAGGAGGCGTAGGTGACCATCGTCCCCGCGCCGAGCGAGAGCGTGAACAGCGCCTGGCCCGCGGCGGCGGGGAGGATGTCGAGGAAGTGCGTCTGGAGGTAGCCGAGGTCCGGCGAGAGGTAGAAGGCGAGTCCCGCGCTCGCGCCGTCGAGGGTCAACCCCCACGCGGCGAGACCGACGAGCAGGACGACGATGGCGGGCATCATCACCTTCGTCGCCCGCTCGATGCCGCCTTTCACGCCGAACCCGACGATAGCCGCAGTCAGGAAGAGGAAGAGCACGTGGAAGGCGACCGCCTCGAACCCGTAGTTGATGCTGGAGAAGTAGGCGCCGGGGTTCCCGAAGTAGGCGCCCGTGAAACTCGCGCCGAAGTAGCGGAGGATCCACCCGCCGACGACGCTGTAGAAGGAGAGCAGGAGGACGGCGGTGACCACGAAGACGTGGCCGAAGGCCGACCATCCTTTCGAGTCCGAGAGCGAGGAGAGCGCGCCGACCGGGTTCCGTTTCGAGCGGCGACCGATGACGAACTCGCCGAGGAGTCCGGGGACGCCGACCAGGAGGACGATTCCGAGGTAGACGACGAGGAACGCCGCCCCGCCGTTCTCGGAGGCCATCCACGGGAACCGCCAGATGTTCCCGAGGCCGACCGCGCTCCCGACGGCGGCGAGAATGAAGCCGAGGCGTGTCTGCCACGATTCGCGTGTGTCTGCCATTACCACCCGCTAACGGACTGGTGAAAAAGAGGGTTTCGGAGTGAAAACCGTCAGAAGACAAAAATCACGGTCTTTGAGTATCTATCCCCCATATTCTCCCACCACGATGTCGAGAAAAATAGGGTGTCGCCTAGGATCTCTCGGTTCCTAGAAGTAGACGCCCTTCTGGAAACTGGTGTAGATGGCCTTCACACCGAGGTAGAGCGTGACGACGACGGCGATGGGGACCACGGTCCGGACCCACCAGAGCCAGACGGTGGTGAAGGACTCTCCGAAGGAACTCCCGCGACCGAGTTCGTCCATCGCCTCCCGGTCGGCGGCCCAGCCGACGAAGAGGGCGAGGAGGAGCACCGCGATGGGGAGCAGGAACTTGAACACGACGTCGTTGTAGAGCGTCAGGTAGTTCGTCCCGAGCGCCGGGAGGAGGCCGACGACGAAGATGACCGTTCCCATCGCGACGGCGGTCGTCGAGCGGCCGTAGCCGTAGTTCTCCGAGACGTAGGCCACCGGCACTTCGAGGAGGCTGATGGAACTGGAGAGCGCCGCGAACAGCAGGACGACGAAGAAGGCGAGGCCGATGATCTGGCCCGCGGGGAGTGCGCCGAACGCGCCGGCGAGAGCGACGAACGCCGTGCCGGGACCGCCGCCCGCACCGCCGGCGCCACCCGTCGCGAAGAGGATGGGGAAGACGACGAACCCAGCCAGGAGCGCGACGATGGTGTTGATGACGACGATGGCGCTCCCGTCGGCCGGGAGACTGTCGTCACGGCCGAGGTAGGAGGCGTAGGCGATCATGACGCTGAACCCGAGCGAGAGGGTGAAGAACGCCTGGCCCATCGCGGCCGGCACGATGGAACCGAAGTTCTTCGCGAGCGTCGAGAAGTCCGGCGAGAGGTAGTAGCTGTAGCCGGCGGCCGCACCGTCGAGCGTCGTCGCCCAGACGGCGAGGCCGACGAGGAGGACGATGATGGCCGGAATCATGAACTTCGTCGCACGCTCGATGCCGTCGGTGACGCCGAACGCGACGATGCCGATGGTGATGGCCATGAAGACCGCGTGTGCGGCGATGGCGGTCGGTCCGGCGGAGACGGCGCCGAAGTAGGCGCCGGGGTCACCGAAGTACGCACCCGTGACGCTGCCGACGATGTAGCTGAGGACCCACCCACCGACGACGCTGTAGAACGCGAGCGTCACGAACGACGAGAACACGCCGATTCCGCCGGTGAACGACCACTGTTCGTAGCCGAGTTTCTTGAACGCGGCGACCGGGTTCTGCTCGCCGCGCCGCCCGATGACGAACTCGATGAGCATCGTCGGGAAGCCGATGAGGAACACCGCGGCCAGGTAGACGACGAGGAACGCCGCCCCGCCGTTCGCCGCGGTCTGGAACGGGAACGACCAGATGTTCCCGAGTCCCACTGCGCTTCCCACGGCGGCGAAGATGAATCCTGCCCTGCTCGTCCAGGTTTCTCGTTCTGCCATAGCTTACCACCGATTTTCTCAACAGCGTGGCTTAAAACACGCGATGTTCGTCCACTCGTCGCCTCGAGAAGCGTCGATTTCTGGAGGTGTGTCTGAAACGTTCGTGTACGACGGTACCGTCGGGCGCTCTCAGAGCGTGTCGCCGTAGACCGGAATCTCGCCGCCGGAGGTGACGTCCGTCGCGTCGGCACAGAGCGACAGCATCACGTCGGCGATGCGTTCGGGTTCGACCCACGCGTCGTGGTCGGCGTCGGGCATCGCCTCGCGGTTGGCCGGCGTGTCGACTACGCTCGGGAGGACGGCGTTCGCCCGTACTCGCCGACGTTCTCGGCGGCAATACTCTCGGTCAGGAGGCGGACGCCGGCCTTCGCCGCGCGGTAGGCCGCGTCGCCCTCGCCGCCTTCGAGTGAAGAGCGGGAGGCGACGGTGACGAGCGACCCCTGTCGGTCCTCGGTGTCGCGGAGGGCCGGAAGCGCGTGTTTGGCCGCGAGGAACGTCGTCGTCAGGTTCACGTCCACCATCGCCTCGAACGTCTCGACGTCCGTCTCGTCGACCGGGTCGCCGCCGGCCCACGACCCCGCGACGGTGAGGAGGTGGTCGACGGTCCCGTGGTCCGCGACGACGGCGTCGACCACTGCACCGGCGTCCGCCTCGTCGGTGAAGTCGCCGGTGTAGAAGTCCCCCGGGAAGTCGTCGGGTTCGGAGCGTGAGGTGCCACAGACGGTCGCACCCGCCTCGGCGAACCGGTCGGCGACGGCGCCGCCGAGTGCCCCGCTCGCGCCCGTAATCAGCACTACCTCACCACTGAAGTCGAAGGAAGCCGACATAGGTAGTGTGGCGTCGGCCGGCGAGAAAAAGGTGGGGTCGGCGGTCAGTTCACGCCCGGACGTCGACGACGAGTTTCCCGAAGAAGCTCTCGTTCAACACGTCGTCCTGGGCCTGTGCGGCCTCTTCGAGCGAGTACGTCTGGTGGATGTCCGGGACGAGTTGGCCGGCGGCCATCAGGTCCGCGAGGTCGTCGAGGACCGCACCCAGGTCGGGGGTGTTGTACATCGACATGAGGTGGAGCGTCATCTCCTTCGCTCGCGCGGCCGCGACATCGTCGAAGCCGGCTTCGGGCTGGGTGTTGCCGATACCGACGACCCGCGCGCCCTGTTCGCACACTGCGGCGTCGAAGTCGAGGTAGTCGTCGAGGCGGTGGTCGAGGATCACGTCCGGACGACCGGCGTCGACGACCTGCTCGGCGAGGTCGTCGGCGCGGTAGTCGAACACCTCGTTCGCCCCGAGTTCGGGGAGGCGTCGGCCCAACTCGGGTGAGGCGGTCGTGAGGACGCGTGCACCGGCCGCGTCCGCGATTTGGACGGCGACGTGGCCGACACCGCCGCTCCCGCCGTGGACGAGGGCGGTCTCTGCGGGTTCGAGGTCGGCGTGGTCGACGAGCGCACGCCAGGCCGTGACGCCGACCAGCGCGACGGCCGCGCCCTCGGGGTAGGTGACGCCCGTCGGGAGACGGGCGAGTTGGTCCGCTCGCGCGAGCGCGTACTCGGCGTAGGTCCCCTGCTGGTCCTTTCCGAGACCGGTCCCGAAGACGCGGTCGCCCTCCTCGAACTCGTCGACGTCCGCGCCGACGGCGTCGACGACGCCCGCCAGGTCCGACCCCGGAATCATCGGGAGTTCGGGTGGCTGGTAGGACCCCTCTCGGAAGTAGGTGTCCACGGGGTTCACGCCCGCCGCCTCGACGGCGACACGGACCTCGTCCTCGTCGGGTTCGGGAGTCGGTACCTCGTCGACCTGGAGTACGTTGGGTCCACCGTGCTCGTGGTAGCGAACTGCGCGCATACGCGGGAAAAAGGCGGGTGAGGGGATAAGTGTGGGCTACTCCGCGCGCAGCGCTTTGAGCGTCATGACGGCCATCGAGGCGAACAAGCAGAGCCCCCACAGGAACATGAGCATCCCGAGTTGGGCCATCCCCGTCACGCCCTGCGCGACGAGCGTGAACGGGAGGAGCCACTGCCCGGCGACGAACCCCCAGACGGCGACGCTCCGGCGCGTACCCGCGACGTCGAAGCGCTCGACGGCGAACCCCGTGACGACGGCGAGGATTCCCAGCACGCCGAAGTGGGCGTGCGCGCCGACGAGTTGGGCGAAGTAGGGCGGCGGGCCGGTGATATGGAAACTCACGTTCATCATCCCCCACAGCATCTGGATCGCGAGTCCGGCGAACCCGGACACCTTCAATACGCGTGACATTCGTTCGCTAAATGACTGTCTCTCGTATAATTGTTGTCTATCGAACAAGAATCTGGGGTTGGAGGTGTGCCAACGGGGACCGTGGTACGAGATACGCAGCCAAATGGACGGCTTTATGCGGAGGCAAGTCACGCTTTCGAACGCAAATGAGGCTCCACGAGTATCAGGCGAAGGAGGTCTTCGCCGACGCCGGGATTCCGACGCCGGAGGCGGAACTGGCGACTTCGGTCGACGAAGTCGTCGCCGTCGCCGAGCGCATCGGCTACCCCGTCGCGGTGAAGGCGCAGGTCCACGTCGGCGGCCGCGGCAAGGCCGGAGGTATCAAACTGGCCGAGGACGTCGAAGAGGCAGAGGACGTCGCCGAGGACATCCTCGGGATGGACCTCAAAGGCTACAAAGTCGACAAGGTCCTCGTCGAGGAGGCCGTCGACTTCGTCGACGAACTCTACGTCGGCATCACGCTCGACCGCGGCGAGGGCAAGCCCGTCGCGATGGTCTCCACCGAGGGCGGCGTCAACATCGAAGAGGTCGCCGAGGAGAACCCCGAGGCCATCGCCCGCGAGCACATCGACCCCGCCTTCGGGCTGCACGCCTACCAGGCACGGAAGGTCGTCTACGACGCGGGCGTCCCCCGCGAACTCGCCCGCGACGTCTCGTCCGTCCTGCAGACCCTCTACGATCTCTGGGAGTCGAACGACGCCTCCGACGCCGAGATCAACCCGCTGATGGTCACGAGCGACGACGACGTCGTCGCGGCGGACGCCGTCCTCAACATCGACGAGGACGCGCTCTTCCGTCACCCGGACCTCGCGGAGATGGAAGAGGAGGCCGCCGAGGACGAACTCGAAGCCAAGGCCAACGAGTACGGCTTCGACTACGTCCGTCTCGACGGGAACGTCGGCATCATCGGCAACGGCGCCGGTCTCGTCATGACCACCCTCGACCTCGTCGACTACTACGGCGGCGAACCCGCCAACTTCCTCGACATCGGCGGCGGAGCCAAGGCCGAGCGCGTCACGAACGCCCTCGACATGGTGTTCTCCGACGAGAACGTCGACGCCGTCGTCTTCAACATCTTCGGCGGTATCACCCGTGGTGACGAGGTGGCCAAGGGCATCAACGAGGCCCTCGAACAGTTCGACGAGATTCCCAAGAAGGTCGTCGTCCGCCTCGCCGGCACCAACGCCGAGGAGGGACGCGAAATCCTCAACGACGAACTCGTCACCGTCGAAGAGACCCTCGAAGGCGCCGTCCAGCGCGCCGTCGAATACGCTGAGGAGGCTGAATAACCATGAGTATCCTAGTTGACGAAGACACTCGCGTCGTGGTACAGGGTATCACTGGCGGCGAGGGCAAGTTCCACACCGAACAGATGATGGAGTACGGGACGAACGTCGTCGCCGGCGCGGTCCCCGGTAAAGGCGGCCAGGAGGTCGCCGGCGTCCCGGTCTACGACACGGTCCACCAGGCCGTCGACGAAGAGGACGCCGACGCGTCCGTCGTGTTCGTCCCGCCGGCGTTCGCCGGCGACGCCATCTTCGAGGCGCTCGACACGGACCTCGACCTCGTCGTCGCCATCACCGAGGGCATCCCGACCCAGGACATGGCCAAGGTGAACAAGCGACTCTCCGAGGTCGACACCCGCCTGCAGGGCCCGAACTGCCCCGGCATCATCACGCCCGGCGAGGCGAAACTCGGCATCCTCCCCGGCAACATCTTCGAATCCGGGAAGGTCGGTCTCGTCTCCCGCTCGGGGACCCTCACCTACCAGGTCGTCGACTCGCTCACCTCCCGCGGCATCGGTCAGACCACCGCCATCGGTATCGGCGGCGACCCCATCATCGGGACGGACTTCATCGACGCCCTCGAACTCTTCGAGGAGGACGACGAGACCGAAGCCGTCGTCATGTGCGGTGAGATCGGCGGCGAAGACGAAGAGGAGGCCGCCGCCTTCATCGGCGAGCACATGGACACGCCCGTGGCAGGCTTCATCGCCGGCCGCACGGCCCCGCCCGGAAAGCGCATGGGCCACGCCGGCGCTATCGTCTCCGGGAGCGGGACGGGCACGGCGCAGTCCAAGATCGACGCCCTCAACGAGGCGGGCGTTCCTGTCGGCGACACCCCCGAGGAAGTCGTCGACCACATCGAGGACCTGCTGTAGAAACAAGCCCTCGCGGCGACCCTCCACGAAGGGTCGCCGCTCGTGTCACGGTTACACCGTGACATGGTTCGAAAGACGCCCCAAGCGTCTTTCGTCATAACGAGAGATTCTCTCGCGTACACTTCGTGAGACGCGACGCGTCTCACGGCGGCCCTCGGATATTCTTCCGAAAATCTCCGATTTTTGGCGTCTGGCGAAGTCTCCGACTTCGCCGACATCGCGAACCCGGAGGGTTCGCTCAGTCTCGAAAGAGTCGTTCGAAAGACGCCATAGGTGTCTTTCGTGACCACGAGAGAGCTTCGCTCTTTCGGTGACCGCCAGGGCGCGCCCTCCCGGGCGCTCAATAGGGCGTTACTACGTCACTGAACCCGTCGAAGCCGGGTTGGACGTGCACGGACGGCTAACGGCCAACGTACCATTGAGGATTCTTTTGACCGTTCCTGTCGAAATACTCACCCAGGAACAAGAGCGAGAAACTCACCGTGAGGTAGGATGCGTCTGTACTGAACGCGTCTCTTAGCTCATTCTAATGGTTGTGCGTAGTCGACTTGTTTCGGTCGAAAACCCGTGTCGCGGTAGAATCGGCGCGCGTCCTCGTTTTCCCACTCGCAAGAAACCTTGAGATGGTCGCAGCCTCGCTCGCGAGCCAGCTCTTTCACATGCTCGACAACTTCCGTGCCGTGACCCTGATTCCGGTGGCCTTCGTCGATAGCGAGGTCAACGATACGGAGGTACTGTGAATACTGCCGAGATGGGTGGTGTCCCTCGTGGAGCGTGACATACCCGATCGTCTCGCCGTCGTGGACGAGGAGATAGACGGTAGTGTCCTCGTCATCGAGGAGAGCGCGGAAGCCATCCGTCTTTAGCTAAGCCAGAAACCGCGTGACGGCAGCGGCTTATCGAGGCTACTTTTTGAGAGGAATGAGGAGGCAACCGCTGTGCACACAGAAGCCTCCTCATCGAGAATTATGCGTCGGCTCACTACACTGTTTCCCTCTGAGTTCCTCGAAGAGCACGCCGAGGAACTCGGCGTGGTCGAACGCAACAGGAAAACACAGATGCCCGCCCTCGTGTGGTCGTTCGTGTTCGGCTTCGCCGCAGGCGAGAGCCGAACACTCGCTGGCTTCCGTCGCAGCTACAACGCTACCGCCGATGAACCGCTCTCTCCCGGTGGATTCTATCAGCGGTTGACGCCGACGTTTGCGGAGTATCTGCGCGACCTCGTCGAGCGCGGCCTCGACGAGGTCGCTGTTCCCAACGCTGTTGACGCTGATATTGACCGATTCAGAGACGTGATGATCGCCGATGGAACGGTGTTGCGGTTGCACGAGTTCCTCTCTGATGAGTTCCAAGCCCGTCACGAGGAGCAGGCTGGAGCGAAGCTCCACCTGCTCCACAACGCCACCGATGAGACGATCGAACGACTCGACGTAACGGACGAGAAAACGCACGACAGCACGCTGTTCAAGACGGGTTCGTGGCTGCAAGGACGACTGGTTCTACTCGATCTAGCGTACTTCAAGTACCGCCGGTTCGCGTTAATCGACGAGAACGACGGCTACTTCGTGAGTCGGCTGAAGCAGAGCGCGAACCCGGTGATAACAGAGGAATTACGGGAATGGCGCGGCCGCGCCATTCCCTTGGAGGGCAAGCAAATCCACGATGTAGTCGATGATCTCTCGCGGAAGTACATCGACGTCGAGGTCGAAGCGGAGTTCAAGCGAGGCCAGTACAACGGAACGCAGTCACTGGATACGAAGCGATTCCGCGTCGTCGGCGTCCGCGATTCGGACGCCGACGACTACCATCTGTACATCACGAACTTGTCGCGGGATGAGTTCTTCCCGGCGGATTTAGCAACGCTGTATCGGTGTCGGTGGGAGGTAGAAACGCTGTTTCGTGAACTGAAGACGCAGTACGAGTTGGACGAGTTCGACACAAGCGACCCGGATATCGTGAAGATTCTGCTGTATGCGGCGTTGCTGTCGCTGTTGGTGAGTCGTGAGCTGTTGGATCTGGTGACCGAGCAGGCTGATGAGGAGATCGTGTTTCCGCCGGAACGCTGGGCGGCGACCTTCCGGTCGCACGCCCAGCTCATCCTCCACGAACTCGGAGAGTACCTCGGCTACTCGCCACCGCCGCTGTTGGAGCGACTGATCGAGGATGCACAGAAGATCCATCAGCAACGACCGGTCTTACAGGAGACGCTCGCTACCGCTACACAACCGAGGTGTGAGTCTTAGCTAAAGACGAATGGTCTGATTGCTTTGGGCGGGCAGGCCGCCATCGCAGGATGAGTCGGAACCGCTCTCTTTCCGACTGATTCCTATCTCTAGATTTGGCTGCCTGCCACTTGAAATATCGGATTGGAAAATCTCAATTCGGGGATCGAACAGTGCCTGCTCCCCAAGTGTCGGATTCATCCTGGCCCTAAAGGGCCAGGTATTCTCCTTGCCTTCGTATAATGGGTAGTGTTCAGATACGCTGACTTCACAGATACTGGGCGACAAACTCCCGGTGTTCGGCGGCGCGGGTATCGCGCTCCGCTGGGGTAGCGTCCTGGTACCAGAGTGGGAGACACGCCATCGCGTCGAGGCGAGCCACGAGCCGGTAGACGTGCATCCGTTCGCGTGTTTCGTCGTCGAATACCCACTCATCCCGACGCTCCTCGTAGGCCTCACGGAAGCGCTTGCGCAGTGTAGCTGTCCGGTGTGCGCTGTCCGTCTCGGGAGTGAGGAGATTGGCCTCGACTTTTGCGAGGTTGTAGGCCGGATCGGCGGCCGAGAGATTCGCCCAGTCGAGAACCGCCTGTGCGTCGCCGGTTTCGGGATCGACCAGAAGGTTGCCGTAGCGGTAGTCCCAGAAGTTGTAGGTCGGTGGATCCGGCTCCGGAAGTGCGGGGATCGTTTCGCGAACGTAGTCACGAAGTGCGGGGACGAGGTCCACGAATCGCTCCGGATCGTCGGCGAGGTCCGCGAAGAACCCGCCGTCGAGGAGACTGTCGAGTGTGTCCTCGACGTCATTGAGCAATATCGTACGGAAATCGGCGTATTTGGAGTGGGTGTCGGTGTCGAGAACCGTGAGTGAGTCGTCTTCGACGCCGATCTGGCCATAGCCGGAGAGCGGGCCCAGTTGGTGGAGGTCGGCGAGGTTCGTGCCCGCCTCGCGAAGGATGGTCTCGCGTGCCGACGGCGAGAGGTCGTCGACGCGTCCCTCGAAATTCTCTCCGTCGACATACGCCATGAGGGTTGTGTGACTGTTACAGAATCTAGTATCTATAAGTAGCTATCAGTAGTAAATAGTAACATCAGAATGCCACGGTCGTACTCGATTGGCGAGTTCGCGGATGAACTCGGTGTCCACCCCCAGACCGTGAAACGCTGGTGCCGTAACGGCGACCTTGACTACACCCGAACACCGGGCGGTGAACGACGGATTCCACACCGAGAACTCCGCCGACTTGCAGGCGATACTCGCCCAACAGACCGCGTTGCCCTCTACGCTCGCGTCTCAACCCACGGCCAGAAAGACAACGGCGACCTTGACCGCCAACTCGACCAACTCACAGACTACGCCCACGACCACGGTTGGACCGTCGAAAACACCTACACCGACGTTGGCAGTGGCCTCAACGAAGACCGCCGTGGCCTCAACTCCCTCCTCGATGACGTCCAGGACGCCGACTACGGACGCGTCCTCCTCACCTACGAAGACCGACTCACCCGCTTTGGCTTCTCGTATCTCGAACGGTACTTCGACTGTTACGGCGTTACAGTCACCGTCATCGAAGACGAGACGGATAAATCTGCACAGGAAGAACTCGTTGATGACCTCATCAACCTCGTCGCCAGCTTCAGCGGCAAACTCTACGGAATGCGCTCCAACAAAACACAACAGGTCGTCAACACCGTCGAATCCGAGGTGAAACCTGATGAGTGACCACCTCTCGCTCCCAATCCGTTTGCCAGACGAGGACGCCGAACGATTCGAGCGACTGGCAACACTCACACAACGTGTTGCTACTCACGTCCTCGAAGACCACTGGACGCCGGCCCACCTCAACGGGATTGCTGACTCCTCCCATCAGGCGTGGAAATACTTCGATGAACACGAACCGTTCGAAGAACGTGACCCGTATCTCCCCTCGCGGTTTCGACGGTGCATCTTGCAGAAAGTCGGTGAAACGCTTCGGAGTCACGCTGACCGCCGAGACGCCTTCCAATCCATCCGAGACGTACTTCCTGACCACAAAATCCGACGCATCCACCGTCGTCACATCAAAGACCAACTCTGGGATGACGGTGACTACCTCTCGTCAGGCTACGTGGACATCCTCATCGACCAACTCAACAGTTACTACGACCGTCACGGGGTATATCCAGACACGTATCTTGAGATGCAGGACTGCCCCGAGTATGACAACGGCGTGCTCCCGTTCTCTGCGGACGACGGCCCAACCAGCGGGCAAGCTGTCAAATACCAGTACGACAGCGACACCGAGACGCTGACCATCCGACTCAAAACACCGGACACACTGTCGCCGGAGACACGAGGTGACTGGTCGTGGACGGAGTACGAGCGCGACGGCTACGAGGCGTTCCATGACCTGCTCACCCACGGCGATCTCTCGGCTCCCGAGTTTCAGCCCGCGCGTCGCAAAACCGGTGACGCCTACTACGAACTGTCCTTTCCCGTCGAAGTCGAACACGCAGAGCCGACTAACGACGCTGACTGCGTGCTGGCGCTCGACGCCGGGATGCGAAAAGACATGACTGCCGTAGTGGTCACTGACGACGGCGAACAACTGTCTACGCCACAGTTCATCCAGTTCACTGACCGCGAGAAGTGCGACGACTTCACCGCGAACGAACCCGCCTGAACGACCGTCTGTCAGCGTTGCGCCGCGATGGTCGCGCTCACACTGACGAGTTCGTGCATATCCAGAGTGAATACGAACGGGTGAACAACAAGATTCGACACAAGCGCGAGCAACTGACACACGATGTAGCCAACCAAGTCCTCGCACTCGCACTCCTGTACGACGTGGACGCGATTGTTCACGAGGACTTGCGCTCGCTGTCACCACCGAGCGATGAAGGCACGTTGTCGTGGGAGTTGTCGTCGTGGGCGCGGCGGGACATAATCGAGAACATCAAGTATCGGGCAGAGTGTGCTGGCATCGGTGTCGAGCGAGTCTATCCAGAGGGGACGAGTCGGTCATGCCCCCGGTGTGGGTCGGCCGGTCACACCTGTAAGTCGCCCGACCATCATTAGGAACTGTGGTGGGGTGGCCATTTCCGGTGTGATAACGCACGGTGTAGCTTTGAGGGTGACCGCGACTACATCGGGGCACTGAACGTGGCTCGCGTGTTCTTCAGCGAAACGGACGAGCTAGACCACGGTTTCACGTCCTCCTATATGGGGGATTCCGAAATCGTGCTATAGTAATCCCCAGAAGTATCTGCTCACATCTCTCACCAGATCGTCGAGAACTAACGAGACACACCAGTCTTCGGCAGGTGCCACTACAAAGACTTCTGAATTCTACTATAGCTGGCCGTTCCGCTGGCACGCGGCTCACGTTCGGGACTGGGATCGTTGCCTACGAACCCGAACAGGCAGGGGCGACCGCTGGTGGTGGGTCGGCTGTCATAGCGCCCGCTGTCGCCCTGCCCGAGTCGAACGCGGATAGTAGCGATGGACGTGGCCCAGCCGTCCAACAGTGTACCCGTTTCTTACGGTGTACTACTGAAAGCTACTGAAAGTCGGAACGGTGAACGGTGCGGGATACTCGGGGTGGGCATCGCAGCTCCCATACACTGTCGGGACCGGAATCGAAGTTTCGTTGTCGAGGAGGGTGAGGAGGCGTGGTTCCGCCCGTGCAACGACGGGGTCGACGAGGTCGGCTGTCGTCGCCTTCAGTACCGCCTGCTTGGGGCCAGCCGGCGTACGAATGTCGAGGATCGCGACGAAGTCCGTGCCGTGTGGTGCCCGCTCGATCGTCTCGACGTGCCACGCCGGACGGAGGTTGTCGACCATCCCCCGGACGCTCGCGTCGGCGACGGCTGGGTCGGCCATACTGGCGCTACTGGAGGGGGGCCAAGAAGTGTTCGGGTGGTGTGTGGATCGCGACGGCCGAATTCTTCTGATGGGAAGGGACTACCCCTCCATACCACCAAAGGAGAGTCCGCCCTCAATGTAGCGCTGGGCGAACAGGTAGATGACGACAATTGGTGACGCGAAGATGAGCGCGAATGCCGCGAAGCGAGCCCACGGGATGGAGTACTCGTTGACGAGCGCGTACAGGCCCACAGGGAGCGTGTAGTTGTCCGTCGAGAGCAAGGTCTGAGCGACGACAAACTCCGTCCATCCGGTGAGGAACGTGAAGATGAACACAGTCGCGAGACCCGCAGTTGAGAGTGGAAGGATCACCTCCGTGACAACCTTCCACGGTGGAGCACCATCGACGACCGCGGCCTCCTCGTAGGAGACCGGGATGCCATCCATATAGGTCTTCAACAGCCAGGTGTTGAAGGGCACAGCGGTCGCTGCGTAGTAGGCAGCGAGTGCGAGCTTGTTGTTGTTCAGGCCAACCTGCACGAACATGGCGTACAGTGCGATGAGCGCCGCGATTCCGAGTCCACCACCCACCTGCGTGAATAGAACGTATCCGAAGAGGAGTTTCCGACGGAAGATGAACTCACGACGCGAGAGCGCATACGCGCCCGGAACGATGAGGCACATCGCGAGGATGACCGTCGGGATGGCGACTGTGAGGCTGTTCCAAAGGTATTTCTTGAAGTCCGAGGGATTTTCGACGCCATACTGACTGACGTCGAGGAGTTGGACCTCTGGAGTGTTGAACACAACCACGAGGTCGGTGAGCGGGATCGAGACAGAGACGACATATCCGGGAATTCCGAGATTGCCGATAACCCACAAGATCGGCTTCAGTGACGGCTCTTGGGGTAAGAGGTGGAATCCCCCCGATGCGTAGATGGACCCGCCAGTTCCCGAGAATGCAGAGAGAAGGATCCAATAAATCGGGAAGAGTAACGCCATGACCAGGACGACAGCGCCGGTTGTCGAGAGGAGCGTCCGGGCGAGGCGGCGTGCAGGGATCTCGCCGTGATACACACCACGGGCGGTGTAGTGGATGTTACGGGCAGTTTGTCCGGGTGTCTTCGCGATACGGACGACGTCCTCCGTAACGCTCCGGCGGATCGAGCGGAGCAGGCTCATCCGTCCACCCCGTCGGCGAGACGTCCCTTCTTCACGTTCACCCACATAAACATGCCAATGAACAACACTGTGATGACCATGATAGCGGCACCTTGACCGTATTCGGAGAGCGCGAATGCCTCACGGAATCCGTATACGATGAGGAGTTCGTTCGTGCGGCCAGGGCCCCCCTCGTTGAACACGTACGGAATGAGGAATTGCTGGAAGGATGCAGCTGCCGTGAGGATCGATGCAAACAGCACTGGTCGTTTGATGCTGGGGAGTGTAATGTGCCGAAGGCGGGCGAAGTAGCCAGCTCCATCGACCTTCGCGGCGTCGTGTAGGTTCTCGTCGACGTCTTGGAGCGCACTCACGGTGATGATGACCATAAACGGATATGCGAGCCACATCTCCGTGATGTTATACGCGAAGAACGCGAGCCAGCGTTGTTGGAGCCACGCGACCGACTCGAAGCCGAGCGCACCGAGTAGTTGGTTAGCAAGGCCGAACTGAGCAGACGTGAAGATCCCACGCCAGACAGTGACCGTGAAGATGGCGGGAAGCCCCATCGGGAGGATGATGAGCGCGCGCATCCAGCGTTTCCCGCGGACGTGCTTGCCGGTAACGACGAGTGCGGTGAGGAGACCGAGACCAATCTTCAACACGACGCTCGTTGCGACGTATAGCCAGGTGGTGGCAAAGGAGTTCCAAAATGCCCCGTCTGTGAGGACGGAGACATAGTTACGGATGCCGACGAACGTTGCATCCCCGAAGGTGAGGAAGCTTCCCCCAGTGAAGAGGTTCGCAGGGCTGGCGTTCGTGAATGAAATCCCGATGAGGTAGAGCATCGGGAAGAACATGAACGCGGAGAAGAAGAACAGCCCTGGAAGAACGAGGAGGAGCGATACGTCTCTCCGTTCGACGAGCGGGGAGTCCTCAAACCGCTGGCTGATTCGGGAAACCGTGCTCATTGCCCTAGCTTTCCCACCGTGAGCGGATTGTCTCCTCAGCACCTGCCATGGCGCTCTCCATGGACTCGTCGCCGTTGAGCGCAGTCTTGAACGCGTTCTTCACGGGGTCCCAGACGGCTTTCACCTTCGGGTGAGTGGGCATCGGGATCCCCTGGCGAGCGGCTTCAGAGAACCCTTTGACGTTCGCAGGGAGCTCGTCGCTGCCCGCGAGATCCTCGTGGACTGGGATGAAGCCGTGTTTCTCTGCGATCTCGAGGAGGAGATCGGTGTTCGTAGCGTACCACTCGATGAACGAGCGGGCAGCATTCGTTGCTGGCGTATCCTTCTGCATCTTCTTGGAGAAGTACCAGAGCTGGATGCCCGTGTAGGGAGTTGGAGTGCCACCGTCGGGTGTAGGAAGTTCAGCGACGCCGAAGTCGAGATTCTTCTCGCGAAGGGTAGCGAGGTACCAGGGGCCGTTGATGGCGAGGGGAGCGTTCCCGGTGGAGAAGACAGATGCCTGTGGGCCGTACGTGGTGTCCTCAGGCATGTACTTCGTGAAGGTGTCCGCGACGAGATTGAACCCCTTGATGGTCTCGGGTTTGGAGAGGCCGAGCATGGGGTCCTTGTCAGGATCGAAGTAGTAGCCACCGTACGCCTGTGCCCAGCCGCTGATGAAGTACGGAGTGAGGGGATAACTGAGGCCGTAGGTACCGTTGGCTGGATCGTGGTGTTCGGACATGATGTCCACCATTTCGGACACCGTCTTGGGCGGAGAGTCGACGTATTCCTTGTTGTAGAGGAGAGCGACAGTCTCTGCGGATGTGGGGAGTCCGAGGGTGGCCCCGTCGAACTGGACGGCTTGCGCGGCGGCGTCCGTGAACGTATCAAGGCTGACGTCGAGTTTCCCACTCTGGTCAGCGAGGAAGCCGCTCTGGTAATAGTCGCCAATCCAGTCGTGTGCCCACTCGAACGTGTGGGGTCCTTGACCAGCGGGGATGGCACTGGAAGTCTTCTTCCCGAGATCAGAGATGTCGGACATTTCCAGCGTATGGGGTGACTGACCATTGAATTGGTCGATGTTCTGTTTGATGGACTTCTCCTCGGCAGACGGACGGGCGACCCACGCGGTGGCCTTTCCACCCTCGATGGTGCTAGTGGTGTCGGCGCCGTCGGAGCCGCCGCCACCGCCCGCGGCCGTGGTTGTGGCCTGTTTCTGGACGCTAGCACAGCCAGCGATGGCCGCAAGAACGCCTGCGCTGCCGAATTTCCGGAGCATCGATCTGCGATCCATTGTCATGGGCAACGTTGAATAAATTATTCATCACAGATTTAAATCTACCGGAGAATCTAATTTTCAGCAGTTGGGGTCGCTAGGTGAAGGGTGCCGGTATGAAGGCGATCCCCGGCCCGTCCGTGAGTCGAACTCTTCAGCAGTACCATGTCGCATGATAACTACCTATATAGAATTAGCGGTGCGGGAAGAAAATCAATGACGAAATAGTACCTCACTTGTGCAGACTCTTGGGAAAGAACTATACTTCGGCACCTGCCCACATAGGGGTATGGCAACAGTTCGATTGGACGACCTGCGCAAGGAGTTCGACAGCGGACAGATCGTCGCTGTCGACGGCCTCTCCGTCGACATCGAGGACGGAGAGTTCGTCACCGTCGTCGGCCCGAGTGGCTGTGGGAAGTCCACGACGCTCCGTATGATCGCGGGCCTCGAACGACCCACCAGCGGCCGTATCGATATCGGAGGAAAGGACGTAACCGATATGCACGCCCGTGAGCGCGACGTCGCGATGGTGTTCCAGAACTATGCGCTCTACCCTCACAAGACCGTCCTTGAGAACATGGAGTTCGGTCTCCGCATGAGTACCGACCTCACGCGGGAGGAGCGGCGTGCTCGCGTCCGCGAAACCGCTGAGATGATGGACATCGAAGAGCTGCTCGACGACCGACCCGACGAGCTCTCCGGTGGGCAGAAACAGCGTGTTGCGCTTGGACGCGCGATCGTCCGCGAGCCCGATGTCTTCCTCTTCGACGAACCCCTCTCTAACCTGGACGCGAAGCTTCGCACGACGATGCGGACTGAGATACAGCGCCTCCAAGAGGAACTCGACATCACTGCCATCTATGTCACCCACGACCAAGAGGAGGCGATGACGATGGGCGACCGGATGGTCATCCTCGACGGCGGCGAACTCCAGCAGGTCGGTGCACCCACACATGTGTACGAGCACCCCGCGAACCGGTTTGTCGCCGGATTCGTCGGCAGTCCCTCGATGAACTTCCTCAATGTCACTGCGAACGCGAGCGCCGACGGTGGCGTCTCGCTTGAGGCACCCTCGTTCAACTATACGCTTCAGGACGCAAACGTCCCAGCCGGCGACTACACCCTCGGTGTTCGTCCGGAAGACGTTGCCGTCGCCGACCCTGGAGCGACGAACACCGTTACGGCCCAAGTTGAAGTCCTCGAACCGGTCGGATCAGACAACTACCTCTACCTCGACGTTGGAGAGAACTTCATCGCGCGCGTCCCCGCCAACGTCACCCCCGAAGTCGGCGAGACGGTCGCAGTCACATTCCCTGAAGAGGCTGTTCACCTGTTCGACGAAAAGACCGGGGAGGCTGTCACTCAGTCCAGCGGTTCCGAAGACGTCACGGCGACGTCGATGCCCTCGGTCTGAAGTACCTCGTTTTCCGCATGTAACGCGAGCGTTGCAGTACGGATTGCGTGTGGCCAGCCGAGCGGCGTCGCACTGTCCGGTGTGCCATCGTCAAACAGCTGTTCCGGGAGATAGCCGGTGGGCGCGATGAGCTCATTATCCGGCGAAATTGTGTCGAGGAGTGTCCGCGAGCGCGAGGCAACTGTAGTCGCTCGCGGGTCGTCATAGGCATCAAGGAGCAGGGAGAGTTCGGCGGCAGCATGAGCTCCCCACGCCGTCGAGACGGTCCACACCTTCGGGGACTCCTGCTCGCCTTGTCGCCAATCGTCGCCCTCGTATCGCATCAGCCCACGAATGGCGTCGGTCTCTCGCCACAGCCCCTCGCAGACACCTTCGACGTGAGAGACGAGACGATCGCGGCGGTCAGAATCAACGGAGGCAAGGCGATCATACGCTCGGTGTGCGGCAGCAAGCGCGAGGGATGCGGAGTCATAGCGGTCGTCGAGTTTGCCGTCGTGTTCGCGGAATGCGTAGACGCCACGGTTCGAACACCAGAGGTCGTCGATGGCGTTGTAGACGCGGTGTGCCTGCTCGCGTGCATGTTCGGTATCGATTCCGGGAGCGTCAACGGTCGCGAGCGTAGCGTACGCTTCGAGAAACGTCGCGGCTGTGTGCGTGAATCGTCCTGTAGTGTCCTCCCACGCGTTCTGGCAGGCAACGGGTCGGCCGTCGGGGGCAAGTGTGGCGTCGAGACCGTCGAGTGCGCGTTCGAGCGTCTCGTCGATTCGTTCGCGGAGGCCGGAGGGCGCGTCAGTGCGGTAGTCGGCAAGGAATGCGATGACGCTGCCTGTCTGGTCGGCTTGGTAGTCGACATCGCTGCCGGCTTCGAGGCGACCATTCGCCCAGCCAGGTGCGAGCGCATGGTTGCGCGGCCAGACACGGTGTGGCCACGAGCCGTCGGATCGTTGCGTATTGCAGTAAAAGCGCGCGCTAGCGGCGTGACGGTCGGCGAGGTCAAGGGAGAGAGCCTCGTCAGCGTCATAGAGGAACGACGCGATCTCGGCGTCATCTCGAAACCAGGTGTAGCCATAACCTCCAGAGTGGACGTAAAACGGATCGAAGTCGGGACCGGCGATACGGGCCCCGGAGTCTGCGGAAAGGAGATCGAGGACGCGAAGGTCGGCAGTGACGGCAGCGCGTGTCTGTTCGGGAAGGTCGTCGGCAGTAGTGGCGCGGTGTTCGGCAGCCTCGCGGAGGGCGTCCGGAGAGTCGTAAGTCTCGAGAAGATCGTCGAGTCGAGTGCGGGCGGCCTCACGGGTGGTCTCTCGACGGTTGGTCAGGAGGGTAGCAACGGTTACGGAGCCGTCTGTGAAGGGAATGCCGACGACGAACTCGCCGCTGAGTCGATCAGCTTCGTAGCGGTCGCCAAGAGTCGCACGCGGTTCTTCGATGGGGTCGGCGGCGAGGATATCGGCGAAGGGGAGCAGAGGCTCGCCGGCCAGCGACGAGAACGATGAATCGGCGCCGAGGAAGTCGTGCTCTCGGTCGTGGTACACCTCGACTGCGTCGTCGTAGCGGAGTTGGCTGAGCTGTGCCTCCTGACGATCGGGGCCGAACGCAACGTACACGACGAGCTCGTCGGCGTCCGAGGCCTCGACGTGTGTGAGGTGGGCGTCCTCGACCGTGAGGTCGTACTGGGTTACGTCAGCGGCTTCGTGGTCGGTGACGACGAGGGAAGTGGCCGCGTCGTACGACTGGGTGGCGTTGTCGGCATCGAACCAGTCCAGATTGCCGTCGACACGGACGCCGAATCGAGAACGTTCGATACCGTTCTGCCCAGTGAGTGAATAACTGAAGTCGCGGAGACTGCCGTCGAGGGCGACATGGACGAGTCGGCCGTCCGTTCCCGTGAACCGGCCGGTGGTAGTTCTACGTTCGCCGGCGAACGCCCGTGAGTCATCACGGCGGCGTTTGTAGTCGTCAAGAGCGTCATGCAATCGCATGATGGAGGGGATGAAGCACAGCCCGATAAAATTTGGTATAATACTAATTCACAGATTCTACTGAGAGGGGAATATTGAAGTAACCGGCATCAGCACGGTGACGTATGCACCAACCGGGCCCCCCTCGGTTCGTTTCCGTCGGTGAATCAGTCGAACTTGCCCCTCGTGACCCAGCACCCGACACGAGTTACACGTGGTCGCTCGTTGACGGCCCCGATGCAGACGCTGTCACTGTCCCTGACGACCCCGTGGTTACCGTCTCGCCCGATACGCCGGGCACGTACCGCTTCCAACTGGAGTCGTCAGACGGGACGTACAAACAGACAGTCCGCGTCTTCCCCGATGAGCGTGTCACCGCACGCTTTGAGGTCGCGGCTGCCGACCTTCCTGTTCCAGAAGAGGATCTCGATTCCGTCGCCGTCATCGGTCCCTGGAACGAGCAAGTCATCGGACGGGACTATGCGCACCGAGAGGGCGACACGTACGTTCTCGAGAAACAGCTCCCACCTGGCGAACAGCACTACAACTTCTGCGCGAACGACGACATCCACCAGTCCGTCTGGGGGACGACCACCGTCGAGGGGCCCGGCCGACCCCGTCTCCGTGTCGATGCGACTGTCGACGACGGCGATCTCCTTGTCGAAGCCACGCCGTCGGCTGCGCCGAACGGCTCGACACCCGACGTCGAGTTCTACCTTGATGACCGTGACCGCGACGACGTGGATGCCGCTCTCGATGTCGACGGCACGAGTGCTCGTATCCCTCTTAGTGAAATCTCTGAGCGCGTACGCGTGCACGCTGTCCCAGTCGCGGAACGCTACGGAGTTTCCGACTACGTCGATGTGCAGGTCGAGGACGATCGTGTAGATGTCCACCGGCCGAACGACGGCCCGGACTGGGCGACGGCACCGACGGTCTACGAAATCTTCGTGCGGTCGTTTGCTGGAGAAACCCCGGACACGACGTTTCGCGAACTGGAACGCCGCGTTCCGTACATCGACTCCCTCGGTGTCGACTGTGTCTGGCTTACGCCCGTCCTCGAGAGTCCGACCACCCACGGCTACCACATCACGGATTACTTTTCGACGGCGTCTGACCTCGGGACGCGTGCAGAGTTCGAGTCCTTCGTCGACGCTTGTCACGACGCGGGCATCCGCGTAGTCTTTGACCTCGTCATCAATCACACGTCCCGCGACCACCCGTTCTTCCACCACTTCGCGGGTGACGTCCCTGCATACGATGACTTCTACGTGCCCGATGAGGACTCTCCCGTCGGCGCGGAGTACTACTTCGATTGGACGCACATTCCGAACCTGAACTTCGGAACACTCGCCGTACGCGAGTTCCTTCTCGACGTCGTCGACGAGTGGGCGGGTGTCGTCGACGGGTTCCGCTGTGACGTCGCGTGGGGTGTCCCCCACGGGTTCTGGAAGGAAGTCGCCGACCGCACACCCGAGGACTTCCTCCTACTCGACGAAACTGTTCCTCGCGACCCGTTCTATCACGAGGGTGAGTTCACCGTCCACTACGATACCTCGCTCTACCACACGCTCCGCGACATCGGAAACGAGGAGGCATCCGCAGACGCAGTCTTCGATGCACTCGATGCGTCCAAGCGCATGGGGTTCCCGGACCACTCTGTCCACATGCGGTACGTCGAGAACCACGACGAAGACCGCTACCTTGACGAGTGTGACGAGGGTTCGCTTCGCGCGGCCGCCGCGGCGACGTTCACCCTTCCTGGTGCGCCGATGATCTACTACGGACAGGAGCGTGGCATGACGGAGTACCGCGGGAAGATGCAGTGGCACGATGGCGACAGCGATTTGACTGCGTATCACCGCCAGCTCACGGCGGCACGGAACGACCATTCCGTCCTGAAGCATGGGTCCGTCGAGCGCATTTCGTACAGTGTCGAGGACGGGCCGGACGACGATCGAGTGGTCGCATTCGCACGCGATGATGATGACGACCGCGTCGTCGTCGTGCTCAACTTCGCAAGTCAGCCTGCGACCGTCACCGTCGACGAGTCCGTGGCGACGACCGACCTGCTCACCGGGAGCCAGGTCGGCGCCGACGAGTCGCTACGCGTACATGACGCTGCCGTTCTGCACGCGAGACGTTAAATGCGCGCAGGCCCCAGAATTCACTAGGAGACGATGAATGACGCAGAACTCGCCGAGCTCCTCGGCCGATTTGGCCTCTCTGAAAAGGAGATCGACACCTACCTCACGATACTCAATCATGGGGAGGCAGAGGCCGCCACTATCGCAGAGGACGCCGGCGTCTCGAAGCGCTACGTCTATAGCCTCAGTGAGGACCTTGAGGAGCGGGGATTCGTCCAGGTAAATGACCACCTCGTCCCGACGACGATCCGTGCGAACCCACCAGAGAAAGTCGTCGACCAACTCGAGAATCAACTCGACGCCATGGGCCCTGCCCTCGAGGAGCGGTTCTCCGCTACACAGCCCACAGAGGACGACTTTGAGGTTATCAAGGCGCGTGCAACCGTCATCAAGCGCGTCGAGCAGCTTATCGATCGGGCGACCAGAGAGCTCACACTCGCTATCCCGGCATCTCGGCTGGACAGCGTGCGCGACGCCCTCCGATCTGCAGTACACCGTGGTGTGTTCGTCGTCTTGCTCTTATCCGACGTCGACGACCCCGCGGACGTACCGGACGTCGCTGGTGTATCGACAGTCGCGCGTGCCTGGAGCCAGGCAATGCCGACGATGGTGACGGCAGACTCCCAGTCTGGACTCGTCGCACCGCCGGATATCGTCCTTCGTACGAACTCGGATACGCGCGCGATCGCGTTCGTTCAGGAGGAACTCGGCCCCGTCATCGTCGGGTCGTTCTTCGGGAACTACTGGCCACCCGCCGAGGAACTGTACGTCGTCGATCCGCCCAAGCTCCCCGTGTCTTACCGGAACTTCCGGCACGCGGTGCTCGCCGCGACCCTCCATCTGAAGGATGGCGACGATCTTCGGGCACGTGGCCGTGGTCGCTTTGTCGACGATGGTGAGACCTCGTTCGATGGCGTCGTCACGGGGGTCCGTCAGGGGCTCGTGAAACCGACGAACAACTCCTTCCCGGTTGAGCATTCACTCGTCGTCGAAACCGAGGACGGCGAGTACACTGTCGGCGGCGAGGGTGCGTTCATCGAGGATATCGAGGCGGACGAACTCACTCTCTACCGGGAGTAGCAAGCTCCACCACCGTGTTTTTCGCACCCCATTAGTTCAGTAGCCGGAGGTCTGAGTCGTGGAAGTAGGCACCTATCCCAATTCTTGGAAAAGTTTTATTCAAAATCACTTCACTCGTTCTAGCGCATGCCAGAAGATACCACTCGACGTGACGTCCTCAAGGCGCTCGGTCTCGGAACTATTGGCGCGACACAGGCTGCTGCTGGCCTCCAATTCGCTGGTCAGGAGGCGCGAGCGGTTACTGGTGGTCTAGGCAGTTCCGTTGACTACACGGATGACGTCATCTACCAAATTCTGACCGACCGCTTCCAAGACGGAGACACTTCGAACAACCCGGACGGTGAGCTGTACGACCCGAGTAACCTTACGAAGTACCACGGTGGGGACTGGCGGGGTATTATTCAGCGGATTCAGGATGGCTATCTCACTAACCTCGGTGTGACCGCGCTCTGGATATCGCCACCCTTCGAGAACGTCTACGAAATCCACCCCGACTACGACTCCGCAGCATACCACGGGTTCTGGATCCGCGACCTGAAGAAACCGAACCCGTATTTCGGGGATATGAGCGACTTCAAGGAACTCGTCTCCGTCGCTCACGACAACGATATTAAGATTATTATCGACTTTGTGCCGAATCACTCGAACCCAGCGTCCGAGACAGATGGTGACGGGTTCATGGAGGAGGGTGCGCTGTACGACAACGGTTCGTTCGTCGCCGACTACGATAACGACCCGAACAACTACTTCCGTCACAACGGCGGAACAGACTTCTCCTCATACGAGGATGGTATCTACAGGAATCTCTACGATCTCGCCGATCTTGACGTCTCAGAGACGTACATTGACCAGTACCTCAAGGAAGCTATCACGAAGTGGTTGGATCTCGGAGTGGACGGTATTCGGGTGGATGCTGTCAAGCACATGCCGCCGAAATGGCAGAAGGTCATGATGGAAACTATCTACAACCACGCGCCCGTGTTTACGTTCGGCGAGTGGTTCCTCGGATCCGGTCAGACGAGCCAGCGCTACTACGAATTCTCAAACGATAGCGGGATGAATCTTCTTGACTTCCGGTTCGGACAGAAAATACGAGATGTCCTTCGTGACAGGACGGACGACTTCAATGGACTCCACAACGTGATTCAGGAGACTAAGTCGGAGCACCAGCAGGTCACGAGCCAAGTACCGTTCCTCGACAACCACGATATGGATCGGTTCACGACGGCGTCTGCGAGCACAACGATGACAGATATCGCGCTCGCCGTTCTTCTCACTTCACGAGGAACACCAGCTGTCTACTATGGGACTGAACAGTACATGACGGGCGCGAACGAGTCAGGGAATCCAGAAAATCGAAAGTCCATGACGTCGTTCGATACGTCCACAACGGCGTATGCAGTCATCTCAAAGCTCGCCGCACTCCGTCAGTCGAACCCAGCTATCGCGTATGGAGATACCCAGCAGCGCTGGATAAACGGAGATGTATACATCTACGAACGCGAGTTCGGTGACAACGCCGTTGTCGTTGCCGTCAACCGCAGTCAAGATACATGGTACGACATCAATACCCTACAGACATCCCTTCCTGGCGGTTCTTATGCCGACGTGCTCGACGGCGAAGTAAATGGATGGACCGTCAGCGTGAACGACGATGGGTCTATTGATCAATTCTCGTTCGGTCCACACACTGTCTCGGTGTGGGCCCACCGCGGCGACACCACGACGCCAACCCTCGGACACGTCGGTCCGACCATCGGGACGCCCGGAACGACGGTTACACTCGGCGGCGAAGGATTCGGTTCTACACAGGGGACCGTCCGGTTCGGTTCCACACAGGGGACCGTACAGACGTGGAGTGATGACCGCATCGACGTGACTATCCCCTCTGTAGCGGGTGGGTTCTACGACGTTACCGTTGAAAGCTCGTCAGGCACGACGAGCACCGCATTCAACGGCTTCGAGGTACTTTCCGGTGAGCAGGTCACCGTACGTTTCATTGTTGACGATGCGACGACGGAGACTGGCGAAAACGTCTACCTCACGGGTAATGTTCACGAGCTCGGGAACTGGGATACCTCGAGAGCCGTCGGCCCATTCTTCAATCAAGTCGAGTACTCCTACCCCACATGGTACTACGACGTGAATGTGCCAGCTGGTCAGGACATCGAATTCAAGTTCATCAAGGAGGATAGCTCTGGGAATGTGACCTGGGAGAGTGGGTCGAACCACACCTATACGACGCCGACGACCGGCACGGCGGAGTTCCGGACAACCTGGTAACGGCCAGTTGCCCACAGCTCGGTTAACCCTTGGCTGATGCTCCTCTTATTAAAGAATGTGAGCCACTACGTAGACCATACTACGCAAACCGATTCGAGTGAAATGTAGCCATCCTGCCAATATCAAGCCCGGTAAGAACGAGTACGAATCCGGTGAGCAGGCTGAACCTTTTCACCAATCCCACAGAATATGGACACCATGGTCCCTATCACGCGCCGTACGGCCCTCCAGATGTCCGGGATCGCTGCAACGACCAGCCTTGCAGGCTGTGCCGAACTCGGTTTGTCCAGTCCGACCGAGCGTCCGCCCGAGTCGATCGGTACGTCGTGGGAACCGCCTGCCGACGAGTGGCGATTCCCACGGGCGGATCTCTCGAATACTGCGCGAACCTCGCGTGGACTGCGTACTCGACCGACGGTCGCCTGGCAGAAGCAACACGGAGACGGTCGCCCCGATACAGCGAGGACGGGAGACGTTGTCGCAGCTACGACTAACCTAGTTGTTAGCGCTGTCACTCGTGATTCTGACGTCATTTTGTACGCATACGACGCAGTCGACGGAGACCGACGCTGGCGACGTCAGGTCCAATATCCACACGGGCATCGCTATCCGCAATTCGGCGGTCTCGTCGACGGAACACTCTTTCTGACGGACTCTGGAACCGACGTCATCGCTGTCGATATCTCGGATGGAACCGTTCGATGGCGGATCAACCTCTACGAGCAGGTCGCCAAGGCCGTTCCCAACCGGTTTCTGACTCGCTCGAGTGATTCACCAGAGCAGTTCTCACCGCTTCCGCTTGCAACACCCGAGACTGTGTATATCCAGTCCAGCTACGGACTTCACGGACTCGCACCATCGGACGGCCGCGAGCAGTGGCGGCTCTATCTCGGTAACCACGACCAAGAGGACAACCGTGTGTTGGACGAGCCCGGTGGACTCGCGGTGACCGATGATTGTGTATGGGCGAGCTACAGTCAGCCCACGCCATCGATATACGAGCTGGAGATGTTCGATGAATCACCGTCCATCAACCGGTTGGCGTCACCGATGGATCTTCCGGGTCGACCAGTCGTCGCCCGTGATGGCGATGTTACCGTCTCGAGTCAGGTGGTCTGGTCGACTGACACGCACCGATCGCTCGCGTTCGGGGCTGCCGGAGGTACGGACGTTGCCTGGCAGTTCCCGGGATGGGATAGCTCGGGTCCTGCCACGTTTTCCTCGGTCGCAACCGACGGCGACCGCGTGTTCGTCTGTGAGGGCCACGAATCGAAGGCGCTCTTCGTCGTCTTCGCGCTGGATGCCTCGACTGGCGGGCTCGAGTGGATCTTTCGGCAGTCGCTTGACGATGGAGATCTCTCGACGGCGGCGCCTGCAGAGTTCAGAGTCAGTTGCCCCGTCGTCGGCGACAATACGGTGGTTGTCGGATACGGTCTCGATTCAAAACAGACCACAGGCCAGGGATCGTTGTTGGGACTTTCGAGCGGGGACGGTCGTCTGCGGTGGCGAACCGATCTCCCGATGGCACCCTGGGACGTAGCAGTCGCCGGCGACCGCGTTTACGTTAGTGGCCAAGAGCAGGGAGTCGTTGCATTGTCTGTCGACGGCGAGTAGTCGAGGCGATCGAGCAAACGGACGAGGTGTGGCGCTGCAACCAAACAAGTCCGAATAGCTAAAACAGCCATTCGTCCCTCCCAAACACACTTGATATCTCCCTGTCAATCCACGGACAGACATGTTCGACAAGGTCTTAGCGTCGGTCAAAATCGGTGCGGCAACGGTCGATACGCGACTTGATCAGGACACCGTGCAGCCTGGTGAAACGCTGTCCACGCAGGTCGTTGTTGATGGCGGCGAGGTAGACCAGGATATCCGGGGCATCGAACTCGAACTCGAGACGAAGCGGGAACACGGCGACGTGACCGAGACATATGCGCTGACTTCAGAGCGCGTCGCCGAATCGTTCACAATCGAGGAGGGCGAACAGCGTGTCTTCGAGGTTGACCTTCAAATTCCCTATGAGACACCGATTACGACCATCAACGCAAAGCGAGGACGGAGTCCGAAGGTTTGGATCGACACCGATCTGGAGATCGACCGAGCTATCGATACTGACGATACAGACTACCTCTCTGTTGAACCGACGGCCCCGGTTCAGGCGATGCTCGACGCCGTCGAGAACGCCGGCAACTACCTGAAAGAGGTGACCGTGGACAACGACCGCATCTCTGTGGGTGACGAGACGGCCAACTACCCGGTGGATCAAGAATTCGTCTTCAAACCGCAGAATGGCGACTACAAGGAGGTGGAGATTCACTTCCTTCCCCGCGACACCGCGACGTACGTACTCGTCGAGTTCGACTACAGAATGCGGTCGGAGCAGTTCCACTCGATCCAGATCAACCACGACGATTACACTGTTGAGTACCTCCAGCAGGAGTTCGAACGACTCGCATAGTCTGGGCTGCATCTCCTCGTCAGGTTAACTGGCGCCATCCTACTCGTTCTGCTGGCAGTCGTTCTCGTAGTCGTTTACGATCAACAAGGAGAAGGCCCACGACTTCAGTCCTGTCTCTTACCCACAAATCAAGTCGCCAGCATGAACTGTCTCAGTAACAAGAACCAACAGATTTCCGAAATTCTCCGGGTTCATCGCGTGTCGGAGCGGTCCCTGTTGCGTGGACTGGGAAATTTGGACACCCCGTGGCCGGGAGCCGATCGGAGTTCGCATCACCGTGTGTTTCTCCCCGTCTCAGGTCGCTGCCGAGAGCAGTCGACTTGCTGCTCTAGATCACCCGGACTTATGGGTAAGAGACAGGACGTTAGTCGTGGGAGCAGTCACGATAGCACGTATCTCGAACTCCTCGATGCGCGTTGGCGTCGTCTCAGTAGCGCGCACCGGATTGGAAGAGCGACCTCAAGCTCGGGTGTCCGGGACGTTTTAGCCGTAGAACGCGTAACCGTCGGTATGCCCTTCAACGCCACGTGGCACACGCTTCTTGATAAGCTCGACAGAGTTGGGGAGGGGGCTGAACTCATCGCGCCGCTGTCTCACGATCGATTCCGCATTACCGATGTGCAGGAGTACCGCGTCGTCGTCGAGTTCAGCGACTCCGGGGAGACGCGACCACTCCAGCGCGACCAGTTCGAGACGCTGTATCAACGAATCCAGGATACTTCGGGCGGGTTCGACCTGAGTCGACTGCCCTCCGACGCCGATCCGCATCCGGCAGTACTGAGCCTGCACCCGCGGTTCGAGATCGACGACGATGCTGGCGTGATAACCGAAATGGACGAGGCAACGGGGACGCAACTTGTCGGCGGCGAACCAGCTACCGAGACGGCCGACCGAACAGAGCCCGACGGGATCGACGTCTACTCGGACGCACTTCTGCTTGTCGACGCGCTCGAACGTCACGACGTCACCGACCTCGGCCAGGTGGACACCCCCGAACTGGTGAACCTCTATACGCTCCTCTCCGATGTTCAGCGGGATGCGAATGACTTCCGGCAGGACGTCGCCGACGTCCTGCTGGACCGACTCCACCACGACCAGCCCGTCCACGGACAGTACGGGTCAGTCCAGCGCACCGCCCGTCGCAATCGCTCGCTCAAAGACGACGAGGAAGTCATCGCGGTGTTGGAAGATGCCGGTGTCGATCCCGAGCATGTCATGAGTGTCGACCGCGAGAAGGTCGACGAGGCCCTCGACGTTACGGGGCTGTCCGAGTCGGCCGTCTACGACGTCGATGAGAGTGAGTACGTGCGCAAGGCCGACGTCGACGAGGAGGTAAAAGCGTCGCGACTCCAAGGGCTCAAAGACCGCCTCGCGGCGAGCAGCGAAGCTCAAACCGACGAGCTCAGACAGGAAATTGAGGACCTGGAAGACCGAATCGACGAACTCACGAGCTTCCGCACGGGGAGGGAGATGCAGGGATGACGGCCTACCGGTTCCGCGTCAAGTTCGACTCCGACCCGACCTCGCTGTGGCGCGATATCGTTGTCGGTGCCGACCGCACGCTCGACGAGTTTCAGGCGACGATCAACGCCGCGATGGGCCTTGATCAGGACCACCTCTGGTTCTTCGGTATCGACGAGGACTACTGGGACAGCGACGTGAAGTACCAGCGCCCGGAAGAGTACGAGGACCTCCCGAGCGGCCAGCCCATGCGGTTCGGCGAGGAGACGTACACTGCGGGCACGACCACGGTAGGCGAGATGGTGGCCCAGCTAGGCCTCGACCAGTACGACCGCATTTGCTACCTCTTCGACTACGGTGACGAGTGGCGCTTCTACGCGATTCTCAAGGAAATCATCGACGACGACCCCGACGACCGAGCACCCGAAGTGGTCGAAGAGAAAGGCGAGCAGGTCGACCAATACGCGCCCATGGGCAAGGAGGGACCGCTCCTCCCAGAGCGGCTCCGGAAACTCGATCTTCCTGAGACCGCGATTCCGACCGCCGACCTCCGTGCGCTCGAAGAGCGCGACGACGTCGCACACGTCATCGTGCTCCTGAGTATCGAGACCGGCTTCGGGGCGGTCTCCGAGCGATTCATGATCCAGTTCGACGACGTCGGCTACCTCTTGGAGAACTCGCCACAGGGCTGGGAGATCATCGAGGAAGTCGACGGTGAGGACAAGACCGAAGAAGAACTCCTGTCGGCCCTTGCGAGTGCGGCGCGGGAGTGGCACGCCGAGATCGCCGAGATAGCGTCGGCTGCGTCCGGGCAGGTCTTCGACGACGAGACGGTCGAGGCGATGAACATCGAGTTGAACCAGGAACTCGAGCGGAAGGGATACGGCCACCTTTGACCTTCTCTCACGACTTGAGTGATCAGCGAAACTGTTGGGCTCTCTGGTAAATCGCCTCGGGGTCAAGCCCCGAGGCTTTCGCGTGGACTCCCGTTCTATGCCTCGGTAGAGGCAGGGGGTGCGTACTCCCCGCTCACGTTCAACGTCCCGCGATTCAAGCGCACATCTACGGGTGCGCCTCCATCGTCTGCGTTTTGCCGACGACGGAGATACTGCAAACCGATGTTCTTGGAAGCGTTGTAGTCGGCGTGGTTCTCATACCCGCACTGCTGACACTCGAACGACTCCCCGTTCCGGTTATCGTCGTGGGTAAACCCACACGTCGAACACCGCTTCGACGTGTTGCGCGGGTCAACCTGCACGGCTTCGACGCCGTGTTCTTTGGCTTTGTAGTCGACGTACTCGTAGAGGCGTCGAAACGCCCAAATGTGTTGCCACGTCGCCTCGGGGATGTTCTCCCGAATGTAGGTCAACTCCTCGAACACGATGTGCGAACAGTCGTTCTCGACGGCCTCCTCGATAAGTTCGTTCGCCACCGTGTGCAGGTGTATCTCGAACCGCCCGTACTCTTTCTGTCCGACTGACTCGATGTTTTCGTGGGCGTAGCGAGAACCACACTGTTGAAGCGACCCACGACGCTTTTCGTACTCTCGACGCCAGTGGTTGAACTCGTCTGCCGACCAGAATCGCCCCGTCGAAGCAACGGCGAGGTTGTTCACGCCCAAATCCACACCAAGGACTGTTCTGTGCTTGGACTCAGATTCAGACGTTCCCTCGTCGGCTTCGACTTTCCGCATTGAGGCGTGGAGATACCAGTCACCGTCTCGATATTGTAAGTGTGCCATCCGAAACTCGAAGTCCTCGTCGGAGACGTACTTCGTCGGCGGTGTCTCCGAGTCGTCGGGGAGGACGTAATCGCACTCGACGCGCCCTTCTACGGTCGAAAGGGAAACGTGGTCGCGGTGGAACGTCGCGCTCCGCTTGTCGTAGACCGCGCTATCGGCAGAAAAGTGCGGTTGTGACGTGTTCTCGCCACGTTCGAGACGCGAGACTCCACTTTTGACGGCCTCAACCGCCCTGCGAATTCCTTTCTGGACAAGATTCGCGGTGAGGTTGGTTTCGTCGCGGAGTTGGTCGTAGAGGGCGCGTTCGGCTTTGGCTTTTGAGGTGACGTGGTAGCCGTCGTCGCCGTGCCAGCACCATTCGCTCGCGGTGTTGGCGCAGTGTTTGAACTGCTCGACCGTCTCTCGAAGGGGGGCGTCAGCTCCTTCGGGAGTGTCGAGTTTGATGACGGCGGTACGACGGTATTCCACTGTGTTTTCACATATATGGGCGGTGTTACTTATACGTTTAGGAGTCGGCCTGCCATCGTAGCGTGGTTTGTGTCATCGGTTGTCGGCTTCCTCCCCGACCTCAAGGGTCGGGGCATCCGCCTCGTACCGCCTGTGAACACCGCTACATTTCGAGAAATCAACAGACTGCAGGGAGATGATCTAGGCTCACAGCATCGGTAAACAGCCTCGGGCGCGGTGGCCCGAGGCTTTTGTTGGTTCCCTCAGCCGTGCGCTAGCACTCCCTGCTCGGCGAGCGAGCGGGATGAGGTTGGGTGGCTTACACGCCCCGACCCGGACAGACGCACCAACCTGACCTGCGGCTGGGTTTTGTGAGTCCGGTAATTCGTCGTGTTACCGTCGAGTTTCGCCTTCTCACGCCACGCAATGTTCACTGACGCATTTCGGTCAGCGTGGTCTTGCGCCACGTCACACTCGTCGTTCGTACAGCGGAACCGACCTCCCTGCCGATCCCCACGCTCACCACAGCACGAACACGTCTTCGAGTTATAGTACGCATCCACTGTATCCGTCGGAATCTCTCGCCACGTCGCCTTGTACGAGACGAACTTCTCGAACTTGTGGAACGGCAGTTTGTGCAACCGGCGGTTCATATACGTCCCGTACTGCATTTCCTCGCGGATACCGCTCATATCCTCGAACACGATAACCGGGTTCGAGAACTGCTCTGCGAACTCTACGACAGCACGGGAGAGCCGATGCAACACCCACTCGGTGAATCGTTCTTCCTTGTCACCGAGTTTCCGGTGGATGCTCGTCTTGCCGTGTTCCTGACAGCGAGTAGTGATCGTGTGGTAGCGTTGGCGTTCCTGCTTGACTCGTCCGTAGTCGAGGACGAGCGTGCCCTTCGTCCGCATCGTCTCGCGGTCGAGGGCGGTGAGAGCGATGTTGCGCTCGTTGATGTCCACACCGACAAGCGTGTCGCTGGTGTCGGGTTCGGGCACGTCGAACTCGCGTGTGACCGTGACGTGTAGGTAGTACACGCCATCGCGGTACAGGAGTTCGGCCTGCCCCACATCCACCTCGTCCGACGCGAGAGCGTCTCGAAGTTCGTCCATCGCGTCCGGTTCACCCCGAAGGTGGCCTCTCACCTTCTTGTAGGGTTTCGGGCTGATGCGAAACTGGACGCGGTTCGTGTCGTCGTCAACGGTGAGGCGATAGCCTTCCGTATGCGCCATCACGAGCGGGTACGCACCAGATTTGTCCGTACTCGGCGGCGTCGGCTTGCCGCCATCAGGGTCGTCTTGATTCTCCCACCACTCTTTGAGTGACTGGTAGGAGTCCCACGTCTGAAGGGCTTTGCCGACGACCGCGCACTTGTTGTTCCGCAAGAAGTCGTCGCGGTCAACCTCCTTCTGTATCTCGGTGCGATTGTACCCCTGTTGTTTGAGGTGGATAGTCTCGTTGAAAATTTCGCGTGAGGCAAGGCGGGCGTCGTGAAGCCACGACCGTTCACCAGACGCTATGTGAAGGCGCGTCTGAATCGTTTTCGTGGCTTCTTCACCCATACGTTGACGATCGTTCCAGACTATCATAAATATAGGGAAGAGGGATGGAGGAGTACCGCAGTCACGCACATTCGGTCAGTTCCTGCAAGTATCACTTCGTCTGGTCTCCCAAGTACCGCCACCCGGTTCTCGATGTAGTGGAGGTCGATGTGCGAGAGTTGTTTGCAGAGACTGCCGACCACTTCGAGCACGAAATTCTGGCGTTGGAGATTGCGGACGACCACATACACCTGTTCGTGCAAACAGATTCGAAACACAGTCCAGCGGATATTGCTCGGCAGTTCAAGTCGTACTCAGGAAAACACCTACTGGAACGGTATCCCGAGATTCGGGAGTCGTATTTCTGGGGCGGTGGATTCTGGAAGGTTGGGTACTACGTGGGAACGACGGGAGCGGTGTCGGAGAAAGTGATTGAACGGTATATCGAGGAGACAGAACACTGAGTTGAGTGTCGGGCTTCACCCCCGACCCCGGTGGGTCGGGGAACTCGCCCTCGCAGGTTGTTTAGAACCGAATCCAGAACTTACGCAGACCACTCTAGTCATGGGAGCAGTCAACGCTGTGAGTACGTCCCCGATTAGAAGTCGGCAAGCAGGTCGTCCAGCATCGGTGCGAGCTTATACTTGCGACTGTGCCGCTCCCGAAGCGTTTCGACGTACTCGTGCCAGTCGTCGAGTGTCCCCGCTTCTCGGGCCGCTTTGCCTGCTTTTTCGAGCCAGCGAACGGCGTGGCGGTACTGGTCCGATTTCCCCGCTTCGATGATCGGTTCCGCCTGCGCTTTGCAGGCGTCGATCGCCCACTGCGGTCGGTCCTTGATGGCTGCGTCGACCACTGGCTCGACGACCGAGTGGTGCTCGAATCGGTTCGCGATACTGATGGCCTCGTCGAGGCGGTTCTCGTAGAGGAACACTTCGACGTGATCGCGTGCGGTCGAGGGTCGCTCCGGACGTCGTTGTTCGAGCGACGCGAGCAGTTCCTCGCGAGTCGCTGGCCAGCTGTCACCGGCCACATCTTCGGCGGCCTGATACGCCGTCAACGAGGGGTCGGCGTCGAACGCGGTGATCGCCGCCTGGACTGCACTCTCGTTGTCGCCGTGGTTCGCAGCGAACTCCCGGAGCCACGCGGCCAGTTCCGCTTTCTTCGGACCGTCGTCCGAGAGCCCCTCTCGGGCGACCCGGATCGCATCGGCCGGCCGGTCGCATTCTCCGAGCGTTTGGGCCACGGCGACCGCCACATCCGGTGTCGAGAGATTCTCGACCGCGTATTCGACGGCGTCGTCGACGCGTCCGACCTCGATTAGCTTCGTCGTGTGCTGCTCGGTTTGGTCGGTTGCCTTCGACAGCCGCAAGTATTCGTCCGTACGGCCGTTTCGTTCGAGGACGTCGAGGTACGCGACCGCGACGTCGTCGGCGTACCACGGTCGCCCGTTCTCGTCCTCCCACAGACGTGATGTGTCTTCTGTATCGTCGAGAACACGCTGAAGCCGGTCGTCGTCCCATCCGCGGTCGGCCGCGGCCGCCGCGGCACGAAACGGCGGTTCGCGGGTGTAGCTCGCGAGTTCGTCAGCCCACGTATCGAGTTGCGCTGCCCACGCCTCGCGTTCGTCGTCGGCGAGGTCGGCCGTGAGTACCGCTTCGCTACACGCCGCTCCCAACTCGTCGAGACACTCGAACACCGCGCCCGAGTCGTCGTCCGAGAGACGAAGCCACTCCTCGCCTAGTAACTCTTCGGCGATCGCTTTGAGGACGTCGAGCGCGGCGTCGCCGTCACCGGCTTCGACGAGCGTCCACGCGTCGTCGACGAGATCGGAGAGGTCGTCGACTCGCTGTTCCATGTCTGCGCGGGGATCGGACACCACACCGCTCTGTGAGAAATCCAGGAGGTCACGGACGCGGCGTCGTACCTGCTCGGGATTCAGCGACGCTTGGCTCACTGGTGGTTCCGTCTCGCCCTCCGCGGCCGCGGTCACGCCCTGCTCGGCGAGTCGTTGCTCGACGTCGTCAACGAGCTCGGGCCGGTCGTCAAGCAGGTCGACGAGCACCGTGTACAGTGTCTCCCGGTCGCAATCGGCCAGAAGTTCGGAGACGGGCGGGTGTGTGGTGACTGCGTCGGGGTCGCGAAGAGAGGTGAGCAACACGGCGACGCGGTGTTTGCAGATACCGCCGTGATCGTACGGGCACGAGCACTCGGAGTCGACGATTCCGGAGTCCCCGAGTTCGACCGTCACCTGGTAGGGCTCGTACTGGCTGCCTTCGACCTCGGCACGCAGGGTCTCACCTCGCTTCTCGATGTCCAACACTGCGCCCTGCTCGTAGTAGTTCTCACCGCGGTCGTACGACTGTGACCGCGCGAGCCGTCGCACCGTTGTCTCGGTGAGTGGTGCGTCTCGTCCCATTCCTCGTACTGGGATCGAAGATACGCGATGAGAAAAGGTTGGTCGTACGTCGCTGGGCCGTCTACGGGCGAGGCAAGTGCCTCGGGGCTTGTCCCCGAGGTACTTCACAAGCGGAGCGTCGAAACCATCGACTCGATTTTGCTCTCGGTCGGTTCGCCGTCGAATTCGTAGACGTGGTCACTAACCCCGAACGCGAACCGCTGGTAGGGGACGTTGACGTGTATCCAGCACTCGACGTCGACGTCAGTGGCGGTGTACTCGTCTTCGCCCGTGTTCTCGCCTCGCTTCAGGACGTCCAGGAGGTAGTCTTCGATGGTCCTGGCGCTCGCGATGCCTAAGAGGTGCTCTGCGGCGACGTGTTCGAGGACGTCGGCCGGTGTATCGTAGCCTTCCCCGACGAGATAGAACTCGCCGTTGTACTCGTGGGCTTCGAGACCGACAGTGAGGGCGTATGTTTGCGTCATTCGTCGAGGAGTCCGATGTCTTTCGCAATGAGGTCGGCCAGTTGGTCCGCGACGTCGGGGTCGACTTGGGCCCGTTCCTCGCCGTCGTGAAGACGCTCGTTGTGGCTCTCGATCGTATCGGCGACGGTTGAGAGAGGAACGCGGCTGGTCGTCTCACACGCTTCGCAGTGAATCGGGACCGTCGGTTCGTCGTCGCTCTCGTCGGTCATTGGTGGGTGTTCGCTAAGCGGTCGAACAAAGCTTTCGTCCCGGAGGACGCCGAGGAGTGGTGCGGGTTGGTTCAGGTGAAGCACCTCGGGGACAAGTCCCCAAGACACTCGTCTTGTTCACCTGTAGATCAGCCTCAACCCTCCTGAGTAACGAACGATTACTCTGTGAACCTTTATTAGTCGCCAGCCGATTCTTACCATCGTGACATTTCCCCGGGCTAAGACGATTGATGACCTCTATGAGGAAGTCGCCGGGTACGACCTCGTTGTGGTCCCAGACGCGCCACTGGCAAGCGCGTTGAACCGTCGCATTGATCGGCCACATCTCGGCCCATTTGCCATCACTCCACGTCGTCTCGCTGCGGGTCGCCGAGAGGAGTCCGAGGACCGGCTTGCCTTCCTCGAACTCGTCGACCAGACCGACTTCGACTGGAAACGTGGTGCCTACGCTATCGGGAACATCCTGCAGTGCTGGGAACACCAGGGGCGTCTCGGGGCAATCCTCGACTACGATGCCTACGTCGACGACGCCACGCGCCAGGCCGTCGAGTACATTGCCGACCTCGATACGACGTCCCAGCGGCTGACCGAGTTCCGTATCGACGACGATCAGGATGTTGCAGTCGTCGGCGACGACCAACTAACTCGTCTGGAACGATCGATCCTCCCCGAGGACTACGATACCTACGACACGTTCAGCGGGCAGGAGTTCGACTATCCGCCGTTCCACATCTTCGGCTCGTCGACGGCCATCGTCGACACTGTCGTCGACGCCGTCACCGAAGAAAATGCCGACGACGTCGCGGTCGTGCTTGACCGGGGGAGTGAGTTCTCTGCACTCATCGAGTCGGCCCTCGAAGTCGAAGAGATCCCGTTCTACGGCGGGCCGGGATTCATCGATGACCCCGACCACCGCACGTTTGTCCAGCTCCTCAGGATGGCGCATGGCGGGACCGACACGCGCGTCGCCGAGATACGGCCGCTCTTGGCGCGTCTCGACATCTCGCTCGACGTCGAACACGACGAGAAGCGGCTGTCCGAACTCGAGAACGACGCACTCGACTGGATCGTCGATTTCTGTGAGTGCATCGAGAGCCAAACCTTCGCCGACGCACTCTCTGCGTTCGAAGAACGGGCAGGCTGCCAGCTGAACACGTTCCGCGACGAACTGGCTACACTCGGGATCGACGACACCTTCGCGAGCGAGCGCGCCGTCGACCAACTCGTCTTCTACCTCCAGAGCTACGAGGTGCCCGTCGACCGCGAGAACGAGGGGGTATTGCTTGCCGACGCAAAGTCGGCCGCGTACGTCGACCGCCCGGTCGTCTTCTTCCTCGGGCTCGATGAAGACTGGACACACTCGGCGCCGCGACGGCCCTGGGTCGACCAGGACGCCCAGTATACGCGCAATATCCAGCAGTTTCAGCTCCTCCTCCAGAGTGGGGCAAAGCAATACTACCTCGTACAGGACGCGAAGGGTGGGTCACCAGTGACGCCATGCTTCTACTTCGAGGAACTGCTTGATGTGGAGTTCGAGCGCTTCAGTGACTTGGAGTCGCAGACACATACTCGGCAGTTCGGCCGTGAGAGCCACAGGTTCACGAAGGAATCAGTCGACGCTACCACGACCGAGGTATCGACTATCAGTCAGTCGAGTCTCGGAAGCTACGTCAACTCACCCCGCGATTACTTCTTCGGGAGACTCGTCGATAGCCCGGACAAGGACTACTTCAGGGAAGGGAATCTCTTCCACGACTTCGCGGAGTTCTACGTCAACCATCCCGGCTTCGTTGATGAGGGTATTCTCGAGGAGGTCGTCGAATATATTCTCGACGAGACGCGGCCATTCGTCCGGTCAGTCGATGAGGCGACGCGGCGCACGAAGTATCGTGCTGGGCTGGAGACCATCGTCGCATTCTTCGAGGAGAATACGCCAGTCGACGGTGAGTTCCTGACCACGACAAGCGATTGGGGGGAGAACGTCTTCGCCGAACACTTCGACAGACCGGTCGATTCACCGACTACCGAACGCTGGTTCGAGAACGACGAACTGGGACTGAAAGGGAAGATCGACCTGGTGCACTCGCCGTCGCGGTTGATCGACCACAAAAGTGGGCATCGCAAAAGTGCCTCCCAAGTCGTGAAGCACTCGGCACTCGACCCACCCAGTGACTCGCCGAATTTCCAAGCGCTACTCTACCTCACCCACTGGCGCTCACAGGTCCCCAATCAGGAGTTGGAATTCACGTTCTTCCACTTCTTGGAGACACTCGACGACGTCGTCGCCGGCGAGGTCAATCTAGACGAGACGCTGACGACAGTCTCGTACTACCCGATGCAGTTCGAGGAGTACGCACGCTCGAAGGCGTTTTTCGACGAGCTCGTCGAGGACGGTGCGAACAACTGCCAGAAGACGCTCTCGAAGGTTGACTACGAGGACTACGCCGCAGTATTCGACGAGACAGCCCCTCCGGACACGACCGACAGCGACGAACTCATCGACTCGACGTTCGGCCAGACACTGACTTCACAGATGAAAGCGCATGTGGGCGATTACAAGTACGTCGAGAAGGGCTGCAAGCAGGCGATGCGCCAGCTGACACGCGTTCGCGGGCGGACGTTCTTCGAGGACGACCTTGATGCCTTCGAGGAGTTCATCGACGAACGGCTGACGGAGTTGAATCGTCGGCGCGCTGGTGAGGAACGCTTCCCCGTCGAGGGACTCGGCGGCGAACCGAACTATCGCTACGTGGATAATCGCGACCTGCTCTTGGAGGGAGAGCGATGACGGATCTCGAGCCGAACGAGCAACAACAGAAACTCATCGACAGTACGGACGGCCTCTATCTCGTCGACGCTGGCGCCGGAACGGGCAAGACGTTCACCGTCACGCGTCGCTATGCGAATATCGTCTCGCAAGATGACGTTGCTCCGGATGACGTCTTGTTGGTGACGTTCACCAATAACGCGGCGGCCGAGATGAAAGAGCGCATCATCGGGCACTCCCCGTATGGGATGCGCGAACTCGCTGACGCGCCGATCAAGACGTTCCACTCGCTCTGTCACGACATCCTCGAAGAGCACGGGCATACGGCCCCGACGTATCTCGGCATCGACGACCGCATCACGGGCTCGACCCGCATCGTCGAAGACGAACTCGTCGAGGAGGCGCTGTTCGGGGCGTTCATCGATCGCTTCAGTGACGACCACCCCGAGTACGACGACGTCTTTCGCGCACTCGGCGAGCCGGGTGAGCTCCTCGATGTGCTCAACCAACTGGCCGCGAAGGGTGTCTTCCCCGACGCCGAGGGGTGGTACCGGGACGGCGAACGCCACCTCGATGGTGACTTCGCGGTGTTCAAACAGCAGTTCGACGAGCTGAACGAGCCGCGAAACGGCGGGAGCAAGCAGTCAGTGCTTCGTTCGAAGCTCGGTCGCTACGGGAAGGACAAATGCTACCTGCCGGAGGCACCCGAGAAGTCGGCGATCCGCGGCAGCGGCAAACAGGTCCCGGACGAACTTGCCCAGCGGGTGTTCGACGAAGAGAGAGGCGAACTGAAGCAGTTCGTCCACGACGTCTATCACGAGTATCTCCAGTTTGCGCTGCGGCGCAACTACCTGAACTTCGGGATGCTCCAGTTGTTCGCGTACGTCCTGCTCTGTGAGAACCACTCCCTGCGTGAGGAGGTTGCCTTCGAGTACGTGATGATTGACGAGTTCCAGGACTCGAGCGAGATCCAGTTCAAACTCGCACTCCTGCTCGCGGGCACGAACAACATCTGCGTCGTTGGGGACTGGAAGCAGAGTATCTACAGCTTCCAGTACGCCGATGTCGACAACATCGTCGAGTTTGAGGACCGACTCGATCGGTTCGTCGACCAGCTCAACCGCGACCACGAACGCATCTCGTTCCCGACGAACGACGTGACCACCATCGAACTCGTCGAGAACTACCGCTCCACCCAGGAGATTCTTGATTTCTCCGAACACGGCCTGCGCGTCCCCGCGGCGAAGCGCGACGACGTCGATGTTGAGGCGATCGACGACCGCATTGTCTCACTCGAGTCGAACGCCGACCACGAGAATACCACCATCGAGGCCATCCAGAGCGACGACGAGCAGGAGGCAGTGCTCGCGAAGGTCCAGGAGATCGTCGGGAACGAGGGGTATCGCGTCGAGGACGAAGACGGTGAGTTACGGCTGCCCGAGTACGGCGACATCGCCGTGATGACGCGCACTCGTGACTTCGGTCGCGAGTTGCTCGGGACCGCCGAGGAGTACGGCCTCCCGATGGCCTACGAGGGCGGCATCGAACTCTTCCGGACGGATCAGGCGAAACTTCTGCTCGCCTGGCTGCGAATCCTCGAAGCCGACGCCGAGCGCGGCTGGGCGGTCGTCCTCGAGCGAGCGGGCTATACCCTCGACGAGATTGACGCGATTTTCGACAGTGAGGCGTACCCCGAGGATATGGTCGCGTTCCGTGCGGAACTGGAGGAGATGGAGACGCTCGGCGGCGTGGCGCGGCGCGTGTTCGCTCGCTACGGCTACGACGGGCCGACTGCGGACGTCGTCCTCCACACGATCCAGTCAGTGCATAACGCTACGACACAGACGCGAGGCGACCTAATTCGGTTTATCGAACGCGGCATCGAGGCTGGGAGTACCCACGAGGTGCATGCTGGTGTGGGGACGAACTCGGTGACGGTCCAAACGATTCACGCGACGAAGGGTCTCGAGTACCCGATCGTCATCCTCGCGAACATGAACAGTGGGAGCTTCCCACCCGGTGGCGGTAGTAGTGGCGTGATTACCTACGACGACCCCGTCGGCCTTCGTCAGCGGAAGGTGTACTCGGAGGAGGCCCACGGCATGCCCCACGTCTACGACAACTGGCGGGCGGACGTGCTCGGGAAGTGTGTCCCTCGGAACTACGACGAGGAGCGGCGCCTCCTCTACGTCGCGATTACGCGCGCCGAGAGCCACGTCGTCTTCACGGCGGGCGAGGATCCGAACACCTTCATCGAGGAACTCCCTGTCGACGTCGAATCGGTTACGCCAGCGGTTACAGAGCGTACGCAGGACACGACAGCACAGACAACACTGCAGGTCGAGATGCCGGTCCCGGAGGGGCCGACGGGCCACACCCCACACACGCTCATGCGCGACGACGTCTTCGAAGATGTGGAGGGTGGTCGTGGGGTTGCGTTCGGCACGCAGGTCCACGACTTCGCCGAGGCGTACGCACTCGGGGAGGATGTCTCCCCGTCGAATCGGGACGAAGAGAACGTCGCGCAGTTTCTCGATGGGCTCGATGGCGAGGTGGTGGTCGAGGAGGATGCGTACCTCCCGCTCACGGTCGATGGCGAGCGTGTGACCATCTCGGGCGTCGTCGACCTCGTCCACGTGACGCCGGATCGCGTCGAGATTGTCGACTACAAGACGGACCGTGGTCGGCATGGTGAGGGCGAGTACCGCAAGCAGTTGAGCGTCTACTACCACGTCGCCAGCGAGGTCTATCCGGAGCGGGAGCTCACTGCCAATATACTGTACACCGAGACCGGGACGCGGCGTGAGATAGAGCCGCTCTCACTGGAAGAGATACGGACACTCGTTGCAGAAGCGAGTGCTTGATCAGGTGGTAGGGGCCTTCGAGCGCTTGGTCTTCAGTCGGTGGTGATCTCTATCGGTCCACACCGGAGTTAGTGATCACCGCAGCTTCGGCACGACGATTTCCTCGTCGTGATACTGGAGGAATTCTCGCTCGACCTCGTGGTCGCCGCGAACAGTTAGTACCCGATTGTCGATGGCGTCTTCGTACAAGTGCCGTAACTCGTAGGATTGTGGGTCGACAGCGATCGTCCCGTAGTCGAAGTCGGCGTGGTGATTCGGACACAGTACGAGCAGATTCTCGAGTTCGTCTGGGCCACCCTCTCCGAGTGGGTAGAGGTGGTGGCCCTCGGCGTAGTAGACGTCGACGCCGCGGCGCCGTTGCTCGTCGCATACCTGACAGCGGTAGTCGTACTGTGCCTTGAGTTGGTCGACGAGCTCGGAATTCCGGATGATCCGTGAGACCCGATGTTCGGTACGTGGTGGCTGGTGGACGTCGCGGACGGACTCGGCAGCGTCGACCGTGATGTCGTCGAAGATCGAGTCCTGCCACGCGGCGGCGATTGGACCATCACTGGTCGTCTTCGCGTCGATGTAGGTCTCGACGTCGCCGTAGCGTTCGCGAATCTCGTGGTGGCCCTGGTCGTTGAGTGACTGAAAGCGGACGAGGTGGTCCATTCCGTAGCCTGCCCAGTCGTGGAGTTCCGTACTGTTGATGTCGACCTCACGGACATCGCGCAGGTAGACGAGATACTCCCACTCGCCTGTGCCGTCGTCGGTACCTGGAGATCCGTCGGCCGACCAGAGGTCGCGAGCACGTTCGCGATTCTGTTCGATATCGACGACGGTGGCCGCGTGGGTGTAGCGGTGATTGCCCGTGTAAAAGAGGAGGATGTCGCCGGCCTCCATCTGTGACCACGCACCCGGTTGGCGTGCGCCCCAGACGGCGACGGGTTGGTCGAAGTCCGGAAGGGTGACCGCGCTCTGGACGGTCTTCTGGAGATGGCGATAGCCGCGGGCACTACCACCCTGGCTCGCGGCGGCGAGATAGACCTAGCGGGACATCTCCAAGGGGAGTATGTCGGGTGCCAAAGAAGTATTCCTCGGCGGCTGTCGTTGTGATCGCGTCCAGCGAACGAGTCAGCGAGTGGGTGCTTCTGAGGGGGTGTCGTTAGTCGCCGAGGTGGCCGATATCTTCCGCGACGAGGTCGACCAGTCAATCCGCGACGTCGGAGTCGACGCGGACTTTCTTGTCGCCGATACTGGATAGACCGTTGTGGCCAAGGCGTACATCTTGCACGCCGTTCCAAGCAGTTTTGAAATTCCACTGGAACAGACACCCCAGTATCTGCCCCGATTATTTATCCACCTATCCGTTGAGATGTCTGTATGAGCGGTATCAAGCTTCGAGACGAGACTCTCATCGTCGGACGAGAGCCGAATCAACTCGACGAGCTGGCGATTGAGTTCTCAGAGATTCTCGACCGATTCGACATCGATCACGTCTACATCGCGGGATATGTCTCCATCCTCGCCGGCCGCGCTCGGTCAACGGAAGATGTCGACGTCCTCATCGAGAACATCGACGAAGAGACCGCAGAGGATGTTGCTGAAACGCTGAAGGAAGAGGGGTTCTGGGGTGCAGCAATGCCGCTCTCCTCGATGTACGAGATGCTATCGAACGGTGACAACATCTGGGTCGCGCCCGAGGAACAGGTAACCCCCCATCTCGAAGTGAAGTTCGCACGTGACGAGTTCGACCGTGCGTCCCTCAAGAACGCGATCACTGCTCGCATCGGTGGCGAGACGATTCCGATTGGTCCGTTGGAACTCCAGATCGCCTACAAACTCCATCTTGGTGCCCAGAAGGACCTCGAAGACGCAGTCCACCTCTACACGCTCTTCGAGGAAAGCCTTAGTGTCGCCCGCCTCGAAGAATGGGTGACGCGCCTCGGCGTCGAAGACGAATATGAGCGACTCAAACGTGCCTGATTCCCTCGACGCGAAACACGAGCAGAACCGCCAGGAGCGGATCGAGGCGGTCAAGCGCTGGGTGGAGTACATCAAGTCAGAGCCGCCGGAGAAGTGGGGGCCACAGCAAAATATCGTCGTCAACGATCAACTTGAGGCCGCACAGAGTGTGCAAACGTCGGCGGCACACCAACAGCACGTAAAAGACGTCGCCAAAGAGATTGCTGAAGCACGGGACGATTCTGAGGAGAGTTCGGAGTAACATCCCCCCCAGCCTGAAGGCGGGGGAAGGCAGCGTGCTTCGAAGAGAGTGTCCTGCCGTTTACGGCGCGGAGGGAGTCACGTCGAATTAGCGGTTTGGTCGCGATTTTCGAGGAACGTCTCACACCACGACTGTAGGATCTGCATCGTCTGATCCTCGACGACTTCGCCATCACTCGTCAGCCGTCCAAGGTCGCCGTCGCGGCCCCATCCCCGAACGACGGGGTGTTCGGACTGCTCTGACCGAGTTTGAGTCTGCTGGACGAATCGTTCCGCTTCCTCGCTGGCTTCTCGAAGCATGTTGATGAGCTGGCTGAGGAGCGGATTCCCTGGGGCGAGATGATGCACAGAGGGGAATTCGTCGGCACACTCTGCAGAGAACGTCACGGCTACTTCCTTTGCACCTGGTGCGATAGCCTGCGCAAGGGTCTGTTCGCCCGCTGGCGCTGGTGCATCGATCGGTGACCCGTCAACTGAGAGACGATATGTACTCTCACCGAACGCAAACTCATCGGCGTATTCGCTGTCGTCGAAGTTGGATTCGACGTCGCTCAGGGCGGTGAACACGATGCCTGAGTCGGCGAGGGATTCGTTCCCGACGAGGACTGCCTGCAGGCTTCGAGTTCGATACGGTGACGCGTATTCGTACTCAGTATCGCCGACGTCGACGATATCGGGGTGGTTGTAGGATTGCCAGGCGTCGAGTTTCGCCTCGTCGATGACGTCCTGTTCGACAAGCGTGTCTACCGACGCAAGTGACTCGCCAACGTCCACACGATTGCCCGCTTCTTGATCTTCGATCTCGTCGGCAAACTGCCGGTCGGCTTGCTCGACGACGTCGTCGCGTTCTTCCGGATCGGCTTTGAGCGTCGCGTCACGAATCTGCTGACTCACACCCGAGAGGATTGGCTGCATATCGCCGACGACGTTCTCGAAGAGCCCGATACGGGCGTCCAGTCGCTCGTAGATATCTGTCTCGACCGTATCTTTGTAGCTGTAGTTGAGAATCGCGACTTCCTCGTGTTCCTGTCCAATCCGGTCGATGCGTCCGATACGCTGTTCGACTCGCATCGGATTCCACGGCAGGTCGTAGTTAATGAGTGCGCCACACTCCTGAAGGTTCAGCCCCTCACTCGCAGAGTCCGTACAGACGAGAATATCGACCTGTCCGTCATCGTCGGCGAATTCGCGTTTCACTCGCTCTTTCCCGACTGTCGTCCAGGTCCCATCTTCGGCGTCGTACATCTCACCGCCGCGGCCCGAGTACGTCGCAACTGTCGCCCCGTGAACCGAGATGAGCTCCCTGCGGATGAAGTCCATCGTGTCTGCATACTGCGTGAAGATGATGATCCGATTATGTCCATCCCGATCGAGCTTCGCAAGGTCCTCTCGGAGTTGGCCGATTTTCGGGTCGCGGTCGATCCGTGCAAGATCGTCGACGAACGACTCTAACTCCGCGATTTCTTGCTCGAGCAAATCGATGCCTTCGTCGGTGACGTTCGGGACAACTGCCGCGAGATCAGCCTCTTCGAAGTCACCCTCCAGCTCGTCGAGTGCCTCGAGATTGTCGAGGTCGTACTCCGAGAGTGTGTCGAGTATTGCCTGTTCGGAGTCAGCTGTATTCCGGTCGGTAGCCCGTTGCTTGCCCTTCAGAACGGTTCGTTGGGCTCTGAGTGTCTCGAGGCGTCGCTGGAGACTCTGTGAAATCGCGTAGACGCTACTCGTCAGCCGTTGCCGATAGGTGGTCATCACGAACCCGATAGCCCGTGTCTCGGCTTCGTCGGACTGTTGAGCGAGTTTGTAGAACTTATTCGTGTAATCGTCGATGCGGTCATACACCTCGCGCGTCGCCTCAGTCAACTCGATTTCGCGCTGTTGTGGGTTACGGGTGGGGACTGTGGCGTCGAGCAGGCCGACCTGTTCGTACTTCCGGAGGGTATCGCGTGTGTTCCGGTGAATGAGTGCATCGACCGGCGTTGACTCGGCGAGGACGTCCTGCACAACGCGCCATCCCGACTCGGAGAGGTCGTCGAGTGCCGTCAGTCGATCACCGCGTGAGAAGGTGAGCCACTCCTCCTCGGCCTTCCACTCGGGATAGAGCAGGTACTTGAGCTTCTCGTCCTCGTTTGCGTCGAATGGGTCGACGTCGTATTCGTCGAGTGCTGTTTGGAACGTCTCAATGTAGCCGTCGTAGTGTTCGCCGTAGTCGGCGGCGAGTGTACAGGTTGTGAGGACGCGATCCTTCGCGATCTTCCGGGATTGGTCCTCGTCGTCGATTTCGAGAGTCTCGGCAACGGTATCGAAGACACGGGAAGAGAGAGTCCGTTCAGACGGGAGTCGGTCCTGATACCGGCCCGTTTCGAGTGTCGTCTGTGCGGACCACTCCTCACTCGTCGATCCTCTGTCGTTTGGGCCGAGTTCATCGTCGAGGGCCTGCGTGAGTGCCTGCCGTGTCTCGAAGAACTCTACGAATTGCCCTTTGTGCTCCCAGTCGCCAGGAAGATCGAGTAGCGACATGAGGTCGTAGAGCTCGCCTGCATGCAACTGCATCGGGGTCGCAGTCAGTAGATAGTACGTCTGCGTGTGTTCCCGGAGGCGTTCGAGGAGTGAGTAGAAACTACTGCCCAAACGGGCGTTGTGTGCCTCGTCGACGATGACGGCGTCCCATACGCCCTCACGGTTCGTTGGTGTTCGCCCCCGACAGCTCGCCGGCACCTCATCGCGAGTTCGTGGTCGACCGCCGTCCTTGGGGGCCACCTGGTCCCAGCGGTCTTCGAGACGAGCAGTGTGCCACGACATGATGACGATTGTTGGGCCTGTGTCGTTCTGTCGGGTGTGGAGGAAGCGCCAGATCGGACTCTCGACCCATGCTTCCTCGTGGCGGTCGGCGTCGAGGTCCAGGTCGGCCGTCGAGGGTGGTGCGTATTCCCGGCCGAATGCGTCGTGGAAGACGTACTCGTTCCCGCTCCCCCGGTCGAAGCGGTAGGCGTTGATGTTGAACTTCTCCCAGAGTTCTTCCTGCCACTGGATCGTGAGGCTTGCAGGGACAAGGAGCAAGCCGGTCTCGAGTTCCCCGGTGAGGCCGAGGCGGGAGAGGGTCAGGCCGGCTTCGATCGTCTTCCCGAGGCCAACCTCGTCACAGAGGAGGAAGCTGTTCGGGTAGGTGTTGACGAGTGTATCTGAGACGACGCGCTGGTGGGGCCACGGCGTGATGGTGCTTCCCTCCTCGGCGAGTGCGAGTCCACCTGGCGTGAGGGAGCCGTCCGCGATGATGTTCGCCTTATCGCGTTCGGTCGGTGGGGCTTCCCCACGTGCAATCTGGATGGCTTCGTCGACGGCCGTGTCTGTGTCCGGCGCCTTCCACTCGATGAGTTCCTGTTCGATCGCTTCCGGAAGGTCGTAGACCTCCACGTAGGGATGGTCGTCGCTCCAGAGGCGATCGAAGGTGTCGATGTCGCCGTCGACGTATCCTGTCTGGCCATCAACCCACGAGCGGTGGACTTTGAACCGTTCGTAGTTGCGTTCCCACCCGCCAGCCGTCTCGTTGACGCTGCCTTCGAAGGAGAGGGTGTTGTCCGCGTCGTCGTGGAAGATCCCGAGTTTCGGATGGAAGATACCCCAGTTGCCCTCGCGAGGCACGGCGACTTTGATAGTGAGGCGGTCCTCGCGGAGGTGATGAGCGAGGAGTTGGAGGCGAGCATCGAGTTGCTCGTCGTCGAGTTCCTCGAGGTCGTCACCGAGTTCGTCCGTGAGTGCTTCGAGGATTGGTCGGTCGGTTTCGTAGAGTTCCGCGCCGACGACGAGACGCATCTTGCCACCGTTCTCGACGAGCGCGTCGATGCCGCGGGACGCGACAGCGAGTGCGCTACTCGAGAAGTATCCGGCGACACGATCGTAGCGAATGCTCCGCTCAAGTGCTGGGATGTAGAATTCATTGACGAGGTATGACCCGGCTTCTGCCGGCTGGCTCTCATATATTGACTGCCAGGGTCGATCATCGAGCGTAGGCATCGTGATAGGTGCTTGTTCTTTACTTCCGACCCACATATAACCCGTGCGGAGGCTCCCCACCCCTGTCGTAGGTTTTTGTAACTGCATCTCTTCTTCCTATCTATCTTGAACTCGAATGTTCGCTCTGAGGAACTGGATGCTGTTCACGAGGCTATCCATGCGGGAGAACAAACTGTCCACCTCTATGGCGAACCGGGAGTCGGGGTTAATCGATTCCTCGACCACGTACTGGAGGATCTCACCGACCGATCCAGAATGCGTGGCTTCGCTGTTCGACGAGGACATACACCGGATGTCGTTGCCCAGGATCTGCTAGCTGAAGCGCGAGACGCAGCGGGTGTCGTGCAATCATTCAAGAATCAGATTACTGGTGGAAATGTTGGGTTTGGTCCCGTACCTTTCGGCGCACAGTTAGATGACCGATCTCGGCATATCAAGAAGCTTCAGAATCTTACCGCGGGGATATCAAACGGGAATCCCCTTGTCCTTTACTTGAAGGATGTTCACAAGCTCGCTCCTGAATCACCGGAACAGACTCGTGACTTTCTTCGAGAACTCTCAGAAGGCCTCGGTTCCGCGGTTCATCTCGTAACCACAGGGCGTATCCCCTATGAGGATGCTGCCCGATCGATAAAACTCGGGATGTACGATTCGGAGGAGACGAGTTCAATTCTCCAGGATGCTTTCGGGGATATCTCTGCCTCACGTATTGAGGAGATTCATTCTGCGATTGATGGTCATCCGTACTATCTCGAGCTTCTCATCGAATCCTCCGATACCAAGCCGGAGCTCGAGATTCGCGACGATGTCTATTATCACATCGAACAGCAATATCTCAAGTCACTTAGCGAACGCGAGGAGACGTTCCTCCGGCAGACGTCACCTCTCATCGAACTGGATGCTGAAATCTGTGCGAATGTACTTGAGGACTTCACGCGAAGCGAGGTTCGCCAGACGCTTGAGAGTCTCCGTGAGAAAGCAGTTATTCGGGAACTCGGGCGCTCCGGTGAATCTGGACTGTTAGTATATGACGTTCATCACTTGTTCCGGGAGTTCCTCTACGAGCGAACAGAGAATACAGGTACACTCCATCGAGCTGCCTTCCAGTATTATGCGCACAAGGCGTTCGCAGAACAGGATACATCACAGATGGCACCCCTCCAAGGATTCGCGTATAACACGTTCGCCGGTATCCATCTCGAACGTATCCACGGTGAGAACCCGTCACCTACGGAGCTTGCTTCGGAGATCGACCAACTTGGATTCGGTCCTGGGGAGCGTCTGAATTTCGTCATGGGTTTCGCTCCCTACTCTCCTCTTGATCATCATAGCCGATTGTTGGCTCCGGAGATTGACCGATTCCATGAGACGTTCGCTGCGCAGGATATCGACGAGGATGAGGAGGCGGACTATCGTATCGGGCTTTTGTATATCAATCTCCTCCGAGGCCAGATTCGTTCCCGAGCCCCAGCTGAGTTCGAGACCTCTGCTTGGGAGATTTACGAATTCGTACTCGAAGAGATTCAGGCAGACGAATTTACTGAACACTTGGACGAGCCCGATGGTACGGCGCTCCAAGACGGACTCGAAATTTTATGCCGGACAATGCTGTATCGCGAGGCCACAAGCGAGGAGGAGGAGGGCGAGCAGCAGCGGGCGGTTCTCGACATCTTCAAAAACTATGGCTTGGATAGAGGGGCTGCGCGTGGATTCTTCACCGAGTGTCGCACATTCCTCGACACACTTGAGGAGAACGTCGATGTCGAAACTGCACTTGAGTCGCGGGTTGGTTCGATGATTGATGAGGCTGGTGAAGACGAGATGGTCCGAACGTCACTCGTTCAAATGCAGGATGATCTCTTCTGGGAGATACTTGATGCGATCGGTAAGTTTGCGAGCCACCTAGCAGATGACTCGGAGTGGGTCATCCAGTTCATTGAGAACGCAGGTGAAGAACTCGGACGCGCGGAAAACCCTGTCTTCGCAGCGATGTGGTATTCACTCTCGGTCCAGCTATTAAGTATGTTCACGGCCGATGCAGAGATTCTCTCTCCGCTCCAGCGACGCTTCGAGACGTATCGTAATGAACGCGCTCAGTACGAACAGCAGCTCGAATCTCCACTCATTGATGCGGACGAACTTGATGACGGAGAGCTCGAGATGCCGGAATTCATGGACGATATTGCTACTACGGATTCCCAGCCGGCACTTCTCGAGTCGGGTGAGGAAGAGAAAAACGAGCAGAGTTTCGAAGACGAGAAGTCAGACAGTCAGTAGTCTTCAAGCTCGCTCTGTTTCGTATCGTCGCTGTCTTCTGCGAAAACGTTCGGGCTAAAGTCTAAATCCAATACTTCGCTTGTCCGACCGACAGCGAGGTCCCGAGCGAGTTCCCAGTCGTCGTGGTTGTGTGGCAGTACTTGAAGCAGCGCCTTCAGCGTTGCCTTGAACTGGCTGTCAGTGTCGAAGTTGCGTTCCCGAAGCCACTCGATGGTCTCGGTCTCGCCGCGCTTGTCGTAGACGTGCATTGCGGCGTGAACGGCGTCCAGCGAACGCGGGAACGAGAGGTCATCGGGGTTTACCGGAAGGCGGCTGGATCGGTCTTCGGTCTTCTCGTTGATGTTCTGTACGCGGTCGCGATGGCCATTGAGACTAATATCGCCACTACTTCTCCCCCAAACTTTGGTACTTCTTTTAATCTCTTCAATATCGACGCCTATGCCTAGTCCGAGTTGACGACCCTCATCATAGGGAATAACGGAGGAACTGTGCACGAGCCAGCTCAGGACGTACCACTCTGTAATATCATCTAAATCATCTATTCCTTCCGCTTCAAGATACTCATCAACCAATACTTTAGTGACAGCTTCACGTGCTTCTTCCAAGGCCCGACGAGGACGAACTTCGTTGTCTTCGTCGTCAACGACGGGATGTGATTCTGCGAATACCCTAAGCGTTGGACCGAAGGCACTGATGATTATGTCTGTTTTCGTTAAGCTAACTCCGGAGTCAATAAGATCTCGTGCAGCGTCTTTTGCAGCGGTTCTGGTCTCAGCTTTTACATCGCTCCATAGGGAAGGCATAGACTCGGCGTCCTCTTGCTCTTCTAGTGGCTTTCGACCAGTCAGAAGAAGGGTACTATCGGCTGAACCTCCTCCTTGGGTGTCTGCTCTATTAGGGCGCTCACTCGTTATTGGATGTGTAGAAGTAATTGTGAATCCGGAATTAATCAGGGAACGGGTTAGTGTATCCCAAGCATCAGTCTCTTTATGAGTGAACATTACAGTCATAACCCCCCCTGGTTTTACGATTCGATATAGCTCCGAGAAGATATCACTCATTTTTTCTTCATAGAAGTCGCGTGCAAGCTCTTTCTTCGACGTATTTCCAGCCACATCGTGGAATTTTCCCGGATTTGCGACTGCTTCTGCCTCCTTGTCAGTGAGATCCTCAGAGAAAAATTCGGGATGTACATCGTTGAGGTACCTCTTTAGCCAAACATAGAATATGTCTGATAGCTCTGCGTACATGATGCTAGAATAATATGGCGGATCAATCACAACTGACTCAACTGAATTCGACTCCAATGAGAGGCTTGCTGCATCCTGTGAGAGCACATCAGCAGGGTCCACATCAACCTTTTCTAGGTAAGAAACGATCTTTTCGTATGAACCCAGAATCCGATCTAAAATATCGAGGTACTGTTGATCCCCTGACGAGGAGTTGTTGTCAGTGAACAGCCACTGTGGGCTGAGATTTTTAGCGCCGGTAAGGTGCATAGGATACCCACGGTGGATATTATATGGAGACATCCGCGAGTTCCGATCGACTAGTTTACCTCCTGTTAGGGAGAGTATGTCGATTATCGCTTTAGCCTTCTCCTCACTATATTCTCTAATTATGTCTTCTTTGGCGTCCTCAAACGCTTGCCAGTACTCGTAATGCGATACCAACTGACGGGGGGTGAACATATCTCGCCATTCAGAGAACCCGTAGCCAGCTGGTTCCGATGTCTTCTGTCCATTTTCGGGGATTTTTTCGTCTAGTAGTGAATGAAGCTCGAAGTCTGAGTTAACCCGCTCAACCGCTTTCTCGTAACCCTCGTAGTCCGTTTGAGTCGCAGTCCGATATCCAGACCCACCATTTGGAGTGGTGTATTTCACACCGAGAATCTCGTACTCATATTTTCCTTGACTAACGAGATCCTTAATCTCTGAACTCTCAGTCACAATGTCACAATTGGGACATTCTGTATCCCCTCCCCGTGAACGTGGACCGTTCTGCGGATTGAATTCATCCTTTGTGACATCTTCTGGTAACTCAACCCGGTCGTATTGTAATTCACCATTAACGTATCTTGGACGAACAGCGATTCCCTCTGAGGCAGACCTCTTTAGTAACCACCACTTTGAGGTAAGAGGCATCCGACATCCGCAATTCGGGCATTGAACAGTGTATGTGGAGATGTAATGAGATGGGGTCTGACGATTGTCAGCACTAGGGAAGTATTCGGATAGCTCTTCCTCTGCGTTATTGTTAACTACTTCTCCCCATTTCTCAACCTCTTGCTTTAGGCTTCCCGCGGAGATTGGGTAGTCGAGAATAACCTTTAGCATCAGTGATGGAACTGGGTTCAGTTCATTCGCTGTAGTGGGGAGGCCATAACGAAGCGACTCTAGTGGAATAACCCCGGAGCCTGCTGTAGGGTCAAAGACCGTCGGAAGCTCTCCGTCCCAGTGGTTTCGAAGTTTTTCATGGAGGTTTTTCCGCTGCTTCGGACTGGGCGTTGATTCGAAAGGACGGGGGTAACCGTAGTGATCACCAAGGGTGCCAGACCGTTCGTCTTCAGTGGCCTTCTTCCTCTCTACATACTCAGCCAGGTCAACATCGATGTCGAAACGTGGCTCAATCTGCATCAAACTCAGTATTTCGTTACTATCGACACCTTTCGGTAAAACTGAGGCAAGAACAGCTAGCCGCGCTGCTGGGGTAGGCCTCCGAGCATACCACGGGAACAGATACCGATTTGGTGGCATATGCTTCGGATTTTCTTCTTTCAGATTTTCGATTCCTACTGCTTTCAGTGGAAGCTGTCCCTCGATTGCGAGCGGTTTTAGATCGTCGTTGTGGTCCGTCATAGGTGGTCAGTTAGTAGGGTTCGGAGGGCTTTCTCGCCGTTCGGACTCGACGGGGAACGACACTTCGCGAACCAGTAGTAGCACTCTTCATCGCCCATTCGGGCGAGCCCACGGCAGAAAGCCCGCATGCGGTCGACCCGCTGGATGGGCTTGATGCCTCGAAACGCGAGTGCGAGACGAACGCCGACAGTCTCCGGGAGGAAGACGTCGCCGTCGCCGGTCCCTGTGACGGTCGCAACATCCAGACCCACGGCGTCGAGTTCCTCGCGGAGCAGTGGGAGGAGCGAGCGGAGGCGACCACCGGAGAGTCGCGCGATCTTCACAGCCGTCCAGTCCTCCCAGGCCCACTGCTCGACTGGGCCAGCCGTTGAATCGCCGAACACGTCGACAAACGACTCAGTTCGGAGGTTACGACCGCAGCGCTCTAGGCGGTCGTGACGTGCGTTCGCCTGCTCTTTGGGCAGGAGTTCGTAGAGCGTCACCGCACCGCCGTCTTGGTCGTCTCGACGGCTGAGGGCGAACGTTGGACGCCCGCCGTAGACGCTACTTCCGTGCGTAGATGTAGTCGGGACCGTATCCGATTCTGCACCGTCGAGGTGCGGTGTCATCGAGTCACCTCCGCGGCAATTTCGGTCGGGCCCCGAGCACGAACCTTCACGTCGATACTCGTTTGACCGAGCTCCTGCTGGAGGGCGGCGAGAACGTCTTCTTCAGCCTCAGTAATCGGTTCGGGGTCGTCGAAGTCGATTCGGAACTTCAGCGAGGTATCGACGGAATCCCCGAACGGGTCGGGCTGGTTGGTTACGCGAGAGAAGTCGTCGAGACTGCCCTGGTACTCCGCAGTGTACGTCGACCCAGTGGCGGTCTTGACGTCGTAGCTCATCCGGACGGAGACGTTCTCTGAACGGGTAGTCAGAGCGTTACGGCCGGCCGCGAACGAGCCTTTCGAGAGTTGGTCCTCGCCGACGATTTCGACGATGACGTGTGACACACCGGGAGTGCTGTTTGTGCCAGCTTCCGAGAGAGCGTGGGTGCGGACTTTGTTGAACGCACGCGATGCCGCCATCTGACTGGTCGAATCTTCCCAGTCCTCTGGGCCACGACAGTCCGAACAGTAGCCATCTGCGTCAAGCTCGTCCTTTGGGACTATCTCGCCACAATCCGCACACTCGGCCGTCTCGGGCTGATGCTCGTCGCAGTACTCTGATTCGTCACCCTCGGCGGCGTTCGTACACCCCGGTTTGGCACACTTCTCTTCGTCAGTCTCGGGTGGCTGAATCGCGTCGTGATGGACGTCGAGAAGCGCTTCGATGCCCGTGTAGACGACATACTCGCCGCCGATTTTCACGTCGGTATCGCTGATGGTGGTGCGGACATCTGGCGACTCTGTGAGTGAACCCCGCTTCGACCAGTTCGAGGGGTCATCATCGTCATCGCCGTCCCAGTAAATCGTCCCTGCGTCGCCGTCCCAGTAGACGTGGTCCCCATCGGCGACCATCTTCGCGACAGTCTTGCGGAGCGGCTTCGTGCTCAGGAGATAGGGGAGGCCGGGCTTCTTCGCGAACTGCTCGACCAACTGCTGGGTCGTCATGCTGTCCTGCGTCCGCTGCCAGAGTTTCTGCTTGAAGAACGCGATGCCCTTCGCCCCTGCATCGGCCCGGATGAGTCGATCGTCGAGTGTCTCCTCGACAGCGCTTACCAAGGAGGCCCCACCGTTCGCCTCGGTCGCGTTGATGGTGATGTGGGTTAGACCCTGCCGATCGACGTAGTACAGGTGGCGATAGACACCACGAACGAGCTCTCCGAGAAGCCCGTATTTCTCGTTCTTTCGTTCCTCGAGTTCGGCGATTTGCTCTTCGGAGAGGTCGGCAGTCTGCTGGGAGTTATCGAGAAGTGCCTCGATTGCCTCGAGATGGCGCGCTTCGTCGACGGCACTCTCCACCCGCTCGGCGTCGGGTGCAAGAAAGAGGACATAGTTCTTGTAGACCCGACTCTGGACGTCGCCGCCGTGCTTCGACGCCGACTTTTGGTAGAGTGTCTGGACCTTCTCTGGGACCGACTCCTCGTTCGACTCATCGGCGAGGAGGTTACCGGTCACCGGCGCCGTGTCCATGTGCATCACCGCGAGTTGCGGTGTCGACGCATCATCTGGGAGATCAGCTGGCGACTCTGGATAGAGAACTGGCTCGAAGGCGCCACTCCCCGTTTCGCTTTCGAGGCGGGCGCCGAAGCGCGAGCGGGCCTGTGCGTCGGGTGTGTTGTCCACCCGCTGGTCGATGATGCGGATGAGGTTCGGGTCGGACTTGAAGCGGACGCGCTCCTCGTCGTAGAGGTAGTAGCAGGCGACGGCCATATCGGAGCCGGCGAGTGCCTCTAACGCTGAGTCGTAGTTGTCGAACCGAACGTCGGGATGGCCGAGTGTCTCGTTCAGTTCGGCACGCGTGAGTCCTGTGGCCTGCTCACCGTAGGCCAGGCTGTGCCAGAGGACCGTCGTCGTGAGGTGGGTGCCGAGTGGAGGGATTCCTTTCTCAGTCCACTTGCGGTCCTCAAGTTGGGCATGTGCAGTGCCATCATCGTTGTAGATGTCCGCCGAGACTGCGGAGCTCAGGTCGACGAACTCGAAGAGTGACTCGTGGAGTGTCGAACTAATACTCCCACTTGGCGCGTCATCTTCGGGCGTGAGGTCGTAGAGACGGATCCAGTGACGGTCGTAGTGTTCGGGCTGGTTGTTCCACCGGTAGTAAACGGCCCGTGCGAGGAGTTTGAGTGCGCCGCGCGTCCGCTGGAACTTCGGGATCGTGTCGATTTTCTCGGTGAGGGTATCGATGACCGTCGGGTGGAAGGGATATTCACGCTCCAGGCGGTCGACGTAGCTCGCATCAGTCGCTTCCTGTGGGAACTGTCGCTCGCTACTCGTGTAGAACTGGAAGTAGGTCTGTGCGACTTCGGACGCGCTCCCTTCGTCAATCTCTTCGAAGAGCCGATGTTGGAGGACTTGTCCGACTTCGCTCTCGTCGGTCGGTGTAACGGTCTTATGTTGTCGACGGCCGATCTGGTTGAGTTCGTCAATGAGGCCGCGGACGTCTTCGGCCTCTTCCTCGAAAGCCGTGTCTGCGACCGAGTAGACGACGGTCACGTCGTCGACTTCCGAGGCCGTCTCGAGAAGGGAGAGGATAAAGCTGAGCGTCTGACTGGCGAGTGTTGCGCTCCCGACCTCGACAGCCGAGGCAGCCTCGAGGTAGGCTGCGATTTCGTCGATCAGGATGAGTGCGGGACCGTCGCCGAGATCGAAGAGATCCTTGAGCGTGTTTTGTCCCGGCGCGTTTCGCTCCTGGTCGTACTCCTTGAGGTGTTCGTAGCCTTCGACGCCGTAGAGTTGATAGGCGAGTTCACCCCAAATCGTTCGTGTGTTTGGAGCGTTCGGATCTGTCCGATCGCTTCGGGCGTTTCGAGCGTCGACGTGGCCACCAACGAAGACGGCAGTGTCGACGTCGAAGTCGCTCTCGGCGGCCTTCTGGTAGGTGCTGGCGAGCTCCTCGTCCCCGGCGAGGAGGTGGCGGTTAAGGTCCTGGATCTTGGTTGGATTCGTCGCGAGGTGGTACGACGCGATGAGGTCGTGTGTCTTCCCGCCGCCGAACCGCGTGTCGAGACAGAGGATGCTGCTCGAGTATCCGCCACTGTCGTATCCACCGCTGGCGAGGAATCGTCCCGTCAGGTTACTCAGAAGAGTCCGAAGCCCGTCCGTGGGGTAGGTCATGTCGAAGAACCTCGCGGCGTCGCGATAGACCGGGGCCGACTCCTCGGGTGCGTGTGCGACCGTCGCGAGACTCGCTGCGAATTGATCCTCCTGGAGCGTTCCGTCCAGCACATCCCCACGAGGGGTACAGGCGTCGAAGAGGGACTGAGCGCTACTCACAGGATTCACCCCGTCGATTCAGCTGAAGGTGACAGAAATCACTCGTGAATAATGTGTGCTGCGAAGAACGTACTCATCGGTCGAAGATTCGCTTGAAAGAGGGGAGTTTTCGTATGTACCTTGCGAGGTTCAGTATGTTTATCTGACCAGCATACAATAATTGAGGCAATGAGTTCTCGGTGTATCGCCACAAAATGGGGGCGAATTCCAGTGAGCTGGAGAAACAGGAAGTTACAGCGATTGATTGAGGCGCAGCACTAATTGAGGTTTGGCGAAATAGTCGTTCTGAATAGACTTTTAATGGCAGGCCTGTTTGATAGCGGTAATGAGCGACTCTTCGGATGAGGGATATACACTTGAGCAGGCGAAAGATGATATTGGAATTCTGCGGCGCGTTGAGGAGGAAACCGTTGAAGCCATTGAGAATACCGAGGAGGAGGAAGTCCTCAAGTATCTCATAGAAGACGAACAGCTTGACGTTCGACACGATGGTGAACGTGGACTGGGGGAAGTTCGCCGTGCGGTTCTCGAATCTGACGTTGCATCGGACGAGTTGAAGCGTCTAGTCAGTCTACGTGGTGATGAAACCCCCGACGACATTCTCGTTCCACAGAACGTCAAGCGTAATGCGAAGGTAGCTCTTGCAGCCGGAAAACCAGTTGTTCTGTACGGACCGACTGGCACCGGGAAGACGACGTTCGCCAAGCAATTGGCCCGTGAGATGTGTGTTGGCTATACTCTCAACACTGCTACCCCGTCTTGGACACCCTCGGACATCATCGGCGGCATTAGTCCAGACTACTCCGACGACTCGTTGAGCTATCGGACGAAACTGGGGTGTGTCTCAGAAGCAGTTCAGCGGGCTCGCAAGTTCGACGTAGAATATGGTGTGATCCTCGACGAGATCACTCGTGCAGATATCTCGAAGATTTTCGGTCCGCTCTACACTGCCATCGAGAATCCCCATCAGACGATTTTCGAGACGGACGAGGGAGACACCATCGAACTGGATGAGCGAGTCAATATCATCTGCACCATGAATATGTCCGACCGGACAGTGAACGAACTTGATAACGCAATCACACGCCGGTTCGCGATGATTGAACTCGACGAGTACGAGGAGAACAAACGTCGCCAATTGTTCAAAGACTGGATTAACGCTCACGTCAGTGGGAGCACTGACCTTGACGAGGCCGAAATCCTTCGGCTCTTCGAGCGTGATTACCAGGGGATCAATCACGGAACCGAGACAACGGCACAGGGCGCGATTATGCGGTTCGGGCCAATGCATTACCGCGACGTCGCAGTCTTCCTCGGCATCGGCTGTCGAGACGGCGGCGAGTACGAACATGATCCAACTGCTGCCGTTGGCCAGGCGTTCCAAACGTACGTTGTTCCCCGACTGTTGAACGCAGCGGCATTCCCTCAGATTGAGCGTATCGTCGACCATTACCGTGCGTTGAACGACGAGTTCGAAGCGTTCGATCTCACCCCCGCTGCGAAGCTGGCCGAACGCGAACTCGAACAGGAACGTCGACAGATGGGAACTTACGAGTAATGAGTACTGCCGACGAAGTCTACGAGTACGGCCAAGAGACGTTCAATATCCCCGAGCGGGGCGAGATACGCATCGAGGGGTGTCCGACGTCGATTACGGAGCAACTTCGTCGCGCCTCGTTCACCCAAGAGAGCCCAGGAGTCTTCACGAAGCGTCAGGACGCCCTTGATTCAGATACGGAGTACGAAGTCGTCACGGTCACTGTCGATGGTGAGGACGATGACATTCTCCACGTGGAGGCGACCGATATCGTCGGCGTCGTGAGTCTCACACCCTCTGCAAAGGTACAGGTAGATCCAAAGATCGACTGGGAGCATATTTTCGACATGCTGCTGGCAGTCTACGATCAGAACCGATCAATCGAGTATCACGGGATTCCGCTCCGGGATTTCCTCTCTGATGACATTGATTTGGATGACGTCTTCGTGGTCCTCGCAATCAACTATCTCGATGGGCTCGAAGTGATCAAACGCCATGGCTACATTCGGGACCTCCTCATCCGCCGTGCTGATAGTATGGACGGCCGTGGGGAAATCGACGTAGAGCAGACGCTATTGAACCACGCACACGGGAATCTCAAGCCGCATTGGATCCAGAACACGACGGAGTACAATAATGCTGCAAACTCGCTGCTCCACTACGCTGGACAAACGCTTCTTCGGCTGTTCCAGCAGAATTCATCGGAGATCAATCATCCAGCGTACGACCGCATCTTCTCGGAGGTATACCGTGAAGTAACTCGTCTGGAGGACATGGGTGTCGATAGCGGGTTGGATCGTATTGAGGAGTATCGCCGTCTTTCTCTCGGTGATCTCCCGAGCCAACGGCAGTACTACCGACAGGCGTTCGACGTCGCGAAAGCGATCATGTCGTCATCGCTTGGTCAGCAACTCCGTGAGGGTCCTCGAGAGTTGGTTGTGGACTACGTTCTCAATATGGAGTCCCTGTTTGAGCAATATTCACAGGTCGTCATCGAACGTGCACTCGACCACATCAAGTCCTACGATCACCTCGACGAGTTAGCCGATGTCACGCCTGTTCGATCGCCGTCGGTCAATCCATTTGCAGACGAGAATGAAGTCTATCACCAACCCGACCACGCGATCCAGGAGGGCGAAAAGACGATTGCGATCTTGGACTCGAAATACTATGCCGAAGGTCATGATCCAGTGAAGGAATCGGCGTCGCGATCTCGGCTGTTCAGTTACGCATACCTACTCCAGTCAGATCGGCTCGGGTTTCTCTGTCCGTTGCTGGAGCCGAAACGCCGACGAGTTACACAGACTGGCGCGGAGCTACAGATCGTGTCTCCACTCGGTGACTTCACCCTTGAGGGATACGACGACGTCGTCCACGAATATCTTCATGAGGTGCTCGCCGAGGACTGCCCTGAAGTCGAGGCTTTCCGTGCCGTCGCCGAGAACAAGCTCTGTCTCGATGGCGTCGACGAGGCCGACCTCGATCAGGCGAAGACTATGAGTGGTCCGTTCACGTTCAAGGACGTCCGAGATTTCTCGCTTCGGGTCGTCAAGGCAGCGGCTGACAAGCACTCGTGGGACGTTCGGAACCGATACGACTTAGAGCAAGATGGTAGTTGGACCCGGGAGCAGATTGAGACACGCTGTAACCACCGGTATGAACACACAACGACGTGTATCCCGGTATTCTGTCGCGACGGCGACGAAGAGTGGATCGACCTCTATTTCCTCAAGAACGGGACTGGTGAGGTTGAGAAAGAAGGGCCGCTAAAACTGTTGTAAGTGCTTTCTCCGGCCCACATCAGTCACCTCCGACAGGCCTAGAACGGCGCGACTAACCAGTCGCCATCCCCTTTCCGTTCGAGCTGTGGGCCGAAGATCTCTTGGAGTGGATACAGTTCTTCCGCATACCGGAGGTCGAAGGACTTCCCACGGCGGTGGAACGAGCCCTCGACGACGAACTGTACGGTCGGGCTTTGGTACTCAAGATCGTTTGCGCGATGGTCCATTGCGCGTGCGAGTTCGGCCGATTGATCGGTGTCTTCGAACGCTTCTCCAAGACCCACGACACTGACTTTGTCAGGGACATCATCGTTTTCGAGGCACTCGATAAATTCCCTCACCGGAATTTGGTGGTCAAACGTGTCGTATTCTCCCTCGATGACGATATTGTATCGGCCGGGGATTTGACCAGGGCCAGCCATTCTTAGTAGCGGATCCCGTCGGTGCGGTAAGTAATTACGCTGTCAAGCACAGTGTGACTCCCCTGGCTCATCGTGCCGTTCGTCCGATCGTGGTGTCCATTCATCGTAATTCTCTCCGTCGTGGTGAGGGAAGACGATTCATTTTCTATCAGTAGTTCGTGATATCTCGGTCGCCGAGCACGCGTGTGTAAGTGTCGTCGCCGGTCACGTCGGCGAGCCGGCCAGCGAGTTCTCGCAGACCGTCATCAACACCCCACTTATCGACATAGTTCTGGACCGACTGCCCTTTCTCGTAGCGAGAGCGGAGGAACTGGAGTTTGTCGAGATCCGTTAGATGCTCGTCGCCGTCACCATTGACCCGTTCCTCGATATACGCTCGGCGCCGTTCGTTGTCCCAAGTGCCGAGCTCGAAGCCATCATCCTGGGTATAGAGACAGACCGTTCTCAGATCCTCGGGGGTCGCGTTAGTGCCACGGCAGAGTTTGTTCACATCGTCGTAGGACGGCTCATCGGTATCCAGGAGATCGATAAAGACGTCTTCAATGCCGATATCGCTGGCTTCCTGAATAATGCCGTAGATCTCTTGGACGACCTCTTTCGCGGACATAATCTCGCCATCGCGCTGTACCTTGCCGTGATGCTTCGAGTATTCGCGGAAGCACTCACCCATTTCCATGACACCGATATCGCCACGAGAGAGGTCACGATTTTCTTCAAGTCGCTGGCGGGTTCGTCGAGCGGTACGGTAGATATCACGACGTAATGAGTTCCACGACGTCGGGTCCGTCTCGCTAATTGGGCGGGCGACGACGATGATGTCAAAGGACACTGCCTCCCCCGAGATGAATTTGTGAAGGTCTGCGGTTATTGGATACGTTGCCGTCACCTCGAATTGTGCATTACAGAGCGACTCAAGTAACTCACCCCACGATTCAGAGTCGCTATGGTGATACGTGAAGGTGAGAACTCCATCTTCAGCGAGGTTTTCATTGATAACTTCGAACCCCTCGTGGAGCTCCATTTCGAAGTCCTTCACACTCTTCCCTTCCGATGGGTTCGTGACGATACTCTCAGTTCGCGGGGTATAGTCTGACTCGAAGCACTCGTAGTCCTCTTCAAGCAAGAGGCGTAGCCAGACGTAGAAGAAGTCGGATACCTCCGAATAGATAATGTTGTCATAATACGGTGGATCAGTAATCACGGCATCAAACTCCTCATCGAATTCAAGCTCTCGCATATCTCCTTGGGAGAGTGTGAAGTTCTCTCCGATTGCTTGATCGAATGGTGCTGTTTCTTTCTTCACACCGTTGTCGACCCAGCGATCGGTTGGCGCATTCGCGTACTCTACACCTTTGATACTGTCAGCCAAAAATACTTCAAAGAAGAGTACGTTACTCCGATATGACCTCTCTCGACAACGTCTCTACCGAAGACCTCCGCCAGGTCTTGGCGGAGGTCGAGGGAAAAAAGCCGTCACAACGGCTCATGGCGGCGATCAATTACCTTGAAGAAGACGGTGCGACGCTACAAGAGGTCGCTGAACGCTATGGATACACTGCTGGCTGGCTCTCGCGGTGGCTTGATCGACTCGAACGGCTCGCCGACGAGCCGTTCGAGGAGGTCGTCTACGACGAACACCGTTCAGGAAGGCCCTCAAAACTCTCCGACAAAGAGCATGAACAGTTCGTTGAAGCGCTTCACAAGTCTCCAGAGGAAGTTGGACTTGACGCGCCTGCGTGGTCTGTTCCACTGCTCGTCACTATCTCGCCGAGGAATTCGACGTTGAGTACTGTGAGCGTCACGTTCGACGATTGATGACCGAGGCCGGGCTGTCCTGGAAGACAGCCCGGCCGGAGTTTCACAAATCCGATGAGAGAGCACAGGAAGCATGGCAAGACGGGTTCAAAAAAAGCGCGACAACCTGGACGACGAATACACGATCTTAGCCATTGATCAGACGCGACAGGTTCTCTCGACACTGATTCACGCATGGTTTCCCAAGGGTGAGCGCCCGTCACTCCCGGTGACGGGCGCGTGGGACAGCATCAAACTTCTCGGTGCAGTCAGCGATACTGATGAGACGTTCTTTCTCCCCTGCGAGGAAAACTTCAACAGCGACACGACGATTCGTCTTCTGGATGCACTCCAGACAGAGTTCGGCGAGAAAATCTGCGTTGTCCTCGATAACGCCTCGTATTTCACGGCGAACAGAGTCCAAGAGTTCGTTGAAGATACTCCGATCGAACTGTGTTACCTTCCGCGGGGTTCACCAGAGCTGAACCCCGCGGAAGAGTGCTGGCGACAACTCGATCAATCACTCGGCAACCGCCTATTCGAAACGCTTGACGAACTTCGTGATGCTGCTCTCTGTGCACTGGACGATATCAACGTACCAGATGTCTTTACGTACTTATGTCCGTGAGTATGAGTACCATCTCCCAGATCGATCGGAAGTTCCCCATCCCATACTCCGTTCCCCAAACATTGGCCTCGGCGGCTCCTTGCGGAACGTCAAAGGAATTCGTTTGAAAGACATCGTTAATATGATTGTTCGAGTGCTGGTATCCGATCATCATATTGTTCGTGCGTAGCATATCGCTGAACGCGAGCAGGAGATACTCCCGCGCTTGCGGATCCTCGATTTTGTCTATGGATCGCAGAAGCGTAGACAGACAAAGGAGTTGGCGTGGACTGTAGAAATCTGTCCATTCCTCTAATCCATGTTGGAAGAGGTCGTTTCCACTTATCGAAGACGACTGCGTGATCGCTCCCTTCGCGATTTTAACTTGAGGAACATACTGGTTGAGGTCGTCACTTGCGTGCCATTCGTTTTCCGCCTTCTGGGCGAGTTCGTGGTCGGCATCCTCTGCTCGTTTGTACCCCTTCACTTCACTCTTGCTTCGTCCGGCCTCTTCACACGCTGGACAGTAATACTCCAGTGCATAGAGTCGGATTTCATATCCGCCCTGTTCGTCAACTGCATCGGTAACTGAGTACTTCTGGCCGCAATCTGGACAGTTGTACTTGCCCCGGTTAACGTTCCCATTAGCGGGGTCAAATCTGTTTCCACAGTCAGTGCAGGACGACTCACTCTGCCAGTCATTGACGTAGACGACGGATTCGCAGTCAGGACAGAGAACGTTGTATTTATCACCGTTATCGTATCGCCCATTCCCGACACGATAATCCTTGAAGAGGGGGACAGTGTGGCCACAGGAGACGCAGTCCAGTTCCCGGACCCAGAAGTTGTACATCACGTGCCTCGTTGAATCACAAGACAGCGTCGGGGTAGGGAAGACTATTCGTAGTTTCACAGCGTCAGAGACGGGTTCTTGACCTCAGAAGATGCAGTAGCTGTCACTCACGGCGGTTGCTGATGAGTCAAAACTATGGCACCTTGCTCCGTTGTTCGAGTGACGACGGCGATGCCTCTCCCGGATACGTCCGGAGAAGGGGAGCAGGCGGCGAGCCTAACTCGCCGCCTGCGTCAGGTTATGGATGATGCACTTCCGAGTCAGCTCCCGGAACTGGCCGTGCCAGCTCCGGGAGCGCTCGCCGTCGTCTTCCTTCAACTGCGAGAAGCCCGTCTCACTCATCCAGCGTTGGTTGTAGTCCTCGTTCATCCGGGCGTTGTGAGCCTTCTGCAACGGTGTTTGCTCCCTGTGCTTGATCAACGGTCGCGTTGATTCGGAGCGACACTCCTCACGGAGGTCGCTCCACGAGTAGTTCGCGTCAGCAGACAGCACCCGCAGGTCTTCCGCGTTCCGGCGGAAGACCTGCATCCCGATGTGGCCGTCCCACGCCTTCTGCGTCGTGTAGTGAACGTCCTTGATCGCTAGCGAGTTCACGTCAATCAAGATCGTCGTCTTCATCGACTGGAACGAGTAATTCGCGCGGTCGCGGTAGTGGTAGCTGGTTTGATCGCGCTGGAAGCCGCTCGCGTCAATCGCGGCTTCGCCACTCCAGCCCGCCTGCTCCGCGCTTCGGCGGAGCAGGCGGCGGAGTTCACGCATTCGATACTCGTTTTCCCACCGGCAGAACGAGCTGTAGTGTGGTGCTTCGTCAAGTCCAAACACGGCAAGAACACCGGGCATCTCGTTGAGGTAGTCCTCGGATTCACGGAGGCTCTTTTCCAGTTCGACACGGTACAGAATCAACGCGATCTGCACCCACTCGGCGTACCCGCCCGCGCCGTCCGGCGCGGCGGGTACGTCCGGATCGTCAACGTGCTGTTTGGCAAGGTTTCGACACATCCAAGCAAGCCGTCTGAGCGATACCATATCGCCAGACGGCGTCCAATTCCTGGTTAGCTTGACGGAATCTTCCGGGGAGAGCGTCTGAAACTTCCATCAATCGGTGGCAAAACAAGGCAACATCACGTCGGCTGTGTGGTCGCCGTTCGGACAGGGCGTCTCGTAATACTGGAGAATCTCGTTGGCGACGTCTGCTTCGACCTGCTCGAATGCCTCTTCGAGAGCCTCGACGTCGGTCTGGCCTGCTTCGAGTTCTTTCTTCGTGACGAACCACGCGACTGGATTCAGATCGTTACCAACAACGTCGGCGCCAAAACGCGACGCTTCAACGAGTGAGGTTCCGCCACCCATGAATGGATCGAGGATTTTCTTGTCCTCGACGCGGACGTCCTTCGGATAGAGTTCCCAGAGGCTCTCTGGGTCGTTCATATCGACCCGATCTATGATGGACGCAACGTCCGAACTGGCTTCGCTCTCACCCCACCCAGCAAGCGTCTCGCTCTCGTGTCCTGGCTCGACGACTTCGACTTTCTCAGGATCGTCAAGGAGTGTGTAGAGAGAGACTGCACGGAAGACACAGCCAAGGCGTCGAGCCCACCACTTGTGCATCGTGTAGACCGGTCGGTAGTACTGCTTGGCGCGCCCTTCCTTCTCGGCGATTTCGTTCACCCGTTCAATCGGGAATCCTCGTTCGATAGGGAGTTCCGTCCGCTCGCTCTCCGCATTCGGTTCTTTCGACATTATCTCTGGAAGGTGATTTCGATTTTCAGGCTCGACGCCTCGTCTGGCCGCTCGAACAAGTCCTGTACTTTGGTGTACTCCTGACCGGAACGTAGCGTCAAGCTGACCTGCGAGCGCTCAACATCGACGGTCTCCTGGAGGTGGTCCGGAACGCCCGATTCATTCGGCAGGATGAAGGTAACGTCACCATAGTCGACGGTCCCGGATTGGTGAGCCTGCCGCCACTTACTCCGCATCGCGGCGACGTCGTCGCCGTTGTACTCGAAGCGCCACGACTGGGCACCCTGCTCAGGCTTTCGGAACGGATAGCCTGGCATCCAGTCAGCCGGATCGTCGGAGCCCGTCGGACCAACGACGTAGATCGGTTCGTCTTCACGTCCGAGATTAGCCAACAGGAACGTCTGAACTCGATCGCCAGTGACGGTACTGTCGAATCGGTCGGCAACCTTACTCACCGTAAACTGTCTGCCCTCGTCGAGTTCTCGTACGTACTCCAGAATTTGCGTACCAGTTTCGCTGGAAACCGTCGGCATCAGTGTGACGGTCGTCGGGTTACGGTCGCCGAGGGACTCTAGGTATCGCCCACCAGCCTCGAGCACGTAGTCTTCGACAAGGAAATCGTTCACTGCTTCACGAGCGGCACTTTCAGTCTCGTCCGGTGGAAGATACACCCCCTCATCAACCCGAATGTCGCTAATGATCGTATCGAGATTCGCGTGACCATTCCGCTCAATCTCGTCTTCGATACGATCGCCGATGTATGACGCACTGACAGTCTTCGCGTGACTAACGTCACGTAACGACGCATCGGCGGTGGGTTCATCGAGAATTTCGTCGCCATGCACGACGAGGTACTGTTCTTCGCGTTGCAACCGTCCGACTGCTTGGAGGACTGCTTGGTGGCCATCGCTAGTGATCCAGACGTTACTGTCCTCCAGCAATTCGCGTTGGAACTCCCCGATCGCGATAGTCGTCGCCCCACTTCCGAAGCGCCGGCGTAGTTCCTGCTCGACGTCGTCGACATCCCAGAGTGTGACCGGATCTCGGTACACGAGTATCGTATCGAGTGAACTCCCCGCGAGGTCATCACGGAAGCCGTCAGTATCACGCGCGAGAACTGGCCTGTCAGCGAGTCCATCGATGGTTGCACTCACTACGTCGTCGACACTTCCCGGGATCGGCAGCCCAGGATCGCGAAGGAACTGCTCGTAGATATCCTCAATTGCAATTTCACCACGTCGGTCGAGGAGGTCTTGGACGATCGGCCAAACGTGATTTTGGAGATCGAATGGATCAGCTGCGGCCGCCTCCGCGATGTTTGAGGCGTCGAGTTTCTCGCCCACGGTGACGAAGACGTCGAGATCCATCGGTGCGGCCATCTCGAACTCGTTGAGCAGGTCGTCACCATCAACGGCCTCTCCATAGAGCAGTTGGAGTTCTTCACGGAGTTCGCTCACCTCCTGATTCTTCATCCCCCGTATCGAGTCACGAATCTCCTCGTTGAGGGACTGGTCTGAGAGTACCTGTCTCGCTCCCTCGATGTACCGCGCCTTATCGATGTATCTCGTCCCGGACTCGATGGCGTCGGTTCCCGAAGGTTGGACGAACACGAACGTGTTACGCCATTCACGACCGCGCCCATCGTTGGTGATGACGCGCTCGACCGCATCGTGGTCCCACTGATCGTCCTTTACTACGACCTTGATCTCACGACTGTCGGGCAGGTTTTGGATATCGTTCGTCCGAAAACCGACTGGGTAAGCCTTCGAGCCGAATATCTCGGTGATGAAATCAGCAATCTCAGCTTTAGCCGAAGCCTCAGAAACATCAGTGGCAGCGTTTCGGATGAGAGCGTTCGGATTCTGTCGGTCTCGAATAGCGTACTTTCCGTTGAGTTTGTGGAGATGCCATGCGACGCCATGCAGGCGCTCGAGATTGAGCACGATGTCGGAGACCAAGCTATTGGTCTGGTAAGCGCCCATAACGATCTCGGACGTCTTGGCCCCCTCTCCCTCGCTTGGCTTTAGCGAATACAGGAGAACAGTGTTCAGAATGCGGCGTCCGTGTGGGACTTCACTCTCGTCGATTCGGCTTGTGATGTCTCCTGTTGCTGCATTCAGCCGCTCGTAGTTGATTTTCGAGAGTTCGTCTTCGAACTTGAGTGCATCAATATCCCCGTGTGTAATCAGATCTGTCTGCTCTCGCATCTCCAGCAGTACCTTCGAGAACAGATAGATCATCCCGCGTGTGTTCTGGTTGCCCTCGTCAGCGTAGTAGCGAGTCTCGAGTGTATCCAAGAGAACAGGGTGGAACGGATAGAATTCGTGCATCTCCGACAGCAGACCGGACGGGAGGTCGACATGGTCGGATTGGTCGTAGGCGTCGAAGTACCCGTTCACGATATCGCGAGCGGCATCCTCGTCGACTGATTCGATCAGGCGATGGTGGAGGACGTCACGCTTGTCGACCTGATTGTTCATGTTGACTTCGACCGCCTGTTCACGATTCAGAATCTCGTGAACCTCTGATCCCTCGCGAAGAACCGAAACGATGGTGAACAGATCCAGGTCTGAAAGCGCCGTCGACTCGAGCAGTGCCTGTAGGAATGCTTTGTTCGCGCTTTTCCGGTCTCCTTGAAGCGTGTCGAACCAGTCCTCAAGTTCGTCGACGAGGAACAGCACCGAGCGGTCGCCGACCGCCTCGCGAATCGTCTCCATATCTGGATATCCGCCCGAATCGAAGTGACCAGGGTCGTAGTTGAGTGCCTCGAAGAACGGTTCCCAAAGATATTCGTACTGCTCGTTCTGCATCGCGACGGTGATCGGGACTCCCTCGTCGGGGAGTGCCTCGTCGAATCCGTCGATGTCGCTGGCTGCCCATTCACCAGCGATGTCTGGGGCAGCAAAGCAGTGGTACAGTGCAACCATCTGGTGGGACTTCCCGCTTCCGTACGGTCCATAGAGGATGTGTGTTCCCCGTGGGTCATCGCCAGTGAGGGCATCTCGAAGAATCGTCAGAGCTTCTCGGAGTCCGTGGGTCAGCATGGTCCGCTCGAAGAATATTTCGGCGTCGGATTCGAACTCAGACTCCTCGTCGACGTTGTAGAGCTTCACCTGCCCGTCGATTTGTCCCTCTTCCCGAAGCTCGCGGCTCAACGTGACCGTTTCAGTAAGAGATTGAGACGACGTATCGCTCATCCGTCGATGGCCAACTGATGATGCGCAACGCGCAACCCAGAACTCAGTATTCACCAGACGTGGTTCAGTTCACCAGTATGGGAATGAACAATATCAATAGGCTTTTTCACCCTACTGATCAATATCTCCCTCAGTGAACATTCAGTATATTCGATCTGAAACCGTCGTAACCCGTCCACAATGGCGAGACAACCACGTGTGGAGCGCGCGTAACGCGCATCATTAGTAAAGCAAGCTATGACCAGTCAGGTCTTCCTTGCCGCAGCGTCTCAGGGTGGGAGTGCCCGCGGCTATCGACATCTGCAGAAGACGGTTCAGAGTGGAAATGCGATTCCTGGTTTCGACCGGCCGGTAGCAGTGTGGGGTGCGCGCCAGTCGGGGAGTTGGTCTCAAATGGAGTCCGGCGATGTCATCCTATTCTATACCGGCAATCACCGGTATCGATATGCTGCAACCGTTGTCGATACGGAACAGAACCGTGAGCGAGCCTACGACCTCTGGTCCCCCGAGGGATCCCCGGGAACGGACGATGGAACCGGTGAGTGGGAATACCTCATCTATCTACGTGATGTCCGTGCTATCGACCTCGATAGCGTCACGCTTCACAACTGGGCCGGCTATGGAATCGACCACCTTGTCGGCTTCCAATCACTCAACGAGCAGGGACATCGAGAAATCCGTGAGCGCTTCGGTGACATCGAGTCGTTCCTCGAGGCGAATACCATCAGTGACGGGCCGATCGCAGCAGACTGGGGTCAGTTCGACACTGCCGAAGTCGTGCGTGACGTCGCAACTCCACCGAAGACCACGACGACGGTTTCACGAATCCTTCGGAACACCGAACTCGTCACCGAGCTCAAAGAGCTGTACAACTACCGCTGTCAGGTCTGTGAGGAGCAACGGCGACGTGCTGTCGACGTCTACTATGCTGAGGGGCACCATATTCGGCCACTCGGCGATGATGGGCCGGATTCTCGAGATAATCTGCTTGTTCTCTGCCCCGACCACCACGCGGACTTCGACTATGGGACTATCGCGATCGACCCTCGCTCATACGAGCTACGGCATCTCTACGAGGATCGAGTCGACAACCGCGTGTTGACCGTTCGGGGAGACCACGAGATTGAGCGAGAGTATCTCGACTATCACAATGACGAGATTGTCGTTCCAAATCTCCGGTCATAGATCTGGCTGCCTGCTTAGCAATGGTGAACACTCGTTTCGGTATTGCTGAAGGGCAAAGATGATCGACTTCCGCTCCGACTGACCCTGATTTACGAGCCGTTAGTGAATACTGCTGAGTGCACGGCGCGTCATCGCCCCGTCGACGTTCAAGTACTGCCGTGCTGTCTCGAGATCTTCCCATCCAAACATCGCTCTGAGTGCAGCCATGTCCAATCCACGACCTGCGTGATAAGATGCAGCAGTTGCCCGTAATCCGTGCGGCGATGTCGTTTCTGGCTCGAGGTTGGGTGCGAGCTCGAGTGCACGGTTCAGTCGCCGCTGGAGCGTCGAGAACGAGTACGGCCACCCACTATATTCGTCGACGAGAAGATCGAGTGCGACCCGTACTCGAGACGAGAAGTGGAACGGGACCGAACGGGCCGCAGCAGCGGTTTTCGGTTGCCAGTACTGCGCGGTGAGTTCTTCGATTGTATCCTCGGATCCATGGCGTTGTTGCTGTTCGACTGCCTGTCGACAATAGCCACAGAGACCTCCATTACGCCCTTTCTTACACGGATGGTGCTCTGGGATGCGAATCATCTGTCGCTGCCAGTCGATCCACGACTCAGAGAGATGGGTCACTTCACCCGGCCGGAGCCCAAGCCGACCCCCGATAAGAATCGCTGCATGTGCCTCGAGTCGTTGGTTCGCGTCGTCGATACGGCGTGCTCCGATGAGAAGGCGTTCAAAGTCACGTTCCGTGAGCGCTTTCTCGCGTGTTGGCGCCATATCCGTAATTGATGCCCTAGAGTAACTAGGAGCAGCGAAATCGGGCGATTCAGGTTTCTGTTTTGAACGGTAATCCCTATTGACTCGTCAGTCGGAGATGCGGGCGTGCATATGCCTTCACTTGCCGTGTAACGAGGGTCTACCAGCCTAGACTCTGGCCAGCGACGCGATAGTTATTTGGTGGTACTCCGACAGGAGGGCGTATGGGCGCGACGGTCTGGTTGTTCAACATCAAACCAGAGAACTGGGAGGGCTGTGTGAATGGGCCGCCGAGTCTCGACGTTCACGACGGCCATATCGGGTATCCCTGGCACGGCCTCTCCTCGCATATTTCCTACGTTGCCGATCGCCTGCAACCGGGCGATACGGCGATCGTCCGAAAGTCCGAGCATGGCGTTGTCGGCGTGTGGACCGTTGAGGCGACGGCGCCAGTCGCCGATCAGGACCACCATCAGTGGAAAGACGACTATGCGCACTTCGTCTACTGTCGGCCGCTCGTTCGGGAGTTCGACGAGCCACTCGACGACACGGCGTTTATCGACGGTGACGAGTTTGCGAAGTTCGTCAGAGCAGCGAATGCGCTTGACCCTGAATACGTCGAACGCTACATCACGCATCTGTTGGCCGACGTCGACCTGCCCGATAACGTCCGGCGAATTCTGGAACTCGATCGCGAGATGGCCCGTGAGGCACGAGCGCTGAACGGGGATATCGGGCAGGGCGGCGAGGGTGGTGGTCGGACGACGGCGAGTGGGACGATCCGCAACTACACTGTCGAGACGGTTGAGGTGAGTGCAGGCTTTCGTGATCGGGTGTTGTCGAGGTACGATGACCAGTGTCTCTTAACAGAGTTAGAGGGGTCGCCGTTCGTCACGCTCTCGCATATCGTGCCGCGGGCCGAGACCGTCGAGGTCGCCGAGCACCCGGACAACGTGCTGATCCTCAACTGGTTGCACCACCAGGCCTTCGACGCCGGGCTGTTCACGCTGGATGGGGACCAACGGTTGCACGTCCATCCGGAGTTCGAGGCACAGACGGAGTTCTTTGAGGAGACCTTAGTTCGGCGCGACGGCGAGCGGGTGCAGTTTCCGGATAGGGCGTCTGTTGGCGAGGAATTCCTGAAGGAGCGGAATGCGGGGCTTGAGTGGTGGTAGGCGGTTTAGAGGGATGAGTCAGTTCATGACCGCTCCGAGCACGTGAGACCGGCACACCGAAGAGTCGTACTGACGTAGTACCGATACTGATGCAGCGGTTTAGTGAGGGTGACCGCGTCCGAATCGATATTCCGGATGAGAGTGATCCAGACCATGAGCGTCTTCACGGGGAGCATGGGGTGATTCGGGACGTATTGTCTGATGATGCATATCTCGAGACGGGCGATGAGCGTGATCAACTGCTGTATCGGATCGAGCTTGATGGTGGAGAGTCGGTCGACGTTCGTTGGCGGGACCTGCGACCGCCCCTCGATGGCGAGTAGAAGGTGGCGTCTTCTCGGCTCTTGAGCGATTCCTCACACGCCGTCTAAGTTTCGAGGGCATCATACTCGGATTCACGCGGTAAGCAAGGCCGAGAAGGAGTCTACTGCGTTACGCGCAGTTAGCTGTCGTTCCTAATCGGTACGATTCCCCGGAAGAAGGCGTCTGTGTAGTACTGAAACGGGTGAGTTGGAGTGATGTGGGACGGATGGAACTCGACGGCGAGACGCGTCACGATCGGCCGTCGCGGCCATCACGCCCATCGTGGGCCGGTCTCGGTCCACACCCGTCCTGGATCCCCGACGCCACTCGTCGAGCGTTCGCGCCGTCGAGAATCTTCATAATCGGTCGCCGTCATGCGGTTTTGTCGAGTGCGACCGGAATCTCCCCACCAGTATCCAGCAGCCCTACTGGCGAATCGGCCGATCGCGACGTCGAGAGGCGCTCGGTCGGCGATCCAGTCGAAACAGTTCTGCGTCAGCATGACGGATCTCGCGACGTCATACTCATCCACCAGACATCCCACAACTCCACCTTGCGGGGGTTACAGCCGATTATGAACACCCGTTCGTGCCAGTAGACGGTTCGAGACGGGGGCTCGACCCCACACAACCGGTAAAACCGAATCCGACGATTCGCCACGGGATAGTCGGTCGTCGCGAACGTCGGGAGTGGTCGCTCTCAGGTGTTGGCAATGCTGCTGTGTTGAATAGCGGTCTCTAAGCCGACGTGAATCGACAGGAATTCTGGGACCTCCACGGTCAGTAGTTGGGACACTGGATCAAATTACGATCCTCTGCGAAGACACCGCTATTCAACAGCGGAGGTGATGGGATTTCTGTATCCAGTGTGGAGCAGGTACGGGAGGGGCTCCATGGCTCGGTACGTCCCTTCTCGTGGCTGAATAGTCTGGACACCCACCGACTGCGATTGCTTCCGGGCTCCCCCGGTGGTGCGCTTCATCTGCCTCCCTGCCCTCTTCGCCTTGCCTTTCGCTCACTGCACCGACCGACATCGGACCGAGCCCGAACCACACCGAATCGGGCTGAACCGCCGCCCGACCCTTGCCCCTCGCCTTCTGCTTTTTCCTCGTCGCTCCGCTCTCGGTCATCGTGTTGCTTCAGAGTCGGTCGCGCAGCCACTCGGCCGGATACATCGCGGTGAGGCCGGGCGTGTCGATGCGGAACTGCTGTGGTGGCGTCGACGCGGCGTAGGTTTTCTCGACGCGGACTGGCCCCTCCAGCGGGTCGTTGAGTGCCTGCAACACTTCGTGGCCATCGGCTTGCGTCATGACGATCCAGATCGCATCATCGACATCCATATCGGCCATCTTGTCGAAATCCTCGACGACCGCCCGTCGCACATCGTGATTGATGCGCTCGGCCTCGACAGCCACGACGACGTCGCCCGCGGCGTCGAGCCCGGCGATATCGAGCCGGCGTTGCTCATCGATCTCGTAGTAGGGGACGACGTCGACGACCGGTGATTCAGGATTCTCGACATACTCGACGGCGAGATAGCGCCGGCCGACATCGACCGCGAAGACGTGGGCACTCGACTCTTCGAGGTCGCCCTGGCCGTGGCCGTAGTCGACACCCTGGCGATAGCTCTCGCCGATGGCGTCCCGGCCATCGGGTGTGACCGAATACAGCCGATGTGGATGGTCGGTATCGTGCCGCAGGAGGTCTGCATCGATGAGTGCCTGGATCGCGGCCGTCTCGATACCGACGTACGCCTGGAGGCGGAGCATGGAGTCGGTGAGGATATCGTACTCCAGCGGGTCATACCGGCGCTGTTGTGCGTTATAGACGGCCTGGAGGAAGAGGAGTTGTCGAAGCGACCAGGCCGAGGCCTCGACCTCGTCGGGCGAGAGCTTGAGGTTGAACTCGCAGACGGGGATGTCGTCGCGGTCGACGTCGGCGAGCGACCCGCAGCAGGAGATGGCCCGACGCATCCCGTCGATACTGGGGTCATAGCGGTTCTCACACCGCCGACAGCGCAGGGCGTGTCTCGAGGCGTCGTAGGCGACGACTGCCGGCAACCGGTTCGTGTAGGGGAGAAGCGTATCGACGCGCGGCAGTCGGGATGCGTCAGGTCGGGCGGTCGAATCCGCGCTACGGGCCTCGTCGTCGGCTGCGGCGTGTGACGACTCATCGCTCGGCCGGACCGGCCCGTGGTGGGTGAGTCCCCACTGCTCGCGAGTTCGCTCACGAACGCGCTGGGATGCGTGTTCGAAGCGAGACGCTTTCCTACCGACGAGCGGCGCGTCGCTCTCGGGATGGCCCGCTGGAATCGGGAGTGATCGGATGAGGAACGGCCGGGCGAGTGGCTGGCCGAAGCCCGTGCCGGGGCGGACGAGCCACTCACCGCGGCGCATCGCGCCCAGGCGGGTCGCGACCTCGCTCGGCGGCATGTCGTCGGTGGCGAGCGCGCGCATGAGGTCGTCGTCGACCGTGACGTTGCCGACGACGAACGTCGCCGTCTCGTTGAGTGCTTCGCGATACGTATCGGCCGCCGGATCCGGTGAGTCGAGTTGGCTCGGAAACTGGACGCCCAGCGTGACCGCGAGGCCAAACGACCGCCCCTGCGAGAGGAGTGTGTCGAGCAGTCGTGTGTCCGCCAGGTCGCGCGCCTCGTCGATGTAGAGATTGACCAGTGCTTGCTCGTCGGTCGTCGGCTGTGTGCGCTCCGCGCGCGCTTTGAGTGCGGTCCAGAGATTCGACAGCAAGACGAGCGTGAGCGTGCGCTTGACGTGATCTTCCATGCCACCGAAATCGAAGATGACGACCGCATCCTGATCGACGATATCGGCGAAGCTGAACGCCGGGCCGGTCTCATCGGGGACGTGCTCGAAGATAGGGGCGAGGCGACTGTCCGTCGCGATGGTCTCGACCCGGGAGACGGCACCGCCGACGGCGCGGTTGAACACGTCGCGGTCGCGCTCCAACAGCCCCGTGAAGTAGGCTTCGAGGTTGTCGTCACTGGTCGCGGGCGTGTTGCGCTGGGCCTGTGTGTTCTCGAGGGCGGCGTACAGGTCGGTGTGTGAGATGGCGTCGTCGCCGTGGACCGGATCGAACAGGGCCCGGAGGTGATTGCGGATGATCTTCGGTGCTTCGACGGCCTGCCCGTAGCGCTCGCTCCCCATGACGCCGGCCAGGATCTCTTCGTAGTGGCCGGCGACGCGTGAGCGGGCTTCTTCCCTGGGGAGGCCGCTCTCGAGAAGCGGCCGGATATCGAAAAAGCCCAGCGCAGGAAGCGTTTCGGTCAGGTCGAAGTAGAAGACGTTCTCGAGCGTGCCGTGTGTCGCGTAGTGGGCCTGGAGGTAGTCCGTCGCGGCGCGACCGCCCTTGTGGTAACAGAGAATCGTGGGGCCGTCGGTCGCTTCCTGATTCGCGAGTGCGGCCCCGTCCACGAGGATACTCTTCCCGCTGCCGGTCTCGCCGATGACGATGAGGTGGCGGTCTTGCTCGCTCGGCGGCAGGACCAGCGGAGTATCGAGGGGTTCGCGGTCGACCGTGAGCGGCGACCCGAGCGCTTGGCCCGGGCCCGCATACTGCCGGAGCAGCGACGGCGGTGGGAGCGGGAGGCCGGTTCGCTCCGAGGACCGTGTCTCGACGGCCCGCCGGCCACGCGGCGTGAGGCCGGCCCCATCGAGGAGGCAGAGACTGGGGAGTTCGTGAGGGGCGACGACCAGACCTCGACTCCCGGGAGCGTGCCACGGGAGTCTGGTGGTGAGTCGGTCGTAGGTCGGCGGGTAGACCCGGCGTGCACAGAGGTCGTCGTAGACGGCCGCGCCTGGTGGGGCGCGATTGCTCGCGTGGAGTTCGTCGTCGGTCGCCACCACACCCTCGAGACGGTGGGTCGGACTCCCGAGGTGGCCCAGCGCGTTCGCGAGGCGCTGGACGAGTCGATTTGCCGCATCGGGCGGGCCACGCGTGAACGCGACGGCGCGTGCCGAGACGCAGAACGTGTGCTTCGGGTCACGTGTCGCGATCGCCTCGAGGCGGTTGCGATCCGCGATCGGGGGGTCATACTCACGACGCGTCTCCGAATCGGGCATGAGGATGGCGTCGAGCAGTTTGTCTAGTCGGGTCGTGCTCCCCGTTTCGAGGTCACGCTGGTACGCCTCGGCGGCGCTCGACCAGTCCGCGTACGGTTGACAGACCACTTGGTACATCGCGGGCGTCGTCGCATCGCGGAGCGTCTCGACGAGGGTGGCGAGCGGCATGCGATACTCATCGGCCGACGACTGGTGGGACGTGTGTGTCCCGTCGCCGCTGGGAGGACGGCTCGTCGTGTCGCGTGCGTCCGAGGTGCCGGTGACGAAGTCGCCGTACGAGCGGAGCGGTGTCTGCCAGTCACGCGGCAGATCGGTGTACCCGCGATACTCGACGCTTGCGACGTACGGTGTCGCGGGCGTGATCGCCGGATGATCCGCGCCGCCCGTCGGTGCCGTCGGCAGCGGGACGTCGGCCTCGAGCAGGCGTGGATGCCACTCGACGGTCCGGAACTCGTAGGCGCTGGGGAGGCCGCTTCGAAGGATGCTCTCGAGTTCGTCGTGGAAGTCGTCATCGGTGCCGACGAGATAGCGAATCCCCGTATCGGCGTAGCCGTCGGCGACGAGCACCCACTCGACGACGGGCCGCTGTGCCGACCGGGTGAGCGTGTGGCGGAGCCCGGTCTTCGTCGCAGTTCTGAGGGCGCCTTCGAGCACGTCCATCGCACGGACGAGTGTGTTCGGGGCGGTGCGGCTCGCTGCCGGACGGATCTCGAGATAGCGGCGGGTGTCGACGTCGGCATCGGCGTCCTCGGGGAGGGCGTTAGTGGTGACTCGCTGTGGGAGGTCGGCGACTGCACCATGCTCGGCGCCGTGGTCGTGGGTACGAGGCGTCGCCGCCTCGTGTTCGACGGTCACGAACCCCCCGTGGTCGTGTCGGGGTCGATTATGGTGGCTGTGTCGGCACCGTGGTTGCGGTGAATGAGCGTCCGCCCCACGGCGACGCCTGCATTATGGTTGTCGTGTTGGAGGTCGGACGCTCGAACCATTGCACAATTCATTGTCGGGACGAAGCATAAGCCAATCTATCACCTATCTGCAGTTTGAACAGTCGGTAACTCGGATTGCTCCACTCCAGCTGGCTGGTGTGAATCGAGCGAATACCCCGGAAGGAAGGTGGTGTGTGGCGAGTCTGAGCGTGAGGGTAGTGTGATGATGTGTTGCCGTGTTGGGTCCTGTACCGCGGAACCGAGGGCGGTACCCGCCGTGGACGGCCGATGCGCGGTGTCGCGTCCGCTCTATCGGGCTGTATCTTGAAGTTTCATAATCGGTCGCTTGCGTGCGGTTTTGGCAGTTAGGCGATCGCGGATGCGGTCGCCGACGCCGACGCTCGCCCGCTCGTGGCCGTGCTCGACGGGTATGCGGGTTTCGTAGAGGGATCCGACGCGTGCGCTGATCGAGTATCTACACTATCGAGCGGGCCCCAGACGACTGTTGAGGGCAGCGAGAGCGATTCAGACATAGTTGGGAGAGGGTCCACGGCGCTGCCTCGTCGTTCTGAGGCCGTGAAGCCCGTGTACTCCCCCGAATCGAGCGCGCATGGGCCTGCGAGCGGTGGGGAGCCATCTCCGTCGCGAGCCGACGCTCCGAGCGCCGCTTATCGTCGACACTGAATGGTCGATTTCGGCGGTATCCGGGCTCGTCCTGCCCAGTTATCGAACTCAGAATGAACGTGGTTCGGCTGCCGATGTGTGCATGTTCCTAGATGGGCTGGAGACGCGTCGACGTGCCCGAAAGCAGTGTTTGCGGTGGGATTCGGTGAGCGGACGACGGCGAAAGCCGAGAACGGCTAACGCGCTGGTTTACAGCGGCTTCTGGGCTGCTCGTGGTGTTGTCAGACTCGATGCCGTGACGACAGCGTCGGTGTGACTCGCTTCGTTCCTAGGTGCGTTTCGGCAGGGTTCGTGAGCGCTCGTGGTACTCATCTGGTCAGCGACGGCACCCCGTGAGATCGATGTGAAGAGTGAACAGTGACACGCTGACGGGCGTAGTGGCGAGCGTGCAAGCGAGGGAGCGAGACGGATTCCCCGTCTCACCGTGGGCGGGGCCGTTGATGGAGTGACGTGCCTGAGTGGCACAGAACCGCTCTCCCAGCGACGTACTCGACGGCTGCAAGAGTGGACCACCACGCCACCAACACTGCTTCCATCTGATCCGGTATTCTCGGAGCGGTGAGTATCGCACCTACACCCCGGGCGTCCAATGTAAGTGCTTGAAAGACCCGGTATGAGACTCTGTCCAACCGGAATTGATTATCGTTGCTGGTGTCTTCTAGTCTGGATTGGTCAGGAAGCACCCATCTGCATGTGCTGTAAAAACCAAATCCATACTCCAGACGGACTATCTCGTGTGGAGTGGGTTCCACACTCTACGCTTCAGTCGGCACCGGGTTATTCTCCATCAGGAACTCCCTCCGTTCTCCAGAAGCAAGTATCAGAGTTTCTCTCGCTGCTTTTCTGGCATCTACACTGGACGCATGGAGTGCGGGTGACGTGATGTCGGGGCCCGCGTGCTGCTTGGCGTTCGCTCACTTCGATGCCCCAGACAATGCTGGGGGACATCCCCGGTCGCAAGTGCATTCCTCCGTTGTCGGTACTCACTGCCGGCTGGTACGAGCTACAGGAGCAAGCCCACGGCTGTAGCCGTAGGTCGCTCAATAGCACTCACCTGTACACCGAGTCGAACTGGTTCGAGACCCAGTCTCCCTTCCCCACCCCCCGGATTGCAAGTGTTTACAGCCAAGTGAGCCGTCAGAACCCCCGGAATCCCGATGCCGTGTGGAGACGACACACCGTGAGAATTCGCCACCACCCGTGCCGCGCTGCCCACCCCCCGCGTTGTAAGTGTTTTCGAGCCGCTCAGCCCTCGAACTCGCTCTGGATGTGGGATTGGTTGGACGCTTCGAAGGCGCCGAGGAGGGCGTCGATCGACGCGGGAAAGCCCTGGCGCAGCCGCTCATCTTCCTGGAAGGTCTCGACGACGATGCGCGGTTCGTCGACGAGCGAGTAGATGTACGCGCGGCCGCCACGCCGCCCGAGGTTGTGTTCGCCCTTCTCGAGGAGACCGAACATCTCCAGCGTGTCCAGGTGGTCGCGGATCCGGCTCTCCGAGAGCGTATCGGCGTCGATACGGTCACAGAGGTCCTTGTAGAGGTAGATCGTCTTCACCTTCGCCTCGCCGTCAGGGTCGATGACGAGAAGCGTGGTCGCCATCAGGACGAGTTGCATCTGACTCGTGAGGCGCTCGGTGATAATGTCCCGCGTGTTGGCGCGGTCGACCTCGCTTCGGGCGATCCGGACATGGTCCTCGGTCACGACGTCGTCATCCTCGTGGCGGGCAATGTCGCCAGCCGTCTCGAGGAGGTCGAGGGCCATGCGGGCGTCGCCGGAGTCCTGGGCAGTCAACGCCGCCGTGAGCGGGACGACGTCCCCCGTGACCACGCCGTCGTGGAACGTGAGGTCCGCGTAGTAGGAGAGGATGGATCGCAACTCGTGTGCGTCGTAGGGCGAGAACTGTATCTCCTTCTCGCAGAGCGTCGACTTGACGCGCTGGGAGAGGTTTTCGCGGAACTTGAAGTTGTTACTGATCCCGACGATCCCGACTTCGGCGTTCTCGAGTTCGCCGATCGCCTTCGCCCGGGGGAAGTCGTAGAGGAGTTCTTCGTCCTCGCCGAGTTTGTCGATCTCGTCGAGGATGACTAGGACGTAGCCGCTGATCTCGTCGAGGCGCTCGTAAATCCGATTCCAGAGCGTGTCGGGATGGGTTCCCTGTTTGAAGTGCTCGTCCGGGTAGAGCTCGTTCGCAAGATACTGGAGGACCTTGTACGTCGACGTCCGCTTGTTGCAGTTCACTGCGAGCGTCGTGAGTTTGACGTCGGCCGACTCGGCCTCGCTTTCGAGGAACTCGATAACCTTCTGCGTCGTCGCGGTCTTCCCGACGCCGGTCTGCCCGTAGATGAAGACGTTCGGGGCGCCGAACCCATCGGGGATGTCCTGGAGCGCGGCGGCGTATTCCTGGATCTCCTCCTCGCGTTCAAGGATCTCGTCGGGAGTGTAGCCCTCCTTGAACGGCTCCTTGTCGCGGAAGATGTGGTTTGCGTCCTTGAACGGGGAGTCCATACCACCCTGTTTCCGCCAACCCACTTTAACCCTCCCTTGTAAGTGTTCTACCTGTTCTAAGTGTTCGGCGAATACCGGTGCACACACCCCCCGGATTGTAAGTGTTCTTGGCTGCAGACAGGGACGGGTACGAAGCGAAGCAGCTCAGCACATATCGACCGGCTGTGGCGGATTCACCTCAGGAGGGGGTCCAGTCGTCTAGCAGTCGCAGTAGTGTAGTATTAGCTGTTGTGGTTGCGGCAATACGGCGTACTACAGGAATTTCTTGTCTATAGGGTCGATACTGCTGCTAAACACTTGCAATCTGGGGGGTCTGTTGGCGGTCATATTCACGTCTTTAAGTCAAATCGATGGCGGCGGTTGCGAACCGGCTGCCCCTCTCAGCGTCGAGAACACTTACAATCCGGGGTGGGGGCCCGAGCAGTATCCATCACGTTCGGCTCGGGCTCTCGGTGTTGGAACAACTGGCAACGATGGTGGGTATCTCTTCCAAGGGCGTCGCCTCTGGTGGTGGCCGTACAAGGAGTTCGTGAATATGGTTCGGCGGGCTGCGTGGACGGCCCTCGCGGTGCGTCGGGCCGTCCCCGCGAACCGGCCACCTGACGACCGGTTCTCCCGGTAGTCACTGATCGAGCAAGCTCCCTTCAGGAGTGGCAACGCTGTCGCGTCGGCGGTTGACCGCCGCCGACAGCGACAGCACCCTCTTCGATCAGCGTTGCTTGACCAGTAGCGACAACTCATCACAACAGAACAGGTGGATCAGGTCAGGCTAACTGGCGATGCTTTGTGAGGTACTGAACACGTGGCTAGTCTGCGCTAGCTGGAGTACTGTCTACGTCGACGTCGTCGAGAAGGGGGTAGTCGATGTGCATCTCGATTTTATCGAATGGGACAACTGGCCGGATCGCTCCCCCAGGGCCACCTTCCTTGAGTTCGAGGATACCCAAAACTTCCAGCTGTTTCAGATCTGCATGGACATCGGAGACGTCGCGGTCGACGAGTCGTGCAGCCTCCCGCATACTCGATGGGCGTTCTTTGGCGATAGCCTGTATGAGATCGAGGCGCAGTGGTGTGAGGCTGTCGACGAGATCGTCATAAGTCCCGAACTGGAGCACTGCACGCTCATCGCTTTCATCCAGTTCATCAGCTTCAGCAGTCTGAATGAACTGGAGCGTATCCTCTCGGAGCTGTGCTCGGTCGCCGACGGTGATGTGAAGCGTGGTCATGTTCGGGTGGGTTGGATGTATGTGTCTGCTGTCAATAGGGACGTGGCGGGTTGCCACCAATGGTGTCCCAGTATTCGTCAGCACTGGCCCAGAACTCGACGACAAGTTCTTCCAGACCAGGGAACTCGACATCCGCGTCACCGGCAGCGGTGTGGAGTTCGTGGCCTTTGGTGTCTTCGTGGGCGTTATCGTAGCGGATGAGCGTCAGATCTTGCAGCGTTCCCAGGTGCAGTGTGTACTTCCAGCCGGACGGGTAGGGATCTGTGTCGGTCGTCCGTCGGATGACGACGTTCTCGACGAGCCCGGCTTCGACGTGGGTGTAGCGGTGCGTGAGTTCCTGGCCCATCCTCCTCGGTTGATTTGTTACCCAACACGATAAGTGTGTTGGGTATGCACCCAACACCATTCAGACGATGACGTGGACTCGCACTCCTACTGTGACCTCCTCCTCGCCGTAAACGGCGAGGCTTCCCACGAGCCGAGGCCCGCTGGGGTGAGAACTTATGTTTGCACACCGACGGGGTGCTGGCGGGGCCACGCCGCCGTTACTCCTATCCGGCAGTGGGGTCACGGTTCTGCCCTGCTGACTCGGAGTTATCTAGCTTGTTTTGCGTCGGTCAGCACCCACTACGGCTTCAGAACACGTGAATCCATCGTACGGCGATTCACGCCCGTCGTGAACGACCGGATTCTCTCGCCTCAAGAAGATAGTAAAACGCCGACTGATGAATAACATCTATCTCTGAAAGGGATCAATAATTTTTTGTCACTTTGAAATACAGTGCTGCCCATGCCAAGATGTAGCGAGTGTCGGGCACAAACTGATATGCCATACCAATGTCGTCATTGTGGAGATGAATTTTGTTCTGATCATCGACTACCGGACGATCATAGTTGCTCAACGGCCGAATCAGATACATTAGGTATTTTTGATGACGGAGACGAGAACGGTACGTCACTAGAGTTTGCAGATGATGAAGACGGAGTTTTCTCTTCCATCACTGATATTCATGGATCAATTAATATCATACTATTATTCATTTTCTCGATAATAACGGCGCGTCTTCTTGCCGTGCTATTTCCTTCAGTCCCCTCCGGTGGATTATCTACAGCACCGGGGGCAAAAGTGTCGGTATACGGAAGTTCGATCTATCAGTCGAGTCCCGATCTGGTGTTGAACTTGATTGCTGTTTTACAGTATGAGGCGTATACTGTCATTCCGCTGATTGCGCTCGTAGCAATATTATTAGCAGGGGGCGAAGGTTCAAAGAGTTTCAGTCTCAGCTCAAACGAGATGCGGAATAGTTACGTAATAATTGGACTGTGGATCGGGATTCCATTACTCCCGATCGTGCTAATCGGGGTATTCGGAGTCAGATTCTTCGGTATCACGTTCATTCCTTCATTCCTACCGTCCGGTCTACATCAGAACTTTGCCGTTCTCTCTGCTCCGATCTTTCTGTTGAGCATGTTGGTAGATGAAATCACACGGGCACTTGGACGGAAACTAACAGAAAATAATGGCGCTTAACTGGATCATCAATTATATCCCTGGTTGGTTAGGGCCGACAGCGGTATTTCTTGGCCTATTAATATGTTCTATCGGCCTATTACGGCAGAGTAAGCGACGACTCGTTACTGACGTATTTTCTTCACAGGAGTATCTTCTATTGAGTATTGCAGGTCTGATCTTTGTTTGGGCAGTTTCAAACGTCCTCAAATCTCCCGCCTTCTTCATGAGATATACCACTGTATACACCGCGATATTCATGTTCTCAGCAAAATGGATCGAAGGAGCGAGTGCGATGCTCCTCATCCAGAAACTCGAATATGCGTCAAGGAATCGATCATGGCCGAGTAGTAGTGTCTCACTGAAACGGAAAGCTGGCCGGAAGTTACTACTGCTATTGCTCGGAATCGTGAGTTCCTATGCAATTATCGGTACTTCCCAACCGACGTGAGCAGCGAGCTGAAGCGTCGCTCTGATTGAGGAGGATGTCCGGTTCAGAAGTGTGCTAGAACTACCCGAACCGGACGGTGTACTTTCGGCAGCAGATGTGAAAGAAGTAGCGGCTGACGTGATTGGACAGCTTCCGATGGAAGGAATCGAGGGCTCGCCCCTCGATTCCGGTGATATCTGGCCTGTCGTCACTATGGCCAGCGTCAACCAGTCGTCCGTCTGGGAGGTCACGTCCCAGACGGACGACACGCCCTGCGACGATACCGTCATGGAGTGGCTCCATACGCTCCAGCGTCACCAGCTCGAAATGGCCGCTAACCTCCTGTTTCGCCATCTCGCTCTGACGATTCTCGACCCTGACCGGTCGAGAATCGTCTCCATTGACTTCGTCGATAACCCCTATCACGGCTCTCCGGACGAGGACAGTGGTGAACTCTGCAAAACCACACCAACCGACGGAACCACGACCTGTCACCGCTACTGTACCGCGTACGTCGTCTCGAACGGGAAGCCAGTGACGCTGGCACTCACCTACGTCCGCAGCGACGAGAAGGAAGCCGACGCGGTCGAGCGCGTCCTCGACCGCGTCGGCACCTATCCCTTCGAAATCGATCTCTTGCTCGCTGATCGCGGCTTCTACAACGAACGGGTAATTCGTCGCGCACGCGACCTGCGACGACGGTGATCCCTGTCCAAAAGAAGGGTGAGCGGATGAAGGACAAGCTCGCCACGCACTGCTCGTACATGACGACCTATCGCATGTACAAAGGAAGCGAGCGGGAACTGCGCTTCCCGCTCGCGGTCTCTGTCTCCTACCAGAACGGTGACCGAGGTAAGCATGGCGAGGTCGTTCGTGGGTACGTGGCGTGCGATCTCGGAGATCGCACGCCTACACAAGTCGAACGACGCTATCGGAAACGGTCGGCAATAGAGACGAGTTACCGGCTGTTTCGCCAAGCACGAGCAACAACGACAACACAAGACCCGATCGTCCGGTTTGCGTTCGTGATCGTGAGCTTCCTGCTGGAGAACCTGTGGCTCGTGCTGCGATGGGCGGTCGTCGCCCGCCCACGGCGGGGCGGGCGCGACCTGCCCGAGCAGTTCACGTTCCAGACGTTCTGTGACTGGATTCGCCACGAGCTGGAAGCGGAGTTAGAGCGGCGGTGGGAGATCGAAATGAACGGTGTCGGCGTTCCCGACACGTACGGCCCGGCCGCGGGCTGACGGCCAGCCCGCGGCCTCGGGCCAGCGAGTCGTCAGCAGCAGCACTCGTCAAAAACCGCTTTGACAACCGTTCTTGTCACTGTCTCTGTTCAAATTCAGACCGATGCTTCGATTCACTCAGCTACTGCTCCGAGATTGAACGGCTCACACCAACTCAACTCGACTTCCGAATCCTCGATTGGGAAGTACCGACGGTGTGTATTGCTCGACCGTGTCTTCGTACTCCTGATACCCAGCGATCAACAACATCGTCAACCCGACGATTCCGACGATAACCGTGAGTGCATACGCAGCCATCAGTTGCAGACAGTAGGCCGACCCAGCACAGAGCCCGATGATTTCGAACTCCTCTTCGTGAGCGAATCCGAGTACGAACGCGAACCAAGCGATTCCCAACAGTCCGCGATCGGCGTCAGCATCCGGATCAGCATCGTGGTCATGGGAATGGCCGCCGACTCCGCTGAGCCGAGCTTTCACCCGCTCGAGGACTCCACGCGAGCCGGAGTCTTGTGTCGACGACGTCGAGTGGTCGTGGGGCGTGAAGTGGCCACCTGGATGCTCGTCCTGAGCGTGAGAGTGGCCACGATTGTGCTCGTGCGAATGGTCGTGAGTGTGTCCCTGCTCGTACGAATGATCGTGAGAGTGGCCGTGTGTGTACTCTCGAATACCGAGGCCAATGAGCAACACACCGGCGACGATACTCACCGGGCCGCCGATAGCGACGCCGCCGATCGAGATCGGTTCGTTCAGTTGGGTCAGCTGGAAGTACGACTTCGCGTAAAAGAACACGCCGACCATCGCCAGACTGCTCACGAGGTGCCCGATACCGAGGAGAGAGCTCGCGGCGAACCCGTAGAGCCACTTGTTGGACTGATCGAGCGCATAGCTCGCAGCGACCGGCCACCCGTGTCCAGGTTCGATGCCGTGCACGAATCCGAGTGCAATCGCGCCGACTATAGTAGTCGTTAGAACTTTCCGCACGGATACTGTGATAGTACGTAATGGACCACCTTGACGAGATCTCTGTCGAAGAACTCCAAGAGGCTCTTGACAACGTGGACGGGAAGAAGCCGACAAAACGGCTGTTAGCGGCGATTGCGTACAAAAACGATGTCACGCAGACCGAGCTAGCTGAATGGCATGATACCGGTCGTCGAACGATCTACTGGCTCAAGCGACTCGACACCGACGAGTCGCTTGAGCACGCCGTTACTGATGATAAACGAACTGGGAGAAAGCGGAAACTCTCAGAACCACAGCAACAAAAGTTCGAAGACGCAGTCCACGATCCTCCCGAGGAGGTTGGGATCGACGCGCCGGCGTGGACGCCGGCGCTCGCCCAAGAATTTCTCGCGGACACCTTCGACGTTGAGTACTCAATCCCCAGCTGCCGGCGGCTGTTGAAAGAAGCGGGATTGAGCTATCAAAAACCACGCCGGACAGCCGCCGAAGCCGACGAAGACGAGCAAGAGGAGTTCCACGAAGAGCTCAAAAAAAGCGGCGGGAAATGGACGCCACCGTAGTCTGTATCGATCAAACCAAGAAATCCGTGCAAGTTGAGCCGCGTGCCGCGTGGTTTCCGCGCGGCACGCGGCCCTCCGTTGAACTCTCTGGACAACGCGAGTGGACGTGTTTGCTCGGTGCGATCACCGAAAACGGTGATCGCTTCTTCTCCCGATTTACCGAGTACGTCACGGCCGAACACGCGAAACATTTCATTTTAGCGTTATACGAAGAATTTGAGAAAGACTTGCTCATCGTCCTCGATGGAGCGTCGTATTTCCAGTCGGCCGTCACGGACCTCGCGGACCGTGACGGCCTTGATTTCGTGACGTTACCATCGTACTCACCGGAGCTAAACCCTGTCGAGGAGTGCTGGAGACAGCTCCAAGCATCTCTGAGCAACTGCTTCTTTGACTCACTTGACGAGCTTACAACCGCGATCGATACCGCTCTTGACCAACTCTCTATCCCAAAAGTGAGCAACTATTTCTAATCGGTACTATAGCAGTGGAAGCGCCTCGCCGTTGAGCATTCACACAGACTTCGGTCAGCATCGAGTATAGCGGTTGTTAAGACGAAAACGATCATCCTGTAATAATCGAGGACTCAAGACAGTAGGAGACCAACTGGGAAGTATGCGAACGAGTCTGAACGTATCTGAGGATATTCTCGACGAGTTCGACGAGACGTGGCAATCCGAAGGTCTGGACTCTCGATCACGGGCGATTCGGGAGGCGATGCAGGAATACATCGAAGGCCATTCACAACTCGAGGAGGTTTCGGGAGAGGTCGTCGCCGTGCTGGCCTTCGACTACCAACACCACGAGGTGATTCACGATCTGCATTCCGTCCAGCACCAGTTTCAGGACGCAATCGAGACGATGAGCCACACCCATCAGGGCGATTGGTGTCTGGAGACGGTCTTCTGCCACGGCGATGCGGCGCGGGTTCGGGAACTCGTGTATCGGCTCCGGGACTTCGACGGCGTCGGTCGCGTCAAGACGATGCTCCTCCGAGATACTGCACCGGCCGACTCGGCGTGAGGACTACAGTCTCCTCGCACTACATACCGTATCCCGGGCGAACGACGTCGACGCCTCTGTCGAAATCCTCGGTCAATAGGTTCTGGCGTGGATCGACAGAGACGAGAGAAGGTTATCCATCGGTTGGCTGAACGTCGCTCCTATCTTGGTGGGTCCGGAACGAGCCACGCCGGAACGACCCGAGTGAGAACGACCATTCCGCAGAGTTCGACGAGTGTCTGTGTGACGACGACGGCAGGGGCTAATTCGTAGCCCGCCGGAAGTGCCAGCGCTAACGGGAGCACGACCAACGAATTTCGAGTGACAGACGTGAATACGAGTGCGCGACTCTCACCAACGTCCATCCCGAACACTCCAGCCGCCAACCGTCCGAGGACCGGCATAACGACGAGAAACGCGACGTACACCGGAACCACGACCGCAATCTGCCCGATTGAATCCTGAACTCGAGGGAGTTGCGAGGCGATAACGACGAACAGCGTGACGCCCATCATCGGCACTGGCAACCACCCCATCGTCTCCTGCCACGATTCGCCGCTCGGAGACCGCTCCGCCCACGCCTCGGTGAGCCACGCGAGCGTCAGCGGGAGTGCGATGAGTAGCAGAAACGCCTCGATGAACGGGCCTGCTTCGATGACCTCTGCGACCTCGGTTCCCACGAACAGCCAGAGGTATACTGGGAGCAACAGAAGCTGTACCAGCATCAGGGCCGGCGTCGTCGCGGTGATTTGCTCGGAGTTACCACCCGCGAGTGCAGTGAAGGTGATGACGTAGTCGATACACGGCGTCAGGAGTACCATGAGCACGCCGACGAGGATGACCGGATCAGGCGGGAGAAATCGGGTGAGGCCCCAGACGACGATAGGGACGACGAGGAAATTCACTCCAAGTGCTGCCGCGATAAACCGTCCGTTCCGAAACGCATGGCGGAGCCGAACGAACGGAATTTCGAGAAACGTTACGTACAACAGAACCGCGAGCACGGGATCGATAAGCCCCTCGATGAAGGTGGCCGACTCAGGGAGACCGATGCCGACACCTATCGCCAGCACGACCGAGACCGCGTAGACCGCAGCTTGGTGCTGGTGGAGCCACCTCTTTGCGTCCATTCGTGTACTAATCCAGGGATGAGGATATACCGTCTTTGCGATATCGAGAGTCCAACTGTTTACGCTACCCAAACGTTCACGTCCGTGCCGCCGACAGGTCAAGAGACCCAGATGGACAAGGACGAGATCATGACGGAAATCGTCACGAGCTATCGCGAGTACGAGGAAGACGACGATATCGTCAGTTTCGACATTTCTGTCGAAGAGCCGTACAACCACTACGGCGAACGCGGCGTGGTCGATATCTACGTCGACCAGACGCACAGCGATGGTGGTGACCCGGACGACTACATCTTCGAGATGACGTCCGATGCGACTCTCGACGCCGTGACTGGAGCCAACGAGATCCTCCGACAGTTTCAGCGGATGGTCAAGTACTTCTACGAGGACGACGGTCACTCCTTCTACCACCAAGATTTCCGGAACCCAGATCGGCATCCAGTCTCGTTCTGTCTCGTGTTTGCACCTACAACGAGATGTGTCAAACACGTCTTCGACAACCTCGAACTCTACGCGGAGACTGCCGAAACGACGTTCCTGGACAGTGCAGCGGTCAAGAAACGTATCGGTTTCTACCTTGACTCCGGTCTCGGCACGAAAATCGCCCCGCTGCCAGTCGACTCGGTGAACGGAAACGGATTTGCTCACCACACTCACCAGGACCCTCAGCTCCGGCGCGCCGTCAAGAACGCCGATATCGACTACGAACTCCCACCGAGAGGCGATGGATGACGATTAAGCAACCCGGCTAAGGCCGTAGGTTTTCCACCCGTGACTTGTCCAACCAGGTCGTTATATCCGTTCTGGGACAGTGTGTCGGAACAGCCTTCATGGTTTCACTGCTCGTCATCGTTGGGCTACTCGTCGCCGCGTTCGTCGGATTCAACATCGGCGGCTCGTCGACAGGTGTCGCGTTTGGTCCGGCCGTCGGGAGCCGACTCGTCAGAAAGGCAACCGCAGCAACGCTCTTCAGCGTGTTCGCCTTCCTCGGGGCGTGGACGGTCGGCCGCAACGTCATCGTGACGATGAGCGAAGGGATCGTACCAGCCGCACAGTTCACCCCAGTGGCTGGTGTCGGCGTCCTGTTTTTCACTGGCCTCTCACTGCTAATCTCGAACCTCTATGGCGTCCCCGCCTCGACGTCGATGACCGCCGTGGGGGCGATCGTTGGCCTCGGACTCGCGACGGGCTCGCTCAACGAGGCACTGATGTTCACAATCGTGTCCGCGTGGATTGTTGCCCCGCTCATTGGACTCGGTATCGGCGCAGTCATCGGACGGTACATCTACCCACAACTCGAAGCTCGCCTATCGTTCACGCGCTTGGAACGACAGCTGCTACAGATCGACCGCTCGGGCCGGATTCCCCGCGTCCGATTCAACACGAACGCATCTCGGCGTGACCTCGTTGGATCGGCGCTGGTGCTAGGAATCGCCTGCTACATGGGCTTCAGTGCGGGAGCCTCGAACGCCGCGAACGCGGTTGCCCCGCTCGTCGGCAACGGTGCAGTCACCGTCGACCAAGGCGTGCTCCTCGCGGTCGCGGCCATCAGCCTCGGCGGGTTCACGATCGCCCGGCGTACTCTCGCAACGGTCGGTGACGGTATCACAGATCTCCCCATTCTGGCGGCGCTCATCGTCTCTACAGTGGGGGCAACGATCATCACCATCCTCTCGTACTACGGCATTCCGGCGAGCCTTGCAGTGAGCACGACCTGCTGTATTATCGGTCTCGGGTGGGGGCGAGCGAGTCGAGCTGTCACGCTCACAGAGCTCGCCACGCCACCCACCGATGTCGAGCAGGCGCCAAATCTCACGACTGGCGCCCTCGCCGCCTCGTCGACGGAAGAGAACAAGCCAGCAGGTCCGACTGTGGGCGAGCTTGCCTCCGGCGAGGGACCGGGCGTCGAAGATCAACAAGACGAATCGCCATCAGTCCCGCCGATCGGCGAGGAGGACATCGAGGAACTGACTGCCGAGAGCCTGTTCGATCCGGCAGCGACGAGTCGAATCGTCATCCTCTGGATCCTCACACCGTCGCTGTCGGTCGTGGGATCGTACCTTCTCTTTGCGCTCCTACTTTGACGTCCTCCACACGGCTGAAGCCGTGGGTTTCCGCGCTGCTACCACTATCACCCATGCAGGGAATCTCACAGCGTTAGCTGCAGGTGACCGTCAAGAAGATCTGTGCGTCGGTCACTTGATTCGGACGTCGATGAGGGTCCCAATATCGTGGGTTGGAGGACTATACTGAGCATAAAAATCCGACTCATACGCGCGTTTAAGACACTCTTCGGTCCTCTCGACGTCGACTACGACTGTCGGAAGACCATCCCACGGTGGAAGGACCTCTTCTGCACGACCTTCGTCAATCGCCTGCTCAATTTCTTCCTTCGACATTTTAGGCTCTTCATCAACCCACTTTCTCGACGCCCGAATATGCACGATACAGCGTTCCGGTCGATCGTCCATTGGTTCTGTATACACGACTGCCGGGTCGATTCCGACACGCTCGAGTTCACCCATCTCGATTGCTGCAGAGCACATAAGTACTCCCTCGATTTGTTCGACCGCAGCGTGCTGTATCGTCGCGTTCAGCGTTGCCTTCGGAAGAGTATCGCTTTGATACGAGTGTCCATCATACTTCGCTGTCGGGACGCTGATAGTATCTCCAAACCGTAGGACTACGTCACGGCCTTCGGCATTACAGAGTGTTCGAACAAGTGAGGCTGTTCTTGGAGACTCCTCCGTGGAACTATTCATACATCACTCCACTAACGGGTTCAGATGGCCGAACGACTTTTACGTTGACTCCAGCCCCGCGTTTGGAAACGGTGACGAGAGCACTGTTGCACGACTGGTTTGACTTCACCATTAAGATGGTCTTCGTCATCGGTTTCAAAGAGATTTCTCATCGGACACATCCACTAGATTTGGTTGAGCGCCCCATGGCTAACCCCGCGAGTTTTCTTCGGTCTCTCGTATCTCCCACGAGCACGACGATCGGAGCGACTTGACCTACTCAATTCTCGAGTACTACAGAGATTCAAGGAGAAATCTCACGATTGCAGTCGTGGGAGCGGTCACCCGTAGCCTTCACAGTGGATGCTATCCTTCGGGATTCCGAGTCGTCGTGCCGCTGTCTCGAGACCGTACACCATCGCGTTGATCCCACAGGCGTACACTTCGGCCACGTGAGGATCGATACGCGCGGAGGTATCTGTTTCAGGACGATCGGCGAGCATCTCGGCCATGTGGCCGCCGAACGCTGCATCCTGAAGCGCTCGTTCGTCGACGTACTTCACCATCGCGTCCTGGATATACTCCGTTTCACCACCCCACTCAGAGAGCCACGGTTCTCGAGACAGACACGAGATATAGTGGAAGTTATCGTGTTCTGCCGACAGTGCTCGAAACGCATCGTGATAGGGAAGATCGTCTTCCCACGCAGCACCGAGGAAGAGCCAGACGTCGCGTTCTTCACCTCGGAACGTATCCCGACCCTCCTCGAAGGTGTAGTCGATCATACTCTTCATCGGCGCGACTCCAGTGCCGGTCGCGAGAAAGACCATGTCGCGTTTCGACGGGCCTTCGAGTAGCAGATTGCCGTGTGGACCCCGAACTGCGAGTTCGTCGCCGACTGAGAGTTCCTCACAGAGCCGTGGGGAGAGTCGCCCATCGGGGACGCGACGGATACAGAGTTCTGTGTGATCTCGGTTGGGCGAACTGGCGACGGAATACGCACGCGTTCGGTCGCCAAATCGGATCGAGAGGTACTGTCCAGCAGCGAACTCGATCGGTTCGTCGGTCTCGAACTCGATCCGGACTAACGCCGGACGTGCTCTCTCGAAACGGTCGTGAAAGGCCCCAATCTGTGGCGCTAACCGCCGACTGGCTTGCGATGCCTCCTCGAAGACGCGTTCCCAATCGATCGGACCTTCTTTCGCGACGACGTCTTTGAATCCATACTTTGCTCCAAGCTTCCGGAGCCGTGCCCGGATTTCCACCCGCCGGTCACGATCCATCGCCTCGACGGCCGTCACCTTCGCCGACTTCGAAACCAACGGCAGTGACTTAGCGTGGTCGTGTTGGGATTTGTGCTCCCGAATAGTCACGTCCTCTCAAACGGTCGAGAAGTACCTCAAGGTTTGGTATCCGTGAGGATGGGCCCTAGAAGGTCGAGTACGAGGTGTGAACGACTGGAACAGTGTTGGAGTCAGTATCAGACGGGATTTCGAGATGACGGTCCACTAGACCGAGCGTCGGGCTTCACACCCGACTTCGGTGGGCCGGAAACTCGCCTGTCGGAGTTGTTCACAGGTCGCGGTACACGTCGCGCAACCGTTCGGCATCGCGTCCCCAGTGGTACGTCTCCTCGACCGCCGCGCGTCCGTTCCGGCCGAACCGCGTCGCGAGCGCTCGGTTCTCGGCGAATTCGGCGAGCACGCCGGCGAGGGCACTCGCGTCACCCGGCGGGACGACGCGGCCCGCGTCTGCCCCGTCGACGACTCGTTCGAGTGGGGCGAGAGCGGAGACGACGACCGGCCGACCCATCGACATGTACTGGAAGAGTTTGTGTGGGATCGTCGTCTCGGTGTGGGGCGTCGCGGCGTGCGGGACGAGTCCGGCGTCGGCGGCGGCGACGTAGTGCGGGACGTCGTCGAGGTCGACCCATCCAGTGAACGTCACGCGCGACGCAACGCCGAGGTCGGTCGCGAGGTCCCGGAGGTCGGCCATCTTCGGTCCGTCGCCGACGAGGAGAAGTTCGACACTGTCGCCGGTCGCTGCGAGCGCCCGTATCGCCGTCTCTAGCCCGCGGTGTGGACCGAAGCCACCGACGTAGGCGGCGGTAAACCGGTCGTCGTCGAGACCGTCGACAGAGGCGGGTTCGACAGACTCGGGGTCGAACACCTCCTGGTCGACCGTGTTCCCGACGACTTGCGTCCGGAGCGGCGGGACGCCGCAGTCCCGGCAGTAGTGCTCGCGGGCTTCCTCGACGACGGTCACGACGCGGTCGGCCTCCGGGACGACGCGGCGCTCGCGGCGCTTCAACCGCGAGACCGGGAGGAGTGCCCGCTTGGCGGCGGTGAGGGGGTTCTCCCGGACGCCGGGTCCCTCGCGACGCCACTGTCGCACCGATTCCGGGTAGTTCTCGTGGAGGTCCGCGACCACCGGGAGGTCGCGCCGGTGGCCCACGACGAGTCCCGTCCGGAGCAACGGCAGGTCGTGGACGTGGAGTACGCTCGCGTCGAAGTCGTCGACGACGCGGTCGACGGCGAGGAGCCACCGAGGATGGACACCGACGGCCGTGTCGACTGCGGCGCTCGCGACGTTGGCCACCCGTGCACGTGGCCCGTCACGTTGGACGCGGACGACGGGAATCCCGTCCGCGACGTCGACGCGTTCGCGCGTCGGTTCGCCCCCATCCCCGTCACCGCTTCCGCGACAGACGACCACGACCTCGTGGCCTGTCTCGCGGAGTGCACGGATCTCCTTCTCGACACGGACGTCCCGCGGGAACGGGTCCGGGAGGACCATACAGATTCGGTGAGTGTCGGTTTCCCCGGACTCGGACTCGGACACCGACTCGGACCCAGTCATGTGTCGACTTCGGTGGCCAGTATCTCGGCGATGCGCTCGCCGGCGTCACCGTCGCCGTAGAGGTCGGTCGCGCCACACATCGCGTCGTGGCGCTCGTCGTCGCCGTAGACGGTGTCGAGATGCTCGGCGAGTTCCCCCGGTTCGACGAGTTCGTTCACGCCGGCCGCGACGGTCTCGGGACGCTCGGTGTTCGGCCGGACGGTGAGACACGGCGTCGAGAGGATAGAGGCCTCTTCCTGGACGCCGCCGGAGTCGGTCGCGACCACGCGGGCGGTGGCCAGCAGGTCGAGGAAGTCGAGGTAGTCGAGTGGATCCGTGAGGATCAACGACCCCGACGGCTCGAACTCGAACGCCTCGACGGCGTCGGCCGTCCGCGGGTGAACCGGGAAGACGACGGGGAACGCCCGTGTGTCGAGGGCCTCCAGGATGTCGCGGAGTCGGTCCGGGTCGTCGGTGTTCCGGGGTCGGTGGACGGTGGCGACGGCGTACTCGCCTTCACGGAGGTCGAAGCGGTCGAGTGCGTCCGACTCGCGGGCGGCGATAGGCCGGTGTTCCAGGCAGGCGTCGACGACCGTGTTGCCGGTGACGTACACCCGTTCGTCGAGGCCCTCGGCGTCGAGGTTGGCGGCGGCGTCCGCCGTGGGGGCGAACGCGAAGTCCGCGACGCGGTCGGCGAGCACTCGGTTCACCTCTTCGGGCATCGAGCGGTCGTCGCTGCGGAGACCCGCCTCGACGTGGCCGAAGACGGGATCGAGTTTACTCGTCGCGACGGCGGCCGAGAGGACGGCGTTCGTGTCGCCCTGCGCGAGGACGGCCGCGGGCTCGCGACGCCGCACGACTTCCTCGACGTCGGCGAGGGCGTCGGCGGTCTGGACGGCGTGGCTCGCGCTGCCGACCGAGAGGTGTTCGTCGGGTTCGGGGAGACCGAGCGTCCGGAAGAAGTCGCCGCTCAACTCGTCGTCGTAGTGCTGGCCGGTGTGGACGACGGCGGGCGTCAACTCGGGTTCGTCCGCGACGGCGCGGAGGACGGGTGCCGTCTTGACGATCTCCGGACGGGTGCCGAGCACGAACAGGACTTCGGCGGCCGCGGTGGTCATCTGTCGGCGATTCGGCCACAGTGGGGTTTAGTATGCGCCGCCTTACCGGCGGTCGCTCGGGCAGTCGCGGTTAGCCCGTCGGTTACTATCGGCGTCGGGGGACTAGCCGACGACGATGCCATGGCGCTGGTGAGCGCACTGATTCCGACGTACAACCGCGCGGAGTTCGTCACAGGGGCCGTCGAGACGGTCCTGAACCAGACGTACGACGACGTCGAGGCAGTCGTCGTCGACGACGGCTCGACCGACGGGACGCGTGACGCGCTCGCCCGCTACGCCGACGACGACCGGGTACGGGTCCACTCCAACGACGAGAACCGCGGCATCGCGTACAGTTTCAACCGTGCGGCCGACCTCGCCGACGGGGAGTTCTACTGCATCCTCGGCGACGACGACCGGTGGCACCCGGAGAAAGTCGAACGGCAGGTTGAACGGATGCGCGAACGCTCCGACGAGTACGGCGTCGTCTACACGGCCGGTATCATCACGGCCGACGGGCGCGTGGCGCGTCGCTACACCCCGACTCGGCGAGGCGACATCTATCCCGATATCCTCGCCGGCTTCGACCTCCACCCCCACTCCGGTCACATGCTCCGCCGCGAGGCGTTCGAGGCCGTCGACGGCTTCGACACGGACTTTCCGCGGGGGTCGACTGGGAGATGTGCGTCCGGCTCGCCCGAGAGTACGCCTTCGACTACGTCGACGAACCGCTGGTCGAGCGGACCAGACACGGCGACAACGTCTCGGCCGAACCCGAACAGGTGACGGTGAACCGCCTGATGTGGGAGAAACACGGCGACGAGATTCGCGCCCACCCCGCCGTCGAACGCGAGTTCCGGGGGAACTGGGCACGAAACCGCGCGTTCGTCGCACTCGACCGCGGTGCGTGGCGCGAGGCCGTCCGCGCCGGTAGTGAGGCGCTCCGACGGCATCCGACTCCACAGAACGCGCTCACGTTCGGGCTGGCCGTCGGCGGGCCGGTGGCGTTCACCGCCGCAGCCCACACCCGCCGACTCGTCGCGGACGTCCGCAGCCGACTCGACACGTCCGACGAGCGCCACATCGCGGGCGGTGAACTCGACGGCTGACGGACACGTCAGAGAGCTCACGGTGCAACAGGAGGTCGAACAGGTCGTCGGACACCGTGAGGTCGAGTTCGACCTGACGTGTCTCGCGGTCGAACGTCGCGTGTTCGACTTCGACCAGTGACTCGAGCGTCCGGAGGACGTCCTCGGGGTCCACCTGGTCGTTCGGGTCGTCGTCGGTCGATTGGTCCACCCGGTCGCCGAGCGAGAGGCTGAACTCGCCGTCGTCGAGCGAGACCAGTGCGGTGTCGAGGGTCGTTCGGTACTCGTTGCACTCGTCGGCGACCGGCCAGTTGGTCGGTTCGACCAGTCCCAACTCGCCGAGTTCGGAGAGGCGCCGGTAGACGGTCGACTCGGAGACACCGCACTCGGCCGCCAACTCGGCGACCGTCGTGCTCTCCGCGTCCGCCGACCGCAGAATCTGCCGACAGGTCTCGTCACCGAGCGCGTCCAGTATCTCGGTGGGGTCGGGGAGTCTGCCTCCGTCGACGTCTCGGCGCCCCCGGCCCGACCGGGTTGCGAAGGCATATTCGAGATAGTCTACGAGATAGATTAAAAATCTATTCTATAAATTCCCTATACATACAGGAGATATAATTTCGTGTCGGCGTCACTCGACGGTGACGCACTTCGCGAGGTTGCGCGGCTTGTCGATGGGGCGGCCGATGCGGTCGGCGGCGTGGTAGGCGAACAATTGGAGTTGGACGTTGGCGAGGACGCCGGCCACGTCGGGGTGGGTGTCGGGGAGTTCGAGGAGGTGGTCGACACGCTCGGCGAGCGCACCGGTCGGGTCGGCGCCGATGCCGACAACTGGGGCACCACGGGCGCTGACCTCCTCGACGCTCGTCAGGAGCGCCTCGTCGTCGTAGCCGGTGAACACCGCGAATACGGGTGTCTCCGTGGTGACGAGGGCGAGCGGACCGTGTTTCAACTCCGAAGCGGCGAACCCTTCGGCGTGCTCGTAGGTAATCTCCTTGAACTTCAGTGCTCCTTCGAGTGCGACGGACCGGCCGGTTCCCCGGCCGATGAAGAAGTAGGCGTCGCTGTCGTCGAACTCGCGGGCAATCGATCGGACGGGGGAGTCTTCGATGGTCTGCTCGACCAGCGGGGAGGCGTTCGAGCGCGGTGAGTCGTTCGTCGATGTCGTCGCTGTGGGCCCCAACCGTGTCGGTGTGGAGGCGCTCGCGGAGGAGTGCAAGTGTCGCGATCTGGGCGGAGAAGGTCTTCGTCGCGGCGACGCCGACCTCCGGGCCGGCCCGAATGAAGAGGCTGTCGTCGCAGTCGCGGGTCGCGGTCGAACCGACGACGTTCGTGACCGCGAGCGTCCGGGCACCGTGTTCGTTCGCTCGTCGGACCGCCTCAGCGTGTCGGCCGTCTCGCCGCTCTGCGTGACGGCGACCACGAGCGTCCCCTCGTCCGGTTCGGGCGTCCGGTCGGCGTACTCTCCGGAGAGGTAGGCCTGTGCCGGAATCCCCCAGTCGACGACGCTGGCGCCGTACATCGCGGCGTGGTAGGACGTCCCCATCCCGACGAAGTGGACACGCTCGACGCCGGCGAGTGAGTCACGTGGGAGCGACTCCAGGTCGGCCGGCGTCCGTCGGTCGTCGGTCCCGACCCGACCACGGATCGCCTGTCGGAGTGCGGTCGGTTGTTCTTCGATCTCTTTCCGCATGAAGTGGTCGTACCCGCCTTTGGCTGCTCCCTCGGGGTCCCACTCGACGGTCTCGGGGGCGCGTTCGACCGGTTCGCCGTCGGCGTCGGTCAGCGTCACGTCCGTCGGTGTCAATCGGGCGAACTCGCCGTCGTGGACGTACAGGACGGGGTCGGTGTGCGGGAGGAACGCCGGGATATCGCTCGCGAGGAAACTCCGATCCGACCCGAGTCCGACGACGAGCGGTGACCCGTCGCGAGCGGCGTACACCGTGTCGTCGGACCCGACGATGCCCGCGACCGCGTAACTCCCCGAGAGGCGGTCGACGGCGGTACGGAACGCGTCTTCGGGTGTCGCGCCCGCCGCGAGTGCCTCCTCGACGAGGTGCGGAATGACCTCCGTGTCCGTCTCGCTCTCGAAGCGGTGGCCCGCCTCCCGGAGTTCCGCCCGGAGGTCGGCGTAGTTGTCGAGGACGCCGTTGTGGACGACTGCGACGTTACCCGTGCAGTCGGTGTGCGGGTGGGCGTTCTCGTCCGTCGGCGGGCCGTGGGTGCTCCACCGGGTGTGGGCGATACCCGACGACCCGTCGAGTTCGTCCTGCTGGACCGACTCGCAGAGCGTCGAGACCTCGCCGGCCCGTTTGGCGACCGAGACGTCCCCGTCGTCGGCGACGGCGACGCCCGCGGAGTCGTACCCCGGTACTCCAGTCGCCGCAGGCTCCCCAGCAGCGTGTCGAGACACCCCTCGCGGCCGACGCAGGCGGCGATGCCACACATCAGCCACCGACCTCCCACGGGTCGACCGTACGCGTGCACCCGTCACGCGACGCGCCCCTCGTGTGCAGAGTAATCACGTTCGACGTGGCGGGCGTTCGACCCTTTGTTATAGAGATAGTAAGGCGAATCTCACCGTCTCGCCGTCGAGCAGTCGCTGTCGGCGGATATCGAAGTACGCACAGACTGCCAGGAAGGAGGGCTCGGTACGGACGCGAAGTGGACTACTCGCGGGATGCGACGAAGCCGACGGCCGCTCCGAGGAGCGCCCAGACGGTCTCGGGCACGCGGCGGAGACCTGGGACGCCGACGAGTCCAGCGAGCGCCGCGAGACCGGTCACGCTCGCGAGGAGTCGGTGAGTCGACTTGTCGTCGCGGTGGTCGAACGAACTCGGGAGCGACGCGGGCGCGGGTCCGGACTCGGCGTCGCGGGGGGACCGCTCGTCGTGCTCGGCGTCGGCCCCGGGGTCTGTGTCGCCTGCCGTGTCGGCCGCGTCAGTCTCGCTGGTGTCCTCGCTGGTCGGCACGTCGAGGTACGGGTCGAGCTGGTCCGCGGCGTCGAGGCGTTCGACGTCGCCGCGGTGTTTCTCGAAGTCGACGACGCCGGCGTCGGCGAGTTTCGGGAGGTGACACTGGTAGAGACCGATGTACACGCGCTTGCGCTGGGCCGAGGAGAGTTCGCGGATCTCGATGTCGTTCTCCTTGGCGGCGATGCGCTCGGCGAGGTCACTCAGCGTCGACTCGCCGTCGGCCTCCAGGAGGTAGCGCAGCGCGTCGCGGCGCCGTCGGTTCTTCAGCAACTCGAACATCTCGTCTTTCGAGAGCGTGTATGACTCGGCGGTGTTCGAGTCCGTGTCGGTACTCACGGCTGTCTGTGCGTCTTCTCGGGGGGAGTCGCTCTTGCTCATGGTCTGTGCCGGGGACGGTGCTGGCTGTCCGACACCGTCTCGGACGGAACGGTGTCTCCCTGGTGCCCCCTGGCCGCGTAAACGCTCGACCGGATCGTGTATGAAGCCTTTCACGAGTCACGCCGAACGAAACTCACTCGCACCTCGTACGAACGACGGCCGTTACAGACTCTATAACGAAAGCCGAACGCCGCAGAGAGTCAGACGTGCGATACTCGTCGGCACGTGTGGTCGAAGATGGCTGAGCCGTCGCGCCGCGCCGTCGCAGCCGGTGTCGCGACGGCCACGCTCGCCGCGGGGACGACAGTTCTCCCGGCAGGGTCGGCCCTCCGCCTCGCGTTCGCGCTCGCGCTCGTCGGTCTCCTCCCGGGCTACGCGCTGACGACGGCGCTCTTCCCGGTCGGTCTCTCACCGGTTCGACGGGCGGCGTCCGCGCTCGGATTCAGCCTCGTGCTCGTCCCACTGGTCGGACTGGGACTCGCCGCACTCGGCGTGCCCCTCGACCGACTTCCGTTCCTCGTCGCCATCACGGGCCTCACGCTCTGTCTCCTCGGCATCGGCGTCTCTCGCCGTCGTCAGGTGGATGCCGACGCCGACAGCGACACAAGCGGCGACGGACAGTTCGACTCGCTCGACGCCGACAGGGTCGAACGGTGGGTCTCCGGTGAGACACCCCTCGACACCGGTCTCCGTATCGCGGTCGTCGCCACAGCCGTCCTCGCGACGACGGCGCTCCTGATCGGGGTCGTCGCACCGTACGACGGTACCACCTACACAGAGACGGCCCTCTTCACGGAGAACGAGTCTGGCGCCCTCGTCGCCGGCAACTACCCGACCGACCGGAACGCGGGCGACGTCGACCCACTCGTCTACCGCCTCGTGAACCACGAGGGGCGCGCCGTCGACTACGGCGTCGTCTACTCCTGTCAACGCGTCGGGTCAGGCGGGTCGGTCGAGGAGGCGGTCGAACTCTCGCGGCTCACCGAGCGCGTCGAGGCGGGCGGGTCGCTCCGTATCACCGACCCGCCGACGTGCCCGCTCGACGGCGAGCGCGTCCGACTCGTCTTCTCGCTCTACCGTGGGTCGATTCCGGACGACCCCTCGATGGACGAAGACTATCGAACACTCACGCTCTGGGTGAACACGCCGACGAACGCCTCGAACACGACCGCCACGACTACCCGCCCGGCACGTGTCAGTCGGGGCTAACCATGTGGCCGTGGGAACACCTCGCCGTCGGATACGTCGCCGTCTCGATACTCTTCCGGTGGCACGGTCGGCGCGTCGGCGCGCTCGACGCCGTCGCCGTCGGGGTCGGCGCGGCCTTCCCGGACCTCGTCGACAAACCACTCGCGTGGGCGTTCGACGTCCTCCCGAGCGGGACGTCCGTCGCGCACTCGGTCTTCGTCGCCGTCCCGCTCGCGGTCGCGGTCTGGTTCGTCGCCGCTCGGCGAGATCGGCGGTCCGTGGGCGCCGCGTTCGCCGTGAGCTACCTCCTCCACCTGCCGTCGGACGCGCTGTACGGGCCGCTCACTGACGGGGGGTTCTCTATCCGGGCTTTCCTCTGGCCGTTCGTCGTCGGCTCCGGCGAGGGAAGCGGTGGATTCGCGGGGACCGTCGCACACTACTTCCTCGCCTACCTCCAGTTCCTCGGGACGCCGGAGGCGGTCGAGTACCTCGTCTTCGAACTCTTCCTGCTCGGGACGGCGACGGTCCTCTGGGTCGCCGACGGCGCGCCACCCCTCGACGCCGTCCAGCGGTTCGTCCGACGGCGCACGGAGTGACGGTCCGGGGGCGACCGCGGGCAGACGGGCTTACTCGCTCTATAACAAAGCCCGTTCCACTCCGCTCATTCGACAATGACGCCGTCTCTGCGAGCGCGTGCGAGACCGACCGCACCGCGCCAGCGACCGACGCAGTGGGACGAGGTGTGGGTGGAACTGGAGCGTGTCGACCACACGGCGACACGCCGGGAGACGGAACGATGAGCCGGGGCGACCACGAGTCGACGGCCCGACTGGGCGAAGACGTCGCCGTCGCGCCCGACGCCCGACTCTGCTGTGGGGGTGGCGCGCCGACCGAACTCGGCGACCACGCCGTCGTCCGCTCTGGGACTGTCGTCTACGGCGACGTCACCGCGGGCGACGGCTTCACGACCGGGCACAACGCTCTCGTTCGCGAGGAGACGACGCTCGGCGACGACGTCCTCGTCGGGACGAATACGGTCGTCGACGGCGCGACCGAGATTGGCTCGCGGGTCAGCCTCCAGACGAACGTCTACCTCCCGCGGGAGACGACGCTCGGCGACGACGTGTTCGTCGGTCCCGGTGCGGTCCTGACGAACGACCCCTACCCCGTCCGGCAGTCGGTCGACCTGGCCGGCCCGACACTCGAAGACGGGGTCTCCGTCGGGGCGAACGCGACACTCCTCCCGGACGTGACCGTCGGCGAGGGCGCCTTCGTCGCGGCCGGTTCGGTCGTCACCGAGGACGTGCCCGAGCGGACGCTTGCCGTGGGTGCGCCGGCGGACCACCGCCCGCTCCCGGAAGCGCTTCGTGGGGTGAACGACCTGTGACGGTCCCCATCGCCGACCCAGTGCTCGGGCAGGCGGAGAAAGAGCGCGTCGAGGCGGTCGTCGACGACGGACAACTCGCCGACGGCCCGGAGGTCCGGCGCTTCGAGGACGAGTTCGCGGACTTCTGTGGAACCGCCCATGGCGTCGCCACCTCCAACGGGACGACGGCGCTCCACGCGGCGCTCCACGCGCTCGGCATCGGGTCGGGCGACCGGGTACTCACGACGCCATTCTCGTTCGTCGCGACCGCCAACGCGGTTCGACACTGCGGCGCCGACGTCGGATTCGTCGACGTCGACCCCGAGACCTATGCACTCGACGCGGACGCGCTCGCCGCCCGCCTGCGCGAGTCGGGTGGAGACATCGACGCCGTCGTCGTGGTCCACCTGTACGGACTCCCGGCGGACGTCGGCCGCCTCCGCGACCTCGCCGACGAACACGACGTCGCACTGGTCGAGGACGCCTGTCAGGCCCACGGCGCCACCTTCGAGGGCGAGCGCGTCGGGTCGTTCGGCGACGTCGGCTGTTTCAGTTTCTACCCGACGAAGAACGCGACCGCCGGCGAGGGCGGGATGGTCGTCACCGACGATGCGGAGACCGCCGACCGCGTTCGGCAGTTCGTCGACCACGGGCAGGCGGCCGACGGCACTCACGAGACGCTCGGACACAACTTCCGGATGACGAGCGTCGCGGCCGCCATCGGCCGGGTCCAACTCGACCGACTCCCCGATTTCACCGAGACCCGTCGTGACCACGCTCGGTACCTGACCGACGCACTCGCCGACCTCCCGGTCACGACGCCGACCGACCCCCCCGGGCGCACGCACGTCTACAACCAGTACACGGTCCGCACCGACGACCGCGCGCAGTTCCGCGAGGTACTCGCCGACGCCGGCGTCGACACCGCGGTCTACTACCCGACGCCCATCCACCAGGAACCGGCCTACGACGGCGTCGACGTCGACGCCGACCTCTCACACGCCGAACGCGCCGCCAACGAGGTCGTCTCGCTCCCGGTCCACCCCGCACTCGACCGGGCCGACCTCGACCGGGTCGTCGCCGCCGTCCGCGACTACGCCGAGGAGTCCGACCGGCAGTCGTGCTCGGGTTCGGGGCCGACCACACTGGCGACCCGAACGGAGGGAGACACGTGAGCGACCGTCCGCTCTCCGTCGGCGTCGTCGGCGTGGGGTCGATGGGACGCAACCACGCGCGGGTCTACGGGTCGCTCCCCGGGGCCGACCTCGTGGGCGTCACCGACGAAGCGACCGACCGCGCGCGAGAAGTAGCCAGCGAGTACGGCACCGAAGTGCACTCGCTGTCGGCCCTCCTCGACCGTGCGGACGCCGTCTCGGTCGCCGTCCCGACGCCCGCACACGCCGACGTCGTTCGGCGGTGCATCGACGCCGGCGTCGACGTCCTCGTCGAGAAGCCGTTCGTCGCCGACGCCGAGGTCGGCGCGGACCTCCTCGCGGCGGCCGACGAGCGAAACGTGACGGTCCAGGTTGGCCACGTCGAGCGGTTCAACCCGGCAATCGACGCGCTGTTCGACCTGCTGGACGGGGAACGCCCACTCGCCGTCGAGGCCCACCGACTCGGCCCGCCGCTCGACCGCGACGTCGGCGACGGCGTCGTCCTCGATTTGATGATCCACGACATCGACGTGGTGCTGGCGCTGGCCGACGCCCCGCTCGCCTCCGTGTCGGCCTCGGGGACGGCCGACGGCGGCTACGCCACCGCACAACTCGCCTTCGAGGACGGTCTCGTCGCCACGCTGACCGCCAGTCGCGTCACCCAGCGGAAGGTCCGGACCCTCGACGTGACGACTCGCGACCGTCTCTTCGAGGTGGACTACACCGACCAGACGCTCCAGGCCCACCGCCACTCCCGGCCAGAGTACGAGTCCAGCGACGGCGACGTCCACTACCGCCACGAGAGTGTCACCGAACGCCCGCTCATCGCCTCCGACGAGCCACTCAAACGCGAACTGTCGTCGTTCGTCGATACTGTCGAGGAGGCCGGAGACCCGCGTGTGAGTGGCCAGGACGCCCTCCGCGCCGTCCAGTTGGCCCAGCGAATCGCGGGCCAGGCGGAGCGGACGCCCGAGTCGACCGAAGTCCCGGAGGTGGTGAAGTGACGGCCGACCGGCCGGCGGCGCTCTACGGGAGCGACGCTCCGGAGGACGTCCAGCGGACGGCGCTCACCGACGGGTCGGTCCCGGTCGCGGTGTACGGTCTCGGCAAACTCGGCCTGCCGGTCGCCACCGTCTACGCGGAGCGGACGGGGAACGTCGTCGGCGTCGACGTCGACCCGTCGGTCGTCTCACAGGTGAACGGCGGCGACTCGCCGGTCGCCCGCGAACCCGGACTCGACGAGGCGCTGGCCGAACAGGTCGCTCGCGGGCGGTTGCGGGCGACGACGGACGCCAGCGAGGCCGCCTCGGCCGCCGCCCTGCACGTCGTGGTCGTCCCGACACCACTCGCCGACGGTGGCGATTCCGACGGCGGACCCGATTCCGACACGGACCCGAAACCGGACCTCTCGCACCTCGATGCCGTCACCGAGGCAATCGGTGACGGACTCGACCCCGGCGACGCCGTCTTCGTCGAGTGTACCGTCCCTCCCGGGACCTGTGCCGAGCGCGTCCGGCCGCGACTCGCCGCCGAGAGCGGTCTCAACCCCACGCAATTCGGGGTCGCGGCCTGTCCCGAACGGGTGTCGAGCGGGCGCGCACTCGACGACGTCCGCGGAACCCACCCACGCGTGGTCGGCGGGGCCGACGACGAGTCGACGCGAGTCGCCCGCCTCGTCTACGACACGCTCGTCGACTCGGAAGTCCACCCGGTCGCGGACGCGGCCACCGCGGCCGCGTCGAAGGTGTTCGAAGGTGTCTACCGCGACGTGAACATCGCGCTGGCGAACGAACTCGCCAGTCAGACCGCGGACCTCGGCATCGACGTCCGCGAGGCCATCGCGGCGGCGAACACCCAACCCTACTGCGACCTCCACGACCCCGGACCGGGCGTCGGCGGCCACTGTATCCCGTGGTACCCCCACTTCCTGATGGACCGCGTCGAGGGGGAGACTCCCCTGCTGTCGACCGCGCGAGCGGTCAACGACGGGATGCCCGACTACACCGCCGAGCGACTCCGTGAGGCCCTCGCCGAGGAGGGGTCTCCCTCGACGGGGCCGAGGTGCTGGTCCTCGGACTGACGTACCGCGCCGACGTCGCCGAGACCCGCGCGACACCGGCCCGTCCGTTGGTCGACGCCCTGAACGCGGCGGGGGCGGCCGTCGTCGCGACCGACCCCTTCGTCGCCGCCGACGAACGCGAGGCCGAGACGTTCGCGGCACCGGTCGTCCCGCCGGCGGACGCGACGTCCCGGGACCCCGACGCGGTCGTCGTCGTCACGCCCCACCGCGAGTTCGAGTCGCTCGACTGGTCGGCGTTCGACGACCCGGTCGTCTTCGACGGGCGCGACGCCCTCGACGACGGGACGCCACACCCGACCTACACGCTCGGGCGGGGGTGGGAGTGATGTACCGCGAGCACACCGTCGGCGTCGTCGTCCCGGCGTACAACGAGGAGGGGTTCGTCGGCGACGTCGTCGACACCGTCCCCGCGTACGTCGACCGAGTCTACCCCGTCGACGACGGTTCGCGGGACGGGACGTGGCGGGAGATCCGCGACCGCGTCGACGGCCCGGTCGACCGCGACGGGGCCGACCCGGTACCGGCCGAACCGTCCGCCGACTCGATGACTGGAGGTGGAGAGACACCGGTCGCCGACGGGTACGGGCGTATCGTCCCGCTCCGCCACGAGACGAACCGCGGCGTCGGCGCGGCCGTGAAGACCGGCTACCGGCGGGCGCTCGAAGACGGGTGTGACATCGTCGCGGTGATGAACGGCGACGGCCAGATGGACCCCGACGTGCTCGACCGCCTGCTCGACCCCATCGTCGACGGACGGGCGGACTACGCCAAGGGCGACCGCCTCCAGTCGCGCCAGACCTGCGCGGAGATGTCGACCTGGCGGCTGTTCGGCAACGGCCTGCTCACGATGCTCACGAAGGGCGCGAGCGGCTACTGGCGGATGACCGACTCGCAGAACGGCTACACCGCCATCGCCGCCGAGACGCTCGACCAGGTCGACCTGGACGACCTCTACGACGACTACGGTTTCCTCAACGACCTGCTCACGGCGCTGAACGTCCGGTCCGCTCGCGTCGCGAACGTCCCCCACACCGCCGTCTACGGCGACGAGCGAAGCGACATCGCCTACTCCACCTTCGTCCCCTCGCTGTCGCTGCTCCTCGCGCGGAACTTCGGCCGGCGACTGCTGTTGCGCTACCTCGTCTTCGACTTCCACCCGCTCGTCTTCTGCTACCCGTTGGGCGTCGCGGGCCTGCTCGTCGGTGGACTCTCCCTCGTCGCGGCCGCCGGACCGCTCGATGGCGGTCGGGCCCTCCTCGGTGGCCTCCTCGCGGCGCTCTCGTTCCTCGTCGGCGCGTTCGTCCTGCTGGTGGCGGTCGTCCTCGACGTCCACGAGAACGACCCCCTGGAGGTGGAGCCGTGACGCGCGTCCTCTCGGTCGTCGGTGCGCGCCCGCAGTTCGTCAAGGCGTTCCCCGTCTCGCGGGCGCTCCGCCGTCGCCACGAGGGCGTGCTGGTCCACACCGGCCAGCACTACGACGAGGAACTGTCGGACGTGTTCTTCGAGGAACTCGACATCCCCGAACCCGACTACAACCTCGGCGTCGGCTCCGCACCCCACGGCGAGCAGACCGCGGCGGTGATGCGCCGTCTCGACGACGTCCTCGACGCCGAGGACCCGGACGTCGTCCTCGTCTACGGCGACACGAACTCGACGCTCGCGGCCGCGCTCGTCGCCGGCAAACGCGACACCGCCCTGGCCCACGTCGAGGCGGGTCTCCGCAGCGGCGACCGCTCGATGCCCGAGGAGGTGAACCGCCTGCTCACCGACCACGTGGCCGACCACAACTACGCCCCCGCCGAGGGTGCGGCCGACCAACTCCGCGCCGAGGGCGTCGCCGGCGAGGTGTTCGTCACGGGCGACGTGATGTACGACGCCGTCCTCGCGGCCCGCGACCGCGATTTCGGCGGGTCGACCGCGCTCGACGACCACGGCGTCGACCCCGACGAGTTCGTCCTCGCGACCGTCCACCGCGCGGCGAACACGGACGACCCTGAGCGCCTCGCGAGCGTCCTCGACGGCCTGGCCGCGACCGACGACCCCGTCGTCCTCCCGCTCCACCCGCGGACCGAGAACGCCCTCGACGAGTACGGACTCGCCGAGCGCGCGGCCGCCGAACTCGACCTGGTCGACCCGCTGGGCTACCTCGACTTCCTCCGCCTGCTCTCGGCGGCGCGGACCGTCGCCACCGACTCGGGCGGCGTCCAGAAGGAGGCGTTCTACCTCGACACGCCCTGTGTCACGCTCCGCGAGGAGACGGAGTGGGTCGAGACGGTCGACGCCAGGTGGAACACCCTCGTCGGCGCCGACACCGCGGCTATCGTCGACGCCCTCGACGGTGAGCGGCCACGCCCCGAGAAACCCTCACTCTACGGCGACGGCGACGCCGCAGGCCGCATCGCGGAGGCGCTCGACCGTGTCGAGTGAAGAGTACCCCTTCGCGCTCTGTCTCACCCACGACGTCGACCGGCCGACCAAGACCTACCAGGCGATTTCGGGCGCGCTGGGGGCGCTCGGTCGAGGGTCCCCCTTGCGAGCGGGCTACCACCTCCGGACGCTCGCCGCCAACGGGGACGCGGACCCCTACTGGCAGTTCGACCGCATCTTGGACCTCGAAACCGACCTCGGCGTTCGCTCGGCGTTCTACTTCCTCGACGAACCGAGTCTCCTCCGCGACGCGCCCGAATCGCTCGCCTCGCCCCGGCGCTGGATCGAGCACGCCGGCCGCTACGACCCGACGACCGGCGAGATCGCAGACGTGATCCGTCGCCTCGACGACGGCGGGTGGGAGGTGGGCCTCCACGGTTCGTACGGGTCGCCCGACGACCCCACACGCCTCGCCGCCGAGAAACGGGCGCTGGAGTCGGTCCTCGGCCACGAGGTGTCGGGCATCCGCCAGCACCACCTCCGCCTCGACCCCGCGACGTGGCGCCACCACGCCGGTCTCGGCTTCGACTACGACGCCAGCCTCGGCCTGACCGACGACGTCGGCTTCGCCTACGGCTACCGGACGCAGGAGCCACTGTCGGGGTTCCAGGTGTTCCCGCTGACCGCGATGGAAATCGCGTTCCCGGACCCCGGCGACTCGTACCCGGCCGCCATCGCGGCCTGCGAACGCCTGCTCGGGGAGGCCGAGCGGGAGGGGGCCGTCTTCACCGCGCTCTGGCACCCGCGACTGTTCAGCGAGCGCGAGTTCCCCGGCTACAGCAGACTCTACCGTCACCTCGTCGAACGCGCGCTGGAGATGGGGGCGTGGGTCGGCACGCCCCGGGCGTACCTCGAGGAGCAACCGCTCGGCCCCCTCGGCGGCGCGGGCCGGGCGACGGATTCGGCGTGAGAGCGCGACACCCATATCTCGTCAACGTCGGCCATATCTCAGTTGTTGGGCGCATATCTCAGAAACGTGGTCGATATCCCGCGAATGGAACCTATATCTCAATTATCGAGCGCATATCACAGAACTGAGCGGATGCGAGTTCCACAGTGCTAGTCCCGCTTTCGTCGGTGGGCCGGCGCTACCACTTCCGTACATGTCCAAACCGTCCGGCGTCGAAGCGAACGTGCGGCCAACCAACTGATGTGTCTGCCACTAACAGGTGTCAGTACGGAATCAATTGATGGTCTCACGCCGAGACGCACTCAAGACGATTACCGGTGGACTATCCCTCGGTCTCGCCGGCGTCGCCGCGAATCACGCGACACGCCCCGGAGTGCTGACGGAGTTCGTCGACGCGCCGTCCCTCCAGACTGGTCCCGACACTTGGCCCGCTCCCCGCCACGACAACCAGAACAGCAACCGCAATCCACACGCGGCGATCTCCTCGACCCCGCCACGACTGGCCTGGGAGACGACTGTTCCAGGCGCGACGAGCCTGACTGTCGCGCCGGAGACGGTCGTCGTCGGCCGGAAAACCGACCCACAGACGGTCACTGCGCTCGCTCGTTCCGGAGGGACCACCGAGTGGTCGGTCACCAGCGAACCGGCAGAGAGTGCAGAGACTGTCCCGGAACCGACGACCTGGAAATCGGCCAGCAGCGAGCCTTCGCCATCGACGACCTCGGAGCAGGATCGGGGCAACCCGAGCGTACCGTGGGTGAGCCTCGCCGGAGACGCCGCGTTCGTGAACTTCGGCGAGGGAATCGTCCGCGTCGACCGCCAGCGTGGCGAGCGAACGGCGAGAATCGGACACCGTCCGTCGCTGGCGCCGCCGGTTCTCGCGAACGACCGTCTCTACCGGTTCGGGAACCGACTCACGTGTTTCGACGGCGCAGGCACGCTCCAGTGGACGCAGACTCTCTCCGTGCCGGCGATACGCTACGCCGTCAGGGCCGGTCACGATTCTCTCGTCGCCGGTCACCCCTACAGCATCCCGCTCACCGCGTACCGACAGACGGCGGACCCGTGGCAGAGCATCCTCGACCGGAGTCGCGAGATACCACGGAAGACGGCCATACGGTGGGAAAACCACTTCCTCCCAAATCGGGGACCGCTACTCGACGAGGCGCGTGTCTACGCCGTTGGACAGGTGCCGTCGGACACCCCTGGCAGCGTCGTTCGGGCGGTCGACCCGAGCGACGGGGACCGCGTGTGGCAACAGTCGCTCGGAACCACACACGAAAACGAGGCGAACGCCGCGGTCTTCTCCGACCACCTGCTCGTGACCGACGGCGTTCGCGTGGTGACCTCGGTAGACACCGCGTCAGGCGAGATTCGTCGAACAGTGCGTCTCGACGACCGGTCGGGGGAGGGGTACATCCGAGCGTTCGTCGGCGGTGAATCGTCCGCACTCCTCGGCTGGAGCGACGGCGGTCTCGAACGCGTTCCCGTGGCCGGTTCGGGACGATGGCGTCTGGAGACACCTCCTGTCGATTCGCTCGCCCTCACCGAGAACCACGCGTACGCTATCCACTCACCGGCGGAGCGCGAGACCGTCGTTCGACGATACGACCTGTCCTGACTGGCTGTTTCACCTCACTCTCGTAAGTGGACGACGGTGGGTCGACGACGTGCAGACGTGCCCGACGAATACTGAATAGGAGAGACCTCCCACCGACCTATATTGATAACCAACCGGGTTCCCCACGGCTATCTTGCTAGTAGTGAGTTGTATCCCCCAGTACCGTGTAGTGAGAGGTGCGCTGGAGGCCTCTGGGGGGAGCGCCTTCACCGCCATCGGATCGACTCCACTTCCTCGCCGTCGAATCGAGTCCGTCACCGACCAGACCGTCGTCTGTCTCGACACCTCGCCGACGGAGCGACCGTCGTGTCTGCCGGGCGCGGCGCCGTTACTACCTCCATAACAAACCTCCGAGGGGTCCGGGTACGAATCAGAGATGAACCATCGCGTCCAGATGCCTCCCCGCCGGCCCGCGGGTGGCCGCGGATGAGCGTCGACGTCCGCGTCCTCGACGGCGACGACGCCGACGAGCGCTGGAACCGGGCGCTCGGGCGGTCCCCACACGGGACCGTGTTCCACCGGTGGGAGTTCCTCCAGACCGTCGCGCGCCACACCGACGGGACGCTCCACCCGCTCGCGGGCTTCAAGGGCGAACAGCCGGTCGGTCTCTTCCCGGTCTTCGAACTCCGGAAGGGGCCGGTGACGGCCGTCGCCTCGCCGCCGCCCGAACTCGGCGTCCCACACCTCGGCCCCGCGCTCCTCCCCGGCGGCCGCAAGCAGCGCAAGCGCGAGCGCCTCGACCAGCGGTTCGTCGAGGGCTGTCTCGACTGGATCGACGACGAAGTCGACCCCTCGCTCGTCCACCTCGTCACGAGTAGCGACTACGGCGACGTCCGGCCGTTCCAGTGGAACGACTTCGAGGCGACGCCGAAGTACACCTACGAACTCGACATCTCGGGTGGGTCCGACGCCCTCCTCGACCGGGTCTCGCGGGACGCCCGGACCTCCGTCACCGGCGACGCCGACTGCGAGGTGGTCCCGGCCGACGGCGCCGACCTCGACTACGTCGTCGACCGGGTGAACGACCGCTACGCGTCCGACGACGGCGGGCTACACCTCGACCACGACTACGTGCGCGACGTCTTCGACTCCCTCCCGGACGGACAGGCCCACGCCAAGGTCGCCCGCGTCGACGGCGAGCGAGTCAGTGGCCGCCTCCAGTTCCGATTCGACGACACCCTCCGCTTCTGGCAGGGGTCGCCCAAGCCCGAACGGGACGTCGACGCGCCGGTGAACGACCTGCTCAACTGGGCGGTCATCAGCGACGCGGCCGACGACGGTCTCTCGCGGTGTGACCTCACCGGTGCGAACACCCGCCGCGTCTGTCGCTACAAGGCGAAGTACAACCCGACGGTCGAGACGTACTACGAACTCCAGCGCGGGTCGGCCGCGATGAACGTCGCGACCGACCTCTATCGAAAATTCCGATGACACGACTCCTCACACTCGGACTCGACGGTGCGGCGTGGCCGACGCTCGAACGGATGATGGACGACGGACTCCTCCCCAACCTCTCGGCGATGGTCGAGGAGGGCGCGACGGGGACGCTCACCTCCGTCACGCCACCCGTCACCTGCCCCGCGTGGCGGTGCTCGACGTCGGGGAAGAACCCCGGCAAACTCGGCGTCTACTGGTGGCTCGGTCTCGACCGCGAGAGTGGCGAGATCACCGCCCCCGATGCCCGCTCGTTCGACACGGCCGACGTCTGGGACTACCTCGCCGACGAGGGCCACCGCTCGGCCGTCGTCAACGTCCCGATGACCTACCCGCCGACGCCGACCGACGGCCTCCTCGTCTCCGGCTTCGGTGCCCCCTTCGAGGTGTCGATGGACGACCCGCTCACCCACCCGCCGGAGGCCGAATCGCGCATCCGCGAGGAGTACGACTGGCAGGTCGGTATCGACGACGTCACCGCTCCCGGTGGCTCGGAGGCCGCCCTCGACCTGATTCGCTCCCGACTCGACCTCCTCCTCGACCTCCTGGAAAGCGACGAAGAATACGACTACGTCCACCTCACGGTGTTCTACCTGAACGTCCTCCAGCACTACTTCGGCGACGGCGAGGAGACCGAGCGCGCGTGGCAACTCGTCGACGACTACCTGGGTCGGCTCCCGGACGACCTGACGGTGCTCGCGTACTCCGACCACGGCCACTCGACGGTCGAGCAGACGTTCGTCGTCAACCGCTACCTACTCGACGAGGGGTACCTCCACCTCGAAGAGCGGACCGGCGACGGCGCCACCGCGGCCGCCTACCGCCTGCTCAAACGGAGTCCGGTCTCGCCCGAGACGGCGGCTGGCGTCGCTCGGCGCCTCCTCCCCGACTCGGTTGCCGACCGCCTCGTCGACTCGGGCTACCCGGTCCCGACCATCGAACTCGCCGACCGCGTCGACTGGGAGCGCTCGGACGCCGTCGCACTCAGTCAGGGGCCGGTCTACCTCAACCGCGAGCGCCTCGGCGACGACTACGAGGCGGTCCGCACCGACCTCCGGGACGAACTCGCGACCCTCCGCGTCGACGGCGAATCTCCCCTGCGAGATGTCCGGCCCGCAGAAGACGTCTACGCGGGCGACCACCTCGACGAGGCGCCGGACCTCCTACTCTTCCCGAACGACGGGTGGGAACTCTACGGGGGGGTCACCCCCTCGGTCGTCGAGCGACAGGTGACCGGGTGGACCTCCGGCAACGACCCCGCGGGCGTCTACCTCCTCCACGGGCCGGACGTCGAACCGGTCGACGCCGGCGAGCGCTCGCTGGTCGACGTCGCGCCGACCGCCCTCCGCTACATGGACTGTGCGGTTCCACGCGACGTCGACGGCGAGGCCATCGCGGCCCCGTTCACCGCCCTCCCCGACCCGGGCGAGCGCGACCCGCTCCCGCCGGCCGGCGACCGACTCGGCGATACCGGAGAGCGCGACGAACTCGAAGACCGACTCGAAGACCTCGGCTACCTCGCGTGATGCTCGGAACTCTCCGCGACACCCTGACCTACGCGCGCGAGCGAGACTACCGCGGGTGGGACCTCTACGACGGCGAGAGCAGTCGGTTCCTCCAGGCGCTCCCGGTCGAGAGCAAGTGGCTCAACCTCGGTTTCCAGCAGGTCGTCCGACGCGCTCCCGTGAACATTCGGCCACTCCTGCTGGTCGAGCAGCGGCGCAACTTCATGGGCATCGCGCTGTTCACGCTCGCGAACCTGAACGCCTACGAACTCACCGGCGAGGAGCGCTTTCGGCGGGAAGCCCGCGACCTCGCGGACTGGCTGGTCGAGAACCGGAGCGTCGGCTACAGCGGCTTCTGTGGCGGACACAAACACCCGCTCCAGGGACTCGACGGGCGAACCGACCCGAACACGCCGGGCGTCGTCGGCACCTCGTACGCGGTGAAGGCACTGCTCGCGGCCGACGCGCACTGCGACCCCGACTACCTCGACCGGGCGCGGACGGCCGCCGGCTTCGTCCTCGAAGACCTCGACTACGAACCGCACGACGAGGGTGCGCGCATCGACTACAAGCCGACCGACAGCGGCGAGCACTACACGGTGAACGCGAACGCCCTCGGCGCGCGCCTGCTGGTCGACCTCTACGCGGCGACCGGCGAGGAGCGCCTGCGCCGGGCCGCGACGCAGATTCTCGACTACGTGGCGTCGACGCAGACGACGGCCGGCGGGTGGTACTACCGCGACCCGCCGAGCGCCTCCCACCTCTCGATGGACAACTTCCACAACGGCTTCGTCGTCGAGGCCTTCCTCCGGTACGGCGCCGTCTGCGACCCGGCGCGCTACGCCGACGTCATCGACGACGCCGTCGCGTTCTACCGGGGACTGTTCACGCCGAGCGGCGCCCCCGACCAAGACGAAGAGAGCGCCTACCCCCGCGACGTCCACGCCTCGGCGCAGGGCGGACTCGTCTTCACCGCGCTCGACGAACCCGACCGCGCCGAGGAAGTCCTCCGGTGGGCCGAACGACACCTCTCGGACGGCGAGGGCCGCTTCTACCACGAGAAGCGCCGTCTCTACACGAAACGAATCACGTTCATGCGCTGGTGTCAGGCGTGGATGGCCTACGCCCTCTCCGAGCACTGTCTCTTCGCCGCCGACAGAGGGCGAGACGCGCCGTGGCACGCGGGTGAACGCTCGTGGTGACACCGACCAGCGACGAGACGGAGCGCGGAGCGGGCGCGACCACGGACGCGACGACGGCCGAGGCGGTCCGAGCGCGCGGCGTCGCGGTCGCGGTCGTCGTCGGCTTCCTCGCGCTCGCGGCCGGCGTCGCCGTCGCCCACCGCACGCCCGCCAGCGGGTACGAGGTGTCGATGTACGCGGCCACGCCGCTCGCGTTCTGGGTCGGCGTCTCGACCGCACTCGGCGTCGCCGTCGTGGGGACGGCCGTCGCGTCGGCGGCGTTCGAGCGGCGGGCGTCGCTGTTCCTCGGCAGCCTCGCGGTCGCCGCCTTCGCGGCACTCCCGCTCCTCCGGAGTTACCGCTTCCACGGCCGCTACGACTCTCTCACCCACCTCGGGTGGGTGAAGGGCCTCGCGTCGGGGGCACTGAACCCCTTCGAGTTGCTCTACCCGGCCGCGCACACGGTCGCGGTCGCCCTCGCGACCCTCGGCGGACTCCCGCTGGACCGCGCGATGCTGTTCGTGGTGTGGTTCTCGGCGCTCGTCTTCGTGCTGTTCGTCCCGCTGTGTGCTCACCTGCTCGCCGACGACCGTCGCGCGCTGGCGGTCGGTGGCGTCTCGGCGTTCCTCCTCCTCCCGATCAACACCATCAGCACGTACCTCCACTTCCACCCGTACTCGATGACGACGCTCTTCTTCCCGTTCTTCCTCTTCTTGCTCCTCGCTCACCTCACTCGCCGCTACGAGGACGAGACGCTCCCAGGGTCCCTCTCTGCGACGAGCGTCGCGCTCCCGCTCGTCGGCGTGGGCGTCGTCCTCCTCCACCCGCAGGTGGCGTTGAACGTCGTCCTCCTCGTGGGCGTCGTCGCCGCGACACAGGTCGTCGAGTCGCGGTTCCTCGACTCACCCGCCGAGACCCGCCGGGTGTACGCCCAGTTCGCCGTCCTGTCGCTCGTCTTCACCGTGTGGATCCTCCAGTTCGACGCGGCGTTCGAGGTGCTCCGGCGACTCACCGACCTGCTCGCGTCGCTCCTGTTCGGCTCTGCGGCCGGCGGCGTCGTCCAACACCAGGCAAACTCCGCACAGCAGTACGGCCTGAGTCTCCTCGCCCTGTTCGTCAAACTGTTCCTCGTCGGCGTGGTCTACAGCCTCCTCGCGGCCGCCCTCGTCGGCGTCCGCGCGTGGTCGTACGTGCCGTTCACTGGAGGGGGACCCGACCGCGGCGAGACGGTCCTGTACCTCGGCGTGTCGGGGGCCGTCCTCTCGGTGTTCTTCGCCGCGCACCTCGTCGGCGAACTCTCGACGTACTTCTTCCGACACCTCGGCTTCGCGATGGTCCTCGCGACGGTCGTGGGAACCGCCGCCCTCGTCCGACTCTCGCGTCGCGTCGAGACGCGGGTCGCCACCCTCGACACCGGACGGGTCCGTACCGGCGCGCGCGGCACGCTCCGGGCCGTCGGCGTCGTCCTCGCCGCCGCCGTCCTCGTCGTCTCGCTCGTCTCGGTGTTCCCCTCACCGTACCTCTACCAACCGAGCCAGCACGTGACCGACGCGCAGATGACGGGCTACGACACCGTCTTCGACCACCGAATCGAGGGCGCGGGCGTCGCGGGCATCTCCAGCGGCCCGGGTCGGTTCAGCGACGCGCTCCACGAGCGCCTCGACCCACGGCTCTCCTGGGGAATCGGCGCCTCGGACCTCGCGGGCCGCCTCACGACCTACACCCAGGGCGACTACTTCACCCGCTCGTTCTACTACCTCGCGGTCACGGAGGCGGACTACGAACGCGAGGTCGTCGCCTACCGGGGCCTCCAGATCTCCGAGGCGCGCCTCGACTCCATCAGCGGTCGACCGGCCGTCAGCCGCGTGTACTCGAACGGCGGCGTCCGCGTCTACTACGTCGAGCAACCGTCGTCAGTCCTCGTCGCGAGCGACCGCGTCGACTACGACCCCGAACGGCGGGTGAACGCGTCGTGAGCGACCGTCGCGTCCGACTCGTCGGACCGGCGGGACCCGACAGCGGCGGTATCGCCCGCTACATCGACGCCCAGCGCGAACACCTCGGCGACCGCGTCGACTTCACCGTCTACGACGTGGCCGTCGACACCGGTTCGGGGGACCGCCGTCAGTTCTTCGCCGCACTCCTCGCCGCGTTCCTGGACGTGCTCCTGTTCCCGCTCCGTACACGTGACGACGTCGACCTCGCCCACGTCCACACCTCCCACCGTCGGTCGTTCTACCAGTCGGCGCCCTACGTCCTCTACGCGGCGCACGTCCGCGACACGCCGGTCGTCCTCCACGTCCACGGCTCGTCGTTCGACACCTTCGTCGCGGAGGCACCCCTGCCGTTGCGCGTGTTCCAGCGCGCCGTCTTCGGCGTCTGCGAGCGAGTGGTCGTCCTCTCGCCCCACTGGGCGGACGTGGTGGGCCAGCGGGTACCCGAGGAACGAGTCGTCGTCCTCCCGAACGCGGTCGACGCGGACGCGTACCGCTCCGACCCCGGCGCCGACCCGCCACGACTCGCGTTCGTCTCGAACCACGTCGAGCGGAAGGGCATCGACGCGTTCGTCGACGCCGTCGACACGCTCCTCGAGGAGGCGGCCACCGACGGCCGTCGGGACGACCCGCCGTTCCGCGTCGACGTCGCCGGGTCGGGACCGCGGGCACACCGGGCCGAAGCGCTCGCCGACCGCCACGCAGCAGTCGAGTACCACGGCTACGTCTCCGATGCACGCAAACGCGAACTCCTGTCCGACGCCTCGGTGTACGCCCTCCCGACGGCCGCGGAGGGCCTCCCCATCGCCGTCTTGGAGGCGATGGCCGGCGGGAACGCCGTCGTCTCGACGCCCGTCGGCGCGATTCCGAGCGTCGTCGACGACGAGAACGGGGCGCGCGTCACGCCGGGCGACGCCGACGAACTCGCCGCGGCGCTCGGCGCGCTGGTCGAGTCACCCGACCGAACACGAGAACTCGGTGCAGAGAGCCGACGCCGCGTCGAGACACGTTACGACTGGGAGACGGTCGGTGACCGGCTCGTCGACCTCTACCACGAGGTCGGTCGCTCGTCGGCTTAGGTGCACTCGGCGTCGGCGGTGGTCCCGGCAGTCGAACTGCCTCCGTCCCCTTTAAGATAGCCCGGCGACCATCGCCGGTGTGAACCGGTGGACCGCGGCACTCGAAGAGCGGGTCGATCCGATGCTCGGCGTCGCCGTCGCGATTGCGGCCGTCAGTACGAGCGCGATCCTCGTCCGGTGGAGCGGGGCGCCGAGCGTCGTGAAAGCGTTCTACCGGGTGCTGTTCATGACGGCGGCGATCGCGCCGTTCGCACTCCGCGACGTCGACGACCTGCGGGCGATTTCGGGGCGCGACCTCGGCTTCGCCGTGGTCTCGGGGTTGGCGCTCGCCGTCCACTTCGCGAGTTTCTTCGAGAGTCTGGAGTGGACCTCGGTGGCGGCGTCGGTGACGCTCATCACCACACAGCCGATATTCGTCGGTGCAGGCGCGGCGGTCCTCCTCGACGAGCGACTCACGCCGCGCATGGTCGGCGGGATGGCCGTCGCGCTCGTGGGCGCGTTCTGTATGTCGATCGGCCCGATAGTCGTCGACCCGTTGCTCGGTGGCGGCGACATCGTCGCGGCGCTCACCACCGCGTTCGCGGGGAGTTCCGCCCAACTCTACGGGAACGCCCTCGCGCTCGTCGGGGCGGTCGTCGGCGCCGTCTACACCCTCTCGGGTCGGTCGCTCCGCCAGCGACTCTCGCTGTTCGCCTACACGTTCGTCGTCTACGCCGTGTGTACTGCCGCCCTCGGCGCCATCGCCGTCGGGAGCGGTGCACCGCTCCTCGGCTACTCCGAGACCGAGTGGGGCCTCTTCCTCGCGATGGCCCTGCTCCCGGGGATGTTCGGGCACACGGTCATCAACTGGGCGCTGAAGTACGTTGAGTCGAGCGTCGTGAGCGTCTCGTTGCTCGGCGAACCCGTCGGAAGCACGATTCTCGCGCTCGTGTTGCTCGGGGAGGTTCCGGAAGTCGTGACGGTTCTCGGCGGCGCCGTCGTGCTGGTGGGAATCTTCGTCACGACGCGCGCGCGGGCGACGTGAGCCGTCGGCTCCACGTCGGGACCGTGCGCTACCGTCGTGAGCCGTCGATACCGGCCTCTGCTCGTGATTCGAGGTCCGAACTGGACTCGCGGAGCCGTCGTTCGGCTTCCTCGCGGTCGCTCGGGTAGCCGACGTCCACTCGCCACCCGTCGAGGGGGACGGCGTCGATGGTCGACCCCGACGCCATCAGGCGGTTGATCGCGTCACTGAGTTCGTACTCGCCGCGGTCCGATGGCTCGACGTTCCGGCAGGCGTCGAAGATGGCGGGCGAGAAGGTGTAGAAACCGGTCATCACGAGGTTCGACGGCGGGTCGTCGGGTTTCTCGACCACCTCGACGATTTCGCCGTACTGGTTGGTCGCACAGACGCCGTAACGTGAGGCCTCCTCGCGGGGGACCTCCTCGACGAGGAACGCCGCGTCGACGCGCTTCTCTCGTTGACGGCGGACCGGCGTCCGGAGGTTCGCGTCGAAGACGTTGTCGCCGAGCATGAGCACGAAGTCGTCCTCGACGTGCGCCTCGGTCGTGAGGAGGGCGTGGGCGAGACCGAGTTGCTCCTCCTGGTGGGTGTAGGTGATGGGGATGCCGCGGTACGCGTCACCGAAAGCGTCGACGATGTCCTGTGCCAGGTAGCCGACGACAATAACGAACTCCTCGACGCCGAGGTCGGCGAGTCGGTCGAGACAGTGCGCGAGCAACGGCTGTCCGTCGACGTCGACCATCGCCTTCGGCTGGTCGGCCGTCAGTGGCCTGAGTCGCGTTCCCTCCCCCGCAGCGAGGACGACGGCTTTCATGTCTCGACGTTGTCGGAGCGACGGGTTTGTTATACGCGCGATAACGCCGTTCGTCCGCGCGTCACCACGTCAGCCCCTCGTACGTGATCCCTTCGCGGCGCTCGACGACGTGGCGGCCATCGACCACCACTGGCTCGGCCATCGCGTCGAACTCGTCGTCGAGGGCGGCGAACTCGTCCCAGTCCGTCGCGACGACCGCCGCGCTCGCGCCGTCGAGGGCGGTCCCAGCGGAGGAAGCGTACGTCAGGTCGGGGAACCGCTCGGCCATCGACTCGGCGGCGACCGGGTCGTAGGCGACAACCGTCGCACCGCGCTCGCGTAGCCCTTCGACGAGCGGAATGGCTCGCGAGTTCCGGACGTCGTCGGTTCCCGGCTTGAACGCCAGGCCGAGGAGTGCGACGCGCGTCCCCTCGACGTCGACGTGGTCGTCGAGGAGCGAGAGCAGTCGTTTGGGCTGGCGGTCGTTCACTTCCTGGGCGGCCGAGAGGAGTGGGGCGTCGTAGCCGTGTGCCTCGGCCGCGGCGACGAGCGCCGAGACGTCCTTCGGGAAGCAACTGCCGCCCCACCCGAGACCGCTGTCGAGGAACCGCTCGGCGATGCGGTCGTCGTGTCCGAGCGCCGCGGCCACCTCGTAGGTGTCGACGTCGAACTCCTTGCAGACGTTCCCGAGGTCGTTGATCAGGCTGACCTTCGCGGCGAGGAAGGCGTTGTTGGCGTACTTCATCGTCGCGGCTTCCCGCGTGCCCGTCCGGACCTCCGGCGGGTCGTTCGCGACGACGGGGTCGTAGACGTCGGCGAGCGTCTCGAACGCGCTGTCGTTCGTCGCCCCGAAGACGAGTTTGTCGGGGCGTCGGAGGTCCGCGAGTGCGCTCCCCTCCCGGAGGAACTCGGGGTTGACGGCGACGTCGGCCGGTCCCGTCCGTGGGTCGATTCGCTCCTCGGTCGTTCCGGGGAGAACCGTCGACTTGACGACGACGAGCGGCCGTGTACCGCTCCGGGTGTCGAGAGCGTCGCCGACCGACTCGGCCGCGGCTTCGACGTACGAGGTATCCAGTCGGCCGTCCTCGTCAGTCGGCGTCGGGACCGTCAGGAAGACCACGTCGGCGTCGCGAACGACGTCGAACTCGGTCGTCGCGCGGAGTGTCTCTCCGCCGTGCTCGGCGAGCAGCGCCGGGACGCCGGGTTCCTCGACGGGCGAGTCGCCCGCCTCGACCGTCTCGACGACGGCCGGGTCGGTGTCGATGGCCGTCACCCGGTGGCCGGCGTCCGCGAGCGCCGCTACGAGCGTGGTGCCGACGTAGCCGCTGCCGACGACGCAAACGTGCATCGTCGGAGTACCGGACGGCGAGCGCTTGCCGCTGTCGGCTGGTTGCACGGAGTGAGAATTGGTTGCAAGTACTGCGAACTGCCGTCTCCAGGGCGGTCTTAGGGAGTCGGTACCTTTGGGTCTCTCCTCCGTCGTCCGAACTGATGGAACCGACCGTCGTGTTCGTCTACGACGACGGGCCGATCGCGGACTACGAGACGGCGTACCCCGTCCATCAGCGATTCGACGCGCCCGCGTGTATCGCGGTCGTCTCCGAGTGGCTCGGGACGTCTCCCGGCCCGCTCCGCCGCGTCCTCGGGCGTGGGACGGAGTACCTCGACGAGAGCCACGTCCGGGAACTCGCCGACGCCGGTTGGGAGGTCCTCTCGCACGGGGCAGCACACCGACCACTCGACGCGACACGAACCACCGCGCGTGCCGACCGGGGGGACCGCGTCCTCCACGTCGAGACGGACATTCACGGACGGGAGCAGGGAGACACCCTCGTCGTCGAAACCGTACACGGCGAGACCCGCGTCACCGTCGGGCGGGCGAGCCACCTCCCCGGACGGACGGCTATCGTCCTCCGTGACCCACTCGTCGAGTCGGTCCCCGACGGCGCGTCGGTCCGGTTCGCCGAGGAGGTGGTCAGAGACGAACTCGAAACCTCGAAGCGCGACCTCGAAGCACTCGGCGTCTCCGTCGACGACGTCGCGCTCCCGTACAGTCGGTACGGACCGACCGACCGCGAAGTCGTCCCCGAGGTGTACGACGGCGTCGCGAACGCCGCGCTCGGCGGAGTGAACATCGACCCGACCGACCCGTATGACCTGCGTCGGCAGTACCTCGGCCGGGACGCACTCACCGACGAGCAACTCGAACGCTTCCTCGAAACGGTCCGCGACCGGAACGCCCTCGCGCTGTTCGGCGGGCACTCCCACCGGCACGTCGACGCCGACCGGATTGCGGACGCGCTCGGTCTCGCCCGTGAGTTCGAGATACGTGTGACGACGCTCCGCGACGCGCTCGCGTCGCTGCCGGACGACTAGTTCTGGCTATCGTTGGTTCTTCACAGGAATCTATTTCCTAACATCGCTAAACTAGATGGCGAGGATTGATAAGGTTGGACGGAAGAGGGAGAGGTATGGTAGTCGACGCAGCAGACATTCAGCGAGTCGCGGTGCTCGGCGCGGGGAACATGGGCCACGGCATTACCGAAGTCGTGGCGCTGGCCGGGTACGATGTGACGATGCGCGACATCGAGCAGGACTTCATCGAGGACGGCTACGAGAGCATCGAGTGGTCACTCCAGAAACTCGACGAGAAGGGCCGCCTCGACGAGTCGCCCGAGGACGTCCTCGACCGGATCGACATCACGACCGACCTAGAGGAGGCCGTCTCGGACGTCGACCTCGTTATCGAGGCCGCTCCCGAGCAACTCGACCTGAAGCGGGACATCTTCTCGGACCTCGACGACTACACGCCGGCCGACGCCATCCTCGCATCGAACACCTCCTCGCTCTCTATCACGAAGATCGCCGAGGCAACCGAGCGACCCGAGTCCGTCGTCGGGATGCACTTCTTCAACCCGCCGGTGAAGATGGACCTCGTCGAGGTCATCTACGGCGAGGAGACGTCCGACGAGACGGCCGAGGCGACCTACGAGTTCGTCGAGTCCATCGACAAGACGCCGATCTACGTCCGGAAGGACGTCAACGGCTTCGTCGTCAACTCCGTGCTCGGGCCGTTCATGGACGAACCCGCCTGGATGGTGTCCAACAACGAGTCGACCATCCGGCAGGCCGACGCCGCGATGGTCCACGAGCGGGGGTACCCGATGGGTCCCTTCGAACTCGCCGACCTCACCGGCATCGACGTGGGCTACCACGTCCGCAAGGAAGCCGGCAAGCCCGTTCCGCCCATCATGGAGGAAAAGGTCGAGAAAGAAGAACTCGGCCAGAAGACCGGGAAGGGCTACTACGACTACGAGGAGGGTGAGGGCGCCGACTACGAACCCGAGGACGCCGACGACTTCGACACGCTCCGCGTCGAGGCCCGCATCGTCAACGAGGCCGCGAAACTCATCGGGGACGACGTCGCGACCCCCGAGGCCATCGACACCGGACTGAAACTCGGTGCCGGCTTCCCCGAGGGGCCGTGCACCCGCGCGGACAAGATCGGTCTCGACCGGATCCTCGCCAAACTCGAAGACCTCTACGAGGAGACCGGTGAGGACCGCTTCGAACCCGCCGACTACCTCGTCGAACTCGTCGAGGAGGGCAAGACCGGCAAGGACGCCGGCGAAGGCTTCTACGAGTACGGCGGTAGCGAGGGGCCGGGCGACTACCGGACCATCGACTACGAACTCTCCGAGGACGGTCTCCTCGAGGTCACGCTCGACCGCCCCGAGCGCCTGAACGCGCTCAACAACGACATGATGGACGCCATCGTCGACCTCCTCAATTCCGTCGACACGGAGGAGGTCCGTGCCGTCACCTTCGAGGGCGCGGGCGACCGCGCGTTCTGCGCCGGCGCCGACGTCACCGGATTTGCCGACATCGAACCCGCCAAGCGCGCCGAACCGACCGAGGTGTTCCAGGTCGTCGACGAGTTCTCGCGGCCGACCGTCGCGAAAGTCGACGGCTACTGTCTCGGCGGCGGTTTCGAACTTGCCCTCGCCTGTGACCTCCGCGTCGCGACCGAGGACTCGAAGTTCGGCTTCCCGGAGATCGACCTCGGACTCCTCCCCGGCGGCGGCGGCACCCAGCGCGCCCTCCGCATGGCCGGTGAAGCCCGCGCGAAGGAACTCGTCTTCCGCGGCGAGCACATCTCTGCCGAGCGTGCCGCCGACTGGGGCCTCATCAACCGTGCGGTCCCCGCCGACGAGTACGAAGACACCTGCGCCGAGTTCGTCGACGACCTCGTCTCTGGCCCGCCGGTCGCGCTCCGTCACGCCAAGCGCGTGATGAACGAGGGCGCCGACGAGGACCTCGACGCCGGTCTCCAGATGGAGAGTCAGGCGTTCGCGCTCCTGCTCACCACCGAGGACGCGATGGAGGGTGCGGCCGCCTTCCAGGCCGACCGCGAACCCGAGTTCGAGGGCAAGTAACCCCGACGGAACCGCCCGCCTCCCGGCGACAGTCTTTTTCAGCGACTCGGGCGAACCACCGGACGATGAGTGGCTACGAGACCGCGACCGACCGCGGCTTCCTGTTGTCCGGTCGTGAGTGGAAGATCGTCACCGGCGCGAGTGGCCTCATGTTCCTGAACGTCCTGTTGATGTTCGTCTTCGCGGCGACGCCGCTGGCGGTGGTCAACCGCTACCTGTTCGCCGTCCCCATCCTCGGTACAATCGTCTACGGTGTCGCTATCGTCGGTGGGGAACTGCTCGCCGAACGGGGCATCGAGAACCACAACAGCGGTCTCGCCGTCGCCGGCGTGGCCGTCCTCCAACTCGCGTTCGGGGCGTTCGGGGCCGGCATCCTCTCGTACCTCCCACGCTCGCTCCAGGTCCCTGCACTCGGTATCACGGCCGTCGTCGTCGCGCTGATGACCGCGGGCATCGGAACCTACGTGTACGCCCGCTCGTCGACGACGTTCGACCACTACGGTACGTGGGCGAACTACGCGTTCCTCGCCGGCCTCGGCGCAATCCTCGTCGGGACGTTCTTCGCGCCGGTGTTGCTCGTCGGGTTCGTCTGCATCTTCGTCGGGTTCCTCCTCCGACTCGGGTGGGAGATCTGGCGCGTCCGCGACGCACGGGTCGCGTCGCCGGCGCTGCAGGCCATCGGTCTCTACGTGGCCGTCGCCGGGGTGTTCGTCCACGTCCTCCAGATCGTGGTACGGATGCTGGGGCGGCGCTGACCCCGCAGCGACACCGGACTCGTTTTTCGCCGCGGGTGACACCGCGACACGAGGCGAATCGACTTAGTGGGTGGTACCGTACGGGCGGACATGCCTCCGAACGAGCGCTACGACGCCATCGTGGTCGGCGTTGGCGGGATGGGGAGCGCGACGGTGTCCCACCTCGCCGACCGCGGACTCGACGTCCTCGGTCTCGAACGCTACGACATCCCGCACACGATGGGGTCCTCACACGGCGTCACTCGCATCATCCGGCGCGCCTATTACGAACACCCCGCGTACGTCCCGCTCGTCGAACGGGCCTACGAACTGTGGGACGACCTCGCCGACGAGACCGGCCGCGACATCGTCCACCGGACCGGTTCGATCGACGCCGGCCCGGCGGACAGCACGGTCTTCGAGGGGTCGAAACGATCCTGCGAAGAACACGACATCCCCCACGAGGTCCTCACCGGCGCCGAGGTCAACGAACGCTTCCCCGGGTACGGACTCCCGGAGGACTACCGCGCCGTCTACCAGGAAGACGGCGGGTTCGTCGTGCCCGAACAGGCGATTATCGCCCACACCGAGCGCGCACAGGCCGCCGGTGCGGAGATCCGCGGCCGCGAGGCAGTCCACGACTGGACCGCGATCGACGACGGCGTCCGCGTCACGACTGCCGACGGCGTCTACGTCGCGGACAAACTGGTACTCACCGCCGGCGCGTGGGCCGCCAAGCACGTCGACGCGCTGGACGGCGTGGTCGTCCCCGAACGCCAAGTCCTCGGGTGGTTCCAACCCGACGACCCGGCCCGCTTCCGACCCGACGATTTCCCGGTGTGGAACCTCAGCACGCCCGAGGGGCGCTTCTACGGCTTCCCCATCTACGACGTCCCGGGTGTCAAACTCGGGAAGTACAACCACCGCGAGGAGGACGTCGACCCCGACGACTGGAACCGCGACCCCGACGACGTCGACGAGACCATCCTCCGGGAGTTCACCCGGCGGTACTTCCCCGGCAGCGACGGCCCGACCATGCGTCTGACCACCTGTATGTTCACCAACACGCCGGACGACCACTTCGTCCTCGATACGCTGCCCGACGACGAGAACGTCGTAGTCGGCGCGGGTTTCTCCGGCCACGGCTTCAAGTTCGCCAGCACTATCGGTGAGGTGCTCGCGGACCTTGCCGTCGACGGCGAGACCGACCACGACGTCGGGATGTTCTCGCTCGACCGCTTCGAGTAGGACACTCGGACCCAATTTTCGAGTGATAAGCATCAACCCTTAACACGGTCCAGCGGTACATGGTCGGTATAGCACGACGCACTCGTGCGAGACAACTGACTGGCCGAAACAACTGACTGGCCGAGACGCAACAGACACACAGACCGACGTCTGTCGGTCGGTCCAAGCTGTACACTCCGAGACACGTGATGTACACGAGCACACGACCCGCAGGAGGGAGTAGCGCATGACAGATAGTGAGAGCACCACCGACGACACGTCCAAGGGACTCCAGACGGAGCTGTTCCACCCCGAATCGGAGCGCGAACCCGGCGACACGAACATCCAGAAGTGGGGCTTCGACATCCACCCGGTCGTCTTCCCCGTCTCGCTGGTCCTCATCGTGCTGTTCGTCGGCGCGACCCTCCTCCTCGGGAAGGACGCTGCACAGGTCTACTCGAGTATCCGCGGGTTCTTCAACGAGAACTTCGGGTGGTTCTTCCTCCTGTCCGTGAACGTCTACATCGCCGCGTTGCTGTTCTTCGCGTTCAGCAAGTACGGGAAGATCCGCATCGGCGGCGTGAAAGCCGAGAAGGAGTTCAGCGACTTCGCGTGGATGGCGATGCTGTTCAGCGCGGGTATGGGGATCGGCCTCATGTTCTTCAGCGTCTCCGAACCACTGTACTACTTCGCCAACGTCCCCGGCTTCTTCGAGGCGAAGGCACAGACCGGCGCCGCGGGGGCGGCCGCGCTCGCCCAGACATTCTTCCACTGGGGCTTCCACCCGTGGGCTATCTACGGACTGGTCGGGCTCGGTCTGGCGTTCTTCTCGTTCAACCGTGGCCTCCCGCTGACGTTCCGCTCGATCTTCTGGCCGCTCCTCGGCGAGCGCATCTACCGGTGGCCGGGCCACATCATCGACCTCGTGACGGTGTTCGCGACACTGTTCGGACTCGCGACGTCGCTCGGGTTCGGCGTCGCCCAGATCAACACCGGTCTCTCCTACGTTCTGGGGAACGTACTGGGTCTCGTACAGATCCCGACCGGGACGATCCCACAGATCGTCCTCATCGCCATCATCACCGGTATCGCGACGTTCTCCGTCGCCGCGGGTCTCGAAGGCGGCGTCAAACGACTGAGCACCCTGAACCTCTACCTCATGTTCGCCCTGCTCGGCTTCCTCGTCCTCGTCGGGCCGACCGTCTACATCTTCGGCGCGTGGGTCCAGGGACTGGGTGCCTACATCTCGAACCTCCCGGAGCTGGCGTTCTTCACCGGCGTGCTCGGGAGTGGGCAGTCGACCGTCCACGCGTGGACGGTGTTCTACTGGGCGTGGTGGATCGCCTGGTCGCCGTTCGTCGGCATGTTCATCGCGCGCATCTCGAAGGGCCGCACCGTCAGGGAGTTCGTCGTCGGCGTGCTGGTGTTGCCGTCGCTGTTCTCGACGTTCTGGCTGGCGGCGTTCGGCGGCAGTGCGCTCCACAACTCCCTCGTCGCGAACGGGGCGGTGCTCGCGACGTACCGTGAACTCGGCCAGACCGTCGCGATGTTCGCGCTGCTCCAGCAGTTCCCGCTGGGCGCCGTCTCGGGGCTGCTGGCCGTGCTCCTCGTCGTCACGTTCTTCGTCACGTCCTCCGACTCGGGGTCGCTGGTGGTCGACCACCTGACCTCCGGCGGGAAACACGACGTGCCGAAGACCCAGCGCATCTTCTGGGCCGTCACCGAGGGCGCCGTCGCCGCACTCTTGTTGTACGGTGGCGGTCTCGCCGCGCTCCAGACCGCGGCCATCGCGACCGGATTCCCGTTCGCCGTCGTCCTCCTGGTGATGTGCTACACGGTGTACCTGGGTCTCGACAACGAGTACGAGGTCCTCCAGTCCGAGGAGTTCGCCGAGCGCGTCCAGGAACTGACCGACGAAGACGTCGACATCGACACGTCCAGGGAGGAAGTCGTGACCGACATCCGCGAGGAACCCACGTCGTCGGACTGATCCACCCGAACACGGAACGGACAGTCTTTATCTTCGTGATCGAGAACAGTCTCCCGTGAACGTCACCGGAACCATCGCCGCGCTCGGAGTCGCCCTCCTGTTCGCCGTCGCCCTCTTCGCGATGACGGTCGGCGAGTTACAGGTGGCCGGTTTCTGCTTCCTGAGCGCGAGTCTCCTCATCTACCTCCGCGAGCGGTACCTCGTCGACTGAGGGCGGCGCTCGCCCGCGACACTACAACTCGCTGGCCTCCATCCGCTTGGAGACGACGGGGACCGTCGTCGACCGGACGACCTTGTTCGTCGTCCCGCCGAGGAGGTTCCCGATCTTCCCGCGGTAGGCCGACCCCATCACGACGACGTCCATCCCCTCCGTTTCGGCGTACTCGACGATGCGGTCGCTCACCGGCCCGCTCCGAATCACGGTTTCACAGTCGAGCCCTCGGTCGACCGCGCGCTCTCGGACTTCGTCGAGGACCTCCTCGCCGTACGCCTCGTACTCCTCGCGAATCGTCTCCTCGTCGTCCCGGAGCGACAGCGCACGCGGCGCGCCGGGGAGGTCGACGACGTAGAGTGCGTGCACCGTCGAGTCGAGTTCGGCCGCGAGGTCGAGTCCGTGTTCCACGCCCTTCGTTCCCTCCTCGCTCCCGTCGTAGGGGATCAACATGTCCTCGTACATAGTCGGCGCTCTACCCGTACGTGGGTGAGTCGGCCACAAACCATTTTTCCCGACACCGTCTGCCCCAAACCACTTCTCGCGGCCGGCCGATACTCCACCTATGAGTGACGACAACGGGGCGGCCGCCGACGAGTCGGTCGACCTCGACCCCGAAGCCTTCGTCGACTACTGCCGGACGCAAGCGGGCTTGCTCGTCGGTCGGGCCGAGGAACTCGGCACCGAAGTCGACGCCCTCATCGACGAACTGGAGACGCTCTCGACGGACGTCGCCGAGCGACTCGAACGCCACCAGGCCGAACTCGACGCGAGCGAGGAGGCGGCCGTCGAGGAGGAGACCGTCGAGGCGGCCATCCGCGAGACCGAGGACCTCCAGGCCGACATGGAGACGAAACGCGCGACTCTCACGGAGAAACAGGAGCGCCTGTCCGACGTTCGCGACCTCGCGTCGGCGTACACCGACCTCGCCGACGACCTGGAGTCCGAAGACGTCGACGGCCGGGAGGCGATGCGGCGAGTAGTCTTCTTCGAGGCGAAACGGGACGCACCCGCCTACTTCGAGGACCGACAGACCGTCTACGAGGCCGCCACCGGCGACGAGGAAGAAGCAGGTGCGACGGAGTCGGACGCCATCGAAGTCGTCGAACCCGACGAATTGGGCTGAGAGCGCCGGCCCGCTACTCTTCGACGGGCAGGTGCTCGAACAGTTCGGGGCTGGTCCCGAACTTCAGCACGTTGGTCATCACGGAGTTCCGGAGGTTGTTGACGACCTTCCCGTGTTCCTTGTAGAACTGGTGGATCCAGCGGGACTCGGCGTCGCGCGTCGGGAACATCATCACCGACTTCCACTGGTACTCGCCGTCAGAGAGGAAGTAGATCAGCGTGTTCTCCGAGTCGCGGATGAACTCCATCGCGTCGGCCCACTCGTCGGCGAAGTGCTCGGGATTGAACTTGATCTCGAACAGCGAGAAGATGAAGTAGGCCTCGTTGGGGATGATGGCCTCGCGGAAGACGCCGGCGTCGCGCATCTTCCGGATGGACTCGCTGATGGTGACGTGCGAGACGTCGATGTCGTACTCCTCGTCGAGGATGTCGCGCAACTCCCGGGAGGAGACCTGTGGGTCACGTGCGAGTTCGCGGAGGATGACGACGTCACGCTCTTTGAACTCCCACGACGGGGCAGATTCGGTGTGTGGTCGCTCGCTCATACCTCCCCGTTGTCGAGGACGCGCCTTAGTTCCGTCCGATACGCGTCGGGGCGGTCCTCGACGACCCAGTGGTAGGCGTCTTCGAGCGGGACGACCTCGGCGTCACCGGCGACGTCGTCGGCGAGACGCTCGGCGTACGAGATCGGCTGGAGGACGTCGTCTTCGCCCCACAGGAGCGTCGTCTCGGCCGTGATGTTCTCGTAGGTGAGTTCGGTCGTGTGGTTAGTGTTGGTGCCGACCGCCGCCCGCGCGAGCGCCGTCTTCCCGCCCTCGGCGAGCCAGGGGGCCTTCATCCCTTCTACGAATTCCTCGTGGTCCGCAGCGTCGCCGTACAGTCCGTCGCCGAAGGCGAAGTCGAGTTTCGGTTCGAGTTCCTCGTCGTCGAGGTCCGCGGTCTCCGGGAGACCGAGGTTCGAGACGAACTCGACCGGCCAGGAGTCGTAGCAGACGGCGTTCGAGAGGACGAGGTTCTCGACCTGCTCGGGGTTGTGCGCCGCGTACCGGAGGGCGACGCCGCCGCCGATGTCGTGGGCGACGAGCGTGATCGGTCCCTCGGCGTCGACCGTGTCGAGGAACTCCGCGAGGACGCCCTCCTGTGCGCGGATGGAACGGTCGAAGCCGTCGTATCGCGAGGAGTTGCCGTAGCCCGCGAGGTCGAGGGCCAGCGCGCGCTGGTCGTCCGGGACCGCGTCGACGACGTCGCGCCAGAGGAACGACCACGTCGGGATGCCGTGGACGAACACGACCGGGTGGCCGTCGGTCGGCCCCGAATCGTAGTAGGCGACGTCGACCTCGTTGTCGTCGACCGTGACCGACACCGTCTCCTGTCGGTCGCTCCACTCCTCGTGATCCATCTTACAGCACCCGGTCGGAGATGATGTTCTTCTGGATCTCGCTGGTCCCCTCGTAGATCTTCGTGATGCGGGCGTCGCGGTAGTAGCGCTCGACGGGGTGGTCCGTGACGAACCCGGCGCCGCCGTGCACCTGGATGGCCTCGTCCGCGACGTCGACAGCGTGCTCGGAGGCGAACAGTTTGGCCATGCTGGCGAACTTCGCGGCGACGTCGTCGTCACCGTCCTGCACGTGGGAGGCCGCGCGGTAGACGAGCGAGCGCGCCGCCTCGACGTTGGTCGCCATCTCCGCGACCTTGTGGGAGATCGCCTGGTAGTCCTTGATGAGCTGTCCGCCCTGCTCGCGCTCGCCCGCGTAGTCGATGGAGGCGTCGAGTGCGGCCTGTGCGGCGCCGACGGCCTGGGAGGCGACGCTGACGCGGCCGGAGGAGAAGAAGTTCATCAGCTGGTAGAACCCCTTGTTCACCTCGCCGATGACGTTCTCCTCGGGGACGCGGACGTCGTTGAGCTGGATCTCCGCGAGGTCGGAGGCACGGATCCCGAGTTTGTTGTCGATCTTGGTGGCCTCGAAGCCGTCGGTGTCCGTGGGGACGAGGAACGCCGTGATGCCGCGGTGGGGCGGTTCGGCCTCGGGGTCGGTCTTCGTCATCACGACGGCCACGTCGGCGACGGTGCCGTTCGTGATCCACATCTTGTTCCCGTTGATGACGTACTCGTCGCCGTCCTTCTCCGCGCGCGTCTCGATACCCGCGACGTTCGACCCGTGGGCCGGTTCGGAGATACAGCTACAGCAGGCGGACTCGCCGTTGGCGATGCGGGGGAGCCACTCCTCTTTCATCCACTCGTCGCCGAACTTCTGGATCATGTTGGAGCCGAACCCGCGCGAACCGATGGCCGACCCGATGCCGGGGTCCGCACGCCAGAGTTCCTCGGTGACGATACAGGACTCAAGGGTGTTCATCCCGGCGCCGTCGTACTCGATGGGGATGTTGGGCGCGACGAGGTCGAGTTCCGCCGCCTGCTCGACGAGGTCGTAGGGGTACTCCTTGTTCTCGTCGTGTTCGCGCGCGACGGGTTCGATCTCTTCCTCACCGAATTCGCGGACTGCCTGCCGGATGGCCCGGTGTTCGTCCGAGAGTTGGAATGCCATATGCCCACCATAGTTTTCCACCATTTAGTATCTTTCCTGTTTGAGACACTGTCGTTAACCCGACTCGACGGCACGGCGAAGCGCGAAGAAGAGTGGTGTCGGGTCGCGAGGCGGGCGTTCGCCCCGAAGTGGCGTCGGATTCGGTGGGCGTCAGTTGGTAACACACCAGGGCGCCGTCGGGTGAATCGACGTCGAGCGTGGCCTCACTCCTCGCCGGCGAGTTCGAACTTCTGGACCTTCCCGGTCGTCGTCCGCGGGAGTTCGTCGACGAACTCCACTTCGCGCGGGTGTTTGTACTCGGCGAGACGCTCCAGACAGTACTCGCGGATGTCGTCGGGGGTGGCCGTCGCGTCGGGGGTGGGGACGACGAACGCCTTCACCGTCTCGCCGCGGCGTTCGTCCGGGACGCCGACGACGGCCGCGTCCGCCACGTCCGGGTGCTCGAAGAGCAACTCCTCGACCTCGCGGGGGTAGACGTTGTACCCCGCGGTGTTGATCATGTGCTTCTTCCGGTCGACGATGTAGTAGAAGCCGTCCTCGTCGTAGTAGCCGAGGTCGCCGGTGTGGAACCACCGCTTCCCGTCGGCGTGCGTGAACGCCTCCTCGTTCGCCTCCGGTCGCTCGTAGTAGCCCTTCATCACGTTCGGGCCGGAGATGACGAGTTCGCCGACGACCTCGTCGAGTTCGGCGTCGTCCTCCGCGAGCGGGCCGCGCTCGACCGGTGGCAGTTCCTCGAAGTTGTGGTCGACGATGCGCGAGGAGACGCCTTCGAGGGGCTTGCCGATACTCCCCTTCCGGCGGTCGCCGGCGTGGTTGGCGTGGGTGACGGGACTCGTCTCGGTGAGTCCGTACCCCTCGTAGAGTTCGACGCCGTACAGTTCCTCGAAGCGCTCCAGGACCTCCATCGGTAGCCCCGACCCGCCGGAGTTGGCGAAGCGGACCGACGAGAGGTCGAACTCCTCGGCGTCGGGTTGGCTGATGATGTCGTTGTACATCGCAGGGACCGCGTGGATGAGCGTGATGTCGTGGGTCTCGACGAGGTCGATCACCTCGGGGGCGTTCCACTCGGGGACGGGGTAGTACGACCCGCCGTTGAACAGCGTCGAGTTCATCGTGACGGTCATCCCGTAGATGTGGAACAGCGGGAGGACGCCGAGGTGCCGGTCGTCCGGGCGGATACCGCCGGGGATCGGTCCGGCCCCCTGGTCGGCGTTCGAGCCGAGGTTCTCGTGAGTCAGGAGCACGCCCTTCGGCGTCCCAGTCGTCCCCGAGGTGTAGGGCTGTGCGGCCACGTCGTCGGCGTCGCGCTCGACGATGTCGAGGGTGTCGTCGGCGAGGAACTCCTCGAAGGAGACGTCGCCGCCGTCACCGACCGTGACGACGAACTCGACGTCGGTGTCCTCGCGGACAGCGTCGACATGCTGGACGAGGTCCGGGAGCGTCACGACGGCCTTGGCCTCGCTGTCGCCCAGCATGTGTTCGAGTTCGCGGCTCTTGTACTGCGGGTTCATCGGGACGATAGCCCCGCCCGCGCGGAGCGTCCCGTGGAACGCGGTGACGAACTGCGGGACGTTCGGGAGGTAGATCGCGACGCGGTCGTCGGCGCCGATACCCCGGTCGGCGAGCGCCTGGGCGAACTGCCCGGTCTGCTCCCAGAACTCCTCGTACGTCTGCTCGCGCCCCTCGAAGACGATAGCCGGCCGGTCGCCGTGTTCGGCTACGGTGTCTGCGACGTGCTGGACGAGATTCATATGTGATTGACAGCCCGCCCTACAGTTAAATCGTTTGCGAATGTGCCTGTCGTAGTTACCAGCCATTAGCGTACGGCAATCAAACTTTCCAACTGACGACTCGGTCGGTGGCCACCGACTTTTTCCTCCACTGGGCGGTAGATGAAGACGACGTCCCTATGACCCGTGTCAACGCCCCAAATTCCGGCGATTCGACGTGCAGCCGGGGGGCGAGTTCGGTCCTCGGGACGACGATTCTCATCGCGATAACGGTCGTCCTCGTCTTCTCCGTCGGTACGTTCGTCGTCGGCGTCGACACGCCGTCTGGACAGACACCGACGACCGTCGTCGAAGCGACGTACGACGACAGTTCGAACGAACTCGTCTTGCACCACCGTGCGGGTGATACGCTCTCCGACGGCGACCTCGTGGTGCGAAACGAGTCCACGACGCTCGCACGCACCACGCCGACGGCGTTCGGCGTCGGTCAGACGATTTCGGTACCCGTCGAGGAGAAGACGATGGCCGACTCCGAGCGCATCGAGGTCCTGTGGGTCCCCGACGGGTCGGGCGCGAACCGCGCGCTCCTCGTCTCGACGTCGCCCCCGAAGGTGGAGGGGTACGACGGACCAAGCAACTAGGGCTGGTCGGGGGCGCCGTCGAGCGACCGACGGGCCGAACGACGGACGGTTTCGGCCGTGAGGTCGCCGGACGTGGGGTACACCTCGCCGTTGAGTCGGACGACGAAGCCCGCCTCGAAAACCTCGACCAGTTCGTCGGTGGAGACGCGTGGCGACTGCTCGGCCGGTGCGCCCGCGAGCGAGTGTGTCTGCTGGGTGAACTCCTCGGTCGGGAGGAGGATCGACCCCAGCGACGTCTCGTCGGTCGGTTCGGTCCAGTACCACACTCGGTGCGTGTCGACGGCGACCGACTCGACGTCGATCACGATCGGGAGTTGCCACGCGGCGATGGCCGTGGTCGCGTCGCCGACGAGCCGGTAGGGTGTCCGAACCCCGAGTGCGGCCGCGGCGGCGAGCGAGAACGTCTGGCCGAGGTAGCCCGCGAGCAACCCCACCTGCTCGGCCGGTGACGCCGGTTCGTGGGCGATGCCCGCGAGCGCGCCACGCTCGACGAGCGGGACGAGCGTCTCGACATCGCGCTGCCCAGCAATCGAGACCAGCGACACGGCGACCTCGTCGACCTCGGACGGGGAGAGGACGCCGTCGGTACAGGCGAATCCCGCGTCGGTCACGCGACCCCCGAAGTGGAGGAAGTCGGCGTCGCCGGCGAGTGCCCGTCGGAGACGCGCCCGTGTCGGGAGTCCCTCGGTCGTGAGTGTCGGCGTCTCGTCTGGGGGGCTCGCGACGACGGTGTCGCGAATCCGTTCGAAGGCGTCGACTGCGGCGGCGTCGACGCCGAAGCACTGGAGGTGACACTCACTGGGCGTGTTCCGTTTCTGGTGGCGTGCGTTCTCGAAGGCGGCCGGCACGAGACGCGTCTCGCCGACCGGCGGGGTGCGACCGGCGTAGGCCGTCACCGTCGGATCGAACAGCCGTGAATCAAGGTTCGAGTCGTGCTCCGGTCCGGTCGCGCTGGCGCCGGCAGATTCGTCGGCGGGCGCGACGTGGATGCGCGAGAGCGGGTCGAGCAGCGAGGGCACGACTTCGACGTCGCCGGGATCCGGCCGAAGGACGGCGGTCGTAGGCCACTGTGGGACGTAGGGTTCGAGGACGTCGAAGGGGACTTCGAGGTACTCCATGAGTTGCGCGTCGAGTGACTCGCCGTAGAGTTCGGGCGGGTAGAAGGGGAGGTGTGGGGCGACCTCGTCGTACTCGTAGCGGGTGAACGAGTAGTAGCCGTCGATACGGACGAGCGAGTCGAGGAGGAGACAGCGAGCGAGGAGTCGGTCGACGGACGCCTCCAGTGTTCGACCAGGGCGACGGAGGGGTTCGGTGTGACCCACGTCGAGACGGAGTTCGGGGTCGATTCCCGCCGCTGTGACGACGTCCGCACCGAGATAGTAGGCGAGCGGAGCAACCCGATAGACGTCGGCGTAGGTCGGCGGGAGGGCGATGGTGACGCCCGTGTCGGGTTTCTCGAGGACGTCGGGAACGTGGAGTTCCCCGCCGCGCTCGATGGCTGGCGGGTGTCCTCGGAGCGTCGGCCACGAGCGCTCACAGGAGTACTCCTTCAGCGCCGACCCGAGAGCGGAGACGGCGGTCGCAATCGCCGACGGGTCGTCCGGGACGGTTATCGTCGCCTGCGGCCGGTCGTGCGGCGAACGTACTCCGAGGAAGACACGCGTCTCCGACTCGAACTCGAGCGACGGCCCCGTCCCCAACTCGTCGTAGTCCCGGTAGTAGCCGGTGAACGCACTGTCGGGAACGAGAACGTAGGTCTTCATCGACGGCGAGACCTCGGCGTAGTAGGTCCCTCGAACGAACTCCCGTGGTTCGGGCCCGAGTTGACAGAGGTGCTCACCGTGCCCGTCGCGGACGACGACCGAGCTATCGGGGGGTAAGTGGAGTTCGCTGGTCGTGAACGAGACGGCCGTATCCACTGGGGAGATGAACCGGTCGGGCGACGCCCGTTCGAGCGAGACGGGCACGTCCGTCTGGAGGGTGTACTCGTGGGTCCCGACGCCGTCACGAACGCGGATCTCCGTTCCGGTCGCTGTTGTCGAGAAAGAGACGAACGCGTTGCCTTCGCTATCGCCCGGCATCGGTATTCATCCGTCGTCTACAGGTTTACGTTGCACGGTACTGACAACTTCCCTGCACGATCGCGGATGGGCTTGGCGGTCCGGCCTAGAGGTCGAAGACGTCCAGACCCGTCCGCTCGTCGAGGTGGTGGGGTAACTGGGTCTCCCCGAGTAACACGACGATTTCGAAGGTCCCGGAGACGACCGCGCCCGAGCAGTGACCGCCGAGCGTTTCGAACTCCTCGTCTGCGACCTGGATGTGCGTGTGAATCTTGTCGGGACCGATGTTGCCCGAGAAACTCGTCACCTCGAACTGACCCGTGAACGTCTCTTCGCTGTACTCCTGGCTCTCGACGTCGTAGTGTCCGAGGACGACTTCGTCGACGGCACCGATGCCCACGAGGAAGCCGTGGTCGACGTCCTCCTCGTCTCTGAGTGTCTCCAGGGAGTCGAGGACCCGGTCACCGGGGTCGAGTCGGACGACCAGTCGGTCGGATTCGCGTGTGTACTCCATGGACGGAGCGACTCGCGAATCGAGTATAAATCATGATGGCTCGGACAGCAGCCCCAACCGTCCAATTAGTACAATGGATACAACTCGTCCAAACCGAATTGGATACGTTTGATAGTTTCTCCGACTGGTTCGAGGAGGCAATCTGGTTCGCACACCTACATTTATGGTGAGCCGTGAAGGATTCCGACCCGGTCATGTCCGACGACGAACTGGAGGACTTCCTCATCCTCCGCGCGCTGGAGGAACCGATCACCGAAGACGAACTCGCCGCCGCCGGAAAGGAGTCCGGGCGGGTACTCGAAGCACTCCGCGAGGAGGGCGTCGACATCCACTGGGTCGAGTCGGAGGTCCTGGAGAACGCGGCGGGCGAGGTCACGGGCACGTTCTGTCACTACCGAGCCGAAGACGAGGACGCGGTCCGCGAACACGCCGAGCGCGCCGGACTCCCGGCGACCCGGATCGACCGTCGCGGTGAGCCACTCGACGGCGAGTAGCGCGGCGACAGTGCGCGGGTCGCTTCACTCGAACTGCCTCTCACGGGGTCCGAATATCGTCGAATCTGTCCAACCGGCACGAACTATCCGAGACAGACCGGACGAGTTGGTACAATCGCCTCCGCATTGGGTCCGTTAAGCCCTCAGTCGTCCGTAGAGACCGTTTCGACGTCGGGCTCACCGAGCGGTTCGTCGGCGGGCGCGTCGAAGAGCGGACTCTGGTCGCCGGGGACGAACGTGTTGAGTAGGAGCGCGGAGAGGGCGGTGACGATGACTGGCTGGCCGAAGAACGTCTGGGCCGCGACCGGGAGACCGGAGAGGGCTTTGGGTTGGGTCGCGACACCGAGACCGAGACCGAGCGCGACCGCGAGAATGACCATATTTCGGCGATTCAACTCGGTCCGGAGCGTGATGAGTCGAACCCCACTCGCGGCGACCATGCCGGTCATGAGGAGGATGGCGCCGCCGAACACGGCACTCGGGATGGTGGTGACGGCCGCACCGACCTTCGGACTGAGACCGAGGACGGCGAGGACGACACCCGCGACGCCGACGACGTGACGACTCATCACACCGGTGAAGTTGATGATGCCCGCGTTCTGCGAGAACGACGTCACGGGGAACGCCCCGAAGATACCGCCGATAGAGCTCACGAGGCCGTCCGTGAAGAGTCCGCCGCGGAACTCCTCGTCGTCGGGTGTGCGACCCTCGGCGGACGTCACACTCGACATGTCGCCGACGGTCTCCATGGCGGAGACGAGGAAGAGGAAGGCGAACGTGACGACCGGGACTGGTTCGACGGAGAAACCGAAGCGACCGGGCTGAGGAATCGCGAACCACGCGGCCTCGGCGACGGGGGCGAAGTTCACGATGCCGATGACGAGCGCGGCGACGTAGCCGACGGCGATCGCGATGAGGGTGCTGAGGAGCCGGGTCACACCCTCCGTGAACATGTTGAGGACGACGGCGACGGTGAGCACGAGCATGGCGAGCGAGAGGTGGTGGAGCGCGCCGTAGTCGGCGGTACCCACACCACCCGCGGCGTTGTTCATCGCACTCGGCACGAGGTAGAGACCGATGATGACGACGACGAGTCCGGTGACGAGCGGCGGGAAGAACTTCTGGAGGCGCTTGAACTGCCAGCCGATGAGCCCTTCGACGGCCCACCCCGTGACGAGGATGGCGCCGAAGACCGCACCGAGACCGTAGTTGACGCCGATCGTCGCGGCAGCACCGACGAACGTGAAACTCGTCCCCATCACGACGGGGAGTTTCGCGCCGACGGGACCGACGGTGTACGCCTGGACAATGGTCGCGAGCCCCGAGAACAGGAGGACCATCTGGACGATGTACGTCGTCGTGCTGGCGTCGAGACCGACGGCGCCCGCGACGATGTACGCCACCGCGGTCGCCGGAACGATCATCACGGCGACGTGCTGGAGACCGAGCAGGAGTAGTTTTGGCCACGGTGGCCGGTCGTCGAGTCCGTATTCGATGTCGATTGCGCCGTCCGTTTCGGACACCATCTTGTCCACCACGTACCCGCTCGGCCCGATAAGTGTTACGCGTTTGCGCCCATTTCTAACCGCAACTAGGCAAAGATATACACAAATGTGCTAGTCGTGGATGACGACCTCACCGTCTTCGACAGTGATGTCGAGTAGACTCGTCACGCCGTAGTCGGTGTCGTCGAGGTCCGAGGGACCGACCTTCCGGATGGCGACGACGATGTCGGAGATCTCGGCGCCGATGTCGTCGAGTGCGTCGCAGATCGCCGCGAGTGTCCCACCGGTCGAGAGCAGGTCGTCGACGATGAGCACGCGGTCACCCTCCTCGACATCGTTGATGAACATCTCGGACTCCGAGTAACCGGTCGTCTGGTGGAGTGCGACCTCGCCGTCGAGTCCGTACTCGCGCTTGCGGATGACGACCAGCGGAATGTCGGTCTGCAGGGAGACGGCCGTCGCGATGTGGATCCCCATCGCCTCCGGCGCGACGATTTTGTCGACGTCGAGGTCCACTGCACGCGTCACGCCGACGACGACTTCGCGCAACAGCGCGGGTTCGAGCATCGGAACGCCGTTGCTGATGGGGTGAACGAGGTACTGGTAGCCGTCCTTGTCGACGATGGGTGCGTCGTGCAGCGACTCGCGGAGTCGTTCCATGTCGCCAGTTCGGAGAATTCCGGGAAAAACGGTTCGCTCTGTCGGTAGCGAGTGTCAACGAGGTGTCTCGTGTCTGCTACGGACGGCGGATACCGTAGATGACCACCCCGGGGACCGACAGCAACACGAACAGCGAGAGGAGCGTGAGTTGCTGGCCGAAGACGACGTGGGTTTCGCCAAGTTTGCCGGTCTGTGCACCGACCGTGAGGAGGACGGCGCCGACGCCGCCCGTCGCGAGGCCGCGCGGGCCGCCGAGGAACGCCAGTACACGCTCCCAACGGCTCTTGCCGAACCATGGGAGGTGTGAGAGGGGGAGTCGGCGGACCACTCGCTTCCCGACCGAGACTGCGGGAAGGGCGGCCCCGAGCGCGGGAACCCCGACACCGAGAGAGGCGGCACTCAGCAGGCTGATACCGACCGTCCGCTTCACCTTCCGGGCGACGACTTTCAGGAACGCGACGGCGAGCGCGACGACGAGGACGACGACGCCGAGTTCGAGGAGGGTCACACTGAACCCGCCGGCACCGATCCGCTGGCCGAGCGTGTCGGTGAGGAGTCCGAGTGCCAGTAGTGACTGTCCTGCGGCGACGAGGAGCTTGCCGCTCCGGCCGCGCGTCTGCGTTCGTCGGAGAGACGGGAACCGCATCGACTCCTGCTTGGACCGGGGACGGGAAAGGAGATAGGGATTCGGTGGGCGACCCTCGTGGCCACAACCCGCGTCGTACTTCGCCGGTGTGGCCCACCGATGTCGACGCTGACCGGCCATTGTCAGCCGCTCGCCGGCTTTCGTCGCCCGAGTGAGCCACGAAACTTTTCTAGGGGTGGGACGAAGCCGAAGGTGCACATGGCAGAACTCATCGTCAAAGCCGCCGTGAAGGAGGCACTCGAGGACCACAACGTTTCCAGCGACTTCTACGAGGCACTCGACGACGAGGTCCGAGAGCTCCTCGAAGAGGCTGCCGAACGTGCGGAAGCCAACGACCGCAAGACCGTCCAGCCCCGCGACCTCTGAGGCTGCCCGGTCGGTACGCTGGCGACTCGCCAGCGAGCGAACCGTCGAACAGTCACTTCGTTTTTCGCCGGTCCTCGACGTCCTTCTGACCGAGCAGGTGAACCGCCTCGGGGTCAAGCCCCGGGCAGTCGCCTCGACCGCCTGTACAGGACCGGACACCCCACCGTAGGCTTCCCGCGCGTGCGACTACTCGCGAAGCGCGTCGGCGATCGCTTCGAGTTCCGCTTTCCGGAAGGGGTGGTCGACTTCGTCGGGTGCGTCGGTCTCGACGACGCCGAGCGTCCAGAGGATTCCCGCCCGCATCTCCGACTTCGGCGGGAGGTGGTTCGTGTCGATCTCGTAGCCTACGGCGTCGCAAATCGCGGCGAGCGCTTCCTTGGTGAAGGCGGTCGATTCGATACGCTCGTGTCTCCCCACCGCTCGCCGAATCTCGTCTCGGAGGTCGTCGACAGTTTCGGGCACGTGTGTCCGGAAGCGTCGTCCCGTCCTGTACGTTCCGGTCGTGAGTCCCGCGCTGTTGCCCCGTTCGTGACGTGTCACTATCCAGTATCGTCGAGCGCGTTGCAGGCAAAATGCCCACGAGGGCGATAGCCCTTTGTGTCACGGTCACATGGTGATAGTCGGATAGACATGCAACCGTGCCAGAACTGTCAGGCGGTCATCGACGAGTACCTCTTGGACAAACAACTCGAACCCCTGCGCGGACTCACGGTCGACGACTTCAACGTCTGTGTCGACTGCACGACCATCGTCGACGATGCGTGCATCGAGTGCGGCGGCGCGGTCTACGTTCCACGGAACATGACTTCTACGCCCGACTACTGTCCGGCGTGTCGGTCCGACCTCATCGAACGCACGGGCGACGACCCTGGCTGGAAGTGCGAGACTCTGTCCACCTGAACGGTCCGTCCACCGTTCGAGCGGTCTTTTTTGCGATACGGACGTCCCATCCGTGGTGAGAGTGTCTGCCGGAGACGACTTGTCTGTATCAAAACTACCATGCCACCCCGCTGCCAAGTCGACGACAACAGGTAGACTCCATGACTCAGAAACGCGAATACACCGGGGACTATCCCGACAAGACGTTGTACATCCCTGGCCCGACCGAGGTCCGTGAGGACGTCGTCGAGGCGATGTGCGAGCCGATGTTCGGCCACCGCATGGACCAGATGACCGACCTCTACACGACCATCGTCGAGGACACGAAGACGTTCCTCGACACCGACAACGACGTCATCATCCTCACGGCCTCGGGGACCGAGTTCATGGAGAGCGCCATCCTCAACCTCGTCGACGAGGACGTCCTCGTGACGACTTGCGGGAGCTTCAGCGAGCGGCAGGCGAACGTCGCCGAGCGCCTCGGCAAGAACGTCGACACCCTCGAGTACGAGTGGGGCCAGGCGGTCAAGCCCGAGGACGTCCGCCAGCGCCTCGAAGAGAGCGAGAAGACCTACGACGTCGTGACCTGCGTGATGAACGAGAGTTCGACCGGCGTCCGCAACCCCGTCGAGGCAATCGGCGACGTCGTCGCCGACTTCCCGGACACGCTGTTCGTCGTCGACGCCGTCTCCGCGCTCGGCGGCGACTACGTCGACATCGACGAGCACGACATCGACGTCATCTTCACCTCGGTCCAGAAGGCCTTCGCGATGCCGCCCGGACTCGCGGTGTGCGTCGTCAGCGACGACGCCTACGAGCGGGAAGTCGAGTCCGACTCGGCGTCCTGGTACGGCGGCTTCCAGCGTTCGCTGGACTACTACGACCGGAAGGGCCAGACCCACTCGACGCCCGCGATTCCCGTCATGCTGGCCTACCGCAAGCAGATGAAGCACATGCTCGAAGAGGGCCACCGCGCACGCGACCAGCGTCACGAGGAGATGGCCGACTACACGCGCAAGTGGGCGCGCGAGCACTTCGACCTCTACCCCGAGGCGGGCTACGAGTCCCAGACGGTGAGTTGTATCCAGAACACCCGGGACATCGACGTCGCCGCGACCATCGAAGAGGTCTCCGAGAAGTACGACATGGTCTTCTCGAACGGCTACGGCTCGACCCTCGGCGAGAAGACGTTCCGTATCGGCCACATGGGTGAGCACGACGTCGAGAGTATCGAGGCGCTGACCGACGCCATCGAGGACGTCGCCGGTCTGTAGGCGGCGCTCGGACGGCTATTCACCTGAGACTCACGATCCGGCCGAATCGAGCGGAAACCGGAAACGACGACCGGGCGGGAGAGAAGACGCCGATCAGGCGTTGTTCATTCGCTGGCGAGATTCGTCCCCGCAGGCCCGACACTCGGTGACGCGGTAAGGCTCACGCGAGTAGGCCGCGTTCTCGGAATCGTCGCTCTCCGTGAGGAGTTGGATCGACACGTCGTGTGCCGTCTCGCGACCACAGTTGTCGCACAGTTCGACGATACCGTCGGAGTGGGGGGTCTTGCTCGCCATCGGAACCAGTGAATACTCTCTCACGGAAGAGGTTCAAAACGTGGCCAAAGACGTTTGGCTCACCGGCGTCGCGTCGGGTCCGACCGCCGTCGAAGGGGACACCGGTGCAGTCCCTCGGTCGCTCACCGCGTCGCGATCGCCAGTTCGTCTGCGACGTCACGCCCGACGTCGCGAATCGCGTCGAGGATGTCGGCGACGTCGTCGAGTGTCGTCTGTGGGTTCATCAGGGTGAACTTGAGCGCACTGACGCCGTCGACCTCCGTGCGCGCGATGACGGCACGCCCGTCGCGGAAGAGGGCCTCTCGCGTCGCCGTGTTGAGTCGGTCGACTGAGTCGTCGTCGAGATCCCGTGGCGTGTAGCGGAAGAGGACGGTGTTGAGCGAGGGTTCGGCGAGCAGGTCGAAGTCGTCGGCCGCGTCGAGGAGCGTCGCCGCGCGGTTCGCGTTCCGCTGGACCGTCGTGACGACGTCGGCGAAGCCGTCGCGCCCGAGCGCACGGAACGCGAGGTAGGGTTTGAGCGCGTCGAAGCGCCGGGTGGTCTGCGTGGACTTCCAGACGAGGTTCGGGAGCGCGGAGTCCTCGGGGTTGAGGTAGTCGTCGTTCCGCGCGGCGTGTCCGAAGTCGGCGCGGTCGCGGACGACGAGCGCGCCGGCACTGATCGGCTGGAAGAAGAGTTTGTGGAAGTCGACCGAGACGCTGTCCGCGAGTTCGACGCCCGCGAGACGGTCCGCTTCGTCCGTGAGTGCGAGCGCACCGCCGTACGCCGCGTCGACGTGGAACCAGGCGTCGTGTTCGGCCGCACGGTCGGCGAGTTCGGAGAGGGGGTCGATCGCGCCGAAGTCCGTCGTCCCCGCCGTGCCGATGACCGCGAACACCTCACGGCCCTCGTCGTCGAGTCGTTCGAGGGTCGCGTCGAGCGCGTCGACGTCCATCCGGTGGTCGTCGTCGGTCGGGACCGTCACGACGGCGTCGTGGCCGAGACCGAGGTGGTGAGCAGACTGCTCGCCAGTGAAGTGCGCTTCCGCCGAGCACACGAGTCGGAGGTCGCTCGCTTCCGCGGGGAGCCCCCGTTCCTGAACGATGTGGTCGAAGTGGTCGGCACAGTAGGCGTCGCGGGCGAGCAAGAGCGCCTGGAAGTTCGACTGGGTGCCGCCGCTCGTCACGACGCCGTCCGCGCTCTCCGGGAGTCCGTAGAGGTCCGCGAGCGTCTCGACGAGGCGCTCCTCGACGACAGTCGCCGCGCCGCTCTGGTCGTAGGAGTCGAGCGACTGGTTGGTCGCCCCGATCAGGGACTCGGCGGCGAGACCGGCCACCATCGGCGGCGTGTGCAGGTGTGCGGCCGTCGCCGGGTGCGAGACGCTCACCGTGTGCGGGAGGACGTCCTCGGCGACTTCGTCGAGGGCGGCGTCGAGACCGACACCCTCCGCCGGGAGGACGTCCTCGGGGAGGTCCTCGCGGATCGCGGCCGGTTCCGCACCCGAGAACGGCCGTTCGGTGTTCGTCGCGTCGATCGCGGCCTCGCGAGCACGCTCGGCCGCCGCTCGATAGGCAGTCTCGCCCGCCGCGTTCCCGAGGAAGTGGCGTTCGATCTCGTCCGTCACGCGACGACCACCGTCTTCCCGTCCGTCGTCGATCGAATCCAGAAAGAGAGTCGTCCAGATCGGTCCGTCATACCCCGATTAGGGGACTCTCGATAGAGGGCCTGTCGATAGCTGCATTCGTCGCCGATTGGGGAGTGCTCACGCAGCGCGCCCGATTCCGGGTTCGCCGCTCACCAGGTCAGTTCGGTCACTCGTTTTCGCGGAGTACTTCGACGGCACGCTGACGCTTCTCGGCGATCTCGTGGACGCGCTCTTTCTTGTCCTCGATGTCCGGTTGGTCGTCCAGCCAGTACAAGTCGGTGTAGAACGCGACCAGTGCCTCGACTTCGTCGCCGGAGAGGTGGCCGATGTCGTCGGCGTTGCTCTCGTAGACGACTGGGGCTTCGACGGCTTGCGTGAGCGTCTCGTAGTCCCCGCTCTCCGCCATCTCGTCGATGTACGACAGGGCGGACAGTTCCGTCTCGAAGGCGCGACGGAGGTGTGCGAGCGCCGCGCGTCGACGGCGCCAAAACAGGAAGTACGACCCCGCGATGGTCGCGACTGCGCCGACGATACTCCCCAAGACGAGTCCGGCGAGCGCTCCAGCCACGGGCGTACCTGCTCGCGTCGACGAGAAAGGCTTGGTGCCCGCTCGGTGGTGGTGCGAGTCGTCCGGCTAGTAAATTCTGGTGCCGTTCGGGACCGCTCGTTCGGGTTGCAGGTGGACAACGTCACCGTCGCCGTCGTCGACGCCGGTGACGAGACACTGGCTCTCGAACCCGGCGATGTTGACCGTGCCGAGGTTGACCACCGCGACGACTTGCCTCCCCACGAGGTCCTCCGGGTCGTAGTTGTCCGTGAGTCCGGCGGCCGACTGGCGGGTCGCCTCGCCGAAGTCGACGGTGAGCTTGTACACGTCTTTCCGAGCCTCGGGGAACGGCTCGGCGTCGACGATCTCGCCGATACGCATCTCGACGTCTTCGAGGAACACACTCGGGTCGATGTCCGGTTCGTCGATACCCATATCACTCACTCAGTCGGGGCCCTTTTCAGCGTACCTCTCTGGATCGGTCCAACATTTAGGCCGCTCGCCGGTCGAAGAGAGGAGAGGAGCAGCGGTGACTTCTTCAGCCGACGGCCTCGCGACTGTGCTCGGCGTCGGTCGACTCACCCGACTCGGCGATAGTGTGCTACCCAATCACTTACCTGTGTGGCGACCCCTAGTACAGACGATGGCTCCTTCAGACGAGTCTGGCCCTCCACAGCCGACTCTCGACCGAGACCGTGCCACGATTCCGTGCGAGGGGTGTCAGTCGATTCTTCACGGCGACGGTCAGCCGGAGCCCTCGTTTCTCCTCTTGGATCAGCTCACAGTCCCACTCCTCAGCTGTGACGACCACCTCGAACAGTTCATCGAGATCTGTGAGTTGACGTCCTCGAACACGGCCGACCTCCTCCAGCACCGGCCCGCCGGCGGAATCCGCTGTCCAGGTTGTCGTCTCGCGCCACAAAATCCGTCGCAACCGATGATTCCGGTTCAGGATGGCGCAATCGCAGTACTCGCCTGTCCGGAGCACCAGACGGAACTCGTCAGCCGGTTCGAGACCGGACTCCAGACGCGACAGGATCTGACCACCGATTTGGGCACGTCGTCGTCCTCGTCGCTGTAGGTGGAGTCAGGGCGACGGTCGAGACTCAGCACGTCCCGTCGCCGAGTACGCGCACCACGAACCCGGCGTCGCGCCAGGCCTCGTCGTCGACGACCGCACGGCTATCGAGAAGTTGGGGTGTCGCCATCCGCTCGGCGAGCGCCGTGGGGTCGAGGTCCTCGTACTCGCTGTGGTCGGTGACGATGGCCAGACAGTCGCTGTCGGCGACGGCCTCGTCGAGCGATTCGGGGTCGACCGTGAACGACTCGACGTGGGGGTCGTGGACGCGGACGTCGTAGCCAGCGTTCTGCGCCCGGCGGACGAACGGGAGCGCGGGCGTCCGACGCGTGTCGGAGACGTCCCCCTTGTAGGCAACGCCGAGGACCGTGAGCGTCGCCGGCGGGGAACCGAGCATGTCCGTCGCCGAGCGGATGGTGTGGCCGACCATCGACTCGTTCACGTCGCGCGCCAGCGAGATGAGGCGGTCGCTGCCCACCCGCTGGGCGAGGAACTGCGGGTCGACCGTGATGCAGTGGCCGCCGACGCCCGGACCGGGCCGGAGGACGTCCACGCGAGGGTGTTCGTTCGCTAGCTCGCGGGCCTCGTGGACGTCGACGCCGAGTTCCTCGGCCATCCGGGCGAACTCGTTGGCGAGCGCGATGTTCACGTCGCGGTGGGTGTTCTCCATCAGTTTCACGAACTCCGCGGCGGCGACGTCGGTCGCGTGGATCTCGCCCTCGACGAAGGTGTAGAGTTCGAGCGCCCGGTCGAGCGACGCCTCGTCGAGGGCGCCGACGACCCGGTGGTTGTCGATCATCTCGACGAGCGTCCGACCGGGGATGGCCCGCTCCGGGCAGTGCGCGTAGGAGAACTCCCCGGCGTCGACGCCGCTCGACTCCAGGATGGGGACGACTAGCCCTTCACCGGTCCCCGGCGGGACGGTCGACTCCAGGACGACCAAATCGTCGGGGCGGAGGACCTCGGCGACGGATTCGGTGGCCGACCGGACCGCACGGAGGTCGGGGACGTCGGTCGCCTCTTCGAGGGGTGTCGGCGTGACGAGGACGTGTGCGTCGGCGGGTTCGGCCTCGGTCGTGACCGCGAAGTCCTCTCGGACCTCGGCGTACAGTTCGTCGATGCCGGGTTCAGAGACCGGGAGGTCGCCCTCGCGGACGTTCGCGACGCGGTCGGGGTCGACGTCGACGCCGACGACCGCGTGGTCCTGGGCGAGGAGGAGGGCCGTCGGAAGCCCGATGTGACCGAGACCGTAGACACAGACCTTCATCGGTCACCTCCGTCCGGTCGCGGGTTCGGTGCCGGCGTCGACGCCGGTTCGCGGTCCTGTCGCGACCGTCGGGAAGCCACGTCGTGTCCCGCCAGCGACCCTCGGTCGCGGCGCTCACCGAGGCGCTCGAACGGCCCGTCGAGCAGGTTCGTGAGCGCCATCAGGTAGGAGCCGACCTCGTAGGACCCCTTGTACATCTGGTCGGGGACGTCGATGCGGCCGTCGACCGTACACTGTCGCATCGGGACGCCGAGACCGCCGAACTCGACGAGGTCGGCGTCGAGTTCGTTGTGCCCGTACACCCACTCCATCGCGCGGCGAACCTCGCGGTCGTAGTCCTTCGTCCCGCCGGCGGCGTAGTACGTCGAGACCGCGTTCACGAAGAACGTCTGGTGACAGGCGTAGAGGAAGTCCCAGTGTGGCGGGCGGAAGCCCACGCGCTTGGCCGCCTCGCGTTTGTACTCCCGGAGGCGCTCGACGTCCTCCCAGACGAACGCACCGTTCTCCTGCATCCGGTGTTCGACGGTGTAGTCGAGGACCTCCTCGGCGCTGGAGAGGTAGCCCGGCCGGTCGGTCACCTCGATGGCCCGACAGAGTCCCCACAGCGAGTACATCTGGTTCTGGTGGCGGCGGGTCGTCCCGTTGTCGAAGGCGAACAGTCCCTCCGCCGAGATGCGGTCGTTGATCTCCCAGAGCGCGTCGTCGAGGTCGTCGCGAATCGCCTCGCGACGGTCGAGGTCCTCGGTCTGCTCGGCGAGCGTCGCCCACCCGTAGGCGAGCAGCGAGTCCTCGGCGTGGTCGAACGCCGTCGGGTCTCGGGAGTGCTCGTAGAGCGTGTAAGCGGTGTCCGCGTAGGCGTCGTCGAAGACGTCGGCGGCGAGCGCGAACGACTCGACGAGCGGGCCGACGCCGTAACTCGGCATCTCCGACTGGACGGTGCCGTCGGCCACCAGCCCACGGAAGTGTTCGAGTGCCGAGCGGAGTTTGGCGTCGTAGTCGGTGACGCCGAGACCGGAGGTCCGCCACTGCATCGCCCCCATGAGGGCGAAGGGCGCGTACCGCCACTCGTTGTGGTGCTCGCGCGACCAGGTGAACGACGGGTCCGAGGTCGCGGACGAGCCGTCGGACTCGACCTCGTACTCCAGCGCGCGGATAATCTTTCCCTCGTCGGGGTCCCAGAAGCCGTTCTCCTCGGCCGGCCGGAACAGACAGTCGAGGGCGTCGTCGAGGTAGCCCTCGTACCCCATCGGCTCCCCGCCCAGCACGAGGTAGGCGGCGTCGTCCCACCGGTCGTGCTCCGTGAGGTAGTCGGTCAGCCGCCACGCCACCTCGACGAAGGGCTTCTGGAGCGGGTCGGGCAGGCAGTTGAGTCCGTAGTGCGTGTAGAAGGGGTACTGGAAGACGAGGTCGTAGTCGGCGAGCCTCCAGTCCGGCGAGAGCAGGGAGAGCGCCTCGTCGGGGTCGAAGTACCGGAACTCGTTGCCGTTGCGCACCGAGTACGGCGAGCGAGGCGTCGGGACGGAGAAGACGAGCAGTCCGTCGTCGGCGACGACGCGTTCGAGTTCGTCGGTCAGCGTCTCGACGTCGAGGAACTTCCAGTCGAAGGGACCGATGGAGACCGCGGCGTCGAACGCGTCGTCGGCGAAGGGGAGTCGCGGGTCGCCGGGTTCGACCCAGTCGTAGCGATCCACCTGGTCACCGAGGATCTCCCGCGCGTACTCGATGGACTTCCCCGAGAAGTCGAGTCGCGTCACCCGTTCGGCGTCGAGACCGGCCGTGACGTTCGCCTCGGAAGCCACGTCGAGCACCGCGTCGCGTTCGCCGAGCTGTTCCCACGCAGTGATGCGCTCGGCGTCCCGGAGGTACTGGACGTTCGGCTCCGCAGGCGGCTGTTTCACCCACCGTTCGAGAACGTTGTTCCGCACGACTACTCGAACGTAGGTTCGGGAGTTAGTTATGGAGCGGATAAGCGCCTCAGCGGTAGCCGAGGTCGCGGAGGCGCTCCTCGACGCCCGCGTCGAGGTCGGTCTCGTCCGCGTCGGCGGTCGCCCGGTCCCGGAACTCGTCGAGGGGGACCTCGAACCGACACGCGGCCGCCGGCGGGCGCTCGGCGTCGCCGGGGACGCGGCGCTGCCAGCAGGGGCGGTCCGAGCTGATCTCGTAGCCGGTCGCGTCGCCGTCGTCGTCCCAGACGACCTTCCGCTCCCCGTCGTAGGCCGCGCGGAGCGCGCGGTCCCAACGGTCGGGTTCCGCCTCGACGAGCGTCTCGTTGCCGGGCGTCGGACCGGCGACCTCCGCGACCACCGGTTCCGCACTCGAGATGGACGGCGACTTCTCGCGGGCGAACGCCCGGACGAGTCGGCGGAGGTCGCAGTGCGAGACCGGGTCGGTCACCGTCGACGGGTAACTCCCGGGCGGGTCGATTACGAGGAAGGGGACGTTCAGGACGCCCTCCGAGAGGCTCGTGACGTGTCCGAGCGCTCCTTCGTCGGCGGGCGTCCCGAGGTTCTCGCCGTGGTCGGCGGTGACGACGACGGTCGTCTCCCGGTCGGTCGCCGCCTGGACGGCGTCGACGAAGTCGACGAGTTTCCGGTCGAGGTACTCGATGGACGCGCCGTAGGTCGAGCGGTAGCGTTCGAGCGCGGTCTCCAGCGCCTCGTCGCCACTCCTGTCGCCGTCTCCCTCTCGACCGTCGCCACCGTCGCCATCTCCATCGTCGGCCCTGCCGGCCGTCGCGACCGCCTGCGGGTCGACCGACGAGCGCCACCCGCGGGGGACGTCGTACAACTGGGAGTCGTAGCCGAGCGTGTCGCGGTGGGGTTCGTGGGCCTCCATGAAGTTACAGAAGCCGACGAACGGCTCCGAGGTGTCGTCGACGAGTCGGGTGAACGCCCGCGAGATGGTGGCGGCACCGTCGTCGAACGGCGTCGGAAGCCCGTCGAGGGGACCCGTCTCGATGGCCTGCCCGGCGGCGAGACACGCCGCGTTGGCGAGACTCCGGCCCGGCCGGTCGTGGGCGAGGGCGGCGCGAGCCACGTCGAGGTAGCGGCCGACGCCCGGTTCGGGGTGGTCGTCGACGAACGAGGAGACGTCGAGACCCCGGTCGAAGCGGTGGTCGCGCGAGACGTCGACGAACCGGTCGAAGAGCGCGTCGAAGCCGAACGCGGAGCCGGCGTACACGTTCGCGCTGACGCCGATGGACGCGTGCTCGGAGAGGTCACCGAACACGGTGTCCGCGACGTCGAGCGCGTCGAGTCCCGGCTCGTACGTGTGGACGCCGTGTTCGTGCGGGAGGTCGCCGGTGACCATCGAGGCGTGACTCGGGACGCTCCAACCGCTCGCGGCGCGACAGCCCGGAGCAGTGACGTCCGCGCGCTCGCGGAGGCGGGGCGCGAACCGGGCGAAGTAGTCCTGGCGGACCGTGTCGAGACAGCAGACGACGACGTTGCGGGTCATGGGGCGGGTGTCGGGTATGGGGACGCGACGGCCCATTAGTATGGACCGCCTTAACACGCCGACACGTGGTCAGGACAAGGAGACCGGGAGTTTCGAGACCGGGAGCGCGTCGAGGAGGCGCTCGCGCATCCCGCCGTGGGCGAGTAGGCCGGTGCCGTAGACGGCGACGGCGAGCGCGACGAGTGCGAACACCCACGGCGTCGTCACGCCGGGGACGTGTGGACGGACGAGCAGGAGGACGCCGCCGACGACGCCCGCGAGGACGACCTGCCAGGCGATGGCGCCCGCGTCGACCGAGAGCGGAATCGTCGACCGGAGGGTGTAGAGTTGGGCGAGGGCGGCGACGGTGGCCGTCGCGAGCGTCGCGGCCGCGGCGCCGATGCCGCCGAACCGTGGGACGAGCGCGAGGTTCAGGACGACGTTCGCACCGACGGTGACGACGTTCGTCCAGAACACCGCCTCGGGGCGGTTCACGCCGAAGAGGACGTTCTGCGAGACGTTCTTCACTGCCTGGGCGAGTTGGCCGACGACGAGGACGAGCAGGATGGTCGCGCCCGTCGTGAAGCCGTAGAGCGCAGAGAGGATCTCCTCGCCGAGGACGGCGACGCCGACGATGGAGGGGACGACGAACAGCAACGAGTAGGTCACGCCGTGGCGGAACGCCTCGGCGACCTTCTCCATCTGTCCGGACTCGTGCCAGTTCGTCACCGAGGGCGCCAGCGCGACGCCGATGACCTGTGCGGCGAGGAGAGTGACGAAACTCAACTTCCACGCCGTCTCGTAGACGCCGACGACCGACTTGCTCGCGAACACCGCGAGGACGAGCGTGTCGGCCCAGTTGTACGCGAGGTCGCTGACCTCCATGCCGGCGGTGTACTTCGAGAAGTCGAACAGGCTCCGGATCGTCTCGAACCGTGGAACGGCGGGCGTCGTGTTCAGCAGGCCGAACGCACTCGCCGAACGGGTGAGACTCGACGCGGCGATGCCGTAGACGAGCGCGACGGCACCGAACCCCGCCAGGAGGAACCCGACGCTCACGACGACGCGGACAAACTGGCCAGCGAGGCTGACCCACGCGGTGACGGAGATCTGTCGCTCGCCGCGGAGTGCCGAGATGAGCATCTGTGCACTGGCGTTGACCGCGAGGACGAAGACGAGCAACGGGACGACCGCGTCGAGACCGACGAACTGCGAGAGTCGGTGGCCGAACAGGACGACGCCGAGCGAGACGACGCCGAACGGCGCGAGCATGAGCACGAACGCACCCGTGAGGAACGCCCCACGCTGGCGTTCGGTCACGGCCTGACTCATCCGCTTGGTGACCGCCCCGGAGACACCGAACTCCGAGGCGATGCCGAGGACGGAGACGAGCGTCTGGAAGGTGAAGAAGACGCCCAGTCCGGCGGGTCCGAGGACCCGCGCGTAGTAGACGAGCGCGAAGAAGCCGACGGCCTGTGTGACGATGCGCGAGACGAACAGTGCGGCGCTCGCGCTGTCGACGTCGTCGGCGTCGGGGTCGTCCGCCGGTCCGAGGTCGACCTCCCCGTCGGCGCTGCGGGCGTCCTCAGCCATCCGACCCTCCGGTCCTCGCGGCGCTCGCGCCGTCACTGTCGACGTCGCAGTCGCTCGGAGTCGACCCGGCCGGCGCCACGCGACGTGCCATCTCGTTGTCCTGGGTTCGGTCCGTGGTTTGTTATAAACGGGGTAACACGGCGAGTCCCGGTCGTCGCGTACCCGCCGCATAACTATCCCCCTCGCGGGGGTGGGTCCGTCACCGACGATGCGTATCTGTATGCTCCTCTGGAAGGAGTTCCCCGCCGACGTCCGCGTCGAGAAGGAGGCACGCGCCCTCCGCGCGGCCGGCCACGACGTCCGGTTGCTTTGTCGAGCGGAACCCGACCGCCCGCGCCGCGAGACGGTCGACGGAATCGACGTCGTCCGCGTCCCACACGACCCCTCGACCCTCTCGCGGTGGCCCAAGACCCTCCAGCACCTCCTGGCGAACGTCCACCCGCGCTGGGCGGCCGCGCTCGACGACGCCGTCGCCGAGTGGGACGCCGACGCCATCCACGTCCACGACCTGCCGATGGTCCTCACGGGCACCCACGTCGGCGACGAACGCGACGTCCCGGTCGTCGCGGACCTCCACGAGAACTACCCCGAGGCCATCCGCCAGTGGCGCCGGATGGACGACCCGCGCGACGTCCTCTCTTCGCCCTCTCGAATCGCCGAGTACACCCTCCGACCCGTCCGCCGCTGGAAGCGCATCGAGCGAGAGGCCGTCCAGGAGGCCGACCACGTGCTCACCGTCGCCGCGGAGGGCCGCGACCACTACCTCGACGACTGCGGCGTCGCAGCCGAGACCGTCAGCGTCGTCGGAAATACGGTCGACCGCGACCGCTACGACCGGCGGAACTACCGCGAGCAGGTGGCCCGCGGAGAGACACCGGATCCGGTCGCCCAGCACGGTCTCGACCCCGACGAGGAGTTCCTGGTCACCTACACCGGGAAGTTCGCGCCCCACCGGGGGCTGGAGGCGGTCGTAGACGGCTTCCCCGACCTCCTCGACGACGTCCCCGAGGCCCGACTCGTGCTCGTCGGGAAGGCCGGCACCGACCAGTACGGCGAGGCGTTCCGCGAGCGCGTCCGCGAACGGGGCATCGAGGACCGCGTGACGTTCACCGGGTGGGTCGATTTCGAGGCCGTCCCCGCGTTCGTCGCCGCCAGCGATGTCTGTCTCGTCCCGCACGCCGACACGCCCCACACCGCGACGACGCTCCCACACAAACTCTTCCAGTACATGTGGATGGGCAAGCCAGTGCTCGCCTCCGACGTGCCCCCGCTCGAACGAATCGTCGGCGACGCCGACGCCGGGCCGGTGATTCCCGCGGGCGACGCCGACGCCGCGGCCGACGCGCTGGTCGAACTCGGGACGGACCCCGAGGAAGCGGCCCGACAGGGTGAAAACGGCCGGGCGGCAGTCGAGGCACAGTACCACTGGGGCCGCGACGCCGAGCGCTTGCGGGCCATCTACCGGGAACTCGGCGAGTAGGCCGTCGAACCAGACCTGTTCACTCCCGAACGTATTTGTCACACTCGCTACGAATGTAGGTATGAGACCCGGACAGAAGGCCGCGATTGGCGTCGCCGTGCTCGGAGCGATTCTCTTCGTCTGGTCGTTCCTCACGTCGACGGGCACGGCGACCGGCGGCGGCGACCCCGCGTTCGGCCGAGCGCTGCTGTACCTCGCACGCTGGGGCGGCGCCGGACTCTCCGGCGTCGGACTCCTGGGCCTCGGAGTGGAGTACGGATACCACCGGTATCGGACGACCGAGTCGGTCACGTAGATCGGGCTAGTGAACGTTACTCACTCCACTAACTGTTAGGCGTAGTGGCTGTAGAGTGGCCACCACGGACACGATTTTGGAAGAGTCGCACTCGCGATGGGGATCGTCTAGACCGGACGTTTGACGAGGGAGAATCGTTCATCCGCTACATCTTTTGACCTGCTTCCGGAATACGTCGGTAGATGTCGACACTCGTTCTAGAGACACTGATAGACGCCCCCGTCGAACGGGTGTTCGACCTGGCGCGTAACGTGGAACGACACACCGAGACGATGGGTCACTCTGAACGAGCGATAGCCGGAACGACGAGCGGCCACCTCGAGGAAGGCGACGTCGTGACGTGGCGAGCAACCCATTTCGGGATCCCGCTGGAACTCACCGTCGAGATCACCGAGGTGGACGCCCCAGAGTACTTTCGAGACGAGCAGGTCGACGGCCCGTTCGCAGAGATGGTCCACGAGCACTATTTCGAGCGAATTTCCGCTAATCGAACTCGCATGACCGACGAGTTCCAGTTTTCGTCACCAGTCGGGATACTCGGAACAGTCGTGGACACGCTCGTTCTGCGAAGGTATCTGCGAGCCCTCCTCGAAGGACGGAATCGGGAACTCGAATCCATCGCCGAACGACAGACAGACTGACGACACGGAGACCGACCAGTTCTCCCATCGAGAACTTCAGTTGAGCAGTTGTACAATCGTTCAACTGTCTCGGCGTCGCGCTTACTCGACGCATAACGAAGTCCGATTCGGCCGGTTTCTTCCCCATGTCCGACCAGATACCTGTCGCGCGCCCGACCGTCGACGACGAGATGGTCGAGCGGGCGGCGGCGGCCCTCCGGAGCGGCCGGCACGTGAAGGGGCCGCGCGTCGAGGGGTTCGAGTCCGAGTTCGCCGACTTCTGCGGGGTCGAGCACGCCGTCGCCGTCAGCAGCGGGACGTCCGCGCTCTTCCTCGCGCTCCGGGCGGCGGGTGTCGGCGAGGGCGACGCGGTGGCCGTCCCCGGCCACACCTTCTTCGCGAGCGTCAGCCCGGTCCTCAGCCTCGGGGCCGAGCCAGTGTTCGTCGACGTCGACCCCGAGACGTACACGATGGACCCCGACGCGCTCGCCGCGGCCGCCGAAACCGCGAGCGACGACCTGGCCGCCGTCCTCCCGGTCCACCTCTACGGCCAGCCAGCCGAGGTGGGGCGAATCCGCGACGTGGCCGACGAACACGGCGCGGCCGTCGTCGAGGACGCCTGTCAGGCCCACGGCGCCGCCATCGACGGCGAACGCGCGGGGAGTCTCGGCGACGTCGGCTGTTTCAGTTTCTACCCGACGAAGAACATGACCGTCGCGGGCGACGGCGGGATGCTCGTCACCGACGACGCCGACCTCGCCGCGACGGCCCGTCACCTCCGCAACCACGGCCGTGACGACTCCGGCGACCACGTCGCGCTCGGCCTGAACCACCGCATGGACGAACCGCGGGCCGCGGTCGGTCGCGAGCAACTCGACCGCCTCCCCGCGTGGAACGACCGCCGTCAGGAGATCGCCGCAATCTACCGCGAGCGCCTCGGCGACGTCGACGGCGTCACGCTCCCCGACGAGCGCGAGGGAGTAGAGCACGTCTACCACCTCTTCGTCGTCCAGGTCGACGACCGCGAGGCGCTCCGCGAGTCGCTGGCGGAGCGCGGCGTCGACACGGCCGTCCACTACGAGACGCCGGCCCACCGCCACGAGTCGGTTCGGAGCCACGTCGACGCGGTTCCGACGCTCCCCGAGACCGAGGCGCTCGTCGACCGAATCGTCTCGCTCCCGATGTTCCCGGGACTCGACGACGAGGACGTCGAACGGGTGTGTGCGGCGATTCGCGACCACTACGCGGAGCCGTCCGCCGAGGTGCGCCGATGAAGTACGCCGTCGTCGGGACGGGCTACTGGGGCGAGAACCACGTCCGCGTCGCGACCGAACTCAGGGACGAGGGACACGTCGACGAGGTGGTCGTCTGCGACGTCGACGAACAGCGGGCGGCCGACGCCGCGGGCACCTTCGACCTCGACTACGTGACCGACACGAGCGACCTCGCGGACCTCGGCGTCGATGCGGCGACCGTCGCCACACCCTCGCCGACCCACGAGTCCGTCGCGACCGACCTCCTCGAAGACGGCGTCGACCTGCTGGTCGAGAAACCGCTCGCGCTCGACGGCGAGACGGCCTGGAACATCGTCGACGCGGCCGACCGCCACGACCGGACGCTCGGCGTCGGGCACATCTTCCGCTTCCACCCCGCCCTCCGGGAGTTGAAGCGGCGCGTCGAACGCGGCGACCTGGGCGACCTCCGCTACCTCACGTCGAACCGCTTCGCCTTCCGGACCCCGCGGAAGACCGCCGGCGCCCTCCACTCGCTGGCGGTCCACGACGTCGACATCTATCGGTACTTGCTCGGCGAGGACCCCGACACCGTGACCGCCCGCTGTGACTCGTTCGTCCGCGACGATGTCGACGAGACCGCCACGCTCCTCCTCGGGTACGGCGACGTGACCGGCCACGTCAGCGTCTCCTGGCACGTCCCGGTGTTCGGGAAGGAACGCCACCTCGTCGCCGTCGGCTCGGAGCGGACCGCCTACATCGACTACCTCGAAGACACGAAACTGGAGGTGTACGACTCGCGTTTCTTCGAGGAGGGCGGGACGCTCAGACGGCGCGACGAGGGCAAACAAGTCCACGAGGCACCCCAGCGCGAACCGCTCAAGGCCGAGGTCGAGGAGTTCGTCGCCGCGTCGGAGGGGCGGGCGACCTTCAGCGCACCCGGCGAGGTCGGGGCCCGCGCCGTCGACCTGCTCGACGCGGCGACGGCCTCCGACGAGCAGGGAAGAGAAGTCGAGTTGTAGGCGTTCGCGAATCGACCGCCGTGGTACCTCGACGCTCGCCAACTACTTCCGTGTAGTTGGCTTACGTATGTTTGTAATGGCAAGCGGAAACGTTGATTTCTTCAACGACACTGGCGGTTACGGTTTCATCTCGACTGAGGACGCGGACGACGACGTGTTCTTCCACATGGAAGACGTTGGCGGCGCAGACCTCGAAGAAGGACAGGCCCTCGAATTCGACATCGAGGACTCCCCCAAAGGCCCGCGCGCGACGAACGTCGTTCGCGTCTAAGTCGGCCTCTCCCGTCGCCTCACGGCGACACCCACGATTTCGTTTTTACTGAATCCTGACACTCGACGCCGAGCGACTGCGCCCGTATGCTCGTGCGCTCGTCAGACACTCACTCGTCGTCGTAGCGGCCGCTCGTCAGGTGCACCTTCCGGCCGCCGACGCGGGTGTAGGCCGGTTCGTGCGGTGGGAAGTCGAGCGCCCGGATCTTGTCGTACACCTCGTCTTCGACCCGCTCGTCGGCGAGACGCTCGGGAGGAATCTCTTTCTCGCCGTCGAGGCTGTCCTTGCTGTAGAAGTAACGCGGGCCGTCGAACTCGGACTGGGGCGTTCGGTGAGCGTCCACCTCGCGGTTCACGAGGAGCGGGAGAGCCTCTTCGAACAACTCGATGGACGCCTCGGTCGTCCGCTCGTACAGGGAGCGGGAGGTGTCCTCCTCGGTGATGGGGACGAAGTTGCGGTCGACGACGTCGCCGGCGTCGACGTCCTCCGCCATGACGTGCAAGGTCGTCCCGTACCACCAGTAGTCGTCCTCGCGGGCGTTCACGATGGCGTGGCTGAAGACGTTGCTCCCGCGGTATCGGGGGAGTTCGGCCTGGTGGAGGTTGAGCGGGAGTTCCTCGGGGTGCTCCAGAAATTCGGGTCCGAGGACGTTCGTGTGGTAGACGCTGAGGAGGTAGTCGACCTCGTGGTCGAGGACCTCCCGCTCGCGGTCGAGGGGGAGGACCGGGCAGTCGAGGTCGAGTTCGCGGGCGCGCTCGCGGACCGAGGCGTCCCACCAGGTGTCGGCGTCGGCGGCGTAGGTGACGACCACCTCGACCGAGACCTCGTCGTGGTCGACGAGCCGGTCGAGGCAGGCGACGCCGAGGTCGTGGCTCCCGAGGAAGGCGACGCGGATCATGGTCGAGAAGAGCGGCCATCGGGATGTTGTTATGCGGTCGCTACCGGTCGACAGCGCGGCTCAGGTGGGCGACAGCCCCGAGACGCCGTCGACGCGACCGCGCCGTTCGGCGACCGAGACGAGGACGTCGGTGAGGTTCACGAGGTCGGCGACGTAGTCGTCGCGACGGCGACGCCAGCGCTCCCCGGTCTCGGGGTCGTCGAGGAGCGAAGTGGCCGTCTCGACGGCCGCCTCGGGGTCGGCGACGTTGCGAACGAGGTCAGCCGACTCCAGTTCTCGGAAGTTGCCCATGTCGTCCTCACCGACGAAGGAGTTCGAGCGGACGGCCGGCGTGCCGAGGAGCGCGGCCTCGGTGACGACCGTCTGCGTGTCGGCGACGAGGAGTTCGGCCTCCGCGAGCGCGTCGTGGAGCCGGGCGGGCGCGACGTCGAACTCACGGGCCGGGAGTCCGTCGAGGTCCAGTTTGTCGCCCTCGTCGGAGACGAGCACGGTCGCGCGCTCGTCGAGACGCGCCAGGAGGTCGCGCCGCCGCGCGGGCGGGATGCCCGACTCGCCGACGTCGTGGTGGGCGCCGAAGCCGTTGAACCGGACGACGACGAACTCCTCTCCGGCGTCGAGACCGAGGTCCTCGCGGACCGACGGGTCCGGGTCGAAGACGTCGGGATGGAGGTAGGCGCACTCCTTGAACCCGCGGAACTCGAAGTGGTTGGCCCCGAGGTCCTTCTCGAAGGCCTGGGGCGAGAGCATCGCCCGCGCGAGGCGCTTCGACACCGCGTGGTCGTAGGGGTCGGGTTCGGAGTCGACGACGACGACCGACGGCGTCCCCGTGAGCGCGCCCGTCACGGTGGCGAAGACCCCCATGCCGAAGACGAGGTCCGGGTCGAACGCGTGGATCTCGCGGAGCATCCGGACGCCGTGCTGGGGGAGTTCGCGCGCGAGCGAGAGTTGTGAGTGCGACACCTCGCCGTAGAGTCGGTAGGGGAGTTCGTGGTACTCGAGGAGGTCGACCGTACAACCGTAGTCCCGTCCGAGGACGAGCACCTCGTGGCCCGCCGCCTCCAGACGCTCGACGACGTTCCTGTACAGGTGGGCCTGCGCCGGCGTGTTCGTGAAGAACGCGACCCGCATCGAGTGGACGGAGGGGTGGACCCCCCATTGTAAGCCGTCGCCTACCGCGGGTAGCGTGCGCCTACACCCGCTCGCGCCACCACGCGACGGCCTCGTCGACGTGCTCGTCGAGCGGCGCCGGGTCGTAGCCGAGGTCCCGCCGCGCCTTCGACGAGTCGTAGAACAGCGTCTCGGTGGCGAGGCGTGCCATCCGCGTGTTGACCGGGAAGAAGCGCGTCCCGAGGGCGGCGTTGACGGCGCCGACCGCGGGACCTGCCGCCCGGACGACCGACGCCGGCACGCGAACCGATGGCGGGTCGTCCGCGGGACCGGCCGCGTCCGCGAACACCTCCAGTGCCTCGCCGTAGGTGAGATTCTCCCCGCCGAGGAGGTAGTGCTCGCCGCGGCGGCCCCCGCGCATCGCGGCGGCGATTCCCCCGACCGCGTCGTCGACACCGACGAAACTCGCGCCGCCGGGCAGGTACACGGGAATCCGGCCGGTGACGAGTCGACAGAGCCGCCCGGTGAAGTACTCGTCGCCGGGACCGACCACCGACGTCGGGTGGACCGTCACCGCGTCGCCGCCGTCGGAGACGTAGTCCGCGACGAGCCGTTCGGCGTCGAGTTTGGACGTTTGGTACGCCCCAACCGGTTTTGCGAGGTCGGACTCCGTCGCGGGTCGCCGTCCCGGGGCGCGACGCGTCCCGGCGGTACTGGCGAACACGACGCGTTCGGTCTCGTGCTCGCGACAGGCGTCGAGGAGGACACGCGTCCCATCGCGGTTCACGGACTCGACGGTCTGCGGGTCGGCGTCGGCCAGTCCCACGCCCGCGAGGTGGAAGACGGCGTCGTGGGCCGCGACCGCCGCGTCCACGGCGTCGGCGTCGCGGACGTCGCCGACGTGCCACGCCGAGACTGCGTCGTCGAGGTCGGCCGGCGGACGCTCCCGCCTGCTGAGGACGCCGACCCGACAACCATCGGCGTCGAGACGGCGGCAGAGCCGCCGACCGAGGAATCCCGTGCCGCCGGTGACGAGGACGTCCTCGGCTCTCACGCGTCGTCACCACCGTTCCCGTCACTGTCCGCCGCCGACCGCTGGAACTGCGGCGGGACGGCGTCGCCGACGATTCGAGCGTACAGCCGATAGCCCGCGGCGAGCAAGTCGTTCGGTTCCGCCGCTTCGGGCACGCCGTCCGCGACGTCCCGTCGGAGTGACGCCAGGGCGGCACCGTGCACCGCGGGGTCGACCGAACTGGCGGTCGACGCCGACTCGGGCGACGAGACCCCGAGCAGGTCGGCGGCGACGGCGTCGAGCGCGCCGGCGTCGGCGCTCGCGAGGAGGCCGCGCGACTCCCGCGGCGTCGTTCCAGGCGTGTAGGTCGCGTCGAGGAACGAGACGGCCGGTGAGACGAGCGATTTCGCAGTACTCGCGGGGAGAGCGGGACCACCTGCGGCAACTGCGCTCGTACATAGTGCACCGACGCCCGCGGGGTGCTCGCCCGCCCCGGCCTCGTCGCGGCGGAGGGTCGGGAGCGCGACGACCGCGTCCTCGACGAGTGGTTCGGGGACCTGGACGGCCTCGCGTGTCACGCACTCGGCGTCGGCGAGGGCGACGACGTCGACGTCCCGGTCGCGGGCGACGGCGTCGACACCGAGGTACCGGGCCGCGTCGGCGTCGGTGACACCGACTCGAACGCTGTGGCCCGCGTCAAACAGTCGACCGAGAAGGACGTCGAGCACGGCCGGGTTCGTGACGACTCCGGTGCTCGGGTGGTACGGGTGGTGGACGTCGGGGACGACGAGAACGCGCTCCACAGCATCGGAGTCGCCGGCGAGGTCGGTATCGAGCGCGTCGACGAGCGCGTCGGTCGCCGACGCGAGCGACTCCGTCTCCAGATCCGGGACGCGCCGGACGTGCACGGCCGGACTCATCGTCGTTCGCCCTGGAGTGGCGTCGGTTCGGTCTCGTCGTCCTCGCTCGCCGGCGGAAACGCACCGGCCACCTCGTAGGCCTCCTCGACGAGTTCGACCGCGCGGAGGCCGTCGCGACCCGAGACCGGCGGGCGCTCGCCGACGCGGACGGCCCGGACGAACGCGCGCAGCGCCTCGAAGTGCGCCCGGTAGAAGTAGGTCGGAGCGAACGTCCGTGGGGTGTCGCCGGTGAGCCGTCGGACCACGTTCTCGACCGCCGTCTTCGCGGCGTGGCCGAGTTGGCTCTCCGGCGCGTGGTCGGCCCGCCGACCCGTGCCGGCGACGCCATCGAGGTGGAAGCCGAAGTTCACGTCGTCGGGTTCCTCGCGCTGGAAGAACCCGCAGTTGACGGTCGCGGTCGTCCCCGAGTCGGTGCCGACGACGACGGTCGCGCTGTCCTCGTAGGGCAGGTCGAGTTGACGGTCGAGCGTCGCGTGTTCGACCTCCAGGTCGCCGAAGAACCAGCGGAGCGCGTCGAAGAGGTGGATACCGAGGTCGGCGAGCGCGCCGCCGCCGGTCGCCTCCGGGTCGAGGTGCCAGTCGGCCGGTCGCTCGCCGTTCGGCGGCGAACCGAAGGGACCGTCGTTGATCCGCGTGGCCCGACAGAGCGGGACGTGGCCGAACTCGCCGTCGTCGTACCGGCGCTTGAGGGCCTGCATCGCGGGCATGTACCGGAGAGTGTGGTCGGCGCCGACGGCCATCCCCTCGCGGTCGGCCGCGTCGAGGATGGTCCGCGCCTCCTCGGCGCTCCGGGCGAGGGGTTTCTCGACGAAGACGTGACAGCCGTGTTCGGCCGCCGCGACTGCGGCGTCGGCGTGTAAGAAGGGCGGGAGCGCGACGACGGCGACGTCCACGTCCACGTCCGCGAGGAGGGTCTCGTAGTCGGCGTACGTCGCACAACGACAGCGCTCGCGGGCGCGTTCGCGGTTCGCCGGCACCTGGTCGGCCACCGCGCGGACGGTCGTCTCGTCCATCGCCCGCGCGGACTCGAGGTGGACCGAGCCGATGTGACCCACCCCGAAGATGGCGACGGCTGTCGATTCGGACATGGGAGCGGATTCCGGCGAACGGGCCTTAGTTACGGGCCGCCAAACCGGTTTGTCGCGCTCGCCGGCCGCGCTCACCGGCCGCGCTCACCGGTCGCGCGTTACGGTCTCGCCCGGTTCGGTCGTCGCGCCGGAGGAGAGGGTGACGCCCGCGTTCAGACTCGTCTCGATGCCGGTCTTCGCGCCGTCACCGAGGACGACGCCGAACTTCCGCCGCCCGGTCGAGACGCGTTCGCCCTTCACCGTCAGGTGGACTGCCTCGTCGTCGTGGCGGAGGTTGGCGACCTTCGTCCCCGCGCCGAGGTTCACGTCGCGGCCGAGCACGCTGTCGCCGACGTAGGCGTGGTGCGGGACCGTCGCGCCGGCCATGAGGACGCTGTTCTTCACCTCGACGGCGTTGCCGACCGAGGCGTCGGGTCCGACGAGCGTCGTCCCACGTACGTACGCGTTCGGCCCGACTTCTGCCCCCTCACGGACGAAGGCCGGACCTTCGACGACGGACCCCGCGCGAACTTCGGCACCCTCTTCGACGACGACTGCGAGCGAGACCTACGAGTTGGCGAGTCTCGGTCGCGAACTCGACCGCGAGGGGATGGTCGACCTCGTCGTCGACCTCTGCACGCGCTACCCGATCCGCTCGGTCGAGGATCCCCTCGCGGAGGACGACTGGGCCGGGTGGGCGCTGCTCGCCGAGCGACTCCCCGGAGACGTCCAACTCCTCGGTGACGACCTGCTCGCGACGAACGCGGCGCGCCTCGACCGGGCCATCGACGACGACGCCGTGACCGCCGCGCTCGTCAAACCGAACCAGGCCGGGACCGTCACGCGGACCCTCGACGTCCTCGAACGCGCACGGGCGGACGGCGTCGCGACGGTCGTGTCGGCCCGTTCGGGCGAGACCTGCGACAGCACCATCGCCGACCTCGCCGTCGGGACCGACGCCGGCCAACTCAAGGTCGGTTCGCTCGCCCGCTCCGAGCGCCTCGCGAAGTACAACCGACTCCTCGGCGTCGTCCACCGGTCGGGGACGGAGTTGGGGCTAGCGACGCCGTTCGAGTGATGAGCGGTTTCGGTCACTCGTCTCGTCCGGCCGGTCGAGGAGAAGTGGGGATACCACAGAAACGAACAGATGTTGCGACGAGTCCGACACAACCGGCCCAGGGTAGAGGCGATTTTGTGAACACATACATCCTAAATAGCTAATAGCAGTTCATTCGGACTGTAAAATTCTATTCCACCCAACGGATGCCAACCCTTATCCGTGGAGGGCCACTAGAGTTATTTGTAATGGCATCCGGTAACGTTGATTTCTTCAACGACACAGGCGGCTACGGTTTCATCGAGACTGAGGACGCGGACGAGGACGTTTTCTTCCACATGGAGGACGTTGGCGGCGAGGACCTCACCGAAGGCACCGAAATCGAGTTCGACATCGAAGACGCCCCCAAGGGCCCGCGCGCGACGAACGTCGTTCGCGTATAACTCCGGTTTCGAACTGTCGCCTCACGGCGACGCGACTGACACTGTTTCTTTCGACACGATCCACGACCGAGAGTGACGTCGCCGAGCGTCACGACGTGACAGGAGTCACGCCGCGTCGAGTGCACGGCGATAGCTCGCGCTCCGGAGTGTGAAGAACAATTCCCCGCGTGGGCCGTCGGAAACGGGTGACGTTACTCGATGTGGCCTTCGCGCCGGAGCTGGTCCGCCGCGGAGTCGTCGTAGCGCCACTCGACGTCGGCCTTCTCGTCCTGCCAGTCCCACGGTTCGGCGAGGACGACGTCGCCCTCGCTGATCCAGACGCGGTACTTCATCCGGCCGGGGATACGCCCCATCCGGGTCTTCCCGTCCGCACAGCGCAGCTCGACGTGATTACCGCCGTTGTGCTGTGTCACGACCGCAAACACCTCGTCGTCGTCGGGCATCCGGAGATCCCGGCGCCCACTATTGTCACTCACACTAGAACGAGGAGGTCCGAACAGTAAAGGGTCGTGGTCCGTGCATCGACACACCACGGTGGCCACCGCCCGCGATCCGACGATGTTCGCGCGAACGCTTATCACCCCGTGTCTACATCTCTCCCCCATGGCAGAAGACGGAGCGAGCGACGGAGACGGACCCGACGGTATCGACACGCGGAGCGTCCACGCGGGACAGGAACCGGACCCGGCGACCGGTGCGCGGGCGACGCCGATCTACCAGACGACCTCCTACGTGTTCGAGGACGCGGAGGACGCGGCGGCCCAGTTCGGCCTCGAGAAACCGGGTTACATCTACTCGCGACTGATGAACCCGACCGTCGAGACGCTCCAGGAACGACTCGCCTCCCTCGAAGGCGGTGTGGGCGCGGTCGCGACGTCCTCGGGGATGGCGGGGCTCAACCTCGCGACGTTCCTGCTGGCCGGGCCGGGCGACAACATCGTCTCCGCCTCGGCACTGTACGGCGGGACGTACACCTACCTCTCCCACACGGTCGAGCGCCGCGCCGTCACAACGCGGTTCGTCGACACGCTCGACGTCGACGCCTACCGCGAGGCCATCGACGACGACACCGCCTTCGTCCTCCTCGAAACCATCGGGAACCCCGCGCTCGTCACGCCCGACATCGAGGCCATCGCCGACGTCGCCCACGACCACGACGTCCCCCTAATCGTCGACAACACGTTCGCGACGCCCGCGCTCTGCAACCCCATCGAGCACGGCGCGGACATCGTCTGGCACTCGACCACGAAGTGGCTCCACGGCGCGGGGACGACCGTCGGGGGCGTCCTCGTCGACGCCGGGAACTTCGACTGGGCGGCCCACGCGGACGACTACCCCGAAATCGGCGCGGACAACCCGGCCTACCACGGCGTCAACTTCGCCGAGCGCTTCGGCGACGCCGCGTTCACCTACGCCGCCATCGCACGCGGCCTCCGCGACCTCGGGAACCAGCAGTCGCCGTTCGACGCCTGGCAGACCCTCCAGGGAGTCGAGTCGCTCCCGCTCCGGATGGAGAAACACTGCGAGAACGCCCAACTCGTCGCGGAGTACCTCGACGACCACGACGAGGTCGCGTGGGTGAACTACCCCGGCCTGGAGTCCCACGAGACCCACGAGACCGCCAGCGAGTACCTCGACGGTGGCTACGGCGGCATGATCACGTTCGGCCTGGAGGCTGGCTACGACGCCGCGCGGAAGACCGTCGAGAGCACCGAACTCGCCTCGCTGCTCGCGAACGTCGGCGACGCGAAGACGCTCGTCATCCACCCCGCGAGCACCACCCACCAGCAACTCACCGAAGAAGAGCAGGCCGCCGCCGGCGTCACCCCGGACATGGTCCGCATCTCGGTCGGTATCGAGGACCCCGCCGACATCGTTGCCGACCTCGACCGGGCCATTGAGGAGGCGACCGAGTAGGTCGACGAGAACACTCGAACGGTGGTCCCCCGGCGATACCACGAACCGTCTACGACCGAAGACGGACAGTTCAAGAGCGCGCCCGCGCTCGGTTCCGACGTGGCGCCACGAACCTTCACGCACGACGTCGCGGTCCAGTTCCGCGACCTCGACACTCGCGCGCACGTCAACCACGTCGTCTACGCCGCCTACTTCGAACGGGGGAAAGAGCGGTTGTTCGAGGAAGTACTGGACGTCTCGCTGTCCGAGGCGCCGACCGTCGTGCGGTCGCTGGACGTCGACTACCTCGCCCCCATCGGCGCAAACCGGACGGTGACGGTGGCACTCGGCCCTGTCGAGACCGGCGAGACGAGTCTCACCGTCGAGTACGAACTCCGGACGGACGACGAGGTCGTCGCCACCGGCCGGACCGTATCCGTCTACCTCGGCGAGGACGGACGGCCGGCGTCGCTCCCGACGGCCTGGCGGGACGCTCTCGAACCCTACGGTCCGGACGCGGCGTAGGGTCTCACACCTCGTCGACGCGCGCCTCGGTCCCGGCCATGTCTTCGATGACCTTGATGACGGCCGAGTGGTCGTCGCGGCCGCGGCCCGTCTCCTCCATCGCCTTGTACATCTCGTGGGCGACCGACGTCGCGGGCATCGGGGCGCCGTACTCCTCGCCGGCGTTCGTCGCGATACGGAGGTCCTTGTACTGGTAGGCGGCGAAGAAGCCCGGTTCGAAGTTGCCCTGGATGACCCGCGGGGCGCGTTCGCGGAGCGACCAGCAAGAGGCCGCGCCGCCGCTGATGGCCTCCACGACTTTCTCCAGGTCCGCGCCGGCCTTCTCGGCGAAGACGAGTGCCTCGGCGACGGCCTGGTGGGTACAGGCGACGACGATCTGGTTGCACGCCTTCGCCGTCTGACCGGCGCCGTGGCCGCCGGTGAGGGTGACCGTCTCACCCATCACCTCGAAGAGCGGGCGGACCTCCTCGAAGATGGCCTCGTCGCCACCGACCATGATCGAGAGCGACCCCTGCTGGGCGCCCTCCTCGCCGCCGCTGATGGGCGCGTCGAGCATGTCCGCGCCCGCGTCCGCGACGTCCGCCGCGATCTCCTCGGTCGCGACCGGCGAGATGGTCGACATATCGACGTACACCTTCCCCGCTTCGAGTTCCGGCAGGATGCCGTCGTCGCCGTAGACGACGTCTTCGACGACCTCGGTGTCCGGCAGGACCGTGACGATCACGTCCGACTCGCGGGTCACCTCGGCCGGCGAGTCGGCGGCGCGTGCCCCCTGGTCGACGAGCGCTTCGACCGACGACGGCGAGCGGTTGTGCGCGACGACGTCGTAACCCGCGTCGAGGACGTTCTCGGCCATCGGCCGGCCCATGATTCCCGTTCCGACGAATCCGACAGTCTCGTTCGTCATGACGGGCGGTGGTACCAGTCACCAGTATATGAAAACCGGTGTCGCGTCCGTGCCTCGCTTTTGCGAGCCGAACCAGCAAAACCGTCAGAAACGGATTGGCTGTCAGAGCCTATCGCGCGAACTTTTACGTATCGAGGGCGAACTTCGAGTATGAGTTCGACCTGTCTCAACTGCGGGAAGCCTCTCGGAAGCGGTACGGCCCTCTGTTACACCTGCGAATCCGACGGCGTGACCCTCGACGACGTGGTCGACGTCGACGACGACGTCCGCGAGCGCGTCGAACGCTACTTCCTCGTCGCGGCGACGAAGTGTCACAACTGCGAGGAACTCCACGACTCGGTCACCCTCGACGGCGAGACGTACACGGCGTCGGACTTCGACCTCTCGACCCTCGATGAGTGGGACGAGGAGATGGAGACCGAGGAAGCCTGGATGCAGGAGAACCGCGACGCGATCGAAGACGCCCTCACCGTCCTCGAAGGCGAGTGGCCCGAGGCCACCGACGCCGTCCGCGCCGACGTCCTGTAAGTCGGTACTCTCCGTTCTCCGACCCGACTCCGCCCCAAGACCTACGAGCGATCCGACCCAATTATCGACCATGGAGACACTCGAACTCGACGTCGAAGGAATGTCTTGCTCCGGTTGCGAGAACGCCGTGACGAACGCCGTCGAGCGAGTCGAGGGCGTCGAGCGCGCGGATGCCGACGCCAACACCGGTCGAGTCGAGGTGACCGGCGAGACTGGCTTCGAAGAAGAGGTTCGACAGGCAGTCGCCGACGCCGGCTACGACATCACCGAGTAGACCGGAAACCGTATCTCGGCAACACCCGGGTATATCCCGCGAACGTCGCGCATATCTCGGCAACGACGGACAGAACGCGATTGTTCGGCGTATATCTCGACAACGACGGATATATCTCAGTTATCCGGCCCCATATCTCAGTTATCGCCGTCGACAGGGCGACAACGACGATAACGATTCGTCCCTTACTGGCTAACTTTTTTAACCACACCTGTCGAGAATCGAACGATGACCGACGGTACCACACCGACTGGACGGTTCGACGGGAGAACGGCGCTCGTCACGGGCGCGGCGAGCGGCATCGGTCGCGCGACGGCCGAACGACTGGCGGACGAGGGCGCGACGGTCGTCGTGACCGACGTCGACGAGCAGAACGGCGAGGCGGTCGTCGACGAAATCGAGACCGCAGGCGGGGACGCGGTCTTCCGCGAACTCGACGTGACCGACGCCGACGCGTTCGACGCGGTCGTCCAGGCGGTCGACGAGCGCCACGGACTCGACGTCGTCGTCAACAACGCGGGCATCGCCCACCCGCACGCGACGGTCGAGGAGACCGACGCCGAGACCTTCGAGCGCGTCCTCGACGTGAACGTCCGTGGCGTGTGGAACGGCTGTCAGTCGGCACTCCGCGTGTTCAAAGACCGGGGCGAGGGCGCCATCGTCAACGTCGCCTCGCTCGGCGGCATGATCGGACTGCCGCGACAGGGCGTCTACACGCTCACGAAGGGCGCGGTGCTCAACTTCACCCGGACCGTGGCCGCCGAGGCCGGTCCCGCCGGTGTCCGCGCGAACGCGGTCTGTCCCGGCTTCGTCGAGACGGAGATGGGCGAGTCCTTCTTCGAGGACGCCGACGACCCCGAGGAGGCCCGCGAGCGGATGGAACGGCAGTACCCGCTCCGCCGACTCGGTCGACCCGAAGAGGTCGCCGCGGCGATCGCGTACCTCGCGAGCGACGACGCCTCGTGGGTGACGGGCCACGGGCTAGTCGTCGACGGCGGCTACTCGGTAGCCTGACGGGACGACACAGAGCGGTCGAGTGGGGAGCGGACGTCGACCCGCGCCACCACGACCCCGTTACTGGACGATGTCGTGGAGGTCGTCGAGGCGGTCGATGTCCCACGTCGGCCAGACGTTGAGGTCCCAGTCGCGGCGGTGGGGCCGGCGGATGAACGCCGAGTCGATGCCGGCGTTCTCCGCGGCGCGGATGTCGGACTCGTTGTCACCGACGAACAGCGCGTTCTCGGCGTCGAGGTCCGCGAGCGCCTGGTCGATGTAGTGGGAGTTCGGCTTCCGGCGACGGAGGCTCTCCACCGTCGGTTCGCGACCGTAGGCGGTCTCGAACAAGTGGTCGACGTCGTAGTGGTCGAGGACGTAGTCGACGGTGGCCTGCTGGTTGGACGAGACGATACCCATCCGGACGTCGAGGTCGTGGAGGGTGTCGAGGTCGTCGTAGAGTTCCTTGCGGCCCTGGCGAATCTCTTCGTACTGGGCCTCGGCACCGACGCGGTCCCGGACGCTCCAGAACTCGTCGCGGTCGAGTCCGTACTGGTCGGCGATGGACTGGACCTTCTCGGGCGTGACGCCCACGGCCATCTCCTCTACGTGATCCGGTTCGGGGTCGATATCGAACTGCTTGAACGTGTCCGCGGCGGCCGCCTCGAGTACGTTGTAACTCGTGCGGCGGACGAGGACACCGTCGTTGTCGAAGACGACGGTATCGTAGGTCATATACCTGAAGTTGGAGATGGACGCGGATAAGTGTTACATCCGGCGCCGGGAACACGCTCTTGACGGTGGCCGTCGACGGGTCGACCATGCACGTCGACGGCTTCGAATACGCACCCGGCGCCCACTGCGGGTCGGCCGCCCTCCGGGACCTCGCGACCTTCTACGGGTGGCGCTACACCGAACCGGCCTGCTTCGGACTCGGGTCGGGACTCGGCTTCGAGTACACCGACCGCGGTCCGGCCGAGCGACTCGTTATGGGACGGCGCGCGGGCCTGGAGACCGACTTCTTCGACGCCCTCGGCGTCGACTACACCCACCGCGAGGGTCAGTCTCGGGACGAAGCCTGGTCGGCCCTCCGCGAGCGTCTCGCCGCGAACACCCCCGTCGCGTTGTTCGTCGACCTCTACTACCTCGACTACTTCGGAACGGACACCCACTTCGGCCCGCACACGCTGCTCTGTGTCGGAATCGACGAGGACGCGGACGAAGTCGTCCTCGCCGACGGCGAGTTCGACGACCGCCAGCGCGTCGGCCGGGACGAACTCGACGCAGCGTGGTCCTCCGAGTACGGCTTCGGCGACCTCGACCGCCGATGGCTCGCGGTCGACGACCCCCAACGGACGGTCGACACGCCCGCGGCCGTCGTCGACGCGGTCCGGACGACGGCCGACGTGATGCTCGACGGCCGCGAGGAGTGGGGTGGCCAGGGCGTCGACGGCATCCGTGCGTTCGCCGACGACCTCCCCACCTGGCCCGACCTCGACGACCCCGCGTGGACGGCCCGCTTCGCCTACCAGAACGTCGAACGGCGAGGGACCGGCGGCGGTGCCTTCAGACGCCTGTTCGCCGACTTCCTCGCCCAACTCGGCGAACCCGCGGGCGTCCCCGGCGCCAGCGCGGACCGAGCGGCCCGACTCGCCGACCAGTGGTCGGCCCTCGGCGCGACGCTCCGCGAAGCCAGCGAGGCCGGCCCGGACGAGCAGGTCGTGCTGTTCGAACGCGCCGCCGAGCAGGCCCACGCCGTCGCCGACGCCGAAGAACGACTGTTCGAGGACGTGCGCGCCGGTCTCGACCTGTGAACGCGTCCTCGTTGGGCAGACTCACAACGTCGAGGAGTCGAAACGACCAGGTCGCTTATCGTCCGTGACAGAGACTACAGGCGTATGTACGAGCCACCGTCTCCGACACACGGCTTCTTCCTCGTCACTGTCGCCTTCTGGGTGTACATCGCGCTCGCTGGGGCCATCGCCCTCGGCGCACGGTGGCTCGGCGTCTCCGTCGGCGGGACGCTCTTCGTCTTCGTACTCGGCGCCCTCGTCCTCCTGAAGCCGTTTCTCCCACTGTTTCGGCGACTCCTCCCGACACGTCCCGGGGAGGAGTGACCCGCGACCATTCCCGGAAGCGTGGTTGTCACGTACACAAGATGTTTGTCCCGCTCCTACGTTACGCCGATCGGAATGAAAGACCGGCTCGCCGTCGCATCGGTAGTGGCAGTACTCGTGGCTCTCGCAGGGTGTAGCGCGATACCCGGTGGATTAGGTGGCGAGGCCGAACCACGCCACGAGGTACAGGTCGAAAACGGCGACGACGTCGCGCACACCGTGACCGTCGAGATTCGATCCGACAGTGAGACGGTTCTCGAACGGACCAACGACGTCTCGGCAGGAGGTGAGTGGAACGTGACCACGCAGACCACCTCCGGCACCTATACTGTCGTCGTCACCACCGAGACCGGCAGTAGAGCGACCGAAACGTACAGTCTCCCGCTCGCCAAGGGTGACCGACGATCGTTTACCGTCGTCCGCGTGAACGAATCAGGTAGTCTCGACGTCAGAACCTACTGGCAGCAGTGACCCACACTGGGCGAGCGTCGACTCGACCCCAGTATCGTCGGGACGAATCGGAGGTCGACGAGAGAAGGGTGACGTGTCGGTGGCTGACTCGACGATCGAGTCGGACGCCCTCGCTCGTGGCGCACGTTCCGTGGCGCGCCGAACCTTTTTCTACTGGTACGCCAACACGTGGCGTATGGACGGCATCCACGACGTCGGCGGGATGGACGGCTTCGGTGCCCTCCCGCCGGACGAACCGGACGACGCGTCGCCGTTCCACCACGACTGGGAGGGGCGCGTCCAGGCGTTGAACGTGGCGGGTCTCGCCGCCGACGCCTACAACATGGACGAGTTCCGCGACGCCCTCGAACAGCACGACCCCGAGTTCTACCTCGGGACCCCCTACTACGAGCGCTGGCTGACCGCCGTCGAGTCGTTGTTGCTCGACGCGGGCGTCGTCGACGAGGACGAACTCGAGGCCCGAATCGAGGCGTTCGAGGCCGGCGAAGCCACAGTTCCCGAGACCGACGAACCGACGTTCGCGGCGTTGAGCGAGGGCGTCGCCGACGCCTACGACTCGGCGGTGGACGCGGACGTCGAACCGACCTTCGAGGTGGGCGACGAGGTGACGGTGAAGCGAGACCACCCGGACCACCACACCCGCTGTCCGCGCTACGTTCGCGGCGTCACCGGCACCGTCGAGGCCTACCGCGGGACGCACGTCTTCCCCGACGACAGCGCCCGCGGCGACGAACACGGCGAACCACTCTACAACGTCCGCTTCGCGGCGGCCGACCTCTGGGGCGAGGCGTACACCGACGCGGACGCCGTCCACATCGAACTGTGGGAACCCTACCTGCACGACCCCCGAGCAGACGACCCCCGACGATGACCGACACACCAGATCCGACAACCGACGCCGAGGAATCGAGCGACTTCCGCGACCACGACCCGGAGGCCCGCGCACGGGCGCTCCAGTCGCTGTTGACCGAGAAAGGCCTGTTGAGTAGCGACGCGGTCGACGACGTCGTCACCACCTACGAGGAGGACGTCGGCCCGATGACCGGCGCGAAGGTCGTCGCCCGGGCCTGGACCGACGCCGAGTACCGCGAGCGACTCCTCGACGACGGCCTCTCCGCCGTCTCGGACTTCGACGTCGACGTGAACGACGAGGTGCTGGAACTCCGAATCGTGGAGAACACGCCCGACACACACAACCTCGTCGTCTGTACGCTCTGTTCGTGCTACCCGTGGTCGCTGCTCGGCCTCCCGCCGACGTGGTACAAGACGCCGGCCTACCGCTCGCGCGCGGTCGACGAACCCCGGGCGCTCCTGCGTGAGGAGTTCGATACGGACCTCCCCGACGACGTGGACGTGTCGGTGTGGGACTCCAACTCCGAGATTCGCTACATGGTCCTGCCGCAGCGCCCGCCCGGGACCGAAGACATGGGCGAAGCCGAACTCCGCGACCTCGTCTCGCGGAACGCGATGATCGGGGTGGAGCGACTCGCATGACCGGCCGACCCGACTCGGAGACGCCGCGTCCGGGCGACGACGCGCCGACCTTCGACGCGCCGTGGCAGGCCCGCGCGTTCGGGCTGGCCGTCGCACTCACGGACGAGACCGAGGGCGAGGGTGAGGGCGAGGGAGAAGAACGGTTCACGTGGGACTCCTTCCAGTCGCGACTCGTCGCGGAGGTCGAGGCCGACCGCGAGTCGGGGACCGACCCCGACGTGGTCTACTACCGGCAGTGGCTGGCGGCGCTCGAACGCCTCCTCGTCGAGGAGGACGTCCTCGAACCGGGCGAACTCACCGAACGCGTCGCCGAGTTCGAGGCGGGCGAGCGCGACGCCCACGAGTTCGTCGACGGCGACCCGCACGCACACGCCGAGAACCTCCCCGACGGGCACGCCGAGGGGAGCCACCACGACCACGGCGGAGGCCACGGACACGGGCACGACCACGGTCACTCGCACTGAGCGAAGTCACTCGTCGGCCGGTTCGACGCCCGACAGTTCACCGAACCACCCCTCCACGGACAACACCGGGACGGTGGCGGGCCGTTCGTCGGGGTCGACGCCGAGACGAGTGACCGCCGCCGTCACCGACGACCCGCCGAGTTGTCGCTCCAACAGCCACGCGTAGGTCGCGGTCTGGAGGTCGTAGCGCCGTCGCGTCTCCGCGTCGCTCGCGGCGAGACCCACCTTGAGGTCGTCGACGTGCCACGTCCCCTCGGGGTCGACCGAGACGACGTCCGCGACGTTCTGCGTCTCGATGGCCACCTCGCCGGCGCGGGCGGAGTCGACGCGGTGGACGGCGTCCAGTGGCTCTTCGACGTACACCGGGTCGCTCTCGCGGAGGCGCGCCCAGGTGTCGCTGTCGGCGAACTGGGGACAGAGCGTGTCGGCGACGAACGAACGGAGTCGCTCGCGCTCGGCCGACGGGACCCCGTCGAGTTCCTCGGCTAGCGCGGCGTCGAGGCGGTCGGCGAGCGGGCCGGAACAGTCCCGGAGCGTGGGCGTCGAGACGCCGCGTGCGACCGCCGTCGCCAGCACCGCGTGGGCGACGTTCCCGACGGCGTCCGGTCCCATCGCCTCGAACGTGAGCGGGAGGGAGTCGGCGGGCGACTCGCGTTCGGTGTGGAGTGCGTTCCCCTGGAGGTGAGCGAGCAGGTGCTCGTCGGTGGCGGTCGCGAGCGGGTAGAGCGTGCTCGCGTTGACGTACCGCGGCGTCCACCCGGTCGCGGACGGGGTTCCGGCCGTCGCCGCGAACGGCGTCGGCGCGCCCTCGCCCGTCCCGACGGAGTCGACGAACTCGACGTCGTTGACGTCGATCTCGAAGCGCCGCGTCTCGCCGTCGGCCGCCGGGGCGTCGACCGTGTAGCGCCCCCGCGTCGGCGCTCGCTCGACCTCGAACCCGTCGAGAATCGCGTCCATCCAGTAGTCGCGGGGCTGTCGCCGGTGCGGACCCCGGTCCCGCGGGAGCGGCACGACGAGGTGGTCGCGTGCACGCGTCATCGCGACGTAGAGGAGTCGCCAGCGCTCGGCGCGGTGGTCGCCCGCGGCGTCGCGGAGTGGTGGTGGGCCGGCCAGGCGGGCGTCACCGGACGAATCGCGCACCCACCGCTCGCTCGCCCAGCGCAGTCCCGCGTCACGGCGCACGTCGTCGGCGCGACCGCCCTCGACCTCACGTTCCGGATGGGCGTAGACGCCGAAGTCGAACCCGTCGAGCGCCGGGGCGTCCGCGCCCGTCTCGGCCGGCGGCGCGAGCGCGAGGTGCGAGCCACGGGCGACGAAGACGTCGCTGTGGGGACCGTGGAAGCCGAGGTCCGCACCGAGGTCCGCGAGGACGACGACGTCGTCCTCGTCGCCCTTCATCTGGTGGACGGTTCGGAACACCACGTCGTGGGACTCGGGGTCAGGAACCGGGACGTTCGGCCCGTCGGACGGTTCGTCGGCGTAGCGTTCGAGCACGGCCGCGAGGTCGGCGAGCGGGTAGCGGTCGGCCCCCTCCCACCCGTCGACGTGGTCGAGGAGGGCGTCGAGGGCGGCGACGCGCCGGGCCGGGTCGTCGTCCGATTCGTCCGTCAGCCCCAGCGGGCCGGCGGCGAGCGAGAGGCGGTCGACGACGTCCTCGACGACGAGCGCGCCGGCGTCGCTCGCGTGCCGGGCGTGGCGCGACGCGAGGGCGGCGAGTCCCGCGAGAACGGTCGACGCGCCGTCCGAGAGGCCGTCGTCGGTGTCGGCGTCAGCGTCGGCGTCGGCGGCAGCCACGACCGACCAGTCGTGCTCGGCGACCACCTCGGCCAGTTCAGCGGGGAACGCGTCGTCGTCGAGGAGGTCCCGGGTCCGCTCGGGGTCGAACGGGTCGACCAGCCACCGGACGACGGCGACGACGACGCGGACGAGCGGGTGGGCGAAGAGGTACTGACTCGCGTTCGCGACGGAGATCCCTCGTGCTTCGAGCTTCTCGGCGAAGACATCCATGTACCGCCGTCGCGGGAAAAGGACCGTGATTCCGGGGTACTCCTCCGGGTCGTCCGAGGTGTCCGGCGTGTCGAGGGTCCCGTCGTGGAGGGCGCCCGCGAGGTACCGCGCGAGCAGGGTCGCCTCGTCGACGGCCCAGTCGGGCGACCCGGGCGGTTCGTTCGAGGTGTAGGCCGCGACGTGCACGTTCGTGCCGTCGACCGGGTCGCGGTCGGGGACGAGATGCGGGTAATCGACGGACAGCGACCCCGCGTCGCCGCGCGCGGGGTCGTCGAAGACGTCCGCGAACACCGCGTCGACGGCGGCGGCCACGTCCGGCCGCGAGCGGTAGGTCCGGGCGGCCCGCGCCGTCTCGTGGGTGTCCCAGTCGACGCCGAAGTACACCCCCTCCGCGAACGCTCGCTCGAACAGCGACGGGCGGGCGTTCCGCCAGGTGTAGATACACTGCTTGCCGTCGCCGACGAGCAGGACGCGGGTATCGGCGTCGACGAACGGCGCGAGCGCGTCGTGCTGGACGACCGAGACGTCCTGTGCCTCGTCGACGACGAGCGTGTCGAGGCGGGCGGCGTGGTGCTCCCGACGGTGCTCGCGGTAGTCGCTCGCGTACGCGTCGTTCTGGAAGTACTCGGCAACCCAGTGGGCGGCGTCGAGGTGGGCGGCGACGCCGCGTTCGCGGGTCAGGTCGTCGTAGCGCGCCTCGTAGGCGCGGAGCACCGTACAGAAGTCCGCGACGGCGTCTGTCCAGGCGTCGTAGCACTGCCGGTCGGCGGCGACGAACGCGTCGCGGTCCGCGTCGTCGAAGTCCGCGTCCGTCTCCGTGGCCGTCGCCTCGTCGACGAATCGCTCGACGTCGCGGAGGACGGCCTCGAAGTCGGTCGGCGGCCCGTCCGGGTAGCTATCTCGGATCGTGTCGCGGAGACGTTCCTCGAACGCGTCGACCGAGAGACGGCGCTCGCGGACGGCGCCGAGGGCGGCGGGCAAGAGGTCGTCGAGACCGTCGGTGTACTGGCCACCGGGGTACGCCGCGTCGAGGCGTTCGACGCGCGCGGCGTGGTCGGGGTCGTCGCGGAGTTCGTCGAGGCAGTCCTCGCGGAGGGTGGCGAGGAGGGCGTCGTTCCCGACGGCCGGCATCCCGTCGAAGCCGACCTCGGTCGCGACGTCGGCGAACACCGACCGGAGGACGCCGTCGATGGTGCCGAGCGTGTCGCTCCGCCGGAGGCGGCGTGCGAGGTCCCGCGCCTCGTCGGCGTCGACCGCGGCCGGCGAGTCGTCACGCCGGGCGAACGCACGCAGTGCGGCCTCGACGCCGGGTTCGATGGCCGCGGCGTCGTCGCGGGCGAAGGAGGTGACACAGAGTCGCCGCTCGGGCGCACGCTCGCCGTCCCGGTGGGCGCGGACGAGCGCCTCCGCGGCAATCTGGTCGGCGACGGTCGACTTCCCCGACCCGGGGTTGCAGTCGAGGACGAACAGCCCCGAGTCGTGCGCGAAGAAGGCCTCGCGGATGTCCCGCTGCGCCCCTTCGAGTTCGGGGACGTCCACCTCGGCCGCGTCCGTCGGTTCGGTCACTCGGCCACCTCCACGTCCAGCACCCGGCGGAGCGACTCGGGGAGTCGGCGGTCGGCCGCGAGCAGGTCGGCGACGTCCCCACCCTCGACGGCGGGCAAGTCGACGCCGCGGTCGTCGAACTCGTCGAGGAGCGGCGAGCGGTGGTAGGTGACGCCGTCGGCGTCTTCCGTGAAGCGCGTCAGGACGAGTCCCTCGGTCGCGGTCCGGACGGCGTCGACGAAGTGGTCCCGCTCGCGCTCCTCGGTCCACGCCCCGCGGACGCCCAACCCGGCGGCCGGTCCCTCACCCGCGACGACGGCGTCGCGGAAGGCGGGCGGGAACGCCCCGTCGGGGCGCTCGGGCCACTTCCCGTCGACGAGGCCGACCGCGACGACGTAGGGATACTCTCGGAGCCAGGTGTCGGTCGCGTCCAGGACGTCGATTCGCTCGGCGTTGTCGTGTTCGCGCCGGCCCGGCCGCGTCGTCGCGACGGCGTCGAAGACGTCGAGGACCGTCCCCCACGAATCGACGACGTGTCCCCGGTCACGCCAGTCGGCGTACTTCCCGCGTACCTGCCCGAGCAGTTTCCGCGAGCGCTCGACCGCCCGCGCGGTCCGGGACGTCTCGGTGAGGTCGGGGGTGTCGGCCGCGAGTCGCTGCGGGAGCACGACCGCGTCGTAGGCCTCGACAACCGGGTCGAAGGTCGCTTCGACCTCCCCCGGTGCCGGGGTCGTCGGTTGGTCGCGAGCCCACTGAATCAGTCGGCGGACCCCATCTACGGTGGTCTCAGTCCCGGAGCCGACGTCGTCGAGTCGCCGCGACCACGCGTCGAGCGAACGCGCCTCCCCGTCGTCGACCGCCCGACGGACGGCCGCGACTTCGTGGTGGGCGAGCGGCCACCCGGCTTCGTCGTCGGCATCCGCGTCCGGCGGCACCCACTGGCAGTCGAGCGGGGCGAACACGGTCTCCGCGTCGACCGCACCACCCCCACCGGACGAATCGGCGGCGGCGTCGAGCAGTTCGCCACAGGTGACGAGGAGGCGGTAGGGGAGCGTCCGCTCTAGGTCGAGTTGGGTCCAGACCGAGAGGTGGCGGCCGTAGCGCCGCGCCGCCCGGTCGAGTGGGCGCTCGTAGCGGTCCACGTCGCGGGCGACCACCGCGACGTCGCTGACCGAGACGCCGCGGTCGAGGAGCGCGTCGACGACGGCCATCGCCGCCCGGGCCTCCTCCCGACGGGTCGTCGCGACGAGTTCCGCAGCCGGAACGGACGGTTCGACCCCGCCTGCGTCGTCAGACGCGACGGTCACGTCGACGTCGAGGGACGACTGGGCCGCGAGTCGCGCGTCGAGTCGCTCGGCGATGCGCGGACCGGTCCCCGCCCGCAAGAAGAGGTGGACCTCGACGTCGGTGAACGCCGCGACGTGGCCGAGGAAGTCGAGCAGTGCCGACCCGACCGTACTCACGCCCGCGACAGAGAGGCGCTCGACGGTCGGGTACGCCTCCTCCCACGCCCGGCCGTCGGTCGCGGCGAGGGCCTCGCGTCCTGCTCGGAGCACGGGGACGGCCGAGACTGCGCGCTCGGTCCGGTCGGCGAGGGTGAGCTCGACCGCCTGAAGACCGTCGAGGAGCGCCGTGGTCTCGCGTGCCGCGGGGGTCGAGAGCCCCGCGGCGACCTCGCGGAGCGCGTCGGCGCGGGTAGCCGCACCGCCGGCGACCACGTCGAGTTCTTCGCGTGCCGCCTCGACCGCTTCGGTGTGCGCCGCGAGGTTCGTCCCGAAGGCAGTCCGCAGCGACTCGATCTCCGCGTCCGGGTCGACGAGGAGTTCTTCGAGGAGACGGAGGCGGTCGGTCCGGTCGAGAGTTCGCCATTCGTCGGCGTCGCCCGGCGCGACCGCCGCCGCGACGTCGACCGGCGGGACGAACCGGAGACTACTCCGGGGTTGTGCGGCGTCGGCGAGCGTGTACTTTAGGTTCCGCCGGTGGAGTTGCTCCGGGGTGAGGACGAGGTCCGTCGCGACCGGACTCCGGCGCGCCCACGAAACGAGCGTGGACTCGCGACAGACGTGGACGGTCAGGGAGGCCGTGCGTCGGTCGAGTCCGTCGGAGCGGGTGTGGGCGTTCGCCATCGAACGACCCGACTCTTGGGGCGAGAAATTGATAAAGGGAGACGGTTCGGTCGCTGCCTACTCGTCGGAGTCGTCCGCGTCCGTCCGGTACCCTTCGAGGAGGTCTTCGAGGAGCATACACCGGGGGTCGGTCGGCGAGAACCGGGTGTCGATGAGGTCCTCGGCCGTCTCGAAGTCGTCGCGGACGGCGAACTGTCGAACTCGGGCGGCGGTGTCGAGGAACTCGGACTCCGCGGAGACACCGGCGGCGTCGTCCTCGCCCGCGTCGGGGACGAGTTCGTCGCGGACCTCCTCGTAGTCGAGCATCTCCGGGTCGTAGTCGTCGTCGATCTGTGAGAGGGTGTACTCGACCGCGAAGCGCTGGAACTCCGAGCGACTCGTCACCCGCCCCTCCTCGACGAGCGTCTCCACCTCGTCGATGACCTCGTCCGGGAACCGGACCGTCGACTTGACCATTACCTGTACGAACGGGAGCGTCTCAAGTAAAGATTCCCCCGCGTTCGAGGGTTCCGCGTGGCAAACGGCTTTGGTCCTCCTCGCAGAGGTGCGAACGATGCGTATCAGCGAAGTCGAGATTCACGAGTTCGACTACGAAGTGGAGGACGTCGGCACGGTCGGCGGGAACTGGGTGTACGACCCCGACTCCACGCTCGAACCGCCGGGGTTCGTGCTCACGGTTCGGACCGCCGACGGGACGGAGGGTCACTACCGCGGCTTCGCGTTCACGCCGCCGATGATCGCCCAGATCGAGATGGTCGCCGAGGAACACCTCCTCGGGCGCGACCCTCTCGAACGCAAGGGCATCTGGAAGGACCTCTGGCGGGCGCTCCGCCACACCGACCACCTCGGCGTCGGTCCCATCGACGTCGCGCTGTGGGACCTCGCGGGCAACCACTACGGCGAGAGCGTCTCGAAACTGCTGGGCGGCTATCGCGACTCGCTCCCGGCGTACGCCTCGACGATGTTCGTCGACGACGCCGGTGGACTCGACACGCCCACGGCGTTCGCTGACTACGCCGAAACGTGTCTGGAGCGGGGGTACGACGGCTTCAAGTTCCATGGCCACCCCGAGTCGAACCCCGACTTCGACGTCGCCATCTGCGAGGCGCTGGCCGAGCGCGTCGGCGACGAGATGGACCTGATGATCGACTCGTCGAGTCTCTACGAGACCTACGCCGACGCCCTCGACGTGGGCCGAGCCATCGACGACCTCGACTTCTTCTGGTACGAGGACCCCCTCTACGACGGCGGTGTGAGCGCGACGATGGTGAAGAAGCTCGTCTCGGCGCTCGACACGCCGGTTCTCGGGCTCGAACACGTCCGTACCGGTCCCTACGGGACGACGACACATCTCGTCGAGGAGGCGGCCGACCTGGTCCGTACCAGCGCCCACCTCGACGGCGGCATCACGGGCCTGATGAAGACCGCCAACACGGTCGAGAGCTTCGGTCTCGACGTCGAACTCCTCCTCGGCGGTCCGGCTCACGTGCACGCGATGAGCGCCATCCGCAACACGAACTACTTCGAGCACGGACTCCTCCACCCGGAGAGTCGCTGGATACTCGACCAGGGCTACGAGGGAAACCCGGAGGCGCTGGGCGACGACGGGCGGATGCACGTCCCGGACGGACCGGGACTCGGCGTCGACGTCGACTGGGAGTTCGTCGAGGCCCGACAGACGGGCCACACGCGCTTCGAGAACTGACGGAAGAGAGCGCGGCGGCGACTATTCGTACATCGACTGGGTCTGCGTCGGCTCCTGGCCCTGCTGTCCCTGCTGGAGCTGTTGCATCTGCTGCATGATCTGCTGTTTCTGCTGTTGGATCTCTTCGGCCTGTTCGGCGAGTTCACCCGTGTCGATGTCGAAGTCGACGAGCGGTTCGAGGGCGTTCTCGATGACGGCCCGCGCCGCACCGGGGTCGGGGAGGCGCGGTTCCGAGCGGACGAGCAGGAGCGTCGCGGGAACGTCCTCCTGGTGGCAGGTGTTCACCAGCGACCCGGTCACGCCGCCGACGACACCGTCCTCCTGGGCGATCTCGATGTCGTTCTCCTCGAGTTCCGCCCGGAGTTCCTTGGTCGTGGCGACGCCGAAGACGTCGCTGCGCTGCTCGTCTGTCTGTGCGGGGATGCCGGCGACGAAGATGACGCGGCCGAACTCCTCGGCCAGGTCCTCGTGGATACAGTCGCTCATCGCGGGGAACGCGACCGGCGGGATGGGGACGTCGCTCTGGAGTGTCATCACGTCCGGGTCGGTCCCGGAGTAGACACGAACCGTGTCCTGGACTAGCCCGTCGGCGAACGAGGCCGCCGGCGGGAACGCCTCGGAGCGGAGCGTGCCGTGCTGTTCGAGGTCGAGGTGGGTCGTGACGTAGTCCGCAGTGATAGACGCGACGAGTCCCGTTCCCGGGAGGCCCTCGATGAGCGTCGGCTCCTCGGCTCCGAGTTCCGTCTCGCGGTGGAAGGTGACGTCGGTGACGTCTTCGGGCATACCGTCACCTTCGAACAGGCCCGTTAACACACTTGTGGCAGTTCTCCCGGTGTCGCGAGTACCCGACGGTCAGCGGACGGTCGCCTCGCCGATGGGGTCGGCGAACGCGACTGTCTCTTTCACGTCGGTGATCTCGACTTCGACCTGGTCGCCCGGTTTCGTCCCCGGGACGATGACGACGAACCCGCGGTCGATCTTCGCGATGCCGTCGCCCTGGTCGCCGAGCGTGTCGATGGTGACCGTCCGGACCTCACCCTCCTCGACCGGCGGACTCTGTAGTTGACGGCCACCGGACTGTCGCGACGTGTCGGTCGACGTCGACTGGGACGAAGACTCATCCGCACTCTCGCTCTTACGCTCGCTCACGCTCACACTCTCGGTCGCGGTTTCGCCGGACTGTTCGGCGGCGTCGAGACTCTCCAGGAGGGCGATACGGTACGTCTCGCCGGCCGAGACGCTACCCTTCTCGACGAGTTCGGCGGGAACGGGGAGCACGTATCGATCGCCATCTTCCTCAATCGAAGCGTTATATAGTGTCTGCAGCGAATCTGGAATCTGAACCATCGAACGGTAGTACGGACTCGTTTCGCATAGGACTAGTGGTTCACCGACGGATTCTGGCCGAAATCGGCCCTCGGTAGCAAGCGTTTTCTCGACGGTGTGAATACGTCGAGGTACCACCGATGAATATCGAGCCGAACACGTACCTCGTCACCCAGGCGAACCAGTCCCGGAATCGCTCGACGCTCGACGTCGTCGAGGCGGCCGTCGAGGGCGGCGTCGACGTCGTCCAACTCCGCGAGAAACACGCGACTGCACGGGAACGCTACGCCCTCGCGCGGGAGGTCCGGGCGGTGACCGCGGCGGGAGACGTCCCGTTCGTCGTCAACGACCGCGTAGACATCGCTGCCGCCGCCGACGCGGACGGGGTCCACCTCGGCGACGACGACCTCCCGGTGTCGGTCGCCCGCGACTACCTCGGGGAGGACGCCATCGTCGGCCGGTCGGTCTCGTCCGTCGGGGGTGCTCGCCGGGCCGTCGACGCCGGCGCGGACTACCTCGGCGTCGGCGCCGTCTTCGAGACGTCCTCGAAGGACGTAGACGGCACCATCGGCGTCGAGACGGTCCGCCACGTTGCCGCCGCGGTCGACGTCCCACTCGTCGGTATCGGCGGAATCACGCCACAGAACGCCGCCGACGTCGTGGACGCCGGTGCGGACGGGGTCGCAGTCGTCTCGGCGATCACTGCAGCCGACGACCCGACCAGGGCGACCCGTGACCTCGCGGCCGCCGTCGCGGAGGTGAAGTGAGATGGGCGGTGCACCCGAAGGGGTGAACGTGGACGTCGCGGCCGCCCTCGACGCCGTCGAGGAGACACAGCCACTCGTCAACGCGCTCACGAACGAGGTCACCGTCAACGACGTGGCGAACGTGGCGCTCTACTGGGGTGGACTCCCGGTCATGTCCGACGACGTCCGCGAGGTCGGAGAGATGGTTACGGGCGCACAGGGCTGTCTCCTGAACATGGGGACCGTGAGCGAGCGTGGCGAGGAGGCGATGGTGACCGCGGGACGCGCGGCGAACGAGAACGACGTCCCACTCGTCGTCGACCCCGTCGGCGTCGGCGCCACGTCGACCCGTGACCGGATCGCCGACCGACTCGTCACGGACCTCGACGTCGACGTCGTCAAGGGGAACTACGGCGAGATTTCGGCGCTCGTCGGCTCCGAGGCAGAGGTCCGCGGCGTCGAATCCGTCGGCGAGTACGCGGACATCGCCGAGACGGCGGTCGCCTGCGCTCGCGAGACCGGGTCGGTCGTCGTAGCGTCGGGCGAGACAGACGTCGTCGCGACCGCCGACCGCGCCTTCGAAGTCGACGCCGGCCACCCGATGCTGGGCGAAGTCGTCGGAACCGGCTGTATGCTCGGCATGTCGCTCGCGGTGTTCGCCGCGTCGCTCGACGACGAACTGGAGGCGGCACTCGCGGGCACGCTCGCCTTCGGCGTCGCCGGTGAAGCCGCCGCAGACGGCGAGTTCGGCACCTACGAGGGGCCGGCGAGCTACCGCGTCGCCTTCCTCGACGCAGTGGCCGGGCTATCGTCGGTCGACGTCGACACCGAGGGGCGCGTCGAGCAGGTCGTCGACGCGGTCTGAGACCGTCTACTCCGACTCCGCTCCCTGGCCGTAGCTCTCGAACTTCTCCCGGACCGTCTCCAGTTGCTCGGCGGAGAGTTCGTTCGGTTCGCCGTGCTGGCGCGCCTGGAGGTAGACCCGACAGAGGTTCTCGACGTGGACGGTGTTCTCCAGCGCCGTCGGGAGGTCCTCGCCCACCGCGACGAGACCGTGGTTCGCGAGGATGCAGGCCCTCGCGTCCGCACCCTCCATCGCGTCGACGACGTTCTCCGCGAGTTCGTCCGTTCCGTAAGGGGCGTAGTCCGCGACCGGGACGCGCTCACCGACCATCGCGATCATGTAGTGGACGGGCGGGAGTTCCTCGCCGAGGACCGCGAGCGTCGTCGCCCACGTCGAGTGCGTGTGGACGATGGCGCCGGGTTCGAGACGGCGGTAGATACCGGTGTGCATCGGGACCTCACTCGTCGGCGCCATCTCGCCGGCGAGTACGTCGCCGTCGAGGGAGACGACCGGGACGTCCGCGGGGTCGAAGGCGTCGTAGGCGACGCCGGTCGGGGTGGCCGCGAAGCGGTCGTCGCGCCGGACGCTCAGGTTCCCCGTCCGTCCGGGGGTGAGGTCGGCCAACTTCGGTGCGTGGTCGACGACGGCGACGCGTTCGCGAGCGAGCATTACACTAGCTCCAGTAACTCCCGGAAGTCGTCAATCTGGTGGTCGGGTTGCTGGTAGCCGGAGTGTCCATCGGCGGTCTCGTTGAACAGGACGGTGGTGAGTCCGACGGCGTTCCCGCCCTCGACGTCGGCGGAGAGCGAGTCGCCGACCATCAGCGTCTCGCTGGGCCTGCGGTCGAGGTGTGCGAGCGGGAGCGTGAACATCACGCTACTGGGCTTCTCGCGGCCGGTCTCCTCGGAGGTCAACACGAGGTCGAGGTACTCCTCGATGCCGAGGTGGTCGATCTTCTTCAACTGGATGCGGGTCGTCAGATTGCTCACGAGGGCGACGTCGACGCCGGCGTCGTCCAGCGCCGCGAGCGTCTCCTCGACGCCGTCGAACAGCGTCATCTCCTCGACGTAAGTCTCCCAGTAGGCCTCCCCGAGCGCGAGCGCGTCGCGGGCGCTGTGTGTCCCCGTGTAGAGTTCGATGGCGCGCTTGAAGTAGAGGAAGCGTTCGTGTGCCGAGGCCGTCCCCGCGAGTTCGCGTTTCACCTCGCGTCGACCCGCCTCGTAGAGCGTGTCGAACTCGTCTCTGTCGAGGTCGTAGCCGAGGTCCTTCGCCGTCTCCCACGCCGCCCGCTTGCCGGCCTCGTTACACTCCGGGTAGGAGTAGAGGGTGTCGTCGAGGTCCACGAACACCGCTTCGTACGACATACCCCGTTTTCGCGCGGAATCGTGTTAGCCGTGGCGGTGCAGGGACCGGACAGTCGGGTCGGGTCGGGTCGGGTCGAGGCGCTCGTCGCTCAGTCGACGCCGCCCGCGTCGGAGAGGATAGACTCGAAGACCTTCCGCTGGGCGGTCCGGAGGTGCTGGTGGAAGGTCGGCGGCGAGACGTCCATCGCGTCGGCCACGTCCTCGCCCGCGCTCTCGCGGGGCCACTCGAAGAAGCCCCCGAAGAAGGCGGCCTCCAGGGTGCTGCGCTGGCGTTCGGTCAGGTCGGCGCCACAGAGGACGTCCGACGGCGACGCGTCGACGTCGGGGCGCTGACTCCGTCGGCGAGTCACCATCTCGGAGGCCGGATACGCACTCTGGACGGTGTTGATGACGTCTCTCGTGTCGACGCCGGGCGGGAGGTGGATCGACATGCGGTAGTCGCCGTCCTCGAAGACGGCCTCCTCGACGCGGCCGCCACGCGACGTGACTGCCCCGAGGACCGGCGGGTCGGAGAGGCGGAGTTTGAAGCGGGTCGGCTCGTCTCCATCCGTCTCGTCGCCGAGAGGCGCCATCGACTCCCACGAGGAGACCGTGTCGGTGAGCGCACGGACGACGTCGAGGTCGCCCGCGCTCGCGTGCCCGTAGACGAGGTAGTCGTCGTCCTGGAGCGGAATCGTCTCGTCGATGGCGATTCGGCACCCCGGTGACGCGTCGACGTCGAAGGTATCGAAGGCGTCGGCGATGCGGAAGTCGAGTTTGACGACCTCCTCGCTCAGCAGCGCCCGTCTGCGCTCGGTGGCGGCGATGGCGTGGCCGACGGTCTCCCCGAGTTGGGCGAGCATCCGACACTCGTCGTCCGAGAAGGCGTCGGCGCGCGTGGTGTAGACGCCGACGACACCGTACATCGTTCCCTCGTAGACGACCGGGACGGCGGCCGACGCGCGGTAGCCGTACTGGCGAGCGACGTCGCGCCACGGCTCGAACGCCGGGTCCTCGAAGACGTTCCTGACCGGGACCACCTCTTGCGAGCGGATCGCCCGCCCGGTGGGTCCCCGACCGGTCGCGTCGCCCGAGTCCGTCGAGAGCGCGACGTTCTCGATGTACCCGTCGACGCCCGCTTCGACGCGCTTGTCGATGGTCTTGGTCACGGGGTCGACCTCCGCCATCCACGCGAACTCGTAGAAGTCCGACTCGGCGAACGCCTCGCAGACGGTCCGTTCGATCTCCTCGCGGGTCGACTGGTCGATGGCGGCGTCGGTGATCTCACGGCCGACCCGGTTCAGTTTGTTGAGCGCGTCGAGGTGTTCGCGCTGCCGTTCGAGTTCCCGTTCGCGCTCCTTGCGTTCGGTGACGTCCTCGCCGATGCCGACGATGCGGTGGACGGTCCCGTCCTCGTCGCGGAGCGGGACCGCCTGTCCGAGGATCCACCGGACCGACCCGTCGGGTTGTTGGACCCGGAACTCCTCTTCGTAGCCACGCTCCGGGAGGTCAGTGTACGCCTCGCGGACGCGCTCACGGTCGTCCGGGTGGACCGCGTCGAGGAACGCGAGACCGTCGCCCGCGTACAGTTCCTCGCGGTCCCGGCCCCACACGTCCTCGTAGGCGGGGTTGACGTAGAGGAAGTCGGAGGGGTCCGCAGAACTCATCCAGACGATCTCTTCGAGGTTCTCCGCGAGCGTCCAGAACTTTCGCTCGCTCTCGCGGCGCTCGCGTTCGCGTCGTTCGCGCCCGCTGACGTCCCGGACCATGGCGAGCAAACAGTCGCGTCCGTCGAGGACGACCCGCGACGCCGAGATCTCCGTCGGGATGCGACGGCCGTCCTCCGTGAGACACGTCAGTTCGTCCGTCCACCCGGCCCCACCGTCGAAGACGCCGTCGACGAACGCACGGAACCGTTCTAGCTCGTCGGGGTGGCAGTCGGACGGCCCGAGTTCGAGGAGTTCCTCGCGCGGGTAGCCGAGGAGTTCGCAACTCGCGTCGTTGACGTCGAGAATCTCGTCGGCGTACGGGTCGAGGACGAATATCGCGTCGTTGCTGTGTTCGAAGACGGCCCGGAGGAGTTCCTCGGACCGGTCCTCGACACTCCGTTCGGACGTGGTCGTCACGGTCGCCGTCGGCGGACGCCACCAGACACGTCCGCGAGCGCCGACCTCCTTCGTCTCGAGGAACCCACGCTCGACCAGTCGGTCCAACCGGTCGTACGTACTTCTCCGACCGACGTCGACCGCGTCGGTCACTTCGCTCGTCGTCAGTGGAGCGCCTCGGCCCGCGTCGTCGAAGACGTCGAGCGTCTCGCGGAGGGCGTCGGTCAACACAGGGGAGTCACTACGCCGACGTAGTCGACGGAGCGGTATGAAGACTTCCGTCGACGGAGTGTGTCGTGGACGGTGTAACGAGCGGTAGAGGGTAGTTCGAAGCGACAACGCGAGTTCGGGTGGGGTTGACGTGCACAATTCGCGCCCGGAGTTCGGGACCGCCGGCGCGACCGTGTCTCACCACACCTACGTAGTTTGGAGGTGCGCCTTTGCCGGTCGCACCCGTACGTGAGTGTGGAGCCTGAGACGAATGGCTCTCCCCCCTCCCCTCTCAGGAAGTGAATGCGGGTTTCCCCGGACCCGCGTTCCCACTTCGTTTTCAGTCCGACGAGTGACTCGTAGGAACGGGTGTCGCTCACCGCTCAGTCGTCGCCCGGCGCGGGACCGGGGCCGTGGGTGACGTCGGCCTCGCGCCAGGTCCCGCGCTGGAACCAGAGGTACGCGACCGTGGCACCGAGCACGTTCGAGACGGCGAAGGCGAGCCAGATACCCTCCGAACCGAGCGTCCGTGCCGCGACCCAGGCGAACGGGAGGCGGAAGACGCCGAGGACCCCGACCGAGATGGTGGCGGCGGTCAGGGTCTTGCCGGCCCCGCGGAAACTCCCGTTGTAGGCGCGCATGATGCCCATGAAGCCGAAGGTGGGAGCCACGTAGCGCAGGAACGTCACGCCGACGGCGACGACGTCCGCGTCGGTAGTGAACACCGAGACGATGGGTTCGGCCCAGATCCACCCGACGAGACCGACGAGCGAGAGCACGACGAGCAGCAGTTTCGCGGCGAACCAACTCGTCTCGGCGGCGCGGTCGTAGTTGTCCGCGCCGATGTTCTGCCCGCTCATCGTCTCGACGCCGCGGGCCATCGCGATGGCCGGCATGAACACGACCGAGAGGACGCGCGTCCCGATACCGAACGCCGCGACGACGGGCGTCGGGAACAACCCGACGACGAGGAGCATGAGGTTGATGGAGACCGCCCGTCCCGTGCCCTCGACGGAGGCCGGGAGACCGATCTTGAGGATGCGCCGGGCGAAGTCGGCGTCCGGTTTCATGTCGCCGAGGTGGATCTCGACGCCGCGCACGCCGCCGAACATGATGGCGAGTCCCGCGACGAAGGCGAGTGCGCGCGAGAAGATGGTCGCGTAGGCCGCGCCTTCGAGACCCATCCGCGGGAACACCCACCACCCGAAGATGAGGAACGGGTCGAGGACGATGTTCAGCAGGACGGAGAAGAACATCACGACCATGGGCGTCACGGTGTCCCCGTAGCCGCGCATCAGCGAGATGAACATGAGGAAGCCGAACATGAAGACGAGTCCGAGCGCGATGACCCGCATGTAGTCGACGGCCAGCGGATAGACGTCGGGTGCGGCCCCGAAGAACGCCAGCAAGTCGTCGACGACGAAGTAGCCGAAGAGACCCAGGACGACCGAGGTGACGACGGAGAAGGCGATGGTCTGGGAGGCGGCGTACTCGGCCTCGCGTTCGTTACCGGCGCCGACGTTCTGGGCGACCATCACGCTGCCCGCGACGGAGAGACCCAACCCCAGCGAGATGAGGAGGAACACCATCGGGAAGGCGAAGGAGATGGCCGCCAGCGCCTCCGTGCTGTAGCGGCCGACCCAGAAGGTGTCGGCGAGGTTGTAGGCGACCTGGAAGAGGTTCGTGATGACGATCGGGATCGAGAGGAGGATCAGCGGCTTGCCGATACCGCCCTCGGTGAGGTCGAGGTCCTCCTGGCTGAACGCCTTCGAGAGCGTCTGCCGGGCGCGAGTGAGCGGGTTGCTCACTGCCCACCCTCCACTCCGACGTCGGCCGCGACGACGTTCGTCTCGACGTAGCGTTCGAGCGTCTCGCGGGTCTGTTCGACCGGCCGGCCGACCGCAACGCTCCGGGTCTGTGCCCCGCCGAAGACGGTCACGAAGAAGTCCGCCGTCCGTTCGACGTCGAGGTCGTGGCGGAAGGTGCCGTCCTCGACGCCCGCCGCGAGGACGTCCGAGACGTGCGAGCGGAGCGTGCGGTCGAACTCCTCGAGGCGCGAGCGGAACGCCTCGTCGTAGGGTCCCTGTGCCTTCATCTCCAGGACCGCGGTCCGGAACTCCCGGTTCGGCTCGTCCGACGAGGGGTCGAGGACGGTCTCGACCAGTGCGGACAGGTGCTCGCGCGGGGTCTCGCCCTCGACGTCGTCGAGGCGCGCGGTGAACGACGCCAGCAGGTCGTCGAGGAACGTGGTCAGGAGGTCGTGTTTGCTCTCGTAGTGGTAGTGGATCGACGACTTGCTCATCTCCGACTCCGCGGCGATGTCCGCCATCGTCACGTCCGCGTAGCCGTGCTTACAGAGCGCCTGGTAGGTGGCGCGCATCAACTCGTCCGCTGGTTCGTCCGACATACTGACTGACTGTGTAGTCTGACTGGCTGGTCAGTCAAGAGCGTTGTGCCTCGTCCAGCCGGTGGACAGAATCCGGTGGTCGAGTCCACATATTTTACGTGTCTGTCCCCTCCGAAATGTATGGACAACGACCAACCGTGGGAGCACGTCGACGTCCCGTTCAGTAGCACGCTGCACGACGTCGTTCGTTACGAGAATCGAGTGTACACTGTCGGGGACAGCGGCACCCTCCTCGAACGCGCGGCGGGGACGTGGTCGACACTACTCGACTCCGGCCCGACTGGCAACTCGAACGTCCTCAAATCAGTCGCCACCACGGCGGGCGGGAAGCGCGTCTGGTTCGCCGGGTCGAGCGGTTCTCTCGGCTACTTCGACGTCGAGGCCGGCGACGTCGTCGACTTCTCGGCCCCCGAAGGACAGAGCGACCAGTGGAACGACGTGCTAGTCGACGGGGAGGCCGGCAGCGAGGTCGTCCGGGTCGCGGACAACAACGGCGAGGTCGTCACGCTCCGCCTCGCCGGCAGCGAACTCGAATCGACGAACCTCGTCAAGCCGCGGTCCGCGGGTCAGTCTATCGGCGGTCTCGCCGTCGGCGACGGGCAGTTGTACGCGGTCAACACGTCGGGGAAACTCTTCGCCAGTTCCGACGGACAGACCTGGTCGGCGACCGACCTCGTCGACACCGACCTCGTCGACGTCGCTGTCAGCGGCGGGACCGTCTACGCGCTGACGGCGAGCGGTTTCGGCTACACGCACGACCCGGCCTCCGGCGAGACGCAGAAGTTCGACACCGGAATCAGTGCGACTCACACGGTCACGGCCGGACACTCGGTCGTCGTCGCCGGGACGAACGGCACGATCGCGGACCTCGTCGACGGGACGTGGGAGCGCGTCGAGACGCCGGCGTCGACCGACCTCTACGGCGTCGCTCTCGGGAAATCCGACCTCGCGGTCGGGTCGAGCGGCACGGCCATCGAACGGACGCGACCGCAGTAGGACCCGCGTCGCGGCCGCCAGTACGCCTTTCTCCCCCTCCGACGAAGCACCGTGTATGTCGAAGGCCACCTTCGAGGTGTACACGAACCACGAGGACGAGTGGCGCTGGCGACTCGTCCACGACAACGGGAACATCATCGCCGACAGCGGAGAAGGGTACGCGAGTCGGCAGAAGTGCGAGCAGGGCATCGAGAGCGTGAAGCAGAACGCACCCGGCGCCGAGATCGTCACCGTCGCCGACGAGGAGTAGTGTCGATTTTCGAAGAGGTGCGCCACCGCTTATAAACCCACTCGACTCGTGAACAGAGGTATGGAACTCGTTTGGGTCGGTGCCGGCGCCGTTCTCGTCGCGGTTCTCCTCGGCACGCTGGTCGTCCGACAACGCCGGAGCGACGTTCGACAGTCGAAGCGAGCACACGAAGCAGCACAGGAGCGTGAACCGCCGGTCGACGTCGGCGAGGAGTACGAGTTCGGCGTCACCGAGTTCACCGACCACCACTCGGGCGAACGGGTCGCCGTCGGGAAGGTCGAGGGGTTCGTCCTCTTCACCGAGGACGTCCCGAGCGACGTCTCGACGGGCGACGTGATCCGTGCGCGAGTGCTCTCGTTCAACACGGACCGGACCTCCGCGGACGCGACGTTCGTCGGCCGCGCCTGAGCGGCCGCGTCGGCCACACCCGCTAAGTCCCTCCGGACGGAAGTATCGACACCATGGACGAAGCACTCGAAGCAGTCGACGTCATCGCCGACTCCGAACTCGAAGGAGTGTTCGTCTGGCTCCTCCGAATCGTCGGCATCGTCGCCATTCTCGCGGGGCTCGGGCTGTGGCTGTTCACCGAGATGACCCTCCTCGTGCTCCCGGCAGCGTTGATCGTCGTCGGACTCGTCCTCCTGGTCGCCCCCAACATCCTACTCGCGCTCACCGAGTTCGTGTGAATCGCGACGCCGCCGACTCGCCGACGGGACGGCACCGAGCCGAACCGGGCGAAGTCGGACCACGGGAACGGAAACGCTAACGCGAATCTGAGTTACTGATTTTAGCAAATACACCCGTTCTCGGTGAGTTTATCAAACTGTATCGCCCAGTTTCTCGTAGAATGGCAAAAGCCAGGAGCCGGCCGACGCCTGCGGACTTCCCGGACCCGACGACAGCCGACCACGTCACGTACAACCCGTCGCTCGCGGACCTCCGCGAGTTCTCCGCGCACCTGGAGACGACGACGGAGTACGGGTCGGCGTCGTACGTGAGCGACTCCCGCTCGCGGAGCGCCGACCGGACGAAGAACGCCGTCGACGCCGAGTTCGACGGGGCCGACGACGCCGTCGTCGAACGCGGGGTCGAGTGGGCGTCCGACCCGACCAACGACGTGCTGTGCGTCGACCGCGTCGTCGGACGGCACCCGGAGACGTCGTTCGTCTGCCGGCTGTTCCTCCCGCGAGAGTACGGCCGCATCGCCCTCGCGTGGGCGACGCTCCTCGAACCCGCCGAGGGCGAGGAGCCGGACTTCGTCACCGCCCAGCTCCCCGACGCGACCGACGAACCCTGTATCCGCGTCCTCCCCGACGAGGGCGTCACGACGGTCCTCGGGACCGACTACACCGGCGAGGCGAAGAAGTCCTTCCTCCGCCTGTTCATGCACCGCGTGAAGCAACTCGGCGGGCTCGGTCTCCACGCCGGGAGCAAGCGCGTCACCCTCGACGACGAGGACGGCGAGCGGGAGGTCGGGCAGGTGTTCCTCGGCCTCTCGGGCACCGGGAAGTCGACGCTGACCAGCCACGGTCTCTGGCTCGACGACCCCGAGGGCGCGGAGATGCTCCAGGACGACGTCTGTGCGCTCCTCCCCTCCGGCACCGTCGCCGGCAGCGAGGGCGGCGGACTCTACATCAAGACCATCGGTCTCGGACCCGACGAACAGCCCGAACTCCACGAGGCCGCGACCGACGAGAGCGCCGTCCTCGACAACGTCGCCGTCGACGACGACGGGACGGTCCACTTCGACGAACCGCGGTACGGCCGGAACGCGCGGGCGGTCGTCCGGCGCGACCAACTGGAGAGTTCGGCCGACGACGTCGACCTCGACCAGGTCGACCAGGTGTTCTTCATCACGCGTAACCCGCTGATGCCGCCGGTCGCGAAGCTCACGGACGAGCAGGCGGCGGTCGCGTTCATGCTCGGCGAGTCCGTCGAGACGAGCGCCGGCGACCCCTCGCGTGCGGGCGAGTCCATCCGCGTCGTCGGGACGAACCCGTTCATCGTCGGCTCCGAGGGCGAGGAGGGCAACCGGTTCCGCGACCTCGTCGCCGACCTCGACGTCGACTGTTTCGTCATCAACACGGGCGTCGTCGGCACGGACGACCCCGTCGACGTGGGCGTCGAGGAGACCGTCGCCGTCCTCGAAGCCGTCGCCCGCGAGCGCGTCGAGTGGACCCACGACGGCGACCTCGACCTGACGGTCCCGGCCGAGTTGCCCGGGTTCGACGTCGACCGCTTCGTCGTCCCCGACCACGTCGAGGACTTCGAGGGAGCACGGGCCGCCCTCCGCGCGGAGCGGGTGGAGTACCTCGCGCAGTTCGAGGACCTCGACGACGACATCGCGGACGCGACGTACTGAGGTCGCGACCTCTACTTTCTTGTCAGGTCGGGACGAAGGTCCGGCCGTGTTCGACACGAAACTCCGTCAACTCCGCCGACTCGGTTACGGCTGGCTCGTCCTCCAGGGAATCGTCTCCGCCGTCGCCCCGCGGATCGGCATCCGTCTCGGGATGCAGGCCTACGGGACCGCCTTCGAGAACGTCGGCGACCTCGAACCGAAGGAGTGGTACGTCGACTCGACGCGCGCCGCCGGTGTCGGCATGGTCGTCACCGGACTGACCGGTCTCTTCCTTGAAGGCCGACGCGAAGAGTCGGACGAGAGCGCCGACACTGGGGAGCGCAACGAGACCGACGAGACCGACGAGTCCACCGACGAGACCGACGAGTCCATCGACGAGTCCGCCGACGGAGCGGTCGACGGCGACGCTGCCTGAAGGGACTGCGTATCTGGTAGCTATTTAGTCCCTGAATCTGTACCCCCGTCTATGGCGACACAACAGACGTCCTTCGTAGACGACCTCGGCATCGGCGTGTTCTTCGCCGCCGCCGTCGTCGTCGTCCTCGGTATCCTCGCAATCTGGCAAGTAGTGGGCGCGACGATGGCGACCGTCGGTCTCGTGACCGCAGTCTCGCTCCTGGCCGTGGGCGGCCTGTTCGTCCACATGCTCGAAGCCTGGACCGGGCACTGAGAAAGGACCAACCTATTTCTCGACGGCCGTCCGTGGTTCCGGCATGTTCGTCAACGAGGCGCGTCTCGCCGACGCCGCCGACGTCCTCCGGACGGGCCGCATCGCTCCGTCTTCGTACCTCGACGCCTGCCGCGACCGCTTCGACGACGTCGAACCGGACGTCGAGGCCTTCCTCCCCGAAGACGGGCGGTGGGACCGACTCGAAGCGCGCGTCGACTCGCTGGAGGACACGTTCGACGCCCCCGCCGACCGACCGCCGCTCTACGGCGTCCCGGTCGGCGTGAAGGACGTCTTCGCCGTCGACGGTCTCCCCACGAGGGCCGGGTCGGACCTCCCCCCCGAGGTGCTCGAAGCCCCCGAATCGACCGCGTGGACCCGCCTCGCCGACGCCGGGGCCGTCCCCCTCGGCAAGACCGTCACCGCGGAGTTCGCCTACTTCGCACCCGGGCCGACGCGCAATCCCCACGACCCCGGTCGGACGCCCGGCGGGTCCTCCTCGGGGAGCGCGGCGGCCGTCGCGGCCGGCCTCTGTCCCCTCGCGCTCGGGACGCAGACGGTCGGGTCGGTCGTCCGCCCGGCCGCGTTCTGCGGCGTCGTCGGCGTCAAGCCGAGTTTCGGGCGCGTCCCCACCGACGGCGTCGTCCCCGTGTCGACGTCGGTCGACCACGTCGGCTGGTTCACACAGGACGTCGCAGGTGCGGAACTCGCCGCCGCGGTCCTCTGCGACGACTGGGACACCCTCCCCGAGTCCGGGTTCCGGCCGACGCTCGGTGTCCCCGCCGAGGCGTACCTCGACCAGGCCGACGAGGTCGGCCGCCGACGGTTCGAGGCCCAACTCGACGCGCTCGACCAGGCGGGCTACGAGATCGTACGGACGGACGTGCTCGACGACGTCGAGGCCGTGAACGAGCGCCACGAACGACTGATGGCCGGCGAGATGGCGCTCGTCCACCGCGAGCGGGGGTGGTACCCCGACCACTCCGACGACTACGCCCCGGAGACACGCGACCTCGTGACCGAAGGCGACGAAGTCGGCGTCCCCGAACTCGCGGCCGGCCGACGCGGTCGCCACGACCTCCACGAAACCCTCCACGACGCGATGGACGAACACGGCATCGACGTGTGGGTCAGCCCCGCCGCACCCGGCCCTGCGCCGGAGGGCATCGACGACACGGGCGACCCGGTGATGAACCTCCCGTGGACGCACAGCGGCCTCCCGACGGTGACGCTCCCGGTCGACGAGACCGGTGAGGGCCTCCCGCTCGGTCTCCAGTGTAGTGCGCGCTTCGGCGCCGACGAAGAACTGCTCGGCTGGAGCGAACTGCTCGCCGACGACGTCGGTCTGTTGACCGAGTAGGCGAGGGAAGTCGACCGTTTACCCGCTTCAAGCCGCAGAAGTGGGACGGTCCAGCTCGGCGAGAGTGTCCGAAGAGTTCGGTGCGACGTGGATACAAGTCCGGCGTCGGAGGAAGTGAGCGAGGTCAATTGAACAGGCAGAACACTGTGCCGGACGTCGGGTTTCGTCCCAGTACCTCGGTGGATAGTTTGCCCTCACAGACAGTTCACATTAATCGAAGGAGAATGCCTGGCCCCTTCGGGGACAGAATGAATCCGACGACTGGGGCACGCTCCACGGTCAGAGCCGGATATTCCACACGCGGAAATCTGAACCTTCAAGTCGCTCTCTCGACATAGGTTACGTATGGCGAAAAAGGTCGTCACGCGAACCTACAAAGCGAGTATTCAAAACCGCTCGCAGGTCGCTGGCGATCTTGACGCCCTCGGTTTTGCCGCTTCGAAACTCTGGAATATTGGTCGCTGGACTTCCGCTCGCATCTGGGACGAGATCGGCTATATTCCAGAGCATGATGAACTCACGTCGTATCTCAAGAGTCACGAGCGCTATGATGATCTGCACTCGCAGTCAAGTCAGCGCGTTCTGCAAGAACTCGCTGAAGCGTTCCGCTCTTGGTACGGCAAGCGACAGAACGGCGATACCCGCGCGAACCCACCCGGCTACCGCAAGCGCGGTGATGAACACCCGCGCAGCACGGTCACGTTCAAAAACGCCGGCTTCAAACTCGACACGAAACACGACCACGTCCGCCTCTCGAAAGGCGACAACACCAAAGACTACTGGGCGGATTTCATCCTCTGTGAGTATCAGACTCGTCCCGATGTCGACCTTGGTGACGTCACGAGCGTCCAGCAGGTTCGGGCAGTCTGGACGGGCGACGAGTGGGAACTACACTTCGTCTGTAAACGCGAACTCGACGTGCCCAACGCTCCCGGCGAGCAAACTACCGGGATCGATCTCGGCATTTGTACGTTCGCGACACTCGCCTACGAGGACGAGACTGCAGAACTCTACCCGCTCGACTGTCTCAAAGAAGACGGCTACTACTTCGGGAAACGTATCGCCCGCTCCGATGATTCAACCTCGACACGGGTCGAGCGTCTCCATCGGAAGTGGTCGAATCGACGAACGCACTACTTCCACACGCTCGCCAAGCATATCGTCGACCGATGCGTCGAGAAAGGAATCGGGCAAATCGCGATCGGCGATCTCGAAGGCGTTCGTGAGGACGAGGCTGGTGAAGCCAAGAATTGGGGGCCACACGGCAATCTCGACCTCCACGGATGGGCGTTCGATCGGTTCACGAACCTGCTCACCTACAAAGCCGAGATGCACGGTATCGCGGTCGAACAGGTCGATGAACGTAGGACATCCCGAACCTGCTCGTGTTGCGGGCGTGAAGACGACTCGAATCGTGTCGAACGCGGTCTGTATGTTTGTGACAAGTGCGATCTCGTCGCGAACGCAGACGTGAATGGCGCAGAAAATATCCGGAAAGTACCTCTGAATCCAGCGGACAGTTCGTCCGGGGATAGGAGTAACGGCTGGTTGGCACAGCCATCGGTGTACCAGTTCGACCAGACAAGCGGTGTATTCACACCGCGAGAACAAGCCGCACCGTAAACCACAATATCCCAACGCTCGGGAACCCCCGCCTTCAGGCGGGGGAGGATGTCAATGGCATTGGTGGTGTGAGGAATTCAACGTAATGGCTATCTGTAGTCTCTCGAAGCAGTCACTTCCACCGACTATCCACCCGAAGAGTCCGACAATTTTCCCGTGACGGTCGACTCGAAAAAACTGGGTCGTCCGAACGGTCAGGCGACGAACTCTTTCTGGAAGGAGAGCAACTCGGTGAAGTCTTCGCGAGTCACTGCGCCGACGGTCTCGTCGTCGACCTCGACGAAGGCGACACCGCGACGGTCGCCGGCGAGCGTGGCCAGCGCCTCGAATGCGTCGTCGTCGGGTGTGAGACGCGGGTGGTCGGTGACCATGACGTCGGAGACGCGCATCGCCTCGCGGTCGATCTTCGAGGCGCGCTGGAGATCGGCCATCGAGACCGTACCGACGACGCGGCCGTGCTCCTCGACCAAGAAGAGTTGCTTGCGCGTCCGCATCAGTTCGTCGACGAACTCGTTCAGCGACGCGTCGGCGTCGATGGTCGGCTTCTCGACCGTCGTGACGTCGCGGACGGTCAGGCCTTCGAGCGCGGCGTCGAGCGCGACGGTCCGCGACTCGGAGGTGGCCGCGCCGTAGACGAACAGCGCGAGCAGGAGCATCATCGGGCTGAACGAGAGGACGCCCACCACCGCGAAGCCGACGGCGAACAGCGTGCCGACGCGGGCGGCGCGGCGGGTGGCGACCGGGTAGGGTTGGCTCCGGGCGAGGAGTGCGCGGAGGACGCGCCCGCCGTCCATCGGGAACGCGGGCAGCATGTTGAACACCGCGAGCAGCAGGTTCGTCACGACCGCCCACCCGAAGACGAAGGCGAGTATCGGCGTCGACGCCGGGAGGACGAGGACCACGAGGTAGGCGGCCGCGGCGACGAGGACGCTCGTCACGGGGCCGGCGAGCGCGATCCAGAGTTCGCGGTTCCACTCCTTGGGCATCTCCGAGAGGGCGGCGAGACCGCCGAGGATCCAGAGCGTGATGGACTCCGTCTGGATGCCGTAGCGCATCGCCGCCCACGAGTGGCCGAGTTCGTGGATGGCGACGCTGGTGAACAACGCGACCGCGGCGCCGACGCCGACGATCCAGGGAGTGTTGCCGGCTTGGAGGGTCGCCGGGTCGAGTGCCGTCGGCGCGAACGTGTTGATGTACGACGTGTACACCTCGATCTGCGTCCCGCTGCCGATGAGCCACGCGAGCACCGGCAAGAAGACGAGCAAGGAGATGTTGACGCGGATGGGGATGTCCCAGACGCGTCCAATCGTGTAGTTTCGCATCTCCAACCTGCTACTCGGGCGGGCCGGTAAAGGGTACCGCCTGCCTCTGCTGAGTGACGAGCGTCGGAACCGCGTTCTACTCCAGCGACTCCGGCGGGGTCGGGAGTGCCTCGTGGTGCTCGCGGTCGTGGGCGAGGTAGCAGTCGGCGTCCTCCCGGCGAACGAGGTCGCGGAGGCGACGCGTCGACCGGAGCGCCTCCTCCGTGTCCCACGCGAAGGGCGGTTGGAGGTCGCGCTCGACCGCCTCGTCGGTGAACGCGACGTCGCCGCCGAGGACGACGGTGCCCGCCTCGTCGAGTTCGACGACGACCGACTGGTGACCGGCGGTGTGTCCGGGCGTCGGGACGCACTCGACGCTCCCGTCGCCGAAGAGGTCGTGGTGGCCCTCGATGGCGGTCACGTCGAACTCCGGCGACCGGAGGACGCCGAAGTCGCCCTCGACGTAGAGTTTCCGCTGGATGGGGTCGGCGGGCCACCACGCGTACGCGAGTTCGTCCTGCTGGACGAGGAACTCCGCCTCGGGGAAGGAGTCGACGTCGCCCGCGTGGTCGAGGTGGAGGTGGGTCATCACGACGAAGTCGACGTCTTCGGGGTCGACGCCGACGTCGCGAATCTGCTCGCTGGCGGGCCGGAACTCCTCGGTGTGGATCTCGTCGGCGGCGAACGCTTCGAAGTGTGGCGCGCCGTAGGCGCCGTACTCCGCGGGGTTCTCGACGAGGTCGTGGCTCACGCCCGTGTCCACGAGCACCGTCGCCTCGGGGTGGTCTATCAGGTAGAACGGGCACAGCGAGGGGTAGGAGTCACCCGGACGCTGGAGGCGCATCATCGAACTGTACTCGTACTCCCAGTCGCCGCTGTTGAAGGCGTAGAGTTCGACCGAGTCGCCCATGTGCGGCGGTGCGAGCGGCGACCACGTAAGTCCTCTCGCCGTGACGCGTCAGGGCGAGACGTCGGGGTCCGGGAACAGCGCCTCCGCAAGCGGCGTTTCGGGCGTCGCGAAGGCGTAGAACCGGAAGCGGTCGCCGTCGCGGGCGGAGAACGGTGCGGTGAGGACGACGCGGTCGCCGCGTTCGAGGCGGACCCGCTTGTCCGCGTGGGCGAGCACGTCGGGCGAGACGTAGCCGACGTCCCCGGCGAGCGTCGCGACGTCGGCGTCGACGACGAGGTCGACGTGGGCGGCGTCGACTTGCCCGCCGAAGTGGGTAGCGTCGTAGAGCGGCCGCGACTCGTCACCCTCACCGTCCCACGTCCCGGTCGCGTCGAGGTCGTGACCCGCCCGGTCGAGGAACGCGGCGAGGGCGAGCGTCAACCGAACGCGGTTCGCCGAGGTGCCCGACCGACCGACGCGTTCGCGCATCGCCGCCACCCACCCGTCCGGAATCGAGCACTCGGCGGTGAGGACGAGTGCGTCGAGGGACCCGCGTTCGAGGCGGTCGCGGAGCTGTGCGCGGCGCCGCCGGTGTGCCGGGTCGTCGTACCCGGAGAAGGCGTCGGCGAGCGCGTCGGGTTCGAGGGGGTCGACGTCCACCATCGCCCGAACGTCGGACCCGCGGGCGTATCTGCGTTCTGTCTACGGAGTCGGGTACACCCTCGACGCAGTGCCGGGACAACCTACTTGGCGCTCGGCGACAGGGGTGGTGTATGGGAGACGAAGCCATGGGACGGTTCCCCGTCCCCGACCGAGAAGAGTTGCCTGAGGACGTCCGCGAACGAATCGAGGCGGAGACCGAAGAGGCCGGGTTCACGCCGAACGTGTTCGACGCCTTCGCCTACAAACCCGAGCACTTCCGTCCCTTCTTCGACTACCACGACGCGCTCGTCGAGTCGACACCCCTCTCGCGTGCGGAAGTCGAGATGCTCGTCGTGACGGTCAGCGGCGTGAACGACTGTCTGTACTGCGTCGTCGCACACGGCGCGCTCTGCAGAATCTACGCCGACGACCCGCAACTCGCCGACCAACTCGCGACCAACCACCGGACGGCGGACCTCTCGAAGCGACACCGCGCGATGCTCGACTTCGCGGAGAAACTCACGGAGGAACCCGGCCGCGTCGACGACGCCGACGTGCAGGCGCTCCGCGAGGCGGGATTCTCACAGGAGGAGGTGTGGGACGTCGCGAGCGTGGTGGCGGTGTTCAACCTCTCGAACCGGATGGCCACGGTCGCGGACATGCGGCCGAACGAGGAGTTCTACGACCTCGGCCGGTGAGAACGACTACTCGGCGGGACCGTCGGCCGGGCGTTCGAGGTGCTCCGTCCCCCAGTCACGCATCGCCGTGATGACGGGTTCGAGGGAGTGGCCGAGTTCGGTCAACGAGTACTCGACGCGGACCGGTTTGTCGTTGACGACTTCCCGGTCGACGAGACACTTCTCCTCCAGGTCGTCGAGACTGTCCGAGAGGACCTTCGAGGAGATGCCGTCGACTTCCTCCTGGAGGGCGTTGAAGCCGAGTGGGCCGTCGTTCAGCAACCGGTGGATGATGACCGGGTGCCACTTCTTGCCGATGACGGAGGCCGTGGACGTGATCGGACACCAGTTCTCCCCCGCACACCAGACTTCGAGTTGCGACGCGTCCGACATACTCGTCACTCCGTAGCGTACCCCGACGGAAATAGTTACCTCTCGAAACCTACTTACGACGTACTACCTCCCTGCCCAGTCCGACTCCTGGGAGGCGGACTGGTCGCGCTCGGGGAGGGCCGCGTCGGCGATAGCGTACTGCGACTGCCGTGCGTCCCGGAAGTAGGGCTCTTTGGTGACGATGCCCTCTTCGAGGAGGCGGTCGAGCGCGTCGCGGACCGTCCGCTGGGGGAGGCGCGTCTCCTCGGTGATCTCCTGTTGGGTCAGCGGCCCCTCGTACTCCAGTACTTTGAGGACGAGTTTCGCGCTCGGCGGCAGGTCGGGGTCCTCCATTCGTCTCGACGTAGGGACGACGGTATCCTCATGGTTGTGGCTCGCCGACGGCCCGACGGTCCCGTGGTCCCGACGCCGTCGCCCGACGACGTCGGGCAAACGCTTTCTCCCTCTAGCCGACACACCCTGTATGGGCGACGAGTCGGACGAGATCCAGGCGTTCCAGCTAGAGTCGCGGCTGACGAGTCTCGGCTGTTACCTGCGCGAGGTCGAACGCGACGGGGCCGTCTACCGCGTCGAGTACGAGTCCATCGCGGGCGACGAGCACGGCCGGGTCCCACCGCGGGAGGCGGGGAAGGTCGTGAACGTCTTCCGCGACCTCTTCGAGGAGCGCGACTGGCCGCTCGGTGGCGTCGAGGCGACGGTGACCGACCTCGACGGCGAGCCGCTGGTGACCTGGCGCGTCGACCCCGACTGGATGCGGGCGCTCGAAGCCGGCGACCTCACCGAAGTCGAGTTCTCCCGGCGGGTCGTCGACTCCTTCGAGGACGAAGGCGAGAACTAGTCCGCGTTCGGCGAGAAGCCGATACCCAAGAAGAGGACGCCGGCGGCGACGACGAGGAGCATGCTCAGTGCACCGACGACGTCGCCGTGGCGGTAGAACTGGGCGGCGAGCGCGAGGCTCCCGACGACGAGGAGCGACCCGAGCGAGAGGAGACGACTGTTGGCCGATTCGACCGATTCGGAGGGGACTGGCAGCGAGTTCATGGTGGGGGAGTTCGACGGCACGTTCGCGCCGTCGAGTGTGAGTGATTCGCACACGGCTTCCGGGTGCGGAAACGGTCTCTACTCCACGATACGAGACGGATGGATAAACCCCCTCTCCCGATTTTCAGTTCGTGAGATTCGTCGGTGACGTTGGTTAGTCTTGTCCGAGAGGAGCAAGTGTGAACGCCGTCTGCCAGTTTCGGCCTCGCCGTGTGGACCTGCAACAAACGTTAACCACCCCCGCCGAGTACCACCGACAACCACGCCCGCCATGGTAGACCCTGTCGCCGCGAGTCGGTTACAGTTCGCGCTCACCACCATCGTCCACATCATCTTCCCGGTGATGAGCATGGGTCTCGCCCCGTTCCTCGTCTACTTCACGTGGAAGGAGGTCCGGGACGGCCCACCGGTGTACGAGCAACTCCGACGCTTCTGGGGGACGGTGTTCGCCATCAGTTTCGTCGTCGGGACCGTCACGGGTATCGTCCTCGAGTTCGAGTTCGGCACCAACTTCGGTGCGTTCTCGACGATGGCGGGCCAAATCATCGGCGGCCCGCTCGCCGTCGAGGGCATGATGGCGTTCATGCTGGAGGCGACGTTCCTCGGCATCTTCCTCTTCGGGCGCGAGCGCGTGAGCGACCGCCTCTTCTTCCTCTCGGGACTCGCCGTCGCCGTCGGCTCCTGGCTCTCCGCGCTGTGGATCCTCATCGTGAACTCCTGGATGCAGACGCCACGCGGGTTCGAAGTCGTGGTGCAAAACGGCCACCGCGTCGTGAAACTCACCGACCCGATGGCCGCCTACCTCAACCCGCGCTTCCCGTGGATGTACACCCACATGCAGACGGCGGCTGTCGAGACCGTCGCGCTCTTCATGGCCGGCGTCGCCGCCTACTACGTCTTCCGACACCACGTCTGGGGCTACTCCATCCAGAACGTCGAGTTCTGGGAGAAGTCCCTGAAGATTGCCCTCGTCGTCCTCCTCGTCACCGCGCCCCTGCAGGTCGCGCAGGGCGACGCCTACGCCCGCCACGTCTACGAGACCCAACCGCAGAAGTTCGCGGCGATGGAGGCCGTCTGGGAGACCGAGTCCCACGTCCCCGAGTACATCATCGCCTTCCCGACGGACCTCCAGGACCTGACGAACCCACGCGCGAAGGACCTCTTCGGCATCGGCATACCGGGTGGTGCCTCGTGGCTCGCCAGCGGCGGCAACGCCAGCGCCACCATACGTGGGCTCGAGACCTTCGAAGAGCCACACCCACCGGTGGCCATCGTCTTCTGGTCGTTCCGGATGATGGTCGGCCTCGGCTTCTGGTTCGTCCTGCTGGCCTTCTGGGGCGCCTACCGATGGTGGCGCGGCGAACTGTTCGAGGACGACCTGCTCCACAAGGCGCTGATGGGGTCCTCACTCCTCGGGTTCGTCGCCGTCGAGACGGGGTGGATCGTCACCGAGGTGGGCCGCCAACCGTGGCTCATCCACGGGGTGATGGAGACACCACAGGGCGTCTCGTCCGGTCTCACCGGGACGGAAGCGACGATAACGCTCGTCGGCTTCGCCGTGGGCTACTTCCTCCTGCTCGTGCTCTACGTCTACGTCATTGCCCGCGTCATTCGGCAGGGACCGCCGCCGGAGGAGGATCTCGTGACGGCGGACGCGACGGCCACCGGGCCGACCGCGGAGACCACGGAGGTGAGCGACGATGACTAGCGGACTCGCCGCCGGACCGCTGTTCGGTCTCCCGCTCGCCGACCTCTGGTTCGCGCTCACGTTCGCTATCCTCGGCGCGTTCCTCTTCCTCGACGGCTTCGACTTCGGCGTCGGCGCACTGTTCGTCCTCCGCGACGACGACCACGAACGCGAACAACTCCTCGCGGTCGTCGGCCCGTTCTGGGACGGCAACGAGGTGTGGCTCGTCGTCTTCGGCGGCGTCCTCTTCGCGGTCTTCCCGAGCGTCTACGCCGCGCTCTTCACCCGCTACTACCTGCTGATGTTCGCCATCCTCGCGGCGCTCATCCTCCGCGGACTCGCCCCCGAGATGTACGAACAGCGCCACGACGAGACGTGGCAGCGCTGGTGGGGCCGGTCGTTCGTCGTCGGGAGCGTCGCCGCCCCGTTCTTCCTCGGGACGTTCGTCGGCCTCTGGCTGTTCGGCGCGCCCCACGCCTTCTCGCCGCGCGCCGCACTCGTCGGCGTCGCGGTCGTCGCCCTCACCGTCGTCGACGGCGTGGCGTTCACCCGGCTGAAGGTCCGTGGGGACCTCCGCGACGCGCTCCGACCGTACGGCGTCTGGTCCGCCGTCGCCTACCTCGTCCTCGCGGTCGCCGTCCTCGCGACCGTCGGCCTGAGTGCTCCGTCGCTCCGCCAGCGACTCCTCTCGCCGCTGGGTCTCGGACTCGTCGTGCTGACGGTCCTCCTCACGGCGGGTTACGTCGTCGCGACACGACGCGACCGCTACTACGCCGCGTTCGCGTCCGTCGCCGGACTCGTCTTCGGACTGGTCGCGCTCGTCGCCCGACTCATGTACCCGTACGTCGACCCCGCCGCCCGGACGACGGTCGCCGAGGGCATCGTGGGGACGCTCTCGCTCAACCTCGTCTCCATCGGCGCGGTGTTCTTGCTCCCGCTCGTCTGTCTCTACTTCGCCGTCCTCTACTCGGCGTTCGGCGGCCCCATCGAGGCCGGGGAGGGGTACTGACGATGGCCAACTCGTTGCTCGCCTCGCGTGTCGTCGTGACGTGGGCCGAACTCACGGCCGTCGGTATCGTCGGGGGCTTCGTCGGGAGCGCGCTCGGCGGCCCGCTCCAGTACCTCACTTACCTCGTCGTCTCGCTGCTCTCCGTCGGTATCCTCCTCTACAACGTCGACGCACTCGTCACGGCCCGACTGCGGGAGACCGAGACGTAGCATCGAGCCGTAGCGGCCGCGCCGTCGCGACTCACTCTTCGTCGGCCCCGTCGAGGACCGTGTCGGCCAGCGAGTCCTTGTGGAGTTCGTTCGGCCCGCCTGCGAGCGTGAGCAACCGTGCGTCGCGCAGGTAGCGCTCGACGTGGTGTTCGGTCGTGTAGCCGACGCCGCCGTGGAACTGCATCGCGTCGTTGGCGTTCTCGACGGCCGCCTCGGTGGCGTCGATCTTCGCCGCGGGGAACGCCCGGTCGGTGGCGTCGCCCCGCGCCGCGCGGTCCGCCGCCCGAAGCGTGAGGAGGCGGGCGCTGTCCACCCGGCGGGCCATCTTCGCGACGCCCCAGCGGACACCCTGAAAGTCACCGATGCGCTGGTCGAACTGCTCGCGGTCGCTCACGTACGCCGCGGTGTCGTCGAGTGCGGCACGGGCGATGCCGACGCCGCGTGCGGGGACGTTCACACCGGTCGTGAGGTCGCCCCGGTTCACGTATCCCTCGCCGACTGCGCCGACCCGCCGGTCGTCGGGGACCGAGACGTCGTCGAGGCGGACACGGACCGCCTTCACCGGGCGTGCACCCGTCGTCTCCCACACCTCCTCGATCTCGAAACGCTCGGCGGGGACGAGGAAGGCGGTGACGTTGTGCGGCGCGTCGGCGTCGGGTCCGGTCTTCGCGTAGGTGAGCACCTCGTCGGCGTCGAGGAAGTTGGTCACCCACTGCTTGTGGCCGTCGAGCGTCCAGACGTCTCCCTCGCGCTCGGCGGTCGTCTCCATCCGGAGTTTGTCGCTGCCGGCGTCGGCCTCGCTCAGGCCGAGTGCGCCCACGGTATCGAAGGTGGCCATCTCGGGGAGGAAGCGCTCACGCTGGGCCTCGGTACCGAAACGTTCGATTACCTCGGCGACGCCGAGGTGGAGGGCCACCGCGCTCGCGACGGGCATCAACGCCGCCGCGAGTTCCTCGGTGACGACGGCGAGTTCGACCGGCCCCTCGCCGCGGCCGCCGTAGGTCTCGGGAATCGTCAGTCCGGTGAGTCGACGCTCGCCGAGTTCGGCGAGGATGTCCTCGGGGTACGTCCCGTTCCGGTCGAGTTCGATGGCTCGCGGGCGAATCCGCTCCTGTGCGAACTCCCGAACCGAATCACGCAGTGCGCGCTGCTCGTCCGTGAGGCTGAATCCCATACGAGAAGAGACGGGGACCGGTGAGTTAGTTCTACGGCCGTCGCGCCGGGGGTCGACGGGACGCGCCTACGCCTCGGCCGCGAAGAGGCGGTCGTACTCCTCGGGGAGTTGTTCGCGGGCGCGGTCGAGTTCCTCGCCGTGGACCGCGTCGGCGATGGCCGTCGCCGCGGCCGCCGCCTTCTCCTCGCGCTCGTCGTAGTCGAGGTCGGCGCGACGCTCGACGCGGTCGAGGAACTCGGCGAGCGAGTACTCCTGTGGGTGTCGCGGCGCCGGCATCCGCAGTTCCTCGGCGTACTTCTCGGGGAGGAGTTCCGCGAGGTCCTCGGCCTCGCCCTCCGAGAGTCGCTCGGCGAACGTCTCCAGGACCGCGAGGACCGTCTCCTCGGCGTCCTCGTCCGACTCGAAGGCGTCGTACTCCCGTGCGTGTTCGACGATTTCGGTGGACATCGTACACTCGAAGCGTCGTCCACCGACGTGTTGAGTCTGATGCCCGTTCGGCGACGCCCACCCTCGTACGTTTCTCAGTTGTTCGGCCCATATCTGAGATATGGGCCCGATTTCTCGGCTATCGGCCCCACAACTGAGATATGGCGCACGTTCGCGAGATATCGGCCGCCGTAGCCGAGATATGGAGGGATTGGGGTCGGACCTCGAACCGATACATAGACACGGCTCACTTCCCAACCGACGGGTATGTCGACTCGGTCTCTTCGACGGCTCCTCGCCGGGGTCGCCGCGCTGGCGCTGTTCGCCGGCGTCGCCAGCGCCCACGGCGGACTCGCCGCCACGCAGGAGGGCGGGACGCCGGTCCCGACGTGGCTCTTCCTCGCGACCGGCGGCGGCGTCGTCGGCGCGTCGTTCCTGCTGGCGAGTTTCGCCACCGACCGGGAGTTCCTCACCTGGGTCCACCGCGCGGCCCGCCCGCTCTCCCTCCCGCGAAGTGCCCTGCAGTGGACCGGCCGCGCCGTCGGCCTCCTCGGACTCGGACTCGTGCTCGTCTCCGGCTTCTTCGGCCCGACCGAAGCGATGCGGAACGCCGCCATCCTCCTCGTCTGGGCCGGCTGGTGGGCCGGCTACACGATGACGGTCTACCTGGTCGGGAACTCCTGGCCCGCACTCGACCCCTTCCGGACCCTCACGCTCCCGCTCGACGAGGGACTCCTCGACTACGACGGGTCGCTCGGCGCGTGGCCGAGCGTGGTCGCCCTCCTCACACTCGTCTGGGTCGAAGTCGTGAGTCCCGTCGCCGACGACCCGCGGACGCTCGCAGCGCTCGTCGTGGCCTACCTCGGGGTCGTCTGCCTCGGGGCGGCGCTCGTCGGCCGCGAGACGTGGTTCGACGACCTCGACCCCGTCGCGCGCGTGTTCCGCCTCTACGGCTGTGTCGCCCCGATCCAGCGCGGCGAGTCGGGACTCGAACTGAAGTTCCCGGGGATGGCCGCCGTCGAGGCCGAACCCGCGGACGACTCGGAGGCCGCGTTCGTCGTCGCGCTCGTCTGGGCGACCACGTTCGACGGCTTCACCGGGACGCCGCTGTGGACGGACGTCGCGACCGCTCTCGTCGGTGCGGGACTCCCGTCCGCGCTGCTCTACCCGGGCCTCCTCGCCGTCGGCTACGCCGTCTTCCTCGGCGTCTACTGGGGTGCCTGCCGGACCGCTCGCCGAATCGCGCCGACCTACCGGACCGCCGGGAACCTCGCCCGACTGTTCGCCCCCTCGCTGGTGGCCATCGCCGCGGCCTACCACCTCGCACACTACCTCTCGTACTTCCTGCAACTCTCGCCCGCACTGGTCCAGGCGGTCCTGACGCCCCTCTCGGGGTCGAGCAACCCCCTCCTCCTCTCACTGCCCGGGTGGGTCGGCGTCCTCCCGGTCGCCTTCGTCCTGCTCGGCCACCTCGTCGCCATCTGGGTGGCCCACAGCGCGGCCTACGGCGCCTTCCCCGACCGGGTGCAAGCCCTGCGGAGTCAGTACGCCGTCACCGTGGTGATGGTGTTCTACACCATGACTAGCCTCTGGATCGTCACCCGACCGTTCAGCGCACCACCCTACACATGAGCACGAACACCCAGCAGGCGTACGCCGTCCCGGACGACGCCGACGCCCCGACCTGTGACCACTGCGGCGCGCCCTTCCCGACCGAGCGCATCCGCGCGCTCCACGAGGGGCAGACACACCCGGACGAACTGACCGACGACCAGCGCGAGCGCTTCGAGGCCGCCGCGGCGGAGGAGTCCGACGACCTCCGCCTCTTCCGCTTCAAGGCGCTGGGCGGACTCGTCGTCGTCTACTTCGTCTTCCTCCTCACGTACGCGCTCGCGACGGCCGAGGAGATCGGGTTCGCGGCGGCCTGAACGCGTACCCGTACTCCCCGTCGACCTCACTGGGTCCCGAGAGACTCGACACAGAGGGTACGGTTCCGCAAGATAGTTTGGACAGTTTTGACAGCCAGACCGTGTGTGACGAGCGGGATGGGTGAGACAGTCGAGATAGACGGGACGGCCGAGATAGCTGGGGCGGTCGAACTGGGCGGAACAGCCGACGTAGGCGAAGAACTGCTACACGTCGGCGGTACACACTCCGCGGTCGCTCGGCTACCCGAACTGGACGGACCGGCCGGACCGGACGAATCGGACGAACCGTCACAACCGGTTTTGCTGGCCCGTCCGGTTCGGGAGTGCGACGGTGTCGCTACCGTGCCGCCTCGATGGTCTCGCGCCACTCGTCGGGAATGGGGCGCGAACTCTCGGTCTCCCGGTCGTAGGCGACCTGGACGGTCTCGGCCGTCGCCGCGACCGCGCCGTCGCCGCGTCGGACCTCGTACTCCATCGAGAGGGAGGAGGTTCCGAGGTCGGAGACCGTCAACGCGATAGTGACCGTCTCGTCCGGTTCGATGGGGCGGTGGAAGTCGATCGAGAGCGAGGCGAGGACCGTGTCGACGTCGGCGAGCGTCACGTCGACGACTTCGCGGAAGTAGTCGGCCCGTGCCTGTTCGAGATAGGTCGAGTAGACGGCGTTGTTCACGTGGTCCATCGGGTCGAGGTCGCGGAACCGAACCCGGATCTCCGTCTCGAACTCGTAGTCGTCGGCCATACCGGACGGTCGCCGCCGGGCGGTTTGTAGCCTACGCCTCCGGCACTCTCGTCCATCAAAACCGTCAAAACTGGCAAATCTGTCACAACGAGTTCGTACAATCTTCCTAGCTCGGCCGTCCGACGTCGCTCGGCGGGTCGAACCGCCCGACGTGGCCACGGGGGCAACGAATATGGCTCACCCCGTCCACACCTCGTACATGAGCACTGAACCGCCACGTCGGTCCAGCGACCGCGCGCTCCGGACGCTAGTCGTCGTTCTCGGACTCGTCCTCCTGCTCCCACTGCTGATGATGGCCCTCGCGATGCCGATGATGGGCATGATGGGTTGGTACGGGGGGACGATGGGCGGCTACGGCGGGATGGGCGGCTACTCGCCGCTGTGGGGGCTCGGGATGATGCTGCTCTGGTTCCTCGCGCTGGGCGGCGTCGGTTACGTGGTGTACCGAGTCCTCGCCGGCGATGGCGGCGTGGCCGAGACCGCCGACCCGGCCCTCGAAGAACTCCGAGTGGCCTACGCGCGCGGCGAACTCACGGACGAGGAGTTCGAGGAACGTCGGGAGCGCCTCCGTCGAGACGAGTGACACCGACCGAACACACGTCGAGGCCGAGCCACTCTCACGCGCGAGTCGACGTCGTGCGGTCGTCGCGGTGATCGCCGTGCCACGGACCACACTCGGCCTCTTCGGTGCGTTCGCCGCGATGGGCGTCCTGCTCGTCGTGCCACTTCACGGACTCTCCGCGGCAGGGACGTTCGCGCTCGCGACGATGGTGTTCGCGGCCGTCCTCTGGATCACCGAAGGGCTCCCGCTCCCCGCGACGGCACTCTGTGTCCCGATCCTCCTCACCCTGTTCGGCGTCTTCCCGACGATGGCCGGTGCGCTCGCGGGGTTCGCCGACCCGGTCGTCTTCTTACTCCTCGCCGGGTTCGTCCTCGCGGAGGCGCTCCAGCGACACGGCATCGACCGACGCATCGCCTATCGACTCGTCGCCCGTCTCGGAACGTCGCCGCGACGACTCGTACTCGCCGTCATGGTCGCGACGGCACTGCTCTCGATGGTGGTCTCCAACTCCGCGACGACGGCGATGATGGTCCCCATCGCACTCGGTGTAGCCCGCGAGATCCACGGACACCACGGAACGCCGACCCGACCGGACGCGACGGGAGAACCGGCCGATCGGGCGGAACCGGGAGATCGGGCGGAACCGGGAGATCGGGGCAAACAGTCCAAACCAGACGAACGAGGCGAACGGCCCGAACGGCCCGAACAGGTCGAGCCACGGACAGCGTCGAACCTCGAAGTGTCGCTCCTGCTCGGGACGGCGTACGCGGCCAGTATCGGCGGCGTCGGTACCATCATCGGGACGCCGCCGAACGCCATCGTCGTCGCCCAACTCGACGCCGCGCTGGACGTCCACATCGGCTTCCTCGACTGGCTCGTCGTCGGACTCCCCCTCGTCGCGGTCGGCCTCCCGCTCGCGTGGTACCTCCTCGCATTCTACCTCTTCCCGCCGGAGGTCGAGGAGGTCGGCCGCGCCCAGGCCCACGCCGAGACGGCGTTGGCGGCGATGGGGCCGCTATCACCCGCCGGACGGCGGACGCTCGCCATCACCGCACTCACGGCCGGACTGTGGGTACTCGGCGGCCTCGACTTCCTCTTCGAGGGGGTGTTGCCGCCCGCGTGGTACGCCACGCTGTTCGGCGGCGCGGGGAGTATCGTCGGGACCGCCCACCAGGGCGTGCTGTTCTACGTCCTCGTCGGCCTCGCCGCGGTCCCGGCACTCCTCGTGACGGACTGTATCGAGTGGGACGACGTGATGGCCATCGACTGGGGGACGCTCGTCCTCCTCGGCGGCGGTCTCGCACTCGCGAACGGACTCGCGGCGACCGACGCGACTCGCTGGCTCGCCGAGGCGACGTTCGGGCAACTCGTCGGCGCGTCCATCCTCGTCGTCGCGCTCGCCGTCGTCGCGGTCACGGTCTTCCTCAGCGAACTCGCCTCGAACACAGCGGTCGTCGCCATCTTCGCGCCCGTCCTCGTCACCATTGGCCCCCGATACGCGGCGTCGCTCGGGACGACCGGCGAGACGGCCGCCGTGTTCCTCGCGGTCACGGGCGCCGTCGCCGCGAGTTTCGGCTTCGCCCTCCCGGTCGCGACGCCACCCAACGCCATCGCGTTCGGAACGGGCAGTCTCACCCGCGAACACATGCTCCGGGCGGGCGTCCGCCTCGACCTCCTGTTGATCCTCGTCACGACGGTGACGATGCTCGCCACCTTCCTCGTCGTCTGGCCGCTCGTCTTCTGACTCGACGACGGGACCCTATCCCGACGCGCCGTCGACCGCCGACCGGAGTCGATCCAGTTCGGCCACGACCACGCGGCGTTCGAGGAGCGCGACACCGGCGACGACGATACAGAAGCCGGCGACGGTGTTCAGCGTGACCGCCTGTCCGAGGAGGAGCCACCCGACGACGGCGGCGACGATGGGGACCACGTAGGCGACGAGGTTCGCCCGGACCGAGCCGACGCGGCGGATGAGCGTGAAGTAGATCGGGTAGGCGAGGGCGGTCGAGAAGATACCCACGACGAGCACCGACGCGACCACGACCGGCGTCAGCGCCACGTCCGCGACCGACTCGCCGACGGCGACGCTCGTCACGTGGAGGACGAGCGCCCCGAGGGCCATCGACCACGCGGTCAGCGGGATGCTGTCCATCGACGGCTCGAAACGCTGGGTGAGGACGCTCCCGAGTGCGATCGCCGCGGCCGCGCCGAGGACGCACAGTTGCCCGACGGTCGACCCGCTGGTGAAGGTCGCGGGCGAGGGGTCGACGATGACGACGACGCCCACGAGTCCGAGCAGGATGCCGACGACGCCCCGCACGTCGAGACGCTGGCCGAGCAGGGCGAACGCGAAGACGGGGGCGAGAATCGGGTTGAGACCGTAGAGGACCGAGGCGGCCGCCGGAGTGATCGTCTGCTGGCCGAGGAACAGGAGACCGTTGTTCGCCGCGATGATGGTCGCCGCGCTCACGCCGAGCGCCGCGAAGTCACCACGCGAGTGCGGGAGCCACGAGTCGTGTCGCCACGCGACGTACCCGAGGAGCAACGGAACGGCGACGTCGAAGCGGAGTGCCGCGAAGAAGAGCGGCGGGAGCGCGGTCAACCCCGCCTTGATCGCCACGAACGAACAGCCGAACAGCGTCGCGAGGAGGACGAAGAGGAAGGCGTTCCGGTAGCGGGTCGTAGACACGTCCTCCAGTTCGCCGCAGCGCCGGGTGAATGTGTCGGTGAGTGCAGTTCGACGGTGTCACGGACCGTGGGAGACGGCAACAACGCATTTCCGCGTCCCCGGCCTACGGCTACCTAGTGACTCCACCTCACGACGCCGACCCGGACACCGGTGGGGTGTCCGTGACGGACGGGGAGGGCGCGCCGGTCCCGGACACCACCGAGTACCGGGTCCTCGTCGTCGACGACGAGGTGGCGTTCGCACGCTCCGTGGCCCTCTGGCTGGACGAAGAGGGGTTCGAGACCATCGTCGCCACCGACGGCGACGAGGCCGTCGAACAGTACGGACCGCACGTCGACGTCGTCCTACTGGACCGGAAGATGCCGGGGAGGACCGGCGAGGAGGCCCTCGAAGCGATCCGCGAACAGGAGGGGAACGCCCGGGTCGCGATGTTGACCGCGCTCGAACCCGACTGGGACATCGTCGACGCGGAGTTCGACCTCTACCTGGAGAAACCGGTCGACCGCGAGGACGTCGTCGAGGCGGTCGACCGACTCCTCGTCCGGGCGACGTACGCACGCGAACTCCAGGCGCTCTTCGCCATCGGCACGAAACTCGGCGAACTCCGCTCGCAGTACCCCGAGTCGGAACTCGCCGACGACGAGCGCTTCCAGCGACTCGAAGACGAGTTCGACCGCGTCAGGGCGGCGGCCGAACCACACGTCGGCGACCTCGACCCCGACGAGTTGGCCGCGTACATGCAGATCGTCGACGAGAGCGAGTACACGGACGTCGACACGACCTGAGCGCGAGCGCCGCCGTCCCCTTTCCTCACGTCGCGACCGGGAGCGTCACCTCGAACGCGACACCCCCGAGGTCGCTGTCCTCGACCGTGACCTCCCCGCCGTAGGACTCGACCGCCTCCGCGACGAGGTAGAGTCCGAACCCGCTCCCCGAACTCTCCTCGCCGAGTTCTCCGCGTTCGAAGATTCGTTCGCGACGCGCCGTCTCGATGCCGGGACCGTCGTCCGCGACGCGAATCCGCACGACCTCCTCGCCGTCTTCGCCCACCGTCTCGCGTTCGCCGTCGACCACCACGGTCGGTTCGTCGGTGTCGTTGTGTTCGACCGCGTTCGTCAACAGGTTCTCGAAGAGCGGGCCGAGGAGGTCGTCCGCGGCGACTTCGACGTCGGGGACGTCGCCGAGCGTGACCGACGCCGACGGGTAGTCGCGTCGCGTCTTCGAGACCTCGTCGGCGACGACCGACCGGACGGACCGCGGTTCGAGCGTCCGCTCGCCGTCGTCGACGAGCGCCTGCACGTAGGCCCGCATCGTCTGGACGAACTCGGCCATCGAGTCGACGTGTTCGGCGACGACGTCGCGGTGGTCCTCGAAGTCGACGTCGTCGCGTTCGAGGAGTTGGAGGCGCGCGCTGACGACCTGGATGTCGTTGAGCAGGTTGTGACGCAACGTCCGGTTGACGAACTCGAGTTGCTCGCGCTCCGCTTCGACGCGACGTTCGCGTTCGAGTCGGTCGAGTGTCCGGTCGAGGTGGGTGCCGAGCAGGTCGACGACCGTCCGGTGGTACTCGTCGGGGTGCTCGGCGGCGGTCGCGACTTCGAGGAACCCCCCGTCGCCGAGCCACGACCGGACGGTCGTCTCCGGTCGCGCAGTCGCGTCGTCGGCCGTCCGCTCGAAGACACGGGACTCCCCATCGCCGTCGAGGACGACGCGCGAACGCGCCGGGTCGAGCAACCGTTCGACCGCGTCCAGCGCGGTCTCGCAGGCGGACGCGTCGTCGGTCGTCTCCTGGAGCGTACTCGCCGTCCGGTGGAGTTCCGTGAGGCGGTGGTTCCGTTCGCGCTCCCGGGCGAGCCGTCTCCGCTCGGTGACGTCCGTGGCGACGAGGTAGCAGTGGGCCGCCGTGTCCCGGTCCTCGTAGGGGACGAATCGGACGAGGAACGCGCCCTGTTCGTCGTCGGTGTCACCGTGGACGTGGAGGTCGGTCTCCAACGTCTCCCCGTCGCGGAGGCGTGTGGCGAGGTCGCGTCGGTCGGTCACGCCGTCGAGCGCGGCCAGTGCGTCGTCGAAGACGCGTTCGGGGTCGTCACCGAACTGCCCTCGGAACTCGTCGTTGACCATCGCCACGCTCACGCCGTCGGCACCGACGCCGAGGGCGGCCACCGCGTCGCTCGTGTTGGTGAACAGGCCGGCGAAGCGCTCGCGCTCCCGTTCGAGTTCCTCCGTGTGTCGGTCGGTCCGGGCGCTGTAGATGCCGACACCGAACGTCGCGACGGCGCCGAAGAGGACGCCGTCGAGCGCGAGGACGACCGGCTTGAGCGCGTGCATCGACCACAGTTGGAGCGCGCCGACCCACGCGAACGCGAGCGCGGTCCCGGCGGTTCCGGCGAGCGTCCACGTCGAGACCGTCTCGACGTGGCGTGGCTCCCAGTCACGGCGCGCGAGCCAGACGCCGCCGGCGACCAGTCCGGACGCGAGCACCACCAGCACCGAGTTCTCGACGAGCGTGGCCCCGAGCGACCACCCGAGGCTCGTGACGTCGTCGTAGACGTCGTAGAGCGGCACGCCGAGCATCGCGACGCCGACGAGGCTGACGACCGCACTGGACAGGTATCGCCGTCTCCGGTCCGCACTCGAGTTCGACGCCATGGTACCGACTACCGACCGACACACCGTCAAAGCACGGGCGAAGCCGAAACGACGAACAGCCTCCCGCCGAACGACCAGGTATGGGCAAGTTCACCGCCGAGGAACTCGTCGAACACGTCTTCGACCGGACGGGCGTCCCGAACGAGGACGTCCTCGTCGGCCCCGCGACCGGCGAAGACGCCGCCGCCATCGACGTGGGCGACGAGACGCTGGTCGTCAGCGCCGACTCCATCTCGCTGGCGGCCGACCGCATCGGCCAACTGGGCGTCGCCATCGCCTCGAACGACGTCGCGGCCTCCGGTGGCGTCCCCGAGTGGCTCGTCGCGACGCTCCTGCTCCCCCGACACGACACCGACCTGCTCGACCGCATCGCGGGCCAGATCGACGAGACCGCCCGCGCCCTCGACCAGACGGTCGTCGGCGGCCACACCGAGAGCGTCGCCGGACTCGAACGCCCGCTCGTCTCGCTGACGTCGATGGGCGTCGCCGACCGGTTCGTCCCGACCGGCGGGGCCGACCCCGGCGACCGCGTCGTCCTCACGAAGGGGGCCGGCATCGAGGCGACCGGCGTCCTCGCGACCGACTTCCGCGACGAGGTCAACGGGGTCGACGACGACGTCCTCGACCGCGCGGCGGGCTTCTTCGACGAGTTGAGCGTGATTCCCGAGTCGAAACTCCTCTCGCCGCTGGCGAGCGGAATGCACGATCCGACGGAGGGCGGCGTCCTCGCGGGACTCGTCGAGATGGCGCTCGCCGCCGACCTGACCCTCGACGTCGAGCGGGCGGCCGTCCCGGTCCGTCCCGAGACCGAACAGGTCTGCCGGGCGGTCGGCGTCGACCCGCTCCGCGTGCTCGGTTCCGGTGGACTGCTCGCGACGCTCCCCGAGGCGAAGGCGGACACCGCGCTCGCCGCACTCGACGACGCGGGCATCGAGGCGGCCGAAATCGGGCGCGTGAGAACAGGTGACGCGTGCCTCGAACTCGACGGCGAGCGCCTCACGTCGGCGCCGCAGGACGGGATGTACGCCCTCTGGGAGTGAGTACGACTCAGTCCTCGCGGCCGTCGACCCGGATGCCGCGGATGTCGCCGCCGCGCTCGTCGACGACGAACTGCCCGGCGGCCTGGGTGCGGTAGCTGACGACCGCGACCCGGAGGACGTAGGCGCCGACGAGGACGAAGGGCGCGAACGCGACCGCCTCGGCACCGGCGACGAGGAGGTTGCTGTCCGGGAGTTCGTCGAGGAAGTGCATGAACGCGGAGACGATGGCTGCGCTCACGGTCGCCGTCAGGACCAAATCACGCGACAGCAGGGCGAACTCCCGGCGGGTGGCGATCGTCTTGAAGTACTCGCGGGCGGTCGCGAAGTACTGGAGGAGACGGAGCAACTCGTCGATGGTCTCCTCGGTCCGCTCGTCGAGGTGCTCGCTGTACTCCGCGCGTAGCCGCCGCAGGTCGTTGATCTGCCGGTCGTGGTTGTAGTCCATCATGGCGAGCGTCACGTCGAACGTCGACTCGGCGTCGCGGAGTTCCTGGTTCATCTCTCCGGTCTCCTCGGCGAGCGAGGCGACGTACCCCTCGACGTTCTCGCGGACCTCGACGTCGAACGTCGAGAGTTGGTCCTGGAGGTACTGGGCGCGTTCGAGGATGTCACCCGAGAGCAGGCGGACGAGCGGTTCGGGCCGCGCCGGAACGTGGTCGACGTCGACGACCCCCTCCAGTTGGCGGCGGTACTCGACGATGCCCTGGATGCGGCCGAACTGCTGGGCAACCGGGTTCTGTTGTTGGGAGACGAACAGCGAGTTGACCGAGACGACGATGGAGAAGAGGAAGAACGTCCCGCTGAGGAGCGTGCTCACCAGCGGGACCGTCGTCTGTTCGTCGGCGAGCGTCTCGGTCACCGACACCGCGATGACGGTATCCGCGAGCGCGATGGCGACGAACCCGGAGAGGAGGACGAGTAACGCCACGACACGCCGATCACCCGTCAGGGAGAGCCACCGCCAGAGGCGGTCGACCGGCCGGCGGAGACGCGACGTCGTGTCGCCTCCTCCCTCGTCGCGCCGACGGTTCGTCCGTGAGCGACCTGGACCAGCACCCATCTCACTCCCGGAGTCGGACCGCGCGAGTGAAAGGGGTTGTGTCCGAATCGGGACTACAGTTCGACGATGTCGACGACTTCCGCGCCGTCGGCGTGGACGTGGACGTCGACGAGACTCGACACGTCGAGGTCGGTGAGGACGGTATCGGTGTCGACACGCCGGACGACGACCGAGACGTCGACGACCTCCGCACCGACGTCCGCCAGCGCCTCGACGACGGCCGCGAGCGACTCGCCGGTGCTGACGAGGTCGTCGAGGACGAGGACGCGGTCGCCCGCCTGGACGTCGTTGACGTAGAGCGTCTCGCCGTCCGGACGCTCGAAACTCGCCTCGCCGGGGAGGCCGTACTCGCGGTCGCGGACGACGACGAGCGGAATGTCGGTCACGAGCGAGACCGCGGCCGCGACGTGGATCCCCATCGTGACGGGGGAGACGATCTTGTCCACGTCTTCGAGGGCGGTGGTCTCGACGATGCCGTTGACGACCTCGCGGATGAGCGCGGGGTCGAGCGTCGGGAGTCCGTTGCTGATGGGGTGGACGAGGTAGTGGTAGCCGTCGCGTTCGACGACCGGCGCCTCCTCGACCGACGTCAGTAGTCGTTTCATCACCCCTCAGTCGGGTGTGACGGGTATAGAAGCCACCGCATCTACTATCCAACTCGGTTCGTCCATATCTTCTAGTTTGGACGTACAAACTGGACTGGACGGTTCGACCGGCCGAAGTGTTCTTGAGCGCCGCCGTCGAAGCGACCGGACGTGAGCACGGTCGTCGGTTTCGAGTCGGCCGAGGGCGTCGTGTTGGCGGGCGACCGGTACGCCGTCCGCGGCGGCCGAGTCGTCGGACGCGAACGGCCACACGTCTTCGACCTCGGTGTCGAGGGGTACGGTGTCGCCGCCGTCGGAGACGACCTGGACGGGTTCGAGCGCCGCGTCGACGCCGAACTCCGACGCTATCGAACGGAACGCGGCGACCCTTCGATCGAGGCGTTCGCCCAGTTGGTCGCCGGAGTCACCGAGGGGACCGCGGTCGACGCAATCGTCGGCGCACGAGCGGACGACGGGACGGCCCACATCCGGACCGTCGACCGCGACGGGAGCGTCCTCGCAGACGAGTTCGCCGCTCGCGGGACCGGCGCCGACTTCGCGCTCGGCCGCCTCGAAGCGGCGGACCGGGACGTCGGTCTCGACGAGGCCGTCGAACTCGCCCGCGAGACCGTCGAGACGGTCGCCCGACGAGACGCGCTGACGGGCGAAACCGTCGACGTGTGGCGTCTCGCCGGCGAGTGAGCGCGGCGCGGTCGTGGAGCGCCGCCGCGGCGAATCGATATATCCACATACAGTTTATTAGCTGAACGCGCCCGCGAGGACGTCCCGCATCTGCTCGCGGCGCATCTTCCGGCGCTGTTCCTCGTCGAGGTACTTCCGCCAGACGACTTCGGGAGAGCTAGAGCCCTGTTCGGCGGCGACGTCTTCGAGGTCCTGGATGGCGGCGTCTCGCGCGTTCGAGTAGGCCGTGTACCAGAAGCGACGCCCCATCTGTGGAACCGGCTTCTCTCCGCCGATTTCGGCCGGGAGGGCGGCCCGTTCGGCGAGTTCGTCGAAGCGCGAGAGGAGCGTCTGGCGCGCGATGTGGCCCGTCTCGGACTCGCTGGAGGGGAAGAGGTAGCCGTTCCACTCCGCGGCGCCGCCGAACTCGTCGAGGCGGTCTTCGAGGTCCGCGACGCCGTAGAGCAGCGAGACGGTCCCCGGCCCGTTCTTCCGCTCGTCGAACGCGACGTACGGGACGTCGTCCTCGTCCGGGTCGAGGACGAACTGCGAGGCGTGGAGTGCGGCGACTTCGCCCGAGCGGAGACCCCACCCACAGAGTGCGACGACGAGGAGGCGCTCCTCGGGCGTCTCTGCGGCCCGGTAGAGGGCGCGGACGTGGTCGGGTTCGAGGTGGACCGGGTCGCCGTCGTCGACGTTCCAAGAGAACGCGCCGTCCGCAACCTCCGCGGGGTTCAGACGGGCGCGACGCCGGCGGAGCAACGAGGCGTAGAACTCCTTGGTGATCTCGAGGATACGCCGTTTCGTCCGTGCGCCGTCGAGGTCGACGTTCAACCGGTCGAACGCGTCGAGACACTGGTCGATGGCCGCGGTGTCCGGGTGGTTGCTCTCGCGGGCGACCGGCGAGAGGAGGTCGCCGTGGCCGTTCGCGTCCGTGTACGCGCGGACGTATCGATTCAGCCGGTATCGGTACGTCCGGACGGTCCGCGCCGACTGGATGGGTTCGTTGCGCTCGGCGTGCTTCTCGAGGAACGACTCCAGGGCGTCGACCGTCGCCTCGTCGTCGCTCGCCCACTCGTAGCCGTCGTCGGCCGACGCCGCGAGTCCGAGGTCCTCCGCCCAGAACTCCGAGAACGTCCGGTCGTGGTGCTCGCGGAGCGTGTAGATGAGCGTCCGGAACCCGTTCTCGCGGAGCCACTGGTGGGAGGGACGCTCGGACTCGGGGTCGCGGCCGTCGGCGCGCAGCGCCGGCGCGACGTGGTCCCAGTAGACCGCCTCGAGTTCCTCGATGTCGAGGAGGGTCCACTTCGGGCCGTCACCCCCGGGGTCGTCCCCGGTCATCGCCGCCTCGCGGTGCGTCCGGTGCCGACTCGGCCGACGCTTCGCGAGTGTGCGGCCGATGGAAGCGCGCTCGCGGCGGTTCGGGTCCGTTCTAAGCCACCCGTTTTCGACATACACGCCGTTTCAGTCGCCTCGCTAATAATTCTGGTGTGTTTCCAGACTGCGAGAGTCTGTCCAACTCCAGAGAATCCGGGCCGCGGCGGCACGCGAACAGATAAATCGTATGTCGCTATACAGAATTGGTTCGCCGGCGCGCTCCAGCGAAACGCGAGAAACACGGAGTACATCCCCATACTGGACGTATCCGGGAGGTGACTCCGAGGCGGCGCCGAGCCCGGTCGGTCAGTCCGCGTCGACGACGGACTCGTTCACCCGATATATCGTCACGGCCGAGTTCCGGTAGGCGACGTCGAGCGCGTCGGCGGCCGAGAAGTTCTGGGGCCCGGCGTAGGCCTGGCGTTCGTTCGGCCCGACGTAGACGTACCGGACGTCGTACTTGTCGAGGAGGACCCGGACGGACCGCGGGTCGTCAGTCGTGTAGAGCACCTCGACGTCGACCCGGCGGTTCTGGTAGGCCTCGCGACCGCGATAGCCCTTCTCGTGGGACCACCCGAGGACCGTCGGGAGACCGGTCATCGTCGAGGGGGCGTTGACCCAGGTGTAGATGACGGTCCCCGGTTTGGTGACGATGGTCGGCGTCCCGGACCGGCGGTCGAGCCAATCGATGGCCGCGGCCTCGGCGGGGTGGTACCGCTCGACGTACGCCGTCCCGTCGAGCGTGAGCGGTTCGGGTTCAGCGTCGAGCGTCTGGTCGAAGTGGCCGCCGAACGCGAGGACGCCGAACGTCGCACTCCCGAGCAGGAGGACGGCGACGGCGACGACCGTGAGCACGGGACGAGCGTGTTCAGTGGAGGCCGTCACGTCCAGCGGCCGGTCGGGGAGCGCCGTTCTGACGCGGGCGAGAACGTCGGCGAGCGCGGCGGCCGCGGCGACGCCCCAGAGCACCCACACCTGCATCGAGACCTTGTAGACGGTGTTCCACCGGGGGACGTTCGGGTCGAAGGGCCACACGCGTGCGTACGCGAACTCGACTGCGAGAACGAGACCCGCCCCGGCGACGACGAGGACCGCCTCGTAGCCGACGTCGGCGTCGAGTCGGAGGAGGTGCCACGCCGTCACGAGGAAGGGAACGACGAGGACGACCGCCGCGAGGTCGAACGCGAGCAGGACGCCCGAGACGAGGACGAAGACGAGCGCGCCGCCCGCGACGTGTCGGCGGTCGACTCGTGGCCGGACGCGCGGCCAGAAGAAGAGCGCGAACGCGGCGAGGAAGACGCCCCAGACGAGCACCAGCGGAACGAGGTCGCTCCGCGGCGGGAAGAACCCGACGCCGCGGTTCGTCGGCGTGTGGAACAGGAGGAACGGCGACGCGACGGCGGCGACGAGGAGACCGGCGAGACCGGCGACGCCGGCGGCACCGAGCACCCGGCGGAGTTCGGCCCGCGGATCGAGTGCCCCGTCCCCGGGGGAGACGTCGCTGACGGGGAACTCGACCCGCGAGCGCAGGGCGTCCGGCAGCAGCGTCACGGGGTCGGCATCGGCGAACGTCAGCGCGAGCCACAGCAGGCCGACCGTCGTCGGGAGACTCCACGTGCTCGTGACGCCGAGGACGCCGCCGACGAGCGGGACCGCCACGAAGACGAGGAGTCGTCGACGCCGGCGGTCGGTCTCCGGCGTCCGGTAGTAGGCGAAGCAGAGCGCGGCGACGAGCAGGAGGAACGGCGTCGCCAGCATGTAGGCGTTCAGGTCGCCGTTGTAGAACGCCCAGAGTGGGAACGGCGTCAGCGTCCCTTCGAGGACGTACCGCGCGAACCAGGCGGAGAACGGGTCGACCGACGACCCCTCGCGAACGGCGACCTCGTAGGGGGCACGGATCCCCTGGAAGACGCCGTGACCGTACCGGAGCGCGAGGTCGCGGGGGAGGAGTCCGAACAGCGCGCGGACGGGCGTCGCGAGGTTGCCGGCGAACCCGACGAGGAAGGCACCGAGGAGACCGCCGAGACGCGCCGAGTGCCCACGGGCGTCGGCGAGTGCGCCCGCGAGTCCGTAAGCGGTGACGACGAGCGTTGCGAACGCCGACGCCAGCGCGAGGTTGTAGCCGAACCGTGGCGGCGTCCCCGTGAGACGGACGAGGAGTGCGGCCCGGAGTTGCGCACCGTAGTAGTAGCGGACCGGTTCGCCGGCGAACCAGGGGTCCTCCGGCGGGAGGACGGGTGCCCGGAGGATGGCGTTGAGCAGCGCGTAGTCCAGAAACTTCTCGCCGCCGGCGGGGACGATACCCGGAGTGACGGCTCGGACGGCGACCACGACGAGGAACGCGACGGTGAATACGGTCGCCGCGCCGGCGTAGGCCCGAAAGTCGAGGTCGAGGGCGCGGTCGTGGGCGCGGTCGACGCCGACGCCGCCCCGTATCGCCAGCGCGGACGCAATGCCGACGGCGACGAGACCGGCGACGGGTGCGAGCCACCCGAACCGGAGGTGACCGACCCAGTAGGCCGTAGCAGTCAGGAGCGCGAGCGAACACGGGAGGGCGAGTGCGGCCCCTCGGCCCGGGAATCGCCGAAAGAGGACGGCGGCGACCGGGAGCCCCACCGCACCGACGGCGAGGACGAGGAGGAGCCAGCGGAGGACCAATCCGAACTCCATGTGCGCCGGTTGTCAAGAGGCCGGTAAATGTCTTCTCACATTCGTGAGACGGCGTTACGCTCGCGCCCGTGTCACACAAAACTTATCTCTCGCATCACCGAACGTCTCGACGTGCCCTCCGTCGGTGTCGTCGTCCCCGCGTATCGGCCGAACCCGGCCGCGCTCGGCGCGTACCTCGACAGCCTCGACGAGGCGCTGGACCCCGAGGCGATTCGCGTCGAACTCGACGCCCCGTCGCAGGCGACGCTCGATGCACTCGCCGACGTGCCGGCGACACTCGCGGTCAGCGACGCCCGTCGCGGGAAGGGACGGGCGATCACCGACGGATTCGACGCGCTCGACACCGACGTCCTCACGTTCGCCGACGCCGACGGGAGCGTCCCCGCGTCGTCGCTCGCCCGCGTCGTCGAACGGGTGGACTCGAACCTCGTCGTCGGGTCGCGACGACACCCCGACGCCGACGTCCGGAGCCACCAGTCGTTCCTCCGGCGGACGTTCGGCGACGTCTTCGCCGGACTCGCGCGGACTCTCCTCGACGTCCGACTCCACGACTACCAGTGCGGTGCCAAGGCCCTCTCGAAGTCAGTGTGGGAACGCGTCCGTGGACACCTCACCGAGACCGGGTTCGCGTGGGACGTCGAACTGGTGGCGATGGTCGACGCACTCGGCTACGACGTCGTCGAAGTCCCGGTCACCTGGGACGACGACCCGGCGTCGACCGTGGACCCGCTCCAGACTGCGGGCCGACTCTTCCGGGCGCTCGTGAGCGTCCGCCGGCGCGCGAGGTCGGTCGACCGCGACCGGACTCGTGACAGACCGACGTCCGAGAGAGCCATCGCCCGAAACGCGGAGGAGGGAGGAGAGTGAGACGCCGTCTCCGTGCACTCGTCTCGACTCGCCGGATGGGCCAGTTCTTCTCGGTCGGCGTCCTCGGCGCGGTAGTCGACACTCTCGCGTTGCTCGCACTGGTCGAGGTCCTCGGCGTCGCACCGACCCCCGCGAAGATCGGGAGCGCCGAGGCGTCGATCTGCCTCATGTTCGTCCTGAACGAGTTCTGGACGTTCCAGCAGGTCGGCGAACGCGACCCCTGGGCCGTCCTCCGGCGATTCGGCAAGTCGAATCTGGTCCGGTGGGTCGGCGCCGGCATCGCACTCGTCGTCCTCCACGTCCTCACCCAGCAGTTCGGCGTCTGGTACCTCCTCGCCAACGTGGCGGGTATCGGCGTCGGGTTCGTCGCGAACTACGTCTTCGAGAGCCTCCTCACCTGGAAAGTGAGTCGCGAAGAACCGATCAGTTCGTGACTGTTAGTCGTCGATTTCCAGTGTGCCAGTTGCCACAGGATCGCCACCAGTCTGGTAGTCAAGGCGGATTTCAACCGAGTAAGATCCGTCGCTCGGATTCGTCATATTGGCGTACTTGACGATGATTGTATGGTTGGCGCGAGGGCTGTACTCGGTAGCGGACTGGTCAACGTCGATACGGAGAGTGTGACCGCTATCTAACGTATCGACTGAACTGACCTCGTCACGGAGGCTCCTGTCGATATCTCCGTCTCCATCTGTATCTGCCCCGAGACCCTGAATATCCGCGATCGTGACGCTGGACCCATCAGATTGGTCGTATGTGACCAAAACTCCGTCGAGGCCACTCATATTCGAGTCGACTCCGACGCTCACGGCGTGCGTCGTCTGCACGTTCGCCGACGGATTCAGCGCGTAGATGACTTCGCCACGGTGTGCGGCCGCGTTCGCGGAGAAGTCACCGAAGGTGTCGGTCGACGTCGAGACGAGCACCGTCCCAGAGGTACTCGCGCCCTCGGGGTTCCAGACGACGGTCACGCGCTCGGAGTTGCGGAGCGTCGCCGTCGAGACGTTCTGCTCGATGGTCTCGCCGACGCCGAACTCTGTCGGCGTGTAGCGGGCGAGAACGCCGGACTCGTTGCGGACGACGAGCGTCCCGTCGGCGAGCGCCTCACCGCTCCGGTGGTGGACGACGAGTTGGTCGTTCGCGTCGTCGTAGGAGAGTTCGACGACGGCCGTCGTCGGTTCGCTACTCGGGACGCCGACGCCCATCGCGAACGCGCCGACGAGCGTGGCGAGGAGGACCACGATGGCGACGAGGACGACCGTGCCGACGACTGGACTCAGTCCGCGCTCGGACGGGCCGGCCTGGGGGGAGTGACCGGACTGGCTCATGGCGGGTGTCGGAGTTTCTCACGTCGCGAGGAAAAGGTCGGTGGCCGGAGATGTCGAGACGCGTACTCGACGGCCGGAGGACGCGGCGGAGGGGGACCGCGCCGCGGTGGGGGACACCACCGTTCGAGTGTTCTCGGACGGGTGACCCACCACCGTGCAACTGTTCTCGACTACGCTTCGAGGTCGCTCTGCAGGCCGAGGAGTCGTTCGGAGATCTCGTTGATGCGCTCGTTGGCCTCCGAGACGAAGTCGTCGGTTCGGTCGGTCGTGATCGCCCCCTGACTGGTCGCCTCGATGAGACCGGCGTCTTCGAGGACGCGCAGCGAGTAGCGGGCCTTGTGGTGTGGGTAGCCGGTCTCGTCGGAAAGTCGGACGATGCCGATCGGTTCGTCGTCGACGACGTGTTGGAGAATTTCGAGGTGTCGACCGAACATGTCGACTTCCTCTTCGAGATCTTCGAGCATACTCGATCTGAGGGGACGCCGTGGTTTGAGGGGCCGTTTCTCGGAAGCCTCTGCCTCATCTCGGTGACGAGACAGGAGTGGGCTTAACCCACCCGGGCGCGAACCGGACGGTAGTGAAGTCGCTCCACCTCGCCTTCGCGCGCGACGACGACCCCGCCGGACGGTTGCTCCCCGTCCGGGACGGTCGGAGCGGGACGCTTCACGCCCTCCAGTACTGCCGAGACGGGACGTTCCTCGAGGTGTGTCACTTCGAGTCCGACGGGGACGCGGGACTCGAAGACGTGCTCGCGGCCGACGACCGAGTCCTCGACTTCGAGACGTTCGACGCCGACGGTGAGCGCGGAGGTGGCGAGGTGGCCGACACGGGACGGTGGTGTTTCACACGGGTCGAACCGGGCGAGCGCGTCGTCGAGTTACTCGGACTCGTCGAGCGCTTCTCGCTGTTGCTCGACACGCCGTTTCGCTTCGACGCCGAGCGCGTGACCGTCCGTGTGGTGGGGACGGCCGCGGACATCAGCGACGCCGCCGACGCGCTCCCCGAGGCGGTCCGGACGGACATGCGCGTCGTCCAACTCACCGACTACGTGCCCGGACGGGACGTCCTCCAGAGCGCGCTCACACCGCGTCAACGCGAGGTACTCCACGCCGCGGTCGACGTGGGCTACTACGCCGACCCGCGGACGGCGACCGTCGCGGACGTGGCCGACGCACTCGACGTCGCTCCCTCGACGGTCTCCGAACACCTCCGAAAACTCGAAGCGCGGGTCTTCGCCCGACTCACTTAAACGGCCGGCGAAGTTCGGCACCACCCGTTAGGCCGTCGCTCCCCTCTCGACGGGCATGAGCGACGGCGTACACCACGACCACATCCCCGGTCCGAGTGGGAAGCCACTCGTCGGGAACACCGTCGAGTTCGGTTCCGACCCCCTCTCTTTCCTCACACGTCTCGCCCGCGAGTACGGACCCGTCGCCCGCTACGAGGCCGGCGGCTTCGAGTTCGTCCAGGTGAGCGACCCCGACCTCGTCGAGCAGGTGCTCGTCCAGCGCAACGAACGCTACGAGAAGGGCGACCGGTTCCAGGCGTCACTCCGGCCGACGCTCGGGAGCGGACTTCTCACGAGCGAGGGCGAGTACTGGCGCAACCAGCGTCATACCCTCGAACCGGCGTTCTACCCGCGGATGCTCTCCTCCTACGCCGAGACGATGGTCGACTACACCGAACGACTCCTCTCGGAGTGGGAGGACGGCGAGACGCGCGACGTCCACGAGGACACGATGTCGCTCACCGTCGAAATCGCCGCGAAGGCGCTCCTCGACGTCGACATCCGCCAGGAAGAGGGCGACATCGCCGAGGCACTCGAAGCCGTCATGGACCGGTCGACGGCCAGTACGCGCCGACCGGTCCAGGTGCCGGAGTGGGTCCCGACACCGATGAACCGGCGGGCGCGGGAGGCACGTGAGACCCTGAACGACGTGGTCGAACGCATCGTCTACGACTACCGCGACGGCGAACCGCGCGAGGGCAACGACGTCGTCTCGCTGCTGCTCCGCGCGAGCGACCACCTCGGCGAACCACTCTCGCCCGAGCAGATCCGCGACGAGGTCGTAACCATCCTCCTCGCCGGCCACGAGACGACGGCGCTCGCGCTCACCTACACCTTCCACGCGCTCGGCCGGAACCCCGGTCCCGAGCGGGCACTCCACGACGAGGTCGACGCCGTCCTCGGTGACCGGCGACCGACCCAGGACGACCTCGACGACCTCGACTACGTCGAGCAGACGGTGAAGGAGGGGATGCGGGTGTACCCACCGGTGTGGCAACTGGTCCGCGAGGCGGCCGAACCCGACGACCTCGACGGCTACCGGATCGACCCGGGAACCACCGTCTCGATGCAGCAGTGGGTCCTCCACCGCGACCCCCGCTTCTACGACGACCCCGAGACGTTCCGGCCCGAGCGGTGGACCGACGACTTCGAGAAGTCGCTCCCGAAGTTCGCCTACTTCCCGTTCGGCGGCGGGCCGCGGCGCTGTATCGGCGACCGCTTCGCCATGCTGGAGGCACGCCTCGTCCTCGCGACCATCGCGCGGGAGTGGGCGCTGCGCCCGCACGACGACCTCTCCTTCTCGCCGTCCATCACGCTCCGTCCCGACGGCGACGTCGAGATGACCGTCGTCCGGCGGTAGGCGAGAACCGGGTAGGTCCGACCGAATCCGAGGACCCATCCGTTCGCCGGGCGAATCGGACGTATGCCCGACCACCGGAACCGTGGGTTCGAACGAATCGCCGGCGGGGACGACCTCTCCGTCGGTGTCTTCCTCCCCGTCGGGACCGACGACGCCGTCCCCGAGATGGACGGCCAGGCCGAACTCGCCGCCCGCGCCGAGGAGCGGGGCTTCGACGCCGTCTGGTTCCGCGACGTCCCGACGTACTGGCCGAAGTTCGGGGACGCGGGCCACGTCTACGACCCGTGGAGTTTCCTCGGGCACGTCGCCGCCCACACCGAGGAGGTGGCCCTCGCGACCGGCGCCGTCGTGCTCCCGTTGCGCCACCCGCTGCACGTCGCGAAGGCGGCGGCGTCGGTCGACCAACTCTCGGACGGCCGACTCGTCCTCGGCGTCGCGTCCGGGGACCGACCGCCGGAGTTCCCCGCCTTCGACGTCGAGATGGACGAACGCGGCGAACTCGTCCGCGAGAGCGTGGAGGTGCTCCGGGCCTGCTGGACCGAGTCGTTCCCCGAACTCGACTCCCAGTTCGGCACGCTCGACGGCCGACTCGACGTCGTCCCGAAACCGGTCGCGGAGACGGTCCCGCTGTTCGTCGCCGGCCACGCCCAGCAGTCCCGCGAGTGGATCGCCGAACACGCCGACGGCTGGGCGCAGTACACCTTCCCCGAGGACACCCTCGAAGCGTTCGTCGGCGAGTACCGCGAGAAGACGGACGAGCGCAAACCCTACGTCCAGTCGACGCGCATCAGGCTGAAAGACGACCCGACGGCGGACGCAGAGCCGATTCACCAGGGGTACGCGGCGGGGAGCGAGTGGGTGCGCGAGAAGTTCGACGCCCTCTCCGCCGCGGGCGTCGACCACGTGGCCGTCGGTGTCGAGGCGGGAATACCCGACCAGACCCCGGAAGCAGCACTCGACCGATTCGCGACGCAGGTGCTCGACGCGCGGTGAGCGCGACTGGCGGCGAGACGTCCGACGGTGACCGAGGGCCGGGGCGCCACACACATAGTGGTCGAACCCGAACCACCGACCATGCCCCGTTCGTTCGCCGACCGTCCCACCCCTCGCCGGCAGCCGTGACGGACCGACTCGACCTCGACGCCGTCGCCGCGTACGACCCGGAGACCGAGCGCAACGACGAGGAGGCGGCCGTCCTCGTGCCGGTGGTCCGTACCGACGCGGGCGACGAACTCGTCTTCACCGAGCGGACCGCCCACCTCTCCACACACCCCGGCGAGATGAGTTTCCCCGGCGGCGGCCGCGAACCCGCCGACGTCGACCTCTGGGAGACGGCCCGCCGCGAGGCCCACGAGGAGGTCGGCATCGGCCCGACGGAGACCGAGCGGGTCGGCCAACTCGACGACGTCCCCTCGCACTTTCGCTACCTCGTCCGGCCGTACGTCGCGACCGTCCCCGACCGCGAGTACGAACCCACGAGCGGCGAGGTGGCACGCGTCGTCCGCGCGTCCGTCGACCGACTCACCGACCCCGCGAACTACGCCCGCGAGCGCCGCGCCCACCCCGACGAGGGGTCGTTCAGTTTTCACGTGTTTACGCTCGCCGACGACGCCGTCGTCTGGGGGTTGACCGGACACATCCTCGCGGAACTCCTCGGCGTCGCGACCGACTGGGACCCCGACGTCGAGGTCCGCGAAGTCGACTACGAGGAGCCGTGGCCCCACGAGCGGTGAGCAGCGGGCGCTACACCCGCCAGTAGGACTCGGTGAAGAGGACGAGGACGGTCAGCACTTCGAGGCGGCCGAGGTACATGAGCGCGGCGAGCAGGAGTTTCGTGCTCGCGGGGAAGCCGAGGTAGTTCTCCATCGGGCCGACGGTTCCGACGCCCGGGCCGACGTTGCCGAGCGTCGCGGCCGCCGCGCTCGCCGCCTCCAGCGCCGAGAGCGACGTGCCGTCCGTCGTCCCGAGGGCGAGGACCGCGAGGGTCCCGACGACGAACAGCAGGAGGTAGAGCAGCGTGAACGCGTGGACGCCGCGGACGGTGCGCTCGTCGAGGAGGTCGTCGCCGAGACGGACCGGTTGCATCGCGGCGGGGTGGGCGGTCGTGAGCAGGGTCCGGCGAATCGACTTCGAGACGACGACCCAGCGGACGATTTTCACCGCGCTCGCCGTGCTCCCCGCCGACCCGCCCAGGAACATCGCGACGACGAGGAGCGTCTGGATCGGGACGCCCCACGTCGCGAAGTCGGCGCTCGCGTACCCCGTCGTCGTGACGATGGAGATGGCCTGGAAGGTGGCGTGGCGGGCGAGCGCGAATCCGTCGCCCGCGAGTGAGGCCCGCGTGTCACCGACGACCAGCAGGCCGGCGACGAGCGCGACGGCCGCCCCGAGCACGCCGAGGTAGGCGCGGAACTCGGTGTCCTCGCGGAACGCGGCGAGCGAGCGGTCGTCGAAGGCGCGGTAGAACAGCGCGAAGTTGACGCCGGCGACGACCATGAACGGGACGACGACCCACTGGACGGCGGCCGAGAACGCCGCGACGGAGCGGGCCTGCGGGGAGAACCCGCCGGTCGGCATGGTCGTGAACCCGTGGGCGACGGCGGCGTAGAGGTCCATCCGTGGGGCGAGACCCGCGAGGTGGAGACCGTAGAGCGCCACGACTTCGAGCGCGGTGAGCGCGACGTACGTCAACCAGAGGACGCGGGCCGTCTCGACGATGCGCGGGGTGAGTTTCTGCGTGCGCGGGCCGGGTGCCTCCGCGCCGACGAGACGCGTCCCGCCGACTGAGAGTTCGGGGAAGAGCGCGACGGCGAGGACGACGATACCCATCCCGCCGAGCCACTGGGTCTCCTGGCGCCACAGCATGAGCGCCGCGCCGTGGGTCTCGACCGAGATGCTCGCCATCACCGTCGCGCCGGTCGTCGTGAAGCCGCTGAACGACTCGAAGACGGCGTTGACCGGGCGGGCGGTCGTCCCGGACCCGGCGAGGACGTACGGGAGGGCCCCGAGAGCACCGACCGCGAACCAGACGAGGGCGACGGTGAGAATCGCCTCGCGCGGGCCGAGTCCGTCCGTCTCACCCAGGCGGGAGAGACCGAGACCGACCGCCAGCACGAAGAGTCCGGTCGCGGCGAACGGCCGGAGCGCCTCGTCCGCGAGGAGCGCGACGGCCGCCGGCAGCGCGAGCGTGGCGGCGAACCACGTCAGGACCCGGCCGGTGTACCCGAGGGCCGCACGCCAGTCGACGCGGAGCATTCAGAACTGGTCGAGCGCCCGGTCGCTCACGTCGGCGCGGGCGAAGACGACGACGTGGTCGCCGGCCTGGAGTTCGAAGTCGGGGTCGGGGGCGACGTACTCGCCGTCGCGGGTGAGTGCACCGACGGCCGTCCCGTCGGGGAGACTATCCATCAGGTCCGCGAGCGTGTGGCCGGCCGCGAGACTCTCCTCGACGACGGCGACCTCGAACACCTCGGCGCCGTCGCGACCGACGAAGACGACGTTCTCGGTGCGCCGCCCGCGGGTGAAGCGGGCGATCTCCTCGGCCGCCTCGGCGCGCGGGTGGACGGCGACGTCGACGCCGGCCTCCTCGAAGAGGACGTCGTACTGTGCGGAGTCGACGACGGTGACGGTCCGGTCGGCCCCACGACTCCGGGCGAGCATCGACGTGAGTAAGCCCCGCTGGTCGTTCTCCCGGGCGACGACGACCACGTCCGCGTCGCCGACGTGTTCGCGTTCGAGGAAGTCGGGGTCGGTCGGGTCGTGGACGAGCAGCGTCGTCTCGGAGAGGTCGTCGGCGAGGTCGCGGGCCCGTTCGTGAGACTCGACGACCACGCGGGCCGGGCGCCCGCGCTCTTCGAGGAGGTGGGCGACCTGCCGGCCGGTCGCACTCGACCCGAGGACGACGACGTCCTCGACCGCCGCGACGTCCTCGTCGGCGACGACGTCGGCCGCGACGTTCTCGACGCCACCGGGTGCCCCGACGACGACGACCCGGTCGCCCGCCGCGAGCGGTTCGATTCCGGTCTCGGTATCGGCATCGGCATCGGCACTTTCCAGAGGATCGAGGACGTCGACCGCGCCGTCGCGCAGGACGCTCACGACCGCGCAGTCGCTCCGGCCGACCGCGGTCGGGTCGCGTCCGGCGAGCGGACTCCCCTCGGCGACCTCGAACTCCGCGACGTGGACGTTCCCGCCGGCGAGTTCCTCGAACTCGTGGGCCCGTGGGAGGTCGACGAGTCGGGAGATGGCCCGTGCCGCCCGGAGCGTCGAGTCGAGGAGGTAGTCCGCGCCGTACGCGCCACGGGAGCGACGCCAGGCGCGGAGGTAGGCCGACTCCTCGACCAGTGCGACGGTGAACGCGTCGCTAATCGCGGTAACGGACCCACAGACAGTGAGGTTCGTCTCGTCGTCGTCGGTCGCGGTGACGACGACGTCCGCCTCGTCGACGCCCGCCTCGTCGAGGACGTCGGGGTCGGTACCGTCGCCGTGGACCCCGAGTACGTCGTACCGCGTCGAGACGGCGTCGACCCGGTCGCCGTCGACGTCGATGGCGACGACGTCGTGTCCCTCCGCGAGGTCCGCCGCGAGGGCGGTCCCGACGGCCCCGACACCGACGACCAGGACGCGCACTACGGCGACACCTCCGTCATGGACGAGGGTTCGACCGCCTCCCACAAGTGGATTGTCGCCGCCGGCGCGGCGAATCGACCCTCACTCGAGGTAGTCCTCGCACTCGAGCAGGAACTCGTGGAGGTTACGGCCGATTTCCCGGTCGAAGACGATCGCGGTCCCGACCGCGTCGGACTCCCGGAACTGCATCACGAAGGCTTCCTCGAATGTGTGGACGGTCACCCGGTACTCGCCGAGCGTCCGTACCTTCGGAGACTGCGCGAGGACCGTCTGGTGGACCTCCCACGCGGCACTCCGCAGTCGTTCGAAGCCGTCACGATACGCCGCCTCGACGTCGTCGCGAGCGTAAACGACGTCTCCGCCGTCCTCGGTGTACCTGAACACGGCCCGCAAGGTCCCTCCTGCCCGCTCTCGACAGAAGTCGGTCAATTCCTGTACGTTGTCTGACGTCACGCCGGCTTGTACACACAACAGGGATAAACGACTGGTGGCCGCGTGTGTCGATTTCGTAGATATCGCCCCGATAACTGAGATATAAACGAAGTATCGTCACTACGGACGCTATTTCTCAGTTGTCGACGACGTTGTCGAGATATGCGCCGCGTTGTGGAGATATACTCAGATTCCGAGTGTGCGTCGGACGCGAGTTGCGAGGCTCGACTCGTCGTCGCGCTCGGTGGTCGACGACGCCGGGAGCGGGAGTTCCGTGGCGACGGTGTCGAGTTCCGCGTCGCCGAAGCGGTCGTCGTCGCGGGCGTGGTCGAGCCAGGCGGCCCACTCCTCGGCGGTGAGGCGGCCCTCGGACTCGGGACCCCACTGCGAGGCCAACTCCTCGCGGTCCTCGAAGGGGACGTCCATCCCGCTGTCGCCCCAGTAGAGCGGGGAGAGGAGGAACGCGTACTCCTCGTGGTCGAGCGGGACGAACTGGAAGGGGTAGTCGTTGAAGAGGAAGACGTCGTCGGTGTCGACCACGTCGCCGTTCGGGAGTTCCAGCGTGTCGGTCATTACCCGACTAGAGGGACTGGAGCCGTTTATGGCTCACTCCGCCCCGTCGAGGACGTCCCGCGCGACGCGTAGCGTGACGTCCAAACCGTCTCTGACGTCCGAGACCGCGATGGACTCGTCGTACGTGTGGGCCTGTGCGAGTTCGCCCGGTCCCCACGTGACCGCCTCCATCCCCGCGTCGTTCACGAGGTTCCGGACGTCCGTCGCGGCCTCGATGCCCCACGGGTCGGGACGTTCGCCGGTCACGGCGGCCGTGTGGTCGCGAATCGTCTCCGCGAGCTCGCAGTCGGAGTCGACCGCGGCGGACTCGTAGCGCTGGATCTCCTCGACGCGCGTCTCGACGCCGTGTTCCTCCCGGACGTCGTCGAGGAGGGCGTCGACCTCGTCGCGGACGTCCGCGATTTCCTCGGCGGGGAGGACCCGCCGGTCGAGGACGAGTTTCGCGGTCCCGGGGAGCACGCCCAGGTTGCCGCCGACGCCCGCCTCGAAGCGGGTGACGTTGGCGTACGCCTGTCCCACCAGCGGGTCCTCGCGCTCGCGGAGTCGACGGTCGTAGGTCTCGATGGCGTCGACGACCGGCCGGGCTTCGAGGACGGCGTTGCGTCCCTGGTCCGGTCGACTGGCGTGCGAGGGGTCGCCCTCGACGGTCACCTCGTAGCAGACGAGTCCCTTCGCACTCGTCGCGACGCGGAAGTCCGTCGGTTCGAGGACCACCCCGTAGTCGCCGTCGTAACCGCGTTCGAGGAGCGTCTTCGTCCCGGGGACCGCCGTCTCCTCGCCGACGGCGCCGTGGAAGACCACCGACCCGTCGAGGTCCCCGTCCGCGAGTTCCTCGCGGAGTTCGAGCATCGCGACCATGCCGACGGCGAGTCCCGACTTCATGTCGGCCGCGCCCCGACCGTAGAGGCGACCGTCCTCGACCTCGGCGGCGTAGGGTTCGTGAGTCCACTCCGCGGGGTCGTCGGCGGGGACCACGTCGAGGTGTCCGTTCAACACGAGCGTCGGGTCGCCCTCGCCGACGCGGGCGGCGACCTGCGGGCGGTCGGGAATCGGTTCCTCGACGAGTTCGGTGTCGACACCCCGTTCCGCGAACCAGTCGTGGACGAAGCGCGCGCACGCCGCTTCCTCACCCGGCGGGTTCTCCGAGTCGAGGCGGACGAGTTCGCGAGCGAGGTCGACGACGTCGGGGACACGACCGTGTTCGGCCATCGACTGCCCTACCACCCGCGACGGTATCAAAGTCGCGACGCGGGGAGAAGAAATCCGAGACTCAGAGGTCGGTCAGTCGGTCGCGGACCTCGTCGGCGTCGAGACCGTCGAGCGTGTCCAGTCCGTGCTCGACGACGAGCGGGAAGAAGTGGCGGTTCTTCTCGAAGTCCTCGTCGAACTCGAACTCGTAGTCGGCCTTCAGCCGGTTGTAGACGTGGTTGAGCCGACGGTGCTGGTTCTCGGGGAGGTACATGTACGTCCCGATCTGCTCGTCTTTCACGCTCGCCTCTTCGGCCGCGTCGGTCGACTCGTCCGAGTCGGACTGTTCGGTTCCCTCGGTCCGGGCGGACGGTTCGCTCGATTCTGACGGTTCGTCTAGTTCGTCAGGTTCGTCCGGTTTGGACGGGTCGTCCGGTTCGTCGGTCTCGACCCGGTCGGACGACTGGCGGCGGCGCTCGCGCAGGCGGTTGGCGCGGCTATCGTCGCTCATGCCGTCACCTCCTCGGTCTCGGCGTCACCGAGTCCGAACTGGTCGTCGAGGTTGGCGGCGATGTCGAGGAACACCTCGTTCATGTCGCACTCGGGGTCGTACTCGATGACGGAGACACCCTCGGCGAGGGCTTTCTGGATAGCGGCGCGTTCGCGGACCTCCCAGACCGGGACGTCGTCGAAGGCGGCGTTGATCCACTCGACCATCTCCTGGGCCTGGTTCTTGCGGACGTCGATACGGTTGACGACGACGCCGCGTTCGTGGACCTCGATGTCGTAGTCGAGTTCGATGGCCTCGACGTGGTCGAAGAGGAGTTCGAACGCCCGCTTGCTCGTCGACTCGGCGAGCGCGGGGATGAGAACGTTCTGGGTCGCGTACAGCGCGTTGTCCATCAGGTTGCCGAGGTTCGGCGGACAGTCGACGAGCACGTAGTCGTAGTCGTCCTCGATCTCGTCGAGGAGGAGGTCGAGTTGCTCGCCGCTGCGCCGGGCGAGCGTGAGCTCGGGTTCGGCGGCAGTCATGTCGATGTTCGAGGGGACGACGTCCATCTCCTCGTGCTCGCGGACGATGTCCGTGATGGCTCCACGCTGTTCGGGGTCGGTCAGGCAGTCGAACAGCGTCGGCGGTTCCTCGTCGTAGGCGTCCATCATCCCGAGGTTCTCCGTGGCGTTCCCCTGGGGGTCGAGGTCCACGAAGAGGACGTCGCGCCCGCGCGCGGCGAGCGCGCCCGCGACGTTGATGGCGACGGTCGTCTTCCCGACGCCGCCCTTCTGGTTCGAGACGCACAGTTTAGCCGGTTCGCCCATACAAACACTCCGTACCGCACCATCCACTATAAAGATACGTCAGACATACCGTAAGAACCGTCCAAACCGGTTTTGCTAGTTCGTCCGAATGGTCAGATACACAGTAAGTGTCACGATGTGGCCGGCGACGACACCGAATCGGGACGGGCGTCAGTACAGAAACGCTGTACCGCAGTGAAAGGGCACTGTGGCGGATTCGTCGGCGAGACGACCGGAACGAATAAAGGATTGTGTCGACAAATACTGTGTATGTCTGAGCCAGGCGAGACCGAGCGTGCGGAGTCGCTGACCACCTCCCCCGACCGGGGGCGCGGCGTGCTCACACAGAGCGACCGGGAGTTCCTCCTCGGGCGGAAGTCCGACTACACCGAGCAGTCGCGCCGGCAGAAGCGCAGTCGCATCCGGCGGCGCGTCCGCAACGCCATCCTCGACTTCTCCATCCTCTTCGAGCACCTCGACGAGCGCGACCGGGAGATGGTGTTCGACCCGGACGACGACTACCGCGAGGAGTACACCCGCGGCATCACCGACATGCTCGCCTTCCTCCACCTCGGGACGATGGGCTACTACACCCCGTTCAAACACATGCTCGCGGAGGGAGTCAACCGCGCCGAGCAGGAACTCGCGGGGTCGGACTACCGGATGGTGTCCGTCGAGTTCAACGTCGACCCGGTCGGGCGCATCGACGTCGACGAGGTCGTCGACAAACTCGAAGAGGGTCGCTTCGCGGAGTTGACCGACGAAGAACTCCAGGCGTTCGTCCGGTTGCTCGCCGACGCCGACGACGACACCTTCTCCGCCGCGGACGTCCGCGAGGACATCCGCGAGCAGATGTCGTCGTTCGTCGAGAACGTCGAGGAGGCGCGTCGACTCCGCGAGGAGCGTGCCGAAGAACTGCGAGACGAGGAATGAGAAGCGGGACGGTCCGCCCCGTTACATGAAGTCGCTGATGCCGAAGAAGTACTCCATGACGAGGATGACCGAGAGGACGCCGGCCATCAACAGCGTGGCGATGGCCGCCAGCGTCGCCGGCGCCGTGTTGTAGAAGAGGCTGAACAGGACCAGCGGCATCGTCTTCGTCTGTGCCCCGGAGAGGAACAGCGAGACGATGTACTGGTTGAACGAGAGGATGAACGCGAAGACGAACCCGCTCATCAACCCGGGTTGGACGAGCGGGAGCGTGATGCGGAGGTAGGACTCCAACTCGGTCGCGCCGAGGTTCTGGGCCGCCTCTTCGAGCGAGAGGTTGTAGTTCTGGAGGCTCGCCCCGATGGTCCGGATCGGGTACGGCAGCGTGAACATGATGTGGCCGACCAGCAACGTCCCGAAGGAGAGCTGGATGGTCACACCGAGCAGCGCGCCGATGCGGTTGATGAACAACAACAGCGACAGCCCGATGACGATCCACGGGTAGATGAGCGGCGAGATGAGGACCGTCTCGATGGTCGTCTGGTACTTGAAGTCGTACCGGACGATGGCGAACGCCGCCAGCGCACCGAGGACGGTCGAACAGATCCCGGTCGCGATCGCGAGCTTCAGACTCGTGAACAGCGCGGCGTCGATGTTCAGGTAGCCGAGCGTCTCTGGGAGCGTCGTGTAGTGCTGGAGTGTGAACCCCCGTGGCGGCCACGTCGCGTACGCCGACTCCTGGAACGAGATGACGACGACGATGACCAGCGGCGCCAACAGGAACGCGACCGTCCCGTAGACGAGCGCGTTGTAGCCCACGGTCGTGGCCTTCGAGACGAGCGAGTCGAGACGGAGCGACCCACCGTCGTCGGCGGTCGCCACGTCAGACACCCCCCACGCCGTCCATCTGTTTGAGGACGCGCTGGTAGCCGACGATGACCAGGAGGGCGACGGCCACCAGGATCATCGACAGCGCACTCGCGAACGGCCAGTTGCTCGTGCTCGTGAACGTGTTCGTGATGACCACCGGGAGCACCTTCACGCCGCCGCCGAGCATCGCCGGCGTCACGTACGACGCTAGCGAGACGACGAACGTGATGAGGACGCCCGCGCTGATTCCGGGGAGCGCGAGCGGGACGAGGATCCGAGTGAACACGGTGAAGCGGTTCGCCCCGAGGTTCTGGGCCGCTTCTTCGAGGGTACGCGGAATCGTGTGCATCACGTTGATGATGGGGAACACCATGAACGGCAACATCACGTGCGAGAGCCCGATGATGATGCCCGTCTCGTTGAACAGGAGCGTCGGCGCCGTCTCCGACGTGACCAGCCCGAGCATCTTCAGCGTCGTGATGATGACGCCCGACCCATTGAGCAGTACGAACCACCCGAACGAGCGGACGACGAGGTCGATGGTCAGCGGAGCCAGCGTCGCGATGACGATGAGCTTGCCCGTCCACCCACCCTTCCGGACCGCGGCGTAGGCCAACGGGAACCCCAGGAGGAAGTCGATGACCGTCACGATGGCCGCGATCTTGATCGTGCGGAAGAGGATGTTCCGGTACAGCGGCGTGGTGAACGCCTCCAGGTAGTGGGCGAGCGTGACGCCCGGTTGGATGTTCCCCTGGACGAACGGGTTCATGCTGTAGCTCATCAGGATGAGCGTCGGGAAGACCATCAACACCGCGACGACGAAGAGCGTCGGCGCGATGAGTGAGTACTTCCCGACCCGCGTGTCACCGTACTTGCGGAGGACGTCCGACACCCGTTCGTTCACGTCGGAGAGCCTCGACTGGTTTTGTTTCGTCGCCATTCTTCACCCGTGTGCGAGCCGTGTGTCCTCGACGCTCCACGCGAGGACGACGTCGTCGCCGGTCTCGTGGAGCGTCGCGGCGTGTTGGTTCGAGTCGTCGACCACGACCTCGAAGCCGCCGACGTCGACGAAGTATCGCACCTTCGAGCCGAGGAAGAGTCGACGTTCGACCGTCCCTTCGAGAGTGTTCAGCGAGTCGTCGCTGAAGCCGGCGGAACGTGCGTTCACCTTCTCCGGGCGGACGAAGACGGCGCCGCCCTCCTCGGGGACGCCCGAAGTGTTCACCCCGAGGTCCGTCCCGTCGTAGGTGAGGACGACCCCGTCCTCCGTCTCACGGAGGTCTCCTTCGAGGAAGTTCGTGTCGCCGATGAAGTCGGCGACGAACTCGGTCGCGGGTTCCTCGTACACCTCCATCGGCGGGGCGATCTGTTCGATCTGTCCCTCGTTCATGACCGCGATCCGGTCGGCCATCGTGAGCGCCTCTTCCTGGTTGTGCGTCACGTAGAGGGTCGTAATCCCGAGTTCGGTCTGGAGTTCGGTGAGTTCGACTTCGAGTTGGTCGCGGAGTTTCTTGTCGAGGGCGCCCAGCGGTTCGTCCATCAACATCACTTCGGGTTCGATGGCGATGGCGCGGGCGGTCGCGACACGCTGCTGTTGCCCTCCGGAGAGGTTCGTCGGCGTCCGGTCGGCGAACCCGGCGAGGTCGACCATCTCGAGGACCTCCTCGATGCGACGGTCGATCTCGTCGCCGTCGAACCCCTTGCGTTTGAGCCCGAACTCGATGTTCTTGCCGACCGTCATGTGGGGGAACAGCGCGTAGTCCTGGAACACCATCCCGGTGTCCCGCTTGTGGGTCGGGACGGAGGTGACGTCCCGTCCGGCGAGCGATATCGTGCCGTTGGTCGGCTGCTCGAACCCGGCGAGCATACGGAGCGTCGTCGTCTTCCCCGACCCGGAGGGACCGAGGAGCGCGAGCAGTTCACCGTCCTGTACTTCGATAGAGACGTCGTCGACCGCGACGACGTCACCGTACTTCTTGGTGACGCCGTCGTAGCGGATCGCGACGTCGGATCCGTCAGCAGATGCCATGGTTCGATTTCACGAGTGAGGGCTGTTGGTAGTGTTATTGCGAGAAGATCTCGTTCCAGCGTTGCGACCAGTCGCTGCGGTTGTTCCAGATGTACTCGAAGTTCGGGAACGCGAGTTGGTCGAACTCGTCCGCGGTCGTCGCGCCGAACTCCTTGGCCTGCGGGTCGACCTGTGCGTTCTTGTTGGTGACACCACACCCCATCTCGGCCGAGGCCTTCTCCTGGAACCACGGCGAGAGACACTCGTTCGCGTAGACCAGCGCCGCGTCCATGTTGTTCGTCCCCTTGGGGACGCCGACGGCCTCGGCGAACGCGATACCCTTCGGTTCGAGGCGGAACAGCGCGTTGATGGGCGCGCCGCTCTTCCACATGTCGAACACCATGTAGTCCCAGAACAGGTTGAGCGAGTCGACGTTGCCGCTGGCGAGTTGCTGTTTCGCGGACGCGACGCCCTGGTAGGTCGTCTTCACGTTCGGCTTCATATTCTTCTCGAGCCAGTCGAAGCCGGCCTGGACGTCGAGTTTGGAGTTGAAGGGTTCGCCCGTCGCGATGGCCGAGGCCATCAGCAGGAGGTAGGGACCCCCCGACCACGAGAACGGCACGAGCGCCGTCGCGCTCGAATTCTTCATCGCCTCGGCGTGGGACGTCGGCGTCGAGTCCCACATGTTCTTGTTGATGACCGGCAGCACCTCGCCGACCTCCCAGGAGGCCCCGGTCCCGCCGTAGTGGACGAACTTGTCGTAGATATTGTCGATCTGCGGGACCAGGTCCTTGTGGTCGGTCAGCGGTTCGAGCCACCCGTTACGGGAGGCCTTCTCGATGCCGATGACGTCCGGAATGAGGACGTCCGGCGGGCTGTCCGGGTTGGCCTGGAGTTTCGTGAGTTGTGTGGTCGTGACGGCCGTCTGCGTGTTGATCTTCAGGTTGTACTTCTCCTCGACGCGCGGGATGAGGTACTTCTTGTGGACGGTGGAGATGGCGCCGACGTTGAGCATGACGCTGATCTCCTTGCCGCCGAAGTCCATCGGCCCGCCGTCGTCGGTCGTCGTCTCGCCTCCCCCACTCGTCGTCGTGTCTCCCCCACCGCCGCCCCCGGTGAGACAGCCTGCGAGGCCAGTCATCCCGATGGCGCTCGCGCCACCGACTTTGAGGAACGTCCGACGCCGCTGACTCCCGGTTCTGGTATCTCTGTCTGCCATTATCTCCCACCCCCACTATTGCGATACCCAGTATATATAGTTTGGTGTGTGTCGACGTTCGGTGGCCGAACGTCCAGTATTTTCGACTGTTAGTATCCGTATCCGAAGGAATTTGGTAGTCGACGCGTGCCTCAGTCTTCGAGGAGGGCGTCGTCGCCGTACCGCTCCCGCAGGGCGGCGAGTTCGGCCTGTTGCTCACGGACGCGCGACGGCTGGTCGGCGTAGGCGAACTCGAACAGTTCGTCGGGGTCCGGAGTCGTCGCCTCCGCGGCGTCGACCGCCCGTTCGAGTTCCTCTTCGACCCACTCGTCGATGGCGGCGACGCGCTCGTCGTCGAGGCGGCCGCTCTCCCGGAGGAACGTCTCGAAGCGCGGGAGGGGGTCGTGGTCGCGCCAGCGTTCGAGGTCGGCCGCGTCCGTCTCGCGGTGGTAGTTCGAGGGGTCGTCGGTCGTGTTGTGGGCGCCGACGCGGTAGAGGACGGCCTCGACGAGCGTGGGTCGGCGCTCGCCGTCGGCCGGGTCGTCCTCGCGGGCGCGCGCCGCCGCCTCCCGCGTGACGTTGTAGACCGCCAGCGGGTCCGTCCCGTCGACGCGGACGCCCTCGAACCCGTAAGCCGTCGCCTTCTGCGCGATGGTGTCGGTCGCCATCTGCTGTTCGACCGGCGTGGAGATGGCCCACTGGTTGTTCATGCAGAAGAACACGTTCGGCGTGTCGAAGACGCCCGCGAAGTTGAGCGCCTCGTGGAAGTCGCCCTCCGAAGTAGCGCCGTCGCCGAAGTAACAGCAGAACACCTCGTCGGTGCCGCGGAGTTTCGCGGCGTGTGCCAGGCCGACGGCGTGCGGGAGGTGTCCCCCGATGGTGATGGAGATGGGGAAGACGTTGACGTCCTCCGGGACGATGCTCCCCGCCTCGTGGCCCATGTAGTACTGGAGGATGCGCTCGGGCGGGAGACCGTGGGCCATCGTCGCCGCGTGGTCGCGGTAGTAGGGGACGAGCCAATCGTCGTCGGCGAGCGCCGCCTCGCTGCCGACGAGTGCCGCCTCGTGCCCGGTCAGCGCGGAGAACGTCCCCATCCGCCCCTGCCGCTGGAGGCTGACGCCGCGCTCGTCGAAGCGGCGGGCGAACTTCATCCAGCGGTACATCTCGACGAACTCCTCGTCGGAGCAGTCCGGGACGCGCTCGGGCGCGACGACGTTTCCGTCGGCGTCGAGCACCTGGTTGTCGAACTCGACGTCGGGACCGGCGTGGCTCATCGTGTCCACTGCGGCGCCTGCCGGTTGGTCACCTTCGACCGCATCGACCCGATGGCCTCGATACGCTCTTCGGCCACCTCGTTGGCGATGGCGTAGGTCGGGCGGTCCTCGCGCTCGGAGCGCTCCCCGATTTCGAGCATCCGGTCGTAGATGCCGTCGATCATCGCCGTCGCGCGGTCGTGCTGGTAGCCACCCTTCCGGAGGAGGTCGGTGTCGTCGATGGTGCGCCCGGAGTTCGCGAGGTAGTCGGGCGCGTAGAGGATGCCCTCGTCGTGGAGGCGCTGGCCGTGTCGCTCCTCGTCGTCGAGTTGGTTGTTCGCCGCGCCGCAGACGATGTCGCACTCGAGTTGCGGGATGGTCTCGTCGTTGATGACGAAGCCGAGTGCCGAAGGGGCGAAGACGTCGCAGTCGACGCCGTAGACGTCGTCGGGGTCGACCTCGTGAGCGCCGTACTCGTCGACGACGCGGTCGACCGCCTCCTGGTTCGGGTCGGCGACGGTGACGCGAGTGCCCCGGTCGGAGAGGTAACTGACGATGGCCTCGCCCATGTCGCCGACGCCCTGGACGACAACGTGGAGGTCCGAGAGGTCGCGGTCGTCGTAGGTGAGGTCACAGCACGCCTCCATCGCGCGGACGACGCCGAGACCGCCACCGTGGTACCCCTCGGGGTGGTCGAACTGCTCGGGGAGACCGAGGACGTAGTCGGTCTCCATGTTCACCCAGCGGAGTTCGCGCTCGTCGGTGCCGACGTCGCCGCCGGTGACGAATCGCCCGTCGAAGCTATCGACCATCCGGCCGTAGGAGCGGTAGAGTTCCTCGGTGTTGTGGTCGTCGTCCTCGACCCAGATGACCGCCTTCGCGCCACCCATGTTGATACCCGAGATGGCGTACTTGTAGGTCATCGCCCGCGACAGTCGGAGGACGTCCTCGATGGCCTCTTCCTCCGACTCGAAGGCGTAGCGGCGAGTGCCGCCCGCCGCGGGTCCGAGGGTCGTGTCGTGGATCCCGATGAACCCCCTGAGACCCGTCTCCTCGTCGCGGAACGCTTTCAGTTCGTCGTGCCCGTGCTCTGCCATTTGTTCACAGATACCGTCCATCGACAGGGAGATGGCCGGACGACGACTTAGTTGTTCGGGTGGGTCCGACCACCGTGGCCGCTCGCGCTACTGCTTCGCTTCCTTCCGCGCGCCGAGGAACTGGGTGACGACGGCCGCGGCGGTCATCGTCGTCGCGCCGGTCGAGTCGAGCGGCGGTGCGACCTCTGCGAGGTCCGCGCCCCGGACGAGGTCGTGGCGACCGAGTTGGTAGACGAGTTCGAGCAGTTGGTAGGGGAGGAGTCCACCCGGACTCGGCGCACACGTCCCCGAGGCGACGCCCGCGTCGAGGACGTCGATGTCGACGGAGAGGAAGACCGCGTCCGTCCCGTCGGTCGCGGCCGCGAGTGCGCGCTCGACCGCGGCGTCGACGCCCTCGCGGTGGACCTCGCGGGCCGTGACGACCTCCGCGCCGACGTCGCGGACGTAGTCGACGTAGTACTTCGAGTTGTGCCACCCCGAGAGACCGAGTTCGACGAAGTTCTCGCCGTCGAGTTGCCCGCTCTCGTCTTCGAGGAGGCGGCGGAACGGCGTCCCCGCGGAGAGTTCGCCGCCGTGGGAGTGCCGGACGTCGTGGTGGGCGTCGACGTTGATGACGCCGATCTGCCCGTCGACGGCGTTCATCGTCGCCTTCGCGGTGGGGTAGGTGAGCGAGTGGTCGCCGCCGATGCTGAACGGGACGACGCCCGACTCGGTGACTGCGGTGAGGACGCGCTCGACGCGGTCGTGGCTCTCGTGGATGTCCGTGTGCACCACGTCGACGTCGCCGTAGTCCACGACGTCGAGGCCCTCGCTGATGTCCACGTCGATTTCGGGGTTGTAGCAGGTCCCGTGTGTGAGGTCTTCGCGGACCCCCTCCGGGCCGGCGCGCGAACCGCGCGGTCCCGCGACGCACCCGGTGTCGAACGGCATCCCGACGATGCCGACGTCGGCGTGGTCGGCCTCGCGCACGTCGGTGATTATCTCGCCAACGTTCGTGTCGTACTCGTCTTCGACGCCGACGCTGTAACCCACGTAGGGCGAGAGCAGGTCGGCGACCGCTCCAGGAACGACTCCATCTGGCTGTGCCATGGATTCCCGTACCCCGAGGGAGGTAATAGTGGTTGCGGGACGAGGGCAAACTACTTGTGGGTAGTGGTACCAGACACCAGTCGTATGTCCGGAGAACTCGACGGAAAGACGGCCGTCGTCACGGGATCGAGCAGCGGTATCGGGAAGCACCTCGCCGAGCGGTTCGCCGCGGAGGGCGCGAACGTCGTCACGAACTCACGTTCGAAGGAGCGCGCCGAGGCGACGGCCGAGACCATCCGCGAGGACGGGAACACCGCCGTCGCTGTCGAGGCGGACGTCAGCGAGAAGGCCGGCGCCGAGCGACTCGTCGAGCGCGCGGTGGCGGAGTTCGGGTCGCTCGACGTGATGGTCAACAACGCGGGTATCAGCCACATCTCCTCGGCGCTGGAGATGCCCGAAGACGAGTGGCGACGGGTCATCGACGTGAACCTCACGGGCGTCTTCTTCGGCGCACAGGCCGCCGGCAACGCGATGGTCGAACAGGGCGGCGGCGGCCAGATCATCAACGTCTCCAGCATCTTCGGGAGCATCGGCGTGCAGGGCCGCGCCCCCTACAACGCGTCGAAGGGGGGTGTGAACAACCTGACGCGCTGTCTCGCGGTCGAACTCGCCGAACACGACGTCCACGTCAACGCCCTCGCGCCGGGGTTCATCAAGACGGCCCTCGACGAGCAGACACGCGAAGAGAAAGAAGAGGAGGACGAGGACGCTGGCGAACGCGAGCCCTGGCCTCGCTACGGCTACGAGGACGAGGACATCGAGAATCGGACGCCGCTCGGGCGGTTCGGCTCCGTCGATGAGATGGGCAACTGTGCGGTCTTCCTCGCCGGCGGCGGCCACTACGTCACCGGCGAAGTCCTGCACGCCGACGGCGGCTGGCTCGCCTTCGGGTGGGGGAGCAAGGGGGAGTAGCGTCGCCGCGTTCAGTCGTACGTACAGCAGTAGTCGACGACGTCGTCCGCGACGAAGTCGAACGAGGTCTGGGCGGGAACGGTGACGGTGTCACCCGGCCCGAACACGACCGTCTCGGCGGACAACTCGATTTTTCCCGACCCGGCGAGGATTTCGATCGTCTCCGTCTCGTCGGTCTCGAACGTGTACGTCCCCGGCAGGACGACGCCGAGCGTCCGCCGCTCGCCGTCGGGTGTTCGGAGTTCGCGACTCGTGACTCGACCGTCGTAGTAGACGTTCGCGCGCTTCCGGAGGCGAACGTCCTCCAGGTAGTCGTCGGACATCGTCCGTACCTCCGCCGGACTCCTGATAAACGTTCCCGTGAGACATGGACAGACCTTTGTCCGACTCCGGCGTCCGGTCGCGTATGAACGACGACGCGGACGAACCGACGTACCGACTCGCGGAACTGACGTGGCGGGAGGTAGAGGCGGCGCTGGAAGAGACCCGGACGTTACTCCTCCCTGTCGGGTCCGTCGAACAGCACGGCCACCACCTGCCGCTCGGCGTCGACGTCCAGATGCCGGAGGCCGTCGCCGAACGGGTCGCCGCGCGAACCGACTGCCTGCTCGCGCCCGCGATTCCCTACGGCGTCAGCCCCCACCACACGTTCAAGCCGGGGACGTTCACCGTCGAGTCGGAGACGTTCCAGCACTACGTCCGCGACGTCTGTGCCTCCGCCGGCGAGTGGGGCGTCGAGAACGTCCTCCTGCTCAACGGCCACTACCTCGCACAGGACCCGGAACTCGACGTGGTCGTCCGGACCCTCCGCACCGAACACGACCTCCGGGCGTTCCACGTCCCACTCTCGGACGTGTGGGCCGAGACCGCCGAAGAAGGACGGACCGGCGAACCCGCCTTCCACGCCGCGGAGTTCGAGACGAGCGTGTTGCTCGCGCTCCGGCCGGACCTCGTGTCGATGGACGAGGCGGTCCCGGTCGAGGTGCCCGACGAGTCGCTCCCGCTCACCGACTACGACGCCTACGGCGAGAACCGGGTGGGCTGGGCGCTCTCGGCCGACGACATGGCCGACCTCACCCACGCCGGCAACCTCGGCGACCCGCGGGGCGCCACCGCCGAGTTCGGCGAGCGACTCGTCGAGACCGCCGTCTCGAACGTGGCGACGCTGGTCGAAGCGCTCGACGCGTAGCGCGACTCAGACGACTCTGTTCTCGAGGGACCGACCCGTCCGGAGGCGCTCGACGTTCTCGCGGACGCGGTCGGCGACCCGGACGTAGAACTCACGGTCCGCGACGGCGGCGTGCGGCGTGACGATGACGTCGTCCATGCCCCAAAGCGGCGAGTCCTCGGAGAGTGGTTCTTCTTCGAAGACGTCGAGGGCCGCGCCCGCGATTTCCCCGGCTTCGAGCGCCTCGACGAGGGCGTCCTGGTCGACGACCGGGCCGCGCGCGACGTTCACGAGGTAGGCGTCCTCGCGCATCGCGTCGAACGCCGAGGGACCGACGAGGCCCTCGGTCTCGTCGGTGAGCGGGACCGCCAGGACGACGAACCGGGCGTCCCGAATCGCGTCGTGGAGTCGGTCGGGCGACACGAGCGTCTCGACGCCGGGGACGGGGTCGTCGCTCCGGCGGACGCCCGTGACGGTCATCCCGAGAGCGTCGGCCCGTTCGGCGACGGCCGACCCGATGGTCCCGAGACCGACGACCGTCACCGGTTCGCCGCGGAGGGTGAACGCGGCGTCCCACTCGGGGAACGACCACTCGCGGCGGGTCTGCTGGCGGGCGAACTGGTGGAGGCGGCGGCCGAGTGCGAAGCACATCCCGATGGCCGTCTCGCCGACGCTGTCGCCGTGCAGGCCCGCGCTGTTCGTGAGGGGGATGTCTCGCGACTCGTAGGCGTCGAACGGGAACCCGTCGACGCCGGCCTGCGTCGTGTGAATCCACACGGGGTCGGCGTCGAGCAGGGCCGGTTGGTGGGTGAACGTGACGAAGGCGTCGCAGGTGGCGGGGTCGACGCCGTCGCTCCCTCCCACCGGGACGACCTCGGGGACGTCGTCCGCGAGTTCGGCGGCGAGCACCTCGAACGGGAAGTCGATACTGGTGGATTCGTGGACGCCGAGTCGGTCGAGATCCATACCCGCAGAGACGCGCCACGACGCTTGAAGGTTGCGCCGGGGGAGGCGACGAGCGACCGGGCGACCGGGTGGACGTGCGGAACAGCCAAGGTCACCCGGTGCACGCTGTGAGGTGTGAACCTCGCCGGACTCGCACTCGCCGTCGTCGGAGCGTTCGGGTGGGCGCTCCAGTACGTCTGCCTCCGTCTCGCGACCGACCGGAAGTCCGGGTCCGTCGCCGCGGCCATGGTCGTCGCGCTCGCGACGAACGTCCTCGTCGTCGTGCCGGCCGTCGCGGTGTGGTACTACCCGGACTACGGCCTGACGCCGCTCGCGGTCGTGGCGTTCGCCGCGGCCGGTGCCGCCGGGTCGGTGGTCGCCCGCGTCGCACAGTTCGCCAGCACGACCACCATCGGCGCCGCGCGAACCGCACCCGTCGTCTCGACCACCGCGCTCTTCTCGGCCGTCTTCGCTGTCGCGTTCCTCGGCGAGACCCTCACCCCGTCGCACGCGCTCGGTGTCGTCCTCGTCGTCGTGGGCATCGCGGTCGTCTCCTACGACACCGCCCGCGACGGCGACGAAGCCTCGCTCCGTGAGGCGGGCGCCGCCCTCGCCCTGCCGCTGGTGTCGGCGCTGGCGCTCGGCGTCGAACCCATCTTCGTGAAGACCGGTCTGGCCGAGGGGACCCCGACCTTCGTCGGACTCGCGGTGATGGTGACCGCCGCCGCCGTCGGGTACGGCAGTTACGTCCGCCTCTCGCGTGCCGTCTCGCTCCCGTCGATCCGCGCCGCCCCGTTCCGCTGGTACGTCGCGACCGGACTCGGCAGCACCCTCGCGCTCGTCGGCTACTTCGGGGCGCTCGCCCTCCTCCCGGTCGTCGTGGTCGTCCCGCTCTTCCAGACGGCCCCGCTACTCGTCCTCCTGCTCTCGGCCGCCTTCCTGCCGCGACGGCTCGAACGCGTCACCCCCCGCCTGCTCGCCGCCGCCGGGGTCGTCGTCGTCGGCACGACACTCGTCTCACTCTCCACCTGACCCGGTCGTTTCTTCAAGTACCCTCGAACAGTACTTAAATGGAGTACAGTTATGTCGTGCGGTGTGGTACGTCGCCACATGTCCGGAGAACTGGACGGGAAGACCGCCGTCGTCACGGGGTCGAGCACGGGTCTCGGCCGAGGAATCGCCGAGCGGTTCGCCGCGGAGGGCGCGAACGTCGTCACGAACTCTCGCTCGCAGGAGCGCGCCGAGGAGGTCGCCGCCGCCATCTGCGAGGCGGGCGGGACAGCCGTCGGCGTCGAGGCGGACGTCGCCGACAGAGACGACGTCGGCGCACTCGTCGACGCCGCGGTAGCGGAGTTCGGGTCGCTCGACGTGATGGTCAACAACGCGGGGACGTCCGTCGAGAAACCCTTCCTCGACCTCACGCCCGAGGAGTGGCGCCAGGTCCTCGACGTGAATCTCACGGGCGTCTTCTTCGGTGCGCAGGCCGCCGGCGAGGTGATGGCCGAGCAGGGACACGGACACATCCTCAACGTGTCGAGCATCTGGGGGAGCGTCGGCGTCCAGGGCCGGGCGGCCTACAACGCCTCGAAGGGCGCCATCGAGAACCTGACGCGCTGTCTCGCGGTCGAACTCGCCGAGAACGACGTCCACGTCAACGCTCTCGCACCGGGGTACGTGAAGACCGACCTCGCCGAGGCGCCGTGGGGCGAGCGAGCGGGCGAGAAGGACGACGAGTGGCCCTACTACGGCTACGCCGACGAGCACATCGAGAACCGGACGCCGCTCGGTCGCTACGGCACGCTGGAGGAGGTCGCGGAGTGCGCGACGTTCCTCGCGGCCGGCGACCACTACGTGACTGGGGAGGTACTCCACCTCGACGGCGGCTGGCTCGCCTTCGGATGGGGGAGCAAGGGGTAGCGACGGAATCGCTTCTCAGCGGAGTTCTGCTTCGACGGCCGCGGCCGCGGCCACGAGTCGCGTGTCCGCGCCGGGTGTCCCGAGGAGTTGAAGACCGACCGGGAGTCCGCCCACACGACCACACGGGAGCGAGAGCGCGGGCGCCCCCAGCAGGTTCGCCTGCCGGACGTTCACGGAGAGCGGCGGGCGTTCGGCGTCCGAGTCGTCACGGTCGTCGCGGTCGTCCGCGGAGAGCGGCCACTCGCCGACGGCCGGCGCGGTGACGGGCATCGTCGGCGCGAGCAGGGCGTCGTGGTCGCCGAGCGCGTCGGCGTACCCGTCGGCGAAGCGCTCGCACTCGGCGAGTGCCCGGGTGTAGACCGACGCGCCGCCCTCGTCGAGCAGCGCCGCACCGTCGAGGGCGTTCTCGACGAGTCGGTCGGCGAACGCGTGGTCGGCCGTCCCGTCGGCCACCGCGCGGAGTGCCTCGGCCGCGTCGGCGTGCCACGCCCCGTCGACGCCGACGCCGTCGAGTGGGGCGAGACCGGCGAACAGCGCGGCCGCGAGTTCGACGTTCGTGATGGCGTCCCAGACGGGCGCGGTCAGGTCGAAGCGCGGAACCGAGACGTGTTCGACCCGTGCGCCGGCGGCTTCGAGGGCGTCGACCGCGCGCTCGACACGTCCGCGGACCGCCGGGTCGACGTGCTCGCCCAGGAACTCCTCGGCGAGACCGAACGAACAGTCCTCGATGGCCCGCGCGTCGGTCGCGGCGGCGGCCAGTGACGGTGGCTCTCGGCCGACCGTCGCCGAGTCGCGGCCGTCCGGTCCGGCGACGACGTCGGCGACGTGGGCGGCGTCGGCTACCGAGTTCGCGAGTACGCCGACGTGGTCGAGCGACGGCGCGAGCGGGACGACGCCGGTCCGCGGCACGGTCCCGAACGACGGCTTGTAGCCGACGACGCCGCAGAACGCGGCGGGAATCCGGACGCTCCCACCAGTGTCCGTCCCGAGCGCGGCGTCGGCGATGCCGGCGGCGACGGCTGCCCCGCTCCCCGCCGACGAGCCACCGGCGACGTGGGCGGTGTCCTGCGGGTTGCGCGTCGGGCCGAACGCGCTCGTCTCGCCGGTCGGGCCGTAGGCGAGTTCGTCCATATTCGTCTTCCCGACGAGCCTCGCGCCGGCGTCGAGGAGCCGCGAGACCGCCGGTGCGTGTCGGGCGGGTGTGGCGTCGGCGAGCACCCGCGACCCGGCGGTGAGCGGGACGCCCGCGACGGCGAGGTTGTCCTTGACGGCCAGGTCCCACCCGGCGAGCGGGCCGTCGTCGGTGGTCGAGAAGTCGAACGTCGAGACGAAGGCGTCGAACGCGTCGTCGGGGACGCCGGGGTCGAACCGCACGTCGGTTGGCGTCGGTTCGTCGGCGTCGGCCGCCGGGAGCGCGTCGTAGTCGGCGGACGCACCGCGTGCTTCGAGGTCCTCGGGGTCGCGCCCGAGGAGCGCGGCGAGCGTCCGCGTGCGGTCGGCGTCGGGGTCGGTCATACCCGAACCCACCGCAGGCGGACCAATAAGCGTTATCTCAGACACCCTCGGCGGCGACGCGCTCGATGGACTCGGCGAGCACGTCCACCGCGAGGGGGAGCGAGCGCTCGTCGACGTCGAAGGTCGGCGTGTGGTGCGCGCCGGGGTGGTCGGTGCCGACGATGGCGTAGGTCGCGAGTCCACCCTGTCGCTGGACCGCGTCCATGAGGAAGGTCGCGTCCTCGCTGGCGCCGAACTCGGCGTGCTGGAGGGCGGAGTCGACCCGCTCGTCTCCCGCAGCGACGTCCGTGACCAGTTCGGCGAGTTCGGGGTCGCTGTCCGCCCGCGGCGACTCGCTGATCACCTCGAAGTCGACCGTACACTCGTGCATCGTGGCGGCCGACTCGAAGACGCGTCGTAACTTCTCTCGGCTGTACTCCATCAGTTCGGTCGTCTCGCCGCGCGCCTCCGCGAGGACGTGTGCGCGCTCGGCGACGACGTTGCTCGCGCTGCCGGCGTCGACCTTCCCGACGTTGACGCGCGTCATCCCGTCGGCGTGACGCGGGATGGCGTAGGCGTTCTGCACGGCCGTCGCCATCGCCTGGATGGCGTTTCGTCCCTCGTTGGGGGCCTTCCCGGCGTGGGCGGACTCGCCGTGGAACGTCGCCTCGACGTGGCACATCGCGAGCGGTTTCGTGATGCCGCCGACGACCTCGCCGGTCGGGTGGTCGAGACCGAGGTGGACGGCGAACAGGTAGTCGATGCCTTCGACGTGCTCGCTCTCGGCCATCGGCTTCCCGCCGCCGGACTCCTCCTCGGCCGGTTGGAAGAACACCGTGAGCGTCCCCGTGAAGTCGCTCTCCATCACGGCTTCGAGGACGCCGACGCCGATGGTCATGTGGCCGTCGTGGCCGCAGGCGTGCATCGACTCTGTGTACTCCGACCGGAACCCCCCGCGTTCAGGGGCGTGCTCGGGGTCGGCCGACTCCTCGACGAACAGGCCGTCGATGTCCACCCGGAGACCGACGTGCGGGCCGTCGCCACAGTCGAGGCGGGCGACGACGCCGGTGTACCCGCCCTCCAGTTGCGCCAGTACGGACTCGTCGACGCCCGAGGCGCGGGCGCGCTCGTACCAGGTGGCGAGTTCAGTCTCGTCGGGGACGGCCATCCGCGCCGTCGGGTCCATCGCCTCCCGGCCGACGAAGAGTTCGTCGACGCCCACGGCTTCGAGTTCCGCGACCAGTCGACAGGTCGTGCGGAACTCGCGCCACGCGGGTTCGGGGAAGCGGTGGAGGTCCCGACGGAGGTCGCGGAGGCGTTCAGGCGCGGGCGCGTTCATCTTCGGCCGTCGCCGCGATGGCGTCCGCGATGATCTCGGTACCGACCTCGGCCTGCCGCTGGGTCAGGACGAGCGGCGGGAGCAGGCGCAGGACGTTGTCGTACTGTCCGGCCGTCCAGACGAGGACGCCGTGCTCGTAGCAGTACTGCTGGATGGCCTCGACGCGGTCGTCGTCCGGGTTCCCCTCCGAGTCGACGAACTCCGCGCCGATGAACAGGCCCTTCCCGCGCACGTCGCCGAGTCCGGAGTCGCCCTCGCCGGCCTCGCGCAGTCGCTCGCGGATGTAGTCACCCACCTCGGTCGCGTGGTCGAGCAGGTCGTGGGACTGGATGTACTCGATGGCGCGGACGCCACCGACCATCGCGGGGACGTGTCCGCGGTAGGTGCCGGCGTGGTCGCCCGGTCCCCACGTGTCGAGGTCCTCGTGGTAGATCGTCGCCGAGAGCGGGAGACCGTTCCCGCCCAGCGCCTTCGCCGTCGTCATCGCGTCGGGCGTGACGTCGTAGTGCTCGGCGGCCCACCACTCGCCGGTGCGGCCGAAGCCGGCCTGAATCTCGTCGAAGACGAGCGGCAGGTCGTTCTCGTCGGCGATGTCGCGGAGGCCCTGGAGGAAGCCCTCTGGCGGGACGACGACGCCGCCCTCGCCCTGGATGGGTTCGACGAAGATGCCCGCGGGGTTCGCGAGACCCCCGTAGGGCTGTTCGATGGTCGCGCGGACCTCTTCGAGTGCCCGTTCGACGGACTCCTCGGGGTCGCGGCCCTCCTGGAACGGGTGGGGGAACGGCGCGTGGACGACGTCCGGCAGGAGCGGCGCGTAGTGTTTCTTGAGTTTGCTGTTCGAGGTGATGCTCATGGCGCCGCTGGTCGCGCCGTGGTAGGAGTTACGGAAGGCGACGAGGCCACGCCCACCGGTGTTGTACTTCGCGAGTTTGATGGACGCCTCGATGGCGTCGCTCCCGGTCGGGCCGCCGAAGACGACTCGGCTGTTACCCGAGAGGTTCCCCGGCGCGAGTTCTTCGAGTTTCTCGATGAGTTCGAGACGCGGTTCGGTCGGGAAGTCGACGGAGTGGGTGAGTTTGTCCACCTGCTCGTGGACGGCCTCGTTGACGTACGGGTTCGCGTGGCCGACGTTGTAGACGCCGATGCCCGCGAAGAAGTCGAGGAAGACGTTCCCGTCGACGTCCTTCAGCGTCGCGCCCTTCCCCTCGTCGAAGGCGAGGGGGATGTTGTTGGGGTACGCGACGGCGTTGCTGTCGATTTCGTTCTGTTTCTCCCGGAGTCGGTCGGACTTGGGTCCGGGGACGCGGTCGACGGACGGTTCCTGGGCGAAGTGCAGGTCGTGGATCGGCGGTCCCGCCATACGAGCGACCACGTGGACCTCCTACATATAGATTGTTCACAGGAACCAGCACTCGCGTAGTCAGAAACTGACTTGTTCGCGTAAGACTTATGCGAACACCACCCAAGGAGTCGGGTGACGCAGATGAACGAACTCGTCCCATTCCCGACCAGCGAGTACGAGCGCCGACTCGACCGAACGCGCGAACGGATGCGGGAGGCGGGCGTCGACGCCCTCCTCGTCACCGACCCCGCGAACATGAACTACCTCACTGGCTACAAGTCGTGGTCGTTCTACGTCCACCAGGGGGTCCTGGTGACGCTCGACCACGACCCGGTGTGGATCGGCCGCGAGATGGACGCCAAGTCCGCGGAGGTGACGACGTGGATGGACGACGAGAACGTCCTGTACTACACCGACGACTACGTCCAGTCGCCCCACGACAAACACCCGATGGACTACGTCGCCTCCGTGATCGACGAGTACGGCTACGGCGACCGTTCGCTGGGCGTGGAGATGGACGCCTACTACTACACCGCGCGCTCGCACGCTCGCCTCACGGACCAACTCCCGGAGGCAGACGTCCAGGACGAGACGCTGCTGGTGAACTGGGTCCGACTGAAGAAGTCCGACGCGGAGATCGAGTACATGCGCCAGGCCGCCCGCCTCGCCGAGACGGGGATGCAGGCCGCCGTCGACACGATTCGCGAGGGCGTCCCCGAGTCCGACGCCGCGGCCGCCATCTACGACGGACTCATCGGGGGAACCGAGGAGTTCGGCGGTGACTACCCCGCCATCGTCCCGCTGATGCCCTCGGGCGACTACACGGGGACCCCCCACCTCTCGTGGTCCGACCGCGAGTTCGAGCAGGGCGACCCGGTCATCGTCGAACTCGCCGGCTGTAAGCACCGCTACCACTGTCCGATGGCCCGCACCCTCACCGTCGGCGAACCGGCACCCGAGATGCAGGAGACCGCGGACGTCGTCATGGAGGGGCTACAGGCCGCCCTCGACGCCGTCGAACCCGGCGTGACCGCCGAGGAAGTCGAGGGCGTGTGGCGCGAGACCATCGCGAAACACGGCATCGAGAAGGAGTCCCGTCTCGGGTACGCGACTGGCGTCGGCTACCCGCCGGACTGGGGCGAACACACCGTCAGCCTCCGGCCGGGCGACGAGACCGTCCTCGAAGAGAACATGACCTTCCACATGATTCCGGGCATCTGGTTCGACGACTTCGGCGTCGAGATCAGCGAGACGTTCCGCGTTACGAAGAACGGTGCGGAGACGCTGGCCGACTTCGACCGCGACCTCTTCGTCGTCTGAGGAACGCGACCCGCGCCCGCCTCAGGGCGCGATGACCACGTTTTCGAGTGCGTCGTCGGTCTCCAGCGCCGCGTAGTTGTGCGCGAGGATGTCGGCGAGTCGGTCCCAGTGCTTCGGCGTGTGACCGCCGGTGTGGGGCGTGACGAGGGCGTTCTCCAGCGTCCAGAGCACGTGGTCCGGCGGGAGCGGTTCGGGGTCGGTGACGTCGAGCGCCACGCCGCGCAGGCTCTCGGTCTGGAGCGCCTCGACCACCGCACCCGTGTCGAGGATGGGCCCACGGGCCGTGTTCACGACGACGGCCTCGGGCGGGAGCGTGGCGAGTTCCTCCTCGCCGATGAGTCCGCGCGTGAGGTCAGTGAGCGGGCAGGCGACGACGAGGTAGTCGGTCCGCGCGAGCGCGTCGTGGAACGGCCGGTCCTCGAAGCCGATGACCTCGTCGGTCGGGCCCCCCTTCTCGGGGGTGTAGCGGACGCCGATGGTGTCGACGTCGAAGCCCTGGAGGCGCTGGGCGACGGCCTGCCCGATGGAACCGAGCCCGACGATGGTGACCGTCGAGCCGGTGAGTTCGAACGACTGGAAGTGCCGCCACTCGCCGTTCTGCTTGCGCCGCCACCCCTCGTGGAGGTTACGGGCGAACGTGAGGACGTTCCCGATGGCCTGCTCGGCGATGCCGGGCGCGTGGATGCCGCCCGCGTTCGTCACGGTGACGCCGCGGCGTTCGAGTTCGTCTTCGGGGAGGTGGCCCGTACCCGCGAACGCACAGGCGAACAGTTCGAGGTCCTCGGCGGCGTCGAGGAGGCCCTCGTCGATGCCGACGCCCGTCACCACGGGGGCGTGGCGGACGAGTTCGCGCTCTTCGTGGGGGGTCCGGGCGTGCCGGGCGTCCGCCTCGGGGAGTCGCTCGCGGATCTCATCGGCGTACTCGGCCATGCCGAGACCCTCGGTCCCCTCGCGGAGGACGACGACGTCGGGTGCGTCGGCGGACGAGCGCTCACTACTCATCGTCGACCTCCGCGATGGCCTCGTTCAGCAGGGACGTCCCGAGGTCGACCTCCCGTTCGGTGACGTCGAGCGGCGGGAGCAGGCGGAGCGTCCGGTACCCACAGCCGAGGGTGAGCAGGCCGCGCTCCAGTGCCGCCGCGACGACGTCGTCGCGACGCTCCTTCGTGTCGAAGTCGATGGCGGTGAGCAACCCGAGGTTGCGGACGTCCTCGACGCAGGCGTGGTCGGCGTCGGCGACGGCCTCAACGAGGTGGGCGCCGCGCGTCTCCGCGTTCGAGAGGAGGTCGTGTTCCTCGATGGCTTCGAGGGTGAAGACACCCTGCATCGCCGCGACGACGTCGCCGCCACCCCAGGTCGAACCGAGGCGGTTCTTCTCGTCGGGGAAGAGTTCCGAGCGGCCGATGGTCGCGCCGACGCGCAGCGCCTTCGCCGAAGTGATGAGGTCCGGTTCGAACTCGAAGTGGTCGGCCGCCCACATCGACCCGGAGCGACCGACGCCGGTCTGGATCTCGTCGACGATGAGCGGGATGCCGTACTCCTCGGAGACGCGGCCGACCTCGCTGGCGAACTCCTCGCTCGGGAACCGGTACCCGCCCACGCCCTGGACGGGTTCGAGGATCATGAACGCGACCTCGCTCGGGTCGAGGCTCCCGTGGGCGCCGACGAGTTGTTCGAGACGGGACTCCTCGCCGGCGCGGAATCCACAGGTACACGCGCCGTCACAGGCACAGAACGGCACCTCGCGGATACCCGAGAATTCGGGGTACTTCCGCGTGTACACGTCTTTCGCGCGCGTGAGCGAGAGCGTCCCGAGAGTCCGGCCGTGGAACGCACCCGAGAACGTGATCCCGTGTTTCGGCGTCTCGCACGCGTTGTACGCCACCTTCATCGCGTTCTCGATGGCCTCGGCGCCGGAGTTCGAGAGGAACACCGTGTCCATCCCGTAGTGACTCGACACCTCGGTCAACTTCTGCATGAGTTGGGTCGAACCGGGGAAGTCGGGGTCGTCGACGGTCCCGCTCCCGAAGTAGAAGTCCTGTCCGGCGATCTTCAGGGGGTCGACGAGGTCGAACTCCCGGAGTTTGTCGAGCACCTTCGGGTTGTTGTACCCGAGCGGCGCGGCGCCGATGTGGCAGGTGAAGTCGAGGAGGACGTTGCCGTCGAGGTCGGTGACGAACGGGCCGTCCGCCTCGGCGGTGACGTCCCAGACGAACTCGTGGGAGTACTCACTGGGCGCGGCGACGGCCTGGTGGGCCTCGATCCACTCCTGTGAGGCCGTCCCGCCAAGGTTCGCGACTGTCGGCTCGGCTGTCTCGCGGTCCATACACGGAAATCGTCTAAATTCGCCATAAATCTTGCCTTGAGTAGACAGTAACTGTCTACTCCCGAACGAGCCATGGTAGGCGTTCGCGAGTGTCAAAAGCTATTTCTCGGCTCACGCCAAGGGTAGGGTATGCCAACGAACGACGCGGGGAAACGAACCATCGGCTCGGTGAACAGGGCACTCGACGTGCTCGAAGCCCTCCGCCGACTGAACGGGGCAACACTCGCCGAACTGGCGGAGGAAGTCGACCTCTCGAAGGGTGCACTCCACACGCACCTCGCGACGTTGTGCGACCACGGGTTCGTCGAGCACCGAGGGGACGGCTACGCGCTTGGACAGCGCTTCATCACGTTCGGGGAGTACGTCCGCAACAGTTCGCCGCTCTACCACGCCGCGAAGGGGGAGGTCGACGACCTCGCGGCGGAGACCGGCGAGTGCGTCCACCTCATCACCGAGGACGCGGGCCTGGAGAACATCCTCTACGAGTCGTTCGGCGACCGTGCCGTCGGCCAGGAGTTCTTCGTGAAGAACCGGGAGAAGATGGGCCGACACCTCCACTACTCGGCCGCCGGGAAGGCCATCCTCGCGGAGTTCGACGACGACGAACTCGACGCGCACCTCGACCGACACGGACTCCCCCGGCGAACCGAACACACCATCACCGACCGCGAGGCGTTCGAGGACGAACTCGAACGCATCCGCGAACGTGGGTACTCCACGAACGACGAGGAGGACCTCCTCGGCGTCCGTGCGGTGGGCACCTCCATCCTCGGACCCGACGGAGACGTTCTCGGCGCCCTCAGCGTCTCTGCACCGGCGAGTCGACTCGACGGCGAGCGCTTCGACGACGAGTTCCCACGGAAGGTGACGGAGACGGTCAACATCGTCGAGGTCAACCTCCAGACGATGAACGGCGACGCCTGAACGGCCCGTTTGTCTCTCGCAAACGCCGTCCGCCAGAAATTGTGTGAAGCGCGACCATTCTTACACGAGTACGCGTGTAAAGCCAACGGCGAATCGGCCGGAGATAGAATGTCACGATTTGTCAGGAGCAACCGCCTCGTCCATTCTAGAAAAACCGTACAAACTAGTTGTAATCGTTTGTCTCTTTAGTAATGGTAAGTAGATAGTTTGGACTGAGTGTCGTGAATAGTAGACCGTCACCTTCGACATCTATCGCAAAGAATCAGTGACAGAGTATAGATATGTATTCGTATCTAGTGGGTTGTAAAAACTATCCAACTAAGAAAATCCGTCCAAACTCATTCGTCCCGTTCGGCCGTCGAGTTACGAGAGGAACTTCGCTTCGAGGAACCGGACGATCGCGTTGGCGGCGAGCCGCTGGGTGGACTCCGTCGGGTCGAGTTTCGGGGCGACCTCCATCAGGTCCATCGCGCCGATCTCGTCGTACTCGCCGAGGACGTCCATCGCCGTCAGGAGGTCCGCACTGGTCAGTCCGCCGGGTTCGGGCGTCCCGGTGCCCGGTGCGTACGCCGGGTCGACGGCGTCGATGTCGACGGTGAGGTAGACGTGGTCGACGCCGTCCGTCGCGTGGTCGACGGCGTCGCGGACACACGCCTCGATACCGCGCTCGCGGACGTCCGGCGCGTAACTCACGTGGAGGCCGCGCTCGTCGACGAGGTCCGGGAACTCCGGACCCTCGTACCCGCGAATTCCGACCATCGCGTGGTTCTCGTAGCCGCCGAACGCGCTCTCGTCGATGCGGGCCATCGGCGACCCGTGGAAGTGCTCGCCGTAGAGGGTGCTCGACTCGACGGTGTCGCTGTGGGCGTCGAGGTGGACGAGTCCGACGCGCTCGCCGACGCTCCGCGCGTAGCCGAGGAACGAGGGGTAGGTGACGTAGTGGTCGCCGCCGAGGACGAGCGGGAAGGTCTGGTCCGCGACGGTCTCGACGGCCGCCTCGATCTGTGGGCGCGTCCGTTCGATGCTCGTCGGGACCGTGGGCACGTCGCCGCAGTCGCGGACTTCGACGTCGCCGTAGTCGACGGTCTGGTCGGTCTCGACGTTGTGGACGCCGCCCTTGTAGCCGCCGAGGTAGGCGTACCACGCGCTGGCCTCGCGGATGGCGCCCGGTCCGAAGCGCGCGCCGGGTTGCCGGGAGACGGCGCCGTCGAACGGGACGCCGAGAACCCCGACGTCGACCGACTCGCCGACGTCGTCTACGTCCGCCTGCTCGGCCTTCAAGAACGTCTGGACCCCCGCGAACGAGAGTTCCGGGAGGTCGTCTAACTCGTCCATGAGGAAGAGTCCCATACACACCACTATAAAGATACGGCGCGTTCGCACTAGTCTTGCCCGGCCAAAACAGGAGAGCACTCGTCTACACGAGGCAGACCCGATCCAGATATGCGACGGCGACGACGTGGACGTCGACGACCACGACGTCCTCGGACAGCGTCGATGGCCCATCGTGAAGTTACGTTCGAGTCTATCCCAATGACCGGGGAGGAGTAAGTCGGGACAGGAGGCCGACGTCCCGACTCGTTCGGTTAGTTACGGACGGGAGACATAAATTTTCGTACTACTATCTTTGGTGGGTCTCCGCAGCACAAACCCCAAACCCCCACCCGCCGAACCGGGAAGCATGCACGAGGAGTTTCGATTCGACTACGAACCCGGTACGCTCGTCTACGGCGAGGGGTGCGTCTCCGCGCTCGGCGACGAGGTGGCGGCCATCGGTGCGGAAGACGCACTCGTCGTGACGGGCGAGACCGTCGGGACGACGCCCGAAGTCGTCGACCCCGTCCGCGCGGGACTCGGCGACCGTCTCGCGGGCGTGTTCGCCGAGACGACGACCGCGAAGACCCTCGGGACGGCTATCGACGCGGCCGAGCGCTTCCACGACCTCGACGCCGACGCACTGGTGAGCCTCGGCGGCGGGTCGAGCCTCGACGTCGCGAAGGTCGCGAGCGTGCTCGCCGCCCGCAACGGGGACGACATCGACCGCGCCGCCGTCCACGAGGAGTTCGAGGAGACCGGGACGCTCTCGGTCCCGGGCGGCGAACTCGTCCCCATCCTGACCGTGCCGACGACGCTCGCGGGCGCAGACCTCTCGGTCGTCGCGGGCATCACCACCCGCACGGACGGACTGACCCGCGGCGGCGTCTCCGACGGTCGACTCATGCCCGAAGCACTCTACTACGACCCCGCGCTGTTCGAGACGACGCCCCACGACGTGCTCTGTGCCTCGGCGATGAACGGCTTCGACAAGGGCGTCGAGACGCTGTACGCGGCGAACGCCACACCCGTCACCGACGGAACGGCGATGCGGGGTCTCCGACTCCTCTCGAAGGGACTCCCCGCACTCGGCGCGGGCGAGCGCGACGAACAGACGCTCCACGATGCCGTCGTCGGAACGATGCTCGTCCAGTACGGTTGTTCGCGCGGGTCGGGGTCGACGCTCTCGCTGATCCACGCGTTCGGCCACGGCATCGCCCGGGGGTACGCCGTCCAACAGGGTGGCGCCCACGCAATAATTGCGCCCCACGCACTCCGTCTGCTCTTCGACCGGGTCGACGGCCGCCGCGACCTGCTCGCGGAGGCGCTCGGCGTGGACGACACCGACGACCCGGCCGGGGCGGTCGTAGACCGCGTCGCCGAGATTCGCGACGCGCTGGGACTCCCCACACGCCTGCGCGAAATCGAGGACCTCTCGAAAGAAGACCTGCCCGACGTCGCCGAGTCGACCCACGACGACTCCCTCGTGGGCAACACGCCGGAGGGGTTCGACCCGTCCGTCGAGGACATCGAAGACGTGCTGCGGAGTGCGTGGTAGCGGACGAACGCGGCGAACGGGGACCGTTCAGCCCTCGATATCGGTCCGGGAGAACCACCAGACGGCGACCCCGACGAGCGCGGCGGTCGCGAGTGAGAGGACGACGGCACCGACGAAGTCGTACGTCCCGCGGACGAGGACCGCCGTCGGGTCGTAGTAGTAGGTCGGACTCAGGTACCCGAGTGCTTCGGTGCCGCTCGCCGCGCCGACAGTCTCCAGCATGAACAGCGCGAACACGAGTCCGAGTGCGCTGCGTTGAGCCACGTCCGTCCGCGAGGTGAGAACCGAGAGGACGAGACCGATGGCCCCACAGCACAGGAGGTACGGAATCGAGAGGAGGTGGACGGCGACGACCCGTTCGAGAGCGATCGACTCGCCGACCAACTCCACGCCGACGACCACGACGGCGGGAACGACGACGTTCGTGACGAGCAACGACGGGACGAGCGAGAGGTAGCGTTCGACGACGACGCGTCGTCGCGACACCGGTGTCGCGAGGAGCAGGTCGATGCGGCCCGTCTCGACGTCGGCGGCGACGAGTCGTCCGCCGAGGTAGGCGACGTAGAGACCGAACAGCAGGACGAAGGCGAACTGGTAGAACTCCGAGGCGAGGAAACCCTCGATGCTCGTCAGGGTCGCGACGCCGAACGCCTCGCGGAACGCGGGTGGAAGACTCTGGATGTACTGTTCGAAGTCGACGCCCGACGCCTCCACCGAGGGGAAGAACGCGACCATCGTCGCCGCGAGGAGGGCGAGGAGGAGCGTCAGCGTCGCGGTGGCGGTCCGCTGTTTACGCGCCGCGAAGCGAGCCAGCTCAAACACTGCCTTCACCCCCAGTATCGGCCGGCCTCCGCGTCGCGTCGGTGCGGGGCGACTCCGACTCGCCGTAGAAGCGCACGAAGACGTCTTCGAGTGGGGCCTCCTCGACGTCGAGGTCCCGAATCGAGAAGCGCGACAGCAACGCGACGAGGTCGTCGTAGTCGCCGGTGAAGGTGAACCGGACCTCGTCGTCGACGTGGAGGTCGTGGACGCCTTCGATGTCGAAGTCGGACGCGGAGACGTCCTCGCCGACGTGGACGCGCACCCGCTTGCCGCCGCGCGAGAGGAGCGACTCGACGTCCTCCAGCGCCGCCAAGTGCCCGTCGCGGACGACCGCCACCCGGTCGCAGACCTTCCGGACTTCGCTCAGGACGTGACTGGAGAAGAACACCGTCGTCCCGGCGGCGCGCTCCTCCCGGAGGAAGGTGTTGAACGTCTCCTGGAGGAGCGGGTCGAGCCCCGACGTGGGTTCGTCGAGCACTGCCAGCGACGGGTCGTGCACGAACGCCTGGACGATGGCGAGTTTCTGTCGGTTCCCCCGACTCAACTCGCCGACCCGCCGGTCGACCGGGACGTCGAAGCGCTCGACCAACTCCTCGCGGCGGACGTCGCCCTTCAACGCCGCCTGTTCGTCGAGGAATCGACGGCCAGTCAGGTCGGGGTCGATACTCGGGTCCGAGGGGAGGTAGCCGATTCGAGAGCGGGCCTCCTGGAGCGCGTCGCGGTCGTGGATGCTGACGCCGAGGACGGTAGCGTCACCGGCCGTCGGGTGGAGGAAGCCGAGGAGCGTACGAATCGTCGTGGTCTTCCCGGCACCGTTCGGCCCGAGGAAGCCGAACACCTCACCCTCTCGAACGGAGAACGAGAGGTCCTCGACGGCGCGCGTCTCGCCGTAGAACTTCGAGAGACCGGACAGGGACAGGGCGGCCATACGGCCGACGTCGTCGGCCGGGACGAAAAGTGTACTCGTGGCGCCCACCGGCCCGAGGGCCGAGACCCGAGTTAGAGGGGATTCTCAGACTCGACCGCCGAACTGCTCGCGGAGGTCGTAGTCGTCGCCGGTCGCGACGTAGAGGACGTCCTCGACGACGACCACGAGTTCGGGGAGGACGCGCAGGAGCACCCAGATGAGCGCGACGAGGACGACCACCGAGAGCGACTGGGCGATGATGCGGTCGGAGACGAAGTAGGACACCTTGTAGGCGTCCGTCGACCCGAAGAGGAACAGGATCTGGTCGACGAACACCTGGAACCACTGGTGACCGGAGGCGAGCGCGATGAACGCGACCCGGAGGACGTTCGCGACGTAGATGACCGGGAGCGCGATACCGAGGGCCTTCGCCTTCCGGTCGACGGGCGCGTCCATCGCGAGGACGAGTCCCGTGACGACGGACATGCTCCCGATACCCGTACACGCGAGGACGACGTGGATGAGGAAGCGGTGGTCGGGAGTGGGCCAGAAGACGAACGTGTTCAGGTAGCCCTTGTCGCCGACGACGAGTTCGGGGTGGTAGCCGAGCACGCCCAGGAGCCACGCGACGTGGCCGGCAGTCGTCTCGATGAGCCACTCCTGGAGCCACGGGAGCGCGAGTGCGGGCAGGTAGAGCAGGCCCATGACGGCGACGGCGCGGGTGAGCACGAGCAGCGACTCCCGCTTCGTCGCGACGAGGTAGGCGACGTACAGCGAAGCGGGGACGGCGAACGCACTCAGGATGCCCTCGACGAAGCTCTTCTGGACGAACGCGAAGTGCGGGACGAGCAGGAGCCAGAAGCCGGCAAAGAGGGTCCACGCACCGGCGGCCGCGTACCGCGCGTGCCGCGTCGAGCGGTAGCTCAGGACCGTCGCGACCAGGAACGCCGCGACGACGACCCACGCCAGCGGGTCCGTGACCGTCTGGACCGACTCGGGCGTGAGACCGAGGAAGGTAGGGTGGAGCGACATGGATAGGGCGGGGTTCAACAGAGTATATCGGGCCGCGGAGTTAAGGAGTTTGTCCCTGTCGGGCGTTCACACGCCACTGTAGCTCACTTCTCGGGTGGCGGCGAGTGGTCGCTCTCGCCGACCAGTTCCATCGGGCGGAGGACGTAGTACCACACGACGAGCGCGCCGCCGATGTAGCTGACGACCCAGACGGCCGCCCCGAGCACCTCGAAACCGGCCTGTGAGAGGTACCCGTCGACGATACCGGGGAGGACGACGGCGAACGCGACGACCAGCACGATCTGCACGTTTCGAGAGACGGGCAGCGGGAGCGGTCCGTCGTCACGAGACTCGTCCGAGGACATACTCGTACCGAGAGTCGCCACGACCCTGTACGTACCGGTTCGCCGACAGCCGACCGGGCACTGGCCCACCGCCGCCGACACCACAACGCGTTTACCCGTGCGCGACCGATGGTACCGTGACACAGTACACGATGTCCGACGCCACGTCCGGCCGTTCTCTCCGGACTCCCCGTGCGTTCGCCCTCCTCGCTGCCCTCCTGCTGTTGGTCCCCTACGTCGGCGTCCTCTACCACGTCGTCGACGTCACCGGCAGCGTCCCGCTGTTCGTCGCCGTCGTCCTCGGCAGCGGAGTACTCGCGACCCTCGCTGCCCGGACGCTCGCGCCACGGGTCGCACTGGCACTGGCGAGCACGCTGCTGGTCGCCGGACTCGGGACGTACCTCTACTCCGTCCCGGCGGTCTACCGCGCGCTGTTCGACGTCGCTCGCTACGCCGGCGAGTTCCTCAGCATCCTCACCGGGCGGTCGGTGTTGCTCTTCTTGAGCGCCGACGTGTGGGCGACCGCCGTGGCCCCGGCGACGGTGTTCCTCCCCTGGTACCTCGCGCTCCGGGAACGATACGACGCCGCGGCGCTGGCCGGCGGACTCGCGCTCGGTTTCTTCGTCCTCACGGGCGACGCGAGCTACGGGCAGACCCTCCTCGGCGTCGTCGGCGTGTTCGGGCTCCTCGGGTTCGGCCAGTTGGACCGCGCCGACGCCGACTGGTCGCGCGTCCGTCGCTTCGGACTCTGGGTCGTCGTCGCGGCCCTCGCGACGCGCGCGGTCGCGGCCGCCGACCCCTTCCCCACTGACCGGAGCACCGGCGGGAGCGGCGGGTCGGGGTCCGACGGCGGGTCGACGCAGTCGCTCGAAGGGAGTCTGGTCGCCGTCGACGACCGCGTCCGGGTCACCGGGAGCATCACGCTCACGGCGGACGAGCGCTTCACCATCGAGTCCGACCGGCCCGCGCTCTGGCACGCCGGTTCCTACGACCGCTACACCGGCCGCGATTGGATCCGGACGGGCGGCGAGACCGAGTACGACGGCCGACTCGCCGCGCCGCCGGGCGAGACCGCGACGCTCCGTCAGAGGGTGACCGTCGAGTCACCCGTCCAGACGATGCCCGCCGCGTGGAAACCGACCGAGGTCACGGGGGCACCCGAGACGACGAGCGTGACCGCCCTCGGCGGACTCCTCCCGGGCCGGTCCTTCGAGTCGGGGGAGGAGTACGTCGTCGAGAGTCAGGTCCCGGTGTGGAGCGCCGACCGACTCCGGAACGCCGGCACTGCCTACCCGAACGACGTCGAGGGGCGCTTCACGGCCCTCCCGTCGAGCACGCCCGACCGGGTGACGACGCTCGGCGACCGACTCGCCGAGGGTGCCGAGACTCCCTACGACGTGGCCGTCGCCGTCGAGCGGTGGTTGGAGGCGACCAAGTCGTACTCGCTGTCGGTCCCCTCGCCCGGCAGCAACGCCGCGGCGACGTTCCTCTTCCGGATGGACGCGGGCTACTGCGTCCACTTCGCCACGGCGATGACCGTCCTGTTGCGGACACAGGGGATTCCGGCCCGCTTCGCCGTGGGCTACTCGCCGGGCGAACAGGTCGGCGACCGACGGTGGCTCGTCCGGGGCCTCCACTCCCACGCGTGGGTCGAGGTGTACTTCCCCGACGTGGGGTGGGTCCCCTTCGACCCGACCCCCGGCGACGCCCGACGTGCCGCCGAACGGGACGCCCTCGGCGACAGTGCGAGCGACGGGACCGACGGACGGACGACGACTACGACCACGACGACTACGACCACGACGTCGACGAGCGGGGGGAACGGGACGACGTCGACCCCCGGCGGGTCGGGAACGAACGAGACCACGAACGGCAGTGGCCCGGGCGGGCAGTTGCAGACACCCATCGTCGAAATGCCGACGACGACGCAAGGAATCGCCGCGGGCGGCGAGGGCGGCGGGAGTGGCCCACTCCCGAACCTCGGTGGGAACGGCGACGATACGGGCGGCACTGCGGGCGGGTCCGTCCTCGCGGACCGGGACCGCGCGGCGGCGCTCGCCGGCGGCGTCGCCGTCCTCCTGGGCGCCTACCAGACCGGCCTGTTCGAACGGGGGTACCGGGCGGTGTGGGTCCGCTACCAACCCCGGAGCGACGACCCGGCGGCCGACGTGGAACGCGCCGTGGACCGCGCGGCCTACGCGCTCGCCGAGCGCTACCGCGAGCGCCGGGAGGGCGAGACGTTCCATGCGTACGTCGACGTCCTCCCGCTGGACGCCGACGAGCGCGAGTGCGTCGAACGGCTCCTCGAACGGTACGAGCGGGCCCGCTACGCCGACGAGGTCTCGACCGAGGACGCCGACGAGGCGGTGGCACTCGCCGACGAACTCGTCCACGGCGAGTAGGCCGACACCCACCGGACCCGCCGCCGTCACTGTTTTTCGCGTCGGCAGAGAACGCCGGGACGATGGACCCGCGCACGTTCCGCCGCGTCTCGACGCTGTTCAGCGCGCTCGTGACTCTCGTGGCGGTGACGCTCCTGACGGTCGACGCCCCGACCGAGGTGTGGGTCGGATTCGCCGTCGTCGTCAGTCTCGGCGGGTACGCCCTCGCCCTGGTCGCCCGGCGGACGACCTGGGAGGAGGCGTGAGCGACCCGCAGACTTTCGGCGGCGGGCGACGACCGGCCACCATGGGCTTCCACACCTTCGACGTCGAACGGGCGGAGTTGCTGGAGGACGCCGCGGCGCGCTACCGCTTCTGCTCGCGCGAGGAGTTGCTCGGTGCGCTCGCCCTCGACGGGTCGGAGACGGTCGCCGACCTCGGGAGCGGGACCGGCTTCTACACCGAGGACGTCGCCCCGTTCGCCGACGACGTGTACGGCGTCGACGTCCAGGAGGCGATGCACGAGCAGTTCCGCGAGAAGGGCGTCCCAGCGAACGTCTCGCTCGTGACGGCGGACGTCGCGGACCTCCCCTTCGACGACGGCGGACTCGACGCCGCGTTCTCGACGAACACCTACCACGAGTTCGCGAGCGACGCCGCCTTCGACGAACTCGAACGCGTGCTCGCACCGGGTGCCCGCGTCGTCCACGTCGACTGGTCGGCCGCGGGGGCGGGTGAAGAGGGACCGCCCACCGACGAACGCTTCGCGCCCGCGGACGTCCGGGACCACCACGACGACCGGGCGTTCGACGTCGAGACGGTCGAAGACCGTCCCGAGACGTGGAAGGCGGTGCTCCGGCGAGTCTGAACGCCACCGAGTCGACCCCGACGTCCTCCCGCGGTCGGGTGGCCACCGAGTACAAGTGTCCCGTCCGGGAAGCACGAACCGAGACAGTCCCCCACGAATGCGACGAGCATCCCTCACCCTCTTCGCCGTCCTCCTCGTGTTCGCGCCGATGACCGGACCCGCCGCGGTGTGGCTGCCGGGTGATTCGGGTGCCACACCACCGGTGACGGCCGCGTCGACGGTCTCCCCGCAAGTCGCCAGTGACCTCCAGCAGTCGTCGACGCTCGACACGGCCGGCACCGACGAACGCGTGACGGTCGTCGTCGAGACGCGCAGTGGCGCGTCGCTGGCCGTCGCGCGGGCCGTCCGTTCCGAGGGAGGAACCGTCCTCACCCGCATCGGACAGCGCGTCGAGGCCCGTGTTCCGCGCTCGGCAGTTCGAACCCTCGCGAACCGCGCCGACGTCACGTTCGTTCGGCGGCCACACCACCTCCGGGCGAACGGAACGCTCGCTGCGAGCGGAGGAGGGCAGGGACAGGTCGTCTCCGGCGGCCTCGACGACCTCGGCGTGCCTCGCCTCCACCGGAACGGATTCACCGGGGAGAACGCGACCGTCGCGGTGGTCGGACTCGGCTTCGACACGTCGTCGCCGGAGTTCTCGGACGACGTCGTCCGGACGAAGTCCTTCGGGTCGGACGGGTTCGACAGCGGTCGTCACGGGACCGCCGTCGCGGAGGTCGTCGCCGACACCGCACCGAACGCCTCGCTGATACTCGTCGACGTCGACACGATGACCCAGTTGGCTCGCGCGGCCGACTGGGTCGACGCCGAGACGAACGCCGACGTCGCCGTCGCGTCGCTCGGGTTGCCGGTCGGCCCCTTCGACGGGGAGTCGACGCTCGGCCGACAGATTCGCCAGAGCGACCGCCACGGAACGCCCTGGGTCGTCGCGGCGGGCAACGCCGGCTACCGGAAGCACCTGAACACGACGTGGCGGAACACCGACGGCGACCGGTGGCTCGAGTTCGCCGACGGCGGCGACGCGGTCCGCATTCGCTCGGCGACCGGGTCGGTCCGCGTCCACGTCAACTGGCGGGACTGGCCCGCCTCGGACGACAACTACGACGCCTACCTGCAGGCGTGGAACGGGTCGGCGTGGGTGTACGTCGACCAGTCGGAGAACGTCCAGCGCGGGAGCCAACCGCCCGTCGAAGTCCTCGGGGCACGCAGCGCGCGCCAGTACCGACTCCGCATCTGGAAGCGCAGCGCCGCCGGGAACACCTCCTTCGACGTGTTCCTCAACGACGGGGCGCAGTTCGTCGACCACTACGACCGGGCACAGAGCGTGAAGCGGCCCGCCGTCGTCGAACCGGTGCTCGCGGTCGGGGCCGTCCGCGAGGGGACTACGCGACTCGAACCGTACTCCTCGCGCGGGCCGACAGTCGACGGTGCACTGAAACCCGAAGTCGTCGCCCCCGACCAGGTCGACGTCGCGGTCTACGACTCCCGACCGTTCGCCGGCACGTCCGCCGCCGCCCCGCACGTTGCCGGCGTCGCCGCCCTCCTCGTCGAGGCGAGCGCCGACCCGCTCTCGTCGGCCGAACTCCGGCGGACCCTCCGAACCACGGCCCGCGACCTCCGCGGGACCGAGACGAACAACCGAACCGGCTACGGACTCGTCGACGCCGAGTCGGCCGTGGACGCGCTCTCGGCCGTCTCGCTCGACGCCTGCGCCCGCGTCGACGCCGGCGGGCGGTACGGCTACGCGACCGACGTCCGGACGGTGAGCGGGTCGTGTATCGTCGTCACCGGTGACGACGCCCGATTCGACGGGAACGGCCACACACTGGCCACGGGTGCGGAGGCGGGTGCGAGCGCCGTTCGCGCCGCGAACGCGACGAACGTCACCGTCGTCGACGCGCGCCTCCGGGGGCGCGTGGGGCTGAACGTGACGAACGGCGGCGTGACGCTCCGGAACGTCTCCGTCGAGGCCGACGAGTGGGCGCTCGCGGTGGACGCCCGGAGTACCCTCTACGCGCGCGACGTGACGCTGGCGAACGGCACGGTCGGACTCGCGGGGACGGACGTTCGCCTCGCCGGCGTCGGTGCGCCGAACGCGACACTCGACCGGCGGCAGGTCGGACCGTACCTGCGACTCGACGATGCGCCCGGCGAACGACGTGAGAACGCGACAGTCGCCCTCCGAATCCACTACGGCGCACGGGTCGAAAACGAATCTGCGCTCGGCGTGTGGCGCTATCGGGACGGGTCGTGGACTCGCGTCGGTGGGACCGTCGACTCCGGCGAGAACGTCGTCACCGTGTCGCTCGAACCCGGCGGAGTAGTGACGCTCTACGGCGGGTCCAGTGGGTCCGGGAGCGGGAGTCGGACGGCGACACGACGGCGACCCGAACCCCGAAGGGTGGGGGTGGCGTAGTCGACACCGATGCCGCACGACGCCGACGACTTCGAGCGGGGCGACGCGCTCGACACCGAGTTCTTCCGCCGCCAAGGACGCCACGTCGCCCGCGACCTCGTCGGGACGCTTCTGCTGAACGAGTCGGACGACGGGACGGGGGACGGGACCGGCGGCGAGACTGGGGACGAGACCGACGGCGGACCGGTCGGCGGCCTCGTCGTCGAGGCCGAGGCGTACGTGAACGCCATCGATCCGGCGTGTCACCTCTCGGCCGGCCGGACGCCGCGGACCGAACCGTTCTTCCGGGGCGCCGGGACCGTCTACGTCTTCTCGATGCACGGCCACCACCTGCTGAACGTCATCACGGCGTACGAGGACCACCCCGAGGGCGTCCTCCTGCGGGCGCTCGAACCGACACACGGCCGCGAGCGAATGCACGAGCGACGCGGGCGCGAACGGACGACCGAACTCACGAGCGGTCCCGGGAAACTGACGGAAGCCCTCGGCGTCACGAAGGAGGCGTACGACGGCCGACCGCTCGCCGAGACGTCGCTCTCGTTCTACGAGACCGACTGGGACCCCGAGGTCCAGGTGTCTCCGCGGATCGGCGTGACCGGTGCGGAGGACTGGCCGCTTCGCTTCACCGCGGCCGGGAGCGACTGCCTCTCGAAGCCTGCGCGGACGGACGTACCGCTCGACTTCGCGGCGGTCGAGCGGTGTTACGAGCGACTCCGCGAGGACGCCAGGGGAGGTGGCGAGGAGTTGCCGACCGTCGACCGGTGAGAGGGGCCGGCCGTGTGACGGGGCAGAAGGGGGTGAGTCGGAGAGAAGTCGTCCGACCGGTGTTCAGGGACGTTCCTTCGAGAGGACGTTGATGCAGGAGACGCTTCCCGTCGCGTTCCGGCCGATGCCGATGTTGTGCTGGAGACCGTACTGCGGGTCGTTCTGGACCTGCACGTCGCCGGCCTCGCCGCGGAGTTGCTCGTAGATTTCGTTCACCTGCGCGACGCCGGTCGCGCCGATGGGGTGGCCCTTCGCGAGCAACCCACCGGAGGGGTTGACTGGCTTCTCGCCGTCGAGTTTCGGGGCGCCGGACTCGACGAAGTCGCCGCCCTCGCCCTTCTCACAGAAGCCGAGGTCCTCGTAGGTGACGAGTTCGGTGATGGTGAAGCAGTCGTGGACCTCGGCGACGTCGACGTCGTCGGGACCGATACCGGCCTGCTCGTAGGCCTGGGCGGCGGCCTGCTCGGTCGCCGGGAAGCCCGAGAGCGCCTCGTCCTGGTTGCGGAGGATGCTGTCGACGGCGAGTCCGCTGCCCGCGACCCACACCGGGTCGTCGGTGTACTCGTCGACGACGTCCTCGCTGACGACGATGGTCGCCGCCGCGCCGTCGGTCACCGGACAGCAGTCGTAGAGGTTCAGCGGGTAGGTGACCTGCGGGCTCTCGACGACGTCCTCGACGTCGCAGGTGAAGCGGTAGTGGGCGTGGGGGTACTTCGAGCCGTTCTCGTGGTTCTTCACCGAGACTTCGGCGATCTGCTCGCGGGTCGTGCCGAACTCCTCCATGTGGCGGGTAGCCCGCAACCCGAAGAAGGCGGGCATCGTCACGCCGCGTCCGCGCCACAACTGGTCGAGGGCGGCGTTGGCGATGAGACCCTCCGCGGAGTCGCGCATCTTCTCGGCGCCGAGGACGAGTGCGACGTCACAACTGCCGGCGCGGACCGCCTGGACGGCCTCGCGGAAGGCGGTGCTCCCGGTGGCACAGGCGTTCTCGACGCGGGTGACCGGCTTCCCGAAGAGACCGGTGGCGTGCGCGAGACCGAGGCCGGAGGAGGCGTCGCCCGCGATGTCGAGCGTGCCGAACCACGCAGCGTCGATGTCGTCGGGTTCGATGCCGCGGTCGACGTCGTCGAGGGCGTTCAGGTAGGCCTGCTCGGCCATGTCGTCGAACGACTGGTCGAACAGTTCGCCGAAGTCGATCATGCCGGCGCCGGCGACGGCGACGTCGCGGGGCGACGCCCCGCTGCTCGCCGAACTCCGTCCGGCGGTGTCGCGGGTCATAGCCGGTCACCCCGCGGGCGCTTGAACTTGAAGGAGTGGACGGGCAGTCCCGACACCTCGAAGATACGCCGGAAGTCGGCCGTCGCCTCCATCCCGATCTCGACGTGTTCGGGGTCCGTCTCGGTGAACAACCCGTAGACGCGGGCGGGTTCGCCGCCGGACTCCTGGGGGACGTCCATCACCGCCAGCGGGAGCGGCGTCTCGAACTCGTCGGGGAGGCGCTGCTGGACGACGTAGGACTGGACAGTTCCACGTTCCTGCAGGCGGGTCTCGGTCCACTCCGGGTGGGCGCCACAGCGCTTGCACACCTCGCGGCGCTCCGGGAACGAGACGAACCCGCAGTCGCCACACTCCCACGCGCGGAGGCGCTCGTTCGCGTCGCGGTCGCGGACGTAGGGCGGTTCGTGCATCAGGCGCTCACCTCCAGTTCGCGGTAGTCGCGGTGCTTCGCGTACGTCACGTACTCCTTGCTGTCGAGGTACTCCTGTAGGGTCATCTCTTGGTCGCGGACCTCGGTGACGGTCAGTTCGGCGGCGTCGCTCCCGCCGGGTCCGTAGGCGGCGAGGAGGACGCGGTCGCCCTCGGCGGCGGCGTCGAGCGCGGCGACGGTGTCGAGGAGGACGCTCCCCGCACCGGCGAAGCCGACCGCGTCGAAGGTGCCGTGCGATTCGGCGTCGAGGTCGAGTGCGGAGAGCGCGCGGTCGCCCCACCCGCCGTCGGGTTCGGGGACGGCCGCGTGGTCCGGATCGACGTCACCCAGTCGCTCGACGGCGCCCGTCACGGCGTCGAGGTAGTTCTCACGGTTGAATCGGCCGTCACCCTCCTGCGGGGACGAACTCGCGCGCTTGAACCGGCCGACGAACCCGGTCGTCTCGCTGGCCGCGTCCTCGACGGTGGCGACACCCGACGCCGAATCGGGACCGACGACGAGTGCGCCCGCACCCGCTCCGGCGGTCTGCTCGGCGCTGGTGCCCGGGTCGGCGTGGAGGACGTCCGCCGCGACGACGAGCGCCGTCTCGGCACGACCCGCAGTGACGGTGTCGTCGGCGGCGAGCAGGGCGTTCGTCGCCGCGCGGGCGGACCCCTGGAAGTCGCCCGTGCGGACCGCGCCGTCCGCGCCGACCGCGTAACCGACGTGGGGTGCGACGCCGCGTTCGTCGAAGGGGTCGGACGTGGTTGCGGCGTACACCGCGTCGAGGTCCGTCCCGTCGACGCCCGCGTGGTCGAGGGCGTGTTTCGCGGCCGAGACCGCCAGCGAGACGACGTCTTCGTCGTGGGCCGGGACGGCGGTCTCCCCGCCGCCCGCGTAGTCGCCGTGCTGTTCGGCGATGGCCGTCCGTTCGATGCGGTAGAGTGGGACGTACGCCCCGTACCCGCGTATCGTGACCATGGCTAACAATAGGTGTTCATCCTACCCTAATAAATACCAATGTTCAGATTTAGCGCGTGAGAGCTATCGAAGAAAATTCACGGGGCGCCCTCCAGGCGCTCGAAGTCGTCGGCGTCGTGACCGCAGACGACCGTCGCGTCGGTGCGGCGCTCGCGGTCTTTGAGTTCGCGGAGGCTCTCCCACCAGTCGCGCTCGCTCCAGAGGAGTCCGGCACCGAGGGGAAGTTCCTCGTCGTAGTTGAGTCGGGAGTAGGCCTCGTCGCCGGCGACGAGTACCGTCCCGCGCGCGTCGTCTTCGAGTTGGAAGCCCATCAGTCCCGGCGTGTGCCCGGGGAGGTGGACGAACTCGAGGTCCTCGAAGTGGGTCTCGGACGACCGGTGGACGACCTGCCAGTTCAGGTCGTGGTCGAAGTCGTCGAGGACGTAGGCCGGGTCGCCCTCGTCGGTCTTCGTCGAGTAGTAGGCGTGTTTCAACTCCGCTTCGTGGACGTAGACGGGGACGTCCGTCCCGTCGAAGTGGTGGAGACCCCCCGCGTGGTCGAGGTGCAGGTGGCTCTGGACGACGGCGTCGACGTCGTCGATGCCGTAGCCCGCCGCCGCGAGTTGGTCGTCGAGGGGGTGGTCGGCCGCGTCGTAGTGCTCGAAGGCGTCGTACAGCTCCGCCGGCCAGTGGCCGTCGCCGGCGTCGGGGTGCGAACCGGTGTCCCAGAGGATGGTCGCCTCGGGGTGGTCGACGACGAGATTGTACACCGGCCCTTCGACCATCGGCGTCTCCGGGTCGGGGTCCGCTCGCGACCCGAGGGAGAACCCCTCGACGAGGCGGTTCAGGTCGGTGCGAATCGTCCCGCGGTGGATGGGTGTGATGGGAGCGCGAACCACACCGACCATCGAACAGCACTGGTGATAAATATTTGTCCGATGTGCTGAAAGTTGGTTCCAATATTGGAGGTGTTTCCGAACAGTGGAAACACGATCGTGGGTGAGTTTTATCTCTCCCCATGCGAATCGTGCTACCATGTCTGTACCGAAACGCCTCGACGCGTACCACTTCTACGAGGAGGGGTGGGACAGCTACGAGCAACTCCGGGAGTCCTTCGAGTGGGAGGTCCCCGAGCGGTTCAACGTGGCCACGTACGTCTGCGACCGCTGGGCGGACGCCGAGGGCGAGCGAACCGCGATCTTCGCCGAGGACGACGACGGCCGCGAGCGCCAGTTTACCTACGCGGACCTCCGCGAGCGGACGAACCAGTTGGCCAACTACCTCGCGTCGCAGGGAGTTGGCCGCGGCGACCGCGTCGGCGTGAACGCACCGCAGAAACCCGAGACCGTCGTCGCGCACGTCGCCGCGTGGAAACTCGGTGCCGTCTCGATTCCGCTCTCGACGCTGTTCGGTGTCGACGCCCTCTCCTACCGACTCGACGACGCCGACGCCGTCGCCTGCGTCGTCGACGACTCGAACGTCGACACGCTCCGGTCGGTTCGCGACGACGTCGACACGCTGGAGACGGTCCTCACGGTGGACGTCGACTCCCCCGAATCGGGAGAAGTCGACTTCTGGGAGGCACTCGACGGTGAGTCGACCGAGCGTTCGGTCGTCGAGACGGCCGCCGAGGACGACGCCATCATCATCTACACGAGCGGGACCACCGGAGACCCGAAGGGGGTTCGCCACGTCCACCGGATGTTGCTCGGCCAACTCCCGCTGTTCCTCACGTCGATCTGTAACCTCGAACTCGGGGACGACGACGTCTTCTGGACGCCGGCGGAGTGGGCCTGGATCGCCTCGCTGTTCGACGTGGTCTTCCCCGGACTCTACTACGGGAAGTCGGTGCTCGCCTACGACGGCGGGCAGTTCGACCCCGAGGTGGCCTTCGACCTCGTCGAGCGCTACGAGGTGACGAACCTCTTCGCACCGCCGACGGCCCTCCGAATGATGATGCGCGTCGACGACCCCCGCGAACGCTGGGACGTCGACTCCGTCCGCGTCGTCCCCAGCGGCGGCGAGTCGCTCGGACAGAGCATCGTCGACTGGGCCGAGGAGACGTTCGACGGCGCGGCCGTCCACGAGGGGTACGGACAGACCGAGGCGAACATGACTGTCGGCGACTGCACCGCCCTCGCCGAGTTCCGCGAGGGGAAGATGGGGCTGGCCGCACCCGGCCACGACGTCCGCATCGTCGACCCGCAGACGGCCGAACCGACGGTCGAACCCGGCGACGTCGGCGAGATTGCCGTCCGCTACGAGGGAGACCCGGTCTGCTTCGTGGAGTACCTGAACCAACCCGAGAAGACCCGACAGAAGGTCCAGAACGGGTGGTTGCTCACCGAGGACCTCGGCTCGCGCGACGAGGACGGCTACTTCACGTTCAAGTCCCGCAAGGACGACGTCATCATCTCGGCGGGCTACCGCATCGGTCCCGTCGAGATCGAGGAGTCGCTGGCCGGCCACGAGGCGGTCGCGGACGCCGCGGTGATCGGCGTCCCGGACGACGAACGAGGTGAGGTGCCGAAGGCGTTCGTCGTCCCGAACGAGGGGTACGCCGGCGACGAAGAACTCCGGGCAGAACTACAGAACCACGTGAAAGAGCGACTCGCGAAGTACGAGTACCCACGCGAGATCGAGTTCCTCGACGAACTCCCGAAGACGACGACCGGGAAGGTCCGGCGTGCCGACCTCCAGCGGTCGGAGGACTAGTCCTCCCAGTTGTGGAGGGCGTCGAGGAAGACGTCCCGGACATCCTCCTCGGTGACCGGTCGTGGGTTACACCGCAGGAGGCGTTCCTGGGTCTCGACGGTCTGTCTCGCCAGCCAGTCGACGTCGTCTTCGGTGACACCGGCCAGTTCGTGGAGTCCACTCGGGAGGACGTTCAGGTCGCGCTGGAGTTGGACGTACTCCGCCTTCAGCGCGTCGGCGGCCTCGCGGTTGGTCAGCCCCGTCGTGTCGACGCCGAACAGTTCGGCGACGTCCGCGAAGCGGGCGGGGTCGCTCCCCGAGTTGTAGTCGATGGTGCTCGCGGGGGTGAGCACGGCGATGGTCTCGCCGTGTGACGTGTGGTAGCGGTTGCCGACCGGGTAGGCCATCGCGTGACAGAGGCTCGCGCCGGCGGTGAGACCGGCGATGGCACCGAACAGTGCCCCCTGGAGCATGTTCTCGCGGGCTTCGAGGTCGTCGCCGTTGTGGACGGCCGTCCGGACGTTCGAGGAGAGGAGGTCGATGGCCTTCTCGGAGAACATCTCGGTGAGCGGCGTCCGGCCGGCGTAGACCGGGCGCTCGGCGGGGTCCTCGGCACGGAGCAGCGAGTCGTACTCGTGGGTCGTATAGCCCTCGATGGCGTGGCCGAGGGCGTCCATCGCCGTCTTGGCCGTGAGGTCCGGCGGGAGCGTCGTCGTCAGCGTCGGGTCGAGGATCGCGGCGTCGGCACGGACGTGGTTGCTGGAGATGCCCTCCTTGATGTTCTGCTCCTCGACCGAGAGGATGGCGACCGGAGAGATTTCGGCGCCTGTCCCCGCAGTCGTGGGCATCAGGACGAGTGGCGGGCCGGACCGTTCGATGGGTTCGCCCGCGCCCGTCGGTTCGGCGACGTAGTCGAGTGGCCGCCCGCCGTTCGCGACGACCGCGCGGGTCACCTTCGCGGTGTCGATGCAACTGCCGCCGCCGAGTCCGACGTAGAAGTCGTAGCCGTCCTCGCCCGCCCGGTCGCGGACGAACTCGATACAGTCCGCGGCGTCCTGGACGGAAGGTTCGCGCTGGGACCCGTCGTAGACGTCGACCGCGAGGCCCGCCTCACTGATCGAGGCCTCGACCCGGTCGGCGTGGCCGAGGTCGACGAGCGTCTCGTCCGTCACGACGAGGCCACGTGCGTCCGTTCCGACACCGAGGTCGCGCAACTGGTAGCCGAGTTCCTCGGTCGCGTCGCGGCCGAAGCGAATCTCGGGCATCTGGAGGTGCCAGACGCTCTCCGGGGCGAGTCGGTGGGAATCGGCCGAGACGGAGCGTTCGTAGGCCACCTACACCCACCCCGCCGGTCGGAGCCAGGTCGGCGGAGACGTCCACCCGTGGGTGCCGAACTCGTCGAGAAGTACCGTGACCATGGACAGCAATCGACGTGGGTGTACTTCAAGGTTCCACCCCCGGCAGTCCGGACGACGGCGTTACTCGCTCGGTTCGGCCACCTTCACGACCTGCTTCCCGATGTTCTCTCCCTCGAAGAGGCCGAGGAAGGCGTCGGGGGCGTTCTCGAAGCCCTCGACGACCGACTCACGGTACTCGACGTCGCCGTTCGCGACCCACTCGTGGAGTTGCTCGGTGGCCTCGCGGAAGCGCGGCGAGAAGTCGCGGACGAGCAGTCCCTCGACCTTCGCGCGGGTGGCGATGAGTTGGGGGAGTTTCCGCGGACCCGTCGGGACGCCCTCCTCGTTGTAGAGGGCGATCTGACCGCAGATGGCGACCCGCGCGTCGACGTTCAGGCGGGTGAAGACGGCGTCCGTGATGGGACCGCCGACGTTGTCGAAGTAGGCGTCGACGCCGTCCGGCGCCGCGTCGTCGAGCGCCGCGCGGTAGTCGTCGGTCGTCTTGTAGTTGATACCGGCGTCGAAGCCGAGGTCGTCTTCGAGGAACTCGACCTTCTCGTCAGAGCCAGCGAAGCCGACGACGCGCGCGCCGGCGAGTTTCGCGATCTGGCCGACCGTCGAACCGACCGCGCCCGCCGCACCGGAGACGACGACCGTCTCACCGGGGTCGGGTTCCGCGACCTCCAGCGTCCCGAAGTAGGCCGTTCGGCCGGGCATCCCGAGGACGCCGAGGTACGAGGAGAGGGTGACGTTCTCCGCGCGCGCGTCGACGCGGCTGAGGTCGTCGCCGTCCACGACGGCGTACTCGCTCCAGTAGAGGTTCCCGACCACGCGGTCGCCCTCGCTCCAGCGCTCGTGTTCGGATTCGACGACCTCGCCGACGACGCCGCCCTGCATGGGGTCGCCGACGTCCCACGGTTCGGCGTAGGACTCCCGGTCGCGCATCCGCCCGCGCATGTACGGGTCGACCGAGAGGTAGAGAGTCCGAACGAGGACCTCGCCGTGGCGAGGGTCCGACACCCCGGTCTCCTCGAGTTCGAACGTGTCGCGGTCCGGTTTGCCTTCGGGGCGCTTCGCCAGCACGTACCGTCGAGTCGTCTCGACCATGGTACCATCTCTCCCCCCGCCGTCAGGAAAGTTCGGGTGTCGGAAGGTGCGGTCGCTCCTCGACGTTTCCGAGATATAGGTCGGTGTTGGCGAGTTATCGCCGCCGTTGACGAGATATAGACGGGATTCGGGAGATATCGGGCACGTTGTGAAGATATCGACGCCGTTGCCGAGATATAAACGGCGTCGCGAAGTGCCGCGGCACGAGTCTTTTTACACGCGTGCGAGGTACGACACGCCATGCCAACCATCCCGCTCGAAGAGATCGAAGCACAGGTCGGCGAAACCCGCGAGTCGGTCGTCGGACTCACCGTCGAGGCCGGCAAGGTCGAGGAGTTCGCGCGCGCGATTCACGACCCCGCGTCGGTCTACTGTTCGGCCGAGGCGGCCGCGGATGCCGGCTACCCCGCGGTCCCGGCGCCGCCGACGTTCACCCGGACGTGGGTGTTCCCGCGGTACCGTCCCGAGGGAGTGGGAACCGACTTCGGGTTCGACCTCGGGTTCGACTGGCAGTACGTCGTCCACGGCGAGCAGCGCTACGAGTACGAGCGACCCGTCTACGTGGGCGACGCCCTCACCGGCGAGACGACGCTCGAAGACGCCTACCAGCGCGAGGGGAGTCAGGGCGGGACGATGACGTTCGCCGTCTTCCGAACCGACTTCGAGGACGCCGACGGCGAGCACGTCCTCTCGGCGTACAACACGCGCATCGAGACCGGCGGCGCCATCCAGGACGACGCCGCGGCGGACGGGAGCGGGCACGAACGCGGCGACCCCGACGCGGTCGTCGAGGACGTCGAACGCCGCGACTTCGTGAAGTACGCGGGCGCGAGCGGCGACTTCAACCCCATCCACTACGACGAACCGTACGCGACGGACGCGGGCAACCCGAGCGTCTTCGGGCAGGGGATGTTCAGCGCGGGCGTCGCCTCGCGGGCCGTCCGCGAACACGTCGGTCTCGACGCCCTCGCCTCCTTCCAGACGCGCTTCACGTCGCGCGTCTTCCCCGACGACACACTACGGGTCTTCCTCGACGAGAGCGGGGAGAACGGGGCAATCGACGTCGAAGTCGTCACCGATGACGACCGGACGGTCGTCGAGGGGTCGGCCACGAGTCGAGAGTAGGCAAGTGGCGCTGTCGACTCCCTATTGATTGGACGTGTTCGTGTGAGACCGTCGGTAAACCGAGCGTGGGTATCGAACGATAGGTGTGTTTGCTGACCGACGGGATGTTCGGTAGACAACCGCCGACTGGATTCCTGTATGGGACAAGACATATGCTGTTCTATCTCGTCATATCGATATGCCTTCTAGCCGACGACGAGTAATTCAGGCAGGTCTAATGATTGGCAGTACCGGTCTCGCAGGATGTCTGTCATCCATTAATGGTTCTGCTGGCTGTGCCAGACCCGCAACCGTGGAAGCGAAAAAGGCTGACCTGACCAAATCTGAGGCAGAGGAAATTTCACCGATTAACTTTGAGCAGGTTACTCTAGAAGAGCAAGAGATTCTCGAAACTGCAGTTGAAGAGGGGCAATATAAGAGATGTTTAGATGACGTAGAGTATACTCCCGAACCGCTACAGAGATTGCGCAAGCGTATCGGAGAGCACAGCCAAAACATGCACGTATATTTACGATATGATGAGAGCCACTACGCTCTTGCACTCATAATTGAAGATCAGGTATATGCTCAGTTCCCAGGTTAAGCAGGCTGGTGAGCAATACTCCATCCTTAGCGTACAGTAATTTCTCTGTCTCTCACGACCTTCGTCGGACCCTATTGGACAGCAGTGAGTTGTCGCCAGAACCGAAAGACGGAGAAGAGTCGCCGTCAGTGCCCGAGGTAGGCGTCCCGGATGTACTCGTCGCCGCGGAGTTCGTCCGGGTGGCCCTCGCGTTCGACGCGTCCCTGTTCGAGCAGGTAGACGCGGTCGGCGTGGTTCATCGTGAACGTGACGTTCTGCTCGGTGAGCAGGATGGTCACGCCGGACTCACGAATCTCCTCGATGCCGTCGCTGATGTCCTGGAGGATGACGGGCGCCAGCCCCAGCGTCGGTTCGTCGAGCACCAGCAGGTCGGGGTCGCTCATCAGCGCCCGGCCGATGGCGAGCATCTGCTGTTCGCCGCCAGACATCGTGCGGGCGTGTTGGTCGCTGCGCTCTTCGAGGCGGGGGAAGAGGTCGTAGACGAAGTCGCGACGCTCCTCCCACCCCTCGTCGTGGCGGTAAGCCCCGAGTTCGAGGTTGTCCGCCACCGAGAGGTGACCAAAGAGGTCGCGGTCCTCCGAACAGTGGACGAGTCCCGCGGAGACGAGGTCGCTCGGCTTCTTCTCGTGGACGTCCTCGCCGCGGTAGGTCACCGACCCCTCGTAGTCGAGGAAGCCCGAGACCGTGTTCGCGAGCGTCGTCTTCCCGGCCCCGTTCGGGCCGATGAGTCCGACGATCTCGCCCTCGTCGACGTGGAGGTCGACACCGCGGAGTGCCATCACCTCGCCGTAGGTGACGTGGAGGTCCTCGACGCCGAGGACGCGCTCGGCGGTCGTCCCGGCGGTCGCCGAGGCCGCGTCAGTTCCGGTTCCTTCGTCGTCGGCCGACGAGACCGACTCGGCGTCGCTCATATCTCGTCACCTCCGAGGTAGGCCTCCTGGACGCGTTCGTCTTCGCGTATCTCCTCCGGCGGCCCTTCGGCGATCTTCGAGCCGAACTGGATGACGATGGCACGGTCGATGAGTGAGAGCAACCCGCGCATGTTGTGGTCGACGACCACGAGCGTCAGCCCGTTCTGCCGGAGTTCCTCCAGGAGGTCGGAGATCTCCGAGACCTCGCCACTGGAGAGACCGGCGAACGGTTCGTCGACCAGCAGGAGGTCGGGGTCGGTCGCGAGCGCCCGCGCGAGTTCGAGACGCAGGAGTCCCGCGTGCGGGAGTTCGTCCGGCGTCTGTTCGAGGCGGTCGCCGAGACCGACGCGTTCGCAGAGCGCCGTCGCCTCCTCGCGCGTCTGGCCGCGCAGGCCGGACAGAGAGAAGACGCGGTCCGGTGCGAGCGCGAGTTCGACGTTCCGACGCACCGTGCGGTCGGGGAGCGGTCGGAATTCCTGGAACGTCCGCGCTAGTCCGCGTTTGACCATCTCGTGAGCGGACTCGCCGGTGACGTCCTCGCCGTCGTACCAGACCGTCCCCGCGGTCGGCGGGTAGATGCCGGTGACGCAGTTGAACGTCGTCGACTTCCCGGCCCCGTTCGGGCCGATGAAGCCGAGAATCTCGCCCTCCTCGACCGCGAAGGAGAGGTCGTCGACGGCCGTGAGACCGCCGAACTCCTTGCGGAGCGAGTCGAGGACGAGCAGTCCGTCCTCCGGGCCGTACGATTCGGTCGCCGCGTCGGACGTCGTCGGGTCGGGTGTGTCAGCGCTCATCGTCGTCACCTCCGAGAGTCTCGATACGCTCGCGGTAGTTCGCGAGGGTCTGTTCGAGCGGGGTTCGCCCGCCGTCGGGGGTCGGTTCGCCGGGTGCAGGCGACTCCCCGCTCAACGAACGCGCTCGGTCGATCACCCAGCGAAGGAGTCCGCCGGGCATGAAGAAGAGGATGGCGAGCGTGATGACGGAGAACAACAGCAGGTCCAGCGAGGAGAGCTGGACGCCGAGACCCGGGACGGTCGCCGACATGCCCGAGAGCCACTCACGGAAGAGGCTGAAGAACAGCCCACCGACGGCCGCGCCGGTGATAGTCCCCATGCCACCGACGATGGTGGCGATGATGACCTCGATGGAGACGGTCATCACGAGCAGTTGGCTGGGCTGGGGTTTCCCGACGGTGTGGACGAACACCGCGCCGGCGATACCGCCGACGGCCGCCGAGAGGACAAAGGCGAACATCTTGAACTTCGCCGGGTTCAGCCCGGAGGCGGCGACCGCCTCCTCGTCCTCGCGGATGGCCGTGAACACCGAACCCGCGTTCGAGCGGGTGACGGCGAGCAGCACGACCAAGATCACGCAGAACAGCGCGAGCGCCACGTAGAAGTTGGCCATCGCCTGCGCGAAGAACCCGCCCATCGGGACGAGCGGGGCGGGCGAGCTGAGACCGAGTTCGCCGCCGAACGTCCCGCTGAACACGATGAACAACTGGAGCAGGATGAGCGGGGCGACGAGCGTGATGAGCGAGAGGTACGGTCCCTCCAGTCGGAGCGCGGGTCCGCCGATGACGATTCCCGCGACGACGGCCAGCACCGTCCCGACGACGATGGCCGCGGCCGGCGGCACTCCGAACTCGAGATTCATCAACGCCGAACCGTAGCCGCCGACGGCGAAGAACAGCGAGTGACCGAAACTGATCTGGCCGGTGTAACCGGAGACGGTGTCCCAACTCATCGCGAACATGGCGAAGAACAGCGCCGACGTGACGCTGACCACGGCGAGGATGCCGCCTCCACGGCCGAGCACCGGCCGAATCCAGTAGGGGAACGCCGCGAGGACGACCAGCCCGAGGAGTCCGAGTTGGTGGCGGCGATCGAGCGACCGCGGGTCGACGAGGTCGATGTATCCAGTCATATCAGTGAGCCAATTCGCGTCCGAAGAGTCCTTCGGGTTTCACCAGCAGGATGGCGACGAGGACGACCAGCGACGCCAACCCGCTGAGACTCGAGTCGATGTACGAGACGGTGAACACTTCGAGGAAGCCGATGACGTAGGCGCCGATGAGGCTTCCGCGGATGGAGCCGATGCCGCCGAGGACGACGATGGAGAACGAGAGCACGAGCGGTGCTCGCCCCATCGCCCAACTGGCGGTCTGGATAGAACCGAGGAATACGCCCGCGAGTCCCGCGAGTGCGCCGGCGATGACCCACGTGTAGAGGTACATCCGTTCGGACTCCACACCGACGAGCGCGGCGCCCTTCGTCGACATGCTGGTCGCGAGGATGGCCTTGCCCGTGCGGGTGTAGTTGACGCCCGCGAACAGCAGGCCGATGATGGCCCACGAGAGGGCGAACGCCAGCAGTCGGTTCGTCTGGATGCCCCCCGCGATCGCGAGTTGCCCGTCGAGCAGCGACGGGATCGCACGCGGTTGTGTCCCGACGAAAATCTTCACGAGTTCCTCGACGACGATCGACGTCACGAGGGTTAGGATCATCACCGTGATGGGGTCGTCCTCGACGAAGCGCACCATCCCGAGGTAGAGGACGCCCGCGAAGCCGGCGGCGACGAGCATCGCGACGAGCGTCGCCACCCAGATGTTCACGTCGAGTGCGCCCGTCACGAAGAAGGCGGTGAACGCCCCGACGGTGAGCGTCGCTCCGTGCGAGAGGTTCAGGACGCCGCCGACGCCGAAGATGAGGGTGAACCCGATGGCGACGAGCGCGTACAGCGCGCTGAGCATCGCGGCGTTCAGGACGGTGGTGAGTAGCTCGGCCATGGTTCATACCCAAGGCGGCTTCTTGTAGCTCCCGGACGCGACGTTCTCGGGCCAGAGGGCCTTCTGAACGCCTTCGCCGTCCTGCTGTTGCCACTGGAGCCAGAGCGGCCAGACGGCGTCCTTGCCGTAGATGACGTCGTGGGGGTACTGCTTGTCCTTCCCGTAGTACTTTAGGGACCCGGTCGTCCCCGTGAAGGACATGGACTCGAGTTCGGGGATGAGGTCTCCCGGCTTGCGCGACCCGGCGGACTCGGCGGCCGCCGCGTACTGCTTGACCGCGTCGAACGTGATGTACCCGGTGTAGACGGGGTAGTTCCCGAACTCCTTCTGGTAGGCGTTCGAGTAGGGGACCGTCTTCTTCGTGACCTCGGAGTTCGGCGTCGCGGAGTTCTGCGTCATCGCGTAGCGACACGCCCCGTTGACCGCCCCGTAGTAGGACGGGAACTGCATCGGAACGTGGATGCCGCCGAACTCGAAGGGGCGTTTTTGCTTGGCCCACTGGACGACGGCCGCCGTCCCGGTGTGTGCCATCACGACGTAGGCGGCGTCCGCCCCGGAACTCTCGATGTCGTCGTAGATGGGCGAGAAGTCGCTCGTCCCGCTGGCGTAGCGCTTGTTGATGGGAACGTCGACGCCCGTCGCCGAGAGCTGTTCTTCGAGGACCTTCGAGACCGGCTTCGTCCACGCGTAGTTCTCGGCGAGGACGGCGACCGAGTCCCACCCGAGTTCGTCGAACTTCGCCTTCGCGAAGTCGACCATGTTGACGCCGAGGTAGTGGGAGTTGACCGGACCGCTCCGGAAGTAGTACTTGTACTTCTCGTAGTTGTCGGCGATCATGCGCGTCGTCTCCGGCGTCGCCGACCCGGTGTTCATGTGGATCTTCTGCTGTTGGGCGACGCTGTCCATCAGGTTGAGCATCACCTCGCTGGTGAAGACCCCCGTCGTGAAGTCGACCTGCTCACCCACCGTGAGCTCCTGGTACTTCGACTTCCCCGTCGCGGGGTCCTCGTGGGTGTCCTTGACGATGACTTCGACGTCCTTGCCGAGGACGCCGTCGTCGGAGTTGAGTTGCTGGGCCGCCAACTTCGCGGAGTTGGCGATAGACGCACCGATGGGGTTCTTCGACGGTTCGGGGGCGAGGACGCCGATCTTGAACGTCCCCGAGGGACCGCCGCCACCACCACCCATACAGCCAGCGACGCTCGCGGCACCCGCCGCACCCGTCGCCGCGAGGAACCCGCGACGCGTCCGTAGGCCATCGAACGTTCCGGAACTGGCCCGGATTAGCTTATCGTTGGTTTCCTCAGTAGGTACTTTCTTATCTTCGTTAACCATCGTCTGCCATCCACTATCAGGAACAAGTACTAAAAATTGTGGGTTGGTACCAGGGGGTTCGGGGTGGTATCCCTAATCGTGGACGAGGACGTCGAGGACTACCGGGCCGTCCGTCTCGACGGCGTCGACGAGCGCGGCGTCGAGGTCGTCGTCGGGTTCGACGAGGCGGCCCGTCGCGCCATGGCTCTCGGCGTTCGCCGGGATGTCGACCGGCGGTTCGAAGTCGAGGGCGACGAAGTCTTCGTCGGTCACGTCCCCGCCGAACAGTCCCGCCATGTTGTCCTTCAGGATGCGGTAGTTGCGGTTGTCCGGGACGACGACCGTCAGGTCGAGGTCGTGGCGCGCGGCGGTGTAGAGCGCCTGCGGGTAGTAGAGGTAGGACCCGTCGCCGACGTGGCCGAGGACCGGCCGTGGGTCGTCGCGTTGGGCCTCGGCGACCGCCGCCCCGACGGACGCGGGCAGGCCGTAGCCGAGTCCACCTCCCTTGTTCGAGACGAACTGTCCCGGTTCGAAGTCCGCGACGGTCATCATCGCGTACTTCGCGGTGACGCCCTCGTCGACGACGAGGGCGTCCGGGACGGCGTCCCGAATCGCCTCCGCGAGTTCGGTCTTCGAGGGGCGGTCGTCCTCGTTGGACTCCTCGCCCTCGCCGCCCATCGCGGCGACGGTCTCGCGGACGCGTTCGAGGCGACGTCCGCGTTCGGCGTCGCCGAGACGGTCGCGGAGTCGGGCCGCGAGTTCGGCGGCGACCCGCCCGGGGTCACCGACGACCGCGGCGTCCGCCGGTTGGTTCTTGCCGACCTCCCAGGCGTTGTCGCTGACGTGGACGAACGTGGTGTCGGTGTCCACCAGCGGTTCGGCGTGCCGGACGAGCGTCGTGTTGGTCGAACAGCCGAGGAACACCACAGTGTCGGTGTCCAGGCACTTCTGGACGACCCCCTCGCGCGGTGGGAGGTACGAACCCCACTGTTCGTGGTCGGTCGGGAAGTCGACCTCGGAGGTGAGAATCTCCGCGTGGACGCGCGCGCCGGTCGCCTCCGCGAGTTCGACCGCGGCGTCGACGCCGTCCGCGCGGGCGACGCCGTCGCCGACCACGAGGACCGGTTCGTCGGCGTCGACCAGATAGTCGGCCGCGCGCTCGATGGCGGTCGGGTCGCCCCGGCCGGCGTCGGGGATGGGACCGAGTCGCTCGGGTTCGGCGTCGGTCTCGGCCATCATCACGTCCAGCGGGAGCGCGAGGAACACCGGGCCGGTGGGCGGGGTGAGGGCGACGCGGAACGCCCGCCGGAGCATCGTCGGGAGGGCGGAGACGTCGCCCACCTCGGCGCTCCACTTGGTGAACTGGCGGGTCATCTCCACGGCGTCGCCCGAGAGAATCGGTTCCTCGTGGCGGAAGTCGCGGCTGTGTGCGCCTGCCGTCACGACGAGGGGTGCACCCGTGACGCTCGCGCCGTAGATGTTCGCGAGTCCGTGGGCCGTCCCGGGCGCGAGGTGGAGGTTCGCGACGCCGACCGGCGTGACCGAGTCGTCGTCGTGTGCGTGGTACCGTCGTCGCTGGGCGTAGCCGGCGGCCGCACCGACCGCGACGTCCTCGTGGAGCGCGAGGACGTACTCGGGGGCGTCGCCGGCCCGCCCGAGCGCACGCGTGATGGGGAGTTCGGTCGTCCCCGGGTTCCCGAACAGGTAGTCGACGTCGTACTCGGCGAGTGTGTCCACGAACAGGTCGGCACCGGTGTACCCGTCGGACATCTATATCTCCGGTGACTCTTCGATGCGCGGGACGCCCGCGGCGGTGACCGTCTCACCGACGAGGTAGGAACTCGCCTCGCTGGCGAGGAACTGTGCGAGGTCCGCAATCTCGGCGGTCGTCCCGATGCGACGCTCGACGTCGCCGCGTTCGATGTTCTCGGCCGAGACGCCCATCTGTGACTCGACGCCAGGGGTCGCGACGAACCCGGGGGCGATACAGTTGACGCGGACATCCTCGCTCGCCCACTCGTAGGCGAGCGTCGAAGTGAGGTTGATGACGCCGGCCTTCGCCGCGCCGTAGTGGCTCATGTGGGGCGACCCGCGCTGGCCGGCGACGCTCGCGACGTTGATGACGACACCGCCGCCATCCTCGCGCATCCGCTCGCCCGCGACCTGCGTGCAGTGGAAGGTCCCGTGGAGGTTGATGTCCACGATGGTCTCCCACCCGTTGGGGCTGATGTCCTCGAACGGCGCCATGAAACTCGCGCCCGCGTTGTTGACGAGGACGTCGACGCCGCCGAACTCCCCGACCGTCGCGTCCACGAGTGCCTCGACGGCGTCGCGGTCGGTCACGTCGCACTCGACAGCGAGCGCTCGCCCGCCGCCCTCGCGGTCGTTGATGGTGTCCGCGACCGGGTCGACGTTCCCCTGCTCGCGCGAGCAGACGACGACGTCGGCCCCCTCCGAACCGAACTGTTCGGCGACCTCGCGGCCGATTCCGCTGGACGCACCCGTCACGATCGTCGTCTTCCCCTCGACACCGAACCGTTCCGTCATGGTCGGATCACTGCGTTCGTTAGCATTGTTTATCGCACGTGGACAGTGTTGGCCTATCGTTAATAAATATTGGCTGCTCTGCCCCACCGTTAACGTAATGGGGATGGTTGACAGTTGTTGTCGTATGAATATCCCCGACCGACTCCGGGACGTCGACGTGAGCAACGTCTACGACGTCTTCGAAGCGACGGCGGCCGAGCGCGGCGACGCGCTCGCGGTCGAGATGAACGGCCGCGAGTTCAGCTACACCGACCTCGAATCCCGAGCGGCGCGGTTCGCCGGCGGACTCCGCGAACGCGGACTCGACGCCGGCGACCGCCTGCTGGTCTACCTGCCCAACTGCCCCGAGTACGTCGTCGGGTCGCTGGGCGCGTTCCGCGCGGGCGTCGTCGTCTCCCCCGTCAACCCGCAGTACAAGGCGCGCGAACTCGGCCACCAGCTGACCGACACGGAGGCCGCGGCGGTCCTCACACACCCCGCACTCCGCGAGCACCTCGACGAAGCCTGCGAGGAACACGGGCTCGACCCGACCATCGTCGAGGTGGGCGAGGGGAGCCCCGGCGCCGTCGCGTTCGGGGCGGTCGACGCCGACCCCGTACGCGCGGACACGACCCTCGACACGGTGGCGATGCAACCCTACACCTCCGGAACCACGGGGAAACCGAAGGGAGTCCACCTCACACACCGCAACCTCCACGCGCAGGCCTACTCCGGCTTCCAGCTCTCGGAGGTCCCGCCCGAGGAGGAGAAGTCGCTGGCCGTCCTCCCGCTCTACCACATCACGGGCTTCGTCCACTCGACGTGGCAACCGCTCGTCCGCGGCGGGTCGGTCTACCTCCGCAACCCCGGCGAGTGGGACCCCGTCGAGACGATGCGGACGATGGAGGAAGCGGAGGTGACGGGGTTCATCGGCGTCGCGACGATGTTCGTCGACATGGTGAACCACGAGCGCTTCGGCGAGTTCGACCTCTCCTCGTTGGAGACGGTCAACCAGGGCGGCGCGAAGATGCCGACCGCCGTCCAGGAGACCTTCGAGGAGACGGCCAGCCTCAGCATGTCCGAGGGGTACGGACTCACCGAGACGACGGCCGCCACCCACACGGGCCACGGGACGACCTACGGCCCGAAACTCGGGAGCATCGGCCAGCCACTCCGGATGACCGACTGCAAGATCGTCGACGACGACGGCGAGGAGGTCGAACCGGGCGAGACGGGCGAACTCCTCGTCCGCGGGCCGCAGGTGATGGACGGCTACCACGGACTACCCGAGGCGACGCGCCGGGCGTTCACCGACGCGGGCTACTTCCGAACCGGCGACGTGGCACGCCGCGACGAAGACAACTACTACGAGATCGTCGACCGGAAGAAACACACCATCAACACCGCCGGCTACAACGTCTACCCGAGCGAAGTGGAGAGTCTCCTCTACGAACACGAGGGCGTGGCCGACGTCGCCGTCGTCGGCGTGCCCGACGAACGGCGCAACGAGGTCCCGAAGGCGTTCGTCGTCCCCGCGAACGAGCAGGTGACGCCCGAGGAACTCAAGGAGTTCACACTCGAGAACCTCGCCGAGTACAAACACCCTCGCGAAGTGGAGTTCGTCGAGTCGTTCCCGCGGACCGCGAGCGGGAAGGTTCGGAAGTTCAAACTCGTCGAAGACGAAGAGGGAGACGATGAGTGAGGAGACGGACCGAGAGGAACACGACGAACACGACCGCGCGTACGACGCCGTCTTCTGGGACATCGGCGGCGTGCTCCTCGACCTGGCCTCGGTCCGCGAGGCCCACGCCGCGTTCGTCGCGCGCCTCGTCGAGGAGTTCGACGTCGACGCCGACCCGGACGACGCACTCGAACGGTGGCGCGAAGTCGTCGGCGAACACTTCCGCACGCGCGAAGGGACGGAGTTCCGCTCGGCCGTCGACGGATACGGAGAGGCCGTCGACGTCGTCGTCGGCCGCGAGGTCCCCAGAGACGAGTGGTTCCCGCTCTTCCGAGAGTCGACCCGCGAACACGTGCAGTCGGTCCCACACGCCCGCGAGGTGGTTCGCCGACTCCACGAGGCCGGCGTCTACCAGGGCGTCGTCAGCGACGTCGACACCGAGGAAGGGCTGTTCCTGCTCGAACAGTTCGGCGTCCGGGAGTTCCTCGACGACGTCACGACGTCCGAGGAGGTGGGCAAGACGAAACCCAACCCGGCGATGTTCGAGACGGCACTCGCGAAGTCACCCCATCCACCCGAACGGACCGTGATGGTCGGTGACCGATACGAGCACGACGTCGCCGGCGCCGCCGAGCACGGTATCGACGGTGTGAGCCACGGCGCCGACGACGGCCCGGCCGTCGCCCACGAGATTACCGACCTGCGCGAACTCCTGGCGGTCGTCGGCGTCGACACCGCCGCAGGGGAGGTGAGTCGATGAGCGAACCGGAGGTCGGCGACCCGCTCTCGCCCGAGCGCTTCCAGGCGTTCATCGAACAGCACGGCTACCTCTCGTGGCTGAACCTCACCGTCGAGGCCGTCGGCGACGGGTACGTCGAGATGCGCATCCCGCACGACGAGAAACTCGTCAACCCCTTCCCCGAGGGCTTCGAGCGCGTCCACGGCGGCATCGCGGCGACGCTCGTCGACACCGCGAGCGGGTTCGCCCTCCGAACCACGTTCGACGACCCCACGGACGCCAACCTCACGACGACCGACCTCGACGTCTCCTACCTCCGGCCCGCGAGCGACGACCTCGTCGCGACCGCCGAGGTGGTCCGCGCGGGCGGGTCGATGGGCGTCGTCGACGTGACCGTCGAGTCGCGCAAGCCCAGCGGCGAACGGACCGAGGTGGCCGTCGGGCGCGCGTCCTACCGACTATTCCGATAGGTCGGGAGGCCGGGAAGCCCACCCGCGACACACCGTCACAGCCGTCTCCGCCAGCGAGAGACGTAAACCCACGGGCGCACTACGAATCGTAGACAACCGCCACTATGGAACCGTCACACGTGGGTAACTCACTCGTCTCGTTCCAGCCACGGGGCGACGGGAACGGACTGCACGTCAGAGACGAACTCGGTGACAACGAGTTCCTCGTCGGGACCGACGCCGACGTCTCACTCGAGCAAGCCTCCCCGGACCGATTCGTCGTCCCCGTCGACGCAGCAGTCTCGTTCACCGCGGCGGAGATACACCTCCCGTCGAGCGAGAGTGTCCTCGTCCGTGACGGCACGGGCGAACATCGGGCCGAACTCCTCGACACCCCCGAGTCGTTCCCGCGCGGCGACTACTTCCTCGAAATCTCGGGGACGACGAAGTCGTACCTGGCGCTCCAGGACGTCTCGTTCACCGGGCAGCACGTCGAAGACGGTGACCAGCGTCTCCCGCGGGTCCGCTTCGACGAACCGACGACCGTGACGCTCGGGACGCGCTCGCTCCACGACCGGCCGCGGGCGACCATCACCGTCCCCGACGACCCGCGGGACCTCGCGACGGCCGTCTCGTACCTGGGGTCGTCGATCAAGGAGTGGTCCTGTGAGCGCTCGTGGCCGACCATCCGCGGCCACCCCCCGGCTATCGAGCGTGGCGAGGAACTCCACGTCCCCGACGTCCTCGAGAAACCCGATACGGGCGTGACTATCGCCGTCCCGCCCACGTACGCCGACGTCTACCGAATCGCGCCCCTCGCCTTCTACCTCGGCGCCGACGTCGTCCCCGGCGAAACGGCCGAACTCCGCCTCGACGTGGGCCACACCGAACCACTCCGTCGCCCAGGCCGGACACTGGAGGAGTCCGTCGACCGACTCCTCGCTCGCTGTCTCCTCCTCGACTCGCTCGTCCGCGTCGGCGGCTACTACACACTCCCTCGCTACGAGTACGACGAAGTCGCCCCACACCTCCCCTTCTACCCGCCCGAACTCTACGGCCGCTCCGTCGACGAACAACTCATGGAGTACCTCGAAGTCCCCTTCGACGTCCTCGAACCCTACGTCCCCCAGCGGCCGCTGACGGTCGCGCTCCGACCCGACGCCGCCGACGCGACGATGCTCCCCTCTCTCGCGGACACACTCGCCCGCGTCCGGGTCTCCGAGTCGGCCTCGGTTCGCCCGGCCTTCGACGCGGCCGACTCGACGGACAGCGTCGCGCTCGCGACGACCGACCGCGAGACACCTCCAGGAGTTGGGTACCTCACGCCCGAGATGGTGTCGAGCACCGTCGGCTACACGCCGACAGCGGCCGACGACCTGCACGTCGCGTTCGTCGCCCCCGACGCCGAGGTGAGCCTCGGGACCTACGACACCGTCGTCTCCGACGGACGGGAGTCGACGTCGGGGAACCTCACCGTCACCGCGGATACCCGCGTGACGACAGACGACCTCGACCGCCTGCTTAGAGAGGGGGTCGACTTCCTCCACTTCGGCGGCGACGTCACCGACGAGGGGTTCGTCTGCGCCGACGGTGTCCTCCCGACCGACGCCCTCGAAGACGCCGACGTGACGACGTTCGCACTGAGCGGTCCCGCGTCGTTCGAGGCGGGCGTCGACCTCGTCGAGAACCGGGCCGTCGCGGGAGTCGTCGCGGCCGACCTGGACGCGGCCGAGGTGGGGCGTCTGGCGGGATACCTCGCGAGCGGGTTCCCGCTGGCGGTCGCCGCGGAACTCGCCGAGGTGTCCGGTCGATACCGGTTCGTCGGTGACCCGTCGCTGGAGGCGACCTTCCGCGAGGGCATCCACCTCCCGGCCTCCCTCTCGGCCGTGCCAGTCGACCGGAGAGACAGCGAGGGAGAGTTCCGGATCACCGTCACGTCGACGTTCTCGTCGAACCACGAACCGGGGTCCGTCGGGTGGCTCGCCGACGACTTCGCCCACGACGAGTACGTCCTCGTCGGCTCACAGGTCGAACAGCCGTTCACCCTCGACGCCGAGGAGGTGGCCGAACTCCTGTGCGACGTGTACCCGGTTCGCTGTAACGGCGACGTCTACCACGGCGAGGCGGACCCGGCCGCGTTCGTTCGACGCTCGGCGCGTCGTACGCTCGGCCGTGAACACGACGTGCAGTGACCCGACCGCGTCCGACGACTCCCGCTCGGCGCGGGGTATAAGCCAGTCGACACACTACTGGTCGCCCAACGATGACGGACGTGGACGACGTCGGGAACTCGCTGGTCGCGTTCTCGACGGCGGACGCCGGGACGACGCTTCGCCTCCGAGACGAAGTCGGCGGCCACGAGTACACACTCGGGTCGTCCGAGGCGGTCTCGCTCGAACCGGCGTCGCCCGACCGGTTCGTCTTCCCGGTGGACGCCGCCGTCTCGTTCACGACGAGCGAACTCGTCCTCCCGACGGACGCCACGACGTTCGTCCGCGACGAGCAGGGCGAACACCTCGGTCAACTCACCGACGAACGCTGGTCGTTCGAGAGAGGGACCTACTACGTGGAACTCTCGCCGTCGCCGAAGGCGTACGTCCTCGTCCCGGACGCGTCGTTTACCGGCGTCCACCCGACTTTCGGCGAGTTCGGTAGCACCCCACGGCTGGAGTTCGACGAACCGACGCGGATCTTCGTCGGCGCGCGCTCGCCCCACGAACGCCCGCAGGCGACCATCACCGTCCCCGACGATCCGGAAGCGCTGGCGACCGCGTTCTCGTACCTTGGGTCGTCGATCAAGGAGTGGTCCTGCGAGCGCTCGTGGCCGACTATCCGCGGCCACCCCCCGGCCATCGAGCGCGGCGAGGAACTCCACGTCCCCGACGTCCTCGAGAAACCCGATACAGGCGTCACCATCGCCGTCCCGCCCACGTACGCCGATCTCTATCGGGTCGCGCCTCTCGCCTTCTACCTCGGTGCGGACGTCGTCCCTGGTGAGGAGGCCGAACTCCGCCTCGACCTCGGCTACACCGAACCACTCCGTCGCCCCGGCCGGACACTGGAGGAATCCGTCGACCGACTCCTCGCTCGCTGTCTCCTCCTCGACTCGCTCGTCCGCGTCGGCGGCTACTACTCCTTCCCGCGCTACGAGTACGACGAGGTCGCCCCACACCTCCCCTTCTACCCGCCCGAACTCTACGAGCGCTCCGTCGGCGAACAGCTCGTGGAGTACCTCGAAGTCCCCTTCGACGTCCTCGAACCCCACGTCCCCAAGTGGACGACGACCGCCGTCCTCCGCCCGCGACTGGAGGACGCCGCGGTCGTCCCGCCGCTGCTCGACTCGCTGTCGCGCGTCCACGTCGCGACCGGAGCGGACGCCTCCGCCGAGCCGGGACGGACCCTCGACACGGCGGTGACGGCCTACGCCGGTCGGACGCCGCCGGTCGGCGAGACTCGCCTCGTCCCCGCCGCCTTCGAGAACCTCCGGGGGCGCGAGCAGTCGGTTCCGGCCGAGTGTCGCTTCGACTTCTTCGGGGTCGGACAAGCCGCCGTCGACGCGTACGACCGAGTGTGTAACGCCGTCGACACCGGTCACGAGGACGGCGTGCCGACGCGCCGACGACGGACACGACCGACACGAGAGGTCCTCCGGCGAGCGCTCGGGGCCAGCGAGTTCCTCCACTTCGGCGGCGACGTCACCGACGAAGGGTTCGTCTGTGCCGACGGCGTCCTCCCCTGGGCCGACCTCGGTTCGGTGGAGACGACCGTCGTCTCGATAGCGGGCGGGGCCGGCGGAGACGGCGTCGACGCGGCCGTCTCCCTCGTCGAGTCCGGAGCGGCCGCGGCCGTCGTCTTCGACGGCGCGGTCCCCGACGAGACGGTCGGACGGCTAGCCGGCTACCTCCGGTCGGCGTTCTCGCTGGCGTGGGCGGCGGAACTCGCGGCGGACGACACGCCACACCGCCTCGTCGGCGACGCGACTCGGTCCGTCACCAGTCGGAGCGGCGGGACGACCCCCGAGGTGCTCGACTTCACCTCCGTCGGGACGGACCGGCACCGACTGACCTACCGGACGGAGGTGACCGAGCAACTCGAACTCGGGTCGGTGCTCCGGCCGGCGGCCGACTTCGCCGAGGGCGGGTACTACCTCACCGGCGGGTCGGTCGTTCAGTCGATGGGACTCACCTCGGCCGAGGTCGTCGACCTGTTCGAGGAGGGGTACGTCGTCCGACTGAACGGGACGGTCTACCCCAGCGCGGGGGAACTGACCCTCGAAACGGTCTGTCGGTCGGCCCGTCGCGCACTCGACGAGACCGGCCAGCGGACGTGAGGCGTGTCAATCTTTATCACCCGAACTCCCGAGCCACCGGTATGGAGATCACCGACGTGCGTGTCGAGCGTCTCGGACTCGATCTGGACGAACCGGCCGGACTCTCCCGCGACCGGGCCATCGAGTCGCGCGGGGCCGCCATCGTCCTCGTCGAGACGGACACGGGCATCACCGGAATCGGCGAGGGAGTCGGCCCAGAGCCGTCCATCGTGGAGACCATCGTCGAGGAGAAGTACCGGTCTCGGCTCGTCGGCGAGGACCCCCTCGACGTCGAGCGCCTGTGGCAGGAGCTACTCACCGAGGACCTCTACTGGGACCGCGAAGGGCAAGGGGTCTCCGCAGCGAGCGGCGTCGACATCGCGCTGTGGGACGTCGCGGGGAAGTACCACGGCGAACCGGTCCACCGGCTCCTCGGCGGCGACACGACCGACGACGGCCGCCTCCAGGCGTACGCCAGCGACCTCTTCTTCGACGACCCCGAAGTGATGGCCGAGCGCGCCGCTGGCTACGTCGAGCGGGGGTTCCCCGCCGTGAAGACCCACCTCGGCCGCGGCCTCGACGCCGACGAGGAGCGGGTCGCTGCGCTGCGCGAGACCATCGGCGACGCGGAACTCCTCGTAGACGTGAACTGCGGCTACGACTACCCCGAGGCGCTTCGCGTCGGCCGGATGCTCGCGGACTACGACGTCTTCTGGTACGAGGAACCTCTCTCGCCCTACGACACCGACGGACTCGCCGAACTCCGGCGGGAACTCGACACGCCCGTCGCGACGGGCGAGAACACGTACACGAAGTGGAGCTTCCGCGACCTGTTCGAGGAGCGAGCCGTCGACTACGCGATGCCCGACGTGATGCGCTGTGGCGGAATCACCGAACTCCGGAAGGTGTGCGCGCTCGGCGAGGCGTTCGACGTGACCGTCTCGCCGCACTCGTTCAGTTCGGGGGTGGGTCTCGCGGCGACGATGCAGGTGATGGCGTCGTCGCCCGCCTGCGAGTGGTTAGAGTTCGACGTCACCGGCTACGACCTCTACGAGTCGCTGCTCGTCTCCGACCTCGACGTCGACGACGCGGGTCGGGTGGCCGTCCCGACCGACCCCGGAATCGGCGCGACGCTCCCCGACGACGTACTCGCCGAGTACGGCGTGTAGTCGCGTCCCACGCTTCCCGGCCCGTCTCGCGGGTTCGCGGCCGCCTTTATCCGGGCGCGACCTACGTCGGGTGTGACCGACACCGACGTCCTCTTCGACACCGTCGACCTCGACGGACTGACGCTCGACAACCGCGTTGGCCTCGCGCCGATGACGCGGACGAGCGCGACCGACGAGGGCCACGCCACCGAGCAGATGGCCCGCTACTACGCGAGTTTCGCCCGCGGCGACTTCGGCTTCCTCGTCACCGAGGGCACGCACCCGGACACCGCGTACAGCCAGGGCTACGACAACCAACCCGGCCTCGCCACCGAGGCACAGGCCGCGTCGTGGAAGAGAGTCACCGAGGCCGTCCACGAGCACGGTGCACCCATCTTCGCCCAACTGATGCACGCCGGCGCGCTCTCGCAGGGCAACCGCTACACCGACGAGACGCTCGGACCCTCCGCCGTCCAGCCGAAGGGCGAACAGCTCCCCATCTACGGCGGCGAAGGCGAGTTCCCGACACCGAAGCACGCGAGTAAAGACGAGATCGACGCGGCCATCGAGGGCTTCGCCGACGCGGCCGAGCGCGCGGTCGACGCCGGGTTCGACGGCGTCGAGGTCCACGGCGCCAACGGCTACCTCCTCGACCAGTTCCTCACCGACTACACGAACCAGCGCGACGACGAGTACGGCGGGTCGGTCGAGAACCGCGTCCGCCTGACCCGCGAGGTCGTCGAGGCCGTCCAGGAGCGCACGCCCGAAGAGTTCGTCGTCGGCGTCCGCCTCTCACAGACGAAGGTCAACGACGACGAACACGAGTGGGCCGAAGGCGAGGACCAAGCCGAGGTCGTCTTCGAGGCCGTCTCCGAGGCCGGCGCGGACTACGTCCACGTCACCGAACCGGACATCACCGCGCCCGCGTTCGGCGACGAGGGGCGGACACTCGCCGCACTCGCCGCCGAGTACGCCGACGCGCCCGTCGTCGCGAACGGCAACCTCGCCGACCCCGAGGACGCGGCCGCGGCCATCGTCGAGGACGACGCCGACCTCGTCGCCCAGGGGACGGCGGCGCTCGCCAACCACGACTGGCCCGCACGCGTCCGCGAGGGCGAGGAACTCGACGAGTTCTCCTTCGAGGACCGACTCCTCCCCGACGCCACCCTCGACGACGACGAGGCCCCTGAGGACGTCGACGTGCCGACCGTGGCCCCCGCCGACGACTGACCTCTCACTCTCCTCCGACCAGGGCGTCGCGGTTGACCGTCGACTCGGGGAGTCCGCCCTCGTAGACCATCCGGACGTTCTGGGCGGCCCGCACGCTCGTCCGCCGTAGCGCCGCCTCGGTGTCGCTGCCGGCGTGTGGCGACAGGACGACGTCGTCGCGGTCGAGGAGCGGGTGGTCCTCGCTCGGGGGTTCGTCCGCGAAGACGTCGACACCCGCGCCGCCCACCTCGCCCGCGTCGAGGGCGGCGACGAGCGCGTCCTCGTCGACCACGCCGCCCCGCGCGACGTTGACGACGACTCCCTCCGGACCGAGTGCGCGGAGTTCCGGCGTCGAGACGAGTCCGCGCGTCTCTGCGGTCAGCGGAACGTGGAGACTCACCGCGTCGGCGCGCTCGAAGAGCGCGAGCGAATCGTCGACGAGGTCGACCCCGTCGGGTGCCTCGGCGGGCGTCGCGCTCCGGTCGTAGGCGAGGACCGAGAGCCCCATCCCGCGGGCCAGCGTCGCCGTCTCGCGGCCGATGTTCCCGAGACCGTAGACGCCGAGCGTGTCGCCCGCGACCTCGTGGCCGGTGAACTGCGAGCGGTCCCACCCACCCTCGCGGACGTGTCTGTCCATCGCGGGGAGGTTCCGCCGGACGGCGAGGAGGAGGAGAATCGTGTGTTCGGCGACCGAGCGTGCGTTCGCGCCCGGCGTGTTACAGACGACGACGCCGTTCGCCGAGGCGGCCTCGACGTCCACGTTGTCGAGACCGACACCGTGTTTCGAGATTACTTTCAGCCGTCCGGCCGCGGCGTCGGCGATGGTCTCGGCGTCGAACTCGGTCACGCGGACGACGGCGGCGTCGTAGCGGTCGAGGTCGGCCAGCGCGTCGGCCCGCGAGTCGTACTCGTCGATACCCGTGCAGTCGGCGAACTCCGAGAGAACGTCGGGCCCCGCCGGGTGGAGGGCCGGTGGGAGCAACACCCGCCAGCGTTCGGTCATGTGAGCGGTTGGACGCCGGTCGGCAAAACCGAACCGGTAGCCGACGGCGACGTAGACGCACGACCACCGACGACGACGGCCGCCTTATCGACCCTCGAACTCGGGTTCGCGCCCTTCGAGGAAGGCCTCGACCCCCTCGCGGTGGTCGTGGGTCTCGAAGACGACGCCCTGGGCGGTGGCCTCGTCGGCCATCGCGCGGTCGAGGGGCTTGTCGAGTCCCTCGCGGATGAGGCGCTTGGCGTGGCGGAAGGCGACGGTCGGCCCGCCGGCGATACGCTCGACTAGCTGTTCGGCCTCCGCCTCGAACTCGTCGTCGGCGTAGACGTGGTTGAAGAGACCGAGGTCGGCGGCGCGCTCGGCGTCGAGGATCTCGCCCGTGAAGACGAGTTCCTTCGCGACGTTCTCGCCGACGATACGCGGGAGGAGGTAGGACGTCCCGGCGTCGACGCTCAGGCCGACCTGTCGGAAGACGAAGCCGATACTCGCCGACTCGGCCGCGAGGAGGACGTCGCAGGCGATAGCCAGGTTCGCGCCGGCGCCGACCGCGGGGCCGTCGATCTTGGCGATGGTCGGGTACGGGCAGGCCGCGACGCGGGCGATGGTCTCGCTCGTGGTGCGTTCGAGTTCGTACACCGTCTGTTCGAGTGGGACGTCGCCCTCCAGTCGCTCTTGCATCTTCTTGATGTCGCCGCCCGCGGAGAAGGCACCGCCCCGTCCCTCGACGACGACCGCGCGGACGTCGTCTCGCTCCTCGATTTCGTCGAGGGCGTCGACGATACCGGCCGAGATGTCCCGCGTGAGCGCGTTCCGGGCGTCGGGTTCGTTCAGGGTGAGCGTCGCGACACCGTCGCTGACGTCGAGCAACACTGCGTCCCCGCTCATCGTGAGGCCTCCGTGTGTGGTCGTTCCATGCCACCCACGTCGTGGGAGGAGGAAATAAAACTTCGCCACGGAGCTAACGACGGTTCGAAAACTCGGCTAAATTAGATACAAAATTAAATAGGGTGCCGCCCACGACCAGAGTACATGTCTGACGTACCCTCGCAGTTCGACTTGAGTGGCCGTGTCGCCGTCGTCACCGGCGGGACGCGGGGAATCGGGTTGGCGATCTCCCGCGGGTTCGCCCAGGCGGGCGCCGACGTCGTCCCCGTCTCGCGTACCGAAGCAGACGTCGAGGCGGCCGTCGAGACCGTCCGCGAGGAGGGCGCCGACTCCCTCGTTCAACCGGTCGACGTCACCGACGAGGGCGACGTCGAGCGCGTCTTCGAGCGGACGGTCGACGAACTCGGCGGCGTCGACGTCGTCGTCAACAACGCGGGCGTCAACCCCGACGGGGCGCTCGGTCCGCCCGAACGAGTCGAGACGGAGGACTTCGACTTCACGACCGACGTGAACCTCCGCGGGGCCTTTCGCTGTGCGAAACACGCCGCACCCCACCTCCAGGAGCGGGGCGGGAACCTCGTCAACGTCGCCAGCGTCGGCGGACTCGTCGGCCTCCCGCGCCAGCACCCCTACGTCGCCTCGAAACACGGACTGGTGGGACTGACGAAGAGCATGGCGCTCGACTGGGCACCCGACGTCCGCGTGAACGCCATCGCGCCGGGGTACGTCAGCACCGAACTCGTCGAGGAGGTCGAGCAGAACGAGCGCCTGCGGAACTCCATCCTCGACCGGACGCCGCTCGACCGGTTCGCCGACCCCGAGGAGGTCGCCGGGCCCGCCCTCTTCCTCGCGAGCGACGCCGCCTCCTACGTCACCGGATCGGTGCTGACCGCCGACGGCGGGTGGACCGCACGCTAAGTGTCGGTATCGACCCACACGGTTAAGTCGGAGAGGTTTACAACGATAAGTAATGGCGACCGACCTCACGCTCCGCCCGTTCTTCTGGCGGGCGACGAACCTGTTCCCGGAGAAAGAAGTCGTCTCGCGAACACACCAAGGTCAGACCCGTTACACGTACGGCGAGTTCGGCGAACGCGTCCGCCGACTCGCGAGCGCCCTCGAAGCCCTCGGTGTCGAGTCCGGCGACCGCGTGGGGACGCTCGGGTGGAACCACCACCGTCACTTCGAGGCGTACTACGCCGCGCCGCTGATGGGCGCCCAACTCCACACAGTCAACCTCCTGCTCCACGACGACCACGTCGAACACATCGTCACCGACGCCGCCGACGACGTGTTGCTCGTCGACCCGGACGCGGTCGACACCGTCGAGCGCCTCTGGGACGCCTTCGACAGCGTCGAGGCCGTCGTCGTGATGGGCGACGAAGACGCGGTTCCCGACTCCGACTCCGACTCCGACGCCGACCTGCCGATCTACGGGTACGAGTCCCTCCTCGACGACCACGACCCGGTCGACTCGTGGCCCGGCGTCGACGAGGACGCACCCGCGGGGATGTGTTACACCTCGGGGACGACGGGCAAGCCGAAGGGCGTCGAGTACACCCAGAAGATGATCTACTCGCACGCGATGATGGCCGCGACGCCGGCGGCCCAGAACGTCGACGAGGACGACGTCGTGATGCCGGTCGTCCCGATGTTCCACGTCAACGCCTGGGAGTTCCCCTACACGGTGACGCTCGCCGGTGCGAAACCGGTATTCCCCGGCCCCTCCCCCGACTCCGAGGACCTCGTCCGCCTCATCGAGGAGGAGGGCGTCACCCTCACCGCCGGGGTCCCGACGGTCTGGATCGACCTGCTCGACTACCTCGACGAACACGGGGGCGACCTGAGTAGCCTCGAACGCATCATCGTCGGCGGGAGTGCCGCCCCAAGACAGGTGATGCGGCGCTTCGAGGACGAGTACGGCGTCAAGATGGAACACGCCTGGGGGATGACCGAGACGATGAGCATCGGGTCGATGTCCCGGCCGAAGTCGACGATGGACCTCGACGGGGATGGCGAGAGTTACGAGGTCCGGAGCAAGCAGGGACTCCTCTCGCCGGGGTTGGAGATGAAGGTCGTCGACGACGACGGCGAGGAGGTCCCCTGGGACGGGGAGTCCTTCGGCGAACTCTACGTCCGCGGACCGACCGTCGTCGACGAGTACTTCGAGCGCCCCGAGGCCAACGAGACCGACTTCGAGGACGACGAGGGCGGGCGGTGGCTGAAGACCGGCGACGTCGTGACCGTCGACGAGAACGGCTACATCGAGATCGTCGACCGCGCGAAGGACGTCATCAAGTCCGGTGGCGAGTGGATCTCCAGCATCGAACTGGAGAACGAACTCATGGGTCACGAGGACGTCGTCGAGGCGGCCGTCGTCTCCGTCTCCCACGAGCGCTGGCAGGAGCGCCCCCTCGCCTGCGTCGTCCGCAAGGAGGGGACCGACGTCGACGCCGAGGACCTCCGCGAGTTCCTCGCAGACGACTACCCGAAGTGGTGGCTCCCGGACAACGTCCTGTTCATCGAGGAGGTGCCCAAGACCGCGACCGGGAAGTTCGACAAGAAGCAACTCCGCGAAGACATCGAGGACCCCGACCTGCCGTACACGCCCGGCGAGTAGGCCGGCGGTTCGTCGGAGCAGCGAGTCGGTGAATCAGCAGGTCGGTTGGTCAGCGGTCGAGCGCAGTCGACGTCTCGTTCTCGCCCTCCGTCGGGTTCCGGCCGTAGGGGACGTCGACGTACCGGACCGACGGACGCCGACCAGTCGGTTGCGCGTAGAGGTCCATCAGGTCGTAGATTTCTGCTGGGACGTCCGTACTGACCGGGACGCCGAGCGAGCGGGCGTCGTCCGCCCGGATGGCGTAGTCGTGGGTGAACTGCCCGGAGGCGAGCGTCTTCGCGAGGTCTCGCGCCTCGTCTTCGGGCGTCCCGCCGGCGACGAGGAGGTCGGCGACGCTCCGCTCGACCTGGCGGAGCGACTTCTCCGCGACGTCGTCCATCACGAGCGTCATATCGTCGACTTCGTTGGGGTCCTTCCGGCGCACGGCGTTGCGGATGGACGCGGCGGGGAGACCGCCGAGTTGCGGGTCGACCGGCCCGAGGACGGCGTTGGGGTCCATCACCACCTCGTCGGCCGAGAGCGCGAGCAGCGTCCCGCCGGACATGGCGTAGTGCGGGACGAACACCGTGACGTCGGCGGGGTGTTCGGTGAGCGCCCACGCGATCTGTTCGGCGGCGAGGACGAGACCACCGGGTGTGTGCAAGACGAGGTCGATGGGGACGTCGTCGTCCGTCCGGCGAATCGCCCGGAGGACCGCCTCGGAGTCGTCGATGTCGATGTAGCGCGAGAGACCGACCCCCATGAAGGAGACCGTCTCCTGTCGGTGGATCATCGAGATGACGCGCGACCCGCGTCGCTGCTCGAAGGACTGGAGTTGGTCGGTCCGCGCACGTTCCTGACTGGCCCGTCCCCACGCGGGGAGGACGACCGCGACGACGACGAAGACCACGACCGCGACGACGGCGAGGTCGAAGAGGAGGCTCATTCGTCTCCGAGTGCGCCCGCACCCGCCGTGAAACCACCGATGCAGCCAGCGGTCGTCGCCGAACGGCCGTGCCTTTGAGAAGTCTCGACTCCCAACCCACAGGTATCCAGGTATGAGTGGCGACGCTGCACGTACGCTCCTCGTCACCCTCGTAGTCGTCTCGTTCTCACTCGGCGGTGTCGGCGTCGCCGGTGCCACCGACGCCACGACGAACCAGTCCGACGCGGCCATCACGGGTGGCGCCGTCCTACCCGGGTCGGTCACCCCCGGGACGACCGTCTCCGACCAGCGCGTCTCCGTGCGGCTCGCGAACCTCAGCGCCGACGGTCGGCCCGACATCCTCTCGCTCGTCGTCCCCGACGCACTCGCGGGGAACCTCACCGTCCGCGGCGCGACCGCGACTGGGAACGTCAGCGTCGTCGGGGCCACGCTCGTCGACGGACCGGACGACGACGGGAATCGGGACACGGTCGCGGTCCGGACGAACGCCTCCGCGGGCGAGTCGGTCGACACGACGCTCGACGTTACCCTCGACGTCACCTACCCCGACCGGAACGCCACCTACGCGGTCGACGCCGTCCTCCTCGACAGTCGAAGCGGCGTGAGTACCGCGAACGACGTCGCGACGGTCGTCGTGGGGAGCGGCGCCGAGCAGCAGGCGGCGAACGCGGACACCGACTCCCCGACTTCGCAGGACGTCGACGTCACGCTCTCCAACCCCGAGGACGTCCAGAAGGCGAAAGTGAAGGCGAAGAGCAAAGTGAAGAACGCGACGCTCGCGCCCATCTCGCGGACCGGGTGTCTCGGTCCGACGAACCGGACGCCGTTCGTCTACAACCAGGACGTCGACGTCCACGTGAACAACGCGACCGGGGACATCGGGAAGTTGAAGGTGAAAGTGAAGTCGAAGGTAAAGAAGATCGACTTCGCCGACGCGCCCCGCGTCCGCGTGAACGCCACGAACGCGACGTGTCCGAACGGGTCGGCCGGCGCCGGACCCACCGCTGGCAGCGGTGACGACGGGTCGGTCGGCGTGAACGGACTACTCGGCTGGGGGAGTCGGAGTACGGTCGCCGGCACGGGCACGTCGACTCCGGGCGGGAGTTCCGGTGTCGGCACCAGCATCCTCGGTGGCGGAGTCGGCGCGCTGGCCGTGGGGCTGTTCCGCTCGCTCGTCTGAGCCGACTAGTTCCAGGGCGCCATCTCGGGGTCGACGAGTCGTTCTTCTCCACCGAGACCGTCGATGGTCGTCACGTCCCGCTCGTCCAGTTCGAGTTCGCGGGCCTCCCAGTTCTCGCGGACGTGTGCGCCCGTCGCCTTCGGAATCGCCGCGACGTTCTCCTTCTGGACGAGCCACGCGAGGCTGACCTGTGCGGGCGTCACGCCGTGTTTGTCGGCGATTTCTCGGATCTCGGGGACGTCGAACACCTCGCCACGGGCGATGGGTGAGTAGGCCACCAGCCAGTGGTCGTGTTCGACGGCGTACTCGTGGAGGGTCTCCTGCTGGAGCAGCGGGTGCATCTCGACCTGGTGGGCGAACACCGGCGCGTCGAGGTGGTCGCGGGCCTCGTCGAGCAACGCGGGAGTGAAATTCGAGAGTCCGACGTGTTCGATGCGCCCCTCGTCGTGGAGTTCGTCCAGCGCGCTGAGGGTCTCCTCGGCGTCGTAGGCCTTCGCGGGCCAGTGGACGTACAGCAGGTCGACGTAGTCCGTCCCCAGTTTCTCCAGGCTCTCCTCGGTCGTGTCGAGGACGTCCTCGTAGGCGAGGTTCTCCGGGTGGACCTTCGTCGCGAGGAAAACGTCCTCGCGGTCGACCGGCGCGCGCTCGATACCGCGACCGACGGCCGCCTCGTTGTCGTACATCTGCGCCGTGTCGACGTGTCGATACCCGACGTCCAGGGCCATTTCGACCGTCGCGGCACACTCCGCGGGGTCGGTGTTCTTGTACGTTCCCAGACCGAGTTCGAACCGCTCGTCGGCGACCATGTGCGTGGCCACGACCGCGGGGCCGAAAAAACCGACTGCCACCTCGCTCCCTCACTCGGCGTCGCGACCCCACCCGGCCCGGGCGAGGTACTCCCGGAGACCCGTCGGTTCGAAGTCCGGGACGTCCACCTCGGTCTCGACGTCCGCACCGAGTCCGCCCTCGTTCACCCAGCGGTAGAACGCCGAGCGGTCGTCGGGGGCGGCGTCCGGGCCGCCGTAAGTGTAGTCGATTTCTCGGTCGGTTACGTCGGAGACAGTCTCGGCGATTTCCGGGAGTGAGAGTCGGTCACCGACGAGTTCGTACGTCTCGTCGGCGAACGTACCGGGGGCGTCGAAGACGCGGGCGGCGAATCGACCGACGTCCGCGGCGTCCGAGAGCGTCGCCCGTGCACCCCACTCCAGCGGGAGGACGAGGTCACCGCGCTCGCGAACGGCCGAGCGTCGGCGTTCGAGACCCTGCATCGGGAGGTGCGTCCGGAGGACCGTCGCAGAGACGTCCCGGTCGCGGAGTGCGTCCTCGACCGCCGCCGCGGCGTCGACCGCGGGCACACCCGGTTCGGTTCCGGCGTTGCCGACAGAGGTGAACACGGCGTGGTCGACGCCCGCGCGTTCGGCCGCACGAGCGAGCGTCCGACCGCGTTCGAGGACGGACTGGGCGTCGTCGCGTCCCGGCCGCGCGAGGAGTGCGTCGGCGTCGGTCCCGGCGAGGGCGTCGTCTACGTGGTCGAGTTGGTCGCGACGGCCACGGACGAGGGTCGCTCCGTGCTCGGCGAGCGCCCGAGCGTCCGCGCGCTCGGGGTCGGTGACGAGGACGTGGACGTCGAATCCGGCGGCGAGTACCGCGTCCACGACCGCGCGACCCCGCCGACCGTCCGCTCCCGCGACGAGCACAGTTTCGACAGTCACGTCCGGGAGTACGTCCGGACCGGCAAAAGCCCGCCGGGTCCGTCCAACCGGGGAGCACTCCTCCGGGGAGTCGCTCAGCCGTCGTCGCTCACTCGTCGAGTTCTCGTTCCCGGAGTTCCGAACGCTGTATCTTCCCGGTCGTCGTCTGGGGGAGTTTCGAGACGAACTCGATCTCGCGGGGGTACTCGTACTTCGCGAGTTGGTCGCGGACGAGGTCCTGGATCTCCTCGCGAAGCGCGTCGTCGCCGTCGACGCCCGAGACTGGCTGGACGAACGCCTTGATTATCTCGCCGCGCGTCTCGTCGGGGATACCGACGACGCCGACCTGGGCGACGTCGGCGTGTTCGAGGATGGCGCTCTCGACCTCGCCGGGACCGACCCGGTAGCCCGATGTGATGATGACGTCGTCCGTGCGGGACTTGAACCAGATGTACCCGTCCGAACTCCGCTCGCCGAGGTCGCCGGTGAGGTGCCACTCGCCACGCGTGGTAGCCTCGGTCTTCTCGGGTTGGTTCCAGTACTCCTCGAAGACGACCGGGTCCCCCTCGCGGCGGACGGCGATCTCTCCCACCTCGCCCGGCCCGAGTGGTTCACCCGTCTCGGTGTCGAGGATCACGACGTCGTGGCCGGGGACTGGCTTGCCCATGCTCCCGGGTCGTGCCTCGAACCACCCGCGGCAGTTCGTGACGAGGAGGTTCGCCTCGGTCTGCCCGTAGAGTTCGTTGACGGCCACCGAGTCGAGCGTCGTGTCGGCCCACTCCAGTATCTCGGGCGTGAGCGGTTCCCCACCCGAGCAAATCGCCTTCAGGTCGAGGTCGTAGCGGGACTCGGGGTCGTCGACGTCCATCATCATCCGGATGGCCGTCGGCGGGAGGAAGGCGTCGGTGATGTCGAACTCCTCGGCGAGTTCGAAGGCCGTCTCGGCGTCGAACTTCCCCATCGGGTAGCCCACCACCGGCCGGCCGTAGTGCCACGACGGGTAGACGAGGTCCCCGAGCGACCCGATCCACGCCCAGTCGGCCGGCGTCCAGCAGACCGACTCCGAGAGGTCGCGCTCGAAGTACATCTGGAACGCCGGACAGTGCCCGACCCACACGTCGTGGGTGTGGAGGACTCCCTTCGGCGGGCCGGTGCTGCCGCTGGTGTAGAGGACGAGTGCGGGCGTGTCGGGCGACGTCTCGACGATGTCGAACTCGCGGGAGTTGCCCTCGCGGAGCGACTCGAACGACTGCAGGTCGCTCCCGTCGTCACCGTCGACCTCGACGACGTGCTCCAGTGCGTCACACTCCTCGGCGACGCCCGCGACCTTCTCGCTCACGTCCGCGTCGGTGACGACGACGGTCGCGCCGCTGTCGTCGAGTCGGTGGCGGAGGCCTTCCTCGCCGAACAGGACCGAGAGAGGGAGGACGACCGCACCGAGTTTCCAGCAGGCGAAGTGCGTGAGGGGGGTCGCAGGCTTCTGCGAGAGGACCGTCGCGACTCGGTCGCCACGGCCGACGCCGAGCGACGCGAGCGCGTGGGCGACCTGGTTCGACAGTGCGTCGAGTTCGGCGAAGGTGTATATCTCCCGACGACCGTCGGGGTAGGCCTGGTAGAGTGCGACCTGCGTCTCCGTGTCCTCGTGTTTCCGCAGGCAGTCTCGGGCGATGTTGTAGTCCTCGGGGACGTCCCACGAGAAGGACTCCCGGGCCGCCTCGTAAGTGTCACCGTCGAGCGTAACGTGCCACGCCATACCACCACACTATCGGACCGGCACAAAAACCTTCGCGCCCCGAACCCGGCGCCCCGTACGCCTACGCCCCCACTCGAACTAACTGTCGGCGGAGCGAACGACGAGCCAATGGTCGAACACATCTCCGCCGACGAACTCGCGGCGCGAATGGACCGCGAGGGGTCGTTCGCACTCGTCGACACGCGGGGTGTCGAGAGCTACGAGGCGTGGCACGCACCCGGCGCACACAACTTCCCCTTCGGCCCGGACGCCGAGTTGACCGACGAGCGACGCCGTGCGTTCGAGTCGATCGTCGGAGACACCCGCCCGGTCGTGACGATCTGCGCGAAGGGAGTGTCGTCCCGTCACCTCGCCGACGCACTGGTCGAGTCGGGCGTCGTCGCCGACGACGAGGTGTTCGTCGTCGAGGACGGGATGCGCGGGTGGAGCAACGTCTACGAGACGACCCCCGTCCAAGTCGACGAGGGCGTCGAAGTCGTGCAGGTCCAACGGCGCGCGAAGGGGTGTCTCGGCTACCTCGTCGGCGACCCGGCGACGGCCGAGGCGGCAGTCGTCGACGCGACCCGACAGACCGACGTCTTCCGCGAAGTCGCCGCCGACGCGGGCTACGACATCGTCCGTGTCCTCGACACGCACGTCCACGCGGACCACCTCTCCGGCGGCCGAGCACTCGCCGACGAACTCGACGTCCCCTACCACCTCGGTGCCGACGCACGCGAGCGCGGCGTCGAAGTCGAGTACGACCCGCTCGAACGGAACGAAGTCGTCGAGGTCGGCGATATCGACCTGAAGGCCCTCGCCACCCCCGGTCACACGACAGAGAGCGTCAGCTACCTTGTCGACGCGACCGCCGTGCTGACGGGTGACTCCCTGTTCGTCGACTCCACCGGTCGGACCGAGTTAGAGTTCGGCGAACGCGGGGCCGACGAAGGCGCACGACTGCTCTACGACTCGCTCCACCGGACGCTCCTCGCCGAACCGGACGCTGTGACGGTCCTCCCCGGACACGTCGACGTCGCGTCCGACGGCGAGTGGGGCGTCGCCAGTCCGGGCGACCCCGTCGCCGGGTCGGTCGGCACCCTCCGTACCGGACTCTCCCTCCTCGAACGCGACCGGGAGGGCTTCGTCGACTACTTCGCCGAGCACACCCCCGAGAAACCGCCGAACTACGAGCGCGTCGTCGCCGTGAACCGCGGCATCGAGGCGGTTCCCGACGAACCAGCGGCGACCGAGTTGGAGATGGGACCGAACAACTGCGCGATAGAATGACCATTAAAATTTTAACCCTAGGAGAGTAAAATAAGTACAGAGATGGAAGATACCCTACTCGGCACCACCGTCGACGACGTCCTGGGGGAGCTATTCGACGGCGACCACGAGGAGATCTTCGTCGTGAATCCGACCGACGAGACCATCGAGCGGGTCGTCGAGACCGCGATGGACGACGAGCCACGTATCCGGATGCTGGCGGACGAACGCCGCCTCAAGGACGCGATGGACGACTTCCTCGTCGCCTCCGACACGGCCGAACTCCTGGAGGACGGCCAGCTCGCGATGCGGACCGTCGAGGACGCCTCTCGGAGCTCGCTGCTCGTCACCGAAGACGAGACCGTCGCACTCGTCGACGCGGGCGACCACGTCGGCGGTATCGTCGCCAGCGACGCCGACTTCGCCGACACCGCCTACGACGCCGTCGTCGAGGACTGGGAGTCCGCCGACGAGTTCGACCTCGACACGCCCGCCCTCTCGCGTATCCGGCAGGCGCTCGACGACGAGACCGGTCCCGAAGTCGAGGAGGACTTCGAGACGGCGCTGGCCTCGCTCGAAACCGCCCGTGGTGACGGCGACAGCCTCGACGAGGTGACCATCAGCCTCCTCACCGCCGCGAAGAACCGCGTCCTCTTCTACGACATCAGTGAGTGGGGCGAAGAGGTCGGCGTCGCCTCGAAAGCCACCTTCAGCCGCAAGAAGTCGTCGCTGGAGGACGTCGGACTCCTCGAAACCGAGAAGGTCCCCATGGACGTCGGGCGACCCCGACTCCGCCTCACGCTCGGCGACGAGCGCCTCGAAGGCGCCTCGATGACCGAGGTCGTCAACACCGCCGAGTCGCTGCTCGCGAGTTAGACGCAGCGGTGGCAGACTATCTCCCCGACGAACGCCGGTCGACCACGCCGGAAGGCGGAAGACCGCGCTTCGAGTGACGTCCTTTTCCCGCTATACGTCCTAGAGGGGAGTATGCCAATCGACGAGGACAAGATTACCGTCTTCAGCGACTACGTCTGCCCGTTCTGCTACCTCGGTAAGGCCGCGATGGAAGAGTACCTCGAAGAGGCCGAAGACCCGCCCGAGGTCGAGTGGCACGTCTTCGACCTGCGCGGCTACAAGCGCAACGAGGACGGCAGCATCGACCACGACGTCGAGGACGGGAAAGACGAGGATTACTTCGCGGAGGTCCGCGACAACGTCGAACGTCTCAAAGAGGAGTACGACGTCGAGATGACACTCGACTTCTCGCTCGACGTCGACTCGTGGGACGCACAGAAGGTCTCGCTGTACGTCGAGCAGTCCTACGACGAGGAGACGTTCGGGGAGTTCCACGAGCGTACCTTCGAAGCGCTCTGGGAGGACGGCCGCGACATCGGTGACGTCGACGTCCTCGTGGACATCGCCGAAGAAGTCGGCGTCCCGGAGGACGAAGTCCGAAGCGCGGTCGAAGACGACCAGCTCGACGAGGAACTCGAACGGCGTTTCGAGGACGCCCAACAGCTAGGCGTCACGGGAATCCCGACCTTCGCGTACGACGGCCACGCCGCACGCGGCGCCATCCCGCCCCACCAGTTCGAACGTCTCGTCGACGGCGTCTGAAGGCGAATCGGTCGATCGAGAATTACACCGTCATCTTTCTGCGAACGAAGTAATCGGGGGTACTGGAGCGCGTCGAAGATCGGGTCGAGAGAGACCGACAAGACCACCCGAACGACGGTGATTCGAGGGGAGCATCGAGTACAGTGTCGCCACTCGCGAGAGACGAACGCGTCGGGAGCGGTAGTAGACGTTCGCAGCGACGTTCACGGTCGGTGAGTCGGCGTCGCGGCGACGGAACGCTCCGCTCGTGGATCGAGTTCAGAGGACAGCGGGCGAGAGTCGAGCGTATACAGCGATGCAGACGGGAGAACGTGCGCTCGGAACCGTAGAGACGGAGTCGTGCGTCGAGAATCGCTCGTAGTGTAATAGCGGGAGGTGGATTTGAACCACCGATCTCCGGGTTATGAGCCCGGCGGAATCTCCTGGCTATCCCATCCCGCTACAAATGAAGAGAGCCCGACGCACGCAATGTGCGTCGGGCTCTATATGATTGGTCGGCGGCTAACCGGATTTCCCAGAGGCTCGCGCACTCCAGTACTGACCGGAACGTGGGTGGGCTTAACGTCCGTGTTCGGGATGGGTACGGGTGATCCCCACCGCTCTGGCCGCCGTAATGCCGACTCGCGGAATCGAACCGCGATCCTACCAATGTCGGTTACGGCCACTACTGTGGCTCGTACTCTCGCCCGTCGAACTATTCGACGACGAGTACCGTGTGTAAGTGCAATCCAGTTAACACCTGGACCCGAATCACCGACCTATACTGCACAGCATGTCTCTGTGATCCGGATGCGGATATGATTGTGTGGCTTGGCCTGTTAGTGCTCGCGGACTCAACGTCTCGTTGCCTTGACGCGTACATCCCGAGTCTATCTAACTCGTCTTCTACGAGTGGCCTCAGTGGTACTTCTTTTCCAGGTGGGTTTCGAGCTTAGATGCGTTCAGCTCTTACCCCGTGGTGCGTAGCTGCCCGGCACTCGCCTTCTCAGACGACCGGTACACCAGTGGCACCCGTTCGTAGTTCCTCTCGTACTATACGAACGTTCCCGTCAAGTACCTCAACACCCCCAATAGATAGCAGCCGACCTGTCTCACGACGGTCTAAACCCAGCTCACGACCTCCTTTAATAGGCGAACAACCTCACCCTTGTCCGCTTCTGCACGGACAGGATGGAGGGAACCGACATCGAGGTAGCAAGCCACGCGGTCGATATGTGCTCTTGCGCGTGACGACTCTGTTATCCCTAAGGTAGCTTTTCTGTCGCTTATGGCCCGCATCGGGCAGGCTCATAAGATCGCTAGACCACGCTTTCGCGTCAGCGTCCCTTGTTGTGCAGGACACTGTCAGCCTTCCTTGTGCTCTTGCGCTCTCTTCCGGGTCTCCGACCCGGATGAGGAAGACTTAGGGCGCGCTCGATATCTTTTCGAGCGCGTACCGCCCCAGTCAAACTGCCCGGCTACCGGTGTCCTCCTCCCGGAGTTAGGGTCACAGTCACTAACGGGTAGTATTTCACTCTTGACTCGGCGACGTGCTGGCGCACGCACCTGTGTAATGTCTCCTACCTATTCTGCACATTAGCGACCGTGTCCCAGCGACAGCCTGCAGTAAAGCTCTATAGGGTCTTCGCTTCCCCTTGGGGGTCTCCAGACTCCGCACTGGAACGTACAGTTCACCGGGCCCAACGTCGGGACAGTGATGCTCTCGTTGATCCATTCATGCAAGCCGCTACTGAAGCGGCAAGGTACTACGCTACCTTAAGAGGGTCATAGTTACCCCCGCCGTTAACAGGTCCTTCGCCCCATTGTACTGGGTGTTCAGATACCTGCACTGGGCAGGATTCAGTGACCGTACGAGTCCTTGCGGATTTGCGGTCACCTATGTTGTTATTAGACAGTCGGAGCATCCGAGTCACTGCGACCTGCCTCGAACGAGGCAGGCATCCCTTATCGCGAACTTACGGGACCAATTTGCCGAATTCCCTGACGTCGGTTGCTCCCGACAGGCCTTGGCTTTCACCGCCAGGATACCTGTGTCGGTTCTCGGTACGGTCGTCGTACTTGCCTTTTCACGGGCCCCTGGTACCACCGAGTTTCCCTATCCTGGGTTTCGTCCGCTTCTTGCCATTACGGCGTCCACGGACTTCTCCAGTTCGACCGGGCGATGGCCCAGCTCGGTGTTTCCAGAGGCGTCGGCGTTCATTGTACGACGGCACGGGAATATTAACCCGTTTCCCAATTGTCACATTCGAATTACGGTGTGACTTAGGACCGGCTAACCCTCGGCTGTTCAGCAGTGCCGAGGAACCCTTATCCTTGAGGCCGTCGGGGGTCTAACCCGACTCACGCTGCTACTATGACCAGGATTTTCGTCCCTACACGGTCCACACGAACTCTCGCCCGTGCTTCCGCCCGTGCAGAGTGCCAATCTACTCGATCACCCTGTGAGGGGTGCGGTTAGGTATCGGTGACGAACTTGAGCCCCGATCATTTTGGGCGCTCCGAACCTCGGCCGGTAAGCTGTTACGCTTTTCTTAGCGGGTAGCTGCTTCTAAGCTCACCCCCCGGCTGTCTAGGGCTCGGAACCACCTTCGATCGCACTTAGCTCGTACTTTGGGACCTTAACCTAACGCTGGGTTGTCTCCCTTACGGTACACAGGCTTACCCCGCGCACCGGATTCCCCACGTCCACGGCGTCCGTAAGTTCGGAGTTCGACAGGAGGGACAACTCCTCTCGGAGTTGTACCCTCCAATCGGTCGCTCTACCTCACGGACTACCTCGGTGGAGGTCATGCTTCGACATGTTTCGATTGGAACCAGCTGTTGCCGAGTTCGATGGGCCTTTCACCCCTACACGCATGTCACGGGAGGGTATTGTAAGACACCAACCCTAACAGGCCTCCACGTGCCTTTCGGCACGCTTCACCTTGCACGCGCGTAGATCACTCGGTTTCGGGTCGTGTCCGTTCGACTCCCCGCCCTTGAAGACGGCGGCCCTCGCCCGTGAAGGCTGCGGCCATGTCGGTTTCCCTGTGCCTTCCTGGATACTCCAGTTAGACTTGCCGAACAGACACACTCCCTGGCTCGTTTTTCAAAACGTACGACGGAACATCGGCTCCCCGCTGTCCCTACTAGAGGCTTGCGCCTCGTTCGTTCACAGCGGGGCCTTTCATGCCCCGTCGCTCTATCGCCACCTGATTTCAGGCCCTATTTCACCCTCCGTTGGAGAGTGCTTTTCAGCGTTCGCTCACGCTACTTGTTCACTATCGGTCTCGAGGAGTACTTAGTCTTCGCCGTCGATGCCGGCGATATTCACGAGGAATATCCGATCCCCGCTACTCTGGAACCAGCGCACGGCGTACTTGTCTGGAGTACGGGGCTGTCACCCTGTCTCGCGCTCCGTTTCAGGAGACTTCTCCGCAGACGTTCCGCCGATGAGTGCTGGCCCGAACACCACATTGCCCAGAAGGCTTCGGTTTGGACTGTGCCGCTTTCACTCGCGATTACTCACGGCGTCCCATTCGGTTTCTCTTCCTGTCCGTACTGAGATGTTTCAATTCCGGACGTTCCCCATTGCGCACAGCAATTGCGAGGGGATTCCCATTCGGAGATCCTGAGTTCTTCGCCTCCGTGCGGCTCCCTCAGGCTTTTCGCAGCTTGGCACGTCCTTTGTCGGCTCTCGAGCCGAGCCATCCACCAGGTGGCACAGTAGCCACGCAGTCGGATCACTTCAACTTCAACTTCTTAATTATAGACTCGGTGATACGAGTCCAGTGAATGTCTGGATTGCACTTACACACGGTGTCATCGAACTGCCCCGGTGGTAAGGGGGCGTTCGTCGACCCTTCCCAGTCGCGCTTGCGCGGACTGGTGCATCAGTCGAACTCGACTCTTCCTTCCCACGTCTCCCACTTAAGGGACACGCTTCGAGGGTGGAGTCGAATCGAATGGACCCACTGGGATTCGAACCCAGGGCATCCTCCTTGCAAAGGAGGCACTCTCCCACTGAGCTATGGGCCCACTACTCCCGCGAGGGAGTAGATTCGTTAGCCCTGGTAGTTCGTAAGTGCTCGGCCGGGTCACCGGCGCGGCGACGAACACAACGACGATTCGAGTGTCGACCCGCCCAGGGGTCGACAGGGAATAGGTGGGCCACTCCAAAGGAGTGGTCCCGGTCAGTGGAGGTGATCCAGCCGCAGATTCCCCTACGGCTACCTTGTTACGACTTAAGCCCCCTTGCGGAGCCCAGATTCGACCGCGTTGCCGCGGCCTCATCCGGACCCCACTCGGGTGCTTTGACGGGCGGTGTGTGCAAGGAGCAGGGACGTATTCACCGCGCGCTTCTGACACGCGATTACTACCGAATCCAGCTTCATGAGGGCGAGTTTCAGCCCTCAATCCGAACTACGATCGAGTTTAGGAGATTAGCGTCCCCTTTCGGGGTTGCGTCCCACTGTCTCGACCATTGTAGCCCGCGTGTTGCCCAGAACATTCGGGGCATACTGACCTACCGTTGCCCGTTCCTTCCTCCGTGTTGGCCACGGCAGTCTGCTTAATGTACCCAGCCACGACAAGCGTGCTGCTGGCAATTAAGCATGCGGGTCTCGCTCGTTGCCTGACTTAACAGGACGCCTCACGGTACGAGCTGACGGCGGCCATGCACCTCCTCTCTGTAGCGTCGGGTAAGGTCGTCAACCTGACCGTCATTACTACAGTCGGTTCTGGTGAGATGTCCGGCGTTGAGTCCAATTAAACCGCAGGCTCCTCCGGTTGTAGTGCTCCCCCGCCAATTCCTTTAAGTTTCATCCTTGCGGACGTACTTCCCAGGCGGCCCGTTAATCGTCTTCACTACGGCACAGCACAGGCTCGTAGCCTGTGCCACACCTAACGGGCATCGTTTACGGCAGGACTACCCGGGTATCTAATCCGGTTCGAGACCCAGCTTTCGTCCCTCACCGTCGGATCCGTCTTCTCGAGGTGCTTTCGCCATCGGTAGTCCGTCCAGGATTACAGGATTTCACTCCTACCCCGGACGTACTCCTCGAGCCTTCCGGTCCCAAGCCGTGCAGTTTCCGCTGGTCGCCCGCGCGTTGAGCGCGCGGATTTCCCAACGGACTTGCACGGCCGGCTACGGACGCTTTAGGCCCAATAAGATCGGCCATCACTTGGACTGCCGGTATTACCGCGGCGGCTGGCACCGGTCTTGCCCAGTCCTTATTCCAGCACCTCCTTACGGTGCTGAAAAGTGCAGGCACTATGCCTGCACACTTGGAGTTGCCTTATCGCACTGTCGTGCAGTGTAAAGGTTTCGCGCCTGCTGCGCCCCGTAGGGCCCGGTATCTTGTCTCAGATACCGTCTCCGGGCTCTTGCTCTCACAACCCGTACCGATTATGGGCACGGTGGGCCGTTACCCCACCGTCTACCTAATCGGCCGCAGTCACATCCTATGGCGCTGGCGCGTTTCCAGCTCTCCACCTTCCAGTGGGAGAGCCTTGTGGAGAATTAGCCTCAGTTTCCCGAGATTGTTCTCCTCCATAGGGTAGTTTGACCACGTGTTACTGAGCTATCTGCCACGAGTCTGAACTCGTGCGACTAGCATGGCTAAATCCAACTCCAATAGCAATGGCCTCTGGCAGGATCAACCAGAATGTGCTGGGGCGAGGCCCCAGCGATAGGCGGGCGTCATCCCGTGAGGGATGACGTATAAATGATGTATTGGTGAATGGTCGTTAGTGTTCGGCGACGCGGTCGGGGAGCCGACCGAGTGTCACCGAACTACCAGGGCTAACATCAGATTCCATCGTGTACGGCGGACCGCAGGGGTGGAATCCTCATGTCCTTCGGACTTGGACGTCGGTTCCGGTTGGGTAAGAACCCTTCGGAACGTCGTTCGTCGAGTCCGACGTGCGCATTTCTTTCGAGGTGTGAGATTCACTTAAGGGTGTCGTCTCGGCCTCGGTGAGAGGCGAGTCGACGGTCGGGCGTGGTGCCCGACGCCTCGAAAGCATGCATCAGCGGCGCCGGGGTGTGCCCGGGCCGCCTCACGTTCTTCGCATTAGTCCGAATGGCCGGGTTACACTTAACACCGTCGAACCGGAGGACGTTCGGGTCGGCGCCGCACGGTGGTTTCTCTCACGCACGACACGACGGACGACGCCCGATCCGACCACCGTGGTTATCCCCGTGCGTCCCCGACGACGTGGTATGATCGAGGGACTGGACACCGACGTCGCGAGCGCGGCGGAGATCGCCGAACACCGCGACGAAGTCGCAGCGGCGGTCCGCGAACACGCGGGCCGCGTCGCCCGGGAACTCTCTCTCCTCCAGGGCGGGGACTACGGGCAGGAGTCGTTCGAGACGGACGCCGGGACGTGGACGCTGAAGTACGAGGCCGGCGACGTCCAGTACCTCCGCTTCGAACAGGGCGGACGAGAGACGTACGTCGTCTCGTCGAAGCAACCGCCCGAGCCGGCGGCCCTCGCCGACGCACTCACCGACTACGACGCCTTCGTCGAAGCGTTCGCGACCTACGTCGACTCACTCGACGGCGTGCTTGACGACGTCGAGACCGACTTCCCCGACGTCGAGAGTACCGAGTCCGTCGTCGAGGAGCGCGAACGAATTCTTTCTCGCATGCGCGAGTGCGCGAACCAGATGGCCAGCGAACTGTTCCGTTACGAAGGGACCAACTACGGGACGTTCGAGACGCGCGTCGACGGGCGACGCTGGGAGTTGAAGTGGGAAGACGGTCAGGCGTCCTACCTCCGCGTCGGTGGGGAGGGTGGCGTCTACCTCCTCTCGCAGTATCAGCCGCCGTCGGCCACGGACCTCCGCGCGCACGTCGACGGATTCCACGGCTTCGTGGAGGCGTTCAACGAGCACGTCCGCGACCTCTCGTCGTCACTACGGACCGTCTCACTGTAGTGTCGAACGGCCGGGTCGGCCCACCAGTTGTCCGGAGAGTCAACCTTTAACACACGACACACCAATCCACCGGACAGGAATGAGTACGGAATCACTCTCGACCTTCCAGTCGGCGCTCACTGGACTGGACGTCGAGTACACCGAGACGACGACCGACGCGTTCTCCGAGACGCTCACAGAGATCGTCGAAGAGCCGGCCGTCGGCGCGCCCCTCGTGGGGTACGACGTGTCGCTGGACGACGTTCCCGTGACGTGCGGTCCGTCGACCGGAGAACTCACCGAGGCCGCGACGGGCGTGACTGGCGTCGACAAGGCCGTTGCCGAGCACGGGTCGCTCCTCCTCCCCTCCGACGAAGGCGGGACCGAACCGGTCAGCCTCTACCCGCCGACACACGTCGCCGTGGTACAGGCGAGCGACGTGCTCCCGGACGTGAAGGCTGCGACCGAGTGGCTCGACGGCGAATTCACCGCCGGCCGCCGCTCGACAGTGTTCGCGACCGGCGTCAGCGCTACCGGGGACATGGGTGCACTCGTCGAGGGAGTCCACGGTCCCGCGAACGTCCACGTCGTCGTCATCACAGACCAATGAGTGAGGCACGGAGAGAGAAGGCCGAACACATCCGACACCTCCTCGACTCGGAGGGGGCGAGCGTCAAGGAGAACGCCCGGCACTTCAACGCCCAACGCTACGAGGCGACCGAGGACTTCGAGGAGTACCAAGACCTCCGGACGGAGGCCCGCCGCATCAAAGAAGACGCCATCGAGAACCTCCCCGAACTCATCGACACCCTCCGGGAGTCCGTCGAGGAGAACGGGGGGAACCTCTACCTCGCCGACGACGCCGCCGACGCCAACCGCTACATCGAGGAGGTCGTCGAGGAGGAAGACGCCGAAACGCTCGTGAAGAGCAAGTCGATGACCACCGAGGAGATCGAGGTGAACGAGCACCTCGAAGCGGTGGGCGTCGACGTCTACGAGACGGACCTCGGCGAGTTCGTCCTCCAGGTCGCCGACGAGGCGCCCTCCCACCTCGTCGGCCCCGCCATCCACAAGTCGAAGGCGGAAATCGCGGTCCTGTTCAACGAGTACTTCGACATCGAGGACCCGCTGAAGTCCGCCGAGGAACTGACCAAGTTCGCCCGCGACTACCTCGGCGAGAAGATCCACGAGGCGGACGTCGGCATGACCGGCGCGAACTTCGTCCTCGCGGAGTCGGGGACCATCACGCTCGTCACCAACGAGGGGAACGCCCGGAAGTCGGCGGTGACTCCCGACACGCACGTCGCGGTCGCGGGCGTCGAGAAGGTCATCCCTTCGGTCCGGGAACTCCACCCGTTCATCGAACTCATCGCGAAGTCCGCGACCGGACAGGACATCGCCCAGTACGTCTCGTTGCTCTCGCCGCCGACCGACTCGCCGACGCTCGACTTCGACGACCCCGACGTCCCCGACTTCGGCGAGGACAGCGAACGGGAGTTCCACCTCGTCCTCATCGACAACGGGCGGATGGCGATGCGCGAGGACGAGCAGTTGAAGGAGACGCTCTACTGCATCCGGTGTGGCGCGTGTGCGAACACGTGCGGTAACTTCCAGAGCGTCGGGGGCCACGCCTTCGGCGGCGAGACGTACACCGGCGGGATCGCGACCGGGTGGGAGGCCGGCGTCCACGGTCTCGACTCCGCGGCGGAGTTCAACGACCTCTGTACGGGGTGTTCGCGCTGTGCCGAAGCCTGCCCCGTGAAGATCGACATCCCGTGGATCAACACCGCCGTCCGTAGCCGAATCAACGAGGGCGCCGACACGGGCCGCTTCGACCATCTCGTCGACGGCCTACTCCCCGACGGCGAGCCGAGCGGTCTCGACCTCCAGAAGCGCTTCTTCGGGAACTTCGAGACGCTCGCGAAACTCGGGAGCGCGACCGCGCCCGTCTCCAACTGGGTCGCGAACGCCGGTCCCGTGCGGTCGCTCTTGGAACGGGCCGTCGGCGTCGACAGACGCCGCGACCTCCCCGAGTTCCAGCGCGAGACGTTCGCCGACTGGTTCCGCGAGCGCGGCGGCCCACGGGTCCCGCGGGCGGACGCCCCCCGGAGTGCCGTCCTGTTCCCCGACGCGTACACGAACTACGTTCGACCCGCGCGCGGGAAGGCGGCGGTCCGGGCGCTCGAAGCCCTCGGAGTCCACGTCACTCTCTCGGAACCCGCCGAGAGCGGGCGTGCTCCCTTCTCGCAGGGAATGCTCTCGACCGCGGAGACACAGGCCGAAGCGGTCGCCGACGACCTCGGCCCCTACGTCCAGGCGGCCTACGACGTGGTCGTCGTCGAACCGAGCGACGTCGCCATGTTCCGCAGCGAGTACGAGAAACTCCTGTCCGAGGACCTCGCCGAACCCCTGCGCGAGCACAGCTACGAGGTGATGGAGTACGTCTACGGCTGTCTGGAGAACGGCGCCGACGCGGACGCCCTCCGCACGCCCGACGACTCCCTCGCCTTCCACGGCCACTGCCAGCAGCGGACGCTCGGACTCGACGCCTACACGGAGGCCGTCTTCGACGTACTCGACTGCGACGTCGTCTCCTCGGACACCGAGTGCTGCGGGATGGCCGGGAGTTTCGGCTACAAGTCGGAGTACTACGAACTCTCGATGGACGTCGGCGAGGACCTGCAGGCGCAGTTCGAGGACGAGACCGACCGCCGACTCGTCGCGAGCGGCACGTCCTGCTGTGAGCAACTCGACGCACTGCTCGACCGACCGGCCGACCACCCGGTCGAGGCCATCGCACCGAGCCCCGAGTAGCCCGTTCACGTCCAGAAACCGCGCCGAGTGCGCGGACGCGCCCTCGCCACTACTTCTTCCCCGTCGAGTCCGGTAAGCAGTTCGCGAGCACTGGTCCGGACGACGCGGCGCCGTCCTTGAGGATAGCGTCGTTCCGGAGACAGAATAGACACTTTTCTGACTGTTAATGTTAATAGACAGAGATAGAAGATTTATCGACGTCGACGATCCATACGTACGTGCACAGAATCGGCGTTCGAGATATTTCCACGGTACCGCACCTCTACGCCCCGATACAACGTGTTTTCTCTGGAAGTTCTAAATTGCGTGTCGACACAGGACACACGTATTCGACTAGTGGGAGAGGCAAAGATATTGCACCAGTTGATGCTTCTACCGGCCGTTTACTCTAAGTTGCGAATCTACCTAGCGAGCACTGGCTGAACCTCGGCGAGGTGAAAGACCTGATAGATATAGAGAATGTTGAAGTGAGAGACGAGTTTGTGTATCGACGGGTCAGTTCACAGTCCGAATCCGGACACGGACGGCACCGGAAGGCGAGGTATTAAGGTGGCGGCGGCGACGAATAGTGGGTAGTGACAACGACAGCCAAGCAGGTAGACATGGCGACAGCCATCTCCAGCGCGCTGGACGATGGTGACAGCGTGTACCTGGCCGGGTTTACCCACCTCATCCCCTTCGCGGCCGGCCACGAGATCATCAGACAGGGATACCGCGATCTGGAGGTCGTTCGAGCGACGCCGGACCTCGTGTACGACCAACTCATCGCGGCCGGTTGCGTCCGGAAGGCGACGTTCTCTTGGGCGGGAAACCCCGGCGTCGGGAGTCTCCGTGCGTTCCGTCGGGCCGTCGAGGAGGGCGTCCCGAACGAGATCGAGTTGGAGGAGTACACCCACTTCGGCATGACCGCGCGACTCTACGCCGGCGCCGTCGACCTCCCCTTCGTCCCGCTCCGGACGTTCGCGGGCACCGACCTCCCCGAACACAACGAGAACATCCGACCGGTCGAGTCGCCGTTCGGCGACGAGACAGTCTACGCCGTCCCACCGCTCGAACCGGACGTCGCAGTCGTCCGCGCCCAGCGGGCGGACGCGCAGGGCAACGCGCACGTGTGGGGCATCACGGGCGGGCACAAGGAGGCCGCGTTCGCCGCCGACACCGTCGTCCTCTCCGTCGAGGAAGTCGTCGACGAGTCGGTCATCCGGAGCGACCCGAATCGGACGCTGTTCACCGACGACGTCGTCGACTACGTCGTCGAGGAGCCGTACGGGTCGCACCCGTCGTACGCGCAGGGCTACTACGCCCGCGACAACGAGGCGTACCTGGAGTGGGACGAGGTGTCTTCTTCCCACGAGCGAGTCGAAGAGTGGCTCGACGAGTACGTGTACGGCGTCGACGACCGACGCGAGTACGTCGAGACGCTCCCGACTGAGCGCCTCCTCGATCTGGAGGCCGGGACGAAGTACGCGACGGCCATCGACATGGGGGACTACTGAATGACGTACACGAACACCGAGCTGATGGTGTCGGCCGCGGCGAGCAAACTCCGCGACGACGACTCCGTCCTCGTCGGCATCGGCGTTCCGAACCTCGCATGTAACCTCGCCAAGCGGACCCACGCACCGGGGCTTCGGATGATCTACGAGTCCGGGACGGTCGGGTCGAACCCGAGTTCGCTCCCGCTCTCCATCGGCGACCCGGTGCTCGCGAGCGGCGCGCTCGACGTCGAGTCGCTGATGGACGGCTTCAGCTACTACCTCCAAGGCGGCCGCATCGACGTCGGTTTCCTCGGCGGCGCACAGGTCGACCGCCGCGGCAACATCAACTCGACCGTCATCGGCGACTACGACGATCCGGACGTCCGTCTCCCGGGAAGCGGTGGCGCCTGCGAAATCGCCAGCAACGTCGAGCGGACGCTCATCATCGCACCCCACGAGGCACAGCGGTTTCCCGAGGAAGTCGACTTCGTCACGAGTCCCGGCTACGTCGACGGGCCGGGCGGCCGCGAGGAGCACGGACTCCGCGGCGGTCCCGAGGCCGTCATCACGGACAAGGCCATCATGGAGTTCGAAGACGGAGAGATGTACGTCGCGTCGCTCCACCCGGGCGTCACGCGCGACGAAGTGGCCGACGCGACGGGGTGGGACGTCCGCTTCGCCGACGACCTCGACGAGACGACGCCGCCGAGCGACGACGAACTCACGCTCCTGCGCGAAGAACTAGACCCCGACGGGGTCTACCTCTAGTTCTCGGGGCGGAACTTCGCCCCGTATCGGACGACGCCTTCGTCCTCGTAGATGCGACGGATCGTCGCCTCGACGCGGTCGCCGCGTTCCGGGGCGTGGGGGTCACAGTCCGTGAGCATCCCGGGGACGCGCGCGCCGCCATCCAGTTCGACGAGGGCGACGCCGATCGCACCCTCGGCGTCAAGGAGTTCCTCGAACTCGGGCGGGGCGCCGCCCTCGATGACGGTGTGGGCGACGATCTCGCCGGTCCCCTCGGGTTCGACCGCTTCGAGCGCGTCGACTGCGTTACACTCGACGCAGGCGCCCTCCGGCGGGAACGTGTGCGCGCCGCACTCGGTACACTCGCCGACGACGAGGCGGTAGCGACTGCCGAGCGAGCGCCACCACGTCGGGACGCTGACGTACGCCCCCATCAGCGCTCACCTCCGTCGGGGAGGACGTGCCCACGCTTGCGGAGGTACTCCGCGTAGGTGATCTCGTGGCCGGTACGCCGCCAGTCGGTGTCGAGTGTGCCTGTCGTCACGAGTGCATCAGCCCCTGCGCCGTCGCCGTAGCCGACGACGACCGTGTTCTCCGAACCGTCCTCCCAGGCCGCGAGCAGGCCGAACAGGGCGCTCGCGGCGCCGGTGTCACCGAGTTCCCCCGCGAGGTGGTAGATCTCCGCGTCGAATGGGAGTCGTCGTGCACCGCGACCGGGGAGACTCCCGTCGGGTGCGCTGAGCGCGACGCCCGTGGGTTCGACGTCGGCGTCGCCACCGAGGTCGAGTCCGTCGACGGCGCCGGCGACGGCCGTCGCATAGGCGTCCCGGCCGTAGGTCGTCGCGCCGTACTCCTCGATACTCTCGCTACCGCGTCGCCGGAAGCGTGTTCCGGGGTACTCCTGCGCGTAGGTGGCGACGTCGGTGAGGTCGACCGTACCCGACTCGGCGGTGAGGAACGCGACGGCGCCCGCGCCGGCCGCGTGGTCGAGCGCGTCGTCGGGTTCGCCGAGGGGACAGTCGCTCGCGACGGCCAGCGCCGGTCCGTCGGCCCGACTCGCCGCGAGGAGTGCTCGCGTTCCCGCGCGCGTAGACTGGGTGAAGACCGAGACTTCGACCGACCGCGGGAGACCGAGCATCTCGGCGACCTGGACGCCGACGTCGCCCTCGTCGATGGGCGGGGTGGTCGTCCCGAGCGCGAGCGCGGACAACTCCTCGCGAGCCACGTCACTCGCCGCGATGGCGTCGCGGGCCGCTTCCACGGCCATCGTCACGGCGTCCTCGTCGCCAGCAGGAACGCGTTTCTCCGAGACGCCGCGGGCGCGAAAGCCGTCCCACGCCTCGCCGATGGTCTCGGCGGAGATGGTGTAGCGCGGGACGTACGCGCCGGCGCTCTCGACGGGAGTGAGGTCGCGCTCGCTCACTCAGGCCCACCCCCGTTCGTAGACGCCGACGACGACCGCGCCGCCGGAGCCACCGACGTTGTGGGTCAGTCCGCGTTCGAGACCGTCGACCTGCCGGTCGCCCGCCTCGCCGCGGAGTTGCTTGAACACCTCGACGGCCTGGCCGCCGCCGGTCGCACCGATGGGGTGGCCCTTGCTCTTGAGACCGCCGGAGAGGTTCACCGGGCGCTCGCCGTCGGGTTCGGTCGCACCCGACTCGACGTAGGGACCGGCCTCGCCCTTCTCACAGAAACCGAGGTCCTCGTAGGCCAGCAGTTCCGCGATGGAGAAACAGTCGTGGACCTCCGCGAAGTCGACGTCCTCGGGACCGACGTCCGCCTCCTCGTAGGCCTGCTCGGCGGCCTCCGTGGTCGCCGGGATCCCCGTGATGGTCGGTCGCTGGAAGAGTCCGACGCGACCGCTCGCCTGTCCCGTACCGGAGAGGCGAATCGGCTCGTCGGTGAGTTCCTCGGCGACCTCTCGGCTCGTCAAGATGACCGCGCTCGCGCCGTCGGAGGTGGGACAGCAGTCGTAGAGGTTCAGCGGGTCCGCGACCGTCGACCCCTCCATCGCCTGGTCGAGCGAACACTCGAAGCCGAGGTGGGCGTGGGGGTTCTTCGCTCCGTTGGCGTGGTTCTTCACGGCGACCCGCGAGAGTTGTTCGCGCGTGGTGCCGTACTCGGCCATGTGGGCGTCGGCCATCTGGGCGTAGACGCCGGCGAACGTCGTGCCGGCCATCCGCTCCCACTCCGTCTCGCCCGAGACGCCGAGCCAGTAGCGCGTCTGCTCGCCGCTCATGTCGGTCATCACTTCGACGCCGCCGGCGAGGGCGACGTCTGCGACGCCCGAACGGATGGCGAGTGCGGCCTGTCGGAGCGCGACGCCGCTCGCCGCACACGCGTTCTCCACGCGCGTGCACGAGGCACCATCGAGACCGACGTGTTCGGTGACCGCCGGACCCGGGAGTCCGAGTTGGCGGCCGCCGACACCGAGCGTCCCGATGTAGGCCTCGTCGATTCGTTCGCGGTCGAGGTCACCGTCGACCGAGTCGACGGCACCCTCGAACGCGGTCGAGAACAGTGATCGGTACGACTCGTCGGGGAACGACCCGTAGTCTGACTGTGCCGCACCGACCAAGTACACTTCCCGCATACAAGCAGGTCAGTCGAGAAGGGTTGTAAAGTGTTTCCAACCGGCAAAGGGCGAGGCCCGGTGGGGCGTTACTCGCCTTCGGGGACGGCACCGACGTCGGCGACGTTCGGGAGACGCGACTGGACGACGAACAGGCAGACCGCGACGGCGATCGCGGCGACCCGCGGGAGCATCGTCGGCCAGATCATCGCGACGACGCCGAGGACGACGTAGACCGCGCGTGCGGCGTACCCGGCGGGCGAGGGGAGACCGAACGGTCGTGCGGCGCAGTTGAGACCGTGCGTGATGGAGATGGCCCCCAATAACACGACGAACCCGGACAGGAGCGTCAGTCCGGTGATGCCGCCCGTGACGATCTCCGGGTTGTAGATGAAGGCGAACGGGAGGACGAACAGCGGCGTCGCGAGCTTCAGCGCCTCCAGCGCGGTCCGCCAGAAGTTCGACCCCGCGATACCGGTCGTCACCACGACCGCGATAGCGATCGGTGGGGTGATCCCCGAGAGGATGGCCGAGTAGAACACGAAGAAGTGTGCGGCCAGGCTGGGGACGTCGAACTGGTTGATCAGCGTCGGCGCGATGAGCAACGCGACGATGGTGTACGCCGCGACCGTCGGCATCCCGAGACCGAGGACGAGACAGATGATCATCGCGAGGAGGATGCTGATAGCCATGACGCCACCGGCGATACCGATGAGGGCGAGCGAGAGTTTCCCGGGGACGCCGGTCGCGTTCAGCAAGTCGACGATACCGTTGACCGCCGCGATGATGATGGCGATAGGTGCCATCGTCGTGGCGCCGTACTTGACGCCCTCGACGGTGTCGTGGATCTCCTCGCGAACCGTCGCGACGACGTTCTCCTCGCTGCGCACGACGCTCAGGAGGATGGGGATGCCCGCGCCGGTCGCGACCATCGCGAGACAGGTGTAGAGTGCCGACGTAACGACCGTCCACTGGGCGATGCCCAGCAAGTAGAGGAGGACGAGGAAGGGAACACCGAAGCGAACCGCCTCGACGAGCGGGTGGTACCCCTCGTCGAGTTCCTCGATGCGTGCCTCGAGTTGCTCGTTGCCCTCCGAGAGCTGTTTGGTCGACATGTAGTGGACGCCGATGGCGACCGAGACGTAGAAGACGACCGCGGGGATGATGCCCGCGACCAGGACCTCCATGTACGTGATTCCGAGGAGCGACGCCATGACGAACGCCGCGGCGCCCATCACGGGGGGCATGATCTGCCCGCCGGAGGAGGCGACGGCCTCGATACCGCCGGCCGTCTCGGCCTTCATCCCGTTTCGCTTCATCAGCGGGATGGTGAACGAACCGGTCATCGCGGCGTTGGCGGTCTGTGCGCCGTTGATAGAGCCGACGATGAGACTCGAGAGGACCGCCGACTGCGCGACGCCCGAGCGGAAGTACTTCGCCGCGCCGAACGCGAGGCGCATGATGAGCTGGAACGCACCGTACCCGCGGAGGAGTCCGGCGTACAGCAAGAACAGTGCGACCCACGCGGCGACGATCTGGGTGATCGACCCGAAGAACCCGTCGAACTCCAGGACGAGGAGGTTGACGATCTGGCGTTCGCCGACACCGCTGTGCTGGAGCAGACCGGGGAAGAACTCGCCGAACCGGGCGTAGACGATCGACACGAGCACGACGGCGACGAACGCGGCGCCGAACGCGCGGTAGGTCAGGTAGATGATCGCGAGGGTGAACAGCGCGGCCAGCGCGTACTCGTACTCGAGGGCGTAGCCGACTCGGATCGTCGAGTGGACCTCGTAGTTGACGTACAGGTACGCCGACGTGACCGTCGTCACTACCGCGAGCAGCCACAGGCCGATCCGCTGGAGGTACTGGTCGTGTTCCAGTTTGTACTGCTCGTGGAGGATGTAGACGAGGATGCCCCCGCCGAGGAAGACGGCGGCGTACTTCGCCCGCGGAATCTCCTGGTTGAACGCGTACAGTACGACTCTCGCCCAGAAGAGCAGCGCGACGACTGTGACGAGGTTGTTCAGCAGGTGCTCTCGCTGGAGCGACACCGGCGACCACACGGGCGCTTCGTTCTCACTCATTGTGTCGTCGAGACGCTACTCCTGTACCGTGCCGCGCTCGTAGTCACCGACGTCGACGCCCTGGTCCTCGAGGAAGTCGTAGACACCGGGGTGGACCGGGAGACCGTCGAGGTAGACTTCGGCCATGGCCGCCGGGTCGCTGTGGTCGGCGTAGGCCGGCTGGCCGTTCTGGATGGCCTCGACGTTCTCGTGGCTGATCTTCGCGAGTTCGTAGCCGACGTCGCGTGAGATGTCGCGGCCGAAGAAGAACTGGAAGTCGGAGGGGAACGACCCGACGGTCTTCGAACCCATGTCCTGGTTCCAGCCGTAGACCTCGATCTCCTTGAAGTTCGTCCCGCGGGTCTGCTCGATACCCTGCTTGAGCTTGTCGCCGACCTGCACGACGTGGAGGTCCGAACGGGCGTCGACCTCGGTCGCCCAGCCCGGGAGGTTCTCGAAGCCGGAGCCGTAGGCGACGAGCGCGTCGACGCGGTTCTCCTCGATGGCGCCGGCGACGTCGCCGGTGTCGGCGTCGACCACGTTCGGTTCGAGGTCCTCCCACATGCCGGCGTTCTTGAAGATGGTCTCGACCTGCTGGCGCAGTCCCCAACTCGGGGGGAGCGGCCAGAACTTCTTGCCGACGAGGTCGTCGGTCGTCTCGATGCCGGAGCCGTCGACCGCGACGACGTGGAGGTGCAGCGAGGCGATCTTGAAGGCCTGGAAGGGCACCTCGTCGACCGGGCGCTGCTGGAACGGGGGTTTCTCCTGCATCGCGGACGCGATGATGAAGTTCCCGGACGTCAACGCCTGGAGGTTGCCCTGGTTGTACTGGCGGATACTCGGCGGGTCACCGCCTGTCTCCTGACTGTTCCACTGGATGGTCCCCGCCGGTTCGGTGTCCGGCGAGACGTCCTTGACGACGCGCTGGAAAGCGTTACTCGCCTGGCCGGTGGTCGTACTTGCACTGGGGATGCCGACGCCGATCGACGTCGCACCACTGCCGCTACCCCCACCCGAACAACCGGCGAGACCGGTCAATCCTGCCGCTCCAATCGCACCGGTCGCTTTGAGCCACTGACGTCTGGTACTGCGAGCCATGCCCTAACTCGGGGGATAATTCATAATAAATGTTCCTATAGGTGTCCACAAACCGAACAGTGGAAGCCGGAGACGGCGTCTCAGTTAACGGAGCTGTCAGATGACGCAACGTATAAAGGTGGTCGTGGCTACGGTTCCAAGTATGCGACCTCTAGACGACCTCGTGGTCGTCGACGCGACTCAGGCACTCGTGGGTCCGTTGGCGACGCAGACGCTCGGCGACTTCGGTGCGGACGTCATCAAGATCGAACGACCGGGCCACGGCGACGTGACCCGGACGTACTCGCCGGCGTACGGCGACGAGTTGTCGGCGTACTTCGTGAGCCTCAACCGGAACAAGCGGAGCATCACCCTCGACCTGACGAGCGACGAGGGGCAGGCGGTCATGCACGACCTCGTCTCCGAGGCCGACGTGTTCATCCAGAACTTCTCGCCGGGGAAAGAAGACGAGTTCGCCGCCGACTACGAGACGCTCTCGGAGATCACCGAGGACCTGATCTACTGTGCGGTGTCCGGTTACGGCGAGGGGAGTCCGTACAGCGACAAGAAGTCCTTCGACATCATCCTCCAGGGGGAGTCCGGGATGATGAGCATCACCGGGTCCGAGGACCAACCCGCCCGCGTCGGCGTCTCCATCAGCGACATCTCGGGAGCGATGACCGCCCTCTACTCCATCCTCACCGCCCTCTACCACCGCGAACGGACCGGCGAGGGCCAACACATCGACCTCGCGTTGCTCGACACGAGTTTCCAGTTCCTCCTCTACCACGTCTCGAACTACTTCGCGACCGGCGAGAACCCGAAGCGGATGGGGACCCGCCACCCGAGTCTGATGCCGTACCAGGCGTTCGAGACCGCGGACGACTACATCGTGGTCGGCGTCATCAGCGAGAAACACTGGCCGAACCTCTGTCGCGCCATCGGCAAGGAGGAGTGGCTCGACGTCGAGGAGTACTCCTCGTTCACCGGCCGTATCGAGAACCGCGCGGAACTCGACGCGGAACTCGACGACATCTTCGCCGAGCGCACCACCGAGGAGTGGCTCGACGTCCTCAAGGCCGAGAACGTCCCCTGCACGCCGCTCAACACCGTCGAAGACGTGGTCGACGACCCCCACATCGAGGCGAAGGACATGGTCGCGGAGATGGAACACCCCGACCTCGGGACGTTCAAGTCCCCCGCCAACCCGGTCAACTTCTCGACGCTCGACACGGACGTCGAGGACGCACCGCCGCGGCTCGGTGAACACACCGAGGACGTCCTCCGCGACTTCGGTTACACGGACGCCGACATCGAACGGCTCCGCCGCGAGGACGTCGTATAAGTGGCCGCCCCGTTCGGACTCCCCGTAACGCCCCCCGGCGAGGTCGTCGCCCTCTTCGCCGCACTCGTCTCCTCGGTCGGCTACGTGAGCGCCCGCCGCGGACTCGACGACGTCTCGGCGGAAGTACTCGTCACCGCGACGACGGCCGTCAGCGTCGTCCTGCTCGTCCCGCTCGTCTTCGTCCTCGACCAGCCACGGCTGACGCCGGCCGCGTTCGCCGTCTTCGTCGTCAGCGGTCTCCTCGGGTCGGGGCTCGGTCGCTTCCTGCTGTCGAGCGTCATCCACCTCGTCGGCGCGGGCGTCGCCCACTCCGTGAAGAGCGCCAGCCCCGTCGTCGCGGCCGTATTCTCCGTCGTCTTCCTCGGCGAGACGCTGACGGTCGCACTCGCCGTGGGCATCCTCGTCGTCGTCGCCGGCCTCGTCTTGCTCACCCGCGCCACCAGCGAGGACGACGGGCGACGGACTGCCGGCATCTCGACGACGGCGGCCGTCTCGGTGCTGGTCGTCTGCTGGTTCGGCGTGACGCCCGTCGTCCGGAAGTACGGTCTCTCGGTGCTCGACGCCCCGCTCCTCCCGGCGCTCGCGACGAACTTCTTCGTCGGGATGCTCGTCGGACTCGCCATCGCTCTCTACCGGAACCCGGGGCAACTCTCGGTCGCACTGCACTCCGACTCCCGGCGCTACCTCGTCCTCACCGGCCTGTGCTGGACCGTCGCCATCACCGCCTACTTCGCCGCGCTCGGCCTGGCCGACGCCGTCGTAGTCGTCCCCATCTTCAACGCCAGCCCCCTGTTCACCGTCGCGCTCGGCATCTTCTTCCTCGGCGAGCGACAGGCCGCCCGGAAGACTACGGTCGTCGGCGCCCTCGTGACGGTCTGTGGGGTCGTCCTCATCACGCTGGCGTAGCGGCCGAGCGGAACACTTATTCTGTTGTGCCCGGCCCGATACAGCGTATGCACGTCACCGTCATCGGTGCAGGGAGCATGGGCCACGGTATCGCACAGGTCTCCGCGCAGGCCGGACACACGGTCTCTCTCAACGACGTCGACGAGGAACGCGTCGACGCGGGCCTCGAGTCCATCGAGGCGAACCTCCAGGGTGGCGTCGACCGCGGGAAGGTCACGCCCGAAGAGCGCGACGCGACGCTCGAACGGATCACCGGGGAACCGTCGCTGCCGGAGGCCGTCTCGGACGCCGACCTCGTCGTCGAGGCCGTCCCCGAGGACGTCGACCTGAAGCAGAGCGTCTTCGAGCAAGTCGAGGAGCACGCCGACGAGGGGACCATCGTCGGGACGAACACCTCCTCGCTCTCGGTCACCGAAATCGCCAGCGCGCTCGACGACCCCTCGCGAGCCATCGGTCTCCACTTCTTCAACCCGCCTCACCTCATGGACCTCGTCGAGATCGTCGTCGCCGAGCAGACGGTCAGCGACGTCGAGGAACGGGCCGTCGAGTACGTCGAAGGACTCGACAAAGAGGCCGTCGTCGTCCACGACAGCGCGGGGTTCGCCTCCTCGCGACTCGGTCTCGTCCTCGGTCTCGAGGCCATCCGGATGGTCGAGAGCGGCGTCGCGTCCGTCGAAGACATCGACACCGCGATGGAAGAGGGGTACAACCACCCGATGGGGCCGCTCGAACTCACCGACCTCGTGGGACTCGACGTTCGCCTCGACATCGCGGAGTACCTCCGCGAGGAACTCGGGGAGCGCTTCCGCCCGCCGCAACTCCTGAAGAAGAAGGTCCGCGCCGGAAAACTCGGGAAGAAGAGCGGCGAGGGGTTCTACGTCTGGGAGGACGGCGAGGCCGTGCGGCCGAGCGGTGAGGGCGAATGAGCCTCGCAGACGCCGACTACGAGACGCTCGACGTCGAGGTCGGCGAACGCGCCGAGCGAGTCGCGACCGTCACCATCTCGCGACCGGACGCCCGGAACGCGCTGAACGCGACGGTCCGCTCGGAACTGAAAGACGCCGTCTCCGCCGCCGAGGAGGACCCCGCCGTTCGCGTGCTCGTCCTCACCGGCGACGACGAGGGCGGCGCGTTCGTCGCGGGAGCCGACGTCACGGAGTTCGGCGACCGCGACCAGTTCGAACAGCGGCGTGTGAGCCGTCGTCCCCGGGTCTACGAGATGGTCGCCGAGGCGACGCTCCCGGTTGTCGCACGAATCAACGGCCACGCGCTCGGCGGCGGCTGTGAACTCGCACAGGCCTGTGACGTCCGCATCGCGAAGGCGGACGCGAAACTCGGCCAGCCCGAGATCAACCTCGGACTCATCCCCGGCGGCGGCGGAACCCAGCGACTCGCCGACCTCGTCGGCGAGGGACAGGCGCTGAAACTGATCCTCTCGGGCGAGCTCCTCGACGCCGAGGAGGCCGCCGACGTCGGACTCGTCGAGGAAGTCCACGACGAGGACGCCTTCGACGAGCGGGTGTACGACTTCGCGGAGACCGTGGCCGCGAAGAGTCCGATCGCACTCGAGTTGGCGAAGGAAGCGGTTCGTTCGGGGTCCCGAATGGGTCGTCGCGAGGGACTCGACTACGAGGCCGAGTTGTTCACCTCGCTGTTCGACACCGCCGACCTCCAGGGGGGACTCGACGCCTTCTTCGAGGGACGCGAACCCGAGTTCCGCGGCGAGTAAGCCGGCTTCGACGAGTTCCAGAAGAACCAGGTCGCCCGCGTCCTGGAGGAGCAGGGACTCCCGCCGTTCGCCCGAACGCGCGTCGTTTCTCGGGGTGGCTCTTTTCTTCGAAGCCGTTTCTCGACGGTGGCGTCGATGACGTCGATGACCGAACAGTACCGCGCTCAGTTTCCCATCAGTAAACACTATGGTCGATGCTGCCGTCGGTTCGTGTACCGTGACCACAGGAAGCGACCCCGAGGACGGCGGTTCGAGCAGCCAGTCCCGAATCAAGAGCCTCGACACGACGTTCACTATCGTCGAATCGCTCACCGACCTCGACGGTGCCAGAGTGACGGAACTCGCCGACCGAACTGGGCTCTCGAAGAGCACGGTCCACAAACACCTCGCGACCCTCGTCGCCCACGGCTACGTCGTCAAGGAGGGCGAGGAGTACCGACTCGGCTTCCGGTTCCTGGACCTCGGTGGCTACGTCCGTGCGCAGTTCACCGGCGCCGACATCATCAAATCGAAGATCCAGGAACTCGCCGAGAAGACCGGCGAGGTCGCCCAGTACATGACCGAGGAGAACGGGGAGGCGGTCGTCCTCTACCGCGAGGACGGCCACCACGGCGTCCCGTCGCGAACCCGGACGGGGAAACGTATGTACCTCCACCAGGTCGCCTCCGGGAAGGCCATCCTCGCACAACTCCCCGAAGAGCGCGTCGACGAGATACTCGAACGCCACGGCCTCCCGCGCGCGACGGACACCACCATCACGGACCCGGACGAGTTGAAGGCCGAACTCGAAGAGATCCGCGAGAACGGGGTCGCGTACAGCTACGGCGAGAGCACGAAGGGGCTGTACGCGGTCGCGGCGCCGATGATGGCCCCCGACGAGACGGTGCTCGGCGCCTGCGTCGTCTCCGGACCGAGCCACCGGATGGCGGGTGAGCCGATGGACGAGGAGATCCCGGAGATCCTGTTGAGTATCGTGAACGAAGTCGAGTTGAACATCGCTCACTCCTGAGCGGGCGTTTCTCGACGGCGAACGACCGTCCGAGTTTTACATCGGTACGTTCGTAACGGGAGGGCCGGACGTCCGGCTCAGATATCCCGGACGCGGTGGTAGTCGTCGTCGAGGGCCTGGGCGTCCTCGGGGAGGAGCGCGACGACAACGAAGGGGACGTACTGCTCGAAGTAGTCGACGAGGGCGGCGATACGCTCGGAATCGATGGCTTCGAGGGAGTCGAGGAGGACGAACGGGACTTCTTCGTGGACGTCGTGGACGCGGTAGCCCGCGAGCGCGAAGACGAGTCCCGTCACCTCGCGTTCGGACTCGCTGAGGTGGTCGACCGTGTCCTCGTAAGCGACGCCGTCCTCGGTCGTCCGGACCACGTGCAGGTCGAACGTCGTCTTCTCGACCTTCCGGCGGCCCTCTCGGACCTCGGTCTCGGCGCGGTCGATCCAGATCCGGTCGATGTTCTCGTAGTCGAGGACGTCGAGGACCTCCTCCATGTGCTCGTTGAACGACTCAACTGCGTTTTCCTCCAGCGAGTCGATTCGCGTTCGGAGGTCCTGAAGTTCCGCTTTCACCTCGTCGCGCTCGGTCTCGAGTGACTCGCGTTTCTCGATGGTCGACTCGACTTCGGCGAGTTCCGTCTCGACGTCGTCGAGGTCGTCCGTGAGCGAGTCGAGGCGGAACTCGAGTTGGTTGGCCTCACGGTGAAGGTCAAGGAGCGCGCTGTAGCTCTCCTCTTCGAGTTCTTCGACCGTTTCCTCGAGGTCCTCGACGTCGTCCTCGAGGTCGCCGCGCTGTTCTTGGAGGCGTTCGATGGTCTCCTCACGAGAGTCAGTCTCCTCGTCAAGCTCTTCGAGCCGGTTCTGAAGGCGCTTTTGGCGACGGCTCGTCTCTTCGAGCTCCTGCTTTTCCGATTGGACCTCTTCGAGTTCGTCAGTGACTGTCGAACGCTCCTCGCGTTTCTCGTCGGCGACATCGCGAAGCTGGTCGAGCGTCGACTCGATTTCCTCTTGATCGACTTCCGAGCCACAGGTCCAACAGACCCCAGTTTCGTTGCTGTCCGGGAGGAGTCCTGCCGTGACGTCATCGTGGCTGTGGCCGTCCTCGTCGGCGAGAATCTGGAGCAAATCCTCGTTATCACCGTTGAGCATCTCCTCGTTGAACTGGATCAGGCTCTGGAGTTGCTTGAGTGTCGATTCAAGCGATCGTTTCTCCGCTCGCAGGGAGTCGATGCGATCGTCGAGATACGCAATCTCGTCCTCGGGTGCCTCCGAAAGATCGGCGAGTTCAGCTTCGACCTCGTCCCGCTCCTCACGGAGAGAGGCGAGACTATCACGTTCGCTCTGGAGGCGTTCACGCGTTCGCTTGAGCTCCGAGCGACGGTCGTTTAGCTCGTCGAGGGCGTCTTCGAGTTCGGCCTTCTCTTCGCGGGATTCCTCGACGCCCGCGTCGGCTTCCTCGATCTCCTGTCGCTTGGCCTCGAGTTCGGCTTCGGTCTCTTCGATCTCGGCTTCGAGTTCCTCCTTGCGTGCTTCGAGTTCGGGCCGGCGTGATTCGGCGCGTTCGGTCTCCTTGATGCGCTCGTCGAGTCGTCGTTTCTCGGCCTGGAGATCGTCGATACGCGACTTGATGCGCTCGGTGTCGACCGGACGCATGATGAGGTCCCGTAGATTGTCGCCACGCGCGACCGCCCGTCGCGCCTCGTTGTTCTCCAAGAGGAAGGCGAAGAGGTCCGCCAGCGTCGGGTCGTCAAGCAGTGGGTCCCCGCCGAACGAGACATGGCTATTCTCACGAGTGAGCGTCCGCGTGACGACGTCGCCTTCCCACTCTAACTCGACTCGGCCCTCGTCTGCGCCGCCGCGCAGCGAGACGTCTTCGCTCCCCACAGCCGCCATCAACGACTGCAGGAACGACGTCCGATTCGTCGCGTTTCGACCGACCAAGACGTTTACACCCGGCCGCAGATCGACAGCCGTCTCCTCAATGCCACCGATATTCGAGGCACTCACGGAGACGGGTTCGGTTCGTTCGATAGTACTCATCTACCGTAGGCAATCGGCCGTAGCGTATAATTCTTTGCTCCACCGGCGGCTTTGGCCCCCTCAGGTCGCGGACTCGCAGTCACACCCGCCGGCGTCGAGGAGCGCGCCGACGTCGTGGTGGCGCCCACAGGACTCGCAGGCGACCGTCACGTCGACGAACACGTCATACCCGTCGAGGTCGAAGTCGTTCTCGCGGAGCCGTGCGAGGTGGTTGTCCACGACCTTCTCGGTTCGGCTCTCCATCGCGAAGACGGTGTCGCGGGCCGACTCGATCGGGTCCTTGCGCTCGCGTTTCTTCTCGACGTCGAGACACTCCCGGAGGTGGGTGTGGATCGACTGGTGGGAGACGAAGTCGCTCCGGACGGTCTCGACGTCGACACCGTCGCGTTCGAGTCGGTTCTCCGCCTGCGTGCGCGACCCCGCGCTGACCTCGTCATCGACGAGCAACCGGTAGGTGTTCTCGAGTTCACCTTCGAGGACCTCGACGTTCGCCCGCTGGAGGGCCGCCCGGAGGACCGCCCGGTTGAACACCGCCTCGAGTTCCCGCAGGCTGTGTTCCTCGCCGCCCTCCCCGCGCCACCGCGTCGTAAGTGCGGTGTCCATGTCGTCGAGTCCGTACTCGTGGCTGACCCGACCGACTTTACACTCGCACGACGGTCCGTCTCCAGAATTCATCGTCACTTCGTACCCGACCGAGGACCATAAGCGTTCCTAATTTTACGCGGTTAGTGACGTAAAGAGTACGCGACCGTGCGTCGGGGTCGTCACCGAATCGAACACGGAAAGATACGTATTCAAAGTATCCCACCTACTAGATAGTAGAGAGGAGTATCGAAATCCGATAAGTGAGTTATCTGCCCTATATCTCAGTTATCGGTACGTATATTCGAGTTGTTCGCACTATATTCGAGTTACTCCGCGAGTTATCGAGTTATCGAGACGATAGTAGAGATATAGAAGGAGACGAGAAATTGACAGACAGATATTCGATAGTACCTAATGGCACTTTACTTACTAGTTGTGGTCACGTATCCGGGACCCTTAACGCCTGGCAGTCCAAAAGAACGTGTATGGACGAGAACGACTACGAGCGTGCGACGTTCGGCGGCGGGTGCTTCTGGTGTGTCGAAGCGGCGTTCGAGACCGTCGAGGGCGTCGTCGACGTGACCTCCGGGTACGCCGGGGGCCGCGTCGAGGAGCCGACCTACGAGGCGGTCTGCACCGGTGAGACCGGTCACGCGGAGGTCGTCCAACTCACTTACGACCCCGACGTGATCACCTACGAGGACCTCCTCGAAGTGTTCTTCACGATCCACGACCCGACACAGCTGAACCGACAAGGGCCGGACGTCGGCGAGCAGTACCGCTCGGCGATCTTCTACCACGACGACGAGCAGCGGGAGAAGGCCGAGGCGTACGTCGAGACTCTCGAAGAGGAGGACGTCTACGACGACGAGATCGTCACCGAGATCGAGCCACTCGAGACGTTCTACGAGGCCGAGGAGTACCACCAGAACTACTTCGAGAAGAACCCCGAGGACGCCTACTGTCAGATGCACGCCGCGCCGAAGGTCAAGAAAGTCCGTGAGAAGTTCGAGGCGAAGGTCGAAGGCTGAGGCGGCGGAAGTCGAGCACCGAACGCGAGGGCGGTGGGACGGACGTTCCTGTTCGGCGGGCGACCCCGACGCACGCCGGCAGTCGTCCCCGCAACGCTCTTGCCGACGCACGCCGAAGCGAGCGGACACATGGCAGGCTTCGCAGACTCGTGTCGGGAGTGTGGCTCCGGAAACGTACAGCAGGTCGGCGGCTGTCCGACGTGTCTCGACTGCGGCTGGTCGGCTTGCGGCTAGATCTCCTCACGGTAGCCGCCGTCGAACGGTGAGATCGACCGACGAGACGACTCTTCTAGAACTGACGGCGCGATCTCGAACCGGCGGTAGAACACTTGCAGGGTGGTGTGCCAACGTCGACGCGACCGCCCGGAACACTCGCAGGGTGGTGGTGTCGACACCACCTTGCAAGTGTTCGAGTCGCGTTCGAGACCAAGCGACGACCGACACCTTCGAGATTGGTCGACGTGGCCGAGACGCCACGCGAGAGAACACTCGAAACAGATGCAGGGTGGGTGGGAACAATCGTTTAAAAAACACACACCCACCACTCTGCAAGTGTTCTGCGGCGAGAGACGGGAAGGTGCGAGTGCCACGAGAATGGAGAGTATATGAAGACATGGCAGAGAAGAGAGATTATACGAGAGATCTGGGAGAATAGACGGTTTATCGACGGTTCGCCGACACCAATTTTTCCTGAACCCAAAAAGTTATACTCTCTATCTAGACTAGTACTAGAGTAACGTAGTAAGTAGTAGTGTAGTAGGTGGAGTAGACGATAGTGTAGTACAACAGGACGTCCTGAGTGTGTTCTCGGTGGTTCGTCTCGTCCTCTCTCACCTTCTCTCGTCTCATCGTCTCCTGTCACCTCTCGTCCGCTCCCATCGGCCATCGGGCCGCTGCGACGGACGGCGTCGACCCGCTCCCGTCGGCGGACTCTTCTTCGACGTCCACCAGCCGTTCTCGCCGTCGAAGACCTCGTCTCGTTTCTCAATCTCTCGACCTCTCGTCCCTCGGTCCTCCTTCCGACCACTCCAACCGCCCCCACCCCCTCTCGACGACCCAGAACACTTGCAGAGTGGTGGGTGTGTGTTTTTTAAGCGACCCGGAACACTCGAAACACTTGCAGGGTGGTTGGTAAGGTTTATAGCGCTGGGAGTGTCCCGTTCTAACACAACGACCCGGCCATGAAACAGGACGAGAACCCCTTCCAGGAGGAGGACAAGATCTTCGCCTGGAAGCAGCCCCTCAAGAAAGACGCCTACGAGCCCGAGGAGATCATGCACCGGGACGAGGAGATCAAACTCTACACGAACTCCCTCCAGGACATCGTCGAGGGCCACGAGCCGAACAACGTGTTCGTCTACGGGCCGACCGGCGTCGGGAAGACGGCCGTCACGAAGTGGATGCGCGAGAAACTCGAGGAGGAGGCACGCAAACGCGACGTCCCCCTCAGCATCGTCGGTCCCATCAACTGTCGCCACTACAAGACGGCTTACCGCCTCGTCACGGCCATCGTCAACGACCTCCGCTCGGAGGAAGAACAGATCGCCCAGAGCGGCCACAGTACGGACCGGGTCTTCCAGTTCCTCTACGAGGAGATCGAATCGATGGGCGGCAACGTCCTCCTCATCCTCGACGAGATCGACAACATCCCGCCGGACGCGCGCAACGACTTCCTCTACGACCTCCCGCGCGCGGAGGCGAACGAGGACACGCCCATCGACGACGCGAAGGTCGGACTCATCGGTATCTCGAACGACCTGAAGTTCGTCGACACGCTCGAACCGAAGGTGAAGTCGACCCTCGGCGAGCGCGAGATCGAGTTCGGCCCCTACGACGCCAACCAGCTCCGCGACATCCTCACCTACTACGCGGACCTCTCCTTCGAGGACGGCGTCTTGGAGGAGGAGGTCGTCCCGCTCGCGGCCGCGTTCGCGGCCCAAGAACGCGGCGACGTCCGACAGGGGCTCCGCATCCTGGAGAAGGCCGGCGAGTACGCCCGGATGGAGGGGTCGGCGACGGTCACCGAGGCGAACGTCCGGAAGGCCACGGAGAACATCGAGACCGACGAGATCCTCGACTACTTCGAGGACAAACTCTCCATCCAGCAGGGGCTCTCCTACATCTCGGCGACGCTCATGGTCATCGAACCGCAGAAGGAGGCGCGGACGAAGCACATCTACAACCTCTACACGAAACTCGCGGCGACCATCGGCGCCGACGAGGTCTCGGAACGGAAGTTCTACGAGTTCCTCGACCAACTCTGTATGCTCGGACTCGCTCGCTCGACCGAGCGCAACCTCGGCCGGAAGGGCGGTCGGACCTACATCTACGAAGTGACCGACGACCCCGAGGACATCATCCGCGCCTGCGAGCAGGAAGACCGCCTCTCGAAGGTGCTCCCGAGCAACGTCTACGACATCCTCGAACACTACCAGAAGGGGCAGGCGACCTCCTACCAGGCCCCCGACGGTACCGACCCCGAACAGCGCGACCTGTTCAAGTTCGGGTGAGGTCGCGGCGCCGTGTCGCGGGCCGGTGACACGCACTGAACGTCCACCAGTTTCGGGCAGTCGTCCATCGGTCGTCCACTCGCACTCTGCCGAATGCCGACGGCCCGGAACACTCGCACGGTGGTCCCCGTGTCGGACTTCTCACCTCGAACGTTACGACCGACAGAACACTTGCACGGTGGTCCCCTCGACGCGGCGCCGCACTACGAGAACACTCGCAGGGTGGTGTCGAAGCGGTAATATTCGAAGACGCGATACGCCCTCTTTCGCGGTAAGGAACACTCGTACGGTGGTCTCCCCCGCGGTCCGTCGGTCGAAGAACACTCGAACGGTGGTGGGGTTGTCTCACTCGTAGCGTCGACGTCCACGATTCCCACTGTAGAACACTTGAACGGTGGTGTCGGGGCTTCGCTTCCACTCCTTCCGGTTGAAATATATTGTGGCCACCTCGTCCGCGTTCACGTTCGTTTCCACGTCCGCGTGGCCACAGTTTTCAACCGACTTCGGGCCCCAGTTCGAGTGTACTCATGTCTTCCCCCAGGTCGAGGTGGACAGCCGTGCCAGCACAGTACGGTACGACGACTGTTTCGAGCGGGGGTGGCTCCCCGTGAGCGGCCGGCGAGGGCGCGCGCTCGCGATGGTTGCCGTCCTGCTCGTCAGTACGCTCTCCTTCGGGACGGCCTTCGTCGGCACCGTCGCGGCCGTCGACAATGCGACCATCTCGTCGTCGCCCACTGACTCAGGCGACGTCGTCAACCACACGGTGACGTTCAGTCCGGACGGGACCGACTCCGCCGAGGACGGCAACTCCATCGAGGACATCCGTATCGACTACACCGCTGGCGACGACGGTGCCAACGTTAGTGCCGTGGACCCGGAGGACGTCCACTACGTCAAGGTCGACAGCGCGAGCGACGACGACGCCGACTACGACGCGTCCTACTCGGTCAAGGACGTCTCGGTCGAGAACGGCGGACACACGCTCGTCATCGACGTCGGTGGGAGCAAGACGCTCACCGGCGGCCAGACGTGGTCAGTCAAGTACGGGGACGTCGAGAACCCGAGCCAACCCGGAAACTACACGGCGAGTATCGACGTCAACTACGCCAGTTCGTCGAATCCGGTGAAGGCGATCTACGAGGTCACCGACGACACGCCGCCGAACGTCGGCGTGAACCTCTTCACCACGGGCGGTAACTCCTCTCAGGACGTCGACGTGAATGTCACCGCCAACGAGGAACTCGGCTCCTTCTCGGTCGAGATCGGCGACGACCACCAGGAGACGCTCTCGAAGTCCGACTTCACCCTGGTCCAGTCCGGTGACACCTACGTCTACCGCGCGAACATCACGAGCGGCGAAGACGGTCACTACACGGCTACCGTCACCGACGCCGTCGACACGGAGGGGAACGCCATCTCCGAAACCCCCGATGACGAACTGTGGGTCGACACGGTCCCGGTCGACGTCGTGAACGGGTCCATCTCCCCCGCGAACGTCACACCCAACAGCACGGTCGACCACGACCTCACCGTCTCGGTCGACGACTTCACGATGGACGGCGGGACCGACACGGTCCGCGTCGACTTCGCGAACGTCACCGACGTCTCGCTCGGGAACGTCACCGCCGCGAACGCGACCGTGACGAACGCGTCGCTCGCCGACGCGGACGAGGAGACCGTCGCCGTCGACCTCGACACGGGCGACGGCGGCGGGACGACCGACGTGACCGTCTCGCTGAACGTCACGGCCCACTATCCGGGTACCGCCGAGGGCCGGACGCTCCCGGTCGACGTGACGGCGCTCGACTCCGACGGCGACGAGGACATCGAGTCGAACGTCACGTCGGTCACCGTCGGCGACAGCGGTCTCACCGTCTCCAACTTCACGCTCCACACGGTCGGCGGGAACACGAGTCAGAACGTGAACCTCTCGTTCGTCACCAGCGACCAACTCGACTCCGTCTCCGTCGACCTGACCGGCGACGCCGGCGGGTCGCTCTCGCTCGACGACCTCACGCTCGTCTCCTCCAGTACGGACGCCTACAACTACACCGCGAACGTCTCCTCGGGTGAAGATGGGACCTACCACGCCGAACTCGCCTCGGCGACCGACACGCAGGGTGACCGTGCCTACGAGGACGACGAGGACACGCTCACCGTGAACACGGTCGGCGTCGACGTGGTGAACGGCACCATCACCAACGACACCGTCGCCGACGACAACACGACGGTCGAGCACACCGTCACCGTCGACGTCGAGGACTACTCGACGGACGGAGGGACGGACACGCTCCGGGTCGGGTTCGACGAATCGCTCGACGTCACGCTCGGGAACGTCACCGCCGCGAACGCGTCCGTCACGAACGCCTCGATCGTCGACGCGGACGGCGACGGCACCGCGACGACCGCGGAAGTCGACCTCGACACGGGCGACGGCGGCGGTCTCGTCGACGTGACTGTCTCGCTGAACGTCACCGCCCACTACCCGCTTGGGAGTGAGGGGACGACCTACGCGGTCGACGCGACGGCGCTCGACTCCGACGGCGACGAGGACACCGAGACGAACGTCACGTCGGTCCACGTGAACGACACCGTCCCGCAGATCACGAACTACTCGGTCTTCGTCGTCGGCAACGACACGACGAGTCAGGACGTCGACGTGGCGTTCAACGTCACGAAGGAACTCGCCGAGGCGACGGTCGACCTCGGCGGGAGCGCGAACGGGACGCTCACCCTGGACGACCTGAACGAGACGCGTCTCTCCGACGGCTACCGCTATCGCGGGGACGTTTCGTCCGGCGAGGACGGTCACTTCTGGGCGAACCTCACCCACGCCGCGGACGCGGACGGCGACACGACCGACGACTACGCCGACAACGCGACGGTGAACACCGTTCCTGTCGAGGTTATCGGCGGGAACGTCACGCCGGACCCCGTCTCGGCCAACGAGTCGACGACGCTGAACGTCTCGGTGCAGGTCGCGAACTTCAGCGAGGACGGCGGCACCGACGAGGTGCACGTCCACGTGAACGACTCCTTCGCCGCGGACTACACGCTCGCGGGCGCGTCCGTGGAGAACGGTTCCGCCACCGTCGCGAGCGCCACCGCGAAGCAGTGTGACGGCGACGCCGACAACGACTGCACCGTCGTCTCACTCGACACGGGCGACGACGGCGGGACGACCGACGTGACCGTCTCGATCCAACTGAACGTGACGACGCCCGACGTCGAGAACGCGACGTACCCGTTCCACGCGCACGCGTTCGACTCCGACGGCGACGAGGACGGTCCCGAGCAGTTCACGACCGTCACCGTCGTCGACCACCCGCCGCACATCACGAACTTCACGCTCGTCCGCGTCGGCGGGCCGAACGCACAGGACGTCGACCTCGTCGTGAACGCCACCGAGGCACTGTCGCCGCTCGAAGTGAACCTCTCCGGTGCCGAGACCGGCACGCTCACCCGTAACGACTTCACGGAGACCGACGCCGGCGAACACGTCTACCGGGCGAACGTCTCCGAACACGAGGAGGGTAAGTTCGTCGCCGACCTCGACGTCGCCGCCGCACCCGACGGCGACCGCGTCCCGAACGACCACCGCGATAGCCTCCTCGTGAACACCGTCCCGGTCGACGTGGTGAACGTCACGAGTGTGCCCTCGCAGGTCGTCGCCGGCCAGCAGGTCACACAGTCGGTGACGGTCGACGTCGCGGACTTCTCCCGCGACGGTGGGACCGACGTCGTCACTGTCCGCCTCCCCGACGCGACCGGCGGCACGGTGACGGTCCAGAACGCGACGGTCGTCGCGACGAACGCCTCGGCGAACAACTCCACTACGCTCTGGACGGCCGCGCCGAACGCGACGGTCGTCGAGGGGTCGGACGCCGACACGGCCGTCGACACCGTCCGCGTACCGCTCGAGACGGGTGACGGCGGCGGCCTCGTCGACGTGACCGTCTCCGTCACGGCGTCCGTCCGCTACGCCGACGACGCGGCCGGCGAGACGCTGCCAGTCGGCGCCGCCGCCTTCGACAGCGACGGCGACAGTGACGCCGAACCGACGATGGCCGACGTGACCGTCGTCGCACCGACCGACGGTGACGAGACCGAGACTATCGTCGAGGACGACACGACGGCGCCGCTGACCAACGTGACGTCGACCACGAACGACACGACGGTCTCGCCGATCAACGCCACGACGCCGGTGAACGTCACGCCGGTCAACCTCTCCACGCCGACGACGCCGGTCGAGAACCGGACCGGCGCGGCCCTCGAAGCGGTGAACGTCTCGGCGAACTTCAGCGGCGAACCGAACGTGACCGTCTCGACGAACGCCACCTCGCCGACCGGCGAACCGGTCGCGAACGAGAGCGTTGACGCACTCACCTACTTCGAGGTCGGCCACGAGGTGAACGACTCACAGATTCGCACGGCGACGCTCACCTTCGCAGTCGATGCCGACGACGTCACCACCTCCGACCGCGTCGGTGTCTACCGCTTCGGTGACGGCGAGTGGAACCGGCTGAACGCGACCTACGTCGGGCAGTCCGGCGGCGAGCACCACTACCGCGTCGAACTCGGCCACCTCTCGACGTTCGCGCTCGCGGTCGACGACCCCGACAGCCAGGTCCAGCAGTCTCAGACGACGACGACGCAGTCAGCCGACACGACGACCGAGGAGGCCGACGGAACCGACGACACCGACACCACGCCGAGCACGTCCACGGAGGACACGCCCGGGTTCGGCGTCGTCAGTGCGCTGGTCGCGGCGCTCGCCGCGGCGCTCCTCGCCCGCCGTCGGGACTGACCGTCCTGACTCTCCTCGGTCCTCTTCTTCTCGACGGTCGCTGCCGCCACCGGCAGTTCCTTGGCGGTGTGTGCTGTCCCTTCGCACGTGAGTCACAGTCGAGACCAGTGTCCGGTCTGCGGCGAAGCCCTCGTTCCGTTCGCCGAGGTCGACGACGAGACGCGCTCGAGCCTCGAAGCGGACCAGCGACGACAGCGCCAGTCGGTCCCACACCGACGCGAGAAACACAGTATCTGTCCGGCGTGTACGTACGAACAGCACGGCTGCGGACAACCGTACGCACTCCCCGAAGACGTCGTCGAGAACTGAAGGGCCGAGTGGCTACCCCGACGGGTAGACCTGGAAGATGACCGCCTCGTTCTGCGGGTTCCGGACGACGATGCGGTCGCCGCCGTTCTGCCAGATGGGCTTCGAAGCGCCCCAGTAGAGGTGGTTCGTGCCGTCGGTGCCGGACCCGGAGTGGACCCGGACCGACTCGCCGGCGGGGAGGGTGAACCCCTCGGGGAACGTGTATGTGTTCGTGTCCGTATCCGAGATCGTCCACCCGGTCAGGTCGAGCGGACCGCCGCTCGTGTTCTTCAGTTCGACCCACTCGCCGTCGAGGTTCGTCGAGTCGTCACCGGTCGCGTCGACGCTGTAGCCGTAGAGCGAGAGGGGACGGGACGCCGCGGCGCCGCCGTCGACGCCGCCGGGGTTGATGGCGTCCCGGCCGCGAATCCACGCGCCGTCCTTCGACTTCGTCGTCAGGTAGGCGTCGTCGCTGTCGAGTTCGAAGCCGGCCGACTGCAACTTGAACTCGAGGTACAACTTCCCGTCCTTCTCGTAGTACTTCTGTGGCTGGGCGCCGCTCCCGCTCGCGAGTTTCGCGCGCGAGCCGAAGTAGATCGAGACGTTCCCGGGGTCGATGTTCTTGGGGTCGGCCTCCGCACCGGGTTGGAGCACGACGGTGATGCGGCCCTTGGCGTACGGGTCGAAGACGTTCTTGGGGTCGTCGGGCATGACGTCCATTTCGACCGTCCGGACGGGCCGCTTCGGCGACTCGATGTACAGCGGGTTCGACTGGTCGAGTTCGATGCGGCGGACCCCCGCGCTCGTCTGCGAGAGCAACCGCCACGAGTCGACGCCGCGGAGCGTCTTGGGGTAGATCTTTACCTTCTTCTCGCCGACCGTGCCCCAGTAGGCGCCGCCGTCGGTCTCGTGTGGTCCCCACTGCCACTTCACCTTCGAGTTGCCGCCCTCCCACTTCTCGAAGTCGTCGTCGACGCCCATCGTGTCGTCGCGGACGGCCCACTCGCCCTTGCTGCGCGAGAACCCGGAGAACTTGAAGAAGGCGGTCCCGCCGGAACGCGCCTCCGCGCTCCCGTGGTAGAAGGCGACGCTGTCGTCGACCGGTCCGTCGTAGACGAAGATCCGACTCGCGTTCTCCACCGCGCTCAGGTCGAGTGGGAAGTCGGCGCTCTGTCCACCCTGCGGTCGGTAGTCGTAGAACTCGCCGACGGTCCAGTCCTTGTACGAGAGGGGGTGTAACTCCCAGCGTAGTTTCCCCTGTCGGGCGACGTACGGCGGGAGCTTTCGGGAGGGGAACACCGCGCCGCCGTTGAAGACGACGCCGCCGCCGAACCCGGCGGCGAGGGCGCCCACACCACCGAGTAACTCGCGTCGTGACACGTCCGCCTCGGGGAGTGAATCTGGGGGAGTCATGGGACGGAGTTGTGTGTCGGATGTGTGGGCATCGACGCCTAACTATATATCGGCCGTCTGGACTGTCAAGGCCACACGACATATAGGGGAGTCACGAAAATGGACGAAGTGATGCGTCTCCGCGACGACGAACGTGGTCAGGCGGTCCAGGTCGGTTTCGTCCTCGTCCTCCTCGTCGTACTGACGGCGTTCTCCGGCTACCAGGCGTTCGTCGTCCCGGAGCAGAACGCGCAGGTGGAGTTCCAGCACACCCAGTCGGTTGAGGAGTCGATGCGCCACCTCCGCGACCGGGTCTACCTCGCGGGCGCCACCGGCGGGACCCAGTCGCTGACGGTCGACCTCGGTCCGAACTACCCGCCGCGGTTGTTCGCGATGAACCCGCCGACGCCGACCGGGCGACTCCACACCCGTGCGGCGGGGTCGCTCTCGCTCACCGTCGACGGCGGAACGGCCAACCTCTCGGCGGCCTGTGGCTACGGGAACGGGTCGGTCCCCTCGCGCTCGCTCGCCTACGAGGTCGACTACAACGCTCGCCCGGCCGCGCCGACCCTCGCCTACTCCCACGGCGCGGTCTACGAACACGCGGGCGGTGCGTACGTCCTCCTCGACGAGCACCAGTCGCTCGTGACGAACCACACGCTCTCGCTCTACCCGCTGGCGACGCCGTACACCCGGGCGTCGAGCGGCCCCGTCACCGTCGAACTCGTCCCCGGGCCGGTCGGGCGGACCACCGTCGAGGTGAACTCGACGGCGACACTCGTGGTCCCGACGCGACTCCCCGCCGAGCAGTGGACGACGCTGCTGTCCGACCAGCCGACCGTCCGCGACGTCGTCCAGCGCAGCGACACCAGCGTCGGCGTCGTCCTCGAACCAGGGAACTACACCGTCGCCTGCGCCCCCGTCGGCCTCGACGACGCGCCACCGACCGGTCCCCGCGCCCTCGGGACGCTCCCGACCGGTGAGCCAACCGAGCAGACCAACCAGACGACCAACGAGACGACCCAGGAACCGACCGGCGACCACCGACCGAACGCGACTATCGAGAACGTGACCGCGACGCGAGACCGTTCCGGGTCGACGTTCCACAACGACGTCACCGTCGAGTGGTCGGCCAGCGACGTCGACGGCGACCTCGACGCCGTCACCGTCCGCGTCACGGACCTGAACACCTCCGAGACGCACTCGACGTCGCTGAACGTCTCGGGGTCGTCGGCGTCGGGGACCTTCTCGGCGACCTTCGGGAAAGACAGGAAGGACGAGGGGACCACGTACCGGGTGACCCTGACCGTCGTCGACGAGCGGGGTCACCAGATACGGAAAGAGAAGCGAGTCACCATCGAGTGACCCCCGGTCTTTGCCGGCCTACGCCGACTCGTCGGTGTAGTCGGGCCGTTCGGCGTAGTCGATGGGGTCGCGGGCGCCGAGGCGCTGGAACGCCTGGAGGCGGAAGGCACAGGCGTCGCAGGTTCCACAGGCCGGCGCCTCGTCGCGGTAGCAACTCCACGTGCGGTCGTAGGGGACGTCGAGTTCGAGGCCGGTCTCGGCGATGTCGGTCTTCGACCACTCGACGAAGGGGGCTTCGATGGCGATGCTCGTTTCGTCTTTCGTACCGACGTCGACGACCTGCTGGAAGGCCTCGAAGAACTCGGGTCGACAGTCGGGGTAGCCCGAGAAGTCCTCGGAGTGCGCGCCGATGAAGAGGGCGTCGCAGTCGGTGGCCTCCGCGTAGGAGACGGCCATCGAGAGGAGGTTCGCGTTGCGGAACGGGACGTACGAGGAGGGGACCTCCTCGCTCTCCATCTCCGCGTCCGCCACGTCGAGGCCCTCGTCGGTCAGCGAGGACGCACCGATCTTCGAGAGGTGGTCGGTCTCCAAGCGGCGGAACTCGGCGTCGAAGTAGTCGGCCTGCGCCCGTGCACACTCGTACTCCTTCGTCTCGGTCCGCTGGCCGTAGGACGTGTGCAGGAAGTGGAGGTCGTACCCCCGGTCGGCGGCGACGGCCGCGGCCGTCGCGCTGTCCATGCCGCCGGACGCCAGAATCACCGCACTCTTCTCGGTCGCGCGCTCTGTCTCGTTCTCGGTCGTGCTCTCGTTCATGCGTCTCGGTGAATCGCGTCTCTGAAGCGCCGTTCTTCGCCGTCGCGCAACTCGCCGACGGTCGCTCGCGACGTGGTCGTGGTCTCGGTCTCGACGCCGCGCATCGCCTCACACAGGTGCGTCGCGGAGAGTTCGACGGCGACGGCGTCGGCGCCGATCTCCTCGGCGAGGCCCTCGGCGACGTCGCGGGTCAACTGCTCCTGGATGGTGAGTCGGCGGGAGCGCCAGCGCACGTACCGGATCACCTTCGAGAGGCCCACGACCTCCCCGTCCGGGCGGTAGGCGACGTGCGCCTCGCCGTGAAACGGGAGGAGGTGGTGTTCGCACAGCGAGTAGAACGGGATCCCGGTCTTCACGACGAGGTCCTCGTCCGCGGCCTCGAACGTCCGCATCGTCGGCTTCTCGGCCTCGCGCGCACCCGCGGTCAACTCCGCGTACGCCGCCGGGACGCGACGCCGCCACGTGTCGACGAGACCGTCTCGCTCGGGGTCCTCGCCGACCGCGTCGAGCAGGAGTCGCGTGGCCTCCTGGGCCTGCTCCCAGTCGATGCTGTCGGACGGTTCGTCCGGTTCGGATGGTTTGGACGATTCGTCTGTTTCGGCTGCCTGTTCCGGTTCGTCTCGTTCTGTTGGGTCGTCCAGGTGCATCGTCTCTCAGGTTCCGGGTGCGTCGTTCCAGAGGTCGACGTGGAGTCGCGGCGTGTAGCGGTAGCCGTACTCCATCGCCAGTCGTGCGACCGTCTCGCGGTTCTCGTCGAGTGATTCGCGCGTCGCCCCCTCGGGCATGAGGAGGACGTCGTCGTTCGCGACGGTGGCGTCCGCGGTCTCGCGGACACGTGCGACGAGGTCGTCGATCTCGTCGAGGTCCTCGCGACCGGTGACGACGAACTTCAGTTGCGTCTCGTAGGTTTCGACCAGTTCGGCGAGGGTGTCGACGTCGAGGCGTCGCGACTCGTGTTTCTCGGCCCACTCGCCCTCGCCTTTCGGGTCGCGTTCCGGGGTCGGTGTACTGGAGGCGAGTTTCGGACTGACACTCGCGAGGTCGACCGGCGCGTCGCGGAAGATGGTGCCGTTCGTCTCGACGGTCGTGTGGTACCCGCGTGCGTCGAGGCGTTCGAGGAGGTCGACGGAGGCGTCGTGAACGAACGGTTCGCCGCCCGTGAGGACGACGTGTTCGGCGTCGTCGTGCGACGCCACCTCCTCGACGACGTCCTCGACGGCTAGCCAGTCGTGGGTCGGCTCCCAGGAGGTGTGGTAGGAGTCACAGAACCAACACCGGAGGTTACAGCCGCTAGTCCGGACGAACACCGTCGGGACGCCGGCGAGTTTCCCCTCGCCCTGGAGCGAGTAGAACAGTTCGTTCACTGGGAGGGCCGGCCCCTCGACGTCGTCGCCGGGGGACGCTTCACCCGCCTCGGTTTCGGTGGCGCGTACCGGCATCGTCAGGGTGCGGTCGTGAGTTCGCTCGTCTCGGCGACGGTGACGGCGACGTCGGTGACGCCCTCGCCGAGTTCGCGCTGGAGTTTCGCTTCGAGGTACGCCGCCATCACCTCCGCCGTGGGCGGGTCGTCGAGCACGACGAGCGCGTCGGCGTCGCCGCTCGACTCGAAGGCGTCGACCAGGGGGTCGCCGTCCTCGAGGAGGAACCGGTGGTCCCACTCAGATATTACTGAGGTAATATCTCCCTTGTCCGCGACCCACCCCTCGTCGGTGAGTGCGCCGGTGACCTCGACGGTCACCTCGTAGTTGTGGCCGTGTGGGCGACTGCACTTCCCGTCGTGGTGCAGGAGCCGGTGGCCGGCGCTGATGCGGATCGGCCGGTCGTCGCCGACGCGGAGGGTCCGTGTCGGTGGAGCGTCGCCGTCGAACGGGGACGCTTCTACGATTCGGTTCTCGGGCATACTCCGGTATTCTCCAGGTATTATTAAGACACCTTCGGTTCGGGTGTTCGGCCCGTGTCGGCGCGCCCGCGAAAAAGAGAGTCGAGTCAGCGTTCGATGTCCGGCGACCCGCACGACGGACAGCGGGCGTCGTCGAGTCCGTGTCGCGGCGTGTCGAACGTCGACTCACACTCGGTGCAGCGATATCTGGTGTCCCCCGTTTCGAGCAGGTCTCCGAGTCGTTGGATGACGGACACGTGACACCACCGCGTCCAGATGTTTATCTACCGTCACAATAGTTCCCGTGGCCATCCGTCACACCTTTGCCCTCGCTCGACCGACGTCCGTCCATGTCCGAAGACGCGGAATCACGGAACGGGGGCGAGGTCGTCTACGACGCACTCGTGGACGCGGGTGTCGAGGTCCTCGTCGGCCTCCCCGGGACGCAGACCCTCCCGCTCGACCGGATCGTGGTCGAACGCGACGAGATGGAGTACGTGATGGCCCGCCACGAGACGGCCATCCCGCACATCGCGTGGGGGTACTACGAGGCGACCGGGCGGCCTGCGGCGACGCTCACCGTTCCCGGACCGGGCGACACGAACGCCATGCACGGCCTGAAGAACGCCGACGAGGACTGCGTGCCCATCCTCCACGTTTCGGCCGACGTGAACCCCGAGGACCGCGGGAAGGGACCGATCCACGAGATCGAGGCCGACACCTTCGACAACGCCGTGAAGGCGAACGTCTCCGTCGAGTCGGAGGTCGAACTCGGCGAGAAGGTCGTCGAGGGCATCGAGACGGCACTCACCGAACCGTACGGCCCGGTCCGTCTCGGCGTCCCGAGCGGACTGCTCGCCGCGGACGTCGAGTCCCCCGACGCGACAGTCACCCCGACCCGCAAGACGTTCGACAACGAGGACGCCTACGACGAGGCCGCCACGCGTCTCACCGACGCCGAGCGACCGGTCGTCTACGCCGGCGGCGGTGCGCGACGGTCCGCGGAAGGTGACCGCGTCGTCCGCGAACTCGCGGACGCACTCGACGCGCCGGTCGTCACCTCCTACAAGGGCAAGGGCGTCTTCCCGGAGGACGACCCGCGCTCGCTCGGCGTCACCGGGAGTCACACGCCCGCTGGCGCTCTCGACGTGCTCGACGCCGCGGACGTCGTGCTCGCACTCGGCACCGACTTCGACGGCGTCACCACTGCCCACTGGGACCTCCCGATGGGTGACACGGTGATCCACGTCAACCTCGATACCGCGGACGTGAACGCCTCCTACGAGGCCGACGTCCCGATTCTCGCGGACGTGACCGCCGCCGGCGACGCGCTCCTCGCTCGCCTCGACGAGTCGGCGGGGTCGGGGTGGAACGGCGAGGACGTCGGGTCGTTCGTCCGCGAGGAGTACCGCGACCACCTCGACTCGCTGGGACTCTTCGACGGCGGCGAACCGGCGAACACGCCCGAACTCCTCGACGCCGTCCGCGAGGTGACCCCCCGTAGTACGCCAGTCACGACGGACGTCGGTGGGTTCCGCCTCTGGTCGATGCAGGCGTTCGACGCCTACGCTCCCGAGGACTTCGTCACGGCGGGGTCGTGGGCGGGGATGGGTGTCGGACTCCCCGCGGCCATCGGTGCGGCCGTCGCGAACGGCGGGGACGACCCGGTGCTCTGTCTCACCGGCGACGGCGGACTGATGATGTGCATCCACGAACTCCACACCGCTGCCGAGTACGACCTGCCGGTCGTGGTCGTCGTCTCGAACAACGCCGACTACGGCATCATCTCGAAGTCCCCCAAGATTCGCGAGTACACCGACGACCACGAGTTCACGTGGGGCGCGCCCGACTTCGCGACGGTCGCCGAGGGCTTCGGCGTCCGTGGGACGCGCGCCCGGACCGCCGCGGAGGCGAAGGAGGCGGTCGAGGACGCGTTCGCCCGGAACGACGGCCCGGAACTGATCGACGTGGCCGTCGAGACCGAGGAAGCGTCGGCGCCCGAGGCGGCCGACTACGAGTCGTCGGTCGGCGACCTGTTCTAGTCCTCGGACTCGGACTCGACTTCGGACCCGGGCTCGATGGCCTCTTCGACGGACACCGAGAGGTAGTGCGAGAACAACTCAGGGAGCGAGAGCGGGCGCTCGCCCTTCGGGTGGTTGCGCGCGAACTGCTCGTACAGCGGCAGGATGTAGACGCGTCGGGAAGTTCCTCCCTTCTGGAGGGTGTCGGCGCGCCAGTCGGTCGGTTCGAGCGCCGCCTCGACGGCCTCGGGGAACTTGCCCTTCGCCCACCCCTTGATGTTCTCTCGCGGGAGGTGCTCGTCGTCGACGATTCGGTCGCACACCTCGTCGTGCGTGACGACGAGTTGCCCGTCCTCACGGAGTTCGGCGACGATCTCTTCGACCCGGTCGGCGACCCGTCCGGGATGGAAGTAGAGGTGGCGGCCGTACGTCCACCCCGCCTCCTCGAACCCCGATCGGACGTCGTCGTGCTGTACCTTCTGGACGTCGAGACGTCGCTTCAGTTGGGCGACGACCTCCGAACGCGGGACGACGATCGTGTCGCTCTGTTCGAAGTCCGCGGCCATCTCTTCGGCCGTCTCGTGTACGTCTTCGCTCACGTCGGTGTCGTTGTCGCGGTGACCTATAGGTGTATCCGCCGTCTCCATTCGTTGCCGCGATCTCGGACGCCGTGCCTACTCGTCACGCCGGTCCACGACCACGTCGAATAGCGGTTCGAACACCGTCGCGTCGACCGCCGACGGGTCCATGGTCACCGACAGTCGCGCGTCACGGGTGGTGACGACCTGGGTCAGGACGTGGAGGAATCGGAATACGGTCTCGTCGCCCGCTTGGTCGACCGCCGTCTCGACGCCGTCGAGGACGACCGCCGTCTCCGCGCCGACCCACCCCGCGAGCGTCGCGTCGACATGACCGACGAGCGTCGAGAAGTCGGCGGCGTCGTCGATGGTCGTGGTCGTAAACGGGAGTGACGGACACCCGTCGGCGGCGGCGCTCGTCGACCGCGTCGCCTCCGCCTGCGCGACGACGGCGAACTGTCGCGGCTCCGTCCGAACCGCACGCCGGTAGCGCATCGCTGCTTCCAGCACGGTCTCGTCGAGCGCCGCAGCTAGGAGGTTCGGTCGGTCCTGCTCTCGTACGACGGCGTCTCGGTCCGCCTCGTCGACCAGGTAGAGCGTCGTTCGGTTCCGTTCGTCGTCGTTACATGAGTGCGAGGCGAAAGTCCACGGCTTTAGCCGTAGGATGAAGCCGTCAATTGGGAATCGATCCACGCTCGGACGCTCGACTGGATATTCCACCGGTTTTGAATAGTAGCGTTTGTACTTTTCTACCAGTATGTTACACGTGTAATGATTGGGGTGAGCGTGGAGACCACGTTCCGCAATCCCAGCCACTCTCGACGCCAAGAGTGGCAACGCGCTACTCACATCCTCCGCGAGTGCAAGCAATGGCTCGTGGACGGCTGGGAAAACGGATCGCTTGCCTCGTCTGTGACGACTGGCGACATCGACAACCCACTCTACTCAGCACTCCAAAACCAAGCTATTCGCGCCGCGAAAAGCGACTACGACGGTAACTTCGTCGAGTATACGGGCGAACAACCCATCGAGGTCAACAACCAGAACTGGGAGATCCACACGACAGACAACGGTTCTGTCGTCATCGGATTCCCGTGCATCAGCGATTGGTGGTACACGCCAATCCACGTCCACGATAGCATCGAAGACCCCGTCCATGCCCTACTTGACGGGGATGCTGAGAAGACGAAACTCAGCGTGTGGCGAGAAGGCGACGATTGGCACTGCTCGTTCACCGTTGAATACGACGAGCAACAAACCGGCGAGGAAACACCCATCGGTTTGACGTCGGACACAACTACATTCTCGCCGCTACGCCAGACGACGCGAGTGCTGAGTCGTTCCTCGTGAGTGGGAAAGAGTACAAGTTTGTACGACGGTACTACCGTTCCCTTCGTGATTCGCTTCAAGAAGCGGGTGCGCTTCGCGCACGCAACCACGTTGGTAACAAGGAGTACCGCCGCATACAAGATGCGAACCACACCCTCTCGAAACGCTTAGTCGAGTACGCCAGTCAGTTTGAGAATCCCGTCATCAAACTCGAAGACCTGGAAAACATCCGTGAGGGAAGCGAGTGGAAAGGTATCCACTCGTGGCCATTCTATGAACTGCAACAGTTCATCACGTACAAAGCCGCGAAAGAAGGAATTCGCGTTGAGAAAGGGTAGTGTTCAGATAAGCTGATTCCATGCGAAGCTGAACGACCTGATCCAATCGTCGGCGGTTTCTGCGTCGGCGTTGCTAAAACAGTTTGAGAAGCAGAGAGTTCGTCGTTTTATCTCTCGAAAGACACGTTCGACAGCATTCCGATTTCCATGTTTCTCGTATCTGAAATCGAAGCCGTGGCGCTGACACGCATCTTGCAACGAGTGCGACCCATCGACGAGAAACACGGCGTCTTCGACGTCGTGTTTCTCGGAGAGTTCCATGAGAAACGAATGAGCGAGAACCTTCGTTCTCGTCGGTTCAAGCTTAGTATGCAGTAATTCGTTTGTCTTGGGATCAACGGCGGCGTACAGCCAATATTGCTCGTTGTTGAGTCGGATCACGGTCTCGTCAACCGCAACGTGATCCGGACACCGACCAGATTCGGGCTGTAGATCGGCCTTATGAACCCAATTGTGAACGGTGGATCGAGCGCGTTCGACACCGAATACCTCAAGAATAGAGACAGTATTCGAAAGAGAGAGTCCAGCAAGATGCAGCTGAATACTGAGCTTCATCAGCAATCGCGGTGTCGCTTCTCGTTCAACAAACTCTAAGTTGATCTCGTCTAAACATCCGTTGAGGCGGTCGTTTTCGGGCATAGAGCACTCAGAAAACGAACCGCCTCACTCTTCATCCTTATCTGAACACCGCCGAGAAAGTCGACCCAGAGAATACGAGTCAAGAGTGTAGCCAGTGTGGTGAACTGGTTGGTCGTGACGGGAGCAAGTTCGAGTGTCCGCAGTGTGGATACGTACGGCACGCGGATTTGAACGCGGCTGAAAACCTCAGTCAACGAGAGGGAGAACCATGCACGGCGTAACACTTCGGGTGACGCAAACCGTGCGGCCCAGCACGCTCAAAAACGTGCCGACTGCATCGCAGTCGCTGGCCACGTGCGAGTGGGAAGGCAGCTTTGACCCTGCTACACTACACGCGCTGAAAAGCACGCCCTCGGTATTGACATCCACCCCCGCCTGAAGGCGGGGGAATCCCGACCGCAGTTGGGATATTACGGTTTGCAGTCGACCACTTGTTCCTGCGGTTGGAATCCGCTGGACAAGTCCTGAAGGTAGACTGCTGGCTGTGCCAACCAGCCGGTACTCCTATCCTCGCCCAAACTGGCCGAAGACTTGGAGTTACTTTCGTTTACGTCGAGACGGATGTTCTCCGCCCCATTCACGTCGGCGTTGAACGCCGCATCACACTCTTCGCACACGTACAATCCACGTTCAACCCGTTGACTCTCGTCTTCTCTTCCGCACAGACAACACGTCTTCGACGTGTTCCGCTCGGACACTTCTATAACGTCAATTCCCTCGACCTTCGCCTTGTACTCGAGAATCGAAGTGAATCGGTCGAATGCCCAGCCGTGTAAGTCCAAGTTCCCGTGTGGCCCCCAGTTTTTCGCCTCACCGTTTTCGTCTTCGCGAACGCCGGCCAGGTCACCAACATTGATGCGACCAACTCCGCGTTCCACACACTGCTCGACGATATGCTTCGCCAGCGAGTGGAAGAAGTGAGTCTGGCGCTCTGACCACTTGTGGTGGAGTCGCATGGCTCGCTCGCCGTCGCTGTCATCACAGTTGGCGATCTCCTTTGGGAAGTAGTAGCCGTCCTGTTTCAGTCGGTTTCCTGGATACAGGTCGGCGTCCTCAGTGCTGTATGCGACCGCTGCGAAGTTACAGATGCCGAGGTCGAGTCCGGCCGTTTCCGTCCCGGGTGCGTCAGGGGTCTCGATCTCGTCTTTGCAGACGAGATGGAGTTCCCAACGACCGTTCTGTTGGTCATAGACAGCACGGACTTGCTGCAGGTTCTCAACCGTGACGTCGGGTCGGGTCTCGTATTCGACAAGGATGTACTCCCAGGCTTTTGGGTGTTCCTTGTGGGTTGCACCTTTCGAGAGCCGCACACGGTTGTTCTTGGTGTCGTGACGGATGCCGTTTTGCTTCCACGTTACGGTTGAACGCGGGTGTTCTTCGTGAACGCGGCGGCCTGCTGAATCGTAGTAGTTTTTCTTACGGTAGCCGGGCGGATTCGCTCGTTTGTCGGACTTTCTCTTCTCTTTCCATGAGTTGAAGGCTTCAGCGAGTTCCTCCAGAACGCGCTGACTGGACTGGCTATGCAGCCCCTTGTACTTGGTGTGGGTCTTCAACTCATCTTTGAGGTCGCCATGATCGGGAATCTCGCCGGTTTCCTCCCAGACCTCTCGGGAGTGATAGTTAGCGACGTTCCAGAGTTTGCTGGCACTCCACCCGTGTCGGTCAAGTGAATCCTCTACCTGTGAGTGGTTGAGGATTTTCGCCCGATGTGTGCGGTGGACTTCCAGCATCTAGAACGCCTGTATAATCACTTATACTAGTGAATTACGTAAAGATTTGGATTTAGAGTGAATATCCAGCCATGCTACCGAGAGTGGACGACGGAGATAGTGTCGGATTCATCCCGCGCCTGAAGACGCGGGTATTCTCCTTGCCTTCCTATAATTGGGCGGCGACCGATGAGGCCGGCCACGCGAAAGCGTCTTTGAGCCGCCGAGGAAACGCGCAACCCTAATATCCCCATCGGGGAATCCCACGGCTTTAGCCGTAGGAGGAGGTCAAGTACGTCTCCCCACCAAGAACTGCTTCGTGTTCCCCCCGCATACTACTCCTTCGTACTCGCGTGGTGTATATGAAAGCCGCTATCGCCGCGGGAATCACTTAGCTCCGTCTTCTACCCGGGCGTTTCGGACGTTGGCCACCGTACACCACCCGCGGCGGGCCTGGGCGACGCCGAGTTCGAGGCGACCCACGTCGGACGGGTCGCGCGCCCCGGACGCGACGACGTAGTCGACGGCATCGCGGTGGGCCTTCACCGCCTCCCAGTCGAGTTCGAGGTGTCGTGGGTGGGCGCTCACTTCGACGGCGACGTCCGTCTCGGCGGCCGCTGCCACCGCTCGGTCGAGGTCCACATCGAGCGGGTCCGGGTCGGGTAGTGTCCGCCGCGTCGGGCGTACCCACCGGTCGACCGGGGCCGACTCGAACGCCCGGACGACCCACTCCGTCGGGTCCACGTCCGCGTCGAGGTCGGCGGTACCGGGGTCGTCGGGCAGCGTGACGGCCAGCGCGTCGCAGTCATCGGCCCACGCTGGCGGGACGTCGAGTTCGCCGTCGCGCCCGACGGTCGCGAGGAGGCTGTAGCGGAGGTCGACCGGGACCGATTCGTCCCCATCGACGCGGGCGACTGCCTCGCGGCGGGCCTCGAAGCGGTCGCGGTCGAGGGTGCCGTCCACGACCAGGTCCGCCCGCTCGTCGACGACGGTGAGTCGGTCGAGGTCACGAGCGCTGGCCCGGTCCGCCGCGGTGTGGAGCGCCTCGGCGTCGTCCGCGTCGACGTGCACCCGCGGGTCGTGGTCGACGGCGTCGACGGTCACGAGGTCGGGGAGGTCGCCGGCGGCCGCGGCGTCGAGTTCGCCCGTCGCCTCCCGGAGTTCGGGTGGGACCCAGTCGAGGTCGAGGGCGTCGTAGATGCCGGCCTCGGTCTCACCGGCGAGGCGCTCGTCGTCGCGGAAGAGTCCGTACTCGTTGAGCGTCCACCCCCGGTCGTCGGCACGACTCCGCAGGCCGATGTTGTGGTCGGTCGATCCGGTGAAGTAGACCCGCGCGGCACCGGCCTGATTTGGGGCGACCACGCGGAGGTCGACCTGCATTGCGGGCGACTCGGGCGGGTCGACTCGGACGGTCGTCTTCGTCTCGCCTCGTGCGACTACTTCCGTGACGTCGCTTCGCCCACAGAGCGCGTCCATCACGGTCGGTGCGTCGTCGGCGTCGGCCGTCGCGAGCACGTCGAGGTCACCGACGGTAGGCCGACGTCGGCGGAACGACCCGACGACCGTCACCGAATCGACGGGTTCGACGCCAGCGAGGTGCTCGCGGACCGAGGTGGCGAGCGGTCTCGCGACGCCCAGCGGCACCCGTCCACCGACGTCGCGTCGCGCGCGTCTCGCGTGCTCGCGGAGGTTCGCCTCGGCCCGCTCGCCGAATCCGTCGAGGTCGCGAATCTCACCGCGCTCGGCCGCCCGTTCGAGGTCCTCGACCGTCTCGACGCCCAGTTCGCGGTAGAGCTGTTTCGCTCGCTCCGGGCCGACGCCCTCGACGCTCGTCAGCCCCTCCCAGTCGAGCGGTGCTTCGGTGCGGAGTTCCTCGATCTCGTCGATACTCCCGGTTTCGAGGTACTCGCGTATCGTCGCCTCGATGGAGTCACCGACGCCCTCGACGTCCTGGAGCGCGCCTCGTTCGGCGAGGGTCTCGACGTCCTCGTCGTGTGCGGCGACGTTCCGTGCGGCCCGCCGGTAGGCCCGTGGCTTGTAGTCGACGTCCTGGAGTTCGAGGAGGTCGGCGATTTCGTGGAGTCTGGCCGCGACCTCCCGGTTGCTGGCGGGCATCTAGGCGTGGCTTCTGTGGGGCGCGGATTCAGCGTTGTGGCGTCCGCCGTCTCGGCGGGCCGGTCACGTCGTGACCGAACTCAGGCGACGAGGACGAGCAAGAGCGCGTTGTTCAGGAAGGGGAGCGCGTTCCCGGCGACGATACCGAGCGGGACCCCCACGTCCAGTCCCTCGGGGAGTCGTCTCCAGAGGACGAGTGAGAGGGCCAGCAGCCCCACCTTCGCGGGGAAGAAGGCGACACCCCCAACGGTGGTGAGGAGTAACTGGCCGAGCGGGTTCCGCTCGACGAACCCTCGTTCGAGCAACACCCACGAGGTGAGGACGTCGCCCATCGCGAGCGCGGCGCCGACGGTCCAGAGGAAGAACGTGGCCGCCCAGTACGTCCGGTAGTGGCGTTCGAGTCCCTCGTCGAGCGCCGTCCAGAAGCGGTCGGTGAAGGAGACGAACGGCGGCGCCCGCTGGAAGACGACTTGCGCGTCCGGTCGCTGTCCCTTCACTCCCATACTGGTCCTCTCTCACCCACTGGCCAAAAGCCTTATCACTCAGTCCCAGTGGCTGACGTAGTCGAAGTCCGGCGAGCGGTGGGTGAAGCGGTCGAGGGCGAAGCGGTCGAGGGCGAAGCCGGGGTCCTCGTCGGCGACGTGGGCGCGGACGGCCGCGCCGGTGACGGGCGAGAGCATCACGCCCCGCCCGTGGAAACCGGTCGCGACGACGAGTCCGTCGGGCGTCTCCGCGGGCGCGTCGACGATGGGGAGGCCGTCCGGCGAGGCGGTGTCGGCCCCGGGACAGCAGTCCGTTCGCCGGATCTCGCCGTCCGCCCCCGCCAGCACGTCGGCGAGGTCCGACTGGACGAGGTCGACGAACGACTCGTCGACTCGCATCGTCGCACTCTCGGGGTCGTCGACGAGGTGCTCGTTGCCGCCGACGAGGAGGTCGCCGTGACGGGTGGGCCGCCAGTACACCCGTCGCTCGGGGTCCGAGCCCATCGGTTCGGTGGGCGGGACCTCGCGGCCCGGGTCGACGACGAGCGCGTTCCAGCGCATCGGCCGGACCGGGAGTTCGACGTGGTCGGCGAGGAACTCGCGGGTGCGCCACCCGGTCGCGACGACCACGTAGTCCGCGTCGACGGGGCCGAGGTCCGTCTCGACGCCGGTCACCTCGTCGTCCTCGATTCGGAGTCCGGTCACGGTCCGGTCGCGGTAGATGCGTGCCCCGGCGACGTCGGCCTCGTGGCGGAGCGTCGCGCCGTAGTCTTCGGGGTCGAGGAAGCCCGTGTGGTCGAGGTACTCTAGCGCGCCGTCGTACCCCGAGAGGTCGTCGAACGTCCCCGGGTGGAGTTCGTGGAGGTCTTCGGGGGTGTGGAAGCGGACGGCTTCGGACTCGGCGGCGGTCGCTTCGGCGTGGCCTCCGTCGCCGGCGGGGACGAGGCGGACCGTCGGCTGTTCGAAGAAGTCGAAGACGCCGGTGCCGTCGAAGTCGTGAAAGAACGACCACGCGTGGTCGCGGACGGCCGGTGGGAGCGGTTCGAGGGCGAGCGAGATCATCCCGGAGGCGCGACTCGTCGCACCGCCGCCGACGGTGCCGCGGTCGAGGACGACGACGTCGTGGTCCGGGACGAGCGCGTGGGCCGCCGCGAGGCCGGCGACGCCGGCCCCAACGACGACGACTCGGTCGGTGTCGGTCACGTTCGGCCGTGCGACGGCGGAGACCATAGGTGCTGTCCCGCCCTCCGTCGACAGATTTTGTCGACGCCGTCTCTACCATTGCCGACACACAGAGGTTATAGTGTTGCCGCCGAGAGGGTCCTACCAACGACCCGCACCGACACATGTCTTCGGACCACACCGACCCGACGCCGGCGGCGGACCCGCGCGCGAACTACGACTATCAGGGAGAGGACGTCGCCCGTCCCGACCTCGTCTCGGACCTCGAGGAACGCGTCGACGGCGAGGTCCGCTTCGACTCCTACTCCCGACAGCTGTACGCGACCGACGCCAGCGCCTACGAGGTGACGCCCATCGGCGTCGTCTTCCCGACCTCGACGGCGGACGTCTCCGCGGTCGTCTCCTACTGTGCGGAACACGAGATTCCGGTCCTCCCGCGCGGCGGCGGGACGAGTCTCGCCGGCCAGGCCACCAACGAGGCGGTCGTCCTCGACTTCTCGCGGCACATGGACCAGGTCCGCGAGGTCGACCCCGACGCGCGCCGCGCGACGGCGGACGCGGGGACCATCCTCGAAGAGTTGAACGCCGAACTCGCCCCGCACGGCCTGAAGTTCGCGCCCGACCCCGCGGCGGGCAACCGGAGCGTTATCGGCGGCGCCATCGGCAACAACTCGACGGGGTCGCACTCGCTGAAGTACGGCAAGACGGACGCCTACGTCGAGGAACTGGAGGTCGTCCTCGCCGACGGGACGGTCACGACCTTCGGCGAAATCGACGTCGAGACGCTCCGCGAGGAGGCCGACGCCGAGGGCGACCTCGAAGCACAGATCTACGCCGAGGTCGTCCGCATCCTCGACGAGGACGCCGACGAGGTGGAGGCGCGCTACCCGGACATGAAGCGCAACGTCTCGGGGTACAACCTCGACGTGCTCGTCGAGGAGGCCCAGGAGGCGCGACGCGCCTCCGAACGGACGAGCGGTGAAACTGCGAGCGAGTCGGGGAGCGTGAACCTCGGCCGCCTCCTCGCCGGGTCGGAGGGGACGCTCGCCGTCGTCACGCGCGCCACCGTCTCGCTCGAACCCGTCCCCGAGACGAAGTCGCTGGCGCTGCTCACCTACGAGGACGTCGTCGACGCGATGGAGGACGTCCAGCACATCCTCGACAACCACGACCCCTCGGCGGTCGAACTCGTCGACGACGTGCTCATCGACCTCGCCTCCGACACCGAAGAGTTCGCGGACGTGACGGCGATGCTCCCGGAAGGGACCCGGAGCGCGCTCCTCGTCGAGTTCTACGCCGAGGACGACGAACACGGCGAGGAACAGGTGGCCGCGCTCCTCGACGACCGCGTCCCCGACGGGACGCCCGACGCCGACCAGTTCGCCTTCGACGCGATGGAGGCCCACGACGACGAGACGCGGGGGCGCTTCTGGAAACTCCGGAAGGCGGGCATGCCCATCCTGATGGGCCGGACGTCCGACGAGAAACACCTCTCGTTCATCGAGGACGCCGCCATCCCGCCCGAACACCTCCCCGAGTACGTCGCCGAGTTCCAGGAGATTCTCGCCGACCACGACACGTTCGCCTCCTTCTACGCCCACGCCGGGCCGGGCGTCCTGCACGTCCGTCCGCTCATCAACACGAAGACCGAGGTCGGCCTGGAGACCTACGAGTCCATCGCCGACGAGGTGACCGACCTCGTCGTCGAGTACGGTGGGAGCGTCTCCGGCGAGCACGGCGACGGCCGCGCGCGAACGCAGTGGAACCGGAAACTGTACGGCGAGGACCTCTGGGAGACGTTCAAGTCCCTGAAGTCGGCGTTCGACCCCGACTGGCTGCTCAACCCCGGACAGGTCTGTGGCTACGACCCCGAAGACGCCGAGGCGGGCGAGGTTCCCGAACGGGCCGTCCACGCCTCGATGACCGAGAACCTCCGCTTCGACCCCGACTACGAGTTCGACCCCGGCTTCGAACCCGAGTTGGAGTGGCAAAACGACAACGGGTTCCAGGGGATGGCCGAACTCTGTCACGGCTGTGGCGGCTGTCGCGGCCACCAGGACACGACCGGCGGCGTGATGTGTCCGACCTACCGCGCCAGCGAGGAGGAAGTCACCTCGACGCGGGGCCGGGCGAACGCGCTCCGGCAGGCGATGAGCGGCGACCTCCCCGAGGACGAACTCTTCTCCGAGGAGTTCGTCCACGAGGTGCTCGACCTCTGTATCGGCTGTAAGGGGTGTGCCCGCGACTGCCCGAGCGAGGTCGACATGGCGAAGTTGAAGGCCGAGGTGACACACGAGTACCACCAGCGCGAGGGGGCGAGCCTCCGCGACAGACTGTTCGCCAACGTCGACACGCTCTCGAAGGTCGGGAGCGCGCTCGCGCCCGTCTCGAACTGGGCGTCGAAACTCCCCGGTTCGCGCGCCCTGCTGGAGAAGACGGTGGGCATCTCTGCGGACCGGACGCTCCCCTCGTTCCACTCGGAGACGGTCCACGACTGGTTCGAGGCCCGCGGCGGGTCTCGGGTCTCCGCGAACGAGGCCGAACGCGAGGCGGTCTTCTTCGTCGACACGCACACGAACTACAGCCACCCCGAGGTGGGGAAGGCCGCCGTCCGCGTGCTCGAAGCCGCCGGCGTCCACGTCGAACTCGCCGACGGGACCGACAGCGGTCGCCCCGCCCACTCGAAGGGGTTCGTCGAGCAGGCGCGCGAGACCGCCCGCGAGAACGTCCGCGAACTCGCGCCGAAGGTCGATACGGGCAAGGACGCCGTCCTCGTCGAACCCTCCGACGCCGTCATGTTCCAGTCGGACTACCTCGACCTCCTGCCTGGTGACCACGCGGAGACGGTCGCCGCGGCCACCTACGGCGTCTGCGAGTACCTCGACACCTTCCGCCTCGACGAGCAGGTGGAGTGGGCCGCCACCGGCCCGTCGCTGACCTACCACGGCCACTGCCACCAGAAGGCGACGAAGAAGGACCACCACGCGGTCGGCGTCCTCCGGCGAGCGGGCTACGACGTCGACCCGCTCGACTCCGGGTGCTGTGGGATGGCTGGCTCCTTCGGCTACGAGGCCGAACACCAGTCGATGAGCGAGGCCATCGGCGACGTCCTCTTCGAGCAGGTCGACGAGAGCGACGGCGAACGGGTCGTCGCGCCGGGCGCCTCCTGCCGGACGCAACTCGGTGACCGCGACGCCGCGAGCGAGGAGCCACCGACGCCGGTCGAACTCCTCGACGCGGCGCTCGGGGGGCGGTAGGGCGAGCGTTCTCCCGAACCCTCGTCACCCGAAGAACTGTACCAGCACCAACACTACGCCGAGTGAGACGACGGTCGACGTGAAGACGGTGGTCGAGGCGAGACGGGTGTCGCCGCCGAGTTGGTCCGCGTAGACGAACGTCGAGATGGCCGTCGGCATCGCCAACATTACCGTTCCGGCTTTGACGCCCGCGTCGTCGACGGCGAGCAGCGAGAACGCGACGAGCGCCACCAGCGGCATGACCAGCACCTTCAGCGCGACGACGGAGGTAACGATCGAGGGGTCGACGTCGTCCGCGTCGAACGAGAGGGAGGCGCCGACCGAGAGGAGTGCGGCCGGGAGCGCGAGCGACCCGACGGTACTCGCACCGGAAAGGACGGCCGCGGGCGGGACGAACCCGGTCGCCGAGCAGACGAGGCCGACGACCAGCGCGGCGAGGACGGGGTTCGTGACGACGCCGCGCAACTCCGAGCGGAGCGAGGCGTCGGCGTCGTTGAGGAAGGTCAGGACGAGGACCGTCACCGGAGTCTGGACCAGGGCGCCGACGCCGAGGAGGAGACTCGCCTTCGCGGTCACCAGGTCGCCGAAGGTCATCGCGACGATGGGCAGACCGAGGAACCCGAGGTTCGTGTGGTAGGACTGGACGACGGCGACGCTCCGGGTCGCGGGCGACGACGCTCGCCGGTGGACGACCCACCCGACGGCGGCGACGGCGCACAGGACGAAGAGGAAGCCGAAGACGAGCGCGGGGGAGAACACCGACTCCAGCGACTTCGTGGCCGTCGAGGAGAAGATGAGTGCGGGGAGGGCGAGGTAGAAGGCGAACGCGGTCAGGACGTCGGTCCGCTCGGTCGTGAGCAGGCCGAGCCACCGGGCGGCGGTGCCTGCTCCGAGGAGTCCCAGCATGTAGGCGACGTCCAACAGCAGTGACACACTCGACTGTCGGCGGTCGGGTCTCTTTCGGCTTTCGTTCTCGGTGGACGAACGCGAGGTAGTGGCGGTCGGGCCGTGGTCCGAGCGTCCCGTCCCGCCGACGCTGGCACAGGTTTTTCTTCGCGGCGGTTGAACCCCGAAGTATGAAACGCCTCGCGAACGCAGCGCTGAACTTCGCTCTGAACTTCGTCGTCGGCTACGCCGTCGGGACGGTCGTCGCGGACCGCTCGACGGGCCGTCGGGTCGGACTCGGCCTGGGACTCGTCGGAGCGGTCGGTGCGTACCTGCTCTCCGGTCTCGAAGAGGTCCGAAACGACGGGACGTCCGACGCGGTCGACATCGAAGTACAGAGTCCGAACCAGGTCTAGAGGACGACGCCGGCCTGCAGGATGGCGACGAGTGCGGTCATGACGGCCACGCCGGCGAGCGTCGTCGTGAAGATGGCCGTGCTGAGGTACTCCGGTGCGGTGATGCCGCCGACGGAGACGTCTTCGGCGTACTCGATGGTGAGCGCCAGCGGGATGACCGCTGCGGGTGTCGCACACTCGAGGACGAAGACGCGAGCGATGGTCGGGTTCTCGAAGCCGAGTACGAGCGCGAGGCCGACGCCGACCAGCGGCGCGGCTACGAGTTTCAGCGCGGCGGGGGTCAGCGAGCGGGTGACGGCGGTCACGTCGGTGTCGGCGAGTTGGACGCCGAGGATGAGCAACATCACCGGGATGGAGGCGTCGCCGACGGTCCCGACGGTCTCCATCAGTGCGGTATCGGGTGCCGGAACGACGCCCAGCGCGCGGACGGCGACCCCGGCGACCACCGCGTAGACGAGCGGGAGGCGGAAGATCTCGGTGACCGATTCCAGCGCGCCGCGGTCGGTGCCACGGGAGGCGACGTAGACACCGAGCGTGTAGACGACGAGGTTCTGGATGGTCAGGTAGAGGACCGCCGTCGTCCGCCCGAGATCGCCGAACGCGAACTCCGAGAGCGGGATGCCGATGAACCCGGAGTTGGGGAAGGCGGCGGCGAGCATCAACGCGCCGAGCAGGGGGCCGGACTCGCCGGTGAAGCGGCCGACGACCCACGCCAACCCCATCATCAGGACCGCGTAGCCGACGACGCCGACGCCGAGTTTGGCGATGGCGGCGCCGTCGATGGTCGTCGTCGCGATGCTGTGGAAGGCCAGCGCGGGGACGAGGACGTAGAGACCGGCCTTGTTCAGTGGCTGGACGTCGACGTCCGTCGTCCGCTTCAGCAGGTAGCCCGCGGCCGCGACGGCGAGGATGGGGCCGACGGCGTTCGTGAACGCGCTGGTCAGTCCCATCCGTCGCCCCCGTCGCGGTGGGCGACAGTTCCCTGAGTCGTCATACTCGTTCGGACGGCCCGTACCCACTAGTATCGTTTCAGAAAGCGATTCGCCGCGAGAAACGTCCTCAGCCGCCCACGCCCTTTCACGACGTGAAACCCTTTCAGGCGACGAAACCGACTTGGTCGGGCCGACCGAACCGTGGGTATGAACGATTCGGAGGCGCTCGAAGAGATCGAGTTCCTCGCGCGCTCGGCCAACCGCATCGAGGTGTTGACGACACTCGCCGACGACGCGTACACGCGGCGCGACCTCGGCGAGGTCGTGGACGTCTCCCAACCGACGCTGGGGCGCATCCTCCGCGACCTCGGCGAGCGCAACTGGATCGCCTACGACGGCGAGCGCTACCGCGCGACGGCGACCGGCCGACTCGTCGAGACGGGCATTACCGACCTCTGGGAGCGCCTCGCGGCGGACGTCCACCTCCGGCCGGTGGCCGAGTGGCTCCCGACCGGTGTCCTCGACTTCGACCTCCGGCACCTGGGCGACGCCACCATCACGACGCCGAGCCAGACCCGCCCGAACGCGCCCATCCAGCGGATGCTCCGCCTGCTACGCGGTGCCGACCGGGCGCTCTTGCTCTCGCACGCCTTCAACGAGCAGAAACTCGACCTCGTCCGCCGGCGAGCCGTCGACGGGTCGCTGACGACGAAGGGGGTGTTCGCCGCGGAGGCGATCGACGCGCTCGCGGCCGAACCGACGCTCCGCGACGACCTCCGCGACGTCGTCGCGGCAGACGCCGCCGAAATCCGGGTGTACGACGGGACCGTCCCCGTCGCGGTCGAGGTGACCGACGGCCGGACGCACTTCCTCCTGCGCGACGCGGAGGGCATCGTCCGCGCCTCGCTCGACACCGACGACGAGACGGTCCGCGCGTGGGCGGCGGAGACCCACCAGCGCTACTGGGAAGACGCCGAACCGCTCGACGTCGATTGGTTCGAGGAGTAGGTGCGGCGTAGCGGTGAGGAGTAGCGGAGCGGCGTAGCAGCGCGGCGTACCGGAGGAGACGCCTACTCCACCTCGATGCGGTGACGTCCCTTCCCCTCTCCTTCGGCCTTCTCGACGAGGCGCTCGATACGGTCGTCCATCGAGGGATGCGTCGAGAGCATCCGCGAGAGGGCGTTCTCCTCCTCGCCGCTGACGTAGAGGGGCGAGAGCAGGCCGAAGCCAGTCTCCGTGGCGCGCTGAATCTTCCGGAGGGCGCGGGCCAGGGCCATCGGTTTGCCCGTCACCTCGGCGGCGCGGTCGTCCGCGGCGTACTCGCGGTGTCGGGAGTGTGCCCGGACGAAGATGGTCAACAGCACGAAGACGAGCGCGACGATCTGTCCGAGTCGTCGCCGCAACCGCCCCATCGGACTCTGCTCCCAGTGGAACGGCTTGCCGCGGAGCCACGCCCACGCCCGCGCCACTCCCGTGAGGAGCAGGATCGCGGGGAGCAGGACGAGCGTGAGCAGGCCGACGACCGTCCGGACGGCGCTGTAGGCGAGCGTCTGGACGAGGCTGTCGTGGCTCTCGATGTGCGCGAGTTCGTGGGCGAGGATGGTCTCGAACTCGTCGGCGTCGAGCAGGTGGAACAGCGAGCGGTCGAAGACGAGGATGCCGTTGCTCCGGCCGCCGAGAGCGAGCGCGTTTGGTGCCCGCATCTCCGCGAGGAGGACACGGGGCTTCTCGAGGTCCATCTCGGCGGTGAGGTCGTCGAGGCGGTGGTGGAGTCGGGGCGCCCGCGACTCGGGGAGTTCGACGGCGTTCAGGCCGGCGAGCATTCGCTCGGTCCCGAACTTGTAGCTGAAGTAGCCGAAGACGAGGGTGAGGACGAGGACGTAGAGGACCGTCGTCTCCAGACTCGGGCGGGCCTGCCAGACGATGGCTGGCCCCCAGTAAGTGAGGTAGGCCGCGCCCGCGTAGAGGACGAGCAGGCAGACGCCGACGAGCGCCATCAGGAGACGGAGGGTGAACCGACGCATGGGCGGTGGTTCGAGGGTGAGGAAGAAAAATCGGTTGGGGCACGAGATTCGGAACGAGCGACCGGAGGGAGCGAGTGAGAATCTCGGGAAAGCGAGCGGGGAGGTACGACCCGCGAGCAGGGAAGACCGGAGGGAGCGAGAATCTCGGGGAGGCGACCGGCCCGCACAGCCGCCACAAACGGCGTGACCGTTTCCGTCAGTTTAGGAGACACTTTGTACTCGGCCGCCGAGCGTCCAGTCGCTTCGGCCCTCCACGGACGAATCCGCCGGGGAACGAGTCACCTCGCCGGCGGGGACGACCCACCGGTCCATTTCTCAGATACGCGCGCTATTTCTCAGTTATCGGCCGAATATCTCCGAAAACGCGCCCGTTTCTCAGATATGCGGCACATATCTCGCGAACGTCGGCGATAACTGAGTTGTTGCGCCGGCGCCGTCGTCACTCGATGCGACGAAATCGCCGTCGAGGTCCTCCACCGGACGGGGTCGAACGGCCCTCGCTGGAGACGTGTCGTGTGGGGCCTCTCACAGGATTTAGGCCTCCCGAAAAATCGGAACGCCTTTCTACCTTTAGGCGTGCCTAATCTGTATGGCCGACAAGCAGACGACGCGGCGGGCGTTCCTCGGTGGGGGCGCGGCACTCGGTACGTCGCTCCTCGCCGGGTGTACCGGCGGAAACGGTTCGACCTCACAGACGACCACGACGAAGGACTCGTCCTACTCGGTCCAGATGGCACCGGTCGGCGAGGTCACCTTCGACGAGGTCCCGCAGACGTGGGTCGCGAACAACGGGAGTTGGGCCGACATGGGCGTCGCACTCGGCGTCGAGCCACCGAAGGGGCTCTGGCTCACGAGCCGCTACCACACGCAGTACTACGACCCGATTCCCGACGTCTCCGTGGACAAGAGCGGGATGACCAGTCTCTACAGCAGCGGCGGCGTGAGCAAGGAGGTGTTCTACCAGCTGAACGGTGACGTCCACGTCATCGACCCGCACTTCCTGAACAACCGCTTCAAGGGGTGGGAGCAGAAGGATATCGAGGAGGTCGCCGACAAGATCGGACCGTTCTTCGGCAACAGCATCTTCTCGCGGGGGTACGCCTGGCACGACAGCTACCAGTTCTACACGCTCTACGAGGCGTTCGAGAAGCTCTCGAATGTGTTCCAGCGCCAGGACCGCTACGAGGCGTTCACGTCGGTTCACGACGAGATGCAGCAGAAACTCGCCGCCAACCTCCCGCCCGAGAGCGAGCGCCCGAACGTCGCCATCTTCTGGGCGTCCGGCGACGCGCCGGAGACGTTCCTCCCGTACCTCATCAACGAGGGGACGAGCTACAAGCAGTGGCGCGACCTGCAGGTCGGCGACGCGCTCGCCGAGACGGACGTGCAGGACTTCCACGCCTCGCGCAGCAGCATCGACTACGAGACGCTGCTCGAGATCGACCCTGAGGTCATCCTCCTGCGTGGCCAGGAGTCGAAGACCGCCGAGGAGTTCCAGAACACCGTCGTCGAGTTTATGAAGAACCACGACGTCGCCAGCGACCTCACGGCCGTCAAGAACGGCGACGTGTACCGCGCCGGCGGCCTCTACCAGGGACCGATCACCAACCTCGTGCTCACCGAGCGCGCGGTCGGCCAAATCTATCCCGACGCGTTCGACGGCGTCTCGCTCTACGACCCACAGCGCGTCTCGGACATCGCCAACGGGAACTTCTGAGCGACCGACGATGACTGACGAGGTGGACGCGCTGGACGTGCTGGTCGTCGGTGGCGGACCCGCGGGCGCAGCGGCGGCCGTCTTCACCGCCCGCGCGGGTCTCGACACCCGCGTCTACAACCGCGGACCGTCGGCGCTCAGCCAGTGTGCTCACCTCTCGAACTACCTCGGCTTCCCCGAGGGAATCGACGTCGAGACGTTCGACGAACTGACCGACGCACACGTTCGGGCGGCCGGGGGCACGGTCCACGAGGCACACGTCGAGACGGTTCACCACGACGACTCGGCGGACGCCGGGAACTTCCGCGCCGAGACGGACACTGGCGAGATGGTCCACGCTGACCGGGTCGTCGCCGCGACCCGGCAGACGGCCACCTACCTCGACGCGTTCGAGGAACTGTTCGCCGACGGGTCGTTCGACGCCGACGCGGTGGACGCCGACGGTCGGACGCCGGTCGAGGGCCTGTACGTCGCGGGGCCGCGCGGCGGCGGTCCGGACCAGGCGCTCGTCGCGGCCGGACACGGCGCGCGCGTGGGGCACGCCATCGCCGTGGCCGCCCGGGAGGACCGGGGGTACTGGCCCGACATCGCGAGCGAGTACTACGACTGGACGCCGCGCGAGTCGGCCTTCGAACCGGGGTGGGAGGAGAGCGTCGCCGACTGGATCCGTGGCACGGTGCCCGACGGCGCGGACGTCACGTCAGACACCGTCGACGACGTCGTCGCGGAGACGGTCGACCACGAACGCGAGTCCGCGCTCTCGGTCGAGGAGATCGACGAACGACGTAGAGAGGCACAGCACGCACTCCTCGACCACCTCGACGACGACGTCATCCGCGAGTACCTCGACTCGACGGAAGACTAACGCACTCACTCCGTCGATTTCTCCCGGAAGGGGTGGACGTCGAACAGTTGGGCGCCGACGAAAGCCGCGAGCACGACGGCGTAGGCGCCCAGTGCGAGACCGAGGGTGTCGCCGAGGGTGTCGCCGAGGGTGTCGCTCAACTCGGGTGGCACGAGGAGCGCGACCGACACGAGCAACAGTCCGATTCTCGACAGGAGGTCAGCCATGCGACAGCAATCGGTGGGGACCTACTTATACGTTCGCTCGCGTTCACGGAGACTGCAGTGGACGAGCAGGTTCAGGCCGACACGGGGATACCGATTTCGGTGCCGTCGTGGGCATCCCGTACGGACCAAAGCCCTTTTGACTTCTTAGGGCCGCCTAAAGTGTATGAAGCAGCGTCCACAGCGGGCTACTCTCGGGGGGTGTCGATGGGCGACGACGCCACGCTGACGCCCGTAGCGGCGGTCGTCGAGCGGTTCGGCTGGCTCGACGCGCGCCTCCTCTCCGTCGTGCTCGGGAGCGTCGCCATCGTCGTCGGCGCCGGGTTGATCCAGGTGAGCTTCGGTGCGTTCTCGATGCCCATCGTCGCCGCCTGGCAGGCCGTCTTCGACCCCGCCGTGTGGACGAACCCACAGGTCCTCTTGCGGCTCTTGCTCGGTGACGGACTCGGGACGAGCGTGGCGAGCGCGCTCGGGTTCTCGACCGCCGAGGTCGAACTCTCGCGGGAGACGCTCGTCGTCTGGAGTATCCGGATGCCACGGGTGCTCGTCGCCGTGCTCGTCGGCGCGAACCTCGCGCTCTCGGGGGCCGTCTTCCAAGCGGTCACCCGCAACGAACTCGCCAGTCCGTACGTCCTCGGCGTGAGTTCGGGCGCGGGTCTCGCCGTCCTGCTCACGCTCGTCTTCTTCGGCGGGCTGGCGGCGTTCCTCCCGTTGTTCGCCGCGCTCGGCGGGGCGGTCGCCTTCGTACTCGTCTACGTCATCGCGTGGCAGAACGGCACCAGCCCTGTCCGACTCGTCCTCGCGGGCGTCATCGTCTCGACGGTGTTCGGCTCCCTGCAACAGGGGATGTTCTTCCTCATCGACGACGTCGGGACCGTCCAGGCGGCCCTCTCGTGGACGACCGGGTCGCTGACCGGCGTCGACTGGGAGCAGGTCCGACTCGCGCTCCCGTGGACGATTCTCGCGACCGGGCTCCTCCTCGTGACGTCCCGACACCTCAACGTCCTGTTGCTCGGCGAGCGGACCGCGAGTTCGCTGGGGATGGACGTCGAGCGCGTCCGGTTCGGCGTCTCGGCAGTCGCCATCCTCGCGGCCGGGAGCGCCATCGCCGTCGCCGGCATCGTCGGGTTCGTCGGACTCATCGTCCCGCACATGGTCCGCAACCTGGTCGGGAGCGACTACAAGCGCCTGATGGTCGGCTGTCTGTTCGCCGGGCCGGCGCTGGTCGTCTTCGCGGACGTCCTCGCCCGGCTCGGACTCGTAGCGCTCGGTCTCGGAATGTCTCAGGTCCCCGTCGGCATCGTCACAGGTGTCGTCGGCGGTCCGTACTTCCTCTACCTGATGCGGAAGCAGGAGCACATCGGCGAACTCTAAACCATGAGCACACACGCGAACCTCACCGAAGACGACTCCGACGCACCGACGACCGAAGACGTCACCGCCAGCGACCTGCGCGGCGAGGACCTCGAAATAAGCTACCCCGGGATGGACGACCCGGTCGTCGAGACCGAACGCGTCGTCGTGCCCGCGGGCGAGGTGACCGCGCTCGTGGGGCCGAACGGCTCCGGGAAGTCGACGCTCCTGAAGACGCTCGCGAACCAACTCGAACCCGACGCGGGGTCGGTACTCGTCAACGGCCGCGACGTCTGCGAACGCGATTCCAAGCAACTCGCCCGAGAGATCGGGTTGCTCTCCCAGGAGAACGAGGCGCCGTCGACGCTGTCCGTCGAGGACCTCGTCTACCACGGTCGCTACCCTCACCGTGGCTTCTTCGAGGGGACGACCCCGGAGGACGAAGAAGCGGTCGAACGCGCCATCGAGCAGGCCGGCGTCGACCACCTCCGTGACGAACCGCTCGACGAACTCTCCGGCGGCCAGAAGCAGATGGCCTGGATCGCGATGGTGCTCGCCCAGGAGACGGACGTCCTCCTGCTCGACGAACCGACCACGTTCCTCGACCTGCGCCACCAACTCCAGGTACTCGAACTCGTCCGGGAGCTAAACGAGAACCGCGACGTCACCGTCGCCGTCGTCCTCCACGACCTCTCGCAGGCCGCCCGCTTCGCGGACAACCTCGTCGCGATGAAGGACGGCGAACTGTACGACTGGGGACCGCCCAGGAAGGTCGTCACCGAGGCGCTCCTCGAAGACGTCTTCGGCGTCGCCGCCTCCGTCGACGCGGAGGCACCCTCCGGCCCGCACATCCAGCCCCACCACCCAATCGAGAAGTGAACCGGCGAGAATACCCGCTCGCTTTTTAGGGTGGGCGCTCCTCGTAACTACCAACACGGTGTCCAACGAGCAGCTCGACTCGACACGGCGCGACGACGTCGCGTGGTGTTTCGAGGCCGTCCACGGTGTGTCGCGCACGTTCAGCCTGACGATCTCTGAACTCGAGGAGCCAATGGCCCGCGATATCTGCGTCGGCTACCTCTTGTGTCGCGTCGCGGACACCATCGAAGACTCGGGCCGCATCCCGGCGGCCGAGCAGGCCGCGCTGTTACGCCGCTACGAGCGCGTCCTCGACCCCGAGGACCCGACGACGGTCGACTCCTTCGAGCGGACAGTCGCCGAGTGGGTCCCCGCCGACCCGTCGGCCGACTGGCGCGTCGTCGCGAACGCCGGCCGCGTCGTGAGCGCCTTCGAGACGGTCGAACCCCACGCGCGTCGGAGCATCCGCCCGCCGGTCCGCGAACTCGTCGAGGGGATGGCGATGTTCGTCGACCGCTACGCCGAACCCGGCGGTCTCCGTATCCAGACGCTCGACGAACTCGAGGAGTACTGCTGGTACGCCGCCGGCACCGTCGGCGAACTCGTCACCGGACTCGTCTCGAAGGGCGACGACCCCGAGACCGTCCGACGGCGCCACGAGCACGGCCGGGCGTTCGCGTTGCTCCTCCAACTCGTGAACGTCGCCAAGGACGTCGCCGACGACTACGAGGAGGAGAACAACGTCTACCTGCCCCACACGTTCCTCGACGAGGCCGGACTCGAACCCGCGGACGTGGCCGACGAGTCGAACGCGAGCGCGGTCGCCGGCGTCGTCGAACGCGTCGTCGACCACGCGGCGGGCTACCTCGACGGCGCCCAGCGTTGGCTGGAGACGATGCCCCGGACCAGGGGGAACACGCTCGCCGCGTGGGCGGTCCCCTACCTCCTCGCGGTCGGGACGCTCCGCGAACTCCGCGCCCGCCCCGAAGAGGTCGTCGAGCGGGGCGACGTCAAGGTGTCGCGCGAGGAAGTCCACGCGCTCCTCTCGCGGTTCGGTGAGGGCGACGAACCGTCGGTCGCCGAACTCCGCGACGTGATGCAACAGAGACCGCTGGACCAGGCCTAGTTTCTCTCGCTACTCCCGCGAAATCGTCACCTTCCCGACGTGCTCACCCGAGGCGAGACGCCGGTGAGCGGCCGCCACGCCCTCGGCGTCGAAGGTGAACTCCTCGTCGTCGAGGAGCGGTTCGAGTTCGCCCGCGTCGACGAGCGTCGCGACTCGCTCCAGCAGGTCGCCGTGATACGCCCGGCCCGCCCGGTCGTCGTGGAGGAGCGGGACGAGCATGAACACGACGTCGAAACTGAGCGCCTTCACGTGGACGGGGTCGACGTCGACCTCGCCGTGCGCGACGGTCGAGAGGACGTGGCCCTTCAGCCCGGCCGCCTCGAAGGCCGTTTCGAGGTTGTCCCCGCCCGTGCCGACGGTGTCGTAGACGACGTCGAAGCCCTCGCCGTCGGTGTACTCGTCGACGTACTCCTCGACCGACTTCGTGCGATAGTCGATGGCGTGGTTCGCGCCGAGGTCGCGGGCGAGGTCGCGCTTCTCGGCCGTGGAACCGGTCGCGTGGACGACGCCGCCGCGGTGGTCGGCGAGTTGGACGGCGACGTGACCGACGCCGCCGGTCCCGCCGTAGACGAGCACCGAGTCGCCCGGTTGGACGTCGGCGCGGGTGACCAGGCCGTCCCAGGCCGTGATGGTGACGAGTGGGAGGGCGGCGGCTTCGCGCATCGAGAGCGAGTCGGGCTTGTGGGCGAGCGAGGCGGCGTCCGCGAGGACGTACTCCGCGAGCGCGCCGCCGGTCCCGGCCACGCCGCCCGGACAGCCGTACACTTCGTCGCCGACCGCGAACTCCTCGACGCCCTCGCCGACGCTGACGACCGTCCCCGCCACGTCGCCGTGGAGGACGGCGGGGAAGTCGGGTGCGACGTCCGGGAGTTCGCCGCTACGGATCTTGTGGTCGACGGGGTTCACGCTCGTCGCCTCGACGCGGACGACGACGTGGTTCGGTTCCGCCGTCGGCCGTTCGAGTTCGGCCGTCTCGAACACGTCGGGGTCGCCGAACCCTTCGATGACCTGTGCCTCCATCGTGTCGGGGAGATCCGTCATTGCCGGACACTACCGCTGGCTCCCCCTTAAGGGACGACGAATGGGAACTGCTCGCTGCCACCTAGCCGCCCGCTGTCGAACGTATTTAATGATTAACGGGATACTTTTATCAACGTGTGCGACAGACTCTCGGCCATGCCAGGCGGAACCGACATGACTCTGCGGTCGTTCCTGTGGCGTGCGGAAAACGTCTTCCCGGAGCGCGAGATCGTCTCGCGAACGCACGAGGGGATTCACCGCTACACGTACGCCGAGTACGGCGAACGCGTCCGCAAACTCGCGAGCGTCCTCGACGAACGCGGCTACGGCGAGGGTGACCGCATCGCGACGTTCGCGTGGAACAACCACTGGCACCACGAGGCCTACTTCGGCGTGCCGTGTCAGGGTGCCCAACTCCACATGATCAACATCCTCCTGCCGGACTCCCACATCCAGCACCTCGTCTCCGACGCCGAGGACAAGGTCGTCGTCGTGGACCCGGTGATGCTCGACAAACTGGAGGGGGCCTACGACGAGGAGGCCTTCGAGAGCGTCGAGCAGTTCGTCGTCATGGGCGATACGGTGCCCGAGACGTCGCTCGAACCGGTCACCGACTACGAGTCGTTCATCGCCGACGGCGACCCCGACTACGAGTTCCCCGACGTCGACGAGGAACAACCCGCGGGGATGTGTTACACCTCGGGGACGACGGGCAAGCCGAAGGGTGTCGAGTACACCCACAAGATGTACTGGGCGCACACGATGTCCATCATGACCGGCGAACTCGGGATCACGAACACGGACGTCGAGATGCCGGTCGTCCCGATGTTCCACGTCAGCGGGTGGGGTCGGCCGTTCGCGACGGTGGCGGCCGGCGCGAAGACCGTCCTCCCCGGCCCGAACCCCGAACCGGCCGACATCGCCGCACTCTGCGAGAACGAGGGCGTCACCAAGAGCGCCGCCGTGCCGACGGTGTGGCGCGGACTCCTCCAGTACGCCCGCGAGAACGACGTCGACCTCTCCGAACTGGAGTACGTCCTCTCGGGCGGGTCGTCGACGCCGAAGGGACTGATGCGCGACTACCGCGCGGAACTCGACGTCGAGATCGTCGCGGGGTACGGGATGACCGAGACGACGCCCGTCACCCACGTCGCCGAACTCAAACCCGGCATGGAGGACCTAGACGAGGAGTCGCGTGTCGACGTCCGCGCACACGCCGGTCTCATCAGTCCGGGCCTCGAGATGAAGATCGTCGACGACGAGGGCGAGGAACTCCCGTGGGACGGCGAGGCGCTCGGCGAACTCCTGATGCGCGGTCCCTGGGTCACGACCGAGTACTTCAACGCCCCGGAGAAGACCGAGGCACGGGTGACCGAGGACGGGTGGCTCCGGACCGGTGACATCGCCCGCATCGACGAGGACGGCTACGTCGACATCGTCGACCGCGTCGACGACCTCGTGAAGTCCGGCGGCGAGTGGATCTCGAGCGTCGAGGTCGAGAACCGCATCATGGGCCACGAGGACGTTGCCGAGGCGGCCGTCGTCCCGGTCGAACACCCGACGTGGGACGAGCGTCCCGTGGCGTTCGTCGTCGCGATGGAGGACGTCGAGGACCTCGAAGGACTCGAAGAGGCCCTCCGCCAGCGCGTCGCCGAGGAGTACCCCAAGTGGTGGACGCCCGACGTCATCGAGTTCATCGACGAGATCCCGAAAGGCTCCACCGGCAAGTTCTCGAAGAAGGACCTGGCCGAGCAGTACGTCGACGACGAGATCCGCGGCGAGGTCGAGGAAGCAGCACCCGGCGACCGCTGAGACTCCGGACCCGACCCTCTTCTCTCGAACGCAACACAAGCTATTTGGGGCCCTGCCGCTATTGAACAATCAACCTCACTTTGGGTAACTAAACCCAAATTTACAACCATGACACGAGACGCCCTCGTCCTCCTCGGCCGAGACACGACGAACGCCCGTGAGACGCTCGACACCCACGCGCGACGCCTCCGCGAGCGCGGGGTCGCAGACGAGGTCCGTACGATTCACTACGAGTACGAACCCCAGCGAGACCTCCGGGACGGGCTCGCCGTCGTGGACGCGGCCGCCGACCGCGTGTTCGCAGTTCCGATGACTGTCGCGCACACCCGCGAGACGGCGACCGACGTTCCGGGTGCACTCTCGCGTCTCGACGCCGACGTCCGCTACTGCGAGCCAGTCGGTCGTAGCGCGGCGGTGACGACCGCACTCCGCGAGCGCGCGGTGTCGGCCTGGTCCGGGCCGGGTCACCCCGAGGCGCTCGCACTGGTCGCACTCGGGAGCAGTTCGCGGCCACACTACCGGCAGGTCGCCGACTACCACGCCGAGCGCCTCCGAGAACACCACGACGAGGTCACCACGGGCTACCTCGTCCAGAATCCCGCCGCCGAGTGTCTGCGCTACACCCTCGACGCCGACCGTGCCGTCGCCGTCCCGTTCTTCGTCACCGGCGGAGACGCTACCGAGCGCGACGTCCCCGAGCGACTCGAACTCGACCGCGGCGGCCTCGACTATGCCGCCCCGCTCGGTACACACCCGCGCGTCACGGACGCCGTCGAGGCCGCCCTCGCCGAACAACGAGTCCTCGCCGAGCGTGAGGACGAGACCACCTTCGAGCAGTCGCTGACCGCCGACGCCCCCGCCCTCGCCACCGACGGCAAGGGGCGATGAGCGGGCACGACGGTCCTCTCCCCGCGCTGAAGGAGCGGGCGGGCGTCGTCGCGGCGCTGGCCGACGGCAGACAGACGCTCCTCCTCCGCGACCCCGGCCTCAAACCGCAGGAGTACGCGGGCTGGTTCGCCCTCTACCCGGCCTTCTCCCACCAGTCACCCGACCGCTACTCGCCGGAGGCGCTCGACTACTACCGCGAGAACGCCGAGAAACCGGCCGACGGGATTCCGGTTCGGGCCGTCGCCCGCGTCGCCGACGAGTGGACCGCCCCCGCGTCGGTCGTTGAGGCCCTCGCCGAGCACTACGTCTACTCGCCGGCGGGTATCCGCGAGAAGTACGGCGTCGAGGACGAGCGCGACGAGGTGCGTGCCCTCCTGCTCCGCGTGGCCGAACTCCCGGCCGAGCGCGTCCTCGCCGAGCGGCCGGCCTACCGCGGCTGTCGCACGTGGATTTCGCTCGACGAGTCGGTCGACCTCGACCCGACCGAGGCCGTGCCGGTGCTCGACGACGAGTCGTTCGCGGCGAGGCGGGAGGGGGTCGAGACGGCGCTCGGCCGGGGTCGGCGCTAGGCGCGCTCCCGACGGACCGCCAGCACCGACAGGTCGGAGAAGGGCGTCTCCTCGCCGGCGTGGGCGGCGAGGTCACCGAGGCTGGTTCTGGTTATCTCCTCGTCGTCGTGGGTGAGGCGTTCGAGGACGAGCGCCATCAGGTCGGAATCGGCGCCCGCGTCGAGGAGTTCCTGGGCGACGTCGCCGGGCATCACGTCGAACGGTCGCGGGAGGACGAGCAGGTGGCGATCGCCGACGTGCTCGCGGAGTCGTTCGAGGTCGGCACTCAGGTCGCCGCTCTTGTGGAGCGTGACGAACTCGGTGTCCTCCATGGGCGTCCGGGCGCGACTGGTGGCGACCTGGAGCGAGGAGATGCCCGGTATCACGCGCACCGGGCGGTCGACGGCTTTCTCGACTTTCCCGAGGAACTGGTAGCCCGAGTGGTTCGGGTCGCCCATCAGGACGGCGGTGCCGCGCTCGCCGGCGGCGACCCGGTCGGCGAAGCGCTCCAGGGTCTCCCCCTCGTCGCGGTAGCCACAGGTCAGCAAGTCCGCCTCCGTCTCGCAGACGACGAAGTCGACCACCGTCTCGAAGCCGACGACGACGTCGGCCTCCTCGATGGCCCGCCGGCCGCGCGGTGTCAGGTACTCCGGGTTGCCGGGGCCGATACCGACGGCGTGGACTCGGTTCTCGTGGCTCGGCTCCTCGGGTGCGCGCGCGGCGTAGTCGGCCGGGTCCGCCCCCGAGTCGAGGTCGTAGTCGTCGTTCACAGCTCTACGTCCCCCGAGCGGACGTCGCTCGCCACGTGGACGAGTTCGTTCGTCAGACCGGCGGCGAGGCCGCTCCCGCCGCGCCGCCCGACGTTCGTGACTGCGGGGACGCCGTGTTCGGCGGCCACCTCACGGAGGCGCTTTCGGCTCTCCGCGGCCTTCACGAAGCCGACGGGCGTTGCGACGACGACGGCGGGCCGGGTCCCCTCCTCGATGCAGTCGGCGAGTGCGAGCGCGGCGGTGGGCGCGTTGCCGACCACCGCGATGGCGCCGTCGTAGACGCCGCGCTTGTCGAGTTCGAGGACCGAGGCGGCCGTCCGCGTCATCCCCGTCTCGGCGGCGAGTTCGGCGCTGTTCCCGATGGCCTTGCGCACCTCGCAGTCGTGGCCGCGGCCGGTGATGCCCGACTTGACCATCGTGATGTCCGTGACGATGGGGGCTTCGTCGAGGACGGCGCGGGCACCCGCGCGGACGAGTTCGGAGTCGTCCGCGCCGGTGAAGCGCATCAGGTGCTGGAACTCGGGGTCGCCGGTCGCGTGGACCGACTTCTGTCGGAGGCGGTCGGCAAGCGTCTCGTCGGGGACGAGTTCGCGCACGCGGTCCATGCTCGTCTCTGCGATATCCATCGCGTTCTCGGTGGTCGCGCCGAGGTCCGCGTACGCCTCGAAGTCCCGTTCAGTCATCGCTGGGCACCTCCTCGGTGGCGTCGGCATCGCTACTCCCGGTTTCACCGCTCGTCTCGTCGCGGTTCTCGTTCCGCTCCGAACCGCGCGTCGCCCGCGCTTCGAGGTCGCCCTCCACTTGGAGGTTCAGGTCGCGCAGGCGTTCTTCGGTCTCGTCGTCGGCGTCCCAGAGGTCGCGCTCGATGGCTTCGAGCAGCGTGTCGGTGATGGAGTCGAGCGCCCAGGGGTTGACGTCGCGCATCCACTCCTGGCGCGCCTCGTCGAAGGCGAACTTCTCGGCGACGTCGTCCCAGAGAGTGTCGGAGACGACCCCCGTAGTGGCGTCCCACCCGAGGACGACGTCGACGGTCGAGGAGAGGTCGCCCGCGCCCTTGTAGCCGTGTTCCTCCATGGAGTCGAGCCACTCGGGGTTGAGGACGCGCGCCCGCATCGACTTGCGTACCTTCTCCTCGTTCGTGTAGACGTCGACGTTGTCGGGGTCAGAGGAGTCGCCGACGTAGGAAGCGGGTTCTTCCCCCGCAGTCTCCGCGACGGCGGTGATGAAGCCGCCGTGGAAGGCGTACCAGTCCGAGGAGTCGAACTCGTCTTGCTCCATCGTGTCCTCGATTTTGACGGTGGCGTCGACGTTACCGAGGCGGCGCTCGAAGGCGTCGTGGGCCTCCGAGACGCGCCCGCGGGAGCCCATCGCGTAGCCGCCCCACTGGACGTACACTGCCGCGAGGTCCGAGCGGTCGTCCCAGTTGCCCTCGTCGACGGCCTTGTTTGTCCCCGCGCCATACCCACCGGGTCGGGTCGTGAACACGCGGTGTTTGGCCGCCTTCTCGGGGTTCTCGACGCCCTGTGCGTCGAGTTCTTCGGCTTCCTCCTCGACGTGCTTCTTCACGTAGTTCATCTCGTGGGGTTCGTCGAGGTCGACCACCGCGTCGACGGCGTCGTGGATCACGCCCGCGGCCTGCGGGAAGGCGTCGCGGAACAGCCCCGAAACGCGGGTCGTCACGTCGATTCGTGGGCGACCGAGGTCGTCGAGCGGGATGGGTTCGACGTCGTCGATGCGGCCGGCGTCGGTCCACACGGGTCGAACGCCCATCAGGCTGAGCACCTGTGCGATGGTCTCGCCGCGGGTGCGGACGGTCGGAGTGCCCCACGCGACCACACCGACTTCTTCCGGGTACTCGCTCTCGTCGGCGTGGTGGCGTTCGGCGACGCCGTCGGCTACCTCTTTGCCGACGTCCCACGCCGTCTTCGCGGGCACCTTCCGCGGGTCGAGCGTGTAGAAGTTCCGCCCAGTGGGGAGGAGGTCGACGCCGCCGCGGGTGGGTGCGCCGCTCCCGCCGGGTTCCACGTACTCGCCGTTCAGCGCGTCGGCGGTCTGTGGGATTTCGGTCTCGGCGTCGAACACCTTCGGTGCAGCCTCCTCGCAGATGAATCGGAGCACCTCGCGAAGGTCGTCGTGGGCACCGGACTGTGCCCGCGCGTCGCCCAGCGTGTCGATGTCGACTACGAGGAGGTTCATGTTCACCTCGTCGTCCGGGCCGCCCTCGACCTCGGAAGCGGCCAGGTCGAAGCCGTAATCGGCGAGCGTCTCGACGAGTTCGACACTCGTCTCGTACACCTCGTCGGCGGCCTCAGCGTATGTCATCTCCAATTCCTCGTCGTACGTACCGGGTTCGCCGAGCATCGTCTGGTAGTCGACGCCGAGCACGCCCGCGACGCTCTCGCGCAGGGAGGGCGCGCCGGGGTTCTCGAGGCGCGTGAGTGCGACGAGGTACTCGACGAGGCGCTCCCCCGCTGGGGGTTCGCCCATCGTGTGCAGGCCGAGGCGAATCTGCGTAGTCTTCACGTCCGTCACGTACTCGTGGACGCGCTCGACCAGTTCGTCGACGTCTACCTCGTCGCCCTCGACTGCGCCTTCGGCGAGCGTCGAACCGGCCTCGTCGGGGCCGCGGACGTCGGCTTTCTCCGAAATGTTCCCGGAGACGCCGAGTTCGACGGCCAAATCGAGGTCGTCGACGGCCTCGCGGATGCGGTCGGCGAGGTGTTCCTCGCCCTCGGCACCGGCACCGGTGCCCGCCTCCCGGTAGCGAGAGGCGAGTTCTTCGAGTTCGGCGAGTTCGTCGTAGGTTCCCGCGTTGCTCATCACGGGTGTCAGGTAGTCGACGACGGCCGCGTAGGAGCGCCGCTTCGCCTGTGTCCCCTCTCCGGGGTTGTTGATGATGTAGGGGTAGACGTTCGGCAGGTCGGAGACGAGCGCGTCGGGGGCGCTCTCCGAATCGAGGCCCATCGTCTTGCCGGGGAGCCACTCCAGACTCCCGTGGGTGCCGAGGTGGACGACCGCGTCGGCGTCGAAATCGTTCCGGAGCCAGGCGTAGAAGGCGTAGTAGTCGTGGGGCGGCTGGAGGTCGGAGTCGTGGTACACCTTCTCCGGGTCCATCCCGAATCCGCGAGGCGGCTGGACCGTGACGAGCACGTTGCCGAACTCCACCCCGGGGATGGCGAACAGCCGCTCGGGCGGGTCGCCCCACTCCTCGACGACGTTCTCGCGGAAGTCGGTGTCGGCCTCGTTCCACCACGCGTCGTACTCGCCCTGCGAGACGACGTCGACGCTGCGCTCGCGGACGTCTTCGGGCGCGACCCAGCGGTCGTCGAGGGTGAGCTGGCTCGTCAGGTCGTCGACGAGCGACTGGCCGTCGGCGGGTCGCTCACCACCCAGGTTGTAGCCTCTGTCCCCGAGTTCGTCGAGGAGGTTGACCGTGCTCTCGGGCGTGTCGAGGCCGAACGCGGTGCCGATGCCGTCGTCGCTCGGCGGGTAGTTGTGGAGGACCACCGCCACGTTCTTCTCCGAATTGTCGAGGTGCCGCAGGCGTGCCCAGTTGACGGCGAGGCTGGCGGCGTGCTCGACGCGCTCGTTCATCGGGAAGTGCTGTTTCGGCGCGGAGCCGATACCCGCCGTGTCGTCGGTGCGCTCTTTCCCCGAGATGGGGTGAGTGATGACGTTTCCGTCGAACTCGGGGAGCGCGACGGAGAGTGCGAGTTCGAAGCCCATCACGCCCGTGTCGTTCGACTCGTAGCGCGACCGGGAGCGCATCGTCGTGATGGTCTGGAGGACCGGCACGCCGAGTCGGTCGAGGAAGACGTCCTCGGCGCTCTGTCCCTCGTCGTCGGCCGAGCGGCCGCGCTCGTCCATCGAGAGCGAGAACATGAAGGAGGAACAGATGGCGTCGACCACGGGTTCGCCGTCTTCGAGGAGCCACGTGTCGGTGACCCACTCGGCGTCCTCCTGCTCTTCGGTGTCCGTCGCCGGGTTACAGAAGATCGGGAGGGCGTCGGCCCCCTCGTCCTCCAGCGCGCGGACCATCGCGTCCACGTAGCGGGTGTTCTCGTGGGTCCAGTGGGACTCGTAGAACCAGACCGCCACCGTGGGAGTGTCGGGGTCGAAGGTCGCGCGCAACTCCTCGTAGGAGGCACCCGGGTGGTCCGGGTGGTAGACGCCCTCCGTGGGGAGCGCGACCGGGTCGTCGTACTCCCGGCGCTCGGTCGAGTAGCGGTCGACGAGGAAGCGCACGCAGTTGGCGAGGTTCGCCGTCCCCCCGCGCTCGAGGTAGTCGTAGACCGTCTCGCGGTCCTCGTCGCCGACCGTCGTGTCCTCGACGGCGTAGGCGTCGCCCGTGGACTTCACCACGAGCGGCACGCCCGCCTCGGCGAGGCGGTCGGTCGCCCGGTCGTAGCCGGGCATACTGTCCTCCGCGCCGTGCAACCAGAACACGGCCGCGGTGGCGTCCTCGGCGGCGTCGACGAACGACTCCACGTCCGTCTCGTCGTCCAGGTCGCTCTCCGAGCGGACGACGAGGTCGGCGTCGACACGCTCGGCGGCGGCCTGGATGCCACCCAGTTCGTTCTCCGTCGCGGTGTACAGGGCAACCGTAGGCATAATTCTATTAAACCTCTGTTGTGCTATTGCAAGTATGGTTGATTTACCTGAAGGCAAAAAGGTGTCGACGGCCTCGCGGGCGTCGACGCCGTTCCCCGCCGTCGTCGGGCAGGGCGGGTTGAAGGAGGCACTCCTCGCCGTCGGGGCGAACGACGCGCTCGACGGACTCCTCGTCCGCGGCGAGAAGGGGACGGCGAAGTCGACGGCGGCCCGCGCGTTGGCGGCGCTCCTTCCCGATCAGCGCGCCGTCACGGACTGTCCCTACGGCTGTCCGCCGGACGACACCGAAGCGCAGTGCTCGTCGTGTCGAGTGCGCGAGGACCCGCCCGTGGAGACGCGACCCGTCCCGTTCGTCACGCTCCCGCTGGGGGCGTCGCGGGAGCGCGTCGTCGGGTCGCTCTCCGTCGCGGACGCCCTCGCCGGCGACGCCGAGTTCAACCCAGGCTTACTCGCGCGGGCCAACCGGGGGTTCCTCTACGTGGACGAAGTGAACCTCCTCGACGACCACCTCGTCGACGTACTCCTCGACGCGGCCGCCTCGGGCGTCAACCGCGTCGAGACCGACGGCGTCTCGGTCACTCACCCCGCCGACTTCACGCTCGTCGGTACGATGAACCCCGAGGAGGGCGACTTGCGCCCACAGTTCCGCGACCGTTTCGACCTCCAGGTCGAGGTGACAGGAGCGACTGATCTCGACGACCGCGTCGAGATCCTCGAACGGGCACTCGACGGGTTCGACGCCGACTACACGGCCGAAACCGAGGCGGTTCGTGAACGCCTGCTCGATGCCCGCGACCTCCTGGTCGACGTCGATCTCCCCGACTCGCTGGCTCGCGAAATCGCCGACCTCTGTCGCGACGCGGGCGTGGAGGGCCACCGCGCCGACATCGCGACGGCACGCGCCGCCCGGACGCTCGCTGCTCTCGACGGGCGCCCCACGGTCGTGGAGTCGGACGTCCGCCACGCCGCCGAACTCGCGCTCCCCCACCGTCTCCAGTCCCGCCCCTTCGAGGACGCCCCCGACCCCGAGGACGTCGTCGACAACCAGTTCGAAGACGGGGACGCCGGTGAGAGTGAGGAAAATGCAGACGCGGAGACGGACGGAGACGCTGACGACTCTGAGACTGGCGACGAACCGGCAGACAGTGGTGACGAGACCGGCGACAAAACTGACGACGAACCTTCCGACGGTGGTGACGGCGACGGAAGCGAGGACTCGGGCGTCGGTCCGGAACCGCGCCCCGGGAGCGGCGGATCGGGTACTGGCGACGCCGAATCCGAGACGGGAAACGAACCCGGTGACGATGGGCCGGAGGACGACACCGGCGGAGACGGTGAGACGACCGGCGACGAGGGAGAGGAAGGTGTCCCGCTCGTGCCCGGCCAGCCGCGAGCAGAGACGGTCGAGACCGGTGCGGGCGCCGCGCCCGAGGTCGGCACGCCCGACGCCGAACGCGGAGCCGGCGGGTCCGGTCGGGCGACGGCGACACCGAGTGCGGGAGGGCGTGGCGCCCGCGTTCGAACGGAGTCCACAGACGCGACTACGGACCGTGTCGACGCCGCCGCCTCCGTCCGCGCGGCCGCCGCTCGTGGGAGCGACCGAGTCGAGTCTCGCGACCTGCGGCGGTCGGTCCGGACCGGTGAGCAGTCGGCACTCGTCGTCTTCGCCGTCGACGCTAGTGCGTCGATGCGTGGGCCGATGCGCGCCGCCAAGGGCGTCGCCCTGGACCTGCTGCGCGACGCCTACGAGCAACGTGACGCGGTGTCGGTAGTCACGTTCGCGGGCGACGATGCCGACGTGGTGCTCCCACCGACCGAGAGCGTCGACCTCGCTGCTCGGCACCTGAAGTCGCTTCCGACCGGTGATCGGACGCCACTTCCCGCGGGTCTCCGTGCCGCCACCGACGTGTTGGCCCGGGCCGATCCCGAGGCGGCGGTCGTCGTGCTCGTGACCGATGGAAAGGCCAACGCCGGCACCGACACGCCCACTGCGGACACCTGGGACGCGGCCCGCCGCCTCGCGGCGCGTGGCGCGCGTGTCCTCGTCGTCGACGCCGGTAGCGGCGGCCGGACGAGCCTCGTCGGCGACGTCGTCGAAGCGACCGGCGGCGAGCGGATTCCTCTCGACGCCCTGACGCCCGAACGGGTGGCTGGTGCGGTCCGCGAGGCGACGGGAGGTGAGCGGTGATGGCAGCCGGTGGGACGACGGCGGGCGTCCTCGTCGCCGCGGCCGTACTGGGAGTCACTCACGGCTTCGAGCCAGACCACGCCGCCGGCATCTCGGCGCTCACCAGCGATACCGACGGGTGGCGTCACGCTGCGTTCGTCGGCGGGAGCTTCGCCGTCGGCCACGTGGTCGTCGTCCTCGCGTGGGTTGCGCTCCTCACCCTCGTCGGACGGACCGCGACCGCCGCACCGGCGGGTATCGACACCGCCGGCACGCTACTCGCCGGGTCCGTTCTCGTGGCCGTCGCACTGTTGCTCGCGGCCACCGGAACACGGCGACTCCGCGGACTGCCAGCCCGTCCGACAGCGTCCGGTACGTCCGGCCCGGTGTCGAGGACACTCGCCTACGCGCACGACCACCTCCACGCACACGACCACCAGACCCGGACGGACTACCTCCGGACCAGCGTCGTCGGCTCGCTGTTCGCGCTCTCGCCGCCAGTGAGCATGCTCGCGCTCGTCTCGGCCGTGCTCCCAACGTCCGGGATGGACGCGACCGGCCTCGCTATCGTCGCCTACGCCGTCGTCCTCACCGCGACGATGGGGTTCGTCGGGACCGGACTCGGCGGCGTCTTCTCGCTCGCACGCGGCCGCAGTCGCCGGGTCCACGCCGCCGTCGAACTCGCGTCGAGCGCCGTCGTCCTCGCGTTCGCCGTCTCCCTCTTCGCGTAGGATTCACGGCACAGTCCGAATCTTTTGCGAATCCGACACCGAACTTCGTGTGTTCCGAGTCGGCGTCACCGTCGCCGCCGTCGTCGGCCGGGCGACCGTGTCCGTCACCGGAGTCGAGGGACTACGGACACGCCCGAATTCTTTCAAAACCGAAGGAATACTTTTCGATAGAAGAAGTCGCACTGACGCAGGAGAAGAATATCTTTATGTGGGAGCCGATTCACCGCTCCAGTAGGTACTGCTAGCAATGTCTGACTACTCCCCAAAACATCGGACGACCGAACCGGTCGCGAACGATGGGCTCTCGACGGTGATTCGACGATGACTTGGTCCAACCAGGACTGGTGGCCGAACCTGCTGCGACTGGACATCCTCGACGACAACGCCACGGACCTCAGTCCGTACGGCGAAGACTTCGACTACGCCGAGGAGTTCCAGGAACTCGACCTCGACGAGGTGAAGGCGGACATCGAAGAGGTCATGACGACCTCGGAGGACTGGTGGCCGGCGGACTACGGACACTACGGCCCGCTGTTCATCCGGATGGCGTGGCACAGCGCCGGGACGTACCGTACCGCCGACGGTCGCGCCGGCGCGTCCGGCGGTCTTCAGCGTCTCCCGCCGGAGAGCAGTTGGCCGGACAACGTGAACCTCGACAAGGCTCGCCGCCTGCTCCAGCCGGTCAAGCAGAAGTACGGCCACAAGCTCTCGTGGGGCGACCTGATCGTGCTCGCCGGGAACGTCGCTCTCGAGTCGATGGGCTTCGAGACGTTCGGCTTCGCCGGCGGCCGCGAGGACGAGTTCAAGTCCAACGAGGCTATCGAGTGGGGTCCCGAGGAGGACTGGGAGACGACCTCGCCCGAGCGCTTCGAGGACGAAGAGGTGGGCAACCTCAAGGACCCGCTCGCGAACACCGTGATGGGCCTCATCTACGTGAACCCCGAGGGCCCGTACGGCGAACCGGACGTCGAAGGCTCGGCGAAGAACATCCGCGAGGAGTTCGAACGCATGGCGATGAACGACGAGGAGACGGTCGCCCTCATCGCCGGCGGCCACACCTTCGGGAAGGTCCACGGTGCCGACGACCCCGAGGAACACGTTGGTGCCGAACCCGAGGCGGCCCCCATCGAAGAGCAGGGTCTCGGTTGGGCGCAGGAGCACGGTGACAAGATCGGCGGTCTTGAGGCCATCACCAGCGGTATCGAGGGCCCCTGGACCGACGCGCCGACCCAGTGGGATATGGGTTACATCAACAACCTGCTGGAGCACGATTGGACCTCCGTCAAGGGTCCCGGCGGCGCGTGGCAGTGGGAGCCGGTCGGTGACGACATCGAGGAAGCGCCGGGCCCGCACAAACCCGAGGAGACCGAGCAGCCGATGATGCTGACGACGGACGTCGCCCTGAAGCACGACGACGACTACCGGGAGGTCCTGGAGCGCTTCCAGGAGAACCCTGACGAGTTCCAGGAGGCGTTCGCGAAGGCGTGGTACAAGCTCATCCACCGCGACATGGGCCCGCCCGAGCGGCTCCTCGGCCCGGAGGTCCCCGACGAGACGTTCGTCTGGCAGGACCCCCTCCCGGACGCCGACTACGACCTCGTCGGCGAGGAAGAGGTCGCCGACCTCAAAGCGGACATTCTCGACTCGGACCTGACCGTCTCCCAGCTAGTCAAGACTGCCTGGGCGTCGGCCTCGACGTACCGTGACAGCGACAAGCGCGGCGGTGCGAACGGCGCCCGCATCCGCCTCGAACCGCAGCAGAGCTGGGAAGTGAACGAGCCCGAAGAGCTGGAGACGGTCCTCTCGACCTACGAGGACATCCAGGAGGACTTCAACAGCTCGCGCGAGGACGACACGCGCGTCTCGCTCGCCGACCTCATCGTGCTGGGCGGCCACGCGGCCGTCGAGCAGGCCGCCGCCGACGCCGGCTACGACGTCGAGGTTCCGTTCGAGCCGGGCCGCACGGACGCCACCCAGGAGCAGACCGACGTCGAGTCCTTCGAGGTCCTCGAACCGAAGGTCGACGCCTTCCGGAACTACCTCGGTGGCGACTACGACGACCTCTACGACTCCCTCGAGGAGCGGATGGTCGACAAGGCCGACCTCCTGAACCTGACTGTGCCCGAGATGACGGTGCTCCTCGGCGGGATGCGCACACTCGGCGCGACCTACCAGGACACCGACCGCGGCGTCTTCACCGACGAACCGGGGACGCTGACCAACGACTTCTTCGTGACCCTGCTCGACATGGACTACGAGTGGGAAGCGGTCGACGACGACGGGGAAGTCTTCGAACTCCGCGACCGCGACACTGGTGAACCCGAGTGGGAGGCCACCCGCTTCGACCTCATCTACGGGTCCAACGCCCGCCTCCGTGCCGTCGCGGACGTCTACGCCGCCGACGACGCCGAGGAGAAGTTCGTGAACGACTTCGTCGACGCCTGGAGCAAGGTCATGACGCTCGACCGCTTCGACCTCGAGTAGGTCGGCTACGACGTCTCTCTTCTTTCTCCTTCGCCGTGGTCGAACGGCACGTCTCGGGCGTCGAGTCGGCCGCTCTTCGCGCCCGTCGAAACAGTTGAACAGTTGTACAACTGTTCAATTGACCCGCCGAACGAGGAGTCGATACTCCCCGTGCACCGCGCCGTCGTCGTGGTAGGCGACCGGTTCCTCGACGGCCGCCAGTCGGTCACTGTCGAGCGCCACGGCGGTCGCGACGCCCGTTGTATCGACCGTCCCCTCCACACCTGTCCCCACGCCGTAGCTGTCGACGCCGTGGCGACCGGCGTCCCGCTCGCGGAAGTGTTGGGCGACCGGAACGGCGACAGTATCTCCGTCGGCGGCGATTTCGTGGCTGAATCCGCCCACGTCGGCAGTCCACCGGCGTTCGCCACCCGAATCGACACCGACAGCCGTGTGTTCGTTCGGGTGACGAGCGTCCGTCTCGCGGCCGTCCTCGGGGTAGGTGTTTCCTGTGACGAACACCGCACCCGCGTCGGTCGCGTGGACGTGGTTCGGGTAGGCGTACACCCTCTCGTCCCCCCGCTCGACAGGTCGACCGAGGTCGAGCGACCAGCGAACTCCTCCCGAATCGAGCGCGTAGCCACGGTAGTCGGCGTGACTCACCACGATCATACCGGACTCGACGAGTGAGACGTCGCCAACCCGCCGCTGGCCGTCGCCTGGCGGGTCCCATCGCCGTCGAACGTCGCCGGTCTCGGCGTCGAGGACGAGAAGTCCGTCCTGGTGGTCGCCGGGACAGCGGTTGTACGCGACGGCCACCCGTCCGTCGCGCGCGTCCAGCGAGATGGGAGAGGCGTCGGTTCGGTAGCGCCACACCTCTTCTCCCGAGGTATCGAACGCGTAGACGACACTCTCGAAGGTCCAGCTTCCCCCGTCGCCGCGCTCGTAGCGGCGGGCGGCGACGTAGGCGCGCTCGCCGTCCACGACCGCGTCGACGACGAACGGCAGGAAGAAGCGGGTGTCCCGTTGGGGGTCGCCAACCTCGTCGGCGGTGCTGCGGCCCCACCGGAGGGTGCCCGTCTCGTCGTCGTAGTATCGTACTTCGCCGTCCGCGCCGCGCTCGCCCGCGAGGACGCCGTCGGCGAACGGGACGAGCGTGACGACACTCCCCTCGAAGCCGGGGACGCGCCACTGCTCTTCGAGGTCGGCGTCGAAGCCGACGAGGCTGCCGTCCGCCAGTCCGACGATCACCTGGTCGTCGACGGCGCAGACGGCCGACCGGCGGCCGAGTTGTCGCGAACCGGCGGGGTCGACGTCGCCGAGGTTCGCGTCAGCCATCGGCCGGGAAGGCGTCGTGGAGGGAGTGGTGGGTCTCGCCGAGGTCGTCGAGGAACGTCTCACCGTGGTCGGCGATGCGCGCCAGCGAACGCTCGGCGTCGCGGACGGCGACGAGACGACCCCGGAGGTAGTCGTAGTCCGGGTCGGACTCGTCGGCCGTCGCCACCTCCTCTTCGAGGTCGACGAGCGCGGCGTCGAGGTGTCGCTGGAGTGCCGAGAACGACTGGGCGTTCGCGAGTCCCTCGATGGGACCGCTCAGGTGACCTTCCAGTTCTTTCTCGGCGTGTTCGCGGGCGCTCCGGTCTTCCGTGCCGAGGACGTTCATCAGACCGAGTCGTAGGGCTTCGAGTTCGTGACAGCTCATGAGTACTACAGCAGTTGGGAGTCGAGGTCGGAGACGATGCGCTCGCGGTCGAGGTGCGAGGTGACGATGCGTTCGGCGTCGTCGGCGTCGACGCGCTGGTACCAGACTCCGTCGGGGTAGACGGCGACGTTCGGGCCGTCGCCACACTGTCCGAGACAGGAGGTGCGAGTGACTCGAGCGTCACACTCCTCGGAGTCGCGAACTTGCTGTCTGAGACGTTCGAGGACGGCCGGCGCGCCGTCGGCCGCGCAGGTCTGGTTCGTGCAGACGGCGACGTGTTTCGCGGGGGCGTCGTGCGTGTGGGGGTCGTCCGCGACGTCCTCGCGGTCGGCGTGGGCCTCCTGATGGGTGAGCGCCCGGAGCATCGCCTTCGCACCGCCGACGTCCGACTCGTAGCCGTCGAGTTCCACCTTGTACTTGCAGGTGTCACACGACATCTCGACGCTGTCCGTGCGGGCCTCCTGCCAGCGGTCGCCGAGAACGTCCAACAGGCGAGCGTCGGTGCCGAGCGGGTCGCCACAGGCGGCGTCGACGTAGGGATATTCCTCGTCGAACTCGGCGGCGCCATCGCGGATGCGGCCCGTGAGGACGCCGTCGCCGAGCATGTAAGGCACGACGACCACGCCGTCGGGACGGTGTTTGGCGACGTCGTGGAGCGTCTCGTCGAGCGTCGGTTCGGTGACGCCGACGAAGGTCGCCTCCACCCGCGAGAACCCCGCCCCTCGTAGAGCAGGCGGGCGAGTTTGTGGACGTCGGCGTTCGCGTCGGGGTCGCTCGACCCGCGGGCGCAGAGCACCACCGCCACGTCGTCCTCCTCTCTGGTGACGCCGAGGTCCTCTTCGACGGCGGTGGCGCGGTCGCCCAGCAGATCGACGATGGCCGGGTGGACGCCGAGGTGCGAGCCGTTCTCGAGGGTCACGTTGGGGTGGTCGGCGCGGGCCTGCTGGAGTGCCGTGGGCACGTCGTTTTTCACGTGGCTCGCCGCGAACAGCGAGAGGTGAACGACCGAAATGGTCGAGACTGAGGGGGCGAGACCGGCGATGGCGTCCGGGATAGTGGGTTCGGCGAGTTCGAGGAAGCCCGCGTCGACGGGGACGCCGAGGCGGTCTTCGAGTCCGGCGGCGAGGTCGCGCACCTGTTCGTTCGACTTCTCGCGGCGCGAGCCGTGTCCGACCAGCAGGATGGCTTCGTCTTCCAGCGCGCCGGTGCTCGCGTCCGTCGTGGGTCCGGTTCGACTCACAGGCTACCACCGCGACTTGGTTTCGGCCTGTTCGAGGCTCTTGCGGAGCTTTCGCCGCCGCGATGGCGCGAACAGCCCCGACTCCTCGCTCTCCTCGTAGAGCCACGGGCCGACCGTGGGGACGGCCGCGTCGTCGACACCGAACCAGTAGCCCGAAGAGGCCTTGTCGAGGTCGTTCGTCGGCGCGTCGACGGGGAGGTCCCCGAGGAGGGTCTGGATCCGTTCTAACAGGCGCTCGTCCTCGTGGACGAACGAGAGACCGACGGTCCCGGTCGAGGACTTGAAGCAGACGGTGCCACACGCCTCGATGAGACCCCGGAGGAGTTGGCGTTCGTGGCCGGCGAAGGCGTCGAAGCGGTAGCCGCCGGCCTCGCCGTCGAGCGGGAGGCCGAACGCGGCGGCCGCCCGCCGCGAGACGTCGCCGAACACCTGCACCGTGTACTCGTCCTGCCGGCGCGTGACGGTGGTGTCGTGGGCGTAGTCGCGTTCGGCGATGCGGTGGTCGACCTGCGCGCCGCCTGCGATGGCCGCGAGGCGGTCGGCCGCGATTTCGTCGCCGGTCGTGAGCGAGATGCAGGACTCACGGAGTTCGCCGCTCCCGGCGACGTGGCCCCAGAAGTAGGCCGTCTCGGGGTGCGCGGCGAGCAAGGTGTCCGGGGTGTCGACCTGGATGCTCACGGCGACACCTCCGGCTCCGTGTCCAGTTCCTCGACGCGGATCGCGTCGAACGGGCAGGCGGCCGCGGCCTGCTCGGCCTCGTCGACACGCTCGTCGTCGAACTCGCCGACGACCGTCTCCGCGTCCGTCTCGACGGTTCCGCTGTCGGCCCCCGCTGGCGGAGCGGGGTCGGCGTCGGGGTCGAGCGTCGCCAGCCCTTCGGCGTCCTCGACGAACCGGGGGTCGCGCGTCAGGCAGGCGAACACGCCGGTACAGGCGTCTCTGTCGATGGTGACTCGGTACATGGTCCAGTAGTCGTACTTGCTCTCGTAGCCACGGGGCGTGACCATCCGGCCGTCCCAGACGTACGTCTCCTCGTTGCCGACGACGATGGTCGTCGTCATGTCGACGAGGTCCGTCTCGCCGTACGCCTCCAGTTCGCCGAGTGTCGTGATCTCGACTGCCTCGTCGTCCCGGCTCGCGCCGTGGACGATACCCACCGGCGTGTCTTCGTCGCGGTGGGTGAGGAGGATCTCGCAGGCCTTCTGGAAGTTCTCGCGGCGCTTGCGGCTCCAGGGGTTGTAGATGGAGATGGTGAAGCTCTCGCCGGCGACCGCGTGGAGTCGCGACTCGATTTCGGGCATCGGCGTCAGGTGGTCGGAGAGTGAGACGCTCACCGAGTCGTTCACCAGCGGCGCGCCGAGGCGGGCGCCACAGGACTGCGCGGCCGGGACGCCCGGCACGACCTCGAAGTCGAGCATCGAGGCGGTCGCGCCCTTCGACTCGACGATTTCGAGTGCGAGACCCGCGAGCGCGTACACGTTGGGGTCGCCGCTCCCGATGATGGCGACGTCGTTGCCCGCGAGCGCGCGGTCGATGGCCTCCTCGGTCCGAGACACTTCCCCGCACATCGGGGTGTTGTACATGTCGTCGGCCTGCTCGATGATTTCGTCGGGCAGGAGTTCCGTGTAGGTGGTGTAGCCGACGATGTGCTCGGCGTCGAGGAGTTCCGCTTTCGCGCGCTGGGTCATCCCCTCGGGTTCGCCGGGGCCGAGGCCGACGGCCGTGAGGGACCCGGGGTCGCCCTCGAAGTCGTCGACGGTGGAGCCGACCTTCTCCTCGGTCTTCTTCTTCGTGGCGGACGAGGAGGCATCGCACTTGCTCTTCGAGGACTCACTCGACGTCGAAGCCCCGCACTTCGAACTCGACGTCGAACTGCTCGAACTCTGCGTGGTCTCACTCGCGCCGCACTTGCTGGTCGATTCGTCCGTCTCGGTCGTGGTGTCGTCAGTGCTCATCGTTGTGTGTCAGAAGTCGTCGACGTCACGCCCGCCGCGCGGGGTGACGAGGTGTTCGCCGTGGTCGTTCTCCCATACCTCCGTCTCGTGGGTGCCGACGAGGATGGACGCGCCCATTCCGCCGACCTTCTCGTCGTGCTCGGTGACTTCGCCGAGCGTCGTGATGGTGTGCGTCTCGCCGTCGACGTTACGTCCGGCGTCGCCGCGGCCCGCGTCGTTGACGATGGCGACCGGGACGTGGTCGGCCCGTTCTTCTCTGAGGACCTCGATGGCGCGCTCGTAGTCGCGCCAGCAGTTGTAGAGGAAGACGACGAAGCCGCTGATGGCCGCCGCACGGAGTTTCTCCTCGATTTCCTCCCACCCGCGCCACTTCTCGGAGAGCGAGATGGTGCAGAAGTCGTTCGAGAGCGGCGCGCCGAGGTTGGCGGCGCCGCCGAGGGCGGCCGTGACACCCGGTACGATCTCGATGGGGACGTCGTAGGCCTCGTCCTCCTCGGCCATCAGGTAGACGAGGTCGGACTTGCCGTACACGTTGGGGTCGCCCCCGGAGACGTGTGCGACGTCCTCGCCGTCGCGGACGCGCTCGAAGGCTTCGCGGGCGAGTTCGACCTGCCGGCCCATCGTCGAGCGGACTACCTCCTGGTCGGGGCGTTCTCCCGACCCTTCCGGCGGGAGCGTGCCGTCTCGCCGGAGGAACTCCTGGTAGAGGTTCGAGGCGACGACGCAGTCCGCGGTGCGGACGACGTCTTTCGCGCGCTGGGTCATCCCGCCGGGGAGACCGGGACCGATGCCGACGACGTAGAGCGTCCCGTAGTCGCTGGTGTCGACGGCCGCCGTGTCGTCGGCGTCGAGGTCCGTATCCGCGCTCATCGTCCCACCGCCACGGTCACAGCATCGTCGTAACGTTCCTTCTCGACGAGGAGTTCGTTCTCGCGGCCACCCGCGATGGCCGACGCCTCGGAGATGCCGGGCCACCCGATGAGTTCCTTCGACTTCGAGGGGGTCGGTCCCTCGTGGTCCTCCAACACCTCTCTCGAAGGAGACGACGCCGAGGCCGAGTTCGTCGGCGGCTGCGAGGAGGCCCTCCTCCTCTTCCTTGCGGGTGCCGGTGGCGACGAACTCCACGTCGTCGAGGTCGTAGTCGGTGTCGTCGAGCACGGACTCCCACGCGTCGAGGAACTGCGCTTTCGTCGCGCCGGAGACGCTCCCCGTCCCGAGGACGACGCCATCCTCCTCGTTTCGCTTGAGGACGGTCACGTCGTCGCCGACGAGGACGGCCTTCGGCCCGTCGAGGCGGGCGACGGGACCGAGTTCCTCATCGAGGACGGCGAGGTTGGTCGCGACGGTGGAGTCTCCGTTCACGACGTGGGCGTCGAGGCCCTTCGCGCGCTCCTCGACGCCCTGCTTGCCGGCCGCTTCGGAGGCGGTGGTCATCGCGGGGACGGCGCCCATCGAGGCGAGGTCGTCGGCGACCTGATTCGCGCCGTGGTGCCCGCCCGTGAGTGGGATGGCCCACGTGAGTTCCTCGTCGACGACGACGACGGCGGGGTCGTCCCACTTGTCGTCGAGCAGCGGGGCGGTCTTCCGCATCGCGATGCCCGAAGCCATCAGGCCCACGAAACAGTCGTACTCGCCCCAGTACTCGGCGAAGACGTCGCCGTGGTACTCCAGCACGTCGATGGACTCGTAGCGGTCGCCGATGCCGTCGACGATGTTCTCGGCGGTGTCCATCTTCCGCTCGAAGGCGACGATGGCGATGTCCTCGGCGACTTCCCCGTCGGAGTCGGGCGTCGAACAGTGCGACCCGGTGTCGGAATCGGTGTCGGTGTCTGTGTCGGTACTCATGGTCAGTCGTCTGCCTCCTGGGTCTCCGAACCGCGGTTCGCCCAATCGCCGTAGAGGTACGACCGCTCGTACCCCGTGCCGGCGCCGGCGTCGCCGATAATCACGAGCGCCGAGGCGCGGTAGCCCACCTCCTCGACTTTCTCACCGATGGTCGAGATGGTCCCCTCGATGATGTCCTCGTCTGGCCACGAGGCGTGGTAGACGACGGTTACTGGCGTCTCGGGGTCGTGGCCGTCGTCGAGCAAGCGGTCCATCACGTCGGGGATGGCGTGGGTCCCGAGGTAGATACAGGTCGTCACGTCGCCCATCTCGACGAAGTCGGAGATGTGGTCGTCCTCGGGGTCGAGGGTCTTCCCCTGCGGGCGGGTGAACGCGACGTGGTTGGCGGTGCCGTTCAGGGTGAGTTGCGTGCGGAGGGTCGCACTCGCGGCGAACGCAGAGGTGACGCCTGGAACGATGTAGGTGGGGACGCCTTCCTGTTCGAGCGCGTCCATCTGTTCGAGGGCGGCACCGTAGACAGCGGGGTCACCGCTGTGCAGACGGACGACGTGCCGTCCCGCCTCGTAGGCGTCGCGCATCAGCGGAATTAGCTCCTCCAGGTCCTTCCCGACCGAGGAGACGGTCTCCGCGTCGGCGCAGTACCGCTCCAGCAACTCGCTGTTGACCAGCGATCCCGCGTGCACGACGAGGTCGGCCGTCTCGACGAGTTCCTTCCCGGTCACGGTGAGGAGACCGGGGTCGCCCGGCCCTGCACCGACGAACGGAATCCCCTCTTGCACGTCGCCGGCAGTGTGTTCGTAGACGCGGGGGTCGCGCCCGCGTTCGCGCTCCGCGGAGGCGGCGTCGATGGCGTCCTGCGGGTCCGTCTCCGCTTCGGTCCCGTCGTCAGTCACCGGTGCTCACCTCCTCGTTGTCGACGTCGCTCTCGCCCGCGACCCCGTCGAACGCGGTGGGACGGTCTTTCTCTAGTCCCCGACGCTCGGCGTAGGCGAGCGTGTAGTAGTCCCGCTCGGCGACGTCTGCCGGGTTCGGGGTGACGAGCGTCTCGCCCTGCTCCATGAACAGGCGACGGCCGTAGGTCACGTCGTAGCCGGCCTCGACGAGTCCCTCGTGGGTAGCGGGCGCGTCGGTCACCTTGAAGAGGATTTGTCGGTCCGGTCCAATCGGGGACTTTCCGCCGGCGGCCTCGCGGAGGGCGAGGCCCGCACCCGCGTCGATTTCGACGCCGAGCGCCGTGGCGAAGGCGGTGACCGCGCTCACGCCTGGCACCACCTCCACGTCCACCTCGGGGTGGAACGCGTCGAGGATGCGCCGGAGGTGGCCGAACGTGGAGTAGACGTTCGGGTCGCCGAGCGTGACGAACGCGGCCGTCCCGTCGGCGGCGACGGGCGCGACTTCGCTGGCGGCCTCCTTCCACGCGTTCCGGAGTTTCTCCGGGTCGCGCGTCATCGGGAAGTCGAGGTCCCCGATAACGTCCGCCTCGACGTGGTCGAGCGCCACCGAGCGCGAGAGGCGGCCCGGCGAGTAGACGACGTCCGCTCCTTCGAGGATTCGCTTGCCGCGGACGGTCACGAGGTCGGACTCGCCGGGGCCGAGGCCGACGCCGTAGAGGGTCACTCGGCGTCACCTCCAGTCTCGTCTTCGTCGCCGTCGATGCCACCGACGAGCATGTAGACGGGGTTGTCCGAGTCGAAGGAGGTCGCGCCTGCGAGTTCGTAGCCGTGGCTCACCTGGAACTGGACGACCTCGTCGAGCAGGTCGCGCTCGCGGAACGCCTCGGTCGCCGCGCCCGCGACTTCGAGGCGGGAGACGTTCATCACCACGCGGTCGACGCCCGTCTCGGCGGCGTGGTCGAGGACCGCCTCGTAGTTTCGGCTACCGCCGAGGAAGAGCGCGTCGGCGTCGTCGGGCAGCCCCTCGGGCGCCTCGGCGTTACGCAACTCCACTTGTGCTTCGACGCCGTTCGCGTCGAGGTTCTGTTGGGTGACTGCCAGTCGGTCCTCCTTCCGTTCGAGTGCAGTGACTCGCTCCGCGTCCCGCGCCGCCTCGACCGTGACGGCGCCCGTACAGGAGCCGACCTCGACGAAGTGGTCGTCGGGACCGAGCGCGAGTTTCTCACGGAGGACGGCCCGTACTTCCGGTTTCGTCGGGCCGGCTTTCGCGTCGTGTGGGAGTCGTGTCCGCGACATCAGCGAGTACAACGAGAGTGGGACACAAAACAATTTGGATTGAATTAGGTAAAGTGTAGTTTTGTATCCGGCTAGTGTCCGCTGACTCGTCACGGTGGCTGGATCGATACGGTCGGTGCGCCGCGTCGGCCGGTCAGTCGTCCGACCGTCCGGAAGAACTAGACCCCCTCACCCCGACCGGTACGTCTCGGCCCACCGCCCGGCGGCGCGACCGGAGAGCCAGACGCCGAGTGCGCCCAGTGCGACCGACGCGAGGGCGGTCACGGCCGCCGTCCCGAGTGTGAGGCTCCGCGGGGCGAGCACGAAGCCGACGAGGAGCAGCGGGATCAGCGGGACGGCGACGCCGACGAAGAAGGCGAGGAAGCGGGCGGTGTCGAAGAGGAATTCGTTGGGCGAGAAGCCCGCGACGAACACGGTGAGCCCGTAGAAGTAGAGTGAGCACCCGGCCAGCACGACGGCACCGAGGAGGGCGTCGAGAGGTGTCGTCGGGAAGACGGCGAGCGCGGCGAGGTAGGCGAGCAGGGCCGTGGGCGCGCCGAGGACGACGAAGGCGACGCGCTTCGCCCGGAAGACGTCGGCCACCGAGACCGGGAGCAGGAGGTACTCGGCGACGCTGTCGAACTGCGTCAGCCAGTTGTAGGTGGTGAACGCACTCAGCGCGAGCACGCCGCCGAAGAAGACGCCGGTCGCGGGTTGGAGTCCGACGATGGAGTGGACGAGGTCGACGAGGAATGCGACGAGCGCGAAGAGGAGACCGACCGAGACGAACGGTTTGGCGTACCCGCCGCTCGACCGGCCGACGTCGAGGAGCGTCTTGGTGACCAGCCCCTTCGTCTCGGCCGGGAGTCGGCGCTCGACCGCGCGGAAGCGGTCGGTCCTAGTGCGTGCCGGTCGACGGTGCGTCGGGTCGTAGCCCCGGAGTGCGACGCCGCCGACGAAGACGACGGCGACGACGACGCCGAGCGCGGCGAGTGGCCCGTCGTCGAAGACGACGAGCGTGTCCCAGACGGGAGCGAGTAGACCGAGAGTGCCGAGCACGACGGCGGCGAGACCGGCGAGCACCCCGATAGCCCACCCGGGGACGCCGCGCGTCCAGACGGCGATGGCGCCGACCGTGGCGACCATCCCGGCCGCGAAGACGACGGAGAGAGAGATCCACAGCCACGGGACGGCCGCAATCGAGAAGACGCCCAGCGCGGCCAGCGGCGCGAAGCCGAGCGCGATGGGGAGGACGAACAGGACGGCGTAGTAGCCGGCGTCCTTGACGAGGAAGAGACCGAGCAACTCCCGCCGCGAGACCGGGAGCGTGCGCGACGAGGACAGGAGGAGCGTCACGTCGCCGAGGACGCGCTCGATGAGTTCGGTCCCGACGAGTCCCGCGGTCCCGGTGTAGAGACCGAAGCCGAGAACGAGCGCGTGGACACCGAGACGGAGCGTCCCGACGTCCGTCCCGCCGAGGAACGCGCCGACGACCGCGCCCGCCGCGAGGACGGCGACGAGTAACGGGAAGGGCGCGAATCGACGCCCACCGAACAGTCGGGCGTGGAGACGCCACTCCTCGCGGACTAACTCGACGAACAGCGTGCGGGTGGCTCGACTCATCGACTCACCCCTCCAGCACCGGCGTGTCGCGCGACCCCGCCGACTCGACCTCCTCGAAGAAGACGTCGAGCAGCGACTCCTCACCGAGTTCGTCGGCCGACCGTTCGGCGACGAGCGTCCCGTTGGTGACGATACCGACGCGCGTACAGATGTCCTCGGCGACCTCGACGTTGTGCGTCGAGACGAGGACGGCGTTCCCCCGCTCCGCGTACTCGACGAGGAAGCGTTTCACGCGCTCCTGGACGATGGGGTCGAGGTTCGCCAGCGGTTCGTCGATGAACACCGCGTCGGGTTCGTGGAGGAAGGCCTGCGTCACCATCACTTTCTGCTGTTGTCCGCGCGAGAGGTCCGCACAGAGCGTGTCGACCTTCGCCGTGTAGCCGAGGCGTTCGGCCCACGTCTCGGCGCGCTCGGCGACGGTGTCGTCGTCGAGACCGCGGACGCGCCCCACGAAGTCGAAGTACTCCCGTGGGGTGAGGAAACTCGGCGGCGAGAGTTGTTCGGGGAGGATGCCGACCCGCGCTCGCGTCTCGACCGGTTCCTCGGTCGGGTCCGTCCCGAGGACCGCCGCGCTCCCCGAGTCGGGGCGGAGTTGGCCGGTGAGTACCTCCATCGTCGTCGTCTTCCCGGCCCCGTTCGGGCCGAGGAAGCCGTAGAGTTCGCCGCGCTCGACCTCGACCGACATCCCGTCGAGTGCCCGCACGTCACCGTACGTCTTCCGGAGATCCGTCGCGGAGATAGCCGTCATTCACCCGCCACTTCCCGGGGCCGGCGCAAAACGGTGGCGGGCGACTCACCGACCGAGTCGTCCCCGAGGCCAGATTTATGGCCCGGCTCGCCGTCGACTCTGCTATGTCAGCGGCAGACGTCCGCGCGATTCAGCGCCTCAAGCACGAGTACTGTTTCACCATCGACGGCGGCCGCTACGAGGAGTGGGCCTCGCTGTTCACCGAGGACGGCCGGTTCGTCCGCGACAACGGCGACGTCTACGAGGGCCACGACGAACTCTACGCCTTCGCGAGCGAGGGGTTCGACGAGGCGTTCGCGCAGTCGGCCCACGTCGTGACCAACCCCCTGATCGAGGTCGCCGGGGACGAGGCCGTCGGCGAGTGGTACCTCGTGCTCTTCCACGAGACGCCCGACGGCGAGAGCGGGTGGACGCAGGCGAAGTACGAGGACGAGTACCGGAAGGTAGACGGCGAGTGGCGCGTCGCCGAGTCGAAGGTTAGCTACGGCGTACGAGGCTGAACGCTCGCGCGCCCGCCGTCGCATACGTCTTCACGTTCACTCGGCCGGACGCACGCGGACCCGAGCGCTGTGGGGCATGTAGGCGTTGGCGCCGAACCCGCCCTCGTTCCACGGGTACTCGTCGTCGTCGATCGCGTCGAACGAGTCGACCGGGCCGGAGATCCACGCCGGTTGCGTCCGGCCCTGCTCGTCGGTGGCGCGGCTGACGACCGTGTGCGTTCCGGAGTCGGGCGTCCAGAGGTACCGGAAGAGCCGCCACGCACCGGGGTAGTCGGGACCGAGGAAGGTGGCCTCGTGCCAGGTGTCGCCGCCGTCGGTCGACACCTCGACGCACTCGACGGCGTCGTCGCCGGCCCACGCGAGTCCCAGCACCTCGACGTACCCGTCCTCGCGTGGCTGGACGGTACTCCCGCCGCGCGGGTAGCCGACGACCGACATCACGTTCGCGTCGAAGGGGTAGGGGTGGTCGACGGTCTCGCCCATCAGTTGCTCCCACGTGTCGTAGGTGTCGACGTCCGTGTGCTCGGTCGGCGCCTCACCGGGTGGCGTGATGCGGTACTCTTCTTGTTGCCAGTAGGTGTAGTCACGGCCGTCGCGGTCGGCCCACGACTCGCCGGCGACCATTCCGTCCATCACCCGGAGTTCGGTGAGCCACTTGACGCTGTTCACGCCGTACCAGCCGGGAACGACGAGTCTGACCGGCCGACCGTGCGCTTCGGGGAGTGACTCGCCGTTCATCCCGTATGCGAGCACGCAGTCGTCGAGGGCCTTCGAGAGCGGAATCGAGCGCGCGAAGACGGTGTCGCCGCCGGGTTCGTCGGCGCCGACGGCCGTCAGCCACCGGCCATCGCCGTCCGCGCCCGCCCCGAGACCGTGGCGTTCGAGGACCGCCCGGACCGGGACACCGGTCCACACCGCCGTGCTCGCGCCGCCGATGCCCCACTGGATGGAACCGGTGGTCGGTTCGAAGTACGCCCGGCAGTTGCCCGCACACTCCATCGTGTGCGCGACGGCGACCGTCGGGTACGACTCCCGGAGGGTCGCGACCGTGACGTCGGCCGCTTCGAGGTCGCCGCCGAGGGAGACGCGCCACTCTTCGGCGTCGAGGTCGACGTCGGGGAGGCCGTCCTGCTGGTAGACGAAGTGTTCGCCGATGGGCGTGAGCCAGTCCGTGTAGCGACGCCGTCGGTCCCCTCCGTTCGACATACGCGGCGGGGTTCGGCCCGCGAGGGGAATAACGCTCGGGCCGTCCGCGTCGCTCGTGCGCCTCCCGTTCACGGCAGCCGAACGGATTCAGTCCGTCTCCAGTCCGACTGGACCACCGTCGGCGCCTACCGGACTTCCTCCTCGAAGACGTCCTGTACCGTCTCGACCACCTCGTCGACGTCGTCCTCGTAGCTCCCCGGTTCGTACTCCCAGACGGTCACCTCCGGGCCGGAGAGTTTCTCGTCGCAGACGTCGTCGAGCGTCTCGCGCTGTCCCTTCGAGAGGTCACAGTCCTCGTCGGTGACTTCGACTCGGTCGGCGGACACCTCGACCTTCGTGACACAGATGGTCAGTGACCCACCGCTGAAGCGGCGGGCTTGTCAGTGGACTCCCGTTCAGCCCGACACGGGAGTGTCGGAGGACACTGAGGTGTCGCTCACGGTCATGATCCCTGACTGCAGGGCGTACTGACAGAACGCCCCTCCAGCCGGGGACTTCTGCCCCTGCTGGAGTTTGAACGCGAGTTTTCGCGCCACGTTCTTCGCCGCGTTGTAGTCTGCATTCGCCGTGTAGGAACAGTCCAGACACTCGAAGTGCTGGCCGTCGCGGTTCTCCTCCAGCGTACACCCGCATTTCGAGCATTGTTGGCTCGTGTACTGGGGCTTTACTGTCTCCACGATAATCCCATATTCTTCGGCCTTGTACTCAACCATCGTTTGGAGGGCGTTGAACGCCCATTGCTGGAACTTCTTCTCGTCGCTAATCCGCTCACGGATCTGTTCCAAGTTCTCGAGGGCGATGTGTGTACACCCGTGGCGATGGGCTTCTTCGACGATGGCCTTGGAACACTGGTGGAGGTAGTCTTCACTCCAGCGACCGAACCGATCACCGATGCGTTGGAACGTCAAATGAGAACTCCTCGTTCCGGTTTGCTGGAGGCTGGCGCGACGTTTCTCGAACTCGCGGCGTTGGTGGTTGAGGTAGTCAGCGTTGCCGATGAATGCCCCCGTCGAAGTCACGCCAATGTGGTCATCGACGTTGCAGTCCACGCCTAGGACGTTCGAATCCTCGGCTTTCTCAGGACTGTCTACGTCGAGTTCCTGTTCCATGACTGCGTGCAGGTAGAACTCGTCGACCTCACTATCGTAGTGGACGGTGCTCGTGCTGAACGAGTAGTCCTCGTTGAGGAGGTAGTCGCCGTGCGGCGTGCCTTCAGGATTCTCGGGGGAGTCGTAATCGCACTCGACGCGACCGCTCACCGTGGCGAGACTGACCTTATCGCGGTAGTACGTGGCGGCTCGCTTGTCGTAGACGATACTGAACGTATCGTACTCTGGTTGGCTCGTATTCTCGCCGTCGGCAAGGTCATCGACGCAGTTGTCGATATCCTTGATAGCGCGTTTGATGGCTTTCTGGACGAGGTTTGCGTGCAGCCCGTTAGTCTCCTCGCGGAGGTCCTCGTACAGGGCGTCTTCTGCGTCGCTCTTGCTGGTCACGCACTCCTCGTCGGGATAGCGCCACGCCCATTCACTCGTGCGGTTCGCACAATGCTGGAACAAGTCGTTGGTGGCGTGGAGGTCACTCTTGCGGTCGTCGGGGACGTCAAGGCGAACGCGCACGGTGCGTGTGACCTCCCACGCCATACACGTCACATTATCGTGTCTTACTTTATTAATAGTTTTGAGTTCGATTGGGAGTGGGCCATGCTCTCGTCGGTGGATTGTTGGACGAAGCGGACGCGCTTCCTCCCACGGCTAAAGCCCTGTCTCTTACCCATAAGTCCGGGGTGCTCTAGAGCAGCAGGTCGGCTGCTCTCGGCAGCGATCTAAAACTGGGAGAAACACACTGGTGATGCGAACTCCGTTCGACTCCCGGCCACGGGGGTGTCCAAATTTCCCAGTCCGCTCAACAGGGACCCCTCCGACACCCGATGAACCCGGAGAATTTCGTAAATCTGTTGGTTCTTGCCACTGAGACAGTTCATGCTGACGACTTGATTTGTGGGTAAGAGACAGGGCTAAAGCCGTGGGCTTCCGCGCTTCACCACTGTGACGTCCGCACGCTCGAACGTCTCGCCGGCGAGACCGAGGTCTTCGACGGCGACGACGAGTGAGGGGCTCCCTTCGAGGTCCCCGAACGTGTCGACGACAGTCCAGTCGCACGCTTCGAGGGCGTCGGCGAGGTCGTCACGATAGTCGGCGACGTCGGTCATACGCGGAGGGTCGGCCGCTCGGTGGAAAAGGCTACTCGCCGGGTACGCGAAGCGGTCGCCGGAATCGCCACCGGTTTCACCGCCCCGCTCGGAGTCGAAACCGATGTCGGACGACGCGACGAGTGTGCCCTGGCGGTCTCCGTTCCTCCACGTCGCGCTCGCGAGTTCGCTGATGGGCGTGATGGGCGTCTCGCTCATCAGCCCCGCCCTCCCCGCGGTGAAGCAGGCACTCGCGCTCACGGACGCGCAGGCGAGCCTCCTCCTCACCGCCTACGCGCTCCCCGGAATCTTCCTCGCGCCCGTGATGGGTATCCTCGCCGACCGCTACGGCAGGCGGGCCGCGCTCGTCCCGAGCCTCGTCGTCTACGGAATCTCGGGCGGCGCCATCGTCTTCGTCCACGACTTCACCTCTATCCTCGTCCTCCGGGGGATCCAGGGCGCGACGGGGAGTACCCTCGTCTCGCTGGCCGTCACGTTACTCGGCGACCGGTACACCGGCCAGCGGCGCAATCAACTCATCGGCCTGAACGGGACGGTCCTCTCCGTGGGGACGGCTGCCTACCCGCTTCTCGGCGGTGCGCTCGCCACGGTCCACTGGGCCGCGCCGTTCGCGCTCTACTGGGTCGGCGTCCCGGTCGGCCTCCTCGCGCTCTACGTTCTGGAGGAGTCGGGCACCGGCGGTGAGTCGTCGAGTCTCGACTACTTCCGCGACGTCGTCGAGGCGGTGCCGACCCGGGAGGCCGCGCTCCTCTACGGCGCCTACGTCGGGATGTTCATCGTCCTCTACGGGGCGCTCCTCACCGCGCTCCCCTTCCTCCTCGGCGAGACGTACGGTCTCTCGTCGTTCAGTGTCGGTCTCGTCCTCACGACGTCGTCGGTGATGACGGCCGTCACCTCCTCGCAGAACGGTCGCCTCGCCCAACTCTTCACGAACTGGCAACTCACGGGACTCGGGTTCGTCGCCTACGGGGTCGGACTCACCGGCATCTGGCTGGCGGCGTCACCGGTCCAGATCGCCGGCGCCATCCTCTTCTTCGGCGGCGGGCAGGGATTGCTCCTCCCGTCGCTCGACTCGGAGACGAGCGGGCTCACCGGCGAGCGCTTCCGCGGCGGGGTGATGAGTCTCCGGACGGTCGCCATCCGGATCGGACAGACCATCGGCCCGCCGCTGTTCACTGCGGCGGCCGCGTTCGTCGGCTACCACCCGCTGTTGCTCGTCACGGGTGTCGTGTCGGTCGCCGCCGGCGGTGCGGCGTACGTGAGCGCGTCGAGAGAGTGAGAGAACGGCGGAGACTACGAGGGACTCGGCGTCTGGACGTGCGAGAGGTAGGCGGTGAGGTCGGCCGTCGTGATGATGCCGATGACGTGGTCCTCCTCGTCGACGACCGGCATGTGGTGGAACCCGTAGTCGACCATCGCGTCGGCGACGTCCCGGATGGTGTCCTGTGCACCCGCAGTGACGATGTCGGTCGACATGTACCGCGAGACGTACGTCTCCGCCTTCGGCTGACTCTTCGCGACGATGTGGACGAAGTCGGTCGTCGTGAGGATGCCTTCGAGTCGGTTCTCCTCGTCGACGACGACGACCGAACTGATGTCGTTGTCGAGCATGACCTGGGCCGCGTCCTCCACGAGCGTGTCCGGGGTCACCGTGTGGAGATCGGCGGTCATGATGCGCCCGACGAAGATATCTTCCATAGACTGTACTCACGTGCGAGAGGGTAATAAGGACTGACGGTACTGGAAAAACCCGGAGAGTACGACGGGATGTTTACTCGCCGTCGAGTAAGCCGAACGCCGCTCGGAAGTCGTCGGGGACGCGGACGCTCTCGCCGGTCTCGACGTCGGCGGCGGCGTAGACGGTGCTCCCCGAGGCGAGGGTCTCGCCGGTCGCCTCGTTCCGCGCCTCGTAGTCGGTGTGGATACTCGACTCGCCGACGTCGGTGACGGCGAAGCGCTGCTCGACCACGTCGCCGTACTCAGCCGGGGCGTGGTAGTCGAGTTCGGTGTGGACGACGTGGGTCGTCCACCCGTCCGCGTGCATCCGGTCGTAGTCGTAGCCCGCCTCGCGGAGCGCGGCGTTGAGCGCCTCGTCGAGCCACGTGAAGAACGCCCCGTAGAAGACGATGCCCTGGGCGTCGGTCTCGGCGAATCGGACGCGGTCGGTGCGGACGAGGGGGAGGTCGCTCACGGCTCAGAACGTCGGGAGGTTCGTGAGTTCCTCGGGATCGATCTCGGGGTCGTCGAACGCCGCGCGGGCGATGACGCGCTTGTGGACCTCGTCGGCCCCGTCGACGATGCGGAACTGCCGGACGCTCTCGTAGAAGTCGGCGATGGGCAGGTCCTTGCTGATACCGCTGCCCCCGCACATCTGGAGGGCGTCGTCGATGATCTCCTGGGTCGCGTTCGCGGCGAACACCTTCGCCATCGAGACGGGGATACGGGCCTCTTCGCCGGCCTCGATCTGGCGGGCGGCGTGACGGACCATCGTCCGGATGGCGTGGAGTTTCATCTCGGCCTCGGCGACGTTGAACCGGACCGACTGCTTCTCCGAGAGCGGTCCGTCGAACGCCTCGCGCTCGGTGACGTAGGCCTTCGCGACGTCGAGGGCGCGCTCGGCCATCCCGGAGTAGCGCATACAGTGGGTGAGACGGGCTGGCCCGAGTCGCTGCTGGGCGTGCGTGAACCCCTCGTTCAGTTCACCGAGGAGCGCGCTCTCGGGGACGCGGACGTTGTCGTACTCGATTTCGGCGTGGCCGACGCCCGTCACGCCGCCGCCGGTGTGCGGGATGTCTCGGACGACGTTCACGCCCTCGGTGTCGGCCGGGACGAGGAACAGCGAACAACCCGAGTACGGGTGGGCGTCCTGGTCGGTGCGGGCCATCACGATGAGGACGTCGGCCTCGGTCCCCTGCGTCGTCCACCACTTGTGGCCGTCGATGACCCACTCGTCGCCGTCCTTCTCGGCGGTGGTCTGGATCATCTTCGGGTCCGAGCCGGCACCCGGCGACGGTTCGGTCATCGAGAAGCCCGAGCGGGCCTCGCCCTGGACGAGCGGGCGGAGCCACTCCTCTTTCTGCTCCTCGGTGCCGAACATCTCCAGGGTGTGCATGTTCCCCTCGTCGGGCGCGTCGACGCGGACCGCCGTCGCACCGAGGAGGCTGCGACCCGCCTCCTCGAAGACTGGGAGCATGTCGCGGTAGCTCAGGTCGTGGCCGCCGTACTCCTCGGGCAGGTGGGGGGCGTAGACGCCGTACTCCTGTGCTTCCTCGCGGAGTTCGTCGACGACGGCCTCGCTCACCGGTCCCTCGCCGAGCACGTCGCGCTCGACGGGCAGGACGACTTCGTCGATGAACTCTCGGGTCTTCTCGGCGAACTCTTTGGCGCGCTCCGAGTCGTCGTATCGTAGGTCCATGCTACCCTCTTTCAATCACGTTGTAAAAAGTCTAGCGCCTATTCCCAACTGCCGTTAATGAACACCCATACATATTCGTACGATGAATGTATACGGGGGAGTATGACGGAACAGAGCGAGTCCTACTTCGACCGACTCGTCGACGAGTCGGCACTCCGCGAATTTCTCGCGGAGGAACTCGGAGACGTAGACTCCTTCCACGTCGAACGACACGGCGAAGGCCACTCGAACGAGACGCTGTTCGTCGAGTGGGGCGCGCGCGACCTGGTCATCCGGCGGCCGCCGCCGGGCGAGACGGCCGAGACGGCACACGACGTCCTCCGGGAGTATCGCGTCGTCGACGCACTCCAGGACACCGAGGTCCCGGTCCCGACGACGGTCGCGGCCTGCGACGACCACTCCATCATCGGGAGTGACTTCTACGTGATGGACCGCGCCGAAGGTGACGTCCTCCGCGAGGACGAACCCGAGCGCTTCGCCGACCCCGCACAGCGCGAACGCGTCGGCGAGGAACTCGTCGACACGCTCGCGTCCATCCACGAGGTCGACTACGAGGCCGTCGGCCTCGGTGACCTCGGTCACCCGCCCGGGTACACCGAACGGCAGGTCGACCGCTGGGGGAAACAACTCGACTGGGCGTTCGAGCGCACCGCCGACGAACGGGAAGTCCCCAAACTCGACCGCGTCCGCACCTGGCTCGAAGCGAACTGTCCCGACGAGCACCCGCACACGCTCGTCCACGGCGACTACAAACTCGACAACGTGATGTACGGACCCGGCACGCCGCCGGACCTCGTCGCCGTCTTCGACTGGGAGATGAGTACGCTCGGCGACCCGCGGGCCGACCTTGGGTGGATGCTCTCCTACTGGCGCGACCCGAAAGACCCCGCCCCGGAGGTCCCCGAACTCGTCACGCGCTTCATGGAGCGTGAGGGGTACCCGACCCGACGGGAACTTGTCGACCGCTGGGAGGAGCAGACCGGCTTCGAGTTCGAACACGAGCGCTTCTACCGCGCGCTCGCGGTCTACAAACTCGCCGGACTCGGTGAGATGTTCTACCGGCGCTACCTCGAGGGGAACTCCGACGACCCGATGTACCCGAAGATGGAGGAGCGCGTCCCCGCTCTCGCCGACCGCGCCGTCCGAATCATTGACGGCGACGAACCCCTCTAACCCGCTGCGCCCACGGTCGCTGGCTTAGGCGAACGATTGTACGTTCGTGCAACTGATGGACGAAGCGCCGACGAACGTGGTAGAAATCCCGATTCGGCGCAACTGTTAAGTGGAGTGTTATCTATCACCAAGGTATGGCTTCTGCGAGTCGGTCCCCGGATGCCCCGTCGTCGCTCTCGCTCAGTATCGAGCACTGGTCCGCGGTTCTCGACAGTCTCCGCGAGTCACTGCTCCTGTTCGACCGTCGGCCCGACCTCGTCGACGAACCGATCGAGAGCGTCGCGCGCCTCTACCACTCGCTCGCCGAGCGCGTCGAGAGCCGTGTCGCGGTCGGTGACTCGTGGGACCGCGTCGTCGCGGTCCCGCTCTCGTCGTCCGAGGCGGACTGTCTCACGTCCGTGCTCGCGGTGATCGAGTCGCTACCGACCGACGCGGCCCTCGACGACCCGCTCCCCGACGCCGACGCGGTTGCCGACCGCCTCGACCCCTCCCGGGCGGGTCGCTGACGGTTCCACCGGCGACCAAAGCTTGAAGAGGCGAGTCGTCGCGGTTGGTGGTATGCAATACGCTGACGTGACTGTCGGTGAAGTCGAGGAGTTCGGCCAGTACGAGGTAACCGAGTCGGAGGTGATCGAGTTCGCCGAGCAGTACGATCCACAACCGTTCCACGTCGACCCCGAGGCGGCGGCGGAGTCGCCGTACGGCGGTCTCATCGCCTCCGGGTGGCACACTTGCGCGATGACGATGCGGATGCTCGTCGACCACCAGTTCGGCGAGGAGGGGACGCTCGGCTCACCCGGCGTCGACGAACTCCGGTGGGAGAACCCCGTCCGCCCGGGCGACGTCCTCTCCGTCCGGCAGGAAGTGACCGGCAAGCGCCCGCTGAACAGCGACCCGTCGCGTGGCATCGTCCACACGGACTTAGAGACCGTCGACCAGGACGGCGAGACGAAACTCACCTGGGAGTCGAACGTGTTCGTGGTCCGCGAACCGTCCGAAGACGAGACGGCCGAGGAGGCGTAGCGACCCTATCCGAGGACGCCGAAGCCGAACATCGGGCCGTAGAGGAGGTGGAGACCGACGCCGACGACGAGCGCGGGGACCGTCGTGTAGACGCTCGCGACGACGGCGGCGGTCTTGTCGATGGCCAGCAACGGGAAGAGTGCGTCCCCGTCCTGGCTGATGGCGTTCGCGGTCAGCGCCGAGAAGGGGATCGACCCCTCGGCGTAGGCCGCCGCGAGCACGATCTGTGGCCCACAGCCGGGTACGAGTCCGACGACGGCCCCGCCGATGGGCGCGAGGACTCCGGCAGCGGCCGCGACGGTCTGTAAGTCGATCCCGGTGAACAGGAGGCCGTACTCGTAGAGGAGGTAGGCCACGACGACCCAGACCGTGACGAACGACGTCTCCATCGCGGCGTGCGTGAGCGTCTCGCGGACGGTCTCGAACGTATCCTTCCCCGCACCGACCGCGCCGTGGCCGAGGTCGTGGCGACCCACGACGTAGAGGTAGACGGAGAGCGTCGTCCCGAGGATACCGGCGACCGTGAACGCGCCGGCGTAGGTCGGTGCGAGGACGACCGGCACGTCGGGCGCTCCGCGGAGGAGGTAGAGCACCCCGGCGACGAGCGCGACTACGGCGGCCACCCACCAGAGTGCCAGTGCCGTCTCGCTCAGTCGCCGGCGCCACGGCCCGACCGATGCCGGTCGCTTCTGGTCCTCGGGAGTCGCGCAACCCGCTCCGTCGTAGTGGTGGACGTCACTGCCGGTCGTCGGCGCGGTCTGGAGCACCCCGCCGTCGGTGGACGTCCGGGAGAGACGCGAGACGGCGGCGTCGACGCGCGACACGCCCAGGCCGTGCCAGTCGACGAGGTAGCCGAACCCGACCGCCGCGAGGAAGGCGAGTCCGTAGGCGTACAGCGCTGCCTCCGGCGCCAGCGCGAGAATCACGAAGGCGGAGTCGCCCGCGGTGGCTGCCAGTGTGGCGACGACGGTCCCGAACGAGACGGTCCCCCGAACGTACAGCGGCATCACCACGATGGCGCCGCCACACCCCGGTGTCAGTCCCATCACCGCGCCCGCGAGCGGTTGTAACTCGCGGCGTGCCGAGAGGGCCGCGACGAACCGACCGTCCGTGCGATACTGGACGTAGCTGAACAGCAACACTGTCACCGCCACGAAGGCACTCACCTGCACGTACCCGTCGCGGACGGAGGTGACGAAGACCTCGACGACGACCGAGTTTAGACCCATCTAAATATAGAGTTAGACCAACCGCATATATAGATTTGTGTCACCGTACGACGCAGTCGGTCGCGGAAGAAACGCCGCCGTTCACCACTCGGCGACGCTGCCGTCGTCGTGACGCCAGACGGGGTTGTGCCAGTCGACAGCCTCGTCGGCCATCTCGCGGACGTGGTCCTCGTCGATCTCGATACCGAGACCGGGGCCGTCGGGTAGGTCGACGTAGCCCGCTTCGTAGTCGAAGACCGAGGGGTCGTCGAGGTAGTCGAGGACGTCGCTGGTCTCGTTGTAGTGGATGTCGAGACTCTGCTCCTGGATGAGGGCGTTCGGCGAGCAGGCGTCGACCTGGATACAGGAGGCGAGGGCGATGGGGCCGAGCGGACAGTGTGGAGCCATCGCGACGTCGTAGGCTTCGGCCATGCTCGCGATCTTCTTGACCTCGGTGATGCCGCCGGCGTGCGAGAGGTCGGGTTGGATCAGGTCGACGGCGCCCTGCTCGAAGACCTCCTTGAAGTCCCAGCGGGAGTACATCCGCTCTCCGGTGGCAATGGGTGTCGAGGTCTTGGCGGCGATTTCGGGGAGGGCGTCGTTGTGCTCGGGGAGGACCGGTTCCTCGATGAAGAACGGTTCGTACTCCTCGAGTTCGGCGGCGAGGCGCTTGGCCATCGGTTTGGAGACGCGACCGTGGAAGTCGACGCCGACGTCGATCTCGGGACCGACGGCCTCGCGGACGGCGCGGAGACGCTCTTTGGCGTCGGCGACGGCCTGTGGATTGTCGATCCGGCGAAGTTCGGGCGTCGCGTTCATCTTGAGCGCAGTGAACCCGGCGTCGACCTTCTCGCGGGCGGCGTCGGCGACGCCTTCTGGTCTGTCGCCGCCGATCCACTGGTAGACGCGGATTCGCTCGCGCGCTTTCCCGCCAAGCAGTTCGTAGACGGGCGCGTCAAAGCGCTTGCCCTTGATGTCCCAGAGCGCCTGGTCGATACCGGCGATGGCGCTCATCAGGACGGGACCGCCCCGGTAGAACCCCCCGCGGTACATCTCCTGCCAGTGGTCTTCGATGGCGTTCGGGTCCATTCCGAGGAGGTAGTCGTCGAGGAGTTCCTCGACGGCCGCACGGACTGTGTGCGCGCGCCCCTCGACGACTGGCTCTCCCCACCCGACGAGTCCGTCGCTCGTCTCCACACGTAGAAACAGCCAGCGTGGTGGTACTTCGTACAGCTCGTAGTCGACGATTTCGCTCATCGGTGGGTAGTCGACGGGGGGTCTTTTCTGTGTTTTCACTACTCGCGACCGACGACGACTACTCTCCGTCTGTCTCTCGCCGAGCGGAGGTGCGTCCAGTGGTTCGTGTCACCGCGACACCGTGTGTTCCGTGTTATTCACTCGCACCTGAATGAACATGATGGTAACACTTATCTCGGTCGATTCTCATTATCGAGGTACAATTATGTCGAATAATAACAGCAGTATCCCACGGCGAAAGTACCTGACCGCAGCGGGCGCTCTCGGTATCGCCGGGCTCGCCGGCTGTTCGGGTGGAAACGGTGGGTCGGACGGAACGACCGAGCAGACGACGACCCAGGACGGATACAACACGCTGAAGGTTCAGCACTGGTGGACCGGTGGCGACGGCGCCGCGGCGGTCGAGGCGCTGTTCGAGGGGTTCAAAGAGGCGTACCCGGAGATTCCGGTCGAGCAGAACCCGGTCGCGGGGGGCGCCGGCGAGAACCTGCAGGCCGTCATCAAGAAGCGTATCCTGAACAACAACCCACCGAGTTCGTGGCAGGCGTGGCCCGGCGCGAACCTCCAGCCGTACGTGCAGGCCGACAAACTCGAGAACATCGGCGAGAGCGTCTGGGGGCACAACGACATGAAGTCCGCCTACCTCGCGGGTCCCAAGCAGGCGGCACAGCCCGGCGGGAACTACGTGACGGTCCCGCTGAACATCCACCGCCTCAACAACCTCTTCTACAACACCGCGGTCGTCGAGGAGGCCGGAGTCGACCCGTCGTCGATCTCGAAGCCGAGCGACCTCGTCGCCGCGATGAAGGCCGTCGAGGACGCGGGCTACGTGGGGATGGCGATGCAGACGAAGTCCGCGTGGTCGACCGGTCAGCTCTGGGCGCAGGTCCTCCTCGGCGAGTACGGCGCGGAGACCTACACCGCGTTCACCGAGGGCAAAGTCGAGGCGAACTCGGAGGCCATCAAGGACACCCTCCAGATCGTCAAGGACTACCACCAGTACTACAACGACGACGCCGGCTCCATCTCCTGGACGGAGGCGAACAAGCTCATCATCAACGGTGAGGCCGGCTTCTTCCACCAGGGCGACTGGGCCGCGGGTATGTACCGGACGGCCAGCAACTTCGAGTACGGCAAGCAGTGGGACCACGTTCCGTTCCCCGGGACGGAGGGGCTGTACAGCATGAACATGGACTCGTTCCCGTTCCCGACGAACAACCCCTCGCCGGAGGCGACGACGAAGTTCCTCCGGTACGTCGGCTCGGTCGACGCCCAGAAGCGCTTCAACCCGAAAAAGGGGTCGATTCCGCCGCGTACGGACGTCCCCAAGGACGCGTTCGGTCCCTTCCTCCAGAACCAGATGGACGACTTCAAGAACTCCGAGGCACAGCCGCCGAGCATCCAGCACGGTCTGGCGATCGGTCCGGACAAGCTCTCGAAGTTCGGTAGCGCCATGTCCACCTTCATCTCCAGTTACAACGTCTCCGACACCTACAACCAGCTCGTCAAGGTCTTCCAGTAACGCGGTCGACCCCCTCCCTTCCCTCTCACATAATGTTGCAACGACTGAAACGCTACCTCACTGGGGACGCGTTCCGCGATGGTTCGCGAGATTCGTCGAAGCTTCGCTCCGACGGTGGTGAGCAGACAGGGCGTCTGCGAGGGTCGTCAGAACTCCGTTCTGACGGTGGCACCGCCGTCGAGAGCGAGTCGCGACTCCCGTCGTTGGACAGCGAGTTCGTTCGCTCGTTGCCGTTCTGGCTGCCGCCGTTCCTCCTGATGGGGCTGTTCGTCTACGGCGCCATCGGGTGGAACTTCGTCCTCTCACTGACGGACTTCTCGGGACTCTCGCTCCCGACGTACGCGATCTCCCAGTTCGACTTCGAAACGTACGCGAAGGCGTTCTCCGATCCGACCTTCTGGATCGCCGCGCGGAACACGGTCATCCTGCTGGTCGTGTTCACGGGATTCTGCCTGGTCATCGGCTTGCTGTTGGCCATCCTTGTCGACCAGAAGATCCGCTTCGAGAACACCTTCCGAACTATCTACCTGCTCCCGATGAGCCTCTCGTTCGTCGTCACCGCGGTCTTCTGGCGGTGGATGTACAACCCGCAGTCGGGGGTCATCAACCTCGTCCTCAACGCGGTACTCACGACGCTCGGACTCGACCCCATCTCGACCAACTGGCTCGGCGGGAGTATCTCGACGGGCATCCTCGGGGCGATTCCGCTGGTCCCCGACGTACTCTACTACCGACTGTTCGCGATCATGTTCGCGCTCACGTGGCAGTTCTCGGGGTACGCGATGGTCGTCTACCTCGCCGGCCTCCGCGCCATCCCCGACGACCACTACGAGGCCGCACGCGTCGACGGCGCGAGCACGCTCCGGATGTACCAGCGGGTCATCGTCCCCCAACTCCGGTCGTCGACGATCAGCGCCGCCGTCGTCCTGATGGTGTTCGCGCTGAAGGCGTTCGACTTCCTCTACGTGCTGTTCGGTTCCAACCCGGGCCCGTTCGGGGACATCCTCTCGACGATGATGTACCGCGAGGCGTTCAGTGCGAACAACTGGGCGTACGGTGCGACCATCGGTCTCATCCTCTTCGCGATGGCGCTGACCGTCATCGGACCGTACCTCTACAGCGAGTACCGCCGAGGTGAACTATGACCGAAGTCCCACCCGCAGAAGCCGAAGGCGAACCGACCGCAGAACCCGGCTACCGCGCCCGCGTTCGCGCGTTCGCCGACGGACTCACGGTACGACGGGTCGTACTGTACACGATTCTCGTCGGTCTCGTCGGTTTCTACCTCGCGCCGCTCGAAGCCGGCCTGATGACGGCGTTCAAGTCGTCGGAGGCGTTCCAGCGAACGCTCCCGATAATGCCGCCGTCCGTCACGGGTTTCAGCCTCGCGGCGTGGCAGACGGCCTTCCGCGAGATGACCGACGCCCTGTTGAACTCCCTCATCCTTGCGGTTCCAGCGACCATCTTCTCGGCGCTCCTGGGCAGTCTCGCCGCCTACGGGCTGACGACGCTCGACTGGCGGGGTCAGGTCCCCATCGTCGCGTTGTTCATCGCGGGGATCTTCATCCCGTACCAGGCAGTGCTGGTCCCGCTGTTCCGGTTCTTCGCGATCCTGAACACTCCAGAACTCCTCTCGTTCCTCTGGGGACTTCCCCTGATGCACGAACACTACGCGAGTCTGTTCAACCTCATCGTGACGCACACCGCCTACGGCATCCCCATCACGACGCTGCTCTTCCGTGGGTACTACTCGAAGTTCTCCGACGAGATGGTCGAAGCGGCGCGACTCGACGGTGCGGACGCGTTCACCATCTACCGACGCATCGTCCTCCCGCTCTCGACGCCGATATTCGCGGTGACGCTCATCTACCAGTTCACGCAGGTCTGGAACGACCTGCTGTTCGCCCTTGTCATCATCCCCTCGGGGTCTGGCCCCGCGGCGGTCGTGACGATGGCGCTGAACAGCCTGACGGGTGGCATCATCCAGTCGTTCAACACGCAGATGGCCGGGGCGTTCGTCGCGGCGCTCCCGACGCTGCTCGTCTACATCTTCTTCGGAGACAAGTTCGCGAAAGGTGTCGCAGGATGAACACACTCGGAGGTATCCACTATGGCTAACCTAACACTCGACGGCGTAACGAAGCACTTCGACGACGACGGCGACACGATCGTCGCCGTCGACGACGCGAGTATCGACATCCGAGACGGCGAATTCCTCGTCCTCGTCGGTCCCTCGGGGTGCGGGAAGTCCACGACCCTACGGATGGTCGCCGGTCTCGAAACCATCACGTCCGGCGAACTCCGTATCGGCGACGAGGTCGTCAACGGCGTGAAACCGGCCGACCGGGACATCGCGATGGTGTTCCAGTCCTACGCGCTCTACCCGCACATGACCGTCCGGGAGAACATGCGTTTCGGCCTCGAGGAGTCCACCGACCTCTCGATGGACGAGATGAACGAGCGCGTGGAGTCGGCCGCGGCGACGATGGGAATCGACGATCTCCTCGAACGCAAGCCCGACGAACTCTCCGGCGGGCAACAACAGCGCGTCGCCCTCGGTCGGGCCATCGTCCGCGACCCCGAAGTCTTCCTGATGGACGAACCGCTCTCGAACTTGGACGCGAAACTCCGCTCGACGATGCGGACGGAACTCCAGCGCCTCCAGGAGGACCTCGACGTCACTACCGTCTACGTCACCCACGACCAGACGGAGGCGATGACGATGGGCGACCGCATCGCCATCCTTGACGACGGAATTCTCCAGCAGGTCGCGACGCCGCTCGAAGCCTACCACAAGCCGGCGAACCGCTTCGTCGCGGGGTTCGTCGGCGACCCGTCGATGAACTTCTTCGAGGTCGAACGCGAGGGCGACCGACTCGTGGGGGATGGCCTCGACTACGATCTCTCCGCGGAGACGGCCGAACGACTCAGTGACACCACCGACCTCACGCTCGGTGTCCGCCCCGAGGACGTTGAAATCGTCGACGAGGCGACCGAACCGCACGACTTCCACGTGACGATCGACGTGGTTGAGCCGATGGGCAACGAGAACAACCTCTACCTCGAACTCGCGGAGCGAGACGCCGAGCCGTTCGTCGGCGTCGTCGGCGGCCAGCGACTCTTCCACGAGGGCGACGACGTCGTCGCACGCATCCCCGAGGAGACGATCCACCTCTTCGACCGACAGACGGGCGAGGCGCTGAAGAACCGCGAACTCGATCCCGAGGCGGAAGACGAACTCGCTACCCCGCGGTTCTGACGGCACCCCCCACGTTCGACGGAACCAGTCGCTCGAAAGCTCCGAACTCGGTCACGTGCGAGCAGCGTCCCTCCCCACACTTTTTCTCGAACGCCGTCTCTCTGTTATCCGATGAATACAGAATTAGATTTAAATATCATTAACATAATTGTTCACTTGAATGTCAAAGAATACCAATACAAGCGGTAACGAGGATATTGGGACCTCGCGACGGACATTCCTCAAAGCGACGGGGGCGACGGCGTCGGTCGCCGCTGGCACGGAACTCAGCACTGAGGTGGCCGAGGCGGCCGAGGGGAAGCACTCCGTCGACCGACTCCTCGAGAAACTCTCGATCGAACAGAAGGCGGGTCAGTTGACCCAGAAGAACGTCGGTTCGCTCGACCCGAAGGAAGTCGGCGACCTCTTCAGCGAGCACGAGGTCGGCTCGATTCTCGTTGGGGGCGCGAACCCGCCGACGTTCGACCCGAAGACGCTCGTCCAACGGATCAACGCGCTCCAGAAGTACAACATCGAGAACTCCGAACACGGGATTCCGTTCGTCTTCGGCATCGACGCCGTCCACGGTAACGCGACTGTCGATGGGTCGACCGTCTTTCCACACAACCTCGGTCTCGGTGCGACGCGAAACCCCGGTCTGGCGAAGGCTGCCGCCGAAGTTACGGGTACCTCCGTCGAAGCGATCGGCGCTCACTGGACGTTCTCGCCGACGACCGACCTCCAGCGCGACCCTCGCTGGGGACGGTTCTACGAGGGGTTCAGCGAGGACCCTCACCTGACGGGGACGTTCTCGCGGGCGAAAGTCGAAGGCTACGAGGGCAGCGGGGACACGACGCAGGTCGCCGCGACGGTCAAGCACTTTGGCGGCTACTCGATTCCGCACAACGGGAACGACCGAAGTGCCGGGCGAACCTCGATGCGCGACCTACGCACGAACGTTCTTCCGCCGTACGAGCAGGGTCTCGACGCCGACCCTGAGACGGTGATGGTCAACTCCGGATCGGTCAACGGTGTTCCAGCGCACGCGTCGACGTGGCTGTTGACGACAATTCTCCGCGAGCGGTGGGGGTACGACGGACTCGTCGTCTCTGACTGGAAGGACTTCAAACGAATGGTAGAGATGCACGACTACGCACCGGACCTCCGGACGGCGACCAAACTCGGTATCGAAGCCGGCGTCGATATGTACATGAACCCCGACGATACCGGCGAGTTCATCTCAATTGTCGTCGATCTCGTCGAGTCCGGTGATCTCTCCGAGGACCGCGTCGACGAGGCGGTTCGCCGCATTCTCCAGTTGAAGAAGGACCTCGGCCTGTTCGAGGACCCATACGTCGACGAGGAGAAGGTGAAGAACGCCGTCGGCGCGGGTCGCGACGTCGCCCTCACTGCCGCGGAGCAGTCGATGACGCTCTTGAAGAACGACGGGGACGCGCTCCCCCTCTCGAAGAGCGACGACGTGCTTGTTACCGGCCCCTTTGTCGAGAAGCTCGCCGGACTCCGCGCCCAGATGGGTGGGTGGACACTCGGGTGGCAGGGAATCATGAACCACGACGCACGACCCTGGGCCACGACAGTGCTCGAAGGCCTCCAGACGGACATCGCCTCGGGTACGGTCATGTCTGAACCGACGGGATACACCTTCCAACCGTGGCAGGACAGCGATAAGTACACCTTCGACAACCGCGATGGTGTGACGAGCGCGGCCGAGTCCGCCGACGCCGTCGTCGTGACTATCGGCGAGGGTCCACACTCCGAGGGCTTCGGTGACCGCGACGAACTCGCGCTCCCGGACGCACAACGAGAGGTCGTCGACGCCGTGGCCGAGGCGACCTCGGACGACACCCCTGTCGTCGGCGTCGAACTCGCGGGCAGCCCGCGAGGCGGACAGCAGACGTTCGAGAAACTCGACGCGCTCTTGATGGCCTACCAGCCCGGGAGCGCGGCCGGGACTGCTGTCGCGCGGACGCTGTTCGGCGACAACAACCCCAGCGGGAAACTCCCGTTCGTCTGGCCCCGGTCGGTCGGACAGGTCACGAACCACTACAACGCCTACGCGCCAGCCAAGGGGAACGACCCGCTCTACGAGTTCGGACACGGCCTGAGCTACACTGACTTCGAGTACGCGAACGTTCGCGTCACTCCGAAGACGGTCCCGGACGTCAGTAAAAACCCGTCGGTGACCGTTCAAGTCGAGGTCACAAACACTGGTGACCGACCGGGAGATCACGTCGTCGAGGCGTACAACACGCAGTCGTACGGGTCGGTTCTCCACCCGAACCGTCGGCTGATGGGCACAGAACGTGTTTCCCTCGACGCGGGTGAGACCGGGACCGTGAGAATCGACGCCCCGCTGAAGACGCTCGAAGTCGTCCCCGGCGAGATTCCGGCGATGGACGGGAAGCGGGTCGAAGCGGGCGACTATGAGGTGAGCGTTGGTGAGCAGACGGACACATTCACAGTGAAGGACACAGGTGCAGTCGGTAGAGGTGACCCGATTCCGACCGGGTCCGACGGCGGTCGTACCCGGGGTCGCGGTCGTGCCGCGGCGGACGAGCTCGGTGCGCTGTTCTCACTCCTGAGTCGATAGCCTCCGGCGCCCCGAGGCTTTCTCTCACTCGACCGCTTCCGGTTCGATCTTGAGACTCTCGAGTTTTTCGACGATCTCTTCGAGTCGCTCATTCGTCTCGGCGACGAACTCCTCGGCCTGGTCGGTCGCGACGGCGCCCTGGCTGGTCGCCTCGATGAGTTCCTCTTCTTCGAGAATACGCAGTGAGTAGCGGACCTTGTGGTGTGGGTGGCCAGTCTCGTTCGAGAGTTTGACGATGCCGATGGGGCCGTTCTCGATGACGAGCTGCAGGATCTCGAGGTGACGGCTGAACATGTCGACCTCTTCTTCGAGGCTGTCGAGCATTCTGTCTGGGTAGACTCGGGCCGGCGGCTAAGGGCTTGTGGCGTGCGTGTCGTTCGGAGGCGGTCGGTAGCCACGTGAGGACGACCTCGTCTCCTCGGTTCGGGCGGTTCGTGTCGCCGTTTCGGTACAAACAACTTTGACCTTGTACTCAAAACCCTACTCAGAGGCACGATGCACGACCTAACCGGCTTTCAGCGTGACCTCCTGTACGTGATCACGGGGCTCGACGACCCACACGGTCTCGCTATCAAGGAGGAACTCGAGGAGTACTACACGTCGGAGATCCACCACGGACGGCTCTACCCGAACCTCGATACACTCGTCGACAAGGGATTGGTGGAGAAGGGCGAACTCGACCAGCGAACGAACGTCTACACGACGACGCGGCGAGGCGAGCGGGAACTCGAAGACCGTCGGGAGTGGGAAGACCAGTACGTCGCGCTCGACGAGTGAGGGTCGAAACACGTCGACCCACCGTCACACCGACGAACGAGGGTCGACTCGCGTCGACTCACCGTCGTGACGAGGGACGACGCGGTTAACTGGCTCTCGCGACCGCACGGGGGCGACAGCACTCTTCCGGAAAGCGGGCGAACCCCGGACATGACGTCGAAGCGGGCGATGTTGTTCGTCGACGCGCAGAACCTCGAACAGACGGCGAAGTACCACTACGACGAGACGCACGCAATCGACTACGTCGAACTCGTCGACCTCGTCTCCGAGGACTACGACCTCGTGCGGCCGTACCTGTTCGACTCGCACACGCCTGGCGACGACAAGTCCGACTTCTACGAGTTTCTCCAGCGCGAACTCGGCTTCCGCGTCGTCTCGCGCGAGCTGAAGGAGTCGGGGGAGCTCCCGACCGAGAAGGGAGTCGACGTCGCACTGGCGACGGAACTCATCGCGCAGGGGTTCAACGACTCGTACGACGTCGCGGTCGTCGTCAGTGGCGACGCCGACTACGACCGGGCGATCCGGTACGTGCAGGACCAGGGGAAGGTCGTCGAGGCCGCGATGTTCGAGGGCGCGGCCTCGGGTCGACTCCGCGACGCCGTCGACGACTTCTACCCACTCAACGAGTACGACGAACGGCTGTACCGGGGCGACTGACCGGGCGACTGCGTGAGCCTGTCCACCGCGTCCGCCGCTTGCTCAACGCTTTTCCGGTCGTCCTGTGTACGTCCGCTCGACATGGCTGCATCCGACGTCGACCGCGACCTCGACCTCGATTTCGTCCAACTCGGTTCCACCGGCATCCAGACGAGCGAACTCCAGTTCGGGACGTGGCGCTTCGGGCGTGAGACCGAAGCGGGGAACGTCGAAATCGACGAAGAGCGCGCCTACGAACTCCTCGACGCGTACGCCGACGCGGGCGGTCGGTACATCGACACGGCCGACGTGTACGGCGACGGCGACAGCGAGCGCTGGATCGGCAACTGGCTCGACGAGCGCGGCCACGACCGCGAGCGATTCACCATCGCCTCGAAGATTTTCTGGCAGATTCGCGACGGCGACCCGAACAGTCGCGGGACGAACCGGAAGACCCTCCGAAACCGCGTCGACGCGATTCTCGACCGACTCGACACCGACTACATCGACGTCCTCTACATCCACCGCTGGGACGACCGGACGTCCGCCCGCGAGATGACGAAGACGCTGAACGGTCTCGTCGAGTCCGGGAAGGTCCACTACCTCGGCGCATCCACGCTCCGCCCGAACGCGTGGAAAGTCACGAAGGCGAACCAGATCGCCGAACGCGAGGGCTGGGAACCGTTCAGCGTCCTCCAGCCACGGTACAACCTCGTAGACCGCGAGATCGAAGGAGACTACCTCGAGATGGCGCGCGAGGAAGGGCTCGCGGTGTGTCCGTGGAGCCCGCTCGGACAGGGCTTCCTGACCGGAAAGTACAGCCGCGAGGAGGGGTTGACCGGCGAGTCGCGCGCCGCCGAGTCGAGCCGGTTTGAAGAGTCCTACCTCACCGAGGAGAACTTCGACGTCCACGACGTCCTCGACGACGTCGCCGACGAGGTGGGCGCGACGCCCGCACAGACCGCGCTCGCGTGGCTCACGCACCGCGACGGTGTCACCGCGCCTATCGTCGGCGCCCGAACCACCGACCAACTCGAGGAGAACCTCGCTGCCGCGGCGATCGACCTCTCCAACGAGCAAGTTGAGCGGCTCACCGAGGCGAAGGCCGGCCCGTACGCCGATCTCTAAACCGACGAGGCCTCGACCTGCTCTGCTCGCCGGTCCGTGAACGAGGGCGGCGCCGTCCCGGCGACCTGGACGACCCGGGCGGTCGTGGCGACTCCCGCTGCGAGCGCGTCCGGTCCGGAAGCCCCTCGGTCGAGTGCGGCGAGGACGCCCGCGAGGAGTGCGTCGCCCGCGCCGACGGTGTCGGTCACCTCGACGCCGAGTGCGGGCGCGTGGTACACCGACCCCTCGGTCGCCAGCACGGCCCCGTCGCTCCCGAGGGAGGCGACGACCGTCGTGAACCCGGACTCCCGTAACTCCTCCGCGGCGACCGCACACTCCTCGACGGTCCCGGTCGGTAGCCCGGTCGCGTCGGCGAGTTCGCCGCGGTTCGGCTTGCAGAGGTCGTAGTCCGCGGCGAGTTCGGCGAGTCGCTCCCCGCCGGTGTCGACCGCCGTCCGCCAGTCGCCCGCGGTCGCGAGTCGGTCGAGGTCGTCTCCGTCGAACCCCGGTGGGAGACTGCCGCCGACGAGAACGGTGTCCGGGTCGTGACGCCGGACCGTCTCGACCAACTCGTCGACCGCGGTTGCGGCTACTCGCGGTCCCGTCTGGTTCACCTTGTACTCGTCCGCCGCGTCGAGTATCGTCGTGTTGAGTCGGGTCAGTCCGTCGGTCGCGACGAAGTCGTTCGCCACGCCCGCTGCGTCGAGTTCGCGCTCGACGTACTCGCCGAGGAAGCCACCGACGATCCCCGAGGCGACGGTGTCGGTGTCGAGGGCCGCGAGGTACTTCGCGACGTTGACTCCCTTCCCCCCGGCGTCGAACCGGGTGTCGGAACTCCGATTCACCCCGTCCGCGGAGAGAGTGTCGTCGAGGCGGACGGTCTGGTCGACGGCCGGGTTCGGCGTCACCGTCAGGATCACGTCTCGACCACCTCGATATCTCTCGGCCGTCGCGTTCCGGTCGGCAACAGGACGTCCTCGGGACGCATTCGTTCTCCCGTCTGTCCTCGGACGTCTTAGCTCTGGTCGAAGTGGAACACGGCCGACGTGCCCGCCGGCAGGCCGCGCCGTTCGGGGTGTGAACCGACTGTCCGATTCCGACTGACGTTCCACAATCTTCATTCTGTGTCCCGGTAACTCACGACACGTGACTGTTCTGACCAGTTCCGCCTCGACGGGCGGACCGCGATCGTGACCGGTGGGAATCGAGGGATCGGGCGGGCGCTCGCGACCGCGCTCGCGGAGGCGGGTGCGAACGTCGTCGTCGCGAACAGAGACGAAGAATCGGGACGGGAGACCGCGGCGGAGATCGCTTCCGAGACCGGTGCCGACACGCTCGCCGTCCCGGTCGACGTCACGGACGAGGCGATGGTCGAGGCGATGGTCGAGACGGTCCGGGCGGAGTTCGGGACGCCGGACGTCCTCGTCAACAACGCCGGGATAACCATCAACGTCCCGGCGGAGGAGATGAGTCTCCAGGAGTGGCGCCGTGTCGTCGAGATAAACCTCACCGGGGCCTTCCTCTGCGCGAAGCACGCGGGCCGGGCGATGATCGACGACGGCGGTGGCTCCATCGTCAACGTCTCCTCGGTGTCCGCGTTCGTCGCAAACCACCCACAGCCACAGGTCGGCTACAACGCCTCGAAGGCGGGACTCGAAGGCATGAAGAACCAACTCGCCTCGGAGTGGGCGGAGTACGACATCCGCGTGAACAACGTCAACCCGGGGTACATCGCGACCGACATGGTCGAGGAGGTACTGGAGAACGACGAGACGATGGCCAACGCCTGGCGCCGCCGAATGCTCCAGGACGAGATCGCCCCGCCGGAGACGCTCGGTCCGCTCGTGGTCTTCCTCTCGTCGGAGGCCTCCTCGTACGTGACCGGCGAGTCCGTGACCATCGACGGCGGCTACACCGTGCGGTAGGCGACGACGGTGGCCGTGCCGCCTCAGTTCTGGTCCCAGACGGCGTCGACGCTCTTCCCTTCGTGGACGATGCCGTTCATGGCCTCGACGACGGCGGTGGGGTCCTCGGTCTGCCAGATGGATCGGCCGACGATGAGACCGCGGGCACCGCCGGCGACCGCGCCCGCGACGTCGTCGAGGATCGCTCGCGTCGACCCGGACGCGGGCCCGCCGAGAACCATCGTCGGGACGGGCGCGTTCGACGCGACCGGTTCGAAACTCTCGACGGACCCCGTGTAGGGAACCTTCAGGATATCCGCGCCGAGTTCCCATCCGATTCGGGCCGAGTCGGCGACGTACTCCGCTTCGGTCTCGAAGCGCGAGGGAATCGCGTCGCCCCACATCACGGTCTCGACGATGAGGGGGATGCCCGTCCCGCGGAGTTCGCGTTCGAGTTCGCCGATGTACTCGACGTTCCGGCGGAACGTCTCGGGGTCGTCGCGGCCGAACGCGAGCACCGACTTCACGCCGACGGGGTCGAGTTCGCGGAGGAGGTCGGTGCCGAACGGCTGAGTCTGGACTCCCGGACCGACGGACTCGCCGGGGTGCGTCGAGAACGACACGAAGTCGGCGGTGACGAGCAAGTCCGTCGACGAGGACGCGAACCGGTCCGCGTAGTGTCGGGCGAAGTGCGGTCCGACGAGGACGCCGTCCGGTTCGGCGTCGAGGACGGACGTGAGGACCGGTTCCGGGTCCTCGAACCCGTCGACGGCACCCATACCGATGCCGTGGTCCAGCGCGGCGACGACCGCGTTCCCGGAGTCCGTATCGAGGACTGCGAAGTCGCTCATCGTCCACCTCCATCCTCGGCCGTCTCACGGCCGGGGCGGACGAGTTTCTTCAGTCCCTCCGTGTTCTCCATCCGTTCGAACGCGGTGGGGAGTTCCGAGAGACCCAGCGTCTCGGTGACGAGGGGTTCCGTCTCGATACGGCCGTACTCGAGGAGTCTGACCGCGCGCTGGAAGTCGTCCGTGTCGAGCGCGTACGTCCCGCGGTAGTCCGCCTCCCGGAAGTACACGTCGAAGGGGTCGATCTCCAGCGTCGCGTCCTGCGAGGGGACGCCGAAGACGAGAGTGTCACCGCCCTTCGCGACCATCTCGTTGGCCTGTTCGATGGTCGGGACCATCCCGACCGCCTCGACGGCGACGTCGACCTTCCCGACGATGGAGTCGACGACCTCGACGGGGTCCTCTTCGGCCGGGTCTATCGTGACGTCGGCACCGAGTTCCTCGGCGAGTTGCCGGCGTTCGGCGTCGAGTTCCGAGACGATGACCGGCGCGGCACCGCGGTCGCGGAACGTCTGGAGGAGCAACAGACCGATGGGACCCGCGCCGATGATGGCGACGCTATCTCCGTGACCGATGTCGACGCGGTCGACGCCGTGGATACAGCAGGCGAGCGGTTCGGCCAGGGCCGCCCGCTCGTAGGGCATGTCGCCGACGTCTTCGACGTTGGTCTCGGGGACGCGAACGTACTCGGCGAACGCGCCGTCGATGATGGTCTCGCCGGCCCCACCGATAGACGTGTTGTGTTCACAGAGGTGGGTCTCGCCGCGCTTGCAGTACTTGCAGGCGTGGCACGGGACGACCGGGTTCATCGCGACACGGTCCCCGACGTCGGCCGTCTTCACGTCGTCGCCGGTCGCGACGACCTCGCCGGCGCTCTCGTGGCCGAGCACCAGTGGCGTCTCGACGTCGAACGAACCGTGGTACATGTGGAAGTCGGTCATACAGACCCCGCAGGCGCCGACCAGGACGAGCACCTCGTTCGGACCCGGTTCGGGGAGTTCGCGCTCCTCGACTTCGACGGATCCGACGTCGGTCAGGACCGACGCACGCATCGACTCCGGAAGAGTGGTCGAGTCGGCCATGTTACGCGCTCGCCTCCCGTTCGGTCGTCGTCTCGGGTCGCTCGCTCTTCGACTTGATCGTCGTCCCGTCGTCGGCGAACAGGTGTAACGCGTCGAGGTCGAACGTGAAGGTGAACTGCTCACCGGGGTCGGGTTCGTAGCGGGAGTCGACCCGCGACGTCCACGTCACGCCGTTGAGGTCGACGTGGAGGAAGTTGTCGCTGCCCATCGGCTCGACCACCTCGACTGGTGCCGTCTGGACCCGTTCGTCGGGTGCCTCGTCGTCTGCGACGTGTCGGATGTCCTCCGGACGGACGCCGACTTCGAGGGACTGTCCGTCTTCCAGCGCAGTTCGGCGGCGACGTCGTCGACTGGGTACGAGAGCGTGTCGGCGCCGCTCTTCGCGACGACGTACGTCCCGTCGTCGCGGACGTCGACCGTCGCGTCGACGAAGTTCATCGAGGGTGAGCCGATGAAACTCGCGACGAAGCGGTTCTCGGGGTGGTCGTACACCTCGTTGGGCGTCCCGACCTGCTGGAGTTGCCCGTCGTTCAGCACGGCGATTCGGTCGCCCATCGTCATCGCCTCGGCCTGGTCGTGGGTGACGTAGATGGACGTGACACCGAGTTCCTGCTGGATACGGGAGATCTCCGTGCGCATGTGCGTGCGGAGCTTCGCGTCGAGGTTCGAGAGCGGTTCGTCGAACAGGAACGCCTCCGGTTCCCGGACGATGGCCCGGCCGAGGGCGACACGCTGTTGTTGCCCACCGGAGAGCTGTTTCGGTTTGTCGTCGAGGAGGTCCTCGATGCCCATCATCTCGGCCGCGTCTTCGACGCGCTCCTCGATTTCGGCGTTCGAGAGGTCGGTCGACAGTCGGAGCCCGAACCCGATGTTCTCCCGCACGGACTTGTGGGGGTAGAGCGCGTAGTTCTGGAACACCATCGCGATGTCTCGCTCGCGCGGTTCCAGGTTGTTGACGCGGACGTCTCCGATGGAGATGTCGCCCGCGCTGATGGACTCGAGGCCGGCGATCATCCGCAGGGTGGTGGATTTCCCACACCCCGAGGGGCCGACGAGGACGAGGAACTCGCCGTCGGCGATCTCGATGTTCAGGTCGTCTACTGCGACGATACTACCGTCGTCGAACGTCTTCGTGACGTCGTTGAGTGAAATCTGTCCCATTGTCGTTAGTCGAGCTTGGTTTCGTACTCCGAGACGAAGGTCCGGAGCTGGTCGTACGTCGGTGGCTCACCGTGACGGACGAAGTGGCCCGCGAGCGCGTTGCCCAGGACGAGCGACGCGCCGTCGCCGAGATCGAGGTGCTGTGCGAGGACGAGTCCGGCGTTGAAGTGGTCCCCCGCGGAGGTCGTCAGTTCGGGGTCGTCGACCCGCGGGACGACGGACCGGAACGTGCCGTCGGGACCGCAGACGGCGGATTCGGTGGGAGAGTGCCCGACGAACCGGGTCACACCGAGTGCGTCTCGCGCGTCTTCGACGGTGTCGACGAGCGGCCGTTCGTCGCCGGTCGACGACCCGAGGTCGGCGAAGACGCCGGTCTCCCCTCGGTTCGCGCTCACCGTGACGGGGGCGCAGTCGTCGAGTCGTTCGAGCGCCGGCGCACCCTCGGCAAGGAGGTCGGTCGAGAGTTGCCGCACGTCGGCCGGGTCGACGAAGATGCGGTCCGGTGGGTCGTCGAGGAGGGGCCAGAGTTCCTCTCGAATCCCGTCCCAGACCGTCGGCATCGAGGGGGCGCTGGCCCAGTAGCCGATGCCGAGGACCGTCGAACCGTCGACGGCGTCGGCGAGCATCTCCAGACCGATCTCCCCGCGGAGTGTCGCCCAGTCGAGTGAAGGGAGGTCGCCGGTCTCCTGGAGCATGAGCTTTCCGTCGTTGAACTCGACGGCGTCGGTGATCGTCGGCGCGCCGTAGGAGAAGACGTCGTACTCCCCGAACTCCTCGAGGAAGACGTCCTCGATCGGCTTCCCGAACGCGCCGACGAGCGTCGGCGCGTAGTCGAATCGGCCGAACGCACGCGAGAGGTGCGAGGTGTGCCCGCCACACCGGAGATCCGTCTGAATCCACTCGTTCGTGAACGAGGTGTCGCTCGCGGCCGACCGGCTGAGGCGGTCTCCGAACGTCTGGAGTTCGTCGAGTTGGTCGTACGAATCGGACCCCTGTCGCGTGTCGACCATTTCCCGGACTCGGTCGACGAAGCCGTCGAACCCGAAGACCGGTTCGATCGTGACCCCGTCGAGCGTCTCGGGGAGCGCCGTTCGACACGACTCGAGGTGGCGGGCCGTCTCGTCGTCCATCTGGTTCCCGACACGACGGTCCTCGTGCAGTTCGATGGTGATGCGACGCGCCTCGTAGTCCTCCAGGGTGGCCTTCCACCCGCCGACCGTCACGACTCCCTCGCCGTTCACGTCGAGTTGCATGTACGCACGTCGGTCGAACGGCGAGTAGTGGTACCCGACGAGCGTCCCGCGCTTGGTCACCTCCTCGCGGGACTCGACGTCGTGGCCCTCGAACTCGACCCGGAACGAGCGCAACGGGTGTGTCTCGGTCGCTTCGCGCAGGTCGATGAGACAGTTCCGCATCCGGAGGTAGCGCTCTGGGTACGTCGGGTCCGTATCGCGGTTCGCGACCGGTTTCGTGAGCGGCCAGATCGACTCGTCCAGGAAGCGGTCGAGCGTGAACGCCAACTCGGGGTTTGTGATGCGGTACCCCTGCTGGTCGCTCGTCATCCGTGTCTCGTCGACGTCGGTCCAGAAGATGGCACTCCGCCGGTCGGCCGTCAAGAGAAACTCCTCGTTGGACTTGATCCCACGGATACGGTCGGCGACGTCGAGGTACTGTTCGTCTATGGTGACCGCGTCCTCGCCGATCTGCGCTTCGGGGAGGTTCGAGATGACGAGCAGTACCCGGGCACCCCGCTCTCTCACCGCGCGGATGTCCGTCGCGAACGTGTCGAGTTCGGAGAACGGTATCGTGAGATAGACGCTCTCCTCGGCCTCGTCGAGGACTTCGCGGACGTGCTTCTCGATCGACGCGCGGCTCTTGAAGAGGCTGATACCGCCCTCGATCTCTTCGACGCGTTCGTAGAGCGACTCGAGTTCGTCCTCGGCCCGGTGGAGTCTGTCGATGAGTGGCTCGATCGTCTCGGCCGGGTCGACGGCGTAGGCCTTCTTCGGGTACTCGTCGACGATCTCGACGAACCCGTCCGAGCGGAGGCCGTCGACGACGTCGTACACTCGCTGTTTCGGGACGCCCGAGTGGTCGGCGATCTCCGTCATCGACTGCTTGCCGTACTGGACCAGCGCGAGGTACACGTCGGCTTCCGAACTCGACATACCGACGTTCTCGGTGAGCGTCTCTCTGAGCCCCGAGTGGCCGAAGGCGCCCTGTGTGTTCAGTTCGCTCATCGTCCTGACACCGTTCGATGGCTGGGGCGGGTCACTGCTTCATCGCCCCCATGGTCAGCCCGCTCACGAGGTAGTTCTTCACGATCATGCCGAAGAGGACCATCGGGAGGAGGATGACGACGCCGATGGCCATCACCTGCCCCCACAGGGTCCCGGTCTGGGTCACGAGCTGGGCGGCCGCGACCGGGATCGTCTGGGTCTCGCTGTTCGTGAAGATCAGCGCGAACAGGAAGTCGTTCCACGCGAAGACGATGGAGATGATCGCCGTCGCGCCCATCCCCGGGAGGACGAGCGGGAGTGCGACCTTGTAGAACGCCTGCCACCGCGTCGCGCCGTCTATCTGTGCGGCCTCTTCGAGTTCCTCGGGAATCTCGTCGAAGAACGACCGCATCAGCCAGATGGCGAACGGGAGGTTGAACGTGGTGTACGCGATGATCAGCCCGAGGTAGGTGTTCAACAACCCGAGGAAGTTGTAGATGAAGAACAGGGGGACGATGACGACCGCGATCGGCGCCATTCGCGTCGAGATGATCCAGAACGCGAGGTGCTTCTTGCCGGACATCTCGATGCGCGAGAGTCCGTACCCCCCGAGTGTCCCGAGTGACACCGCGATGACGGCGCTCGACACCGAGACGATCGCGCTGTTCATGAGGTACTTCGTCAGCGGATTCGCGCCGAACAGCAACTCCTGGTAGTAGCGGAGTGTCGGGTCGAAGATGAGGTCCGGCGGCATCGTGAACATGCTCGTCCGGATCTTCAGCGACGAGATGAGCATCCAGACGATGGGGACGAGCGTCCACAGTGCGAACAGCACGAGGATCGCGTAGGGTGCGATCTGCTGTATCCTGTCCTGGAACGACGTCTGGTGGGCGACTGCGTTACTCATTGTCGCCAGCACCTCCCATGATCGTCTCGACGAAGAACATTCCGAGGAGGACGGTCACGACGAGCATCCCGACGCCGAGTGCGGACCCGTAGCCGAGATTGTAGAAGCGAAGCGACTGTTCGTAGACGAAGAAGCCGATGATCTTCGTCGCGTTCGCCGGGCCGCCGCCGGTCGTGATGAAGATTTTCGTGAAGTACCGCATCAGGTCCATCGACCGGAGCAACAGCGCGATGGCCAGCGCCGGCTTGAGCATCGGCAGCGTGATGTGCCAGAACTCTTGGAGTACGTTGGCGCCGTCGACGCGTGCGGCCTCGTACAGCTGTGCGGGGATGGACTTCAAACCGGCGAGGACGATGAGGACCACCAGCGGCGTCCACTCCCACGTGTCCATCACGATGACTGCGGCCATCGCACCGACACTGTCGCCGAGAATTGGCTCGTTGACGAAGAGCCCGAGCTGATTCAACATCCAAGAGTACAGCCCGAAACTCGGGTTCAGGAGGAACTGCCAGAGGAGTCCGACGACGACCGGCGCGATCATCATCGGCATGATGATGACGCTCGTCAGGACGTTCTCGCCGCGGGAGACCCGGTCAAGCATCGTCGCGATGAGCGTTCCGAGCGTAATCTGGAGGGTGAGCGACCCACCGACGTAGACGACGGTGGCGTACCAAGAGTGCGCGACCGTCCCGTTGAACATCTGCCGGTAGTTCTGGAGTCCGATGAACGTCGGATTGTGGCCCGGCAGGAAGTTGATCTCCATGACCGACATCCAGAGGATGACGGCGAGGGGGGCGATACTGAGGATTCCCAGGACGAGGAGTGACGGAATCAGGAGCAGTGTCTCGAAGGACACCGGGACCGATTCCAGATACCCCGAACTGGTGTCGGGTTCTTTCCCGACGTGTATCTCTTCGTGATCGTGTTGCAGTGACATGGTTGTCGTGACGGGTCGGAATCGAGGTGCCGAAAGCGTGGGGGGTTACTGCAGGGTCTGTTTCCAGCTGCTATCGATGGACTGCATCGCTGCTTTCGGCGACTTCTTGTCGTTGATCATCTTCGAGACCTCCGTGTAGAGGATCTTGTCGAGTTCCGGCCACTGCGGGATGTGCGGACGGAGACCGACGTTGCTGTCCTTCCACGCCTCCCGGACGGGGGGAACGACGTTCGGGTACTGGCTCTCCTCCGAGGACGCCTGGGCGGCCTGCTTGACCTCCTCCATGTTGTAGACCGAGTTCCGCGTCGGCGTCCCGCCGGTCTTCTTCAGGATACGGAGCTGAATCTCGGGCGACGTTGCCCAGGTGATGAACTTCCAGGCGGCTTTCTTCTCGGCGTCACTCGCGAACTTGTTGATGCCGATACCGGACCCGCCGTAGATGTTGGCGCTCCGCTTGTCCCCCTGCGGGAGCAGCGACCAGGAGACCTTGTCGGCGACCTGGCTCTGGTCCGGGTTCGTGAACATCGCGTTGAACTCGTGCCACTCGGGGCACATCGCGATCTTCCCCTGTGCGAAGGCCTGACCGACACCCGACCACGTCCAGGTCGTCGACCCCGGGTGGGCGATGTCGATGAGGTTCTTGTAGAACTCCGCGGCCCCGACGCCGGTCTCCGCGAAGGTCGGCGTGATCTTGTCCGATTTGGGGACCTCGTCGCCGGGCTTCCCGTTGTACCCAGTGAAGTCCTCGGCGCCGTGGGCCCAGAACACGTTGTGGAAGTCACACTGTAGCGAGTCGTGTTGCTTCGCCTGGTGACCGGTCCCGTAGGGGACTTCGTCGACGTTCTCGTTCATCCACTTCGCCATCTCGAAGTACTCCTGCCACGTCCGCTCCGGACCTGGCTCGAACGGGAACCCGAGGTCCTTCTCGGCCTGCTCTTTGTACTTGTTGATGATGTCGTCGCGGTACACCCACATCATCGTCGGACAGTCGTAGGGGAACGCACGGAGGCGGCCGTCACCGTACCGACCACACGCGTCCAGATGACTGTCGATGAAGTCGTTGACGCCCTTCGGGACGTCTGCCCAGTCGTCGGAGTTGATGAACGGGTCGAGCGACTGGATGTAGGGGTAGTACTTCGCGCCGACGACGTACGGGTCGACGTAGAACGCCTGATAGTTCCCCGACTTGCTCGTCAGGTCGGACGCGATTTTCTCCGAGTAGTTGTTGAACGGGACCAGGGTCATGTTGACCGTGATTCCCGTCTGCTTCTGGAACTCGTCGACGATTCCCTTGATCGCGACCGACGGCGGCGTCGACTCGGAGATGAAGTTGATCTCCGAGGCTGGTTCGACGTCCTTCGGCGGCGTCGTGGTCTCGCCACCGCCGCCGCCACTGGAACAGCCCGCGATGCTCGCGACTCCGGCCGCGCCCGTCGCAGCCAGGAACCCGCGTCGTTTGGTAGTCGGCCCGTCGTTCGACGTATGCCCGTTGTCGTCTCCCATGGTATTTCGGCCCACTCAGGAATAATCATGTGTGTTAATAAATCTTCCTTACGATTGTTGATAGTACTGTCACGGAGTGAGCGGCCGGTTTCGGCGAACCGTCGAGCAGTCCGGTGATTCGGTCTCACGACCGTCTCCGCGTCGGTTCGACCGTGCCGCCGACGGCCGACCGACACGCTTTTGTCGTGATGTTTGTTCGCACCAACCATGCAGACTGCAGTGTTGACCGACGTCGAGGAGTTCGAAGTCCGGGAGCGAGCGCGGCCGGAACCGGCCGCCGAGGAGGTGCTCGTCGCCATCCGCGACGTCGGAATCTGTGGCTCCGACGTCCACTACTACGAACACGGTCGCATCGGCGACTACGTCGTGGAAGGTCCGCTGGTGCTCGGCCACGAGAGCGCCGGCGAGGTCGTCGCGACCGGCGAGGACGTCGACTCGGTGTCGGTCGGCGCGCGCGTCACACTGGAACCGGGCATCCCGTGTCGACAGTGCGCGCACTGCAAGCGCGGGGAGTACCACCTCTGCGAGGAAGTCGAATTCATGGCGACGCCGCCGCACGACGGGGCGTTCGCCGAGTACGTCGCGTGGCCGGCCGACTTCGTCTACGAACTCCCCGAGTCCGTCTCGACGCGCGAGGGCGCACTGTGCGAACCGCTCAGCGTCGGCATCCACGCTTGCCGTCGCGGCGACGTCGACGTCGGTGACACCGTCTTCGTCACGGGTGCCGGTCCCATCGGTCTACTCGTGATGGAGGCCGCACGCGCGATGGGCGCGACGGACGTCCTCGTGACCGACGTCGTCGAGTCGAAACTCGACCGTGCCGAGGCACGCGGGGCCGACCTGACCATCGACGTCACGCAGACCGACCTCGCGACCGCCGTCGACGAGTACACCGACGGCGTCGGTGCGGACGTCGTCGTCGAGGCGTCGGGCGCGAAACCCTCGATCAAATCGACGCTCGACGGCGTCCGGCGCGGTGGCACCGTCGTCCTCGTCGGCCTCGCGGACGAGGCCGAGGTCCCCATCGACGTCCTCGACGTCATCGACAACGAACTCGACGTCCACGGGTCGTTCCGGTACGCGAACACCTACGACGCGGCGGTCGACCTCCTCGCGGACGGCACCGTCGACGTCGAGGGAATCGTCGACTTCGAGAGTTCGCTCGACGACATCGACGCCGCCTTCCGCCGGTCGATGGAACCCGACACGGTCAAGGGCGTGATCACGATGGAGGACTGAGATCGTCGAATCCACTATTTCTGGACTCGGTGTTGGGAAATTATCCGAGTGTCGCCCCGAAACGCCTCCGTCGTGGCTGAGTCGTTCCACCGATAGTGGAATTCGAAATGTGGAAGGGGACCGACCGTTTTCGGGAGAGACATGAGCAACCGTGGGCAGGGTGTCCGCACGACGCACACCGTCTTCAGCGTCGTCGAGGCACTCGACCAGGAGGGTGGCGCCACGGCGACGGCGGTCGCCGACAGCCTCGACATCTCGAAGAGTAACGCCTACGACCACCTCTCGACGCTCCAGGAACTCGACTACGTCGTCAAGGACGGCGACCGCTACCAGCTGGGCTGAAGTTCCTGAAACACGGCGTCCGGGCCAAGCAGAAACTCGACTTCGCCGACCACCTCGAGTCCGCGCTCGAAGCGCTCGCGGAGGAGACCGGCGAGATGGCCTGGTTCGTCGTCGAAGAGCACGGACAGGCCGTCTACGTCGAGAAGGCACTCGGGGAGGACGCCATCCAACCGTACGGCCGCGTCGGCAAGCGCGTCGACCTCCACGACATCGCGGCCGGCAAGGCCATCCTCTCGGAACTCCCGCGGCGGCGCGTCCACGAAATCGTCGACGAACACGGACTCACGCGCCACACCGAACACACGATCACCAGTCTCGACCGTCTCTTCGAGGAGTTAGACACGGTTCGAGAACAGGGATACGCCACGAACGAGAACGAGACGTTCGAGGGATTTCGCGCCGTCGCGAGTCCGGTGTCGCCGGAAGGGGACTTACAGGGCGCCGTCGTCATCTCTGGTCCACAAACACGCTTCGAGGGGGAGCGATTCCAGTCGGAACTCCCGGCTATCGTGTCACGCGTCGCGAACGAATTGGAGCTCGAAATCCTCTCACAGAACAACCGATAGAGCCTTTCTCCTTGCCGAATCTTTTAGTTACAGGCCGAGAGTGTCACGTTCGATGTCAGACGTTACCTACCTGAAAGAGGCAGAGGATGCCTCACTCGAGATCGACCAGGAAGTGACCGAGGCGGTCCGGGAGATCCTCGACGACGTTCGCGAGAACGGCGACGACGCGCTCCACCGTCTCACCCAGAAGTTCGACGACATCGAACGCGAAGAGATCCAGGTCTCCGAAGAAGAGATCGAACAGGCTCACGAGGCGCTGACGGAGGACGAACGCGCGGCCATCGACAACACGATCGAGAACGTCCGCGAGTTCCACGAGGAGCAGCTCCAGCACGTCGAGGGCTTCGAGAAGGAGTGCTCGTTGAACGCGTGCGAGAACACGCGGACCTCCTCGGCGTCGCGCAGGAGGTCGAGGACGCGCTGTACTGGAGCGTTCGGCCGGGTCTGACTCGGCGTCGTGATGGTCGCGTCCGCGAGGTGCCGGAGGTCGAAGTCCAGGGCGTCGGCCGGCAGGTACTCCACGACATCGCGGAGTTTCGACTCGACCTCGAAGATGTCGAGGAGGTCCGTGAACCCGTCAGCGACCAACGTTCCGGTCGGGGTCGCGACGTACTCACCGTTCGTCCGTTCGATCCAGGAACGCTCCTCGAAGTCCTGGAGGATGCGCCCGATCGTCGCCTGCGAGGCGTCGGTCGCCGCCGCGAGTTCGCGACGTGTCCGTGGCTCCGCCGCGAGGAGTCTGAGCACCTCGACCCGGTTGGGCGAGAGCGCGAGAAACTCGATCTCTTCCAGTTCCGCTTCCATACCGGTGCTGGTAGCCGACGCGGGAAAACGGTTTTCGTCCGTCGAAAATTTTTCACGGGGTGCAATCACCCAGTGCCGTCCCGGATTTTACCGGGGTCAGCATTTTTCTTACCGCGAAAAATTTCTTGAACGGAACTATATGGCCGACACGCCTAGTGGAGAGTAAGATGACTCTCACTCTCGAGACGGCGGTCGCACTCGACCGCCACGGACGCGACGAGGTGACTCGGTAAGATGGTCGGCCGTCGCACGATTGCGCTCTTCGTGGCGACGAGTCTCCTCTTCGGAGGGACGTTCGTCGCGACGAAGGCGGGCCTCGATTACTTCCCGCCGCTCCTGTTCGTCGCACTCCGCTACGACGTCGCGACCGTCGCCATCGCGCTCTACGCGGCCTACGCGGTCCCACGGCGACAACTCCTCCCGCGGACGGCCGGAGACGTCGCCAGTATCCTCGCGACCGGCGTCTTCGCCATCGGACTGACGAACGCGTTACTGTTCGTCGGCCAGCAGTACACGACCAGCGCGGTCGGGTCGATCATGTTCAGCCTCAACCCGATCCTGACTCCGGTGTTCGCCGGACTCCTGCTCGCCGACGAGCGCCTCTCCTCGCGGGAGGCCAGCGGGATGGCGCTCGCACTCCTCGGCGTCGTCCTCGTCGTGAATCCCGACCCGGGAACCTCACCGGCGGTCTCGTCGGCAAGTCCATCCTGTTCGCCGGTGCGGTGAGTGGCGCGCTCGGGAGCGTCCTCGTTCGGCGGGCCGACAGTAGTCTGTCGAGCACCGCTCGGACCGCCTGGGCACTCCCCATCGCAGCGGTTCTCACGCACGGCCTGAGTTGGTGGCGCGGCGAGTCGGCCGCGAACGTCGTCTGGACGTCGGAAGCCCTCCTCGCCCTCGCGTACGTCGGCCTCTTCGCCGGTGCCGTCGCCTACGTCGCCTACTTCGGACTCATCGACGAGACCGGGGCGATTCGGGCGAACCTCGCGTTCTACGTCGTCCCGGTCGTCGCGAGCCTCGGTGGCTGGGCGCTCCTCGGTGAGACGATTTCGACGCTCGCCATCGCGGGCTTCCTGACGATCCTCACCGGGTTCGTCGTCCTCGGGAGTGACTCCATCGACGTCCGTGACACCGTCCCGTTCCTCGGAGGCCAGAACAGGAAGGAGCCCGCGACGTCGGTCCGGGAGCACTCGAAGAAGCCCGGCCAGTCCTGAGCGGGGAGGCTCACAGTGGCTCGGGCGGAGTCGGGGTGAAACGTAGTGAGATTCAGGGCAAAGATTCAACTCGGCGCCTGGAGAGGTGTCGAGTGGACACCATGAAAAAGATCCTCGCGAGTATCGGTATCGGCAACGCGACCGTCGATACCGTCCTGCCCTCCACGACCGTCACGCCCGGCGAAACCGTCGAGGCCGAAGTACAGATCACCGGCGGCAACGCCGAACAGGACGTCGGCGCGATCCGCTTCGAACTGGAGACGCGGGCCAAGACCGACGACGGCTACACGGAAGTCGACATCGACCGCTTCACGCTCACCGAGTCGCTGACCATCGAACCCGACGCCGAGGAGACTCGGACGGTCGACATCGACGTTCCTTACGAGACGCCGGTCACCATCGGCAACACGCGCGTCTGGATCGAGACCGAACTCGACATCGAACGTGCCGTCGACCCAGAAGACACCGACTACCTCGACGTCCAACCGACGCCGCGTCTCCAGGCCGTCTTCGACGCGATGGACGAACTGGGCTTCTCGTTCCGGACGGCCGACTGCGAGTACGACCCCCACGGCCGCTACACGACCGGCCGGCCGTTCGTCCAGGAGTTCGAGTTCCGCCCGCAGTCCGGTCAGTTCGTCGACGACCTCGACGAGGTCGAACTCGTCGCCCGTCCGGACGCCGACGCGCTCACGCTGTTCGTCGAGGTCGACCGCCGCGGCGGACTGCTCTCGGAGTTAGCCGAGACGGACGAACGGAAGACGAGCACGACGATAGAGAGCACGGACGTCGCGACCGTCCGCGACCAACTCCAGTCGCTCGTCGAAGAGCACGTCTGAGCGCGAGAAATCCCCTCACGGGGTCGGAACGGAGACACAGTCCCGAACCGACCGCGTCAGCGGATCCGTCGGTACTGTTCGTCGATCGGCTGGTTCGTCCGAATCGGGTCGGCTGCCTTCGTGAGACCGTTCACCGCGTACGTGGAGTCCTCGAACTCGACGACCCAGTAGGGCGTGTACACCAACTCGACGTCGTCGAGGTCGAACTCCGGTTTCGAGAGGGGGCGGAACTTCCGGTTGACGTACTCGAACACCCAGTCGCGCCACTCGTCGTACACCCGGTCGTCGTCGACGTCCGGTTCGAGCACCGACTCGTCGTCGACTCGATGGCGTTCGCGCTCGGGGAGGTCGACGTCGATGGCCCCCGAGCGGGCGGTCATCCCGTCGACGCCGCCGAGGAACTTCTCGACGCGGTCGCCAGCGAACCGGCGCGGAATCGTCACGGTCGTGTACGCGATGTAGTTCGGGTAGTACAACCGCTGGACCCGCTCCGGTTCGGGACCGTTTCCGAACCACGACTGGAGCTGTCGCCACGCGTACCGCCACATCGACGTCGTCGCCGTCCGGTCGACGGCCGCTTCGCGGTCGAGGCGTGCCTCGATGGTCCGGATTTCGGTCACGGGTTCAGTCTCCGGAGGTGCCGTGTGCGTCTGAACCCGTCGATTCCTCGGAGCGCCGCGTCGAGAACACCTTGTTCAGGTGTTCCTCGGGGAGCGGTTCCGTGAACTTGCTGACGACGTACGTCAGCGCACAGGAGATCATGAACCCGATACCGGACGCGGCGAAGGGGTTCTGGTTGTAGGGGAACCAGCCCTCGTAGAGACCGAACCGTGGGCCGAGGTGGAGGACGAAGAACGTCAGGAAGCCCGCGACGAACGCCGTGATGGCGGCGGTCTTCGACGTCTCCTCGCGGAGCGTCCCGACGAGGTACGGCCCACCGTAGGAGGCGATGATGCCGCCGATGCCGACCCAGAGGAGGACGGCGAGGTACTCCGGTGGCGTCCTGACGGCGAGGATCGCGGCGACGGTCACGACCACCGTCGAGATCCGCGAGATCCAGAGCGCGCGCTGGTCGATGCGCGACTGGTCCGGTTGCTCGTCTTTCATCGGGACGTACGTCTTCCGGTAGAGGTCGTTCGCGAAGATCTGGGAGATGGCGATGATGAGTCCGTCCGCCGTCGAGACGATCGCGCTGAGGATCGCGACGCTGAGGAACGCCGCGACGACCGGCGGGAGCGTCTGCATGAAGAGGACGGGGAGGATGGCGTCGGGGTTCTGTACCTGGATGCCCATCGCACGGCCGACGATGCCGCCGAGGAACATCAGCGGGAGCGAGATCCCGATGACGGCGGACGCCAGCATGAACTTCTTCATGTACTGGGTGCTCTTGATCGCGAAGAACTTGTTCCCGAGGTGGGGCAGGGCGGTGAACCCGATGTGCGCGACGAGGAGCAAGAAGATCGCCCACCCGCTCGCGAACGTCGCGTTCTGGTCGCTGGTGTGGACGTCCCACTGCATCTGACTCGGGAGCGCCGCGTTGACGGCGACGGGGCCGCCCTCGATGCCCCAGCCGGTGACGAACATGAACGCGACGAGGGCGGTGATGGCGATCATGATGGCGCCCTGGACGCCGTCTGTCAGGATGTCCGCGTAGGTCCCACCGGCAGTGAGGTAGACGAGCAGGAGGCCACCGGCGAGCCAGATACCGACGTCGTAGTTGACGCCGAGGATCGTGTCGAAGAGCCACCCTGCGGCCGTGATCTGCGACATCACGTAGAACAGGAGGAACAGGGCGACGAGCGCCGCGAGCACCCGCAGGACGGGGCTCTGGTAGCGGTCGCCGAGGAAGTCCGGGACCGACTGCGAACCGAAGCGGTCACCGACCTTCTTCGTGATACGCGCGACGATCATCATTCCGATGTAGGCGCCGACGGGGTAGAGGATGGCGTAGTAGCCGACCTTGAACCCCATCCCGTAGGCCATACCGGGCATACCCATGAACGTCGACCCACTGGCGACCGTGGCGGCGTACGCGAGCGAGAGCATGAGGAAGCCGAACCCGCCGCGGGCCGTCGCGTAGTCGTCCTGGGAGTCGGTCTGCCGGTACCCCTTGTAGCCGAGTCCGATCATCAACACGAGGTAGCCGAGGAGGAACCCCCAGGCTAGGGTCGTGACGGAACTACTCGCCACGTGGCTCACCCCGGTTCGGACTACGTGTCTCCGCGCGATTCTCCTCCGCTTCGGCGAGGTAGTCCTCGATCTTCGTCAGCCACACCGCGACGAAGACGAAGTAACCGAGGACGACCACGGCAAGTACTTCGAGTACGTTCATCGTTGGGGAAATGAGTAGAGTCGTAGACCTGTGGGGAATCAGTCGCTGGGCTTGATCCGCTGGGCTTCCTCGGAGAGTTCGCTCTCGTCGTCGGGGAGACGGGCCTCTGCGGAGAGTTGGTGGGCGTGCGTGCCTTCGAGTTCGCAGATCTTCGCCGCCCACGGGGCGATCGTCGCGGCACCCTCCGCGGTGAGTTGCTGGTGAGTGAGCGTCTTGAGGTACGTCCCGACCGTGATGCCGCCGCTGTAGCGGGCGACTTCGAGCGTCGGGAGCGAGTGGTTGGTCCCGACGGCCTTGTCGCCGAAGACGACCGGCGAGTGGTCGCCGAGGAACATCGACCCGTAGTTGTAGAGGTCGTCCATCAGGTCGCGCGGGTTCTCCGTCATGACCTGGAGGTGCTCGATGGCGTAGTCGTTGGCCACATCGACGGCCGTGTCGACGTCGTCCGCGACGACGACCTCGCCGTTGTTGTCCCAGGACTCCCGGGCGGTATCCTCGGTCCGGAGCCGACCGAACTGCGCTTCGAGTTCTTCCTGGGTCTCCTCGGCGACGTCCCGACTCGTCGTGACGAGGATGGGTCGTGCCATCGGGTCGTGTTCGGCCTGCGCGAGCAGGTCGGTCGCGACGAGTTCGGGGTCGGCCGTCTCGTCGGCGAGGACGAGGACCTCCGAGGGACCGGCGAGGAAGTCGATACCGACGTGGCCGAACACCTGCCGCTTCGCCTCGACGGTGAAGATGTTGCCCGGCCCGACGATCTTGTCGACGCCGGTCACGGACTCCGTCCCGTAGGCCATCGAACCGATGGCCTGTGCGCCGCCGACGCAGTAGATACGGTCGGCCCCGGCCTGGTCCATCGCGTAGAGTTGGGCCGGCTGGATCGTTCCGTTCTCCTGGGGCGGCGCACACGCGACGACCTCCTCGACGCCCGCGACCTTCGCGGGAACGATGGACATCGCCGGCGCTGCGACGAGCGGGTGGCGGCCGCCGGGAACGTAGGCGCCGGCGGACTCGACCGGGACGACGCGCTGGCCGAGGTTGACGCCCTCCTCGAACTCCTTCTCGAAGCCCTCGACGTGCTGGAGCTGCTCCTCGTGGAACTCGCGGACGTTCTCGATCGTGTTGTCGATGGCCGCGCGTTCGTCCTCCGTCAGCGCCTCGTGAGCCTGTTCGATCTCTTCTTCGGAGACCTGGATCTCTTCGCGTTCGATGTCGTCGAACTTCTGGGTGAGACGGTGGAGCGCGTCGTCGCCGTTCTCGCGAACGTCGTCGAGGATCTCCCGGACCGCCTCGGTCACTTCCTGGTCGATCTCGAGTGAGGCATCCTCTGCCTCTTTCAGGTAGGTAACGTCTGACATCGAACGTGACACTCTCGGCCTGTAACTAAAAGATTCGGCAAGGAGAAAGGCTCTATCGGTTGTTCTGTGAGAGGATTTCGAGCTCCAATTCGTTCGCGACGCGTGACACGATAGCCGGGAGTTCCGACTGGAATCGCTCCCCCTCGAAGCGTGTTTGTGGACCAGAGATGACGACGGCGCCCTGTAAGTCCCCTTCCGGCGACACCGGACTCGCGACGGCGCGAAATCCCTCGAACGTCTCGTTCTCGTTCGTGGCGTATCCCTGTTCTCGAACCGTGTCTAACTCCTCGAAGAGACGGTCGAGACTGGTGATCGTGTGTTCGGTGTGGCGCGTGAGTCCGTGTTCGTCGACGATTTCGTGGACGCGCCGCCGCGGGAGTTCCGAGAGGATGGCCTTGCCGGCCGCGATGTCGTGGAGGTCGACGCGCTTGCCGACGCGGCCGTACGGTTGGATGGCGTCCTCCCCGAGTGCCTTCTCGACGTAGACGGCCTGTCCGTGCTCTTCGACGACGAACCAGGCCATCTCGCCGGTCTCCTCCGCGAGCGCTTCGAGCGCGGACTCGAGGTGGTCGGCGAAGTCGAGTTTCTGCTTGGCCCGGACGCCGTGTTTCAGGAACTTCAGCCCTAGCTGGTAGCGGTCGCCGTCCTTGACGACGTAGTCGAGTTCCTGGAGCGTCGAGAGGTGGTCGTAGGCGTTACTCTTCGAGATGTCGAGGCTGTCGGCGACCGCCGTCGCCGTGGCGCCACCCTCCTGGTCGAGTGCCTCGACGACGCTGAAGACGGTGTGCGTCGTGCGGACACCCTGCCCACGGTTGCTCATGTCTCTCCCGAAAACGGTCGGTCCCCTTCCACATTTCGAATTCCACTATCGGTGGAACGACTCAGCCACGACGGAGGCGTTTCGGGGCGACACTCGGATAATTTCCCAACACCGAGTCCAGAAATAGTGGATTCGACGATCTCAGTCCTCCATCGTGATCACGCCCTTGACCGTGTCGGGTTCCATCGACCGGCGGAAGGCGGCGTCGATGTCGTCGAGCGAACTCTCGAAGTCGACGATTCCCTCGACGTCGACGGTGCCGTCCGCGAGGAGGTCGACCGCCGCGTCGTAGGTGTTCGCGTACCGGAACGACCCGTGGACGTCGAGTTCGTTGTCGATGACGTCGAGGACGTCGATGGGGACCTCGGCCTCGTCCGCGAGGCCGACGAGGACGACGGTGCCACCGCGCCGGACGCCGTCGAGCGTCGATTTGATCGAGGGTTTCGCGCCCGACGCCTCGACGACGACGTCCGCACCGACGCCGTCGGTGTACTCGTCGACGGCGGTCGCGAGGTCGGTCTGCGTGACGTCGATGGTCAGGTCGGCCCCGCGTGCCTCGGCACGGTCGAGTTTCGACTCGACGACGTCGGTCACGAGGACGTCCGTCGCGCCCATCGCGCGTGCGGCCTCCATCACGAGTAGACCGATGGGACCGGCACCCGTGACGAAGACGGTGTCACCGACGTCGACGTCGCCGCGACGGCAAGCGTGGATGCCGACGCTGAGCGGTTCGCACAGTGCGCCCTCGCGCGTCGAGACGGACTCGGGGAGTTCGTAGACGAAGTCGGCCGGCCACGCGACGTACTCGGCGAACGCCCCGTCGTGCGGCGGCGTCGCCATGAATTCGACTTCCTCGCAGAGGTGGTACTCCCCGCGCTTGCAGTGCGCGCACTGTCGACACGGGATGCCCGGTTCCAGTGTGACGCGCGCGCCGACCGACACCGAGTCGACGTCCTCGCCGGTCGCGACGACCTCGCCGGCGCTCTCGTGGCCGAGCACCAGCGGACCTTCCACGACGTAGTCGCCGATGCGACCGTGTTCGTAGTAGTGGACGTCGGAGCCACAGATTCCGACGTCGCGGATGGCGACGAGCACCTCCTCGGCGGCCGGTTCCGGCCGCGCTCGCTCCCGGACTTCGAACTCCTCGACGTCGGTCAACACTGCAGTCTGCATGGTTGGTGCGAACAAACATCACGACAAAAGCGTGTCGGTCGGCCGTCGGCGGCACGGTCGAACCGACGCGGAGACGGTCGTGAGACCGAATCACCGGACTGCTCGACGGTTCGCCGAAACCGGCCGCTCACTCCGTGACAGTACTATCAACAATCGTAAGGAAGATTTATTAACACACATGATTATTCCTGAGTGGGCCGAAATACCATGGGAGACGACAACGGGCATACGTCGAACGACGGGCCGACTACCAAACGACGCGGGTTCCTGGCTGCGACGGGCGCGGCCGGAGTCGCGAGCATCGCGGGCTGTTCCAGTGGCGGCGGCGGTGGCGAGACCACGACGCCGCCGAAGGACGTCGAACCAGCCTCGGAGATCAACTTCATCTCCGAGTCGACGCCGCCGTCGGTCGCGATCAAGGGAATCGTCGACGAGTTCCAGAAGCAGACGGGAATCACGGTCAACATGACCCTGGTCCCGTTCAACAACTACTCGGAGAAAATCGCGTCCGACCTGACGAGCAAGTCGGGGAACTATCAGGCGTTCTACGTCGACCCGTACGTCGTCGGCGCGAAGTACTACCCCTACATCCAGTCGCTCGACCCGTTCATCAACTCCGACGACTGGGCAGACGTCCCGAAGGGCGTCAACGACTTCATCGACAGTCATCTGGACGCGTGTGGTCGGTACGGTGACGGCCGCCTCCGTGCGTTCCCCTACGACTGTCCGACGATGATGTGGGTGTACCGCGACGACATCATCAACAAGTACAAAGAGCAGGCCGAGAAGGACCTCGGGTTCCCGTTCGAGCCAGGTCCGGAGCGGACGTGGCAGGAGTACTTCGAGATGGCGAAGTGGATGAACGAGAACGTCGACGAAGTCCCCTACGGGACCGGTCACCAGGCGAAGCAACACGACTCGCTACAGTGTGACTTCCACAACGTGTTCTGGGCCCACGGCGCCGAGGACTTCACTGGGTACAACGGGAAGCCCGGCGACGAGGTCCCCAAATCGGACAAGATCACGCCGACCTTCGCGGAGACCGGCGTCGGGGCCGCGGAGTTCTACAAGAACCTCATCGACATCGCCCACCCTCGACGACCTGGACGTGGTCGGGTGTCGGTCAGGCCTTCGCACAGGGGAAGATCGCGATGTGCCCCGAGTGGCACGAGTTCAACGCGATGTTCACGAACCCGGACCAGAGCCAGGTCGCCGACAAGGTCTCCTGGTCGCTGCTCCCGCAGGGGGACAAGCGGAGCGCCAACATCTACGGCGGGTCCGGTATCGGCATCAACAAGTTCGCGAGTGACGCCGAGAAGAAAGCCGCCTGGAAGTTCATCACCTGGGCAACGTCGCCCGAGATTCAGCCTTGTATCCTGAAGAAGACCGGCGGGACGCCGACGCGGAACTCGGTCTACAACATGGAGGAGGTCAAGCAGGCCGCCCAGGCGTCCTCGGAGGAGAGCCAGTACCCGAACGTCGTTCCCCCGTCCGGGAGGCGTGGAAGGACAGCAACGTCGGTCTCCGTCCGCACATCCCGCAGTGGCCGGAACTCGACAAGATCCTCTACACGGAGGTCTCGAAGATGATCAACGACAAGAAGTCGCCGAAAGCAGCGATGCAGTCCATCGATAGCAAAGGAAACAGACCCTGCAGTAACCCCCACGCTTTCGGCACCTCGATTCCGACCCGTCACGACAACCATGTCACTGCAACACGATCACGAAGAGATACACGTCGGGAAAGAACCCGACACCAGTTCGGGGTATCTGGAATCGGTCCCGGTGTCCTTCGAGACACTGCTCCTGATTCCGTCACTCCTCGTCCTGGGAATCCTCAGTATCGCCCCTCGCCGTCATCCTCTGGATGTCGGTCATGGAGATCAACTTCCTGCCGGGCCACAATCCGACGTTCATCGGACTCCAGAACTACCGGCAGATGTTCAACGGGACGGTCGCGCACTCTTGGTACGCCACCGTCGTCTACGTCGGTGGGTCGCTCACCCTCCAGATTACGCTCGGAACGCTCATCGCGACGATGCTTGACCGGGTCTCCCGCGGCGAGAACGTCCTGACGAGCGTCATCATCATGCCGATGATGATCGCGCCGGTCGTCGTCGGACTCCTCTGGCAGTTCCTCCTGAACCCGAGTTTCGGGCTGTACTCTTGGATGTTGAATCAGCTCGGGCTCTTCGTCAACGAGCCAATTCTCGGCGACAGTGTCGGTGCGATGGCCGCAGTCATCGTGATGGACACGTGGGAGTGGACGCCGCTGGTGGTCCTCATCGTCCTCGCCGGTTTGAAGTCCATCCCCGCACAAGCTGTACGAGGCCGCACGCGTCGACGGCGCCAACGTACTCCAAGAGTTCTGGCACATCACGCTGCCGATGCTCAAGCCGGCGCTGGCCATCGCGCTGTTGCTCCGGTCGATGGACCTGATGCGGTACTTCACGAAAATCTTCATCACGACCGGCGGCGGCCCGGCGAACGCGACGAAGATCATCGGCTTCTTCGTCTACGAACAGTCGCTTCGCTTCTACAATCTCGGCTACGGGTCCGCACTCGGCGTCGGGATGCTCGTCGTGACCGTCCTCCTCGGAATGTTCTTCGTCGAGACGATCATGGGAGGTGCTGGCGACAATGAGTAACGCAGCCGCCCACCAGACGTCGTTCCAGGACAGGATACAGCAGATCGCACCCTACGCGATCCTCGTGCTGTTCGCACTGTGGACGCTCGTCCCCATCGTCTGGATGCTCATCTCGTCGCTGAAGATCCGGACGAGCATGTTCACGATGCCGCCGGACCTCATCTTCGACCCGACACTCCGCTACTACCAGGAGTTGCTGTTCGGCGCGAATCCGCTGACGAAGTACCTCATGAACAGCGCGATCGTCTCGGTGTCGAGCGCCGTCATCGCGGTGTCACTCGGGACACTCGGGGGTACGGACTCGCGCATCGAGATGTCCGGCAAGAAGCACCTCGCGTTCTGGATCATCTCGACGCGAATGGCGCCGATCGCGGTCGTCATCGTCCCCCTGTTCTTCATCTACAACTTCCTCGGGTTGTTGAACACCTACCTCGGGCTGATCATCGCGTACACCACGTTCAACCTCCCGTTCGCCATCTGGCTGATGCGGTCGTTCTTCGACGAGATTCCCGAGGAACTCGAAGAGGCCGCACAGATAGACGGCGCGACGCGGTGGCAGGCGTTCTACAAGGTCGCACTCCCGCTCGTCCTCCCGGGGATGGGCGCGACGGCGATCATCTCCATCGTCTTCGCGTGGAACGACTTCCTGTTCGCGCTGATCTTCACGAACAGCGAGACCCAGACGATCCCGGTCGCGGCCGCCCAGCTCGTGACCCAGACCGGGACCCTGTGGGGGCAGGTGATGGCCATCGGCGTCGTCATCCTCCTCCCGATGGTCCTCTTCGGCATGATCGTGAAGAACTACCTCGTGAGCGGGCTGACCATGGGGGCGATGAAGCAGTGACCCGCCC